>NZ_JAIXTJ010000012.1 GCF_027483985.1 Flavobacterium sp.
CAACGGTATCTTAATTATTGAATAGTATTTAAAAGACGAGTTATATTAGTAGTCAATTAAACTCCGCTACACCAATCAACTAATCTTATAACTGGAAGAGTAAGCAATCAAAATCGACAAGAGATCTAAAAACTGCTACGAATATCTCAGCAAGTACATCTTAGAAGGCAAATGGTATTTCAGGTAATCTGTCTATTGACGAGAGAAATAAAAGTCAAAATAGTCGGGATAACTCTATCAAAAACTCAGAAGAAAATATTGCTAAAAAATTCAAACCTGATTTTGAAGCTATTACAAAACATCAAGACAGTTTATACATTTTTGGTTCAGGTTCGACTGAAAATCGTAATGTAATGGTTCAAGTTGACGCTAAAACTAAGAAAGTTATTGCTAGCAACGATTTAACAAATTTATACCTTGCGATGCAATCTTTTGGTGAGATCAAACCTGAAGATTTCAATTTAGAAGGTGCAATTTTTAATGGTGAAAGTTGGTTTTTATTCAATAGAGGAAATGGAAAACACAACAAGAATATAGTTTTTACAGTTGATGCAAAAAATTTGACTAATGAATTCCGAATTTTATCCAATAAATTCAAACTTCCAAAAATAGATGGTATTCGTACAAGTTTTACCGATGCTATCCTTGTAGAAGATAAGATTTATTTTTTAGCAACTGCTGAAAATACCGATTCTACTTATAATGATGGTGAAATTCTGGGAAGCATTATTGGTAGAATTGATGTAGTCACAATGAAAATTGATTTCACCGAAAAAATTACAGATACACAAAAATTTGAAGGAATTACACTTTTCAAAAAATCAGAAAAAGAAATTGAATTTTTACTTTGTGAAGATAATGATACTGAAGTTTTAGAATCGAATATTTATAAGTTGGTTATTAAGATATAAACTAATATCTGTTCTTTAATCTGAACACTGAAAACTTTTTTTAACTCTGTCCCAACCTTTTTATAAAAAATGTGCTCTTTACAATAAAGACCTTTAATTGTGATAAACGAAACGATATTAATTAACTGCCGAAAAATGCAACGCGATGCACAGCGACAAGTTTACGAACTGATGTCGCCTAAGTTATATCGCACTTGCAAACGGTATTTAAAAAAAGAAGAAGAAATAGAAGAAGTATTGGCCGATGCCTTCTACTCTATTTTTACTAAAATGGACCAGTTGAAAGAATTAGGAGCATTTGAAGCTTGGGCAAGAAAAATTGTTGTAAATCAGTGTTTGCTTCAGTTAAAAAGAAATGTAAACTTTAATATTTATATCGAAGACGCGAGCATTCAACTGCAACCCGAAACTTTACCAGAAACCCAGTTAGAGGAAGAAGATTTACTGAATTTACTAAATTTTATTCCAGAAGGATGCAAAACTATTTTTAACCTCTTTGTGATTGAAGGTTACGGTCACAAAGAAATAGCTAGTATGCTTAAAATATCAGAAGGAACGTCGAAATCACAACTGAATGTTGCCAAAACTAAATTAAAAGAATTAGTCAACAATCATTATTATCAACAAGTAAAATAAGTAATGGATAATCAAGATAATTTATTCAACAAAATCAAATCGGCTGCTGAAAATGCAGAACAGCAAGACTTTCCGTCAATGGAAAAAGTTTGGTCGCGTATCGATGCTAAATTAGATACGAAGGTTGAAAAGAAACATAACAACAATTGGAAGATAGTAATGATTGCGGCTTCAGTAGCGTTAGTTGTAACTGTCGGATATCAATTTTTCAAAACCGAAAAAGAAATTGTTTCACCTATTAATGAAATCGTAATAAAAGAAGCTGAAAAACCACTAATTCAAGATTCATTAGAAAATCAAAATGGCATAGTTTCAACTGAAATTGAAAGCCCAAAAATTAAAGAAAATGCTTCTGAAATTTTAAAAGAACAAATCTCAAAACCTGCAGCAGTAGCAAGCCAAGAGCTCGATATGGATGCTGAAAATAATGACGATAAACTAATGAAAAACAAGATTACGGAAGCGTCTAAGCAAAAGTCAAGCGCTGCATCTTCTTCGTGGTTTGGTAGTCCGAAATTTGATTCTCGTGGTGTGACCTATGATGAAGTAAAAAGTTTAGAATTTGATTCTGTAGCAATTAAAGATAAAAAAACAAAAAAAGAAGAACCTTTATTGATTTTGAACGGAGAAGTTTCTAAAGAAAAATTATCTAATCTTGATGAAGAAGAAATTGATTTTATTCTCGAGTTACCTGAACCATTGTACATTATTAACAAAATCTATTACACAGAACAAGAACTTTTTGGTCCGAATCCAACAAGTCCGTATGCACCTTTGAACAAGCAAAAAATTGAAACTGTAGTCATTTTGCAACCCGAAAAAGCAGTTCCGATTTATGGTGAAAAAGGAAAAAAAGGTGTCGTGATTATTACTACTAAAGACGGAAAACCTGTTCTGAAGAAAAAATAAATTATTCTTAAATAACGAAAAAAAACACTGTATGAAAAGCATCAAACTTCTTTCATTAGCCCTAACTATGCTTTGTTGTTTCCTAAGTTTTGGACAAGAAAAACTCATTACAGGAACTGTTTCTGATAAAAATGAAGTACTGCCTTTTGTTGTAGTCCAAATAAAAGGAACTAAAACTTATACTCATACCGATTTTGATGGCAAATTTTCAATCAAAGCCAAAGTTGGAGAAACATTGCTATTTAGCTTCATCGGATACGAACCCTTTAAAGTAAAAATAAAGAAGCGAACAAACACCTTAAACATAGTTTTAATAAGTAATACCATCTTATTACAAGAAACTTATCACGTTGAGAGGCCAACTCAACGTAAATTAAATCAAACAGAAATAATCAAAATTTCTAAAGAAGCTATCGAAAAAACGTAGCTAATATAGTACTTCACATCTAGTCAAACCTTAAAATTTAAAATTATGAAAAGTTTAAAACTTATTTCATCAGCAATTGCTATGCTTATATGTTTCGTAACATTTGCGCAAGAAAAAAATATTACTGGTACTGTTACCGATAAAAACGGAGCGCTTCCCGGCGCTGCAATTGTTGTAAAAGGAACTACCAACGGAGTTTCAACTGATATTAACGGAAAATATTCTATTAAAGCTAAAAGTGGTGATATTTTGGTCTTTAGTTATATTGGATATCAAACAAAAGGCGTTACCGTTGGTAATTCAAATACAATCAATGTAGTTTTAATTGAACTATCCAATCAATTACAAGAAGTTGTGGTTGTAGGTTCTTCCGGAGGAAATGCCATTTATTCTGATGATAATAACATAAAATCTACTCTAAAACCATCTGAAAACTTGGAGTTTAATTTTGACAAAAGCGATAAATCAACCGTATTAAATGAAGTTGTTGTTGGTGCAATGGGTATTAAACGAACAAAAGACGCAACTGTTTCTGCTCAAAAAACAATTAGTTCTAGAGAATTAACTCAAGCTTCTAATCCAAGTGTACTACAATCATTGAACGGAAAAGTTTCTGGTTTACAAGTAAATGCTATTAGTAATGGTGTAAATGGAGAAACAAGAGTTATATTGAGAGGAAATCGCTCCATAACTGGAAATAATCAAGCATTAATTGTGATTGACAATGTTATTTCATCAACTGAGGTATTAAATCAACTTTCACCAAATGTAATTGATAATGTAAATGTTATTAAAGGTGCTCAAGGCTCAGCATTATATGGATCTCAAGGTGTAAATGGAGTTATTGTTGTAACCACTAAAAAAGGTTATAACAACAAAACAGTAAAAGAACCAGAATACATTTATGAAGAAGAACCAAAATTAGAAAAGGCAAAATCTAAGAAAATCGAAATAGACCAAGAAGAATATGAGAACTTCATTGAAAACCAATTTGAAAGTCCAAAGAGTGCTCCACTTTCTACTTTTTCTATAGATGTTGATAATGCTTCTTATACTAATATTAGACGATTCATCAACAACGGTCAAACGGTTCCGAAAGACGCTGTGAGAGTTGAAGAAATGATTAATTTTTTTAAATATAATTATCCTCAACCTCAAAACGAGCATCCATTTTCAATAAATACAGATTATAATGAATGTCCTTGGAACAATAAAAACAAAATTGTTCGCATCGGTTTGCAAGGAAAAAATATCGAAACCAAAGATTTACCTAATTCAAATTTGACTTTTTTAATAGATGTCTCGGGTTCGATGAATGATGTCAACAAGTTGCCTTTATTAAAAGAATCGTTGAAAATATTGGTGAATCAACTTCGCAAGGAAGATAGAATATCAATTGTAGTTTATGCTGGAGCAGCAGGATTGGTTTTGCCATCAACCTCTGGAAATGACAAAGAAAAAATAATCAATTCGTTAGACAAACTAAATGCTGGCGGAAGTACAGCTGGTGGCGCTGGAATTGAATTGGCCTACAAAATTGCTCAAGAAAATTTTATTAAAGGTGGAAATAACAGAGTAATTCTTGCAACTGATGGCGATTTTAATGTAGGTTCATCATCCAATACTGATATGCAAACATTAATAGAAGAGAAAAGAAAATCGGGTGTTTTCTTAACGTGTTTGGGATATGGAATGGGAAATTACAAAGACAGTAAAATGGAAATTCTTGCCGATAAAGGAAACGGAAATTATGCTTATATCGACAACATTCAAGAAGCTAATCGTTTTCTGGGTAAAGAATTTAAAGGATCAATGTTTGCTATCGCTAAAGATGTTAAAATTCAAATAGAATTCAACCCAAGTTTGGTTCAAGCCTACAGATTAATTGGCTATGAAAACAGAAAATTGCGTCCCGAGGATTTTAAAAATGATGCCATTGATGCAGGAGAATTAGGAAGTGGTCACACAGTTACTGCATTATATGAAATCATTCCAACTGGAGTGAAAAACGAGATGTATCAAGAACCATCCGATTTAAAATATACTAAATCCGATACTTCTAACACTGATTTTAAGAATGAATTAGCAACAATAAAATTCAGATATAAAAAACCAGATGGTGATAAAAGTATAGAAATGATTAGTCAAATTTCGAATAAACACGGAGATTTTTATACGATTGACGCTGATTTTAAATTTAGTATAGCAGTAGCGTGGTTTGGGTTGAAGTTAAGAAACTCTAAACTAGTGACCAATAAATCTTCTTTAGATATTATTGCTCTAGCGAAAGAAGGTTTGATAAACGACACTGACGGCTATCGTTCAGAATTTATACGATTAGTGGAAAGTGTAAAATAGTTGGATTAAATTTAGTTAATTAAAAAACCCGATAAGTTCTTAGAATTTATCGGGTTAAATTTATATGATAGTCTTACTACTTACTACTCCTATCTTAATACCAAAATCTACTTCTCAATCTCTTTTAAAGTATCCATTTTCTTATGAGCTAAGAAACCTTTGATGTCTTCAAAATGCTCTTTCACACGTTTGTTTCCAAATTCAAATACTTTTTCCGCTAATCCGTCAAGGAAATCTCTATCGTGTGAAACTAAAATTAATGTTCCGTCAAAATCACGTAGCGCATCTTTTATAATGTCTTTGGTTTTCATATCCAAGTGATTTGAAGGCTCATCCAAAATAAGAAGATTTACTGGTTCTAACAACAATTTAATCATTGCCAAACGCGTTTTTTCGCCACCAGAAAGCACTTTAACTTTCTTTTGAATATCATCACCGTGAAACATAAAAGCTCCAAGAATATTTTTAATTTGAGTTCTAACATCGCCCACAGCAATTCTATCGATAGTTTCAAATATTGTAGCATTTTCATCAAGTTGTGCTGCTTGATTTTGAGCAAAGTAGCCAATTTGACAATTGTGGCCAATTTCGACTGAACCACTATTGATCTCAATTTCTTTCATAATGGCTTTAATCATTGTTGATTTTCCTTCACCATTTTTACCAACAAAAGCTACTTTTTGTCCGCGTTCAATAACTAAATTCGCATCCTTAAAAATCAAATGATCGCCATATGATTTCTCTAAGTCTTTTACAATAACAGGATATTGACCAGCACGAACTGCTGGAGGAAATTTCAATTTCAAAGCCGAAGTATCAATTTCGTCCACTTCGATAGGAACAATTTTTTCTAACATTCTAACACGTGATTGCACCGCATCAGTTTTCGAAAAAGTACCACGAAATCTATCAATAAATGCTTGATTATCGGCAATAAATTTTTGTTGCTCGTCGTAAGCCTTTTGTTGATGTACTCTTCTATCTTTTCTTAATTCTAAATAGTGCGTGTATTTGGCTTTGTAGTCATAAATTCTTCCCATCGTCACCTCGATAGTACGATTGGTGATATTATCTACAAAAGTTCTATCGTGTGAAATCACCATTACGGCTTTGGCTTGATTGATAAGAAAATCTTCCAACCACTCAATACTATCCATATCTAAGTGATTCGTTGGCTCATCAAGCAAAATCAAATCTGGCTTAGTCAATAAGATTTTTGCTAATTCAATTCGCATTCTCCATCCACCAGAAAATTCTTTGGTTGGACGATTGAAATCTTCTCTTTCAAACCCTAAACCTTTTAATATTTTTTCGACCTCTGCTTCATAGTTTACTTCTTCAATTGAATAATATTTTTCAGATAATTCTGAAACCTTTTCAATCAATTTCATATACTCATCACTTTCATAATCGGTGCGAATAGTCAATTGTTCGTTGATTTCATCGATTTCTTTTTTCATATTCAAAACCGTTGCAAAAGCTTTGGACGTTTCTTCTAAAACAGTGCAATTGTCTTCCGTTAATAAATGTTGTGGCAAATAAGCAACCACAGCATCACTTGGAGCAGAAATAGTTCCTCGCGTAGGCTTATTTGCACCAGCAACAATTTTTAACAAAGTAGATTTTCCTGCACCATTTTTACCCATTAAGGCAATTTTATCGGTTTCATTGATAGCAAAAGTTACTTCGCTAAAAAGAGTTGTGCCACCAAATTCAACGGCAATATCGTTAACTGTAATCATAGTTTAAGTTTAAAAGTTTAAGGTTTAAAAGTTTAAAAGGCGTTCCTTAAATTTTTGAAGGTGCAAAGATAGATTAAATAAGGAATTTATCAATTTCAATATCAGAAAAAAAAGGGTTGTTTTTCAATGATTTATTAATTAAAATGGTAATTTATTAAACTATAAATAATTCGGAAGATTTTGTTGCCATAAGTAAAAGTCAAAAAATAAATTTAAAGTAATTTTGCACCTTAAACTACATCTTATGCCACTACTAGATTATAGTTTTTTGAGTAAAGTTTTGCCAAAAGCAAAGATTAAAAAATCATTCAAAAAAGTCAAACAATCCTATCTAATTCGCATTAGAATAGCTACTTCGTTATTTTTTTTCGGAATGGGATTTTGCTTTGCAACTTGGGCAAGTAGGATTCCTGATTTAAAATTAAGTTTGAATTTAAGCGAATCTGATTTAGGTTCGATTTTATTTGCTTTACCCGCAGGTCAATTGATTGCAATGCCATTGTCTGGAATAGTTGTAGCAAAATATGGCAGTAGAAAGATTGCTATTTTAGGACTTTTTGTTTATGCTTTTTTCTTGACTTTATTAGGTTTACCAACCGAAAGTTGGCAATTGGCTTTAGGATTATTTCTATTCGGTTTTTTTGGTAATTTTTGCAATATTGCGGTTAACAGCCAAGGTGTTTTTACCCAACAATTGTTTGACAAACCAATAACAGGTTCATTTCACGGATCTTGGAGTTTAGCAGGATTTTCGGGTGCATTGTTAGCTTTATTGATGTTGTTTTTAAAACTAACTCCTTTTCAACATTTCCTAATAGTATTATTGATCATTACCATTTTAATTGCAACAAATTATTCTTTTTTAGTAAAAGTCAAACCTCAAAAACCAGTAGAAAAAGAAAAAACATCGTTCTTCAAAATTCAAGATAAAAATTTGATTTGGTTCGGATTAATTTGCTTTTTCTGTATGGCTAGCGAAGGAATAATGTTTGATTGGAGCGGTGTTTATTTTAAAGAAATTGTAAAAGCGCCTGGTGCATTAGCCATTCTAGGTTACACATCCTTTATGATCACAATGGCAATTGGACGTTTTTTAAGCGATTTTTTAGTACGAAAATTTGGCTCAAGAAAAGTAATACTTACAAGCGGATTTGTTATTTCTATCGGATTGTATTGTGCTGTTTTATTTCCTTATTTAATTACTTGCACGCTTGCCTTTATGATGGTTGGTTTTGGAGTTTCTAACGTTATTCCGATTGTTTTTAATGCCGCTGGAAATAGCAAAAAGGTATCAACGAGTATTGCTTTAACCATAGTTTCAAGTATCAGTTTTATGGGGTTTTTAATTGGACCACCGATAATTGGATACATCGCCGAACTTACAAGTTTGAAATATTCGTTTGCTTTTATTGGAGTTTTCGGACTATTAATTTCAGGCTTAACCTACCAATTAAAGTTGTTTAAAGAGTTATAAACTCAATCGAAACTCCTCTATAACAGGATTTGCTTTTCCGAAATCAACTTCTTGAATGAATAATTCGGCAGCTTTTGAAGTTTGAATACTTGGTAGAACGTTAGCTTGATTATTATTTCTCAAAACTGTATCTATTCCTGCAGCTTCAATTTTTTCTTGTAATGATATAGCTAGAACTTCTTCTCCTGAAAATATTTTGATTAAACCCATTTTGTTATAAAATAATTGATTGTTTATTGTTTATTGTTTTGTAGTAATTTATTGTGTGAGATTCCTACGGAATGACAAACTGTGGGTGACAAACTGAAAACTGCGACTGAAAACTGTGACTGAAAACTGCGACTGAAAACTGTGACTGAAAACTGTGACTGAAAACTGTGACTGAAAACTAAAAACTACTCCTCGTCTTCCATTTCGAAGAATGTCGGCTCTATCATAATTTTATCTGCTAAAGCCTCAACTCTTTCGGTGATTTCGGAGCAAAAGAAAATACGTTGTGTTTTTTCAACACTTGCTGAAAGGCGTAAAATAATGGCATCCATTCGTTGTTTGAATAATAAATCGGCATCATCAACGATAAACATTTTTACAGTATTCATATTGAATCCTGCTGATGAAAAAAGATGATTGATTTTATTAGGTGTTCCAATTAAAATATCCAATCCCATTGAGATTATGTTTTTGTCATAATCGGTATCGCCTTTATCGTGAACTCCAAAAATACTTAAATCGGTATAATTTCCGTATTTCAAGAAAAGTTCTTCCATTTCAAGCACTCGTTCTTTGTTTTCTACTATGATAAGCGCACGAGTACTTTCGCCCATAGTTTTTTCCATACGCTGAATCACATTTAAAACTATAGTTGTTGTTTTTCCTGTTCCGCTAGGTGATTGAATTACAGCGTCTTTCCCACTTTTAATAGTTGAAAATGTTTCTTGTTGCATTTCATTGGCTTCGATTAACTCGTTTTCAATTAGTGCTTGCTGTAAGTTTGGGTTTATTTTTTTTAATTGCATTTTTTTTGCTTTCAGCTTTTAGCCATTAGCTTCTAGCAAAAGCATACTGCTAATGGCTAACTGCTAATTGCTAATTGCTATTATTTACTTGCGAATAACTTCACGTCTGTTTCAGAAATTTCGTTTCCTCCTAAAATGATAAGGCGTTCTACTACGTTTCTTAACTCACGAATGTTACCTGTCCAATCGTATTCTTGTAATAATTTGGTTGCTTCTTTTGAAAATGATTTCTGTGCATTTCCTTGTTCTTCGGCAATTTTTGATGCAAAATGTTCGATTAGCAAAGGTATGTCATCTCGTCGGTCATTCAATGCCGGAACTTTAATTAAAATTACTGCCAATCTGTGATACAAATCTTCACGGAAACGTCCTTCCTCAATTTCTTTTTTCAAATCTTTGTTGGTTGCAGCAACTACTCGAACATTGACTTTTATATCTTTATCAGCACCAACTCTTTGCACCAAACTTTCTTGTAACGCACGCAAAACTTTGGCTTGTGCTGCCAAACTCATATCGCCAATTTCATCAAGAAAAATAGTACCGCCATCGGCTGCTTCAAATTTTCCTGCACGGTCTTTTACAGCTGATGTAAAGGCACCTTTCACGTGACCAAACAATTCGCTTTCAATCAATTCAGATGGAATTGCGGCGCAGTTCACCTCTATTAATGGAAAAGCAGCGCGTTCACTATTTTCGTGTAATTGATGTGCAACTAACTCTTTTCCAGTTCCGTTTGGTCCAGTAATTAGAACTCTGGCGTCAGTTGGAGCTACTTTTTCAATCATCTGTTTGATGTGATTGATTGGTTCTGAATTCCCAATCATTTCGTAGTTTTTACTGACTTTTTTCTTTAGAATTTTGTTTTCAACAACCAATTGTTTTTTGTCTAAAGCATTTCGAACGGTGTTCAAAAGTCGATTCAAATCTGGTGGTTTTGAAATATAATCGAATGCTCCAAGACGCATCGTATTGATAGCGGTTTCCATATCGCCGTGACCTGAAATCATTACGATTGGAATTTCGGGTTTGATTTTTTTAACGGCTTCTAATAATTCTTCACCGTCCATTTTTGGCATTTTGATGTCGCAAAGGACTAAATCGTAATCGGAATTTTTTATTTTTTCAAGTCCTTGAACGCCATCTTCGGCTTCTTCTACTTGGTAAGTATCATTTTCTTCAGAAAGAATTTTTGTTAAAACTCTTCTGATGGATGCTTCGTCTTCTATGATTAATATTTTTGACATACTTTTTTATTTAACCGCAAAGTTCGCAAAGTTTTTCGCAAAGTTCGCAAAAATTCAAAATTGTTATTCAATTAGCCCTGATTACTTCACGTTGCTTTTATTTTCATTTGTGTTCAGTGAACTACGTTTGCAGCAAATATCCTTTTTCTTTTTTCTTTAAAAAGGAAAAGATATTGCGGAAAGCAGGAACTAGGATTACTGATAAAGCCCGAACGATATGCTCCTGACTTCGACAAGCTCAGCCTTACATTAGTATTTAAGCCATTTGTATAATTCTTTCCAAGTTGGTTTTTTGCCGTACATTAGAATTCCGACGCGGTAAATTTTACTTGCAAACCACACTACGCCTAGAAATGTTCCGAAAAGTAGTGTCATTGAAATGGCGATTTGCCACCAAGGCACACCAAATGGAATTCGCATCATCATTACGATTGGTGATGTGAGTGGAATCATTGAAAAAACAGTTGCCACAGTTCCGTGTGGATCGTTTATTACGGTGAAAAATCCAATATAAACTCCAAGAATTAAAGGCATTATTATAGGTAGCAAGAATTGCTGCGAATCGGTTTCGTTGTCAACAGCTGCTCCAATGGATGCGTAAAATGAACTGTATAGAAAATAACCTCCTATGAAATAGAAAATGAATGATATTAGAATTGTCGCTATTGGCAAATTCCATAACTCCTTAATATACATTTGAATATCATTACCCATTCCTTTTTGAGCCATTTGCATTGCTTCTTGAGTTTGTGCCGATGATGTTGCTCCCATTTGAACTCCAAAAATAGACGACATAATGAACATCGCCGTCATACCGAGTAATGCCCAAATCATAAATTGCAAGATTCCTGCTAATGAGGTTCCGATAATTTTTCCCATCATTAATTGGAATGGTTTTACTGATGAAATAATCACTTCAATAATACGAGAAGTTTTTTCTTCGATAACGCTTCGCATCACCATATTTCCGTAGATGACGATGAACATCATAATTAAATATCCAAACGCGCCACCGATTCCGATTTTGATTTCGTTTAATCCTTTCAAGGCAGTTTCACCCGAAGCTTTGTTTAGATTTATAGAAACATCTGCTTTTGATTGATTGATTTTTAAGGTATCTAAACCTTGTTTTTGATAATTTTCAGCCGTAATTCTTTTAGCTATTACATCTTCAATATCTTCAACGAACATAACACCTGGACTATCATTAGAAACATATTGAATGTTCTTTTGAAGTGAAGTATTATCAGTAGATTTTGGAATGATTAGAAGTCCTTCATAGCTTTCGCTGATGATGCTGTCTTTTAAAATTTTTAAATCTATATTGGATAAATTGAGATATTTGTATTCGTCATCGCTTTTGAAATCATTGACAAATCTTCCGGTTTCGTCGTGTATGGCAATGGTTTTTAAATCGGCTTTCATTTGACTTAAATAACCAACAAAAACACCAATTCCAACAAATAACAACGGACTCAAAAACGTCATTACAATGAAGGATTTATTGCGGACTTTGGCAATGAATTCTCTTTTTATGATTAGTAGCAGCTTACTCATTTCTTTCAGGTTATGGGTTGTAGGTCTTAGATAGTAGGTTGTAGGTAGTAGGTTCATTTCTAACACCTAATCCCTACAACCTACAACCCAATTTACTCGGTTACAGTTTTAATAAAAATATCGTTTACACTTGGGATTTTTTCCATAAAATGGGTTACTTGTCCGCGTTGAATTAAAGTGTTTAGTAATTCATTAGGTGTTGCAGTTCCAAGGTTGATTTCTAGTTTTAATTCGTCGTTTAGTGATTTGAAATCGGTTTGAGAAAGTGTGAATTTTTGTGATAAATCATACATCAAACCTTCGATATTGTTGCAAAGAATTCCGACTTCGTAACTGTTAGTTCTGAATTGTTTTTTGACATCGGTTAGTTTTCCTTCAATCAGTTTATTGGATTTGTGAATTAATGCAATATAATCGCACATTTCTTCAACGCTTTCCATTCGGTGTGTTGAAAAAATTACAGATGTTCCTTGCTTGTTCAATTCGATGATTTCATCTTTAATCAAATTAGCATTCACTGGATCAAATCCTGAGAAAGGTTCGTCAAGAATTAATAATTTGGGTTTGTGTAAAACAGTTACCACAAATTGCACTTTTTGAGCCATTCCTTTGGAAAGTTCTTGCATTTTTTTGTTCCACCAACCTTGAATTTCTAGTCTATCAAACCAATAGTCTAATTGCGTTTTGGCTTCTTGCTTAGATAAACCTTTTAGTTGAGCTAGATATAAACATTGCTCACCTACTTTCATAGTTTTATACAAACCACGTTCTTCTGGCATATATCCAATGAAGGCAACGTGTTCTGGTTTTAAAGGTTCGCCATCTAGGATTACTTCACCACTATCGGGCATCGTAATTTGGTTGATGATTCTAATTAAAGATGTTTTTCCGGCCCCATTCGGACCAAGAAGTCCGTAGATGCTACCTTTTGGAACTGTCAGAGAAACGGAATTAAGTGCGGTATAATCGCCGTACTGCTTAACTACATTTTTTACTTCGAGGATATTGTTCATATAAATTCCAATTTTAGAAATTCCAATTGATTTTTTGAAATCTCTAATGATTTTTGCTATTGTTGTTGAATTGGTAAAAGTACTGAATTAGTAGCTATTTGAAATTTTTTGTTACAAAAAAAACCCACCCTTATTTTGACACAAGGATGGGAAAAATTGCTATGAAAAAGAAATTACCTGTTTCCAAGTAATTAGTCAAATGTAGAAATAATTTTATAATTATG
>NZ_JAIXTJ010000024.1 GCF_027483985.1 Flavobacterium sp.
GTAAGCAAATTTGAAGATTTTCTTACAAGTAGAGGAGCAAAGATGGTATCTAAAGAGGATTGGGGCTTAAAAAAATTAGCTTACGAAATCCAAAACAAAAAAAGTGGTTTTTACCATTTGTTTGAATTCCAAGTAGCTCCAGAAGTATTAATCGCTTTTGAAACTGAATTTAGACGTGACGAAAGAGTGATGCGTTTCTTAACTGTAAGTTTAGATAAACACGCAATATCTTGGGCAGAAAGAAGAAGAGAAAAACTTAAAGTAGCAAAAGCTTAATTATGGCAACATTACAACAATCAGCTTCAGGAAAAAAAGACGGAGATATCAGATATTTAACGCCTTTAAACATAGAAACTAACAAACAAAAAAAGTATTGTCGTTTCAAAAAATCAGGAATCAAATACATCGATTATAAAGATGCTGATTTCTTATTAAAATTCGTTAACGAGCAAGGTAAAATTTTACCAAGACGTTTAACAGGAACTTCATTGAAGTATCAAAGAAAAGTGTCTGTAGCTGTGAAAAGAGCTCGTCACTTAGCTTTAATGCCATATGTAGCAGATTTATTAAAATAATTTAAAAAACAAAGTTGTTGGTTTCTCGTAAAAAAGAACCTAACTTCTATAATAAGGACAACAACATGGAACTTATATTAAAACAAGACGTTCAAAACGTAGGATTTAAAGATGATATCGTAACAGTTAAAGCTGGATACGGACGTAACTTTTTAATTCCACAAGGATTTGCTACTTTGGCTACACCTTCTGCTAAGAAAGTATTAGCTGAAAACCTAAAGCAAAAAGCACACAAAGAAGCTAAAGTTATTGCTGATGCTAACAAAGTTGCTGATGCATTAAAAGCTCTTGAAATCAAAATATCTTCTAAAGCTGGTGGTGAAAAATTATTTGGTTCTGTTACCAATATCGACATCGCTGCTGCATTAGAAGCTGCAGGACAAACTATTGATAGAAAATTTATCACTAGTGGTGTTGTAAAAAGAACAGGTAAATATACTGCTTCTGTAAGATTACACAGAGATGTAGTTGTTGAATTACCATACGAAATTATAGCTGAGGTATAGTCCTAAGCTATTTTCATTCAAAAATCCCGAATCGTTTTAAAAGCGAAGTCGGGATTTTTTTTATCTTTATTTTAAATCTGAATTATTCGTATGACGTTATCTAACAAAGTTGAAGGATTGAATGTTTTATTAATTCTTGCTTCTTTAGTTCTTGCATTACTACTGCCATTTGAACTTTTCTTGTTTTCTTATGCGGTTTTAGGACCATTGCATTACTTAACTGAAATCAATTGGCTGAATAAGAATAATTATTTTATTAATAAGAGAAAATATGTTTGGGTTTTACTATTCTTTACTTTCCTTATTTCTTTTATTGTACTTTTTAGGTATTTAAAATTTGATTCCGATTTTGCACGCTATTTAAAGTATTATTCAAAGTTATTAATCAATATTTTGATTGCAACTAGTTTTTTCTTTTCTATTGGTTTAGTTCTATTTAAAGACAACAAAAGAATTGTAGTGTCATTAATTTTTGCATTACTTCTGGGCTTGCTTTTTCTTAAATTCGTGCCTTTTTCATTCCTAATTATTGGTGTTTTTCTTCCAACTATAATTCACGTTTACTTATTTACACTGCTTTTTATGGTTTCGGGTACACTAAAAAGTCGTTCAATTTTTGGAGTTGTTGCTATTGTTTTGCTAATATTAGTTCCGATTTTCATTGCTATTAATATGTTTTCATTCTCCGGTGAAACTTCTGATTTAGTAAAAAGTACTTTTTTAGAAACACGATTTAAAAATGTACTACTAGCAATTAATCAAGTTTTAAATGACGTTTATATAACTGATTTCAATTTTAATGCAGTTACAATTATAAAGATGCAAACCTTTTTAGCCTTTTCCTATACTTATCATTATCTTAATTGGTTTTCCAAAATCTCTATTATTAAATGGACAAAGGGTAGTTCTAAATCTTTTTTAGCACTTCTTTTAGTTTTATGGCTTGCTTCAATTGGTCTTTATTTGTACAACTATCGAATAGGTATTTTGACATTATATTTTTTAAGTTTATTTCACGTCATTGTTGAGTTTCCGTTAAATATTATTTCAATTAAAGCAGTCTTTTTTAATAGAAAAGGTTTCAGTTAATTTTCAAAATAATACCTTTGTCGCTTTAATTATAGCTTATTTATACACCAGTAATGAAGTACAAAAGACTAACCAAAGAACAGTTTGAAGCCTTACATCAAGAATTTGCTAATTTTCTTGCCTCACAATCTATCGATAAAAAAGAATGGGACGAAATAAAAAGTAATAAACCTGAAGTTGCCGAACAAGAATTAGATGTTTTCTCGGATTTAATTTGGGAAGGTGTTTTAACTAATGCCCAATTTTTAGAACATTTTTCTAAAAATCACATTTTCCTTTTTCATTGTCAACAAGATTTTATCCAATCAATGGTAATAAAATCATTGATTACTCATGTTGATTTTCTTACAAAAGACGGTTTACAATGGTTAAGTGAAAATCTGTTTACAGATACTGTTGAAATTCATATGGGTAAAAAGAATTATGAAACAGAACGAAATACAGCTATCTTTGATTTAATCACTCAAGGTGCTATTTTAAGTGATGGTCAATTGTATATTCAAATAAATACGATAATTCAATCTTAAATTTATGTTAATTACAAATATTTCATTATTTTAGTAGTGAAATTTTACTAGCTATTTTATGAATATTGAAAAACAACTTCAAGATCTAAGAGAAGAACTAAACGTGCACAATCACAATTATTATGTGCTTGACAATGCAACCATTTCTGATTTTGAATTTGACCAAAAATTAAAAGAACTTCAAGATTTAGAATCTAAACATCCTGAATATTTTGATGATAATTCTCCGTCACAACGTGTTGGCGGAACAATAACTAAGAATTTTCAAACGGTCGTGCACGAAAATAGAATGTATTCGCTAGATAATTCTTACTCGAAGGAAGATTTACAAGATTGGGAAGTTAAAATTCAAAAAGTTTTAGGTAACGTTAATTTACAGTTCACTTGTGAGTTAAAATACGATGGTGCTTCAATTTCAATTACCTATGAAAACGGTAAATTACTTAAAGCAGTAACTCGTGGTGATGGTTTTCAAGGTGATGATGTAACTAATAATATCAAAACTATTAAATCAATTCCATTGCAATTGAAAGGAAATTTTCCACCAAGATTTGATATTCGAGGTGAGATTATTCTTCCATTTGAAGGTTTTGAAAAAATGAATCAAGAGCTTATTGAAATTGGAGAAACACCTTATTCAAATCCAAGAAATACGGCATCAGGAAGTTTAAAATTACAAGATAGTGCCGAAGTTGCTAAACGTCCGTTAGATTGTTTGCTTTATTTTATTACTGGAAATAATTTACCATTTAATACACAATATGATGGCTTAGAAACTGCTCGAGAGTGGGGTTTCAAAGTTCCAAGTCAATCTAAATTGGCTAATAATCTTGAGGAAGTTTTTGATTTTATCAATTATTGGGATGTTCACCGTCACGATTTGCCTTATGAAACAGATGGTGTTGTTATTAAGGTCAATGATTTTAATCATCAAAACGAGTTGGGATATACTGCAAAATCGCCGCGTTGGGCCATTGCATACAAATTTAAATCAGAGCAAGTTACAACAACTTTAAACTCAATTTCTTATCAAGTTGGTCGAACAGGTGCCATTACTCCAGTTGCTAATTTAGAACCGGTGCAATTGGCAGGAACAATTGTGAAACGTGCCTCTTTGCATAATGCCGATCAAATTGAAAAATTAGATATTAGAGTAGGAGATGAAGTTTTTGTTGAAAAAGGAGGCGAAATAATTCCGAAAATTATTGGTGTTGCTAAAAGAGGTTCAGAACTAGAACCAACAAAATATATTACGCTTTGTCCAGAATGTCAATCAGAATTAATAAGAAAAGATGGCGAAGCGCAGCATTATTGTCCTAATTTTTATGGATGTCCTCCGCAAATTATAGGAAGAATTCAACATTACATTTCTAGAAAAGCAATGGATATTGAAGGTTTAGGTGGCGAAACGGTAGCGTTGTTATTCAATAATAATTTGGTCAAAGATTATTCTGATTTATATGAATTGACTGTTGATGATGTAATTCCACTAGAACGAATGGCGCAAAAAAGTGCTGAAAACTTGGTTAATGGAATTGAGAAATCTAAAGCAATTCCATTTGAAAGAGTCTTATTTGCGCTCGGAATTCGATATGTTGGCGAAACGGTTGCGAAAAAACTAGCCAAACATTATAAAACTATTGAAGCATTGAGTCAAGCGTCGATTGAAGATTTAATTCTTGTAGACGAAATCGGTGAACGAATTGCGCAAAGTGTCATTGAATTTTTCGAAAATGCAGAAAACCGAATTATTATCGAACGATTAAAATCTTTTGGTGTTCAATTTGAAGTTGTAGAAAAATTTAATCCAAAAGCGACTAATAAATTTGCAGGAAAAACATTTGTAGTTTCTGGCGTTTTTGAAAAATTTTCAAGAGATGATTTAAAAATTGCAATCGAAGATAATGGCGGAAAGGTAGGAAGTTCAATTTCATCAAAAACTGACTTTGTTGTTGCTGGTGATAATATGGGTCCAGCCAAACTCGAAAAAGCAAATCAATTAGGAATTCCAATTATTTCAGAAAATGATTTTATAAATATGATGAATGAAAATTGATAAACTAGCATTATACGGATATCTTACATTGTGTGTTGTGGCTATTTTAGCTAACTACTTTGATTCTTATGGGATTAAATTAATTTCCAAATCATTATTGATACCCGTTTTGTTTTTTTATTATATCGGAAATGTTGAAAAGCTCGATGTTTTGGCTTGCTTGTATTTGTTTTTTAATTTTTGTGGCGATTCTGTTGGTGTTTTTGAGCTAGATAATGAAGTCAACTATCTTATAATACCTTTTTTCTGTTCTAATATTGTGTTGATATTGATATTATTGAAAAAATTAAAAGATCTAAAATTCTCTATTTATAGTCTTATTCCAATTGTAATTATTATTTTGTTTCTAATTTTTCTTTGGTTTGAAGTAGTTGATATATTTACTTTTAGCCAGAATAACTTACAATTAAAAATAGGAATTTATGGCATTTCATTAATTGTGGCTGCCTTTTTAGCAGCATATGTAGTGGTCAATAAGGTGAATACGCCTAATTTGTATTTGCTATTTTGTGTTACGTGTTTATTGATTTCTGATTTATTTTACATTCTTTATAACTTTCAAGTTAAGTTGGTTGTATTAGATTCAATACATTTTTCTTGTCAAATTTTTTCTTATTTGTTTTTTGTAAAATTTATGATCAGTAAAGAAGAACTTAATTCAATTAATTTATAATCTGCTGTTTTGGAAAAATCAAACTCTTATAGATTTTTAGTTGTTCTTTTTATATTGTGTTCTAGTTTAGAAATTGTAGCTGAATTTTATCAAAATCAAGTTTTGTTAACGTTTGTCAAGCCTACTTTAATGCCGCTACTTTTTGGTATTTATTATGTTAGAACCAAAAATATTGACATCGTTTATTTTTTAGCTTTATTTTTTAACTGGCTTGCTAATATTTTATTTCTTTCAAAATCAGTTGACTTGTTAACTCTGGGTTCCCTTGTATTCTTTATAAGTAGGATTCTTATCGTTTATAAGGTTTATAAAGAAATTAAATTACCATCTATTTTTCCATTTGTTCTAGGTACCATTCCTTTTCTGTTTTTATTCATTTACTTGAATTTTTTAATTGTGAATGATGTCAATTCTCAAACTTTTATGATGACCATTTCACAAAGTATCGTGGTTTCAATAATAGGTGGAATTAGTTTAGGGAATTATATGATGAAAAATGATAAATCAAGTATTTTTCTCTTATTAAGTGCGGTATTCAATGCACTTACCATCGTCTTTTTAGGAATAAAATTCTATTACTTAGATTTATATTATTTAAAATCTATTGCTATGATTTTTTTCGTTTTAAGTCATTTTTCATTAGTGCAATTTATGATAATAACACATAAAAGTAAATTTAATTTAGTTAGTTAAAATAAGTAATTTTTTATATTTATTTAGTAACTTTACTACATGGGTGTAAGTTTAAAAAATAAAGCTTGTACAATTATTTCTCTTTTGTACTTCTTCAATGCTATCGTTGAAGTTGTAGCTGAAGCATATGCTCTTGATACCATTATTTATATAACAAAGCCATTAATACCAGGACTATTAATGGCTTTGTATTTTTATTCTTCAAAAAATGATAGCAAATTGTTTTATGTAATTATGTTTTTCTCTTTATTAACCAATTTGTTATTCATCCCAAATACTGAAACAGCTCTTTTTTATGGAGTAATTGCGTATACGATACACAGAATATTTCTGTTAGTATTGATTTTCAGAATTGTGAGAATTAAGAATTATTTGTTATTTATACTAGCAACTATCCCTTTAGGATTTATATTTTTCTTTATATTTACCTCTTCTGATGTGCCACAAAACTCTTACTATTTGATATTTTTTCACAATCTGATTGCAGCAGTTTTGGGTGGCATTGCCATCGCAACTTACATCTCAAATGACAATAGACAAAATTCTTATTTATTGATAAGTGTTTTATTATTTCTTGGCTTGCAATTGGTGATTTATATCGAAAAATATTATTTAGTCAATGCTATTACGTACTCGCTTAGACCACTCGCAATGTCATTAAACATTCTTGCGTTTTATGTTTTTTACAAATTTGTAATTTTATCAGAAAAAATTAAACTACAATAGATTTTCCTTGTGATTGAATTTCTTTGTTATTAGATAAATAAAAGTCAATACGACCTAGATTTAATCCATAACAACCAACTTGATTGATTAAAACATCTTTACCATCAAGATTTTTTTCAATTACTGGTTTATCCAAAAATGTGTGTGTGTGGCCACCAATAATTAAATCGATGTATTTAGTTTGCTTTGCTAAAATAAGATCACATACTTTATTTGGGTCTTCTTTATATTTAAAGCCGATATGCGATAGGCATATTACTAAATCGCATTTTTCTTCGTTTTTTAGAATGCGAGCTATATCAGTGGCAACCTCAATTGGGTTGTTGTAAACTGTTTCTTTGTAGAGTTTTTTATCAACTAATCCTTCAAGTTCAACACCAAGACCAAAAACACCAATTTTTATTCCATCAATGGTTTTGATTTTATAAGGTTTGACAATTCCATCTAAAACGGTATTTTTGAAATCATAATTTGCTGAAACAAAATCAAATTTAGCATTTGGTAACTGCGAGTAAAAGCCATCAATTCCGTTATCAAAATCGTGGTTTCCTAATGTTGCAATGTCATAACCCATCATGCTCATTAATTTGAATTCTAATTCTCCGCCATAATAATTGAAATAAGGCGTTCCTTGAAAAATATCTCCGGCGTCAAGCAATAAAACGTTCGGATTTTCTTTTCTAATAGCTTCTACCAAGGATGCTCTTCTTGCAACGCCACCCATATTTGGATTTCTAGGATGATCAGCAGGAAAAGGATCTATGTAACTATGAACATCGTTAGTATGCAGAATTGTGATGTGCTTTAAATCATTGCTTTTAAAACTACTTAAGGAAAGTCCAGTTAAACTTAATAATGCTGAACTTGCAACTGTTTTTTGTATAAAATCTCTTCTTTTCATTTGACTTGTCTAATTTGGGTTCAGTATTATTCTTTAATAATTCTAATATCAGTATTGATTTTTAACGTATCAACATCTTTAAAATAATCAATCATTATGTTTCTTAACTTGTAGTCAATATCATATTTTTGAATTCCTTTTTTGAAGAAATTCATATTGTCACCACCATTCGATAAATAGTCGGAAGTAACTACATAATATATTTTATCGTTTTCTAAAGGTTTGCCTTGTACAAACAATTTCGTAGCCTTTAAATCTTTGCTTACAGTAAAATTTAATCCTGCTAAAGGATGTGGTTTTTTTTCAGCGATGATATGATTGGCAAGTTCAATAATTTGTTCTCCTTTTAGCGCAACAATAATGGCACTATTTTCAAAGGGCATTACTTCATAAGCATTTCTGGCAGTAACATTTCCTTTTGGAATCATTGTTCTAATTCCGCCGTGATTTAATAAGCAAATATCAATAGTTTTATTTTCACGTTTTTGAAAAATTGGATTACTTTTTTCTAACGTAATGTCAGCCAAAAAACAACCAATGTTAGTTTGCCATTCTCCTTTCGATTTTTCGAGATTTTCAGGATTGAAAGCTAGAATTTCGCTTAAATCTTTATCGATGTGTTCTCTGAACGGTTTCACATAATTTTCAATTTCAACTTTGCCAACTTGACTCTCGCTGATGCCAATTTTTTTTGCTTCAATTTTAGTAACTTGATACTTTTGACTCGAACAAGCAACCAAGGAAATAAATGTTAATAATAAAACAAAATGTTTTAAAACAACGTTATAGTTTTTTAGATTTACCATCTCAATTATGACTAATTTTAATTAAATTTGTAACCAAGTAAAAGTACTATGTTTTTAAATAAAATAAAGGATTTTTGGACAAAAAAAATAGTTAAGAAAAGGTTATCTAATGTAAAGCATATAAATTCAGATAGTTCTATTAAAAAAGTTGGGATAGTTTTTGACGAAAGCTATTTTTATGAAAAAGAAAAAATGATTTTGCAACTAATAGAAAACGGAATTGAAGAAAAAAATATTGACTTTTTTGTGTTCAAACACCAAGTAAAAAAGAATGATTCTTTTGACTACAAAGTTTTCACCTATAAAAATAGTAATTGGAATGCTTCATTTGATGGGGTAGAAGTTAATGATTTTGTAAATGCAGATTTTGATTTACTGATTAGCTATTATGATATAGAAAAAGCTCCTTTATTATTGCTAACTAGTCTCTCGAAAGCTAAATTTAAAGTCGGATTTGCCTCAATTGACAAACGTTTGAATCATTTTATGATTGATACTAATGCTGAAAACTATAACGTTTTTATAAACGAATTATTTAAATATTTAAAAATACTAAACAAACTATAATATGCAATCACTTATTGGTACTGGAGTTGCACTTGTAACACCTTTTAAAAAAGATTATTCTGTAGATGTTGATGCGCTTTCAAAAATCGTGAATTTTCAAATTGAAAACGGAATTGATTATCTAGTTGTGCTCGGTACAACTGCAGAAAATGCAACCTTAAGCCAAGAAGAAAAGGAATTGGTTATTGCAACTGTAATTAATGCCAACAACGGTAGATTGCCACTGGTTCTAGGAGTAGGAGGAAACAATACTCGCGAAGTTGTTGAAGAATTGAAAACAAGAGATTTTTCAAATTTTTCGGCTATTTTATCAGTTTCACCTTATTATAATAAACCTACGCAAGAAGGTATTTACCAACATTTTAAGGCCATTGCTGAAGCGGCTCCAATTCCGGTAATTTTATATAACGTTCCTGGTAGAACTTCAAGTAATATGTTGCCTTCAACGGTTTTAAGATTAGCAAATGATTTCAAAAATGTTGTTGCTATAAAAGAAGCTGCAGGAGATATTGTTCAAGCAATGAAATTAATTCAAAATAAACCTGATGGATTTCACGTTATTTCAGGCGATGATATGATTACTTTACCAATGGTTTTAGCAGGTGGAAGTGGAGTTATTTCTGTAATTGGTGAAGGTTTTCCAAAACAATTTTCAGATATGGTTCGTTTAGGATTAGAAAGAAAAGTAGATGAAGCTTATAAAATTCACTACCAATTGGCAGAAGCAATTGATATGATTTTTGAACAAGGAAATCCTGCCGGAATCAAAGAAGTCTTTAAATCATTGGGATTGTCTGAGAATACCGTGCGTTTGCCATTAGTAAATGTCAATCAAGATTTGGCTGACAGATTGCATAATTTCTCCCAAAATCTATAAAAAATAACAATTGAAAAAAATCTTTCATAGTATCTAATTATTAACTAATTTTGCAGTTCGTTTTTTAAGAAGTGAATCCCTTTTAAAACCTGTATCCATAAAAATAAAAATGAAGAAAATAGTTTCTCTTATCGTGTTGGTTGTTCTTTTTTCGTCTTGTAGCGAATATCAAAAGGCTTTAAAGAACGAAGATGTTACAAAGAAGTATGATGTTGCTGCAAAAATGTACGATAAAGGTAAATATGCGAAAGCTATTCGCTTGTTTGAACAAATGGCGCCATCTTATAAAGGAAAACCTTCGGCAGAAAAATTGTTTTACATGTTTTCACAATCTTATTACAAAACAGAACAATATTATTTAGCAGGATACCAGTTTGAAAGTTTTGCTTCAAGCTATCCAAAGAGTGAAAAACAAGAAGAGGCAAAATTTTTAGGTGCTTTATGTTACTCAAAATTATCACCAGTATATAGTTTAGATCAAGTAGATACAGACAAAGCAATCGAGAAATTACAATTGTTTATTGATGAATACCCAAATTCAACGTTCTTGCCAGAAGCTAACAAAATAGCTATCGAATTAAGAAATAAATTAGAAAAAAAGGCATTTGAAAATGCTAAGCAATACAATACTATTTCCGATTTCAAAGCAGCACAAATTGCTCTAGATAATTTTATTACAGATTATCCAGGAACACCTTTTAAAGAAGATGCCTTGTATTATAAGTTAGATTCAGCCTACAAGCTAGCAATAAACAGTGTGCCTCAAAAAATGGAAGAACGATTGAATAGCGCAAAATCAGCCTACAACAGTTTGATAAAATTTAGTGCTAGTACAAAATATAAAAGTCAGGCCGATGATATGTTGGCAAGAATAAATAAAGATTTACAACAATTTTCTAAATAAATAAAAGTCATGGATTTAAAAAAGACCAGTGCGCCAGTAAACACAATAACATACAATAAAAATGTTATTGAAGAACCTACCGGGAATGTTTATGAAGCAATAACTATTATGGCTAAAAGAGCAAATCAAATTAACACTGAAATCAAAAAAGAATTGATTGAAAAGTTAGATGAATTTGCAACTTACAATGATAGCTTAGAAGAAGTCTTTGAAAACAAAGAACAAATTGAAGTTTCTAAATTTTATGAAAAACTTCCAAAACCGCACGCTCTTGCAGTTCAAGAATGGATGGATGGTAAGATTTATCATAAAGACACAAATAAATAGTAGTCGATAATGTCAGTTTTAAGCGGTAAAAAAATAATACTAGGTGTTTCTGGTGGGATTGCCGCATATAAAACCGCAGCATTAGTTCGTTTATTCATAAAAGCAGGTGCACATGTCCAAGTGATAATGACACCTGCTTCTAAGGATTTTGTAACCCCATTAACTTTATCTACACTTTCTAAAAACCCAGTTCATTCTACTTTTTATAATGAAGAAGATGAGAATGCACAATGGAACAATCACGTTGAGCTTGGTTTGTGGGCAGATTATATGGTAGTTGCGCCTGCAACCGCCAATACACTTTCTAAAATGGTAAATGGTACTTGTGATAATTTATTAATCGCAACTTATTTATCAGCAAAATGCCCTGTTTATTTTGCTCCAGCAATGGATTTAGATATGTACAAACATCCTTCTACAATTGCTTCTTTCAAGGCATTGCAACAATTTGGTAATACCATTATTCCTGCTGAATCTGGTGAACTTGCAAGCGGATTGTCAGGCGAAGGTAGAATGGCTGAACCTGAGAATATTATAGCTTTTCTAGAAGCTGATATTGAAAGCAAATTACCATTAAAAGGAAAAAAAATACTAATTACTGCTGGTCCAACATACGAAGCAATAGATCCTGTACGTTTTATAGGAAATCATTCGTCAGGAAAAATGGGTTTTGATATTGCAAATCAAGCCGCTAATCTTGGCGCAGAAGTGATTTTAGTTGCTGGTCCAACGCATTTTAAGGTTAAGAACAATCACATTAATTTGATAAGGGTCGTTTCTGCACAGCAAATGTATGAGGCTTGTCATGAGTATTACAACGATTGTGATGTAGCTATTGCAGCAGCAGCAGTTGCTGATTATAGACCGAAAAATGTTGCAGAGCAAAAGATTAAAAAGAGTGACGCTTGTTTTACTATTGAATTAGAAAAAACTAAAGATATATTAGCGTCTTTAGGAGAACTAAAGAAAAATCAATTTTTAATTGGATTTGCTTTAGAAACCGAAAATGAAATCGAAAATGCGAAGTTGAAAATTCAGAAAAAAAACTTAGATTTGATAGTTCTAAATTCGCTGCAAGATGAAGGTGCTGGTTTTGGGAAACCTACCAATAAAGTAACTTTTATAGACAAAAAATTTACTATTGAACCAATGGATTTAAAATCTAAAGAAGATGTGGCTGTAGATATTATAAATAAAATAATAAATCATTATGCGTAGTATATTAATTTTAGTTTTTATGTTTCTTTTTGCCAATGTGCACGCTCAAGAATTCAATTGCAAAGTGATTGTTAATTATGATAAAATTACTAATGTAAACGCTCAAATTTTTAAAAGTTTAGAAACTTCTCTAAATGATTTTGTAAATAAAACAGTTTGGACCGAAAAAACTTTTAAGGATAATGAAAAGATAAGTTGTTCTTATTTTATTACTGTCAATTCCTTTGAAAACAATAATTTTGAAGCAAGTATTCAAGTACAATCTTCGCGCCCGATTTATAATTCAAGTTTTTCAAGCCCAATATTGAATATTAATGATAAAGATTTTAATTTTCAATATGTAGAATTTCAAAATTTGTTTTATAATCCAAATAGTTATGATTCCAATTTAGTTTCTGTAATTGCTTTCTATAATTATATGATTCTAGGATTTGATGCTGAATCTTTCGCAATTGATAGTGGAACACCTTATTTTCAATCAGCTCAAGAAATAGTTAGTATTGCCGCACCAACTGGCGGAAAAGGTTGGTCTCAAACTGAAAAAACGCAAAACCGTTATTTTTTAGTTAACGATGTGATGTCAACAACCTTTCGACCTTTGAAAGAAGCTTTATTTCAATATCATTTTAATGGTATGGATGTAATGCACAAAGATTTAAAAACTGCAAAAGAAGAAATTGTTGCTGCAATCAATACATTATCTACAGTTCACAGTGTGCGTCCAAATGCTTATTTAACCAGAGTGTTTTTTGATGCTAAATCCGATGAGATTGTATCCATTTTTTCAGGTGGACCAAGCGTTGCTATTGACGGTTTGGTTGATAAATTATCCAAAATTTCTCCGACCAATTCTTCTAAATGGTTAAAAATAAAGTTTTAATATATAAGTTAAATCTTTACCAATGATTACATCATTATCAATCGAAAACTTTGCTTTAATTGAAAAATTATCTGTTAATTTCACAGATGGTTTTTCTGTTATTACAGGTGAAACAGGCGCTGGAAAATCAATTCTGCTTGGTGCTTTAGGCCTAGTTTTAGGAAAACGCGCCGATTTAACATCATTAAAGAATAAAGAAGAAAAGTGCATTATTGAAGCGCATTTTCAAATAAAAAACTACAATTTAAAGTCCTTCTTTTTGTCAAATGACCTTGATTATGAAGAAGAAACTATTATTAGAAGAGAAATTCTTCCGTCAGGTAAGTCGAGAGCATTTATCAATGATACTCCAGTTAACTTGAATGAATTACAAGAATTAAGCAATTATCTAATTGATATTCATTCGCAACATCAAACACAAGAACTATCAGACGATACCGTTCAATTTCAAATTATTGACTCGGTTGCTTCAAATTTTGATGTTTTAGCAGAATACACTTCAAAATTAAAAGAATATAAAAAATTCAAATCTGATTTAAAGACTAAAAAAGAATTGCTTGCAGCGGTTTTAAAAGAACAAGATTATAATTCATTTTTATTAGAAGAATTGTTTGCTGCACAACTAAAATCTGGAGAATTAGAAGAACTGGAGGCGACTTATGAAAAGTTGAATAATGTTGAATTTATTAAAGAAACCATTGTAAAATCGTTGGCTATCTCAAACGATGAGCAATTTGGAGTTTTGCAAAATTTAAAGGAGGTAAAATTATCTTTACAGAAAATTGCAGCTATATCTACGGAATACAATTTGATTTTTGAAAGAGTCAATAGTATATTAATTGAATTTGACGATGTAGAAAAGGAATTAAATCAAATTTCAGAAACTATTTTTTCAGATCCAGATACCTTAGATGCAACCAATCAAAAATTGCAATTGATTTATTCTTTATTAAAAAAACATCAAGTTAATTCAATTGAGGAATTGTTAGTAATTCAAAATGATTTGGATAACAAAGTATTGTCGGTTTCAAATTTAGAATCAGATATAGTAACTATTGAAAATCAAATCAGTTTAGTCGAAAATGAATTGAATATTTTAGCAAAAAATATTAGTGAAAATCGAAGTAAAGCAATACCGGTTTTAACTAGTAAGTTGGCAGTAATATTAGAGAATTTAGGAATGCCAAATGCTAGATTTAATATTCAGTTAGAAAATAAAGACGAGTTTTATAGTAACGGAAAAGATGAAATAACATTTTTATTTTCAGCCAATAAAGGTTCTGAATTTGGTTTACTTAAAAAAGTGGCTTCTGGCGGTGAAATGTCGCGAATAATGTTAGCCGTTAAAGCAATTTTATCGCAGTTTTCAAAATTACCGACCATAATATTTGATGAAATTGATACAGGTGTGTCTGGCGAAATCGCTCACAAAATGGCCGAAATTATGAAACAAATGAGTTTGAATATGCAAGTTTTTGCAATAACTCATTTGCCACAAATTGCAAGCAAAGGAAAAGATCACTTCAAGGTGTTTAAAGTAATTAAAGACAATCAAACGCATTCTGAATTAAAGTTGTTATCCAATGAGGAACGAATTAATGAAATTGCTCAAATGCTATCGGGTTCAGTCATTTCAGATTCAGCCTTAATTCACGCCAAGGAATTGCTTAACTAAAAATATAGAATTACATTTGTTCTATCAAAAACAAACTTAAAATAAACAATCAAAGCTATAGATTATGATTATAGAACCAAGAATGAGAGGATTTATTTGTTTGACAGCTCATCCAAAGGGTTGCGAGCAAAATATTAAAAATCAAATTGAGTATGTAAAATCAAAAGGAAAGATTGAAGGTGCTAAACGTGTATTAGTAATAGGTGCTTCAACCGGATTTGGTATGGCATCAAGAATATCTAGTGCTTTTGGATGTGATGCTGCTACAATTGGTGTTTTCTTTGAAAAACCTGCTACTGCTGGTAAAACTGCCTCGCCAGGTTGGTATAATTCTGCAGCATTTGAACAAGAAGCTCATAAAGCTGGTTTGTATGCTAAAAGTATCAATGGTGATGCCTTTTCAAAAGAGGTCAAACAACAAACCATTGATTTAATCAAAAGTGATTTAGGTCAAATTGATTTAGTTATTTATAGTTTAGCTTCACCAGTTCGAATGCATCCTGAAACAGGAGTATTGCATCGTTCTACATTAAAACCAATTGGTGCTACTTTTACAAATAAAACGGTTGATTTTCATACAGGTAATGTTACTCAAGTTTCAATCGAACCTGCCAATCAAGATGATATTGATAATACGGTCGTAGTTATGGGCGGCGAAGATTGGTCAATGTGGATAAATGACCTTAAAAACGAAGGATTATTAGCTGAAGGCGCAACAACAATCGCTTATTCATATATCGGACCATCAGTTACAGAAGCGGTTTACAGAAAAGGAACAATCGGTAGAGCTAAAGACCATTTAGAAGCAACTGCATTTACAATTACAGATGATCTTAAAGATATTGCTGGTAAAGCCTATGTATCGGTTAATAAAGCATTGGTAACTCAAGCAAGTTCTGCAATTCCAGTGATTCCATTATATATTTCTTTACTTTATAAAATAATGAAGGCTGAAGGAATTCACGAAGGTTGTATCGAACAAATTCAAAGGCTTTACAGTCAAAGATTATATTCAGGAAATGCAATTCCAACAGATGAAAATGGAAGAATCAGAATTGATGATTGGGAAATGCGAGATGATGTACAACAGCAAGTTGCAACTTTATGGGAGCAAGCTACAACAGAATCTCTAGTAGAAATAGGAGATTTAGCAGGATACAAACAAGACTTCCTAAATTTATTTGGATTTGGATTTGAAGGCGTAGATTATGATGCTGATACAAATGAATTGGTTTCGGTGCCAAGTATAAATTAATAATGTTAAATTTTAATAGATTTAAAAGCTCATCAGTATAGATGAGCTTTTTTTGTTTATTTTTATACACTTAAAACTAACTAACAATTACAAAATGAAGAAAAATTACTTTTTAGTAGCATTATTTTTTTGTTTGTTCCAGTTAAGTTATAGTCAGATTTCGACTCAATATACTTTTACGCAAAGTAATTCGAGTTATACTGCAATAACTGGCGGAACATTACTTGGGTCAGCAACCACAGATGACCAAAGATTTTTAGATCCTGCTGTTCCACTTGGATCAGCAAATTTTACTGGTGTGGGTTTGCCTATCGGTTTTAATTTTGATTTCAATGGTGCTGTTTATAATCGTTTTGGAATCAATGCCAACGGATGGATATCTCTTGGGTCGTCTGCTTTGACACCTTCTGTAGATATGAATAGTACTTCGTCTTATGAACCTATTTCGTCAACAACTACAACGGTATCTAATCCTCTTGTAGCAAGAATCTCGGCATTTACAAGAGATTTATCTTCTCAAAATGGTGGTTCTATCAGATATGAACTTACAGGAGTAGCTCCTAACAGAGTTTTGGTTGTTCAGTGGACAAACTATTCTAAGTTTTTAGCAACCGGAGATTCATATAATTTTCAAATTAAATTATATGAAACATCTAATAAAGTTGAGATTGTATATGGATCAATGATTAATAATGCAACTTCAACAGAAGCACAGTGTGGTTTAAGAGCAAATCCTAACAATGTTGCTAGTAATTTTGTAAATAGAACAACAGCAGTTGATTGGTTGGGAACTACAGCAGGTTCTGCTGCAACAAACACTGTTTTATTGTCAAATACTATTTTTCCTCCTTCTGGTTTGGTGTTTGCATGGGCACCACCAGCGTGCGCAGGAACTCCAACTCCAGGAAATACTTTATCTAGTACAGCCTCATCTTGTAATGGTGTAAGTTTTGATCTTTCTTTACAAAATACAACATTAGGTTCGGGTGTAACTTATCAGTGGCAAACTTCATCTGATGGCGTAACTTTTGCTAACGCAGCAGGTGCATCAAACTTTTCAGTTTATTCAACAACTCAAAGTGCGGTTACTTATTACAGATGTATCGTAACTTGCACCACATCTACTTTAACAGAGACTAGTACTCCTGTGATGGTTGGCTTAAATACGCCTTCAAATTGTTATTGTACGCCAACTTATACAACAGGTAAAACCGAAGGAGATTTAATCTCAAATATAGTAATTACAGGTACTACTTTGTCAAATAATTCTGGTACAGCTCCTTCGAATCCAGCATTTACTTATTTTACAGGTCAACCAAATTACACTGGTACACTACAAGCAGGATCATCTTATAACGTTAACGTTTCAGTAGGAACTTTTGGTGGTCAAAACGTTGCTGTTTGGATTGATTATAATGACGATGGAGTTTTTGCAACTTCAGAAAGAGTTGGTTTTACTTCAGCGTCAATTGCTGGTAATGGTTCTGCTACGTTTCCAATTTCTTTGGCTTGTAATCCACCTTTAGGTACTCATAGAATGCGAGTTAGAGATGTGTATAACGTATCTGGAGTAAATATTGATCCTTGTCTTAATTATGGTTGGGGTGAAACTGAAGATTATAATGTAACCGTTTCTGCTGCAGTAGCTTGTCCTCAACCAACAAATCTATTGGTTTCAAATGTTAGCAGTACTTCTGCTACTTTAGGATGGACAGCAGGTTGTGTTGAAACTGCGTGGAATATTTATGTAACTCCAGCAGGAAGTCCAGTTCCAGCTAGTCCAACTTATTTTAGTACAGTGAATCCATATGTAGTAAACGGATTAACTCCAGGAACGGCATATGATTTTTATGTAGGCGCTGATTGTACAACTAATGGTGTAAGTCTTTTAACCGGACCATTCTACTTTGTTACTTCTCCTGTAAATGATAATTGTTCAGGTGCAATAGCTTTAACAGTTGGTAATGTTTTTGGTACTAATCCAGTAGTAGGAACTAATGCAGCAGCTACAAACTCAAATCCACCAGCTCCAGGATGCGCAAGTTTCTTAGGTGGTGATGTTTGGTATTCAGTAACTGTTCCTGCATCGGGATCAATAACTCTTGAAACAAATCCTGCAACAGGAAGTCCAATTACTGATACTGGATTAGCTGTTTATTCAGGAAGTTGTTCAAATTTAGTATTAGTAGAATGTGATGATGACGATAGTACTAACGGAAATTTCTCACTTGTATCGTTAACAGGTAGAACTCCAGGTGAAATATTATATTTTAATGTTTGGGAATATTCAAATGACGCTGTTGGACAATTCCAAGTTTCAGCTTATGATTGTCCTTCAACGACTCCAGCTCCAACTGGTGATGCAGTTCAAAATTTCTGTGGTTCAGCAACAGTAGGCGATTTATTTGCAGACGGAACAAATATCAAATGGTACGCAACAGCAACAGGAGGAACTGAATTATTAGCAACAGAAAATTTATTATCTGGAACCTATTATGCCTCTCAAACAGTAAATTGTGAAAGCTTTTCTAGATTAGCAGTTTCTGTTACTGTTTCACCATTTCCAGTAGCTAATGCAGCTTCATTAACTGTTTGTAGTAATGGTTCAAGTTCAGCGGTTTTCAATTTAACAACTGCCAACCCATCGATTAATTCTGGAACTTCATTTACTTTTAGTTACCATATCGATTCTTTCGAAGCCGAAATTAATGCAAATCCAATTCCAAATCCTACTGCATTTGTAGGAACAAATGGTCAAATTATTTTTGTTAGAGTACAAAATACCGAAGGTTGCTACAGTATAGCCGAATTAACCTTAAATATTACAACGGTTGCAGCTCCAACTGGTGATAGCAATCAAACTTTTTGTGGTCCTGATACATTACAAGATTTAACGGTAACTTTTACAGGTACTGATATTGCTTGGTATACAACTGCAACTGGAGGAAGTCCAATATTGGCTAGTACAGTTTTAGTGTCTGGAACAACCTATTATGCTTCACAATTTGATAATTCTTGTGAAAGTACAGATAGATTAGCAGTTACTGTTACAGAGGTTTGTCCGTTTGCAGGTTGTTTATCTAGTCCAAATGGTCAATGGCCAGGAGCAACTTTTACTCCAGCTTGTGCAGGAACAGCTCAGTCAATAACTACAATAGGTTATGCAGGTGAATATTCTAAAGTAAATGTAATTAATGGTACGCAATATACTTTTGCAAGTTCTATTGCATCAGATGTTATCACAATTTCTGATGAAAATGGCACTGTAGCTTATACATTTGGTACAGGTTCTGTAGTTTGGACTTCGACAATAACAGGTGTGATTAGATTTTATACACACGTAGATAATACTTGTGCTGCAAATAGTATTAGTAGAACAAGATCTGTGTTATGTGGAACTCCACCACCAGCTCCTTCAAATGATAACTGTATTGCACCAAATACATTAACTGTAGGAGGTATTTATACTGATAATGATGTTGATGGAACTACCTTTGGTGCAACTGCGTCAACTCAACCAAACCCAACAACTTGTTTTGGATTTAGTGGTGGTGACGTTTGGTATACTGTAGTTGTTCCTGCAAGTGGAAATCTTACAATTGAAACTAGTGCTCCTATTGCTGGAGGAACTGGAGTTGATACTGTGGTTACTGCTTATACTGGAGATTGTGCAGTGTTAACACAAATAGGTTGCGACGATGATGGTGCTACTGAAACAGCAGTAGGATTTACATTACTTTCATTAACAGGTCAAACACCTGGTAATACTATTTATTTGAGAGTTTATGAGTATAACAATGACGCACCTGGTGCTTTCTCAATTTCGGCTTATGATGCTTCGTTATCTGCAAGCGGTTTTGATAACTCAAGTTTCTCATTCTATCCAAATCCAGTTAAAGATGTTTTAAATTTATCATACTCTAATACTATAGATACGGTTCAAATTTTCAATATTATCGGACAAGAAGTTATTGCTAAATCTATCAATGCTACACAAGCTACAGTAGATATGGCTAATCTTCCATCTGGAGCTTATTTGGTAAGATTGACATCAGATAGTCAAGTAAAAACCATTAAAGTGATTAAAGAATAAATTTATTTTATTTTTCATATGTAAAAAGTCCTGCTTCGGCGGGACTTTTCTTTTTTAGAAAGAGTATATTTGTCGAAAATTTTTTGAATGTATTTTTCAATTATTATTCCAGTCTATAACAGACCCGACGAAATAAACGAACTGCTAGAAAGTTTACTTAATTCGACCTACAAAAACGATTATGAAATTGTAATTGTTGAAGACGGTTCATCTATAACTTGTGAAGAAGTGCTTCATAAATTTGCAAATAGACTATCAATTTCCTACTATTTCAAATCTAATTCAGGTCCAGGAGATTCAAGAAATTTCGGAATGAAAAAAGCAAAAGGTGATTATTATATCATTTTTGATTCCGATTGTATTATTCCACCCAACTATTTATCTGAAGTAGAAAAGCATCTGAAATCTGATTATGTTGATTGTTTTGGCGGTCCAGATAAAGCATTGAAATCATTTTCGAATATCCAAAAAGCGATCAACTTTTCGATGACTTCTTTTTTAACAACTGGTGGAATTCGCGGTGGATCTGAAAAAATTGATAAATTTCAACCAAGAAGTTTCAATATGGGACTTTCTAAAAAAGCATTTGATGCCTCAAAAGGTTTTGGAAATATTCATCCTGGAGAAGATCCGGATTTATCCATAAGATTATGGAAATTAGGATACCAAACTAGACTTTTTTCATCCGCATTTGTTTATCACAAACGAAGAATCGACTGGGATAAATTTACGCTACAAGTTTCAAAATTTGGTAAAGCAAGACCAATCTTAAATCATTGGTATCCCGAATATAGCAAAATCACTTATTGGTTTCCATCCTTATTTGTTATTGGATTTACTTTTTCGATTTTTCTGCTCGTATTTTTATTTGATTGGGGATTAAAATTCTATTTTCTTTATTTTGTTATAATTTTTATTGTTTCAAGTATTCAAAATAGAAATCCTTTAATTGGTTTATTATCATTGGTAGCTGTATGGAAACAATTCTTCGGCTATGGTATCGGATTTTTACAATCGTTTATCAAAATCAATTTGTTAAGAAAAAAACCACAAGATGCTTTCCCTGAGTTGTTTTTCAAAATAAATACTAACGATTCTGAAATAGAAAGAGAGGTGTTGTTTGAAAAACAAAATCAAATTCCGATCCAACAATCGGTTGAAAAAGTGATTGAAAAGATTGTAGCTCCAATCAATAAAATTGTTGAACCAACTCCATCAAAATCTAAAATAATAGGATTAACTGGTGGCATTGGAAGCGGAAAAACAACTGTTGCAAAGTATCTTATTTCAAAAGGAATTCCGGTTTATATATCTGATTTAGAAGCCAAAAAAGTTATGGAATTTCCTCAAATTATTAATCAAATTACACAAACATTTGGTAATGAATTGATTACTTCAAGTCAAACACTTGATAGAGAAAAACTCGCTTCTATTGTATTTAATGCTCCCGAAAAGTTAAAACAATTGAATGCTATCGTTCATCCTGCTGTGAAAAAGCATTTTGACAATTGGATTTTAGCCAATCAAATTCATCCAATTTTAGTTAAAGAAGCTGCTATATTATTTGAAAGCGGTAGCTACAAAGATTGCGATAAAATCATCACTGTTTCTGCTCCTTTAGAGTTAAGAATCGAGCGCGTGTTAAAACGTGATGCAACTACAAGAGAAAAAGTGCTTCAAAGAATAAATAATCAATTATCTGACGAAGAGCGAATTGCAAGAAGTAATTTCGTAATTAAAAACGAAAATTTTGAGGATACCAAAAAACAAGTTGACGAAATAGTCAATTTTTTGAAAAATAAATAATATTTCACCTCTGTGTTAATGTTTGGTTAATACATCAACAGAATATATGTTAAAATGCTAATTTTGTTGTGATGAATAAGTTTGTTTTTCGCCTGTTAGTATTGTTAATGAGTTTATCCTTACTCGGGATAATTCTAGTGCAAGTTTATTGGTTTAATAATTCGCTAGAAAACAACGAAGAACAATTTAAATTTCACGTAAAGCAAGTTTTAGGAAATGTTGCAAAAAAACTCCAAGATAAAGAGCGTTATGCTTTTTATAAAAAAAATGGACGTTTTAAGCAAAATGCCACAAAAGCTCCAAAAACCGACGATTTATTAGAATACGGTTATTACGAAAGAAATGCCAAAACGAATAAAACAATTATTTATTCTAACAGCATAATCGCGGAAGATTACGATATTTTTTCAACGCTCTTTGACACAAAAATTGATAGTTTTAAAGTAAAAAATTATTCGGCTAAAAGAAAAACTAAGGTTTATAACAACAATTCATTTGACAATTCAGGAATTCAAAACACGCTTACGCCTGATTTAACCATCGAGAAAGCAGGTGATTTGAAAATACTTGAAGAAGCACAATTTGAAATCGCATATAAAGATGTTGTTGCTAATTATCCGATTAACGAACGCGTTTCTAAAGAGCAGTTAAACGAATTATTAGACAAAGAATTAAAGGAATACGGAATCAACACACCTTACGAATTTAACGTTTACAGCAACGGATTAGCTACTAAAATTAAATCGGAACATTTTAATTTTGATAAATATGCAACTTATTCCATTCCTGTCTTCATTGATAATGATGGAAATAATAAGTACATGTTATTAGTAACTTTTCCTCAAAAAAAGAAATTCCTATTTTCAGATATTCTTGCTATTACCTTGTTGTCAGTAATTTTTACTTTAATAATCATAATTGCTTATGCTAATGCATTGCATCAGTTAATAAAACAACGTCACATTTCTGAAATCAAAACCGATTTCATTAACAACATGACGCACGAATTTAAAACACCAATTGCAACTATCAATTTGGCTCTCGATGCAATCAAGAATCCGAAAGTGATTGATGATAAAGAAAAAATTTATCGTTATCTACAAATGATTCGAGATGAAAATAAACGAATGCATGCACAAGTAGAGAATGTGTTACGAATTTCTAAGTTGGAGAAAAAAGAATTAGAAATTAATAAAGAGCCATTAAATGTTCAAGATATTATTGAAGATGCGGTTGATCACGTTAATTTAATTGTTGAAGATAGACAAGGAACGATAACAACACATTTTGAAGCTAATAGAACAACAGCATTGCTAAACGACGTACATTTTACTAACGTAATTGTTAATATTTTGGACAATGCTATAAAATATTCACCAGATGCGCCCGTTATAGATATACGAACGGAGAACATTAAAGACTTTGTATTAATTAAGGTTAAAGATAATGGTGCCGGAATGAGTAAAGTGGCTCAAAAACGAATTTTTGAAAAGTTCTATCGAGAGCACACTGGTGATATTCACAACGTCAAAGGCCACGGTTTAGGTCTAGCTTATGTAAAAAGAATTGTAGAAGACCACAACGGTCAGATTTTTGTTGAAAGCGAAAAAGGAAAAGGAAGTACATTTATTATTAAAGTCCCATTGATAAATTAAAATAAACATGGAAAAAGAAACTAAAAAAATATTATTAGTCGAAGATGATCAAAATTTTGGTGCCATCCTAAAAGACTATTTGATGCTAAACGATTTTGATGTTGTTTTAGCCAAAAACGGAATGGAAGGTTTTGAAAAATTTAAAAAAGATACTTACGACTTGTGTATTCTTGACGTAATGATGCCTTATAAAGATGGTTATACCTTAGCTAAAGAAATTCGTGAAAAAAACAAAGAAGTGCCAATCGTTTTCTTAACAGCCAAAACTATGAAAGAAGACGTATTAAAAGGATATAAAGTTGGTGCCGATGATTACTTGAATAAACCTTTTGATTCTGAGGTTTTATTGATGAAAATCAAAGCCATTATGCAAAGAAAATCATCTGAAACCAAAGCTGAAAATGTTCAGTTTGAATTCCAAATTGGTAAGTTTCATTTGAATTCTAAATTACGTTTCTTGAACTATCCTGGTAACGAGCCAATAAAATTATCTCCAAAAGAAAATGAATTGCTAAAAATGTTAGCACTTTATGTCGAAGATTTAATGCCGAGAGAATTAGCGTTAACCAAAATCTGGAGAGACGATAATTACTTTACATCAAGAAGTATGGACGTATATATCGCAAAACTAAGAAAATATCTTAAAGACGATGCCAACGTTGAAATCTTAAACATTCACGGCGAAGGATTTAGATTAGTAGTAAAAAAATAAATGAATAAGCTCCAAGAAATTGGGGCTTTTTTTTTAGAAGCTATTTCCTGCTATCCATTACAATCTTTTGTAAACAAGTCTTTTTTTCTAAGCTGTAAAAGGAGCTTCTATGGTCGCTCTTTTACAACAAGAAAAAAATAGACTTCTTTTACAAAAGGATTTCCATTACTATCAGGGCTAGGGTTTTAGCTGTAAATTGAAATTTTGATTTACATTTCAAGTTCCAATCCAAAACAAACTTTTCCTTCTTTGGTAATAGTAAAGATGTTTTCGTTCCTTGCAATCGAAATGGTTTCATTTAGCGAAACTTCTTTTAAGTAATTCATTTCAAAAGCAGTTAATTCTTGTCTTAAAAGTTTTTTAGAATCTATATAATCTAAACACCATTCAAGATATTTCATACTGTTAGCGTGATTTACAATATCTAAATCAGATAATACGACGGTTCGCTCTGCAATTTTTTCGAATTCTTGTTGCAAATCAATTTTAGCATAACTTTTTTCGGTAGCGCTATTATTTGGATATTTTTCAAAATGCTCGTGTGGCAAAGCCAAAGCTTCAGGGCGACGTGTTTTGGTATTAAAAACAGCCCAAAAGGTTTCGCATCCTACAATCTTTTCATCGCCAATATATAATTCTAAACAACGCGTAGAACGGGAATTTTCTAATGATTTTATCCAAGTTTTAACCTTCACTTTATCTTTCCATTTCGGCAAACGCTTAATTTCAACTCGCATTTTACTCAAAACCCAAGCTTGATGAAATTCTTGCATATCGCTAAAACTTATTCCTCCAACTTCCGAATGTGTTGCTGCTGTCAATTGAAATAAATTGCACAATTCAGTATATTTCAAATAGCCATTAGGATAACATTGCAGAAAATTGATTTCCCAATCTTTAGTTAGAATAGAGGTGAAGTTAGGTGAAATTGGCATGGAAGTATTAAGTATTAAGATTTGAGTATTAAGTATTAAGACTTAAAGTGTTGATTTATATGATTAATTATTTCTGTTCTATCAGTTAAATAATCAAACCAAACTGCATTTTCGGTTCGTTTAAACCAAGTTAATTGACGTTTTGAAAAGCGCCTCGTATTTTTTTTGATTTCTTCGATGGCATTCTTGAGCAGTCCGGAATCTTCACTATTTGAATCAAACAAATCGAATAATTCTCTGTAGCCAACAGTTTGTAAGGCATTTAAATTCTTATTTGGAAACAACCTTTCAGCTTCTGCAAGCAAACCTTCGTTTATCATTATATCAACTCTTTGATTGATTCTGTCGTACATTATTGATCTTTCTGCTTCTAATCCGATTATGATAGGAGTGAAGTTTCTTTTGTTTTTTTCTTTATTTAAAAATGAGGAATACTGTTTTCCTGTTCCAATGCAAACCTCCACAAAACGCATCATTCGTTGCGGATTTTGTAATGTTTGCGGATTAGTGTCTATAATAAAATTATAATAATCAGAATCTAATTCTTTTAACTGATTTTGGAGATAATCGATTCCTTTTTCTTCATAATTCAATCGAACTTCCTCACGAAATTTAGAATCAATTTCAGGAAAGCTATCAAATCCTTTCAAAACAGCATCAACATACAAACCTGATCCACCAACCATAATTTGGATGTTGTTTTTCAAGAATAGTTCATCCAATTTAACAATTGCTTCTTTCTCAAAATCGCCAACGGTATAATTTTCAAAAATGGATTTGTTTTGAATAAAATGATGGGTTGCACTAGCTAATTCGACATCATTTGGAACGGCAGTACCAATTCGCATTTCCTTAAAAAATTGACGGCTATCACACGAAATTATATCGCAACCAAAATGTTGAGCCAAAGCAATACTCAAGGAAGTTTTTCCTATGGCGGTCGGTCCGATGATGGTAATTAAATAATTCAAAAGGTCTATTTTCTTTATTCTTTTCTCTATTTTCTTTTTAAAACTTCAAAACCTTCAAGACCTTATTTTTTCTCAAATAACCTTGAATTATTGTTCGAGTATCACGATTATTTTGCATCGGAATTATAATGTTTTTTAAAACTTCAACATTCGTAATTTGATAATTCAAATCATAAAAACAATAGCCTTTATAAATTCCGTTTTCAATTAAAACAGCACTTCGTTCGTCAACTCTTCGACCTCTATCAATAATGATCATATTGTTGTTTTCAAATGACATATTGTTAATAAAATCTTCTACTCGTTCGTTATACTCTTCAGGTGATTCTATTCCCAAACAAGCGCCGTTGCATTCTTTTATTTTGTGTTGAAAACATCCATTTTGAGTTTCATATAATCCGTTCAATTTCTGACATAAATTATATTTTTCAGTGATTCTAAACAATGCATTTTTTCCTTCTTGAAGTGTTGTAAATGCAGTAATTTCTTTCTTTCTTCCATCGGCTTTTTGAAGACGTAAATTCAAATAACCATTGTCATCTAAAACTTCATACAAAGCATATTGAAAAATACTTTTGCGCTGTGCACGATTGTAAATAGGTTTGTTGATTTTAATTTCTTCACTTTCTTTCAAAAGCGCAATCAATTCGCTTCCAGTTTCTTCGTGAGTGACTGCAAAAACTTCTAGTTGAATCTTTTTACACTTATTAGTTTTTCCGGTAAAATGTTGATTAACACGTTTTTTTATGTTTTTACTTTTTCCGATGTAGATCAAATCACCTTTTTCATTGTGGATGTAGTATATTCCTGTTTTGTAAGGCAAACTTTCAACAATGTCAAGTAATTTTGGTGCTAAACCACTTTTAATTTCGGCTTTTATTGAACTTATTAAAATTTCTTTTTCAGTATCTTTTGATAACAATAATTTGAACAGTTTAACGGTTGCCAAAGCATCTCCACTAGCTCGATGTCTGTCGGTTACTGGAATTCCGAGTGCACGAACCAATTTACCTAAACTATAAGATTCCATTCCGGGAATAAGTTTTTTAGATAATTCAACCGTACAAAGTGTTGGACGAATAAAATCGTAACCCAATCTAGTAAATTCGGTTCGTAAAATACGATAATCAAATGAAGAATTGTGAGCCACAACAATACAATCTTGAGTGATTTCTATAATACGTTTTGCAACTTCATAAAACTTTGGAGCCGAACGCAACATAGCATTATTGATTCCAGTTAACTTAACCACAAAAGGTTGAATTTCCTTTTCAGGATTCACCAAACTGATAAATTGATCCACGACTTCGCGACCATCATATTTGTAGATGGCGATTTCGGTAATTCCTTCTTCGTTGAATTGACCTCCAGTGGTTTCTATGTCGAGTATGCAGTACAAAATAGTATTCAGTATTCAGTGTTCAGTTAATTATTCAAAAATCAAAAATCGTTGTTCTGCAATCGTTAATCATTTTCTGTTCCCAAAGATACTACTTCCAATTCGAACCATAGTGCTTCCACATTCAATTGCTAACTGATAATCGCCAGACATTCCCATTGAGATAATGGAGACGCGATTAATCGCGTCTTTACCGATAGTTTCTTTATTTATTTTATCGAAAATTGTTTTTAATTTTTGAAATTCTTTTTTGATTTGGTCTTGATTTTCTGTGAAGGTTGCCATTCCCATTAAACCAATAATTCTTATGTTTTTCAGGTTTTTGAATTCTTCTGAAGATAGAATCTCTGTTAATTCCTTTTCATCCAATCCAAATTTACTTTCTTCTTCGGCAATAAAAATTTGAAGCAAACAATCAATAACACGATTGTTTTTTTGAGCTTCTTTGTTGATTTCGTGCAATAATTTCAAGCTATCAACTCCGTGAATCAAATTTACAAATGGAGCAATAAGTTTTACTTTTCGTGATTGCAAATGACCAATAAAATGCCATTGAATATCTTTTGGAAGTGCTTCGTGTTTTTCAACTAATTCTTGTACATAATTTTCTCCAAAAACTCGTTGTCCAGCATTATAAGCTTCCATCAAATCGGCAACAGGTTTGGTTTTAGAAACCGCAACTAGCGTGACGTGATTTGGAAGTTGGGATTTTATATCGAGTAGGTTTTGTTGTATCATTGCCATTTTCTTTCGTAAAAAATATTATTTATTTTAAGAGATATTCTATCAACCCAATTATTAAAACTTTGACAAAAGCTAAAATAGGTTATATCATTATCCTTTTTTAAACTTGAATAGTTTGTAAAAACAGTATAACTATTATCATTGTATCTGTTTTTAACTCTTATACTTTTGATTTTATCATTTTCATAATATAATTCTACAAATACATATTCAACACTCTTTTTATATGATATTGTTTCATATTCATAAGTAGCTTTAATTAGCTGTGGTTTTCGAATAGGATAATTAGAATCAACTGGTGCAATTGTTTCTTCATTTATTGTATCTAGATTAGAAATTTTATAGATCTTTAAAAGAGCTTCAGTTCTAACTTTTATGCTTTTAGTGCGACTAACAGCGATATCTCTTTCAATTTCAAATTTCTCTTCTATATTTTTTTTTGATTTTAAGCAAATGCTATCAATCTGTTCAATAGTGAGCGATTTGTTTTGTGAAAAAGATGTAACTGTAATTAAAAAGAATAGAAGTAATTTTCTCATTTTAAATTTTGTTATAACTATTTTTCAGTACTTCTTACTTGGTAATTTGTACTTCGTACTTATAGTTCATAAACCATCAATCCACTACGAAATTTAGGTTCAATATAAGTTGATTTTGGAGGCATAATTAAATTGTTGTCTGCCAAAGCTTTAATTTCTGATATATCACTTGGAAATAACATAAATCCTACTTCAAATTCGCCTTCATCTACTAATTCTTTTATCGTAAGAATAGATTGCTTTCCTGGAATATATTCTATTCTTTCATCGTTTCTTAAATCTTCAATTCCTAAAATAGGTTGTAATACTTTATCGTATAAAACTTGTGCGTCAAGATTTTCTAAAAGTGAGGAATTGTTATTTTCCAATTTATAAAAAAGCGCATAAAAAGCACCATCTAAATACATTCCGAATTCAAATTTTCCTTGTGGTTTCCACAATTCTTGCTCTTTGGTTTTGATGATGAAATGTTCTGACAATTTTAAAATAAAATCCTCTTTCGAATGACCATTCAAATCACGAATGATTCGGTTGAACTCATAAATTTTGACATTACTTTCAGCAATTAAAAAACTCATAAAGTAATTCAAATTCTGATTTCCCAAATGATTATTTTCATCAAATAATAATTCAGCCGAAGCCGAACGATGATGCCCATCGGCAATATATAACTCAGGAATATTTTGAAATTGAGTTTCTAACCAAGCTATTTCAGAATCAGTAGCAATTTTCCAAAGTGTGTGTTTTTCTTTATTTGTTGTCGCAAAGTGATAAATGGGTTGTTCTTTTTTCTTTTCAGAAATCCAAGAATTTATTTCCGATTTGTCTGGATACGTTATCAAAACTGGTTCGGTATTAAAACCTGTTTGATGCAAATAATCTTTGAATAATTCTACACGATATTGCAACGTATCTTCGTGTTTTTTAATTACATTATTTTTATAGTCTTCAATCGAAGTTCCACAGACAATACCAGTAAACGATTGAGTTTTCGTCTGAATTTCATACAAAAAGAAAGCTGCGTTTTCATCTTCAAGAAAAACACCATCGTTTTTAAAGTCTTGATATTTATGAGCAACACCTTTAAAACGTTTGTCCAAAGTAATCTTCTGCGAATGAACATACGCAGGATTAATCACGTGCAAAAACGAATACGGATTGAAATCCAACCACGAAGCCAATTCCGCCGGCGAATAATCATCATAATTACGACAAGTTACCAACCCAACTTTATCTGGAGTTGGACGCACGGCTTTGAAAGGGATTATTTTGCTCATTTTGAGTGAATAGTGATTAGTGAATAGTGATTAGCAAATACTATTTACTAATCACTTTTTACTCTTTACTTTGAAAATTGCTTTGCAATTTTCTCTGCTTTTTTACTTTCCGAATAATCGTAGAAACCTTCACCCGATTTTACTCCGAGTTTTCCGGCCATTACCATATTTACTAAAAGTGGACAAGGAGCATATTTTGGATTTTTGAATCCGTCATACATTACGTTTAAAATAGAAAGACAAACGTCTAAACCAATAAAATCTGCTAATTGCAATGGTCCCATTGGATGTGCCATTCCTAATTTCATTACGGTATCAATTTCAGAAACTCCCGCTACACCATTATATAACGTTTCGATTGATTCGTTAATCATTGGCATAAGGATTCTGTTGGCTACAAATCCAGGATAATCGTTTACTTCAGTAGGCGTTTTACCTAATTTTACAGATAAATCCATAATGATTTTGGTTACTTCATCTGAAGTTGAATAACCACGAATGATTTCAACCAATTTCATAATCGGCACCGGATTCATAAAATGCATTCCGATTACGCGCTCTGGATGAACAACTTGAGCTGCAATTTGAGTAATCGAAATAGATGATGTATTTGTTGCCAAAATCACGTTATGATCACAGACTTCACTCAATTGTTTGAAGATATTTAGTTTCAACGTTACATTTTCTGTGGCTGCTTCAACTACTAAATCGGTTCCAACAACACCATCTTTTATGTCGGTATAAGTTATAATATTTCCAATAGTTTTGTGTTTGTCATCTTCAGTGATTGATCCTTTAGCAACCATTCTGTCAAGATTAGAAGCTATTGTTGCCATTCCTTTTTCTAAAGATTTCTCAGAAATATCGATTAATTTTACGGTAAAACCGCTTTGTGCAAAAGTGTGAGCAATTCCGTTGCCCATCGTTCCTGCGCCTATTACAGCTATTGTTTTCATTATGTTTGTTTAGTTTGTATGTTTTAATATTTCAATTTCTCGTCTAATTTCAGTTAATAATTGCTCTTCTGTTGGAAGGTATAATTGGTATTGACTTGCTAAAATAGAATTGTTGTTTTCTGGTAATGAGTATTTTACGACGGCATTATTTTTATCTGCGCAAAGTAAAATTCCAATTGTTGGTTTTTCGTGAGCTACTTTTTCAACTCGGTCGAAATAGTTCACATACATTTGAAGTTGACCTAAATCTTCATGTGTTAATTTGTGTGTTTTAATTTCAAATAAAACGAAACATTGCAATAATCGATTATAAAAAACTAAATCTATAAAAAACTCATCTCCATCTAGATGGATTCGTTTTTGCCTTGCTACAAATGAAAATCCGTTTCCAAGTTCTAAAAGAAAATCTTGCAGATTGGTGATTATTGCTTCCTCAAAATCTTTTTCATAATAGGCACTTTCACGCTTTAATCCTAAAAATTCTAAAACTAAAGGATCTTTTATAATTTGATTTGGATTGGTTGGAATGACTTCATTTCGAGCAACTGCTAAAACACTTTCTTTATCATTACTCAGCAGTAATCGTTCAAATAAATGACTGTTTATTTGTCGTTCCATTTGACGAACCGACCAATTATTTTTTGCGGTTTCTGCTATGTAATATTCCCTTTTATCTTCATTATCAATGCGTATGAGTGTTCTATAATGTGTCCAACTCAATTGTGTACGCAGTGAGTCCACAATTGGGAATGTTCTATAAAATTGGCGATAGCGATGAAGTTCCCTATATGAAAATCCACTTCCAAATTCAGGTTGAAGTTGCTCTGATAAATATTTTATTAAATAATTACCGTATTCTGCTCGGTCTTTTCCTTGTTGTTCTTCGTTAAAAATTCGTTCGCCAATATGCCAATACATAACCGTTCGATGATGATCTACCGTACGAATTGCGCCTTCTTTTGCCTTTGCAATTAAAGATTTAATTTCATGTATTAGATTTTGACTTAACTCCATAATTATCTACTTTCCATAGAATCAATAATCATGTAAGCAACTCTCAAAGCCTCAGTTCCATCTTCTAGTGTTACAATTGGAGCTGTATTATTATTTATTGCATCTGCAAAAGTTTCTAATTCATCTAAAATAGCATTATTTGGAGAAACATCAGGATTATTGAAATAGATTTGTTTCTTTTCGCCTTCTGCATTTTGAAGAATCATATCAAAGTCACCAGGTACTTCTGGAGCGTCTTTCATTTTTACCACTTCACAGATTTTATCTAAATAGTCTACCGAAATGTAAGCGTCTTTTTGAAAGAAACGTGATTTACGCATGTTCTTCATCGAAATTCTACTTGAAGTTATGTTGGCAACACAACCGTTTTCAAATTCAATTCGTGCATTGGCAATATCTGGAGATTGACTCAAAACAGAAACGCCACTTGCGTGAACGGCTTTAACTTTAGATTTTACCACACTTAAAATTGCATCAATATCGTGAATCATCAAATCTAAAACCACTGGAACATCAGTGCCACGAGGATTAAATTCAGCCAAACGATGCGTTTCGATAAACATCGGATTTTCAATTTGGTCTTTAACAGCAATGAATGCGGGATTGAAGCGTTCAACGTGTCCAACTTGACCTTTAACATTATATTCTTTAGATAACGCAATAATTTCTTCAGCTTCTTCAACCGTTGTAGCAATTGGCTTTTCTATAAAAACGTGTTTGCCACTTTTAATTGAAACTTTAGCACATTTATAATGAGAAAGAGTAGGAGTAACAATGTCAATAACATCAACCGCGTGAATTAATTTGGCAATGGTATCAAATTGTTTATATCCAAATTCGGCTGCAATTTTGGCACCGTTTTCTTGATTTTCATCATAAAAACCAACCAATTCATATTTATCAGATTGATTTAACAATCGTAAGTGTATTTTTCCGAGATGACCTGCACCTAAAACGCCAACTTTAAGCATAAAATAAAATTTTATCAAAAGTACACTTTTAGTTTAAAGTTTAAAAGTATGCCTTGAAATTATTTCAAGGTTAATAAGTTTAAAATTTTTTGAAAAATGGAACTTGTTTTTTGGCTTTTTTCAATCTATTTTTACAGAAATAAATACAATAAAGCATCGCTTTGTTTCTCAAAATAATATGAAAGATACAAACAAACATCAAGGACTTCGAAATCAATTAGCTAAAGTTTTACACGAAAAAGGAATCACCGATAAAAACGTCTTGGAAGCCATCAAAATAATTCCAAGGCACTTGTTTTTGAATTCCAGTTTTGAGGATTTTGCCTATCAAGATAAAGCGTTTCCTATTGGCGCTGGACAAACGATTTCTCAACCTTATACCGTTGCTTTTCAAAGTCAATTATTAGAAGTTAAAAAAGGTGACAAAATTCTTGAAATCGGAACAGGTTCAGGATATCAAACTGCCGTTTTGTGTGTGATGGGAGCAACTGTTTATACCGTTGAACGACAAAATGAATTGTTTAAAACAACTTCTTTATTATTGCCAAAACTAGGAATTCGACCTAAGCACATTTCTTTTGGCGATGGTTACAAAGGTCTGCCAAATCACGCGCCATTTGATAGTATAATCGTAACTGCTGGTGCTCCAATTATCCCAAAACCTTTAATGGCGCAGCTAAAGATTGGTGGAAAATTAGTAATTCCTGTTGGTGAGAAAGAGCAAATTATGACATTATTAATTCGTAAAAACGAAACTCAATTTGAAAAGCATGAATTTGGTGATTTTAAATTTGTTCCGCTTTTAGAAAATAAGAATTAATTTACAACATATTACAAGAATTGCTATATTGTACCAAAATTAAAATCAACCTAATTAATGAAAAAACTAGTTGCCATTTGTATCTTGTTTGTAAATGTAATAGTCGCACAAACATCTGAAAAAAAAGTATGGGATTTATTGCTAGCTAACAAAAGAGAAGAGGCTAGAAAACTTTTTGATAAAGAGTTAAAAGCCAAGATAAGTATTAATGTTGACTACCTAATTCTTGATGCAATGTTGCAGTATGAGATGGGAAAATTAGCGTTTGATGATCAAATTTTAAAACAATTTATTGCCACTTGCAAGGAAAAAAATTATCTGTATCCAATTTGGTACAAACCTTATATGATGGATAATTCAACTACCAATGGATTTAATGACTATACTTATAAAAAGATAGATTTATTAGCAGCTTCTGAGGTTTTTGGTAATGATCCTTTAGTTATTTATTTCAAAGCTGTTTGTGATAGAAAAAGAAAAAACACACAAGGATTTACCGATAATATTAAAAAATTAAATGCTATTGAAGATTGGCAATATTGTGGTGTTTTTGAAAATCTTAACGATAGTGGTTTAGAAACCGAATATGAACCAGAAGTTTACGCCAATAATGATAAATTATTTGACGCCAATAGCAACGGAAAAATTGGTTGGTATATTCCGGTGGATAAACAAAATGAAGGATATCATTTTTATACTAACGAAGCAGAGTATGGTGATGGAATTATCTACTCTCAAGTATTTATTGATAGTCCTTCAGATAAAGAAGTTTTCTTAAATTTTGGCACCAGTTCTTCTATAAAAATATTTGTAAATGATGCCGAAATTTATTCCAATAATATGTCGGAGCATACGGATCTTAATGCTTTTAAGTTAAAGTTTAAATTGCTAAAAGGTACCAATCGTTTATTGGTGAAATTTTCAACTAGTGGCGGCAATGATAACTTTTTTGTCTCTTTAACTGATGAGGCCAACAAGAAAATTTCTGATTTGGTAATTACTAATAAATTTAAAACATACAATAAATCAACGTTAGAGCAATTAAATGTGGTTGAATTAAATCCGTCATTTGAAGAGTATTTCAAAGATTTAATTGCTAAAAATCCTAGCAATGTACTTTATAAAATAATGCTTTTTGAAGCTTATTCTAATAACAGTAAAAATGATTTAGCGAATGATATTATTGAAGAATTGATTAAAGAATATCCAAAATCTTCTCTTATTCAGGTGTTGCAAATGACCAATTATGCAAACAAAAAAGAAGAACAAAAGGTTGAAGAAATTGCAAAAAATATGGAAGTTAATGATGAAAATTATTACTACAATATTTTAAAGAAAATTCAAGACCAAGAATGGATGCGCTCAACTAACATCGTTGAATTAGAAAAATATCGTGAGAAAACTAATTTAGTACAATCAGAAATGGTTACTACTTTATTTGATTTCATTCTAGCTTCAAGAAAGTCAGATGTAAATCAAATGCTTCAAAAAATTGAAGAATTATTTGCTAAATCAGATAATAATGAATTTTATGTTACGACATTTTCAGGTATTTACGAAAAACTGAAAAATGACAAGTCTAAAACAATCAAGATGTTGGAAGACTTAGTTAATCAAAAAGAAAATCTACTTGCTTTAAATCAATTAAAACGTTACTACGATGATGCTGATAGAAAAGATGATGTTGAAAAAATCACTCGAGAATCTAGCCAAAAATATTCCTATTCAAATGGTTTAAGAGCTGATTATATTGAACTTTTAGTAGATGATAAAAAGTATACTGAAGCTTTAGTAGAGGTTGATAAAGGGTTGGCAAATTTTCCCTATTCTTATTCCTTGATGGAAAAGAAAGGAACTATTTATAACAATTTAAATAATCTTAAGGAAGCCGAAAAATTTATCCGTCAGTCTTTGTCTCATAATTCAGGAAATAGCGAATTAAGAAAAAAACTTTATGATATCACTAAAACACCCGACGAAATTGAAGAAGTCGCTACAAAAGATATATATAAAGTAATAAAGCAAAGAAGAAATTCGACACTTAAAGGTGATTTTGGTGTAACAACTTTGTTGGACGAATACATCGTTAATATTTTACCAGAAGGCGGAAGAAAAGCTAAAATTACCTTTTTATACGAAATAACATCTGAAAAAGGAATTGAAGAATTAAAAGAATACAATGTTGAATCATATAACAATACCGTTTTAAAATCTGAAATTGTAAAGCAAGATGGTTCGATTGTTCCAGCAGAAGAAGGAGATGGAACATTAGTGTTTACTGATCTAAAAGTGGGTGACGTAATTTATATCCAATACGAACGTTACGAAAACTCTTATGGTAGATTCTACAAGGATTTTGATTTGTCGTGTTATTTCAACAGTTATTATCCTGCAGTAGAAGCAGTTTTCGGATTGATTTATCCTCCAGGAACTGAGTATATTTCTGATTTTATTAATGGTACAGTTCCAGCAACAACTAGAAAGGTTAATAATAAAACCTACATGATGTGGAAAAAAACTAACGTTCCAGCAATGGCTCTTAGTGAGGCTTATGCGCCAAATTTTAGTGATTTAACCAATACAATAAGAATCAGTACGATTAAGTCTTGGAAAGAAATTTCTAATTGGTATTCTGATTTAGTGAAGAAAAATTTAAAATTAGATAAAATCACCAAGAAGACTTTCGCCGAAATTTTTCCGAATGGTGTTGCAGGAATTTCTCAAGAAGAAATCGCAAAAAAAATATATTCTTACATTGAAAATAACATCAAGTACAGCTCATTAGATTTTAGACAAAGTGGCTATGTTCCGCAAAAACCTTCTAAAACTATAACTACTAAATTGGGAGATTGTAAAGACGTTTCAACATTATTTGTGGCGTTATCACAGTTAGCTGGAATGAAAGCCAATCTTGTTTTAGTTACAACTAATGACAATGGATTTACATCAATGTTATTGCCATCTAATGATTTCAATCATTGCATTGTTAAAGTAACTATCGATAATAAAGATTATTTCCTTGAGTTAACGGATAAATACCTTCCATTCAAGGCATTGCCAAGTAGTTTATATAAAGCAAATGCACTAGTAATTTCATTTGATAAAGCTGAAAATGAAAAGTCTAAAATTATTGCAATTCCGTTTGATAACGCATTAAAAAATATATCAAATTCTAAAACTTCAGTAACTATTGATGATAAAGCTAAGAGTTTCGTAAATACTTTTAATGTGAGCGGAGCAAATAAATCTTATTACAACGAAATGTTCTCAGATGCCACAACCGAAGATGTTCGTAAAAAACGAATAGAAGAAGATTATAATTCTAAATTAAAGAAAGTAGTTTCAGTTCAATCTTCTAAAGTTTTGAAAAATGAGACTTATGATAATGACATAACTTTTGAAACACAATTTTCAATTGCAGAACGAATTCAAACTGTAGGAAATTTAAAAATTACCGATGTACCATTTTTAGACAAAGTATATACGAGAGATATTATTGCTTTGGAATCTAGAAAATATGATATCGATTATTTTTCATATGAAACAAGTAATGAATATAACTCAGAAGTGGTTTTAAATATTCCGCAAGACAAAAAATTCACAGAAATTCCAGAAGGAAAAACATATACGTTCAAAGGTCATAAATATCAAATAACTTTTGAATTGCTGAAACCAAATGAGTTGAAAGTGGTAAGAACAGTAACCCTAAATTGGGATAAAATTGCAACTACTGATTATCTTGATTATAAAAAATATGTTGAAGATGTAATCGCAGCAGAAGAACAAATCGTAGGATTTAAATAAAAACCAAAAACCCATTCAAAATAGAATGGGTTTTTTTATTTGCTGATGATATTTAAATAGCGTTCTAAACATTCTTTTTCAGTTTTTGCTATGAACAACAAGAAATCTTCTTTGTTGTTTTTGGTTTGTGCTACTTCTAGTGATTGATAATAATTCATTCTTGTTTCATAATCTCCTTTAATGTTGGCTATTACATAACCGTTTTGCAGTAAAATTAAGTTCATTATTAAACGAGAAGTTCTTCCATTTCCATCAATAAATGGGTGAATGGTTACTAAGCGTTCGTGCATCTCTGCTGCCAAAATTACAGGATGAACTTTAGTTTTATTATCTTCATACCAAAGGAAATAATCTTCCATATCTTTTGGAACACTTAAAGGTTGTGGCGGCATATGACTACTGCCTTTTATCATTACTTGAACACGTCTATAGCGTCCAGCATCTTCTGGAATTATACCACGTAATATTAAATTATGAACCGATAGCAACTCTCTTTCGTTTAACGGAAAGTTACGTTCCATTAATTGTTTTATATAGGCAATAGCTTCCGTATGATTGATAGCTTCTAAATGCTCTCGCATACTTTTGCCAGAGATGGTCAGCCCTTCATTGATGACCAAATCGGTTTCTCTTAAGGTTAGTGTGTTTCCTTCTATTCTATTGCTTTCAAATGTATATTCTAACTCGAGAGCTTGTGCAATTCTAAAACTATCAAAGGCTCGATAATGATCTAGTTGTTTTTTTATGGTATCAATTTCATCTAGAATTTTTTGTAAATCTTTTGATAAAGGATTTCTCTTAAATGATGCTAAATATTTTAATTCTTCCTCGGCAACGAGCATCGCTTTTAATGCAAATTCTCTATCGTCGCCAATTTCATAAAGTATTTTTTGTTTTAACCAAGCTACCATTAAAGTTTCATAATCAATATCTAAAATCGTCGATAATTTTTTGATTTGCTCTTTTGTGGGTTTTCTTGCTCCACTTTCGAATTTACTAATCAACGCTTGATCAATACCCATTAGTTGTGCCAACTCACGTGTTTTAATACCTTTTTGTTCTCTAGCGTTCTTTAAAATAGCATTCATCTTCAATGACTTTTATTGTCGTGACAAATTTAGTCATTTTTTTCTGTAAAAAAAAAGTTCTTAAAAACTTTTTTTAATTCGATCAATATCACGTTTAGTATCTTGCTCTTTAAGAGATTCTCTTTTATCGTAAGTTTTCTTTCCTCGACATAGTCCGATTTCGAGTTTAGCCAAACCTTTTTCGTTAGTGAATAAACGCAAAGGAATGATAGTTAGTCCTTTGGTATCAACGCTTTTTTCAAGTGATTTAAGTTCTCTTCGATTAAGTAGTAGCTTTCTTTCGCTTCTAGCTTTATGATTGAATTGATTACCAAAAGTATATTCTTCGATTGATGTATTAATTGCAAAAAGTTCGCTAGCATCATTAAATTCACAAAAGCTTTCGGTAATATTAGCTTTTCCTAATCGAATGGATTTTATTTCTGTACCTGTCAATACTATTCCAGCCGAATAAGTTTCAATTATTTCATAGTCGAATTTGGCTCTTTTGTTAAGTATGTTTGCAGTTTTAATCATAGAATGCAAATGTAGTAACAATTTTATTAAACTAAAAGGATTTATGAATCATCGAAATGATAAAATTTTAATCCAACATTTTTAAAATCTATCCAAAAAATTATTATATTCGTAAAACCAACCTTAAAAAACTAAAGAGTATGACAAAAAATTTTCTAAAAATTATTATTTTATCAGTATTTGTTTTTGCCTCTTGTTCTAAAGAGGATTCATTTGATGAAATTACCGTTGATGCAGCACAAAAAAATCCGTTAACAGCGCAACAAGTAAATGCTCAAATTGATGAAGCTATTGCTACAAAAGGAACTTTTAGCTGGAAAAATGCCTCTAATCACTTACTTTGGAGTGCCGCTTTCAGAGGAAATCATATTGTTACAATAGGTTTTGGTAATTCTGAAAAAGATTTTGATAGAAGTAAATCTACTAATAACGCTGCAACACAAGCTACAATTTTAAATTTAATTGCGCATTATGAAGGTAAGTCTAAAGAAGATGTTTTGCTTTCAAGTGATACTTTTTTAAACTTGGTTGATGTTTATATCGAAAAGCAAGAAACCATTATTGCTTTAAGAAAAACTGCTAAAATTAGATATGTTGAACCTGGTGATTACAAATATTTTGAAACGGCTCAACAAAAAGTTTCTTTGTCTTCGTCAAGTTCGTCAAGTTCTTCAGGATGCGGATTTGAATCATCAACTTTAAGTGCCTCTGATTTTACAACGGTTACTCCAGGTGCAAAAGTGCCTTGGTCATTCTATCAGCACAATATTCCAACAGCTTGGAATGTTTCTACAGGAAGAGGTGTTACAATTGGAATTATTGATACAGGTGTTTCTCCAAGTCAAACTTTGTTAGGAAGTAATTTTAATGACGGACTTTCAACCGGAAGAACCATTCAAAAATTCGGAACATATGTCGATTCTGTTTGGCCTTGGAGCACTGGAACTGATGGACCAAATGATCAATGTGGTCACGGAACGAGTATGTCATCTGTAGCTGCTGCACCAAGAAACGATAATGGATTACCAGTTGGAGTTGCTTATAATTCTAATTTAATTGTTTACAGAGCAGCTTCGAATGTTGTTTTAGATGGTTATCACGAACAAAATGGTGTAAAAAATGCTTTTACTGCTTTAGGAAATAATACAAACGTAAAAATTATTTCAATGTCGTTAGGACATATTTTTTCGTCAGGAAAAATTGAAGATGGTGTGAGATATGCCTACAGTAAAGGAAAGTTAATTTTTTGTGCAGGCGGAACTTCGACAAGTTTTACCAATTTTGTTGGAGTAATTTTTCCAGCGTGGATGCCAGAAACTGTTGCTGTAACTGGTGTTAAAGAAGGCACATCTAATCAAAAATGTGATGTTTGTCATTCTGGCGGAAAAATTGAATTTACTGTTCAGATGCAACGTGCTGCTTCTGGAAACACTGTGCCTGTTACAAGTTATTATGATAATCAAAGTGACTACGTTGGCGGTTCATCTGTAGCAACTGCAACTACAGCAGGAATTGCCGCTTTAGTTTGGTCTAAAAACCCATCTTGGACAAGAGATCAAGTTTTAAACAAGATGCGTCAATCGGCTACTTATTTCCCTACAAGAAATTCTGATTATGGTTATGGTAACGTAAATGCTGCTTTGGCTGTTCAATAATAATCAATTCAAAAATATAAACCATCAAAAGAAATTTTGATGGTTTTTTTATCCAATCAATATTAATACTACTTTTGCGCTATGGAAAAATCAAAAGATCCTCTTCACGGTGTTACGTTAAAAGTTATTGTCGAACAATTAGTCGAATTTTATGGTTTCGACACCTTAGCCGAATTTATCAATATTAATTGTTTTAAAGACAATCCGAGCGTGAAATCTAGCCTGACTTTTTTGAGAAAAACAGATTGGGCAAGAAAAAAAGTAGAAGAATTATACATAAGAACATTACCTAAATTAAAAACCCTTTAAATTGCTTTAAAGGGTTTTTAATTATTAGTTTTCTGCTAAGCCACGCCATTTCTTTATTTTTGAGGAAAGAAGTAGCATAATAATAAGTACAAATAGAATATTTAAATACAAGAAAATAATCGAGTTATCTCTAAGGAATTTTATCGTTGGATAGTATTCACTTAACTCATAGGGCACATTATCTTTATAGGTTAAAGTTCTTAAAAACTCTATATACAGAAAGTAAATTAAGGGCAAAATTCCCGGAACTGACCACAGAACGACATTCACAACTACTCCAGAAATACTTTTATTTTTCTTCTTCGATAATATATAAATAAAATAAATTACGGCTAAAACGACAGTAATAATTACAAGAGTTGGAAAGGTGTAATCCCATTTAATAATCAAACTAATGATTCCAAATAGAATTCCTAATATACCTAAACTTACAGCTGCAACCATCCAATTTTTTATAGAAGTCACCCTAAACGAAAATACCAACAACGATAATCCGATAGCGAGATAAAGTATGATTAATAATGTATCAAAATTTATACTTGGAGTATTCCAAGAATCAGCAATTTTATCATAATTATAATGCAGTTTAGCCTCAGGAACATAGTATTTGTAGTATTCAAATTGTTGGTCTTTAATAGTAACTATATATTTATTCACGCTATCAAAAACGCTTCCGTTGGTGTAATTACTTGGATAATAAACTTCACTTTCATTATTTTTTCCAATCAAATTGTACTTTTCAAAATTGGGATGATCATAGATCAAATCAAACCATTTATAGGCATCAATATTGGCTTTTAGGTTGTGTTCTTTTGCAATTTTAAGATAGCTTTTAAAGAGATTTTTAATAGAATCTTTTTGCTGATTTACTAACCAAGTTTTGATTGTTTTTTTACGTAAAGAATCGCTTTCAAAATCAAAAAAAGTGTAACTATTGACGTTCTTGTTCAACAATGATAAATAGTTGTATTTTTTTCCGTTGAAGTAAATAAAGTTGTTTTTTGATGCATTTGAGTCGTCTGGTATTACAGTTGCTATTCCAGCTTCGTCATATTCATCATTTCTGTAGTTATTTGAAAACGATCCATCAATAAAAAAGGAACCTTTACTAAGAATTTCACATCGTTCTTTAGCTTCTTTTTCTGAATAATAACTTCGAACTCTAGTTTCTTTACCATAATAAAAAGAATAGGTAAACAAGCAAGTTAAAAAACTGATAAACAATATTATAAACCATTCTTTAAGTAATGAAAAGTTGGTTTTGGGATAAAATGACTTAAACGAGTTATTCTTCAAATAAAAGAGCAACCAAAGGATGATTATTAAGATAGATAAGAAACTACTAAAGAAAATTATCAAACCATCATTGTCGTAATTATAATTGTTTTCATCTTCGCTAAAGTTCAATTTTCCTTCAACATATCCGATAAAAAAGAAGATAATATTTACTGCAATAAGTATAATCGACACAGGAACAACTCTCGTATTCCAAAGTAAAGGATATTTTATCAGTAACTGTTTTTGAATATTTTTAAACATAATTTTTAGATTTAGGATACAAAAAAGCGACGTGTTGAATTGGAAATATTTCTTAAGTATTGCAACGGAATTTTTTGGTTAATGACAACCTTCATAAAGTCATAAATACTAACTTCTTCTGGAAAATTGATGATATACGTTCCGCCATTATATTGCAAAGAAATCATATTTAATTTATCAAATGTTTCTCCCAATTGACTCTGATTCCATTCGCTTTCAAATTCGATAACCAAATTGTTTTCGATAACAGTATCCTCTTCATTAGTTGCATTTTCAATAAGATTTTTTTGTTTACCATATTTCAAGAAAATAACTTGATCGGATGTTTTTTCAACTTCATATAACTGTTGTGAACTCAAGACAATTCCAATAGGCCTGAATGGTGATTTTGCTATCGCTTTGAAATCTTCTAAAACGGTTTGCTGTGCAAGAATATCTAAATTCGCTAACGGTTCGTCGATGAGTAAGATTTTCGGTTTTCTTAATAACATTCGAGCCAATTCAAAACGCATTTTATAGCCCGATGATAAACTAGACCAACTGTGTTTTCTGTATTTTCTTAAACCCAAACGAGCAATGATTAATTCAACAATCAATTCATTTTCTTCAGGTTTGTAGCCATAATTTGTCGCAGTGAATTGCAAGTTTTCAAACATTGAGCCATACCAAGAATCAGTGCGCTGCGGAATGTAAACCAATTTTGTTCTCAAATCATAATTATCGTCGAATTGAAAATTATAGTTTATTGTTCCGCTTGACGGACATAATTCACCGCACAAACTTCTTAACAAAGTTGTTTTTCCGTTACCGTTTTCGCCTACCAATCCTAAAATTTGACCTTGATACAATTCCATTTTAATTGGTCCGAGACCAAAACTTGATGCACCGTAACTTTTTACTAAATCGGAAGTTGAAACCAATAATTCTTTAGCAGGAATTGGTTTTGTTACCAAACTAGTGTGCAAATCAGACAAAATGTCTTTAAATTTTTCTTTCTTGGCTTCAATATTACTTTCATTATGATCTAACCAAACAAGAAAATCATTCGTTTTTTTGTAATGGTTAACATCTTCGGTATCAAGAGTTAAATCGATAACTCTCTTGGTGAGAATGGTAAAGTCTTCAAACTTTAAAAAGTCTTGCAACTCCTGAAATTGTTTTTCAAATTCGTTCATATGTTATTTTTTGAAATTTCTTTTTAGTAGTGAATAAATTACAGAATCCCAATATTTTCCATTCCACAATTCATTTTCTTGAATGTGAGCTTCTTTTATAAATCCATTTTTTAATAAAACTCTCTCCGAAGCTACGTTTTCAGGATCGATAACTGCTTCTATTGAATGCATATTGAGGTCTTCAAAGCCATATTCTAAAACTACTTTGATCGCTTCTGTGACAATTCCTCGTCCGTTATACTCGGGTAAAATCATATAACCAATTTCGCAACGATGATTTTCGGGTTGAATACGGTAATGTCCTATAATGCCAATCAATTTTGGGTTGCCTTTTAATGTAATTGCCCAATTGATACCTTCATTATTGTCGATTTTATCATCGATCATTTTCAAATGCTCCATTGCTTCTTCTTCGGTTGAAATCAATGGTCGTGGAATATACTTCATTGTGCCAGGATTGCCACGAAGCTCTAGTATTTCTTTGACATCAGTTGCAGCAACTCTTCTCAAATAAAGTCGCTCAGTTTCAAGATTTTTAAACGGATGAAAATTGATTTCTAACATTATTTAAAGAATTTCTATTTGGAATTGAAAAGATTTAGTTTCGTTGACTGCTACAAATTGTATGCCTTCTTTTTCAATGAGTTTACCGCTAGCATCAACGACATCAGAATATCCTAACCAAGGTTCGATGCAAATAAAAGGTGCATTGGGCTTAGTCCAAATGCCGAGATTTTGAAAATCATCAAAAGCTATTTTTAATTTTGGATTATTTTTTTCTAAAATGGTAATGCTTTTAGATTGTAATTTTTTAAAAATCAGTGCATCATTTTCAAATGTAGCATAGGTTAAAGGTAATTTTTTATTATCCAATTCAATTTCAAATGTTGTATCTGATAACAAATCATTTTCTAGAGTAAAACAAGTCAAAGTTTCTTGATGTTCAAATGCTAAAGAATATTTTTCAAATGAATTGGGTAATGCAAAAGCAGGATGAGCACCAATTGAAAACGGAATTTTTTTAGTGTCGTTGTTTATTATTTTATATTCAACTACTAATTTATTACCTTTTAGAATATAAATTAGATGCAATTCAAATTCAAAAGGATATACTTTTTTTGTTGCATCGGTTGCTTGTAGCGAATAGGTGACACTAGTTTGAGTTTGTTCGATAACCGAAAAATTATGATCTCTAGCAAAACCGTGACGCGATAATTCATATTTTTTATCTTCATATTCAAATGCATTATTTTTTAAAGTTCCAACTATTGGAAATAAAACCGGTGAATGTTTTCCCCAAAAGTTAGGATTACCTTCCCAAATGTATTCGGTATTATTTTGAATATTAGTCAGTGAAATCAGTTCTGCGCCATCACTTTTAATTGTAGCAGAAAGTATTGAATTAGAAAGTACAGTTTTCATTAAATAAACAAGTTTTACTTTTTCGACTACGTAAATGTATTTTATTATTTTAAATTACGCCATTTTTAGATAAGAAATGATTTACAAAGGAGATAAATTGATTAAATCTAGTAACAATTTGATTTTTTAACATACAAATAGGAATGCTTTTGAACTGTAACAAGTTTTTTTTGCCTTAATTTGTTTTACTAATTTTAATTTTATGAAATATTTCTTTTTTAAAGTAGCAGTCGTCGGAACTTTTGTTTTTAGTTTCAATACTGCCGTTGCTCAACAAGTTCCTGCAACTGGCAACTACAATTACAACGAAGCGTTTGGTAATAATTTTTATACCAAAAATGCCACTGAAACTCGCTCAGCAAGCGGACAACCTGGTCCAAAATATTGGCAAAACAGAGCTGATTACACAATTACCGCTTCTTTAGACGAAAGAACTAATGAAATAAAGGGTTCAGAAGTTGTAACTTACACCAACAATAGTCCAGATAAACTGAGTTTTTTATGGTTAAATCTTGATCAAAATTTATTTAAAAAAGACTCAAGAGGAAACGCTATCATTCCACTAAAAGGAAGTAGAAATGGTGCAAAAGGGCAAGCTTTTGATGGTGGATTTAAAATTAATTCTATTAAAGTTGTCACAACTGTAGCCGGAAAGGTTTCAGAAAAAGAAGCTAAGTTTACGGTTACTGATACAAGAATGCAAGTAGATTTACCGCAAAGTTTAAATGCTAATGGCGCTTCTGTAAAATTAAAAATTGATTTTTCATTCGTATCGCCAGAATATGGTTCAGATAGAATGGGCGTTTTAGAGACTAAAAACGGAAAAATCTTTACGATGGCACAATGGTATCCAAGAATGTGTGTCTATGACGATGTTCGTGGTTGGAATACAAGACCATATTTGGGCGCAGGTGAGTTTTATTTAGAATATGGTGATTTTGATGTTTCAATTACAGCTCCAGCCTCGCACATTGTGGTTGGTTCGGGTGAATTGTTAAATCAAAATGAAGTATATACTGCAGAACAACAAAAGCGTTGGACTGCTGCAAAAGCTAGCGACAAAACAGTAATGATTAGAACAGCTGATGAGGTTAAAAATCCGGCTTCAAGACCAGCAGGAAAAGCCACTTTAACTTGGAAATTTAAAATCAAAAACTCACGTGATTTTTCTTGGGCTTCTTCACCAGCTTTTATTGTTGATGCAGCTAAAATCAATCTTCCTAGCGGAAAAAAATCGGTTGCTATTTCAGCTTATCCTGAAGAAAGTAACGGAAATAATGGTTGGGAACGTTCTACAGAATATACTAAAGCTTCGATTGAAAATTACTCTAAAAGATGGTTTGAATATCCTTATCCTGCAGCAACCAATGTAGCTGGAAATGAAGGTGGAATGGAATATCCAGGAATTGTTTTTTGCAGCTGGGAATCAAGAGGTGCTGATTTATGGGGTGTAACTGATCACGAGTTCGGACACATTTGGTTTCCGATGATTGTTGGTTCTAATGAGCGATTATTTGCTTGGATGGACGAAGGATTTAACACTTTTATTAATGGATTGAGTTCTCAAGATTTTAATAATGGTGAATACAAACAGCCAGTTACAGATATGCATCAAGCATCATTTGTATTAACTAACCCTGAAATGGAACCAGTTATTGCGGCACCAGATAATTTAAAAGAAGTTAATTTAGGAATTTTAGCTTATTATAAACCAGGTTCAGGTTTAGAAATGTTGCGTAATTCTATTGTTGGACCAGAGCGTTTTGACAAAGCTTTTAGAACATACATCGAGCGATGGGCATACAAACATCCGCAGCCAGATGACTTTTTTAGAACATTTGAAAATGTAACCGGAGAAGATTTAGGTTGGTTTTGGAGAGGTTGGATTATGAACAATTGGGCATTAGATCAAGCTATCACAAAGGTAAAATATGTTAAAGGTGATGCTAAAAATGGTGCAACGGTAACTATCCAAAATTTAGAAAAAATGCCGATGCCTGTTGTTTTAGAAATGAAAACTAAATCGGGTAAAACGTCAAGAAAAGCATTGCCTGTAGAAATTTGGCAGCGCAATAATACGTGGACTTTTAATGTTGATACTAACGAAGAATTAGAATCAATAACTATAGATCCTGACAAAGCTTTTCCTGATGTTAATGAAGAAAATAATGTTTGGACCGATGTCAAGAATGGAGTAGAGAAGAGCAAAGGTCTTGATGTTTATGTTGGTGATTATTCAAGTACTAAAATTCCATTAAAAATCAACTTTACTGAAGAAGATGATAGTTTGGTTATTAATTCACCAGGACAACCATCAACACCTCTTGATGATAAAGGAAATGGTAAATTTACTCTTGAGCAAGCAGGTTTAACTATTCAATTCAATACTGCTAAAAATGGTTTTACATTGTCAATTAGTGGTCAGTCATTTGAATTCACTAAAGACAAATAAGCTTAAAATATTTTCATAAAAAAAAGGTACGTTTTGCGTACCTTTTTTCGTTTTTATTTCTTCCCTTTCTTAATAATCAAGGCACTTATCAATGAAAAAATAATTCCAATAGGAAAAATTTCAAAATAGGTCATTCCTATTACGAATAAAGGATTTTTGTAAGATTCTTTCATTTGATTTAGTTCCTCAATCTTTATTTGTAAATCGTTGGTGTTCAAACCACTTGATTGCAATTTTTTAATTTCAGATGCCGAAATTTTATCCATATAATCTGGGTAGAAATTATTTAATTCTATAAGCCATACTACAACATAGATTGTTGCTATTATAAAAGCTATCAATGTGCCAATAGTGAAGGCTTTACCAAATGTTATTGAACCATTGTTTATGGTATCACGATAGTGTTTCATCCCAACAAATGTAAAGATGAAACCAATAAACATTCCTGTGAATCCCAAAATATAACTTAAAGTCGGATCGTCAGGATTTTTAGAATGAATATAGACACTTAATCCTGAAAATACAGCTACAATTAGTCCGCCAATAATTCCGTTTTTTAAAATAATTTTTTTCATATAATAGTTTTTTGGTTGGTTATTCAAAATTACATTTTTTTTTGTATAATCATCAATCTTGTTGACTCATCACGTTGATTGGAATCGTATAATAAACTTCTACGGCTTTATCATTCATTTTCGCTGGATTGAATTTTTTATTTTTCCCGATGCGATTGATAACATTTATTGCTTCCATATCAAATTCAAAATATCCTGACGTTTTGTTAATTCGAATCGCTTCAACAATTCCTTCTTTATTTATTCTAAAACTTACCAATATTTTAAATAGGCTATTTTCAATGATACGTATTTCAGGAACTGCGTAATTGTTCATTATTGCTTTATAAATAATTTGATAACTGCACGCTTCAATACCCAATGGCGAATCTTTACAGGCATCTATTGTTGGTCCAATTTCGAAAATAGGTTTTACAGTGTCGTTTATCTTATTATTTGTAGTGTTTTCTATCACTTTTTCAACTTTTTTCTCTTCTACAAAAGAGCGATAGAGCTGATCAATTTTCACAAATCGTTCGCTAACAAAATTAGAAATTAAAAGAGCATCTTCCTTCGATTTAATTAGTGGATAAAATTGTTCGTTGTTTTTTCGTAGTTGAAGATAATAATCACATAGATTCAAATTATGGATTCTTTTAATGGAATCAATTTTGTGATCTCTTATATGACTCGATACTGGTTGTTCGATTTGAGAGATTTCCAGTAAGTAGTTTTCGATTTTGTCAAGAATAACGCCGTGTGTTTTGTATACTTCTATCAAAGGTTTTTTACATTTTGCTAAAATCAGCTTATCATTATTAGTTTGTGCGCTAAGGTTTTTTGAGCCTAATAAAATCAGAAGTAGGATTATTTTTTTCATATTATTTTTTTTAATCTTGGTAAAATTTAACGCCATTATTTCCTATTGGACAACGCTTACTCTCTTTTTTGAAATATTATAAATTAAAAGAATATTCATCTAAAGTTTTAAATTCAGTACTCACAGAATCGTATTTGGGTTCAATGATCACTTGGCCAATTTTATCGGCGTAACCCCAAAGATTTCTTTTTCTATACGGAACATTGTAAGATTGTGAAAAACCAAAACTTATAACGAGAAGCAATATTAAGTATAAATTTTTATTCATTTTAAATATTATTTCAAGCGTTCTAAAACACCTTTTCGTTTTACAATATTCTTATAATCCCATTGAATTGTCGTCGATTTTTGAAGCCATCGTTCTACTTCAGTAATGTTAATTTCGGCAACAGATGTATAGGTTTTAGAAGCATCTTTGAATTTTCCGGAACCTAATTTTAGTTCTTGTTCTTCAAAACTTGCTCCGCTCCAAAACATCAGTCGTACTCCGTTTTTCAATTTGTCGTAACCCACAATAGGGTTTCCGTTTTCAAACCACACAGGATGTGCGTGCCATAGTTTATTTTCAAAATCGAAAAGCTTACCGTGAATGATTTCTAGCAGTTTGTTGCAAATAGCTTGGTCTTCTTCTGTTTTAGAATTGTTATAATTGATAATGTCTTGATGAATCATAATTTTATAAGCTTTGTCCAAAGGTTAATAAATTTTTATCAGGATCAAGTATAGAAAATTCTCTTTGTTGCCAAGGTTTGTTTTCCAATTGTCCGTTGGAATGTATCCACACTTTTGCGTCTAAAAAGGTTTGGTAAACAGTGTCAATAGAATTGGTTCTTATGTAAACTTGTCCATAATTTTCATCTGGATTTAAGTTTTTAAATTCAAAAAAGTGAAGCTGGATTTGGTCTTTTTGCACCATTAAATAGCCATCATAATTTGGACTTCCAAACAATTGAAATCCTAATTTATTTAAGTAAAAATCCATCGTAATTTTTTTATCACGCATCGGAAGTTTTGGGTTGATGTTGGTTAGCATATTTTACTTTTTATAAAGTTCATTTAAATCAAAAGATGTGATTGCTCCATTTTTTGTTGCCTCAATTTTCTTTACTTTTTTGATGTATTCTAATGTGTCATATTCAGTAGAAAGAATTATTTTTCCTGTAGTATCTATCAGACCAAATTTTTTATTTTTTTCAACCTTTATGCCACCAAACATCGAAGTTATAATATCATAATCAAAATCGGTTAGGAACTTTCTATTTACATAAAGTGCACTTTTATTATTTTTTGTTATAACCAACAGCAATCCTTCGTTGCTATAATTGGGTAAATAGGTAATGGAATCATTTTCTAATGGCAATATTACCACACCAGTATGATCCACAATTCCGAATTTACCATTTTCGGAAACTATCATTTCTTTGTCGTCAAGAACTTGAATATAATCATAAATCATTTTGGTTTCTTCCCATTTTGCAATGTCAAAAATTACTTTTTTTCCGTTTCGTTCGAGAAGTAATTTGGTGAGAACATTTTTATAGTTAAAGAAATTGATTTTGTCATAAATTAAAGGTAATTTTTCTTCAAAATTATTGTTGACTAACGTATACTTATCACCAATTCTTACTTTAAAGCAATCTAAAACGGCATCGAAACTTTGATTGAAATTGACTTCGACTTTGTCATAATTTTTGCTAATTTTTTTACCTTTTCTATCAATAAAATAAAAGTTTTTGTTTTCTTGAGCCAGAATTCCCATTTTGTAAATCCGCAAACTTTTGAATTTGAATGGTGCTATAACTTTATTCTTAGGGTTGATGATTCCAAACAAACTATCCTTTTTATAAATAGCAATTTCATTATCGACATAACTCACATAATTCTCTTTATCAATTTTATAAAGTAACGGATTGACAACATTATCACCGTTGGACTTCCATAATTTAACTCTAGAAAATTTGTTATCAAAATAGGGTTTGTCTTTCTTGACACTAAGTAACGTTCTATCTTGAAATGAATTATTGGATTTGGAATAGTCAACCGATAAATAATATTCTACAGGAGTTTTGTAGGTTCGTTCAGATCTCGGTGAACCAGTTCCATATCCAGTTCCATTGCCACTTTCACCTACTTCTGGATATTCTTTTGGCTCTATTCTTTTTGTAAAATGTAAGGAAACCGTATAAGTTGCAGTTCCTGAACCTTCATCATAGGTTTGAAAATAAGGTTCGTCATAAATCAAGGAACTAAACACAAATACTTTTTTGTCCTCAAATATTTTGAACATCGGAAAAAGTTTGGCTGTAGGTTTATTATTCAGCAAAGCCATAACCGATTTTTGCAAAAGGTCATACATTTCTTTTTCGTCAGTATTCATTTCAGCAATAGAACGAAATTCATTTTTTTGTTGTGAAAAACAATAAAATTTTATCAAAAAGACCGCAATAAATAAAGCTGTTTTTTTCATTTTAATAGAATTCATAAATTATAATATCGCCATATGAACCTATTATTTTAAGACTATTTTCGGTGTATTCCCAACGTTTTTCAGAACTTGGTTTGTATGGGTTTTCTATGCCAATTTTGGAGTATTCAGTAACTTTTTCTAATCTATTTTTTGTATCATAGTGGTAGGTTGTTTTTTTAGAAAATTTAGCACTAGAACCTTGCGTTTCTTGTTGGATTAAATTACCATTTTTGTAGTCATAAGTGGTCGTTCTGATCAAATTTTCTTTAGGAGCTGAATTGAAATGAGTCGTAATATGTTTACTAACAACATTGTTCGTATAGATTAATTCTTCTTTCAAATAAGGTTTTTCGTCGTGGTACTGAAACCGTTCCGTTAAATTGTTTTTACTATCATATTGATAGGTGATGTGTCTAATTTTTGTACCACTTCTAATTAACTGATTTTTATTGTTATATACAGCAGAATCTTTTAAAAAACTATTTTCTCTAACCGGTTTATTCGGATAAAAAATTTGGCTCGAATGGTGAATTGCAATAAGATTTTTGTTCTTGTCGTAAGTATAAATATCCGTTTCAATATTTTTAGTCGGACCTTGAGTTTGTGTCAGTTCTTTTTTGACTATTAGATTTTTGTCATAGAAATAGAGTTCTGTTGCGTTTGATTTTTTGATTTCAACAATAGCATTATTATCATAAACCAATGTGGTTTCAAAGTTACTTTTTCTAGTTTTATTGGTTTTGTTGTCTTGATAATTCGTTTCATTTGTAAATGAAATTACCCTATTTTTTGAGTCCAAAATAGCTTTATAAAGTTCCGTTTGGTTAACATCTTCGTAGAGTGCGACCGCATTTTGATTGGCTTCTCTAATTAATGTTTCAGAATTTAATCGATTTAAAGCTTCCGAATTAGCTTCAGATGTAGTGCTTTTTTCAACTAAAACACCATTACTATAATTGTATAGAATTGTTTTTTTTATCGGGAAATCTACAATGATTTCTTTAATTATGTTTCCTTCTTCATCAAATTCAGTTGTTTTTTTATCAATGATAGATTTTTTTACTTTTTTACGATAGGATTTTAAGTAGTTTAAGTTGTTTTCAGGAAGCTTTAATTCGGGTAAAATAATTTTAGGTTCAGGTGATTGAAATTGACCAAAACTAATCGTTGAAAAGAATAAAAGGAACCAAAAAACAATTGATTTCATAAGTAGCAACAAAAAATAAATGTATAAAAAAAAACAGAGACCACAAAATGCAATCTCTGTTTCTAGTAAAAAACTTAAAATAACTATTCACACCAAACGGTCAATACAACTTCAATAGTGTTTTCTTCATTTAAAAGACTATCTGATAAAGTAACTGTGTTTGAACTTGTTCCACAGAAGTAATCTTGAAAAGAACCAAAAGTATAGGTTCCAGGAGGCAAATTGTAAAAGCAATTCCCATAGCCATAATCTTGATCATTCGGATTTCCTGGATAATAATAAGCTCCAGTTGTTAAGTTTTGAGCATAAAAACCAGCGTTATAAGTGGTAGCATTACCATTATTATCAATAGGAGTAATACATACGTTATAAGTTTTAATACTAATTTTTATCGCTTCAATTGCAGTAATTATTGCACCTGATTTATTAAATTGTCTTGATAACGCAGTTCTAATTGGTTGAATGTAGCTTAATGCCAAAGTATAATTATTTGCAGTGATTGCAGTCTTTATTTGTGCAGTCAAATCCATAATGATATCATTTTGGTTCACTAATTCATTAGCGTTATTTACAATCGACGTTGTTGAAAATGGAATTGATGAATTTGTTTGCGCATAAGCTACATAGGATTGAATTTCATCTGAATTATTTAGAACGGAATTCACGTGATAATTCATTTTGTCTTCAAATAAAATGGCATTCGGATTGTTTAAAATAGCTAATTGTTTTACCAACTGATTTACCGCTTTTCTAGCAACAACGACTTCCTGTTGTACATTCTCTGCTGATTGAATTGCGGAGTTCAAATTTTGTTCTGCTACAGATTGAGCAAACGTTTGTCCAAAGACTAAAAATGTTAATGAAAACACGTAAAACATAATTTTTTTCATAATGAAAAGTTTTTGATTAATACTTTGTCAAAGTTATGATGACTTTATTGTTTTTAGTCCAATTTTAAATTATCTATACGTTAATAATCAATGGTTTAGGTGTTTTATATTTGTTGTTTTATAAATGTTTGAATAATGTATTTTTAATGTAGAAAAGGTATTTTTGAAATTTTATGTAGTTTATAATCCTATGATTTTGCTGTAAAGAACTTCCATTATAAACTCTTTTTTTTCATCTGTTTTCCTTTCTATAATTTAAGTTTTCAAATTAATTCTGTTAATGTGATGATGTTACAAATCATAAGATTTTATGTGTAATACTTTCTGTGTGTAAAAAACCAAACTTTGTAATAAGTTTTAAATTAGTTTGGAGTTGCAATAAAGAAACCGCAAAAAATTACACAAAAAAGCAAACAGAATGTAGAGTAGTGAAGAGGATTTTGTAGTCGGTTATCCAAACAAATAATAGGAATATAGTAACAAGAACACGAGTAGGAACTTCTATTCAAATCTATAATTAAAAAAGACTAACTATGTCAATTACAACAGCATTAACTTGGCGATATGCCACCAAAAAAATGAACGGAATTAAGATTCCGAACGAAAAACTAGAAATTATTTTAAATGCTATTGCTCTTGCCCCATCGTCGTTTGGACTGCAGCCGTATTCTGTTTTTGTTATTGAAGACATAGCGTTGCTTGAAAAGATAAAACCTATTGCTAGCAATCAATCTCAAATTACTGACGCTTCTGCATTGTTGGTTTTTGCCGCTTGGGACAAATTATCGCAACAACATATTGACGATTATTTTGCAAGGATAGCCAAGGTCAGAGATGTCTCTTTAGATAGTTTGCAATCTATGAAAGAACATATTGAAACACAGTTACAAAATACTGATGTCGATAATTTTATTTGGAATGCAAAGCAAACCTATATTGCATTAGGATTTGCTTTAGTTGCTGCTGCCGAAGAATATGTTGACAGCACACCAATGGAAGGATTTGATAAAAAAGCATTAGACGAACTTTTACAATTAAAAGAAAAAGGATTAGCAAGCACAGTCATTCTTCCATTAGGATATCGCGATACTGCCAATGATTATCTAGCGAAACTCAAAAAAGTAAGACGTGAAAAAGACCAACTTTTCATTCGATTGTAATTACATTTAGTAAATAAATAGTTATGAAATATAATAGTTATCCTTTTTTGGGAATGGACATAATTTGGTGGATACTATGGGTTGTAGTTCTTTTTTGGATTTTTGCAACGCCTTATGCTATTCCTGGTGAACGAAGAAGAAAAGATTCAGCTTTAGATATTTTGAACAAACAACTCGCTTTAGGTAAAATTAAACTTGAAGAATACGAGCAAAAGAAAAAGTTGATTGAAAAATAGTTTTAGTTTTTTATTGGTTAACTGCTCTAGAAATGGAGCAGTTTTTTTATTTAGCTATAATAAATTCTAAAAAAGTGAGTCCATAAAATAATCTTTTACAGACTCACTTTTGATTTAGAAGTTTTGAATGAAACAGATTTAGATTTAAGATAGTATCTCAATCATTTACATTTTTTAAGTATAAAATCTAAACCTGTTATTTTTGTCCGTGTAAATTACTTAGGAAATCTTTTGTTGAAACAGGTTTTCTGCCAAGCAACACTTCTAAATCAGAACTTTCAAGGTCTAATTCGCCTTCCGCTTGAGCTTTTGCAAAACTTGAAAATATTCCGATTACCTCTGCTGGCATTCCGTAATTACTCATTGTTTTTTCATATGCATCAACTGTCGGCGAATTGTAGCTAATCGTCACGCCTGTAACATCTGAAATTATCTGTGCCATATCTTGATAAGAAACCGCTTCAGAGTTTGTAAAATTATATTCTTTTCCAGTATGTCCCGAAGTTGCGAGTATTGTTGCTGCCGCTTCGGCCATTTCTGAACGCAAAACAGCACTAACTTTACCATTTTCTGCAGGTACATAAATTGCTCCAGTTTCTACTACTTTTTCACCAATAAAACCAGGCAGAAAATCCATATAAAGATTATTTTTTAAAATAGTATAAGCAATGCCGCTTTCTTTGATCCATTTTTCTGTTTGAATATGCGATTGTGCTACAATCCAAAGTGGTGAAGTTTCGGTTTCATTTTTACGTTGAAAACTTGTGTAAACTAAGTGTTTAACATTTGCTTCTTTAGCAGCATTAATCACGTTTTGATGCTGAGAAAGTCGTTGCATCACATCGCTTCCTGATACTAATAGAAGTTTTTCTACATTCTTAAAAGCGCTCACAAGCGAATCATAATCGTCATAATCACCAATGGCAACGCCTACACCAATTTTTTTGAATGCATCAGCTGCAGTTTCGTTTCTTACTAAGGCTTTAATGGTAGTTGCTTCGATTCCTTTTTCGATTAAAAAGTTGATGGTTGCAGTACCAAAATGACCAGATGCTCCTGTTACTAAAATCATTTTTTTGTTATTTTTAAATTTATATTTACTTTTGTTACACAAAGTAACTAATAATAGTTTTAAAAAGTAACTCGTTACCTTTTGGTAACTGTAAAATAAGTGGTAACAAAATGGTAACTAAAGAAAAAAATAGCGATATAATTCAATGTCCAGTGGCAGCAATGCTTGAATTAATTGGTGGAAAATGGAAACCAATTTTATTGTATTGTCTTCGATCTGGCACGCGTAGATTTGGCGAAATTGCTGCGCGAATACCTTCGATTTCTAGAAAAGTATTAACCGATCAATTAAGAGAACTCGAAGAAGATAACTTGATAATTAGAAAACAATTTAATGAAATTCCGCCCAGAGTTGAATATTCTTTATCAGAACTAGGTTTAAGTATGACTCCAATTCTTTCAGAAATGGAAAAGTGGGGAAATGAAAACATACTTAATAAACGTTCTTAAAAATTGGTATTAACAAGTTGTTTTTTAGGTTGTTGAAGTATAATATTTTGAAGTAAATATATTATTCAATTCTAAAATTAATGGGCAAAGCAAATTCTGTTTGTACAAATTCACCTTCAAATTTTGTAGGTTTCCATTTTGGCATTTCATTTACAATTCTTAAAGCTTCATTGTCTAATTGTTTATGAACACTTTTGATAATTTTTGCATTTGTAATTGAGCCATCGGTATCAATGATGAAACTTACATAAACGACTCCTTGAATGTCATTGTTTAAGGCTTCTTTTGGATAGACCAAGGTTTGACCTATAAACTTGTATAATTCGGGTAAACCACCATTATATTCAGCCAATTCTTGATAAGAGCAATATTGTATTTTATTTCCGTGTTCATCAAAGCATTCACCATTTTGCCATTCACCATTTTGCCAAAGTTCCAGTCGTTTTAATTTACCATTTTTATGGAAAACTTTGAATTCGCCATTGAGTTTATTTTCAGTATAAAAGCAGTTTATTTTTTTCTCACCGCTGTTATACCATTCCTCGTAGATTCCGTTTTTAATTGGTAAAGTTGCGCTTACATTATTTTTGTTATTTGCACTTGGTTTGTCATAAACTTCATAGGCGGCCATCAAATTCTCGGTATGCAAATAGTAAATTTTATGGACATAAATATTGGGATTCATTGTCTCAAGAAGGCCATAACCTTCGGCTTTATTTCTATGGGTTTTAACAATAAAGCCGCTTTCATTTCTATAAAAAATGGAATCTCTTTTCGCTATTACAATATCAGATTGCGCTGAAACTTCTGCAACAAACAACAATAGCATTAATAGAACATTATATTTTTTCATAGGATATATTTGAGGTAAAAGTAGGGAAAAACAAAAAGTTTTACGAATCATTTGTAAAATATAAATGCTTTTTGAGCAGGTCTAAATGATATTATGTAATTGTAGTTTTTCTTTTGCTTCATATGCTACTTTTACATTTTGAGAACTTTTAGAAAGAATCTGATTAATAAAATTATTTAATTCTAAAGTTATAAATTCATTTCTGTATATTGTTAAGGAAGATTTATTTTCAAAGACTAAAACATAATAATTTCCGACAAAATGAAAATTAACTGCGATAAGCTCTTGGATATTCCTTTCTGAAGGAAAAGTTTCATTAGAATGTAGTTTATGACCTTCAATATAAAATACTATTTTTTGATGCTTGTTATTCAAATATGATTCGATGTTACAAATTAAACCTAATAAAAGCAAAATGGTTAAATAATATAAATCAGCAAATCCATTTTGGTATAATTCCTTGATAAGAAAGAAGAGAATTAAATAGGTAAATAAACTAATATTCATTTTTTTAGAGCGCAAACCGTCACTTATAGTAGAACTAATTTTAATGGATTTCATTGCAGATTTGTAATTGTAAATTGCAATCGCTATCAAAACAAATACGAATAAATAGGGCATATAATTCCATTCGATTATACACCAAAGAAAAATTAATGCGCCAATATTTATTAAAATGTTAATAGCTTTTTTCATTTGTCATCTTTATTGTAAAAGTATAAAAAAACTTTAAATATGAAGGAAAGAGTTTTTAAGAAGGTTGACCAAGAAAACTAAAATCAATATGATATTCGTTAGGGTTTTTTGGATTGTAATAAAAATCAATATCGTTTTTCATAGCTATTTTCATCTTTAATGTAGTTGGTTCCATTTCGATTTCAACTTTAATGTCATAGGTACTATTGTTGATGACTTTTCTAATCAATAAGGTGTTTTCGTGAACGTCTATGAGTTCTTCCCTTGTATTCAAACCACTGCCAACTACGATACTTTTCTTCCAAGAATTAGAAAAGAATTCAATTTCAGAAAAGTTGATGGTTGACTTTATACTTTCCGATTTGAATTGGTTAATTTCTTGACGAACAATGCTGTTTATTTTATTTTGTTCTTTATTATTTGCATATTTTAAGATTAAATAAGCAAGAAGTATCACTATCAAAATAAATAGTTTAATACCAAATAATTCAGGTTTGTAGCTGAGATAAGTCATAAGTTGCTATTTAAAATTTGGTAAAATATAAAAATGGATGTTTTACGTTGTAATTTTCGGGTACTATTTTAATTCTTTTTTTTTCATAATTATTTGATAAACAATACCAACGAATGCGCCGATTTCGCCACCAACATATCCATAATTGTGAATGGATCCAACAATTTTAAAATTTTTCCCATCATTTATTGAATAAGGGAAACAACAGTTATTATAAGTTGCAGGGTTAAAGTATTCTACTAAAAAACCTATGATGCCAAAGATAATTGTTATACCTAATGTGATGAAAATTGCTTTTAAAACATAGTTCAACATTAATTTATAATCGTTGTGAATCAAACCAACTAAACCTTGAAAAATCCCTATGAATAATCCAACCCACCAAGTTGCTAAAACACCGATCAATGCTGTTGTTAGTCGCGGATTTTGGTTTCCCCAATCTTGAAAACCAAATTGGTCAAATTTATAAATAGTGAAATATTCGCTAGAAATTGAATATGTTATTTGGTCGTGCAAGGCTCCGTATAATGATGCTAAAAGCACAGAAATAAAAATTGTTATAAGTAATATTCCAACTTTTTTCATGTCGATATAGTATCTGAATTATTTTATTATTTCCATCACTGGCATAAATCTGCCTTGAATAGCAGTTTCTAGTTTGCCAATAGTTTGAAATCCGTGTTTTTTGTAGAAGCCTTCTGCATAAGGTTCAGATTCTAGATATATTCTTTTATGGTTTTGGTTTTGAATGCGTTTTAAAAAATCAGCTAGAAGTAAACTCCCAAAACCTTTGCCAATAAATTGGGGTAGGAGAAATAGATTATCGAGTTTGATATTGTCTTCCGCTTCCAAAATGTACGAATAGTAACCTACAATTTTATCATCAACTTTAAATGAAAAAACTTGATGCGTGTTAATGTATTCTTGCGTGATGGTAAGCGCATCATTCCAAACCAGCAGCAAATCTTCAGAGTAACCCCAAAATGCTTTCGACTTTTTGGTGATTTGAGTGAGTATTTCGTGGTCGCTACTATTGGCTTTTTGTATGGTCATTTTTGTACGGTCATTTTCTCAAAGATACTAAAAAAATGAAAGGATTTAAATGGTATTTTTTTACAAATGCAAATCAAAGAAATTTAGGAGTTCTTTTAAGTTGATTTATTCATTGGTATGTAATTTATATAACTCTTTGTGCTGATTTTGTAATTGTTAGCCTATTAATTAAAGTACCTTCACGTTAATCATTTTGTCAATAATTTTTTGCTTCAAAAAGGCATCTGAATCCTGATTGACTTGTGATTTAACTAACAATTAAAACAAAAAGATATGAATAAAAAGGATTGTATTTCAGCTTGCTTTGCTTGTGTAAATACCTGCGAAGCGTGTATCAACGATTGCATAAAAAATGGTAATCAAGAATGTAATATGTTATGTCGTGATTGTGCAGATATTTGTACATTGTGTGCGAGGTTGTGTGCAAGAGATTCTAGATTTGCCGAAGACCTTTGTGCGTTGTGTGCTAAAGTTTGTAAGGCTTGCGCAGATGAATGTCGTAAACACGCAACGCACCACGATAGTTGTAAAGCTTGTGCAGAAGCTTGTGAAAAATGTGCAGAAGTTTGCGCTCAATAAGGTTCATAGAAAAAGAAAAGACCTAACAGGTTTTAAATCCTATTAGGTCTAATTCAACTGTATACAATTACGAATAAAAAATTATGAATTTCGTAATAATTAATTTTTAATCCATAATTACTTCCTCGTTTTGATTTCGGAACACTAATTTGCCGTCAAAACTGTCTAGCAAAATAATACTATCTGTCGTTACTTTTCCTGCTAAAATTTCTTTACTTAGTTGATTCAACACTTCTCTCTGGATTACTCTTTTTACAGGTCGTGCACCATATTGCGGATCGTAACCTTTTAGTGCTAAATAATCAATTGCTTCTGGCGTGGCGTCCATTGTAATGTTTTGATGTGCTAACATTTTGGTTACGCTTTTTAATTGTAATCCAACAATTTGCCTGATGTTGGCGTTGGTTAAAGGCGTGAAAAGAACAATTTCATCAATTCTATTTATAAACTCAGGTCTAACCGTTTGTTTTAATAAACCTAAGACTTCAATTTTTGCAGCTTCGGTTGCCGCTTCAATTCCGCCTTTGAGATTTTCAAATTTTTCTTGTATTATAGCACTTCCCATATTAGAAGTCATAATTATAATCGTATTTTTGAAATCGGCCAAACGTCCTTTATTATCTGTTAAACGTCCTTCGTCAAGCACTTGTAATAAAATATTAAAAGTATCTGGATGAGCTTTTTCAATTTCGTCTAATAAAATTACAGAATACGGTCTTCTTCGAACGGCTTCGGTCAATTGTCCTCCTTCATCATAACCTACATATCCTGGAGGTGCACCAACTAATCGGCTAACCGAATGACGTTCTTGATATTCACTCATATCAATTCGAGTCATCGCATTTTCGTCGTCAAATAGATATTCGGCAAGTGCTTTGGCTAATTCAGTTTTTCCGACACCAGTTGTTCCAAGGAATAAAAACGAACCTATTGGTTTCTTCATATCTTGTAAACCAGCACGACTTCTGCGCACAGCATCACTGATGGCTTCAATGGCTTCTTCTTGTCCGACAACTCTTTGGTGTAATTCGTCTTCAAGTTTCAAAAGTTTTTCTCTTTCGCCTTGCAACATTTTCATCACCGGAATACCTGTCCATTTGGCTACGACTTCTGCAATGTCTTCCCGAGTTACTTCTTCTTTAATCAAGGAAGTTCCCGATTGATTTTCGGCTAATTGAGTTTGTAAAGCGTCTAAACGTTTTTGGGCTTCTTTAATTTTTCCGTAACGTAATTCGGCAACTTTACCATAATCACCATTTCGCTCAGCTTGTTCGGCTTCGGTTTTGAAATCTTCAATCTCTTGTTTGACGTTTTGGATAGTGTCTACAACATCTTTTTCTGATTTCCATTTGGTATAAATCTCGTTGCGTTCTTCTTTTAAATTAGCCAAATCCAAACCAAGGACTTTAAGTTTGGTTTCATCTTGCTCACGTTTAATCGCTTCAATTTCTATTTCCAATTGCATAATCTTTCTATCCAAAACATCTAATTCTTCGGGTTTTGAATTGATTTCCATCCGCAATTTAGATGCCGCTTCGTCCATTAAATCAATGGCTTTATCAGGAAGAAAACGATTGGTAATATAACGTTGCGATAATTCTACAGCTGCAATAATAGCTTCGTCTTTGATTCGAACCTTGTGATGGGTTTCATATTTTTCTTTGATACCACGCAAAATGGAGATGGCACTTTCTGTATCGGGTTCGTTAACAATAATTTTTTGAAAACGTCTTTCAAGCGCTTTGTCTTTTTCGAAATATTTTTGATATTCGTCTAGAGTTGTTGCGCCAATCGCGCGTAATTCGCCACGAGCCAATGCTGGTTTTAAAATATTGGCAGCATCCATTGCACCTTCGCCACCGCCAGCACCAACCAGCGTATGGATTTCGTCAATAAAAAGTACGATATCGCCTTCAGCAGAAGTTACTTCTTTTACTACCGATTTTAGTCGTTCTTCGAATTCACCTTTGTATTTTGCTCCAGCAATAAGTGCGCCCATATCGAGAGAGAAAACGATTTTGTCTTTTAAATTTTCAGGAACATCGCCGTCAACGATTCGATGTGCTAAACCTTCGGCAATGGCAGTTTTACCAACACCTGGTTCTCCGACTAACATCGGATTGTTTTTTGTACGACGCGTTAAAATTTGCAATACTCTACGAATTTCTTCGTCGCGACCAATTACAGGATCAAGTTTGCCTGTTCTAGCCAGTTCGTTGAGGTTTTTAGCATATTTGTTTAAAGCATTATAAGTTTCTTCGGCTGATGCTGAGGTAACTCGTTCGCCTTTTCTGATTTCTGAAATCGCTGCTTGCAAACCTTTTTCTGTTACGCCTTGGTCTTTTAAAATTTGAGCTACCTTACTCTTTGATTTGAAAATGGCCAGAATTAAATGTTCAATTGAAACAAATTCGTCGTTCATTTTTTTGGCGATAATTTCTGCTTCGTTTACGGTTGTGGATGCGTCACGCGAAAACATAATTTCGCCACCCGAAACTTTCGGAAAACTTTGAATGGTACTGTCCAATATTTTTTTGAATAGTTCTACATTGACATTGAGTTTTTTCAGAATAAAAGGAGTTACATTTTCATCGACTTCCAAAATGCCTTTTAAAATATGTTCGTTTTCGAGCTGTTGTTGCCCAAAACTTTGTGTAATTTGCTGTGCTTGTTGCAGTGCTTCTTGCGATTTGATGGTGAATTTATTTATGTTCATATTTTTTGATATTTGTTTTTAACTGTTTATTGTTTGTTGTTTATAGTTAGTTGTTTATAGTTAGTTGTTTATGGTTAGTTGTTTGTTTTTGAAATTGACTTTTTTACTTCGACAAGCTCGGCGAAAAAAATCGATTTTGTTACTAATCGACAATATGCGTTCCAATCCTAATTGTAGGACAAAATGACTGATTTTGAGCATGGAACACTATTAAAGTTACGACATTTTGTCTTAGCAAATGACAATTCTTCTGTTTATTTACACTAATTTTTGAATTATGTAGTTATAAGAAAAAGAAAACTAATGAGGCAGTTATTGATTCTTACCATTTTTATACTTTTTATATCTTGTAAAGACAAGAATAAAGAAATTAAGCAAGAGCAACTAATTGAAAACTACAAGAAATTGGCGGCTTTAGATGTTAAATTAGACACGTTTCCTGGCGATTGGTTGACGCAACACGAGGAAAAAGGACAAACATTCAATCAATTTCTTGCAAAAAATCCAATTGATGTTGATGTTGATTCGGATTGTATTTATATTCTACCGATTGGAACATTTACCGAATGGGAATCAAAGATGGTAGATTTTAATGCGGAGTATTTGCATCTTTTCTTTGGTTTGAAAGTCAAAACATTACAAGCAATTTCGGATGACTTTGTTCCAAAAGATAGAAGACGAATGGAATTTGGAACGGAACAATTAGATGCATCTTATTTGACTCACAATTTTTTACCAGATGAATTGCCAAGTGACGGTATTGTAATTATGGCATTGACGGCAAAGGATTTGTATCCGCAAAAATCGTGGAATTTTGTATTTGGATTAGCAAGTTATTCGGAACGAACAGGCGTTACTTCAATGCACCGCTTTTCGGAGGCAATTTTGAATGGTGAAAATTATTCTAAGTGTTTGAGTCGTTTGATAAAAACCTCTTCTCACGAAATTGCGCACATGTTTAAAGTCAGTCATTGCATAAATGGAATGTGTCTAATGAATGGTGTAAATAATTTGGGTGAATCGGACAGAAGACCTAATGCATTATGTTCCGAATGCTTGACAAAACTTTCTTGGAATTTTAAATTTAAGGATGTTCAACGATTACAAGAATTAATTGTATTTTTGGAAAAACATCAGTTGTACTTTGACGCAGCCATTTTGCAGAAGCAATTAGATGCCATAAAATAATTAAATATGAGTTTATTTAAAAATATATTTGGAGCAAACGATGAAGCTCCGAAGCAATCCAAAATAGAGTGGAGGCAATTAACTGATTTAGGTCAGTTGAATGAAATTATTGATTTATCAAACGAAACGGCAGTTTTGATATTCAAACACAGCACACGATGCAGCATAAGCAGAATGGTTTTGAAACAATTTGAAAATGAATTTGAATTAAAAGAACAAATAATTCCTTATTTTCTAGATTTACTTAATTATCGCGATATATCCAATGCTATTGCAAGTCAATTTGAAGTAGTACACCAATCACCTCAAATTCTTTTGATTAAAAATGGGAAAGTTATTTTTTCAACCTCGCACGATGATATTGACGCGAAATTTTTGGAACGGTTTGTTATCTAAATAGAAAAACGCATTTGATATAAAAGTCAAATGCGTTTTTTTGTATTTGAGATTATTTTACTTCTTTATTATTTGTTTGATAAATTCTTCGCCACCGACCGTTGTTTTTACAAAGTAAGTACCAACCGAAAATTGCGAAATATCTACAGTTTTTTGTAGATTACTTTCTTTTGAAATAAACGAGGAAGTAAATACCGATTTTCCTGTTAAATCATATATTTCAATGAATATCTCTTCATTTAAAGTGTTTTCAACTATAATATTGATTTCATTTTGAGCAGGATTTGGAAAAAGAGTTATTTCTTTTGCGTTAGTCACATTGGTACTATTACTCATTCTTGCAGCACAAGCTGTTGCAGTTGCAGATCTGTTTCCGTTTGAATTATTTAAGGTACCAACACTGTTTTTAGCTTTTACATAATACGTATAAGTTGTTCCTGCGGTGATTAAATAAGTGTTTAAGAACGAAGTTCCAGTAACATCGCTTGCATATAAATTTCCGTTTCTGTAAATATCATACGATGTTGCATTAGCCGATGCTGTCCAAGTTACATTTATTGCACTAGTTGAACCGCTACAAGTTGGAGTTGCATTTGCCGTAAAAGCGCCTGGAGCACAAGTTACTGCTGTTCGTGATAACGTTCCGTTAGAATTGTTAGTTGAACCAACACTATTTATGGCTTTTACATAGTACGTATAGGATGTGCCACTAGTTACAAAAGTATTTAGGTATTGAGTTCCTGTAATATTACTGGCATACAAAGAACCATTTCTATAAATATCATAACCAGTTGCATTTGCAGAAGCTGTCCAAGTTAAATTAATTCTGCTTGTTGTACCACTGCATTCAGGTGTTGCTGTTAAAGTAAAAGCACCAGGAGTTGAAGCGCAAGTAAGATTCAAACTAGATTTTAAAGAATTAAAATAAGCTTGAGCAAATGAATCTCGCCACGAATCACTTGTAAGTTTTGCAGCATCAGCTGTATTATCAACAAAACCTATTTCGTTTAGACATCCTGTAGCATTAGAGTATCGTAGCACTCCTAAATGATATCCTAAAAAACTATTATCTTCAACACATCTTCTATTGTTAAAAGCTCCATTGGTTACCATATCTGCCTGGATTTTTTGTGCAAATGCAATATCAGGCGCAGTGGTTGTATCATCTGTCGTACAATAAAAAGTCTCTGTTCCTGTTCCGCCACCAGCGTTACAGTGAATGCTCAGTAATCGATCGGCATTCCAATTATTTGACATTGTTGCTCTTTGTGTTACAGAAATCCAGCTGTTCAAATTTGTAGTTCGCGTCATTTGTACGGTCCAAGAAGTGCAGCTATTTTGAATTAAAGTTCTAGTTTTTAAACCTACCGCTAATGCAGTTTCTATTTCGGTTGCTGTTCTACCATCCGGATTATTTGATGTTGTTGCACCATAACCGTGACCTGGATCAATTACAACAATTTGGGAATGTAAGTTTGCACAAAATAAAGTTACGAGTATGTATAATATTTTTTTCATAGCATTAGAATTTTAAATTTGATATAAAAAGATGCCCACTTTTATCATCAGCATAAATAATTTTGTTTTTATCATAGAGATAAGGAAACATTTCAAAATTATTTTCAGTAGAAGTTAGTTTGATTTCTTTATTACTAACGGTATCAAAAAGATATAATTCTGAATTAGTAACCGAATGTCCATCACTACTTTCATCCAAAAAACCAATTAGATAGCGATCGTCTTTAGACCAAGAGGTAACTAAACCTGTACCAATTTTTTTTCCAATTCCAGTTCCTTTGATGTCATAGATGTAGATTGATGAACCGTTATGAACGGCAATTTTTGAACCATCATTAGATAGTATTGCGTTATAAAATTGACCTTCGTCTTTAGTAACTTCCCATTTTTCTTTGGTTACTAAATCGGTTGCTTCTATTTTTAAGGTGTTGAGATTAGTGTAAACAATTACATTTTTTTGTTTTTTAGTATCCATACCAGAAAATGATGGTAAGTAATTGTTTTTGATATTTTCTACTACACTTAACTTTTCATTTTTTAGAGTAAAACTGTAGACTTTTGCATCATTATTAAATTCATTTTTTTCTTTTTGTTTAAAATAAAATTTAGAACTATCACTGTCCCAACTGTAACCGTAGCCGCTTCCTTCGGCATTGGATATTTCTTTAACTTCGTTTGAACTTAAATTTAATAAAAAGACGCCGTGATAATGTTCGCCAGTCAAAAGGGCGAATTGACCATCAGGAGACACTACAGGATTCGAAAAAAAACCATTGATGGGAATTTGTTTTGAATCCACCATTTTTTGTGCAAATCCCAATGATATACTCAATAGAAGTAGTAAAATTGAAAGAAATTGTTTTTTCATAAGTTTTAAGATTAGTTAATAATCGTAAATATACAATTTGTTGTAATTAGTCTGATTAATAAATTATTAACAAAATATAATAAAAAAAACGCATTTGAATTTTATATCAAATGCGTTTTTATATCTTAGGAAATCTGAATTTATCTTCTGAATTTATTTCTAACTATAATATCTTTTAATTTAGCTTTTAAGTCTTCTCCAGTATCATAAACCATTTGTTCGTTACTCGGAAAAGGAACCGCTCTTTTATCAAAATAGGAAATATAATTGTCATCACACGCAGCTCGGTCACCATTATATCTGGCATAAATATGCTCAAAAATAAATTCGCTAGACAGCGGAAATGTTTCTATTAATTGGTTATTTCTAAAATCGATATAATCTACTTTAGCGACTACTTGTGTTGATTTTAGTTGTCTAAATTCATAGACAGTTGCTCTAACCGTTTTGAAATTATCTACTCTAATCGGATTGCCTTTTTCGTCTTTAACTTGATTTCCGTTAGCGTCTAAAAGTGGTTTTGTTCCGTCTTTTACTTGTCTTTCTTTTTGGAATTCTTTCTCTTTTACTTGTTCAGGAGAAATATTTATTTGACGAAAGTTAACTATTAAGCCATAATCATAAGCAACACCTTTGACTTTATTACTGTGGTAAACAGTCCATTTATCGTTTAAACCGAAAGTGCTAAAATCTAATAAATCATTTTGCAATCGAATTGGAATGACCATATTAGTTTCGTTTTTTGTGTAAACGCTAACATAATCGGTTCCTTTAAGTTGCGCTTCGTTGATCAGTGCATTAACGTCCTTAAAATTTGGCGAAAGCGTATTTAAATAAATTAAATCGTCATAAGCACGTCGGAAATTCATTTTGTCTTTAGTTACTAAAAGTGCTTTAGAATTATCATATAAGTGTTTTGCAAAGGCATTTTTACTATTTACTATTTGATCAGAATAATCATCAAACGGAAAAATAGCATTACGTCCTTCTTTAAGTAAACGAAGCGGTAATAAAGGTTTTATAAGCTCTTGTCGATTATTTAAATTGACATAAGTAGTGTAAATTTTCTCTGTATTACTTGGATTGGCATCTTTAAACCATAGCTTAATATTTTGCAAATCACGTTCTTTAGCTTTAGCAAATGCTTCTTCTAATAGGTAAATGTAATCTTGTTTGCCTTTGGCATCTTTTCTATTTCTAAGGTTTTCAGTTGCTGTTTGAATCGCACTGTCATAATCACCTACTGATAACGATTCTCTGGTTTGCCTCACACCACAAGAGGTTATCAATAAAAAAGTTACAAAAAATAATAGAATGTTCTTTCGCATGTTTACGAATTGAAATGATGTTATTTTTAATCAATATGATCTATAAAATTTAACTAAGATAAAAATTTTAACTTCTTACAAAAGGCGGTAATAATTTGCTGGAAACTTCACCAAAACCAATACGAACCGTACTGTTTTGACAATATCCTTTAAACGTCACGGTGTCATTATCATTAATGAATTTACGTTCGGTGCCATCATTCATTTTGATAGGTTTTTGTCCGCTCCAAGTTAATTCCAACATCGACCCGTAACTGTCTTCTGTTGGTCCAGAAATAGTTCCAGAACCCATCATATCGCCCGAATTAACCCTACAACCATTAGAGGTGTGATGTGCTAATTGTTGACTCATTGACCAATACATATACTTAAAATTAGATTTAGAAACCAATTTTGGAGCAACATTTTCTGGTTCGATATAAACTTCTAAATTAATATCATAAGCGTGTTTTCCTTTTTGTTGTAAATAGGGAAGTGGTGTTGGTTCTTGTTTCGGACCTTTGACTCTAAAAGGTTCTAATGCATCCATTGTTACTATCCAAGGAGAGATTGATGATGCAAAGTTTTTGGCTAAAAACGGTCCAAGTGGCACATATTCCCATTTTTGCATATCTCTTGCGCTCCAATCGTTTAACAAAACCATTCCGAAAATATAATCTTCGGTTTCTGTTACTGGAATGTTTTCTCCCATTATGTTGGCATCGGTTGTGATGAAAGCAGTTTCTAATTCAAAATCTACCAATCTTGAAGGTCCGAATACTGGTGTAGTTTCACCGTTTGGTAATGTTTGTCCCATTGGTCTGTGAACCGGAATTCCCGAAGGAACAATAGTAGAACTTCTACCGTGATAACCAACCGGAATATGCAGCCAATTAGGAAGTAAAGCATTTTCTGGATCACGAAACATTTTTCCAACATTGGTTGCGTGTTCTTTACTAGAATAAAAATCGGTATAATCACCAATTTGAACTGGTAAAAGCATTTCGATATCGCTCAAATTGAAGATAACAACCTCACGATGGTCAACATTATCTCTTAATTTCGGATTATTAACATCAAATAATTCTGCCAAACGATTTCTTACTAAACGCCAAGTCTTCTTTCCATCAGATATGAAATCGTTTAGCGTGTCTTGCATGAACATATCGTCGGTCAATTCGATGCCTTCAAAGTAGCCTAGTTGTTGTAAAGCACCCATATCAATGGCACTATCACCAATTCGGGTTCCAATTGTAATTACATCTTCTTTGGTTAAAAAGACACCAAATGGAATATTTTGAATAGGAAAATCACTGTTTTCTGGAACATTAATCCACGATTTTCTCGTTGGGTCGTTAGCTATATTTGGCATATGTGGGTTGTTGATTTGTTGTTGAAAAAAATGTAATCAAATATATCATTTAGAATTTATTTGACAAACATATTTCGTAATTTTGGAAAGTTTTTAACGAAAAATTATATAAAATGCAACGCGACGAACAAATTTTTGATTTAATTCTTGATGAGCAAGACAGACAAATACATGGAATTGAGCTGATTGCCTCAGAAAACTTTGTTAGTGACCAAGTAATGGAAGCTGCGGGTTCTTGTTTGACTAACAAATATGCCGAAGGATATCCCGGAAAACGCTATTACGGCGGTTGTGAAGTAGTTGATATTGTAGAGCAAATAGCTATTGATAGAGCTAAACAATTATTTGGAGCTGAATATGCCAACGTGCAACCTCACTCAGGTTCACAAGCAAATACTGCTGTTTTTGCTGCTTGCTTGCAACCTGGCGATAAAATTTTAGGTTTTGATTTGTCTCACGGTGGTCATTTGACTCACGGTTCACCAGTGAATTTTTCTGGTAAATTATATACTCCATCTTTTTATGGTGTTGAGCCAGAAACTGGACAGTTTGATTATGATAAAATTCAAGCTATAGCTACTAAAGAGCAACCAAAAATGATTATTGCTGGTGCATCGGCTTATTGTCGTGATATGGATTTTGAACGTTTTAGAGTAATTGCCGATTCTGTTGGAGCTTTGCTATTGGCCGATATTTCGCATCCAGCAGGATTAATTGCTAAAGGATTGATGAATGATCCAATTCCGCACTGTCATATTGTTACAACTACAACTCACAAAACATTACGTGGACCGAGAGGTGGAATGATTTTGATGGGTAAAGATTTTGAAAATCCGTGGGGATTAAAAACTCCGAAAGGTGAAATCAGAATGATGTCTCACATTTTAGATATGTCGGTTTTTCCCGGAAATCAAGGTGGACCATTGATGCATGTTATTGCCGCGAAAGCGGTTGCTTTTGGAGAATGTCTTACAGACGAATTCTTCAGATATGCTATGCAAGTACAGAAAAATGCTAAAGCAATGGCCGAAGCTTTCAATAAAAGAGGATATCATTTAATTTCTGGTGGAACTGACAACCACATGATGTTGATCGACTTAAGAAACAAAAATATTACCGGAAAAGAAGCTGAAAATGCCCTTGTAAAAGCTGAAATTACGGTGAATAAAAATATGGTCCCATTTGATGATAAATCACCATTTGTAACGTCTGGAATTCGTATTGGAACTCCAGCAATTACAACAAGAGGTTTGGTTGAAGAAGATATGGAAACTGTAGTAGAATTTATCGATAGAGTTTTGATGAATCACACTAACGAAGAAATTATTGAACAAGTTGCCGATGAGGTTAACGAAATGATGAGCGAACGAGCGATGTTCGTTTTCTAGAAATTAAATTTATTATAAATAAAAAGACCTTTGTGATTGTGCAAAGGTCTTTTTTTTTACAATTTCTAAAGCTTAATACAAACTCTTAAATTTTGAAGGATTAGCTTCGTGCATCATCGCATAAACTTTCTCAAAAATATCTTCAATCGATGGTTTAGAGAAATAGTCACCATCAGTTCCATAAGCTGGTCGGTGTGGTTTTGATGCAAGCGTTTGAGGTGCGCTATCCAAATGTTTGTATGCATTTTGAACCTCTACAATCTCTTGTAAAATATAAGCACTTGCTCCACCAGGAACGTCTTCATCAATAACTAACAAACGATTCGTTTTGGCAACACTTTTTACAATATCGTGATTGATATCAAATGGTAATAATGACTGAATATCAATGATTTCTGCACTTATTCCAACAGTTTCTAATTCTTTCGCAGCTTGTTCAACTAATCTTAAAGTTGAACCATAAGACACTAAAGTAATGTCACTTCCTTCTTTTATGGTTTCTACAACACCAATAGGAGTTTTGAATTCGCCTAAATTGGTTGGCATTTTTTCTTTCAATCGGTAACCGTTCAAACATTCAACCACTAAAGCAGGTTCGTCTTTTTCTAATAATGTATTGTAGAATCCAGCCGCTTTAGTCATATTTCTTGGAACTAAAACGTGAATTCCTCTAATGGCATTGATAATCATTCCCATTGGTGAACCCGAATGCCACACGCCTTCTAAACGATGACCACGTGTTCTAATAATTACAGGTGCTTTTTGTCTTCCTGCTGTTCTGTATTGTAATGTTGCTAAATCGTCACTCATAATTTGAATGGCATACAACAAATAATCTAAATATTGAATTTCGGCAATCGGACGCAATCCGCGCATTGCCATACCAATTCCTTGCCCTAAGATGGTTGCTTCTCGAATTCCGACATCAGCTACACGAAGTTCACCATATTTTTCTTGCATTCCTTCAAGTCCTTGGTTAACATCGCCAATATTTCCAGCATCTTCACCAAAAATTAGACTTTCAGGATATTTAGCAAATATGGCATCAAAGTTGTCTCTCAACACCAAACGAGCATCTACTTCTTCGGCTGATTCATCATAGGTTGGAAGTATTTCTTTGGCACTAATAACATTATCTTCAGATTCTGAAAACAAATGCGAACTAAATTTAGGTTGAATTTTATTAGTATAATTGGTAATCCAAGTTGCAAGTTGTGCTTTACCTGATTCATTGATAACCATTCGCAACACTTTTCGAGCGGTCGAAATGATTTCTTTACGAATTGGTTCTTTAATTGCTGCTAAATCAGTGGCTATTTTTTCAATAAAGATTTTATTTTCGCTAGTACTAGCTACCGTATTTAATAAAGTAACAAGTTCTTTCTGTTCCTCTTTCATTGGAGTAACAAAGGCATTCCAAGCCGCTTTTTTACCTTCTAAAACTTCTTTTTTAATTTGGTTATCGATAGCTTCTAATTCTTCGTTTGTAGCCAAATTATTTTCAATCACCCAATTGCGCATTTGCGACAAGCAATCAAATTCGGTTTCCCAAGCCAATCGTTCTGCATTTTTGTAACGTTCGTGACTTCCAGAAGTCGAATGTCCTTGAGGTTGTGTCAATTCTTGAACGTGAATAAGTACTGGAACGTGTTCTTCTCTTGCTACAGCTGCTGCTTTTTCATAAGTAGCCACTAATGATGGATAATCCCAACCTTTTACGGTCATAATTTCAAATCCGTTTGCATTTTCGTCGCGTTGAAATCCTTTTAGAATTTCAGATATATTTTCTTTGGTAGTTTGATGTCTTGCGTGCACTGAAATTCCGTATTCGTCATCCCAAACGCTCATAACCATTGGCACCTGAAGTACACCAGCAGCGTTAATCGTTTCAAAAAATAAACCCTCTGATGTAGATGCGTTACCAATTGTACCCCAAGCAACTTCATTTCCTTTGATGGAAAAATTGGTTTTATCTTCTAATCCTTTTACGTTTCTAAATATTTTTGAAGCTTGTGCTAATCCCAATAATCTAGGCATTTGTCCTGCGGTTGGAGAAATATCAGCACTTGAGTTTTTTTGTTGTGTAAGGTTGTTCCATTTTCCATTTTCGTCAAGCGAATGCGTTGCAAAGTGTCCGCCCATTTGACGACCAGCACTCATTGGATCAAAATTGATGTCAGTGTGACCATATAATCCTGCAAAGAATTGTTCGATATTCATTGCTCCAATAGCCATCATAAAAGTTTGATCGCGGTAATAACCTGAACGGAAGTCACCATTTTTAAACGCTTTTGCAAGAGCCAGTTGTGGTACTTCTTTTCCGTCACCAAAAATTCCAAATTTGGCTTTTCCGGTAAGGACTTCTCGTCTTCCTAAAAGACTACATTCTCTACTGGTTACTGCAATTTTATAATCATTTAAGACTTCGGTTTTAAAATCTTCAAAAGTAATTTCGACTTTGTTTTGTGTTTCGGTCATGACTGGAATGGAATTTCTTATGAAACAAATTTAATGAAAAAGTAGTTATAATTATAATTCTGTGAAAAAAATATAATTTAATTATTGACAAATTATAGGCGTCATATTCAGTTTTGGATATAGAATCTTTATAAAAATACCTAAATTTAGTTTAATTTATCAAAAAAATGTTTTAAAAATTGATAATTAAAACCATTTTCGAGTAAATAATCCTACTAAAGATTTTGGGCTAAATGCAATAATAAATCGTATTTTTTCGGTGTATTTTGGTTGAGAAACTTCCCAACCGTTGTTAGAATAAACCGGAAAATAAAGCTCAAAGAAATCGGTTACCAAATTTAATCGGATACCGTTGTCGTAGACAAATCTGGCATCTTGTTGTTTGTTTTTTAGAAAACCAAAATCGCTGTAGATTTCAACCCAATTCCAAATATTAAAACTGGCATTAAGTGTTGTAATCCATTGGTTTGAAAAAGGATTTGATAACTTAGATTTGAATCCGCCTTCGGCTTCTATAAATTGTTGACTAAACAACCCAGTACTTTCAGAACGACCTAAATAGTTGTAATCAAACAAATAGTCCGTTGGACGATCCAATGCGAAATTAAAATAATTACTTTCTGATTTGTTATATAAAAAAAGACCAGCATAAACGCGCAAGTTGACTTGACGGTTGTTATCAAATAGTCTTCTAAAAGTCAAACTAGCCGAAGTTTTTCCGAATTGAGAACCCAATTGTAAATCGGTTGAATAGGCAAATGCTTTCGTAATTTCGACTTTACTACTATTAAAACGCGCATTAAAAATAGAGTAGTTGCCTTCAAAAGTATTTTTAACAAATTGACTAGGTTCGCGATTTACATAAACTTGTCTTAGTACAATATTCTTTCCTTGATTGCTTCTTAAATCGTCTTCTCTAAATCGGAAAATTACAAACGGATTTACTTTTTGATAATAAGCATCGGGTGCATAATGAAAGGTGCTTCCGCTAAAACCATATCGAATTAAAAACAGATTACTGTCTCGATTGAATTGATTAACAACAAAAGAGAAACTTCCAGAAATATCTTGTGTTTTTGTTGAAAATGATGGATTTACATCAAAAGTAAACGGACGATCTAAAATGGTTTTGTTGTGAAAGTTTATTCCAGGAATAAATCCGTCATAATAATTGTATTCAAGTGTTGGTACATATAACACTTGATTGTAATTAGGATCTTCAAGGTCTTTCATCAAATTAAACTTAATCGGACGATTGCTTAATCTAAATGGTTTTAGTGATTTCCAGTTATTACGTTGATTGTATTCGGGAACGATATTCTTGTAATTTAGTACGATTTTATCAGCATTATATCGTTTAAAAGTATAGGTAGAATCGGTTTTAGGATTATCAATCCATTCTTTAAAAACGATTTGTTTGTTTTTTATCCCATAAACTGGAATGGGAACGGTTACATCGGTTTTATTTTTGAGTGTAAAAGAGACGCTATCATTTGTTTTCGAAACTTCATCAAATTTATAATCGACAATAGCTCTAGAATTGATTATCGTATTAAAAAACCAATCTGTTTTTTTGGGAGTATTGTTTTGAATTATAGTTTGAAATTTATCGCTGTTAGTATAATTAGTATTTGCTGTTAGGATGAACTCACGAATACTTTTCTTCAAAGTTTCTTCACCAATATAATCTGATAGATATCTAAAACTTAACCCTGCTCTATATTTTGAAGCAATTTTTTCATTAAATTTTATCAATGTATTTTTAGGATTTCCGAGTGGTTGGTCTAAGTTTTTACGCGCCATAAGCATATAGAAATAACTATACTGTTCGTTAAAATCTAAAGAAACCAAACGATATCCTTTTATTAATTTTAATTTAGCAACTGAACCCATCATTTTGGCATCAGGATAATGCTCATCAATATATTTCATCATAAAATGAATTTGAATCGCATCAAAAATCCAATTGTCTTTTCTCGAGTCTAAAAGAAGTGTAGATTTTAAGTAATTGTTTAAAAACGTTTTTAGAAATTTTAATTCATAAATAAACTCATCTGGAAACGGACTGATGAATGAAGGCAATTGATTCAAACCATAAAACGGATTTAGGTCATAATCAACTTGAGAAACTGATATTTTAGATTTGGGATATTTTCCTAAATTTTCTTCAACGTAGGTTAGTACTTTATCTACAATCAAGGCTTTGTTGATGTCGCTTACTTTTTTATCTTCTAAATTTGTAACAATATCTAAATCACCATTTTTAAAACTCATAAAAGTGGTTTTATCTTCCATATAAAGGTTTAGATACTGACAATTTTTTCCAGAAAAATAATAAGTATTGTTTTCTTTTTTGTCTAAAACCAAATCGCTAACCACTTGATTATTGTTGGTGGTAATTTGTAAATCAATATCCGACAATGCATTGGATGCATCATCAATATTTAAATTACTATAAGTTTTAAACATTTTATTTTCATAAACGGCTGGTGTTAGAAAACAATTTTTTAGAGCCATTCCGTTTTGAGAATTAAATCCGTAGCGAGTGAATTTATCGTCCGGAATTTTTAAGATGTAAGAAAGCGTAAAGGTTTTTTTTTGGTTGGGTAAAATAGGTTCTTTCAAAACGATTTCGACTAAATCAGGTTGATTTTCGAGTCTATTCCAGGTTAAAATTGATTTTGTTTCATCAATTATGGTAAGGGTATTTGTTGCACCACGTTCTCTATCAGATGCTAAATGAAAGCTTCTTACAAACTCATCTGAAAAGCGTTTTCCTAACGGACTATTTCTATCAGAATAAGCATTATTCCAATCGTTTAATATAATCGAATTTAGGACTTCTGTCGATTGATTGAAATAGGTTAATTCTTGATATACACTAAGTGTTTTCTTTTCGTTATCAACATCAACTACAAGTTTAGAATGGTGTTGCGAAAACGAAAAAATACTAAATAAAAGAAATAAGTAGGTTACATTTTTCAAGTTTTAGATTTGGGTTTAAATAGTTTATTAAAAATTGCTCTTGTAAATTGTTCTGCTCCATCTTTATTCATATGTCCGCAGGTTGAAAAATATTTATCTTCGGTTACAAGATTCTCAAATCTACGGATTTCTGGATAAATTTCGTTAATATGATTAAAATAATCTCTGTTGATGGTTTCCATACACATTGGTGTAGTCATCGCAATGAGTTTGATATTATTCTTTTTACAAATTGCTTTGATCTCGTCATAAGCCTTATTCTTTTTCGGATAATATTTAGATAAATCTGCTGCTACCATTGGTCTTTTATCAGTCATTAAAGGATAAAATCCATCTCTATCTAAAGCATTTGTGCGTTTTTGGATGATAGTTTGATACAATTCTCTGAAGCCAACTCGAGCGTCATAATGCATGTATCTATAAAACGGAATGAAGAGTAGTTTGTTATATTCAGGTATTTCTTTGTAGTGATTTCTTATAGTTTTTGAAGTATGAAAATAAGGCATAAACAATGACCGAATCGCTTCAGAATGATCATTAGTATTAATATTTAAATCAACTTGAACAATTAGGTTATCAATTTTATAACCTTGTTCAACCATAAGTTTTAGCATCAAAGCCGATTCTTCGAGGCGTGAACGTGTTATTCCGTAATTAAAAGTTTTGTAGCCTTGGTCGTTGAAAATCTTTGGAACAAAGTGGTTGTTAACACGCGATGAACCAAGAAATACTACATCAAAATTTTTGTCTTTAGATTTAAAAATATGACTTACCTTATCTCTGGCTTCCGATTGAATGTAAACAGTTGTGTACAAAACATCAAGCACAATCATTGTGATAATGAGAATGGCCAAACCTTTTAATAAAAATTGTATAAACTGTCGCATTAAAATTGAAAATAAATAAATTCTTTGTAATCTGAAAATACACCTAATGCCAAGATTGCTGCTAAGCATAAACCTAATTTAACCCAACTGTATCTGCCTGAAATAGGTTCGATTTTGTGACGGTTATTCCATTCGATAAGAATAAAAATAATAATTAAAGCAATAATGTTATGACTGTAACGCTCAATTCTGAAATATTGTTCAGAGAAGTTTAAATCGCTACACATTCTGATTATATAATTATACGCATCAGTAATGGTTTTGGATCTAAAAAAAATCCAAGCCAAGGCAGTTATTGCAAAAGTTGTGGTAATATTAAAAAGAATTCTAATCGATTCTATATTCCATCCTAAAGTGAAAGCATCGACGTTTTTTCTGTTTCTATTTAATAATAAAAGCGGTAAAAAATATAAGGCATTAATCAAACCCCAAATGATAAACGTCCAATTGGCTCCGTGCCAAAAACCACTTACAAGAAAGATAATGAAGGTATTTCTCACTTGAAATAGTTTATTGCCTTTGCTTCCGCCAAGTGGAATGTATAAATAATCGCGAAACCAAGACGAAAGTGAAATGTGCCAACGACGCCAAAACTCAGCAATATCGCGTGAAAAATAGGGATAATTGAAATTTTTAAGTAGGTCAACGCCAAATAATTTAGATGTTCCTAAAGCAATATCAGAATATCCTGAAAAGTCACCATAAATTTGAAAAGAGAAATAAATCGCACCTAAAATTAAGGATAAGGAATTCATTGTTGAGTAATTATCAAAAATTTCATTGGCATAAATCGCACAAGAATCGGCAATAACTACTTTTTTTACTAAACCCCAAATGATTTGATAAACACCTTCTTTAGCTTTTTCAAAATTGAATTTTCGTCTTCTTTTAATTTGTGGTAAAAGGTGAGTAGCTCGTTCGATTGGACCTGCAACAAGCAGTGGAAAATAACTTACGAACAACGAATAATCAACAAAGTTTTTTTCAGATTTGATGCGGTTGTAATAAATGTCAATGATGTATGACAAACCGTGAAAGGTATAAAACGAAATTCCGACAGGCAGAATTAATTTCAATAAAATCGGACTAGCCGAAAGTCCAAAGCCTTGCAGTAACTCGGCAAATGATGTGGCAAAAAAGTTGTAATATTTGAAAATTCCTAGAAAACCTAAATTGATTGAAATACAAAGCCAAAGCCATATTTTTCGCTCAGATTGTGTTTTACTTTGTTCGATTTTCATTGCGGATACATAATCCAATAATGTTGAAAAAACCAATAAAAATAAAAACCTCCAATCCCAACAAGAGTAGAAATAGTAACTCGCCAAAATCAAGATGTAATTCTGATTGATTTTAGATTTATGACCAACAAACCAATACATTATAAAAACGATTGGAAGGAAAATGGCAAAATGTAACGAGTTGAAAAACATAAAATTAAAATTTTCAAAAAACTAAATTCCAAATTCCAATGTAAGTACTAATTGGAATTTGGAATTTTATAATTGGAATTAAAGTTAGAAGTTCGGACTTAAATTGTATTTTTTGTAGAAGTTATCTAAAGCCTCAACAACTTCATCTTCGGTATCCACAATTTTAATCAAATTTAAATCTTCGATATTGGCATTTTTTTCTTCGGTAATCATTACGTTTTTGATCCAGTCCATCAATCCTGACCAGTATTGTGATCCCACAAGAATAATTGGGAATTTACCAATTTTCTTGGTTTGAATTAAAGTTATCGCTTCAAACATTTCGTCTAAAGTTCCAAAACCTCCTGGCATTACCACAAAACCTTGTGAATACTTGATAAACATTACTTTACGCACAAAAAAGTAATCGAAATTCAAGTTTTTATCTTTATCAATATACGGATTGTAATGTTGTTCAAACGGTAATTCAATATTTAAACCTACCGAAGTTCCTCCGCCAGTATGCGCACCTTTATTTCCAGCTTCCATAATTCCTGGTCCGCCACCAGTGATTACGCCATAACCAGCTTTACTGATTTTGAAAGCAATTTTTTCTGCCAACAAGTAATATTTATTGTCAGGTTTTGTGCGAGCCGATCCAAAAATAGAAACACAAGGTCCAATTCTAGCCATAGTTTCATAACCATTCACAAATTCAGACATAATTTTGAAAATTCCCCACGAGTCGTTACTTCGTATTTCGTTCCAAGTTTTTTGTTGTAATTTATCTTTAATTAAATCGTCTTCGCTTGCAAATTCTTCAAATTTCATATTCTATATTTTATAATTTATTATTTTGGGTAGTATTATTTGCGCTAAAAAAAGCCTGCTAAAGTAATTCTTTTTTCAAAAACTGCGCCGTATAACTTTTCTTATTCTTCACAATTTCTTCTGGAGTTCCTTTGCAAATAATTTCTCCGCCACCTTTTCCGCCTTCTAAACCAACGTCAATTATGTAATCTGCTAGTTTTATTACATCTAAATTGTGTTCGATAATTAAAACAGAATTACCTTTATCAACCAGTCGATTTATTACATCCATTAGCACACGAATGTCTTCAAAATGCAAACCGGTTGTAGGTTCGTCCATAATATAAAACGTATTTCCAGTATCTTTTTTAGATAATTCGGTTGCCAATTTTATACGTTGCGCTTCACCACCAGAAAGTGTTGTGCTTTGTTGACCAAGTGTGATATAGCCTAATCCAACATCTTGCAAAGTTTGCACTTTTCGTTGAATTTTTGGAATGTTTTCAAAAAATGGAACGGCTTCATCAATAGTCATATTCAAAACATCAGAAATTGATTTTCCTTTGAATCGAATTTCCAAAGTTTCTCTATTAAAACGCTTTCCAAGACACGTTTCACATTCTACATAAACATCGGGCAAGAAACTCATTTCGATAGTTCTAACACCTGAACCTTCGCAGGTTTCACATCTTCCGCCTTTTATATTAAAACTAAATCTTCCGGCTTTATAACCACGAATCATAGCTTCTGGCGTCATCGTAAAAAGATTTCGTACTTCACTAAAAATATCAGTATAAGTCGCTGGATTGGATCGTGGTGTTCTTCCAATCGGACTTTGATCGATGTCAATTACTTTGTCAATGTGTTCTAAACCTTCAATTTTTTTGTAAGGTTGCGGTTTTTTCACGCCGTTGTAAATATGTGCGTTCAAAATAGGGTAGAGCGTTTCATTTATCAATGTAGATTTTCCGCTTCCTGAAACTCCGGTTACACATATTAATTTTCCTAATGGAAATTCGACTGAGACATTTTTAAGATTATTTCCGCTCGCACCAGATAACTTTATTGATTTTCCGTTGCCTTCACGACGCGTTTTCGGAATGTCAAATTTCATTGTGCCATTCATATATTGCGCTGTGATTGTTGTTTCTTTCAACAACTCTTTTGGTGTTCCTTTACTGATGATGTTTCCACCATATTTTCCGGCTTTCGGACCAATATCAATTACATAATCGGCTTCTTCAATCATATCTTTATCGTGTTCCACTACAAGAACCGAATTTCCGATATCACGAAGATTTTTCAAAGAATTAATCAATCGTTCGTTGTCACGCTGGTGCAAACCGATACTTGGTTCATCTAAAATATAAAGTACGCCGACCAATTGTGAACCGATTTGTGTTGCCAAACGAATACGTTGCGCTTCACCACCAGAAAGTGATTTAGAACTTCGATTCAATGACAAATAACTTAACCCAACATCCATCAAGAATTTTAATCTATCATTAATTTCTTTAAGGATTTCAGTTGCGATGGTTTTTTGTTTTTCAGATAATTCTTTTGGTAAATTATTAAACCAAACAGTCAATTCTGAAATATCCATTGATGATAATTCGGCTATATTTTTATTATTTATTTTGAAGAAAAGTGATTCTTTTTTCAATCTTGAACCGTGACATTCAGGACAATTAATTTCGTCCATAAATTCTTTAGCCCAACGTTTTATAGAGCTTGAATTACTATCATCATATTGAGTCTTAATAAATTTGGCAATTCCTTCAAAATCAATTTTATATTCTTTGGTAACGCCAGCTGTTTTTGAAACAACCGAGAATTTTTCGTTTCCGCCATTCAAAATCATTTCCATAGCTTCTTCCGAAATGGTTTCGATAGCATCGGTCAATTTGAAATTATATTTTTCTCCAATGATTTCTAATTGTTTGAACATCCAAGACGATTTATATTCGCCAAGCGGAGCAAATCCGCCTTTATTAATAGATAATTTTGGATTCGGAATGATTTTTTTTCTGTTGATTTCATTGATAATTCCAAGACCATTACAATGTTCACAAGCACCTTTTGGAGAATTGAAAGAGAATAAATTGGGTTCCGGATTTTGATACGAAATCCCAGTTGTCGGACACATCAAAGTTCTGCTGAAAAACCGAACATCATCACTTTCGTGCTCAATAACCATCATCACATCTTCACCGTGATACATTGCAGTTTTGATACTTTCAGCCAATCTTTTATCGGTATCTTCATCGTTTTCGACTTGCAATCTATCAATTACGATTTCTATATCGTGTGTTTTGTATCTATCGAGTTTCATTCCAGTTGTGATGTCGGTAATTTTTCCGTTTACACGCACTTTTACGAAACCTTGTTTAGCAATTTGTTGGAATAATTCGGCATAATGACCTTTTCTTGCGCGAATGATTGGCGCTAGAACATTTATACGTTTTCCTGCAAAGTTTTCTTTAATCAAATTTTTAATTTGCTCATCAGAATACGAAACCATTTTTTCGCCAGTATTGTAACTGTAAGCATCGCCTGCACGAGCATACAATAATCTAAGGAAATCGTAAATTTCGGTAATGGTTCCAACTGTTGAACGAGGCGATTTGCTTGTAGTTTTTTGCTCGATAGCAATTACAGGCGAAAGTCCATCGATTTTATCTACATCTGGACGTTCCAATCCGCCAAGAAATTGTCGTGCATAAGCCGAAAAAGTTTCTATATAACGGCGTTGTCCTTCGGCATAAATGGTATCAAAAGCCAATGATGATTTTCCTGAACCCGATAGTCCAGTAATTACAACAAGTTTTTCCCTTGGAATAGAAATATCAATGTTTTTGAGGTTGTGAACTCTTGCACCAATTACTTCAATTGTATTTTCGTTTTCTAGCATTTATTCGCTCTATATTGTATTGTTGTATACTGTATAATTTTTTCTGCGAATGAATTTTCTATTTTAAAAATTCGCGAAATGCAAAAATACGATTTTATGAGTAAAATTTTGTTAGTCAGAACAGAAGAATTTGTTAAAGATTTTTATATTTGACGAAACCAAAATTAATTTTAAACTATGAAAATTTTAGGAATAGGATCACGTATAAAGCATTCAGAATTTGGATTAGGAGTTGTAACGAATGTAACTTCAAAACATTATTGGGTAACTTTTATCGAAAATGGATTGGAAACCATTGATGTTAACAGTGAATTTGAAGTAATTGAAGCTGTGGAAGATGAAGTGGATTCAGTGAGTTTTTATGAAGTTGAAAAGACTTTAAAAAACATTCTGCAGAAATGGAGTGATGTAACGCAAATAGTTCCCATAGCAGACAAATGGAAAGGCGGAAAATTGGTAATGGAACCAGGAACACCAACTCAAAATAAAGAAGTACCAATCGATACCTTTTTCAATAAAATTATTATGGTTAGAGATCGACTTCGTGTGATGGAGCAAAAAATAAATTCCAGCAATTTAGATAATGCTGAAAAAGTTGAATTGCAACAATACATAACAAGATGTTACGGTAGTTTAACGACTTTTAACGTATTGTTTAAAAGCACTAATGATTATTTTGTTGGAGAAAAAACAAAATAGTGTTCAGTAATCAGTAGTCAGTGTTCAGTTTGCGAACTGCCAACTGAACACTGCTAACTGATATTTCTCTTCCTCTGACGATTTTCTATATAATCTTCAATGGCTTTTTTGGTTGTATACCAATTTCTACCTTCTTTGTGAGCATCAATTTTCCCTTGTCTTGCTAATAAACTTATGTATTCTTGACCATAAGGCGAATTAGGTTCGCTCACAATATTTGAAATTTCTTGAAAATCATAATCATTATCGGGCAATGAACTTAGATAAATATTTAAGGTTCGTTCTTGAGCTTGACACATCAATAACATCAATTTTTGATAATTTCCATTATTAGCTTGGTTTAATGCTTCGTAATATTTTTTTCTATCGGTAGATAAAATAATAGCAGGCGGAAAACCTTTTCGCATCAATAATAAATTCATTGCTAGTCTAACAGTTCTTCCGTTTCCATCAAAGAATGGATGGATCCAAACAAATTTATGGTGAAAGATTGTAGCCAATTCAATGTCGTTCAATTGCAGTGGATTGGTAGTTACAAAATCAATCAATTCATCAAGTAAATCAGAAACTTTATTGGCATTTGGCGGAACAAAATTGGCTCCTGAAATTCTAACGCCGCCATTTCTAATTCTTCCAGCAAAATCTTCTTCAATCATATTTAAAACCAAACTGTGAATGGAAAGTATATCGATTGCTCGAATTTCATAACTATCATCAACAATAGAAAACAAATAATTGATGGCTTTCTCGTGATTTTTTGCCTCAAAATGTTCGCGAAGTGATTTTCCTTTTACAGTAATTCCTTCTTGCAAAACCATTTGAGTTTCTTGAAGAGTCAATGTATTTCCTTCAATACTGTTGGAATTATAAGTCCATTCTATTGATAATGATTCTTTAATTTTTTGCAAAGCAATATTTGGCAATGGTCTGCTTCTTTTTAAAACAGCCATTTTATCATACAATCTATCGAATGTTGATTGAAATTCTTCTCTATATTTTGTATCAATGTTCCACATAACAACGCAAAGATATTTCTTAATATCGGATAATGCAAATTTTAAATTCATCCGATATTAAAATTTTTCAAAAATCAATTTCAACTTCAAAAATCAATTTCAACTTCAAAAGTCAACTTCAACTTAAAAAGTCAAATTATTGTTTAAGCATTATTAAGTTTTGTTGTTGAATTTTGAAGTTGATTTTTGAACTTGAAACTATTCAATAACCATTTCTTTCAATTGCTCGCGATAAGCTTCAAGGATTTCGACTTTTGATAGTAGTCCAAAGAATTTTCCATTTTTATTAATTGGAAGGACGGTTTGATTTGAAGTTTCAAACTTTTCCATAATAGTTTCCATTCCGTCGTCGTGAAGAATGATTTCTTTGGGTTGCGAAAGTATTTCTTTTATTTCTGTGAATTTAATTCGGTAAGGATTGAAAATTATGGAGCGAATATCTTCAAAATCCACAATGCCGATTAACTTATTCTTTTCATCTAAAACCGGAATAATTTGCTGATTAGAATTTGACAAATGTTCAATCAAATTTTCAAGTGTTTTTTCAAGTGTAATGGTTTTGATATCAGTTTGAACTAAGGATAGAAAATCAATACTTTGAAGAATATTTTTGTCCTTATCACTTGTAAAAACTTCGCCTTTATCGGCAAGCGCTTTTACATCCATAGAGTGTTTTTCAAATTGTTTTGAAACAGCATAACTTATTGAAGATACAATCATTAGCGGAACCATTAAATCATAACCGCCAGTGATTTCACCTATCAAAAATATCGCTGTTAATGGAGCGTGAAACAATCCAGATAAAATTCCAGCCATTCCAACAATGGTAAAATTGGTTACTGGAAGATGCGAATTGATGTTGGTCAAATCCATAAATTTTGCTACAAAAAATCCAAGATACGATCCCACAAATAGAGAAGGAGCAAAGTTACCTCCATTTCCGCCAGAACCTAATGTTAAACCAGTTGCGAAAGATTTTAATAATACAATTAAACCAACAAATCCTAGTAAAATCCATTCGTTGCTTTTATGACTTTCTAATAAAGTATTTTCTAACAAACTTTCAGGATGTGCTGTTGAAAGGGTTTTCATACTTTCATAACCTTCACCAAAAAGCGTTGGAAAAAAGAAGATTAAAACCGCTAAAATGGCAGCTCCAAAAACTGCTTTTTTATAGGTGTTGTTTTTGAATCTACTAAAAAAGTGTTCTACTTTTCTGAAATTTCTTGCGTGATAAACCGATACAAATCCTGCTAAAACTCCCAATAAAACATAGTATGGTGTGTTGTGAAAATCAAAATTTTGTTCCTGTTCAAATCTTAGTAATACATCTTGACTTAACAAAACTTTAGAAACCAAAGCACCTGTTGCCGCAGAAATCATAATCGGAATAAAGGCCGAAATAACTACATCAGTTAAAACAACTTCTATGGCAAACAAAACACCAGCAATTGGAGCATTGAAAGCAGCGCCAATTCCTGCAGCAACTCCGCAAGCAAGAAGTAAAATTCTATCTTTTTGTGATAATTTATATTTTTGAGCAAAGTTACTTCCAAAAGCTGCACCAGTAATTACAATCGGGCTTTCTAATCCAGCAGAACCGCCTAATCCAACGGTTAACGAACTGGTAATAATTTGTGCGTACATTTGCTTTTTTGGGACAATTCCTCCTTTTTTCGCAACTGCATAAAGTATTCGCGAGCTTCCTTTTTCTATTGATCCATCAAGAAATTTTTTGATAACAAAAACGGTCAACAAAATACCAATTATCGGAAAAATACTGTTGGCAAAAGGTAATTTTAAATATCCATTGGCATAGTTGGCAAATATGAAGACATTGTGAGCAAAACTTTTTAGGATAATCACAGCCAAAGCACAAGATATTGCAACAGCAACCGCCGCTAGATAAATAAAATTACGTTCAGACAAAATTGTTTTTGCCAAGAAGAACAATGATTCTAATCGGCGAGCAATTTTTCTAAAAAATAATTGAACGATTACGGACTTTCTGTTTGGCATTCTGATTGGATGACTTCGATTTGCAAAAGTAGTGTTTTAAAATTTTACACAAAAAAAATCCGATGAAGGATATTTTCATCGGATTTTGAATTTATTCACAACTTCTTTTGTTGAGAATTACCTCAATAGGTTTATAAACTCTATCACCAAATGAGGAATCATAATAATCATTCGAATTGTAATTTCCACACAATGGAAATGCGTCAATTGTCGTAAGTTTAATTTCTTTTGTTCCATAAAAAGTCCAGTCATTATTTCCATAATCGCAAAAACTTTCAATTATTAAATAGTAATTTTCAATGTCAAGTCTACTTGGAATTATGACGCTGTATTCGTCAGATAAAAACGGGAATCTATTATTTTGAGTTAAAATGTAAACTTTATTGCTTACAACCTTATCTTTTTTCTTTTTGACTAAAGTTACTTTCAAATTTGGAATCGTATTCTGATTTTCTCTTGTGTGAACTTTTAAAACTATTATATCTGAAAAATCATAGCCGCAATGTTGTGCGTTAATTACATTGGATACCAAAATAATTAAAAAGATTAGTATTTTTTTCATATCAAATATTATAAATTCAACAATTTAATATCTCCAGCAGCAGTGATGATATAGTATCTATTGTTTCTGATAATAGTGTTTTTTGGCAATTGGTCTTCTTTAAGTTTGATTCGAATTGTAATGTCGTAAAAAGCTTGAATTGTCGGTTCAGTAATATCAGGATTCATAACAAAATTGTGATCTTTTACCAATGCTTGGTTATAATATTGTGTTGTGTTTTTCTTAATATTATGAACTTCTCCTTTTGGATCAAAATTAGCATCAGCTTGTGAATACGCTTGATAACTTCTATAACTTTCCATCGGATAAGTTACATTAAAACCTTCTTGAAGTATTTTTTCTTTTTTATTCAAATCGGTATTCATAATAAGTGAATAATTTGCCATTTGATCTTTAAAAACTTCTAATGCTTTTCTTTGCATTGCGCTTCTAACTTGGTCAAAATTGGTAGTTACATAATCTACTTTAGCAATATCGTAAATTTCGTTTTTTCCGCAAATGGATAGAATTTTATCAAAATCATTATTGTTTCTAAATTTGATTAAGATGTTCTTTTTCAATTCAAATCCAGATGGTTTTTCGTTATACGTTTTCGGATTAAAAATCTTTTTATCAACAGCATAATCATATGTTGGAACAAACGAAATCATATCGGTTTCAACCACAATTTCTTTATTGAATAATGCTAATTCTTTCATAACATTTCCAATTCGTTCGTCAATTAAGTTAGTGGCTTCTTCGGCAGTTTTTCCTAATTGAAGTACAGCAAATGTTGCAATTTGAGCAGTAGCACGTTCGTTATAAATTCCTTTAATCGTCAAGACCATTTCGTCTTGACTGCTTGAAGTGGTTTGAATCGTGTTTACTCTATTAATTGTGTAGCCACCATTTCCGTAAGCGCCGTTTCCATAATCGGCGTTTCCTTTTTTCTCGTATTGAGCATTTCCCATATCTTGCGCATTTGCAAAATTTAATGCTAGTGTAAGAGCGATTGTTGTTAAAATTTGTGTCTTCATTTTTTTAAGTTTTTAAAATTAATGATGCAATGATAGTCTCGTTTTTCAAAGTTGGTTTGGTAAAACTACTTTCAACTAACTGTAAAGTTTTTTACTTACATTTACAGCACTTTTACAGTTGGTTTACAATAGAACTATCGCACTGTATCCTTACATTTGAATCGAATAATTAGAATGACAGAACTTGAAAAATTTCAGGAATTGAAACAAAAAGTGCTTTTGAAATATCAAGAGCATCATCCTTTTTTTCAAGGAACTTGGAAGACATTTAGTTCGCAAGACATTCAAAATTTGATTGGTTTAATCGAAGAAAAGTGTAAGCAAACGATTAGTGAAAAATGGATTTACACGCATTTAAAACCCGAAACCAACAGCAAGATTCCACGAAAAGATATGCTGAATATTCTATCGGAATTTGTAGGTTTTTCAGGTTGGGATGAGTTTACATTTGAAGAAAAAATTGTTCACGAAATTGAAGGAACTCCATCAGAACAAGTTGAAAAATCGAAAATTTCTAAGAAATGGTTGTTACTATTATTTATTCCATTGGCTTTGGTTGTTGTTTTTTTTAGCAAAAAAGAAGAGTCAAAACCTAAAACAATTCAATTAAACAATGAATATACTAATGAAAAAGTCAATGCAGAAGAAGTCAAAGTTTTTGAAGTCAAAGATTCGGTCAAACAAGAATTAGAAATAAAAGAAGGTAAAGTTCAAGTTTCAAATAATGGTAATGAGAAATCAAAATTGGTTATTCAAAGTCCGTTTTACGAACCTAAAACAATAGTTATAAATTCAAATGGAACAACAACTGAACCACCAAAACGAATTGATTTAAAACCAGATGATTATGCGATGATGCTCAAAGCATTTATGTTATCAGATATTAAAGATTGGCAAACTAGAAAAGAGCAATTGAATAAAATATTATCAGATAATTTGGAAGTAATTGTGATGTTGAAAGACGATTTGGGAGCAGAATATTTCAATAAAAGCGAGTTTTCTCAAAAGTTGATTATACCAACGGCTTCGTTAAAAAAGATGAAGATTGTTGAAATTAAAAACGATGCTACTGATAAAATTCAGTTCATTAGAATTAAACAGGAATAGAATGAATAAGAAATTTTTATTTATCGTTATTTTATTGTGTAGCTTTTTTGTTAATGCTCAAGATGTTTTGAAAGAGAGTGTTTCAGAAAAGAAATCTGTTGCAACAATGTCTTTAAATAAAAGATTTTCTGCCAAAGTTTTGAATGCTTATCAAGAAAATTCTAAAACTAAAGTTGAAGATTTGTTTTCTTATTTTCAGATGCTTACTGATGCTTCATTGAATGATGATTTGAAGAAAGAAGTGGTCAAAAATATCAATTTGTTATTTCAAAATCCCAATACATTGGTGATTGATTTTACTTCGGATTCTTTTGATAAAATAACTTTACAACAATTTATTCAAAAGCTTTTAATTTCTGAACCCATTTTATTTTCAGTTTCTGATGAAAGCAGATATGATTCTGTAGAATATCAAAGTTGGAAAACGGGATATACTGTTTCAAGAACAAAATCGGGCATAGTTTTAAAAACTAAAATTGTTCAAAAAGTATATTTTTACGAAACCCCAAAAATGTTTGGTGAAGAAACTAAAGTAGTTTTTTCTACACTTTTAGGAGAAATGTAATTACTTTATATTTCTCAATGCTTCACGTTGACTTAAAGGTTTTAAGTTAGTTGAATTTACATATTCTGTAACACCAATTGGATTAAAACGACTGTAATCTCTCAAAGCCCAACCAATTGCTTTTTGAATAAAAAACTCTTTAGATTCTTTATGTTTTTCGCATTCCGATTTTAGTAAATCAAAATTGGTTTTTTCTTTATAACTCAATTGAAATAGTATAGCACTTCGGTTCAACCACATATTATTGGAGTTCGAAAAGCGTTCAATTACTTCATAAGTTTCATTTGGAAATTGTTGTAAATAGCCACCGAGCAAATATTTGGCAACAACATCAACTGAATCCCACCAAGAGTTTGTAGTAATTAATTTTTCAATTAATTTAATATCCTCTAAAACATAGTTTTTCTTGAATTCTTTCACCAATAAATCGATAGCACATTGATGAAATTCTCGTTCATTTTTATTGAATAATTCCCAAGCAATTGTTCTGAAATTTGCTTTAAGATCCGTTTTATACTTTTCATAATTGGTTTTGAAAATAGTTCTTCTTTCTTCGGTTTTAATTCCTAAAAAAGAAAAATTATTTTTCATATAATTCTCCATCGGAATAGCTAGTTCTCGATTGGCTTTTAGATGTAAATCGTGTTCTAAATTTTGTATAAAGTTCATTCTAATTCTTTCAATTTTTCTTCACAATGCTTTCGTAATTCTTCAAAAAACAAAGTAAATTCTTCTTCAAATTCGGTATAAAATTCTTGAACTTCAACAATCGATTCTTGCATATGTGCGCGATGTTTAGTTCTGTAATCCATTTGAAATAAAATCATTTCTAATCCTGACAATGACGCGTAACTTACTAACCAATTTCGAGCAATCATATAAGGTAACATTCCTTTCGTTTTTTCTGTTAGAATGTCGTAATTATCTTGAAGTAATTTGTAGAATTCATCTGCATAATCCTCTAATTTTTCATCAGAATAATTGTTCCAATTTTTAGCTAAAAAATGGTCATAAACTATATCCATAATCACACCAGAATAATGTCCATATTTTTCGTGTAATCTATGTTTACTTTTACGGTAAATGGGATGAGCATCAGTAAAAGTGTCAATATAACGATGTAAAAGAATACCTTTTCGAATTTCGTCTGGATAATCCAAATAATGATGCCCACGAACACTATCAGCCATAAAATTTCCAATTTTAAGCAAATCGTTGTTTCCAGAAAGGTATATGTGAGCTAGGAAATTCATTAAATAGTTTAAAAGTTTAAGTGTTTATGAGTTTAAATGGTTTTGAATCCATTCAACTATCAAAACGCTTCTTGAATTTATAATTGTTTTGTAAATATATTAATTCTTTCAATGTTTTATTGAAAACCAAATCATAACTTTTATATTTGTATTTGAGATGAGTTAACTCTTAAACTTTTAAACTCATAAACTTTTAAACAAAAAATAATGACTTTAATAAAATCAATATCAGGAATTCGTGGAACCATCGGTGGAAAAGTAGGTGATAATTTAACGCCAGTTGATGCAGTAAAATTTGCATCGGCTTATGGAACGTTTCTGAAAAATAATAGTTCTAAAGAAAAACTAACCGTTGTAATTGGTCGCGATGCCAGAATTTCGGGTTCAATGATTCATAATCTGGTTCAAAATACATTAATTGGATTAGGGATAAATGTTATCGATTTAGGACTTTCAACAACACCAACCGTTGAAGTGGCTGTTCCTTTAGAAAAAGCAGATGGCGGAATCATTTTAACGGCTTCTCATAATCCAAAACAATGGAATGCTTTGAAATTATTGAATGAAAAAGGCGAGTTTTTAAATGGTGCTGATGGTGCAAAAATTTTAGAAATTGCAGAAGCAGAAGCCTTTGATTTTGTTGATGTAGATTCGTTAGGAGAAATTACTACCAATGATTCTTATATGGATATTCACATTGATGAAGTTCTAGATTTACCTCTGGTGGATGCAGATTTGGTAAAAACCAAGAAATATAAAGTGGTTGTAGATGCTGTAAATTCTACAGGTGGAATTGTAATTCCGAATTTGTTGGAACAAATGGGCGTTGAAGTGGTAAAGTTATACTGCGAACCAAATGGTCATTTTCCGCACAATCCAGAACCTTTGAAAGAACATTTGGGTGACATTTGTAAATTGGTTGTAGAAGAAAAAGCCGATTTCGGAATTGTAGTTGATCCAGATGTTGATAGATTGGCGTTTATATCAAATGATGGAGAAATGTTTGGCGAAGAATATACTTTGGTAGCGATTGCTGATTATGTTTTGAGTAAAACACCAGGAAATACGGTTTCTAATATGAGTTCGTCTCGAGCATTGAGAGATATTACCAACAAACATAACGGAAGTTATCAAGCAAGTGCTGTTGGTGAAGTAAATGTGGTAGAATTAATGAAAGCTACCAATGCAATAATCGGTGGTGAAGGAAACGGCGGAATCATTTATCCAGAATTACATTACGGAAGAGATAGTTTGGTAGGAGTAGCATTGTTCTTGACTTATTTAGCAAATCAAGAAAAAACAGTTGCCGAATTACGAGCAAGTTATCCGCAATATTATATGAGTAAAAACAAAATTGAATTAACACCTCAAATCGATGTAGATGCCATATTAGTTGCGATGACTGAAAAGTACAAAAATGAGGAAATCAACACAATCGATGGTGTGAAAATTGATTTCGCTACTGAATGGGTTCATTTAAGAAAATCAAATACAGAACCGATTATCAGAATTTATACAGAAGCTCCAACACAAGCTGAAGCTGATACATTAGCTTTTAGAATCATTGATGAAATAAAAGCAGTTGCTGGAATATAATTTAAAAATAAAACCCTGAGATAGCTCAGGGTTTTGTTTTTTTATGAACTACAAGAAAGCATTGAACATCCAATTTTTATTCTTGCCCATTCAGGTCTTTTAGCAAACCATTTTTCGAATTCCGCTTGTTCTTCGTAGGGTTTTTTTAATACTTCGTGCAACTCACTAATTATAGTATAATCGTCATCATTTGCTGCATCAATAGCCAATTGAGCCATATAATTTCTTAAAACATATTTTGGATTTACAGCATTCATTTTTTCTTTACGAATGGCATCAGTATTTTCTTCTATGCCTATTCGGTTGATGTATTTACCAAACCAATTTCCCCAATTTTCGGCAATCGAAGTTGCGATTTCTTTTGGATTGTAAAACGCATTGTTCACAATCGAAATTCCGTCTTTTGCACTAGTATCTTTTTTAATAGTACTCAATGACCTAAAAAAAATGGTCATATCCGTTTCCGACAATTGTAAAACTTGTTCTAAATCGGCTATTAATTTTTCATCATTTTCATTTTGTTTTTCTAGCCCAAGTTTTGATTTCATCATTTCGATATATTCAATATCAAAAGTCGTTTTGAAATCATTTAGAATTTTTTCCAAGTCAGCTGCTTCTTCAATTAAAGGATATAAGGCATTAGCCAACTGAAATAAATTCCATTGTGCTACATCAGGTTGATTTCCAAATCGGTATCTTCTATGTGCTTTATCCGTTGTATTCGGCGTCCAATCAGGATTATAATCTTCCAACCAACCATACGGCCCAAAGTCTATTGTTAGTCCTAAAATCGACATATTATCAGTATTCATTACGCCGTGAACAAATCCAACACGTTGCCAATCAATAATCATTTTACGGGTATTTTCAGCAACTAATTTGAAGAATTCAATGTACTTTTCTTTTCCTTCCGATTGAATGATAGGATAATGATATTTGATAGTAAAATCGGTTAGTTTCTTTAAATTTTCAATATCATTTTGGGCCGAAAAAAGTTCGAAATTTCCAAATCTAATAAACGTTGGCGCAACTCTACAGACCACAGCACCTTTTTCATAATCGGCATTTCCGTCATACATCACATCACGTAATACTTCATCTCCAGTAAGAATTAATGACAACGAACGAGTAGTTGGTACGCCCAAATAATGCATAGCTTCACTGCATAGATGTTCTCTAATTGAAGAACGCAACACTGCCAAGCCATCAGCACGACGCGAGTAAGGTGTACTTCCTGCTCCTTTCAATTGCAGCATCCAATTTTGGTTATTATGGTTGACTTCACCTAAAACAATAGCGCGTCCATCGCCAAGTTGACCTGCCCAATTTCCAAATTGATGTCCTGCATAAGCCATCGCGTAAGGACGAGAATCAGTTAGTACTTTTGTGCCAGAAAAGAGCTCCAAAAAATCATTTGATTGCATTTTTTCTTTTGAAATACCAATTAAATCAGCAACTTCTTCCGTAGCGTGCACAAGTTTTGGTTTGGATGGAATTCTCGGATTTACATACGAAAAAGCAGCATTTAAAACCTGACGAGTAACATTGGTTTCATTAACATCGGCAGGCAATTCTGCACTAAATCTATTGTTTGTTTTCAACTGCATTTAAAGGGAATTTATCATACAAATTTACTTCTTTTTAGCCATCTTTTTATTAGAAATAAGTTAATATATAAACCAGAATATAAAAAAACAGTAATAAAATGTATATTTGAAATTTAGTAGCTTTAACCATTCTTTTTCTATGAATTATAAATTATTTGCAAACTATTTTTCACGTTGTTTAATACTATTATTTATTTCATTAGCTGCAATTAGTTGTGTATCTGTAAAGGAGTACAATAAAAAATTAGCACAACCAATTTCTGAAAAGGAGTTAGTAAAAGATGTTAGTTATGTTCAAAAAAAGTTAGAAAAATTACATCCTAATTTATATACGTACATTTCTAAAGAAGCTTTAAATAACAAGTTTGATAGTGTTCGCAAAGTTTTAGTCAAACCAATTACTGCCTCTGATTTTTTCTTGTTAATTAGTCCGGTTGTTGCTTCTGTTAAACAAGGACACATGAGTATGTCACTTCCAACCAAACGAATAAGTAAAAAAGAGCAAAAACGCTTGGCAAAAGCAGGACTTGGTCCTTTATCTCAATTTGAGTTCGAATGGATGAATGAAAAATTATATGTCATTAAAAATAAATCAAAGCAAAAGTCAATTGCTCTTGGCGCTGAGGTTTTGAGTATAAATAATATTACTCCGCAACAACTTCACAATAAATATAAAACGACTTATACCTCTGACGGATTGAACAAAACCTATTTAAAAAGAGCCTTTTCAAAGCGTTTTACGTCTTATTTGACAAATGAAATAGGCATTAACGATAGTTTGAACTACGTTTTTAAACAAAATGATTCTTTGAAAGAAATTGTTGTAAATCGGTTGAAAGTTGAAATCAAAGAGAAAAATAAATCAAAAGATAAAGCAACTAATGCAAAAGAAACTACTCCAAAAAATGAAAAGCAATTGGTTGAAACCAAAAGAGAAAAACGTATTTTTGGATATGATGAAACTACTAAAACTTTCAGTAAAAAACTTTCCTTTGTAGCTTCAGATAGTAGTATTGCGGTGCTTAAAATTAAAGATTTTTCTAAAGGAAACTTTCGAAAAGCTTACAAATCTTTTTTTGAAGATTTAAAGAACAAAAATGTAAAAACCCTTATTTTAGACTTAAGAAATAATCCAGGCGGAAGAGTTGTCGATGCCGTTGATTTATATTCTTATTTAACTGCTGGTGAGTTTCAAATGCTGCAGCCTGCACAAGTTGTTTCTAAAACTAGTTTGTGGAAATTAGGTATGTTTGATAGAATTCCCAAGATTTTATATCCATTAGCAGCAATTGGATATCCTTTTTATATGGGATTTTCAACTATCAGAACTAAAAAAAATGATGATGGATCTTACACCTATTCTTTGGTTGGCTCTCAAAAGAGACAAAATAAAACTAACTATTTTTCGGGTAAAATTTATGTTTTAATCAACGGGAATAGCTTCTCTGCGGCTTGTTTGGTTTCATCAGCATTAAAAGCAAACAAAGAAGTAATTTTTGTAGGTGAAGAAACTGGTGGCGCTTTCAATTCAACAGTGGCTGGTTTATTGCCAATTGTTCAACTGCCTAATTCTAATTTATCGTTGCGCATTGGTTTAATGGATATCGGAACAACCAATAAAACAGAAGTTTTTGGGCGAGGTGTCTTTCCTGATAAAGAAATTGTACCAACATTAAACGATAAAATCCAAAACAAAGATCCAGAAATGGAGTGGATTTTGAATGATATCAAATTGAAAAACAAATAGTTTTGTAGTTTTTTAGTGTATTGAATAATTATCAAAAATCATTATATTTGAACTCAAATTTATTGCAATGACTTCAATTGAAACTACAACCGCTTTAGAACTTTATTTTCAACAATTTCGTGAGAATATTATCGGAATTGATCAAGAGTTTGAATCACCTTTTGGTAAGAAAAAAATTATTTATACCGATTGGACAGCAAGTGGTAGACTTTACAGACCAATTGAAGAGAAGTTAATGAATGAATTTGGACCATTTGTTGCTAATACACATACTGAAACTACTGTTTCCGGAACAGCAATGACAATGGCTTATCACGAAGCGAAGCATATTATTAAACATCACGTTAATGCCAACGAAGATGATATTTTAATCAATACTGGTACAGGAATGACCGGAGTTGTGAACAAATTTCAACGAATTCTTGGATTAAAGCTTCCCGAAAATATTAAAGAGTTTACTTCAATTCCAAAAGAGTTAAAACCAATTGTTTTTATTTCTCATATGGAACATCACTCTAATCAAACTTCTTGGCTAGAAACAATAGCTGATGTTGAAATTATTCCTGCAAATGAAGATGGTTTATTTTCTATTGAAAATTTAAAAATTTTATTAGACAAATATAAGGATAGAAATTTCAAAATTGCCTCTATCACATCGTGCTCTAATGTAACTGGAATCAAGACGCCATACCACGATGTTGCTAAAGTTATGCATCGAAATGGCGGTGTGTGTTTTGTTGATTTTGCTTGTTCTGGACCTTATGTTAACATCAATATGCACCCAGAAGATGCTGAAAGTTATCTTGACGCAATTTTCTTTTCTCCTCATAAATTTCTTGGCGGACCAGGAACATCAGGTGTACTGATTTTTAATAAAAATTTATATAAAAATAATGTTCCCGATTGTCCCGGCGGCGGAACTGTGAGTTGGACAAATCCTTGGGGTGAACATAAATATATTGACAATATTGAAGAAAGAGAAGATGGCGGAACACCTGGTTTTTTACAAGTTATCAAAACCGCGTTAGCCATTCAATTGAAAGAAAAAATGGGAGTCAAAAATATTTTAGATAGAGAACACGAAATTGTAGACTATATTTTTGATGACCTAAGTCAATTTGATAATATAAAAATTTTAGCCAAAGAACATCAAGATAGGTTAGGAGTAATTTCATTTTATATTGATGATTTACATTATAATTTAGGTGTGAAATTATTAAACGATCGCTTCGGAATTCAAACACGTGGCGGTTGCAGTTGCGCAGGTACTTATGGACATTTCCTTTTACACGTAGATAAAGAAACTTCTAGCGATTTAGTTTGTTTGATTACATCTGGTGATTTAATTCGGAAACCAGGTTGGATCAGAATGTCAATTCATCCAACAACTACTTCAGAAGAGATTAAGTATGTTTGTGATAGCATTAAAGAACTAGCACAACATCACAAAGAATGGGAAAGCGATTATGTTTACAACGGAAAAAATAATGAATTTGTTCACAAAAGAGCAACTTCATCCGAAAAAGAAATGGTCCATAGCTGGTTTACTATGTAAAATAAAAAAAAGCGATTATCAAATGACAAACGCTTTTTTTATGACAAATATTTTAATTTTGAACACTGAACACTGAACACTGAACACTGAACACTGAACACTGAACACTGAACACTGAACACTGAACACTGAACACTGAACACTATATCTTCACCGTCCAACCAAAAGTATCTTCAGCTAATTTGTATTGAATATTAGTTAAATCCTGTTTCAATTGCGAAGCAAATGATTTTTCAAGTTTTGGCAATTGGTATTCTGTTCCTTGATAAGCAAATGCTACAATTGGACTTACCACAGCAGCAGTTCCGGCTCCAAAAATTTCCTTTAAACTTCCATCTTGGGCTGCAGTAACAAGCTCATCTACTAAAACCGAACGAACTTCAACATTTAAACCATCACGCTTAGCAAGGTCTATCAAACTTTTTCTTGTCACACCATCCAAAATACGTTCACTTGTTGGAGCAGTATATAATGTATCATTAATTCGGATGAAAACATTCATTGTTCCAGCTTCTTCAAGTTTAGTATGGGTGGCATCGTCGGTCCAAATGATTTGTTGGTATCCTTTATCGTTGGCTAATTTTGTTGGATAAAATTGTGCAGAATAATTACCTGCGGCTTTAGCAGCACCAATTCCACCATTAGCTGCACGACTATAATGTTCGGCAATAATCACTTTTACTTCACCTGAATAATATGATTTTGCAGGTGAGAGAATAATCATAAAGCGATATTCATTGGAAGGTTGCGCGATAACTCCGTGACCTGTTGCAATCATAAAAGGACGTAAATATAAAGTATTTCCTAATCCTTTTTGAACCCATTTTCTATCTAAATCAACCACAGTTTTCAAACCTTCCATAAAGATATTTTCTGGAACTTCTGGCATTGCCATTCTTTTAGCCGACTTGTTAAAACGTTTTAAGTTTTCATCAGGGCGAAACAACCATACATCATCTTGTTCATCTTTGTAGGCTTTCATACCTTCAAAAATGGCTTGACCATAATGAAAAACTTTAGCAGACGGATCAATTAAAAAAGGTTCATAAGGCTGAATTACAGGTTTTTGCCAAGCACCATCTTTAAAATCGCAAACCAACATATGATCGGTGAAAATATTTCCAAAGGTTAAATTTTCAAAATCTACAGCGTCAATTTTTGAGGATGAGGCTTTAACTATATCGATTTCGATAGTGTTATTTAGAGTCATTAATTTGTATTTATTTTTCTATTATTCTCGTATAAACCTCACTATGAGAATATTATAAAAAAATATTAGATGTTATTTAGTTTTTGCTAAACTAATAAAAAAATGATTTGATTTGGTAATCCTTAAGAATTATTTATTCACTATTTATTGTTCTTATCAACTATTTAATTTTATGTTATAAATAGTGAAAAATTGCAATTATCTGCTTAATTTTGTTGGAAATAAATTAGAAATAAAACCAATTACATAAATTTAGAACTATGAAAAAATTCAGATTCCTTTTAGTCATAACTTTTTTATCAATCGGATTAAACCTTAATGCACAACAAACTGCAAAAAAAGTAAATTCTCAAACTACTTTAAACTCTAATGATTACGCTGCTTTCGGAGACAAGTTTGAATTAAAGAAAGTCATTACCAAAGAGCAAATGTTTAAAAAATACAAAAGCTTAAAAAAAGGTGATTCTGTTGCTGTTAAGTTCGTGACTAAAATCAATTCAGTTTGTAAAAAGAAAGGCTGTTGGATGAAACTTGATTTAGGTAATGGCGAATCTGCTTTTGTAAAATTTAAGGATTATGCATTTTTCGTACCACTTAATGCTGACGGAAGTGATGTAGTTGTTAATGGTACTGCTTTTATTGATGTAGTGTCAGTAGATGAATTAAAACATTACGCCAAAGATGCTGGTAAATCTCAAGCGGAAATCAATAAAATCAAAAAGCCTGAAATTACCTATTCATTCACTGCTACAGGTGTTTTTATAAAAAAGTAAAACTAATTTAATGAAGAAGTTTTTTATAGTTTTAGTTTCGCTCGTTGTTTTAAGTTCTTGTCAAAAGAAAGAGGAAGTTTCGGCTAATATAAAGAAAGATACTACCGAAGTTTGCACTACCAAAGAAAAGAAATTTGAGATGTATGAAATGTCTGAAATGGCTTCGCTTATGGAACAAATGTATGCTCATAACCAACAGTTGCGATTGCGAATCAAAAAGGGCGATACAGTTGGAACGTTTCCCAAATTTTTCAATAAAATTTATACTGCTAAGATGACCTCGCCAAGTGATAATGATGCTTTTTTTAAAGAAAATGCTAAAAAGTTCATAGGCGCTCAACAAATAATTTATACGGATACTAAAAATCTGAAAGAGAATTTTAACAAAGGTGTTGATGCTTGTATAGCTTGTCATAAATCGAAATGCGGTGGACCAATTCCTAGAATTAAGAAATTATATATTAAATAATTTTGAAACGCGAAATCTTAACCACAAAAGACGGATCTACGACCATTCATTTACCTGATTGGGATGAAAGTTATCATTCAAAACACGGTGCAATTCAAGAAGCCTACCACGTTTTCATCAAAAGCGGATTTTCTTTGTTTGAACAAAATAAACTTTCCATATTAGAAATAGGATTTGGTACAGGATTAAATGCTTTTATAACCTATTTAGAAGCTCAAAAAAGTACTAAATCTATTGATTACGTTGGAGTAGAAGCTTATCCGGTTGCTGCGGAGGAAGCTTTGCAAATGAATTATGTATCCGAATTAAATGCTAGCAATGAACTTGAGATATTCAATTCAATGCACAGTACCGATTGGGAAACAAGATGTTTAATTGCTTCAGAATTTTATCTTACTAAAAGAAAGCAGTTTTTTCAAGACATAACCGACGAAAATGCCTTCGATTTAATTTATTTTGATGCCTTCGGATTTAGAGTGCAACCCGAATTGTGGTCTTTTGAAATTTTTCAGAAAATGTATAAAGCACTTAAACTAAATGGTGTTTTAGTAACTTATGCTTGTCGTTCATCAATAAAAAATGCTATGATTGAGTGTGGTTTTAAAGTCGAAAAGCTTCCTGGCGCACCTGGAAAAAGAGAAATGTTGCGAGCTATCAAAATTTAACTTTTTATTTTCGGCTTGCTTTTTAAAATTAAGTAAATTTGAAAATACTAAAAATTACAATTTTACGTTCTTATTAAATCAGAGATTTAAAAGTCTAACCAAATTCATCTACAAATTATGTCAAGATTGATTTATGACTACACTAAATCGGTGTTAGAAAGAGTTAGCTTTGATGCTAAACTTTTTTGCAAAGAATTAGATAAAGCAGTCAGAGTGCTTTTACCTTATGAAGTCGAACAACTAACAGAATGGTTGCTCAATTTCACTAAAGAAAAGCCAGAATTAAGGCAATGTTTACTGATTATCAACAAATAAAACTAAAAGGAACTTAAACGGTTCCTTTTTTTATGGCATTTATTTTATTTGTAAGATAAATTATATATTTTATGGCAAATTTTTTATTATAACGATAAAATTTGCACTTTATCGATAAATTTCCGAGTTTTTTCTTTGTGGTTTATAAAAAAGATTTTACTTTTACTTAACGTTTTTGCCCTAAAACTAAAAATAAACTTAACCTAAACTTAAACCCTATGCCAAGAATGATTTATGATTACACTAAATCAGAATTAGAGAGTGTAAGTGTTGACCCAAATCGATTTAAACGAAAATTGAAAAAAGCAGTGAACAGTTTATTACCTTATGAGATTGACTTATTGCAAAATTGGTTGTCTTATTTCACGATAAACAAACCACACTTAAAAGATTGTTTGTCAGAATTCGAATCTAACAAAAAAGGAGTTTGCTAACTCCTTTTTTTATTTATTGGCTTTTGGACTAATTATTTCCACATTTTGAAAGGCAATTGCTCCTTTAACAACACCAGAAATTGTGGAACGTAAGGCATCAATTATGTGAATTTTAAGTTCGTTTTTTGGATAAATCAAGCTTACTTCTCTTGCAGGTTTTGGTTCTTTAAATTGGCGAAGTTTTATTTGATCTTTTTCTTTCAAATCTAATGTATGCAAATAGGGAAGCAAAGTTGTTCCTAATCCTTCATCGGCTAATTTAATCAAGGTTTCAAAACTTCCGCTTTCAATTTGAAAATGATTTTGTTCAGAATTTTTGTTGTTTTTGCACAAGTTTAGCACACTATCTCTAAAACAATGACCGTCTTGTAATAGTAGAATTTCATCTAAATTTAAATCACCTATTTCAATTTCCTTTTTAGCGAAGTTTTCATTATTTTCGGGAATATACGCGACAAAAGGCTCGAAATATAAAACTACTTCTTTTATTTTTTCTTCGTGAAGTGGCGTTGCTGCAATAGCGGCATCTAAATGTCCATTGTTTAATTTAAAAATGATGTCTTCGGTATTCAACTCTTCAATGACCAAATTAATTTTTGGATATTTTTTAATAAAATTTTTCAAAAACATAGGTAAAAGAGTGGGCATTATGGTTGGAATTATTCCCAATCTAAATTCGCCACCGATAAACCCTTTTTGTTGGTGAACAATGTCTTGAATACGATCTGCTTCGTTAACTATATTTTTAGCTTGATTAACAATTTTTTGACCAATTTCTGTTAACTGAATTGGTTTTTTACTTCGGTCAAATATTTGAATGTCAAGTTCGTCTTCTACTTTTTGAATTTGCATACTTAAAGTAGGTTGCGTTACAAAACATTTTTCAGCTGCTAAAGTGAAATTTTTGTGTTCTGCTACTGCCAAAACGTATTGAAGTTGTGTAATTGTCATTTTATAGTAAAATTTGATGCAAATATAAAAACTATCAATTTAATTTATGCCATTGAATGTAATTAATGCGTAAATTTGATTCAAATAAATATAAAATGAAATTGAACACTTTAGGATTACCGTTAAAAGAAACAGAAGTTTTAGTAACTGAATTGAATATTTTGTTGGCTAATTTTCAAGTTTATTATCAAAATTTAAGAGGATTACATTGGAATATTCGCGGAAAACGTTTTTTCGATTTGCACGTAAAATTTGAAGAATTATATAATGATAGTCAACTAAAAATTGATTTAATAGCTGAGCGTGTTTTAACCTTAGGAGGAACACCTTTGCATACTTTTGAAGATTATGTGAAGAACAGTAAATTGCCCATTGGTAAAAACATTCACAATGACGAAGAAGCTATTGTTTTAATTGTAAATTCGTTGTCTCATTTGTTAAAAATCGAACGAGTTATTTTAAGTCAATCAAGTGAAATTAATGATGAAGGTACAAACTCGATGATGAGTGATTTTATTTCAGAACAAGAAAAAACGATTTGGATGATGAGTGCTTGGTTAGAACAAGAAATTTAATCATTTTATTTGTTAAAAAATGTACAATAGCTTTCATTTTTCTATTTGAAAAGCTATTTTTGTTATATGAAGTCAGTAGCGAGTATTTTAATGTTTCTTTTTATTGCTTTTCTTTCAGCTCCTACAATTGTGACTTTGATAGAAAAGAGTACTGACGTATCTATGTTTTACAGTTTTTCTGAAGAAGAAATTAACAAAGATTTGAAAGAAATTAAAGCTGATTTAAGACAAAGTTATGATTATCCTTACACGGTGAAGACCGTTACTTTAGATACCAAAATTGTTTCCGAAAATTTATCTCGTCACGATGCAATCTTAGAAGAAATTTTTTCTCCGCCGCCAGAATTTATTTAATACATCTTTCTTAACTCCCGAATTGTTTGGGAACGTTTTATGTGTTTAATTTATTTATTGGTATGACTAAAAAAATCAATCTTTTTGCTAACTTAAAATCTGATTTTGCTTCAGGTTTGGTAGTTTTTCTTGTGGCTTTGCCACTGTGTCTCGGTATTGCGCTAGCAAGTGGAGCACCTCTATTTTCAGGTATTATTTCAGGCGTTATTGGCGGTATTGTTGTAGGCTACTTGAGTCAATCTCATCTAAGTGTTTCTGGACCAGCAGCAGGTTTAACAGCAATCGTCCTTACAGCAATCACTGATTTAGGTTCATTTAATTCTTTTCTGTTGGCTGTGTTAATTGCTGGAATTATTCAGTTAATTCTTGGATTTATTAAGGCAGGAACCATTTCCAATTATTTTCCAAATAATGTTATTGAAGGAATGCTTGCCGGTATTGGTGTAATCATTATTCTGAAACAAATTCCGCACGCTTTTGGTTATGATCCCGACTTTGAAGGCGATGAAGCTTTCTTTCAAATTGATGGTCAAAATTCATTTTCCGAACTTTTTCAAGTTGTAAATCACGTTCAGTTAGGTTCCATAATTATAGCCGTATTGTCGTTAACAATTTTAATTCTTTGGAACAAAGTAGCGTTTTTGAAGAAAATAAAATTAGTGCCACCAGCATTAATAGCTGTAATTGTGAGCATTCTGTTAAATGAATTTTTCATTCAATCAGGTAGTAATTTAGCAGTATTAAAAGAACATTTAGTTAGTTTGCCTGTACCAACATCTTTACAAGAATTTAAAAATATTATTGTAACTCCAGATTTTTCTGCGGTAACAAACACTAAAGTTTGGATTGTTGCTATCACGATTGCTGTAGTTGCTTCAATAGAAACCTTATTGTGCATCGAGGCTTCCGATAGAATGGATGCTTTAAAACGCTATACCAATACAAACGTTGAGTTGAAGGCACAAGGAATTGGTAATATACTAAGTTCACTTTTAGGAGGTTTACCTATGACATCAGTTGTGGTTAGAACCACTGCAAACAATAGTGCTGGTGCAAAATCTAAAATGTCTACTATCATTCACGGTGTACTTTTATTAGTAAGTGTTTTAGCAATTCCAACTATTTTGAATAAAATTCCTTTGGCAACATTGGCAGCAGTTTTATTGATGGTAGGTTATAAATTAGCAAATCCTGCAACGGTAAAGCATTTTTGGGAGAAAGGAAAATACCAATTTATTCCTTTTATTGCAACCTTTGCTGCTGTAGTTTTTACTGATTTATTGAAAGGTGTTGCGTTAGGAATGATAATTAGCGTAATATTTGTTTTAAAAGGAAATATGAAACGCGCCTATAATTTTAGAAAAGATGAATATCATGACGGTGATGTGATTCATATCGATTTGGCACAAGAGGTTTCTTTTTTGAATAAAGCTGCAATTAAAGAAACTATTGCTTCAATTCCGTCAAATTCTAAAGTTGTAATTAATGCTTCAGACACTGTTTATATTGCACACGACGTATTAGATTTGATAAAAGAATTTAAAAAAATAAGGTCAAAAGAAGAAAATATTAAAGTAAAATTAGTTGGTTTTAAAGAAGCCTATGATTTAGAGAATAGTGGAGAAGATGAAAAGCACGTTTTTGTCGCACCTAAAAAAGTTTAATAAAATAATATATAAAAAATGAAAGCACATAATAGAGAATCACAAGCGCAAATGACGCCGCAAAAAGCGTTAGATTATTTAAGAGAAGGAAATCAAAGATTTATTAGCAATTTAAAAGCTCATAGAGATTTATTAGAGCAAGCCAATGCTACAGTTGACGGGCAATGGCCGTTTGCAACTATCTTGAGTTGTATTGATAGTAGAACATCTGCTGAATTAATTTTTGATCAAGGTTTAGGCGATATTTTTTCAGTAAGAATCGCTGGTAATGTTGTAAATACTGATATTTTAGGAAGTATGGAATTTGCGTGCAAAGTAGCTGGTTCAAAACTTATTGTAGTTCTTGGACACACTTCATGTGGTGCAGTAAAAGGTGCTTGTGATCATGTTGAAATGGGTAATTTAACCGAGTTGTTGTCTAAAATTCAACCATCAGTTTATCAAGAAAATGAAACTACAACGGAAAGAAGTTCAAAAAATTCAACTTTCGTTGAAAATGTAGCTCAAATTAATGTAAAAAGAAATGTTAATAGTATTCTTGAACGTAGTCCAATCTTGAAACAAATGATTGATAACGGCGAAATAGGTATTGTTGGCGGTATGCACAATTTAGAAACTGGTGAAGTTACTTTTTATGATGATGCTTTATTCATCAATAACTAAAAACTAAAATTTTAATATTAAAAACCATTAATCAGTTAGATTGATGGTTTTTTTTTATATTTGATTACAATATAAATTATGAGCGAGTACTACAAAAAATTATTGGAGAACAATAAAAAATGGGTGGAGAGTCAATTGGCTCTTGATAAAGATTTTTTTAAAGATTTGGCAAAAGGTCAAAATCCACAATTGTTATGGATAGGTTGCTCTGATAGTCGCGTGCCTGCCAATGAAATTGTTGGAGGAAAACCCGGAGATGTTTTTGTACACAGAAATATTGCTAATATGGTTGTGCATAGTGATATGAACATGTTAAGTGTGTTAGATTATGCTGTGAATGTACTTAAGGTGAAACACGTAATTGTGTGTGGTCATTATGGTTGTGGTGGTGTAAAAGCTGCGATGGAAAACAATTCTATCGGAATCATTGACAATTGGATTCGACACATTAAAGATGTCTATCGATTGCACAAAAATGAACTAGACAGGATAGAAAATATTGACAATAGATTCAACTCTTTTGTTGAAATAAATGTAAAAGAGCAAGTGTTAGATTTAGCTAAAACATCAATTGTTCAAGCCGCTTGGCAAAAAGGACAAGATTTAAATTTGCACGGTTGGGTTTATGGTTTAAATGATGGTTATGTAACCGATTTAGGTGTTAACTACAGCTCAAATAATGATTTAGATGAAGTACATCAGTTGTATTTTGGAATTTAATCTTCTAAATTTTCATTAAATGAAGAAGGTAGCAATTGCGGAATAAATTTTATTAAAATAGGCAGTAACAAACCACCACCAGGCAGTAAAAAAATAGTTAATGACGGAATGCTTTTGCAAATGTCTAACAGTTGTTTTTTTACTTTCTTTTTTTCTTCTAGACTCAAATCTTTTCGGGTAGATTTTGCCAAAAGTTGCATTAACTCTTTACTTTGTGAAATCTCTTTTACTAAACGTTTTTGATTTCTTTTAATTAATACTTGAACGCCAGTAGTAGTTTGGTCATAAAAGTGTTTAACCGGATTAGAGTAGTTAAAATATTGAATATCAGATTTGTATTTAGTAATGAAATCATTTGTTTGGTTCACGCTTTCTAATACAAATTCATTTGAAACCGTCATAGTTTCAGCTAGTTTTTGAAGGAAATACACTTCGTCAATTTCAACTTTACCATCATTCCATAATGAAATTCCGGCTAGGTCTAAAAGGTAGAGTTTTTCTAAATCACTTTTAAAATAATCTAAATTCAACTCTTCTAAATTTTGAATATTTACTTTAGAAAACTTGGTATATCTTACAGATGCTTCAAATAGTTTTATCAATAAATCATCGTGTTGCGATTTGAAGGTTTTGATTTTTAAGGCAAGTGAAACAATACTCATAATGGTTTCTTCCATTTTTTTGAGGTATTTTTCTGGAATTGTACCTTGTTCTAAAAACTTTTGAAAGGCTAAAACATCTACAAATAATAACGCATTGGTTACAATATGCGAGAAGTTTTTACTGATAATGTCTTTATTCGTCTGAACACGTTCATTGATGTAACTTTCTAGTTTTGTGCTTGGTGAAGGCGTAATGATTTTGTCAAATAAAACAAATCCTTTCGGAGTCATTTCTTTATAGAAAGCGACCGTTTTTATGATAAAATCATCTAGACTTTGCTGTTGAATTGTAAATTGATACACATTAAGAAGGGTTGTGAGCAATGCAATTTTAGAAATTTCATCCGATTTCCATTGTGCTATATCAATTGTTTTGTTGGAATTTATGGCTATGATGTGACCATAAATAAATCCTGTTTTCCGAATGTTTTTGTAAAACGAAATGGCATCAATAGGAGTAAAGTCGAACAAGGTGTTTTGTTCTAAAAAATATTTGTCAATCCAACCATTTGCCGATGGGTTTATCATAGCTTAATTTCGATTTGCAAAGCTATGTAAAATTAAGAAAGTTTAAGTTTTTAAATGTTAAGAATTTAAGGTCTAGATTTAAAGTTTTGTGCACAAAGTTGAATTATTTCAGCGATTCTTAATTCGCGTGTTGTAGTTCTTTTTGCTTGATTTAACCAATACAAATAGCTTTTCCGATAAGATGGACTAAAGTTTAGATAGTTTTCATAAGCCGAAATATTGTTTTCAAAAGCTTGCCTCAAATCATCTGGAATTTCTAAATTTTCGACACTATCGAGTGATTCCCAAGAGCCATTTTGTTTTGCAATTTCAATTTTTTTCAAGCCACTTTCGTGCATCAAATTTTGTGCAATTAGGTTTTCTATGTACGTTTTGTTGAGTTTGCTCCAAACGCTTTTATCTTTTCGAGGCGTAAAAACTTGTTTTCTTCTCTCTTCATCTATTTTTCTTACCGTTGAATCAATCCAGCCATAACAAATTGCCACTTGAACCGCTTCTTCCCAGCGCATACTTTCAATTTCACTTGTTACCTTGTAAAAAATTAAATAAACACCATTAGAAATATCGTGGTTTTCGTGTAACCAGTCACGCCATTCTTGTGCATTTTTGAAATATAAATGTGGTTTCTCTTTCATATTGAAATGCAAAAGACACAAAAAAATGTTTGATAAACAAATTTTTGTGTCTTTTCACTAAAGTAGAAAATTTATTTTATTATTCCCGAACAGGCTACTCTTCCTCCAGCGTTTCCTGTTGGTTGTGTTGTGAAATCATCTGGATTTGCGTGAACAATTAAACCTTTATTCAAGACGTCTTTGGTAGCATCACCGCAACCAATACACCATTCGTCCGTTTTTAGTGTGATGGTTCCATTTCCGTTTTCATCGGCTGTAAAGTTGCCAATATCGCCTTTGTGGTGTTCGGCATCAGTCCATTTTCCGTGTTTTTTAAATGTCGGATTCCAATGTCCACCTGCCGACGAAGCATCTGCTGTTGAGCAATCTGATTTTTCGTGAATATGAATGGCGTGTACACCTGGTTTTAAGCCGCTCATTTTAGCTTCAAAGGTTACTATTCCGTTCTTTTCAGAAAATGTTGCCGTGCCGTTTACAGTGCTTCCGCTTTTAGGTTCTAAATTGATTGTTAGACGATTTGAAGCGTTATCTGTACCCGATTTGCAGGCTGCGATTATTACAATTGTAATAATTGAAAGTAGGATTAACTTTTTATTCATAGCTGTTATGTTTAGAAACTCATTTTTGAGTAATCCAAATTTACGAATAAATGGCTGTTTTCAATTTAAATTTATCTTAAAAAAAATCACATAGGTTTTTTTGGAAGTTCTTTTGTTTTCATTTCGGATACTTTACCTTCCGAATTGATAGTTACATATAATTCGCGTTCGAAATATTTTTTTTCAAAGTTGATTTTATATCTAAAAAACAGGTCTTGAGTTTCGTTGTCTTGTGTAACTTCAAGTAGTTGTAAGTCAATAAATTTGCCGTTTCTAACTAAAATCTTTTGACAGGTTTTTGTTATTTTTTCGACTGTTGCATTTTGTATTACTTTGTCAGTTGCTTCCTCTTTCGTAAATACTTTGAATCTAGACGAATTGCATGCATCTAGTAGTCGTCTTCCTAAGGTGTAAGCACGTGTCATTTTTTGATTATTGACGTCCTTCAAGTCTATTTTTTCAAATCTTGATTTTTCTTCGACTAGTATTGCTGTTTCGGTGGTTGTATTTAGAGGCTTTTTAGTTTTACAACCAACGACTAGTATTATTAAAAATAGATATAGTATTGTTCTCATTATATTTTAACTTACAAAAATGCTTTTTATTATGTAGGAAAGTCATAAAAGTAAAAAACCACCCAATTTCTTGGGCGGTTTCTTAACAATTAACTTAACTTAAAACTAAAAACAATAACTATTTTCAGCAACTAATTTTGCAGTAATAGTTTCTCTTAAACCAACGATATTTGGCATGTTAGTATATTTTGTAAAACGTCTTAATCCCATAAGCATCATACGTTGTTCATCACCTTCAGCAAAAGAGATAATGCTTTCTTTTCCTCTTGCGGCAACGATGTCTACAGCTTTGTATAAATATAATTTTGCCATAGCTACTTGCTCTTGAACTTTAGCCTCACCTTGTTTTTTAGCCATTTTTTCAGTTCTAAGAATAGTACTTTCTGCCATATATATTTCAATTAACATATCGGCTGCAGCCATTAATAATTGTTGGTGTGCGTCTAAATCCATTCCGAATTTTTGAACTGCAGCTCCAGCAACCATTAAGAATGCTTTTTTCAATTTGGCTACCATTTCTTTTTCTTCTGAAAATAATTCAGAATAATCAGGCGTATCAAATGATGGAATTCCCATTAAATCTTCTTGCACTTTCATTGCTGGTCCAAGCAAATCAACGTGACCTTTCATTGCTTTTTTGATTAACATTCCAACCGATAACATTCTGTTGATTTCGTTGGTACCTTCATAAATACGAGCAATGCGAGCATCTCTCCAAGCACTTTCCATTGGTGTATCTTCTGAGAATCCCATTCCACCATAAATTTGAATTCCTTCGTCAGCACAATTTTGAACATCTTCAGAAACTGCCACTTTTAAAATAGAACATTCTATAGCGAATTCTTCAACACCTTTTAATTCCGCTTCTTGATGGCTTGCACCTTCAGCTTCACGTGCTTTAATTCTATCTTCAATATCTTTCGCAGCACGATAAGTAGCACTTTCGCCAGCATAAGTTGAAGTAGCCATTTCAGCCAGTTTATAACGAATAGCACCGAAAGAAGAAATTGGAGTATTAAACTGAACTCTTTCGTTAGCATAATTAATAGCATTTGAAGTCACACGACGTTGTGCATCTAAACAAGCAGCTGCTAATTTAATACGACCGACATTCAAAGCATTCATTGCGATTTTGAAACCTTCTCCACGTCCGGCTAACATATTTTCAACTGGAACTTTTGTATCAGCAAAGAAAACCTGACGAGTAGAAGAGGCGCGAATTCCTAATTTGTGTTCTTCTTCGCCCATTGAAATTCCGTTACTTGGGTCATTTTCTACGATGAAACCCGTAATATTTTTATCATCACCTATACGTGCGAAGACAATAAAGACAGAACAGAAACCTGCGTTAGAAATCCACATTTTTTGTCCAGTGATGTTATAATGTGTGCCATCTTCTGAAAGAACAGCTTTAGTTTTTCCTGAATTTGCATCTGATCCTGCACCTGGTTCCGTTAAGCAATAAGCACCAAACCATTCACCTGAAGCTAATTTTGGTACGTATTTTTGTTTTTGTTCTTCTGTTCCGTATAATGTAATTGGCATAGTTCCAATTCCGGTATGCGCACCAAAAGCTGTTGAAAACGATCCAGTTGCTCCTGAAATATAATCACATACTAGGCAAGTATCTACAAATCCCATTCCCATTCCACCATAGTTTTCTGGAACGGCAACGCTCAAAAAACCCATTTCACCTGCTTTACGCATAGTTTCTTCGGTATAGGCATAGTCTTTATGCTCAAAGCGGTCTTTGAAAGGCCAAATTTCTTTATCAACGAATTCTTTTACAGAATCGCGCATCATTAATTGTTCTTCTGTGAAATCTTCTGGTGTGAAGACATTTTCACATTTGGTTTCTTTTACAAGGAATTGTCCTCCTCTAGTTATATCTTCCATTGGTTTATTTTTTTTGCGAAAAGAAGAAAGATGCAAGAGAAAAGATTACACATCCAATTTACTGATAAAACCAGTAGTCATTTTTTGGAATTCGATAATCTTATTTTCTATTTCTATCGTTTTTTCGTCGGTTATGTATTTATTTTGATTTGCTATTAATAATTGTGTTTGTAACTCAAATGATGATCCCAAACTTATATTTAGATAATGTTTAAAGTGTGTATTTCCTCTATTCGATTCTTCTGCGATATTTGAAGGCATTGAAACTGCTGCTCGATTCATTTGACTAACTAATCCATAAACTTCATTCTTTGGGAACTCTAGGCATATTCTATGAACATCTGAGGTGATTTCCATTGATAAATTCCAAATTTTCAGATTTTTAAAGTTATGCTTCATTAGTCTTGTTTCTCGCTTCTATTTTCTCGCTTCTATTTTCTACAACAATTCATAAATACCAGCAGAACCTTGACCGGTTCCAACGCACATACTTACGATTCCGTATTTAGATTTTCTTCCTCGCATTTCGTCAAATAATTGAACTGATAATTTTGCTCCAGTACAACCTAATGGATGTCCAAGTGCGATTGCGCCACCATTTACGTTTACGATATCTGGATTTAATCCTAATTCTCTCACTACAGCCAATGATTGTGATGCAAAGGCTTCGTTTAATTCAATTAAATCTATATCATTCAAAGATAAACCTGCTTGTTTCAATGCTTTCGGAATAGCTTTTACTGGTCCGATTCCCATAATTCTTGGTTCTACGCCTGCTGATGCAAAATTTACTAATCTAGCGATAGGAGTAACGCCCAATTCTTTAACTAATTCTTCGCTCATTATTAATACGAATGCTGCACCGTCACTCATTTGTGAAGAGTTTCCAGCAGTTACACTTCCATCGGCGGCGAAAACTGGTTTTAGTTTTCCTAAGGCTGCAATGTTTGTGTCTGCACGTGGACCTTCGTCTTTGTTCACCACATAAGATTTGGTTTCTTTTTTACCATTTTCATTAATGAACGTTTGCTCTACAGTGATTGGAACAATTTGTTTATCGAATTTGCCTTCCGCTTGCGCTTTCAATGCTTTTTGATGAGATTGGAACGCAAACTCATCTTGATCTTCACGAGAAATGTTGAATTGTTTTGCAACTGCTTCTGCCGTTAAACCCATTCCCCAATAATAATCTTCGTTTCCTTCTTTAGCTACGGCATAATCAGGAGTTGGTTTGTATCCTCCCATTGGGATAAAACTCATACTTTCTGCTCCACCAGCGATAATGCAGTCCGCCATTCCGCTTTGGATTTTTGCTGTTGCCATTCCGATAGTTTCTAGTCCAGAAGCACAATATCTATTTACTGTTACACCTGGAACGTCTGTTACTTTTAATCCCATTAAGGAAATTAATCGTCCAACGTTTAAACCTTGTTCGGCTTCTGGCATCGCGTTTCCAACCATTACGTCGTCGATTCTTTTCTTATCGAAATCTGGGAACTGTGCCATCATGTGTTCGATGGTTTCTGCTGCTAATTCGTCAGGACGTTTGAAACGGAAAACTCCTTTTGGTGCTTTTCCAACTGCTGTACGAAATCCGGATACTATATATGCTGTTTTCATTTTTTCATTTTTTTTGAGAGGAAAGAAGCAAGAAATTAGACCGCTTCGCTGAAAGATGATTTCTGTCTTTCTTCTTTCTTCTTGTTTCTATTTTCTAATTTCTCAACGGTTTCCCTTTAGTTAACATAAACTGAATTCGCTCTAGAGTCTTTCTCTCTGTACATAAACTCAAGAAAGCTTCACGTTCGATGTCTAATAAATATTGTTCACTTACTAATGTTGGTTCTGATAAATCACCTCCAGCCATTACATAAGCTAGTTTGTTGGCAATTTTTAAATCGTGTTCTGAGATGTATTTTCCTGCTACCATTTGGTTAGTTCCTACTAAGAACATTCCAAGTGCTTGCTTACCTAAAACTTTAATGTCAGTTCTTCTTACAGGTTGCGTGTATCCTTGGTCAGCCATTTGCAATGCTACTTGTTTAGCAACGGCAATTTGACGGTCTTTGTTAACTACAACAATGTCTTTTCCTTTTTGAAGTATTCCTAAATCGAAAGCTTCGTAAGCAGATGTTGCTACTTTTGCCATTCCGATAGTTAGGAAGTTTTCTTGTAGAACGTTTAATTCGACGTCATTTTTGCGGAATAAATCTGCTGCACGAACTGCCATTTCTTTAGAACCACCACCACCAGGAATTACACCAACTCCAAATTCTACCAGACCAATATAGGTTTCAGCAGCAGCAACCACTTTATCAGCGTGCATACTCATTTCGCATCCGCCACCAAGTGTCATTCCGTGAGGCGCAACAATAACAGGAATAGAAGAGTAGCGTACACGCATCATTGTGTCTTGGAACATTTTGATAGCCATATTCAATTCGTCATATTCTTGTTCAACTGCCATCATAAAAATCATTCCGATATTGGCACCTACTGAGAAATTCGTTCCTTGATTACCAATTACTAATCCTTTATATTCTTTTTCAGCTAAGTCAATTGCTTTGTTGATTGCAGTTAAAACACCACCACCAATCGTGTTCATTTTAGAATGGAACTCTAAGTTCAAAATGCCGTCGCCTAAATCGATTACTGAAGCATCTGAGTTACCCCAAACTTTGTGACTTTCTCTGATATTATCTAAAATGATGAAAGCATCTTGACCTGGTTTTTCTTCTTGAGATTTTGATGGAATGTTGTAGAAACACGTTTTACCATTTTTAACAGAATAAAACGATTTATTTCCTGAAATTAACATATCCGTTACCCACGCTGCTGGTTTGTAACCTTCGGCTTCCATCATTGCGATGGCTTTTTCTACACCAATAGCATCCCAAATTTCAAATGGTCCGTTTTCCCAACCGAAACCAGCTTTCATAGCGTCGTCGATTTTGTAGAATTCGTCAGTGATTTCTGGAACTCTGTTCGAACAGTAAGCGAACATTGCTGAGAAATTTTTTCTGTAGAAATCACCAGCTTTATCTTTTCCTTTTACTAAAACTTTAAATCTATCAATTGGTTTGTCAATTGTTTTAGTTAGTTCTAATGTTGCAAACGATGCTTTTTTAGCTGCTCTATATTCTAAAGTATCTAAATCTAATGATAAGATTTCTTTCCCTTCTTTTTTGTAAAATCCTTGTCCTGTTTTGCTTCCTAACCATTTGTTTTCCATCATTTTGTTGATGAAATCGGGTAGTTTGAATAAGTCGTGTGCTTCGTCATTCGGACAATTGTCATAAATTCCGTTGGCTACGTGCACTAAAGTATCTAAACCAACTACGTCAACCGTTCTGAAAGTAGCTGATTTTGGACGACCGATAACCGGACCAGTTAATTTATCAACCTCTTCAATGGTTAAGCCCATTTCTTTTACTTGGTGGAATAGACTTTGGATTCCGAAGATTCCGATTCTGTTTCCGATAAAAGCTGGAGTGTCTTTGGCTACAACTGAAGTTTTTCCTAAGAATTTCGAACCATATTCAAATAAGAAATCCAATACCTCTTGCGATGTTTTTGGACCAGGAATGATTTCGAATAATTTCAAATAACGCGCTGGATTAAAGAAATGCGTTCCGCAAAAATGTGCTTGAAAATCATCACTTCTTCCTTCACTCATAAAGTTGATTGGAATACCTGATGTGTTTGAAGTTACCAATGTTCCAGGTTTACGGAATTTGTCGATTTGTTCAAACACCAATTTCTTAATGTCTAAACGTTCTACCACAACTTCAATAATCCAATCGCAAGTAGCGATTTTGGACATATCATCTGTTGTGTTTCCAGTTGTAATTCGGCTAGCAAATTTCTGACTGTAAATAGGAGAAGGGTTACTTTTTAAAGCATTTGCTAAATGGTCGTTTACTACGCGATTACGAACCACTTTACTTTCTAAAGTTAGTCCTTTTTTTTCTTCGATTTCAGTTAATGCATTCGGCACGATGTCTAAAAGCAGTACTTCTAATCCGATGTTAGCAAAATGACAAGCAATACCGGAACCCATAATTCCAGAACCTACTACGGCCACTTTTTTGATTGTTCGTTTCATTTTTTATTAGATGAAAGAAGAAAGACCGCTGCGCTGCAAGAGGCAAGACTAACTTTCTTCAAGTTATTATTATTTTATTGTTTTTTTGAAGCAAGAGCCAAGACTCTTTTATGCAAATGGTTTTCTTTATTCTTGTTTCTTTTCTCTATTTTCTAAAAAATCTTCTTCTCTGTTATCAAATCATTTATCACATCGGCTACTTCCATAAAATGGTTTAGTTTCTCTTGTGTGATGTTTTGTTTTACTACTTCATTGAATTTTAGTACGGTAGCTTTTGATTGTTCCCGCATTTGTTTTCCTAAATCGGTTAAGTATATTAAAACACCTCTGCCATCATCTGGATTTTTTTTTCTTATGATTAAGCCTTTTTCTTCTAATGTTTTTAAGGTTCTGGTAAGCGATGTAGCTTCCATTCCCATTCGGTTGCTTATGTATGTTGATGGTGTTCCTTCTTCTTTGTCGATGCTTAATAAAGCAAACCCTATTGCCATTGATCCATCAAACTTTGATGCTTCTTCGTTATACATTCTTGAAACCGCTTGCCAAGTAGCTCTTAGCACATAATCTATAGTTTTTTCTTTCATCATTTTTTACTATATCGTTTTAGTTTCGGTTTCAAATATACAAATTATTTATTATGCACGCATAGTATTTGTGTTAAATTTTATGCACGCATAGTATTTTTCTAAACGTTTATTCTATTAAATCACTTATTTTTCTTGGTGGTAAAACATATTTTATTATTTTTAACACTTGTTGTTTTTCTTCGCACCAATACAATTAATATTATATGGATAAATCAATTTTTCAAGTTAATCTTACAGGAATTCTTAAAATATTATCAGATAGTTTGTACAGCAGTAAAGATGTTTTCATCAGAGAGCTGATTCAAAATTCGGTTGATGCGATTAAGTTTCGAACACTGAAAGAAAATTTTACACCTAGTATTACTGTTTCTTTTTATGAAGATGTTTCTGGTCGTGGTTTAGTTTTTTCAGATAATGGTATCGGTTTGACTTTTGACGAGGTTAATGAGTTTTTGTCAAAGATTGGTTCCAGTTCGAAAGCTAATTTGTTAGAAAACAGAAATGATTTTATAGGTCAGTTTGGCATTGGACTTTTGTCGTGTTTTATGGTTAGCGATGAAATTGTGGTCATTTCCAAATCATTAAAAGCAGATGAAACCGTGAAATGGACTGGTTATATTGACGGTACCTATAAAACAGAAGTTACAGATAATCAAAGTGAAGTTGGAACGAAAGTAATTCTTAAAATTAAAGACAGTATCGACTTTGATTATGAAAAGCTAACCGATTTATTGACTACTTATGGTGCTTTTGTTGGTTATCCTATTGAGGTTGAATGTAATGGCAAAAAGCAACAAAGTATTTCGAAGACCTTTCCTTGGGTATTAAATAATAACGATAGTATCCTTCATTATGGTAAGGAATTTTTTGATGAAGCGTTTACCAATTATTTTTTAATTGAAACAAGCGACAAGAAGAATAAAGGTATCGCTTATATTATTCCGCATTCGTTGCATCACGGTACAACTCAGAGCAATCGTATTTATATAAAGAATATGTTTATTACGGACAAGGCCGATGCTTTGGTTCCAGAATGGGCCTTTTTTGTGCGAGTTGTGCTGAATTCAGAAAGTTTAGCTCCAACAGCTTCACGCGAAGAAATTTATGACAATGACGAATTGCAACGCGTTAAAGAAGCTTTAGGTAAAGGAATCAAAAACTATTTGATTTCCTTGAGTACGAATAATCCAGCAGCTCTGCAGACTATCATAAGGCATCACAATGTGGCTTTGAAATCGTTGTGTTTGAATGATAAAAGTTTTCTTAAGTTTATTTATAAATGGTTTAAATTTGAAACCAATCAAGGTGATTTGAGTTTGGATGAAATACGCAATCAAAGTCACGAAATCCTTTATATAAGTTCGATTGATGGTTACCGACAATTGTTGCCTATAGCTACTTCTAGTAATGTGATGTTAGTGAATTCGGGTTATATTTATGACGTTGAAGTTTTGAATAGCATTGCTAAATTTGATAAAGAGCGCGTTTATCAAGAAATTACGGTAGAGTATTTTGGGAATATCTTAAAAGATTTAGAACTCGACGAATACCAACAATTTGAAGACAAAATCGATGGTTTGCAGTTTTTATTAAAAGAGTATAAATGTCGGGTAGAAGTAAAGCGTTTTCAACCCAATACCATTCCGGCATTGTTTTATATGGATAAAGACCAAGTTTCTGGAAAGGACATTGAAAATATCAAAGAAGCGAGTGATGACTTTTGGTCGTCTTTATCAGAAAGCGTTTTTGACACCCAAGAGTTTGAATCTAAATTGTATTTGAATATTGAAAATCAAGTCGTGCAAAAATTACTTGCTGGTGTTGATGCTTCTTCTGAAAAAATCATTTTGGAAATGCTTTATGGCAATTCTTTGATGATGGGACATTATCCTATTTCGAGTAAAGAATTGCAAATGATGAATCAAAATATTATTACTATTATCAATAAATTATAACTATGACGGTAGAAGATCAAGTATATGAAGTGTATGATGTGTTAGAAAAGTTAGATTCTAAATACACCTTAAAGAATAAAGATATTGCTTTTGAGTGCATTCAAAAAGCGATTAGTTTGAAGAATAAAGAATTGGAATTTGATGCGCGTCACGAATATTTATCGCAATTGGTCTTTATGAACTTTCACGATGAAGCTATTGCCTTGTATCCTTGGTTTTTGAATTATAAAAAGAATAACTACATTGATTTTTACCGCTATCATAGTTTGGTTTGGAGTTTTAAATGGGTTGTGGGTAGAATTGGTTCTTATGGTAAGATTTCTCGTAAGCAAATTGATACCTTATTTGAGCAATTCGAACAAGAGGTTTTGGAATTTGGTGCCGGAAAGAAAATCATTTCTTATTTCAAGTTGACGTTGCATACTTATATGGGTAATCTTGAGGAAGCCGAAGTACACTATAAAGCCTACAAACGTTCTAGAGCTGTTTCGAGTATTGACGATTGTTATGCTTGTCAGATTAATAATGTGATTGATTTTAGTTTGCAAAAGCGTGATTACAAAAAAGTTATTCGCGATAGTAAAGACTTGGTTTATAAAAAATACAGCTGTGATAGCGTTCCGAAAACTACTTATCCTAAGATTTGTATGGCTTATATGATGTTGGGCAATTCGCTTAAAGCAGAAGAATTTTATCAATTATCGGTTAAAGATCTTCGAATGACGCAACCACAAATTCCAAATGTGGGTTATTTGATGTATTATTTGGCTAAGAATAAAATGTATGTTCAAGCTAAAAAATTATTGGATAAGCAATTGAAATACAGTTTTGAAACCAATGCTGATTTGTATAAGTTGCGTTTTTGCATTGGCTGTTATTTCTTATTTAAAAATGCTGCGGCTGATGGTATTGAATTCTTTAAATTGAATGTAGATGAATCTTTTGGATTGGAAGCCACTAAAAAAGGTTATCAAGTCATTGAATTAAGAGATTGGTATAAAGTTCAAGTTGAAGCGTACATCAAATTATTGGATACTCGAAACGAAAACCGCTTTTATCAAGAGTATTTTGATTATTTAGCGGAAGCGTTGTAATTTGTCTTAAGTATGAAATTTATTCGCAATCGTTCTATTATTATTAAATCGGTTTTGGCTGCTTCGGTGGTTTTGGTGGTTAAGAATTTTGTTTTTAAAAGCCTTTCTATTTATGGACAAGATTTTCACGATTTGATTGAACTGTCTGATATTACTATAGTTTTTACAGGAGCTTTTTTTGTTTTCGGATTGTTGTTGGCCGCAACGATGTCTGATTTTAAGGAAAGCGAAAAGATTCCCGGTGAAGTTGCCTCCAATTTAGAAGCTATAAAAGATTGGATTTATTTGGCATTCAAAGCACCACGAACCGGAAGTGCTGAATTGTGTAGCGAACCTTTGAATCAAACTTTTTTAAGAAACGAACTGCTTTCTATCACTGATGGAATTGTGGCTTGGATTTATTCAAAAGAGAAAGATTCGAATGTGATTTTTCCTTTGATTCGTCATTCTAATGAAATAGCCTATTATTTTGCTGAGCGTGGTGTTGACAAAGAAGCTATAAAAGGTATTCAAGAAAATACTAATGCTATGCGTAAGCAGTTGACGCGTGCGTATTCGATTTCTCGTAACAATTTTATTAAACCTGCTTATACCTTGTTGCAAAGTATCTTATTTATTGTGATGGCGCTTTTGTTGATTACTAAATTCAAGTCGCCTGCTGCTGATTATTTTGTGACCTTTTCGATTACGTTTTTGTTTTGCTATCTGTATTTGTTGATAGTAGGATTGGACGATCCGTTTGATGTTGCTGCAGGCGAAATAGATGTTGATTTAAAACCTATTGATCGTTTTAGACAGCGCTTGGTATCTGATTTTTTGGTTTAGTGCTGTTAGAAAACATTTAGCTTAGGGTACCACAACCATACCGTTGCTATGGAGTATCTATGGAGTATCTATACAGTATCTATATAGTATCTGTACTTATTGACCCGTCCTAAAATAACAATACAGATTAATAAATATATCCTATTATAGTTATACAAATATAATTCTTAATCCTAAAGTTCCTTTTCTTTAGTTTTTTTGGTTTTTACTCTAGCCATAGGTTTCCGATGGAGTAGGTTTTGGCTTGACCGCTTATTATAACTCGATTTTCTTTGTTGGTACATTTAAGAGTTCCGGTGCGTTCTGAAATTTGCATTGCGTTTAGTTCGTTTTTGTTAAGGCGATTTGCCCAGAATGGGATTAAAGAGCAATGTGCAGAACCTGTGACTGGATCTTCTAAAATAGAGGCTTGTGGCGTAAAGAACCTTGAAACAAAATCGCAGTTGTTGCCTCTTGCCGTGACGATCACGCCACCAGTATTGAGGTTGATTTCGTCAAAGAATTGGCGGTTGATTGTGATGTTTTTGATATCTTCTTCTGAATCATATAATAAGACATAGTCTCTTGATTTTAGTACTTCTTTGGGTTGGATGTTTAGTGCTTTGGCGATATTGTGAGGTAAGGTGCTTTCGAGTGGCATTCTTGACGGGAAGTCTAAGTTGTAGTAATCATTTTCTATCGTTACAATTAGTTCGCCGCTTAGGGTTTCAAAAATTATGGTGTCTTTTTGATAGTTTAGGATTGTTTTTAGGCAGTGCGCTGTGGCCAGTGTTGCGTGTCCGCATAAGTCCATTTCGGTTTCTGGTGTGAACCATCTTAGGTGAATTTTATCTCCTTTATCTACGAAAAAGGCTGTTTCTGCCACGGCATTTTCTTGGGTTATTTTTAGCAAAATATCGTCTGGTAGCCATTGGTTTAGTGGCACAATGCAAGCTGGATTTCCTCCGAAAATTTTGTTTGTAAAAGCGTCAATTTGGTATAATTCTAGTTTCATTTTGGTATTGCGGTTTTAAGGAACTTAGTGGCTGTTTTGGATTTTGGTTCTAAGTTTGCACGAATGTAGGTAAATTGTAATTTATAACTAATGGGTTTGAAATAGTAATGATACTGCTAATGGTGACGAATTGTTGTTGGCAGTCGTACTTCTTTTCTACCTTATAATTACAATTTTGTCAATTATTTTTTTTCGTTTTGTTTTATTAATAAAATTGATAAATGGAACCATAAATAAGATGCTAAATATCAATATCACGTATTTTGAGCCAAGAAAGGAAATTTGTAACACTAAACTTAAAATTATATTTGCCTTCTCCGGTATTACATCATAATTACCCTTTTCAATTTCTAATGCAAAATAGAGGGATAATAAAAACAAGGCAAACAAGACCGACATAGCGATTAAAGGTCTTTTTCCAGTTTTTAATTTTGAAGGTTCTTCAATTATATGTTTGGAGTTTTTGATGTTTATTTTAAGGAAATCAAAAATTTCATTTTTACTATTTTCATCTTTTATTCTTATGGTTTCCGTTGAATTTTTTCCAAACAAGATTTCAATATCATCTTTATTTTTTTCTAAAATTATTTCTTTTATGTACGCTAATGGAATACCAATTAAATTTGAGATTTGTGCTTTTCCATTTTTCAATTCAAAAATTACGGTATTAATATCTTCTTCTTTTGGATTTCCTCTATATATCGTATTATTGACAAATGCTATAATTCGGTCATTTCCTTTAATTTTATTTTCCCAAATCATTTAGTTAATTTCTAGTGCTGCTTTTTTTATAATTACTACTGACTCTTAGCGGTTTGATATTGTTGGTGATGTGCAAAACTTTTGATTATAAATATAAACAAAATTTAGTTTCAAAAATCACAACTTCTGATAAAAACCAAACCCTGCAATTTCTTATACGGCTGTTAGCAGCTGTGTCAACAGACATTTTTAATATTGACTAATTCTTAATTCCATATCATTTACTTTAACATACATTAAAAAATTAATTAAGTCAGAAATGCAATCTATATCACCATCAAGTAAATTGTCTGCTATGTTTTCATTCTTTAACTTAAGTATATTAAGTTTAGAAATTAACCAATCAATTTCATCATTAGTAATTAAATCAAAGTCATCATCATCATCCCATCCTTTGCCTTCATTGTAATTTTTTATAAATTGCGGTAAAGAATTATAATCATAATTATTTATAAATTCGTTACTAATTGAAGAATAGTATCCTTTCCACAAACTGAAAAAATAAATTTCTCTTTCACCTTGAAAAGTTTCAATGATTGTTTTGCCGTTTTCTGTTTTATCAATATTAAGGTAAAATTTAACATTTTTGTCATTTGTATAAAATCTAAAACCAAGTTCATACAAAAGTTCGAACTCTGAATAGTGATCAAGATTTAAATCAAGTATTTTCATAAATTTAATGTCGATTAGTGAGGCTTCTGAAGGCATATCTGCTCACGTGTTACCGCTTCTCGTCGGTTGCGAACTTCGGAACCGATTATTTTCTGTTAAAGATGAAAATTCTTGTGAAACTTAAACGTGAACTTACCACAAAGTCGCAATTGCGCCAAATATCTGTTGGCAGTAGGTTTATTTTAAAAATGTTTCCAATATCTCTAAATCTCTTTTCCTTAAATAATTATAAAGGACATAATCGCTATCTCCAAGCTTTAAGTTTTCTCTTCTATGATGATAACTCGTGATTGTTGCTACTTGTCTTTCATTATGGAAGTCTTGTAAAAATGTTACTGTAATATAAACATTCTGTTTTCCACTTTTAGGAACACTCGCTACTGTCGGAGGATCATCACTTCCTGCCACTTTTACAACACTTTTGTCTGTTATAAAGTCATTTACACTTTTTGTAAAAGACTTGAGATTAACTTTTTTTCCAGTATTTTCATTTAAAAAAAACACATTTCCTGTTGAGTCAATTTTCATAAACTGTTTCAATTCACCATCTTCATTTTTTGACCATTTAAAAATTGTTACAGTATAAATTTTCTTCTGATTCTGTGAATGGACTATAGCTGATGTAAGCAATAAAAATAGGAGAAATGAGTAATGTTTGAGTTTCATATATGATTTTTTAAGTGAACGTCCGTTAAAATTGCTGCCAACGTTTTTCGACATCAAGAAGTGTCGATGAACCAAGACCAAGCCTTCACAAATATAAACAAAACTTTAAATTTAAAACCTTTCTAATTTATCATAAATCCTTTGCTTCGTAATTACTTGATATGGCTGTTGACAGCAGTAATTATTGAATTGCATCGGAAAATTTTGGTCTTCTTTCTTTTTTCAAAATCACATTTTCTATTTTCTGTTGGATGTTTTTGTTTATTTTATCTTCTGGGTTTATCAACATCGCTTTTTCAATAATTTCTTTGGCTTCTTCATCAAATTCTGCAACAAGTAAATTCATTGCGTGATTTCCAAGTAAAGCAAAATTTTCAGGGCTAATTTCAACTGATAATTTTGAATATTCAATAGCTTTTTCTAATTGATTTAAATGCATACAAACTAATGAAGCTTCTTGTGGAAGTATATGATTGTGATTTTCATATTTCATTGACATTTCTATAAATTCTAAAGATTTTTCATAATTTCTTAATCTCTGATAAATTTTTCCAATAAAAAATAAAGATTGCCAACTTTCGGGATAAATCTCTAAGGCTTTTTCAAAATTATAAACTGCTTTTTTCGCCCTTAATTTTTCGAAAAAACCTAGGCTTTTTGGTCTGTAACCATCAAGTAAAATTAATCCTTTTTGTAAGGAACATCCCTTGTTATAGTAATTATTAAATTCTGAAATTTGGTTTTCTGTTAAGTTCATTTTTCTTATTATTACTGCCAATGTTCCCGCGCTACAAGCAGTTTGGGACTAAATTAAGCCCATTATTCAGATTAGCCAAATCTTCCAAATACAAAACCAATTTCAAATTATGCCTGAAACCCAAATTGCTTGTAGCGTGTGTTGGTGGCAGTTTTTATTTTTGTATTCCTGTCTTTTTGTATTGGGAAATGTAGTAAAACTGTTTTCAACATTTTCAATTGTCAAGAATGGATTAAATAAAACTGTAAACAAATAAATGAGAAGTTATTTTCTTATTTATAGTTTACGTCAATTTGAAATAAGCTTACTGTTGCGTTGTCATAATGTGCTGGAAGTCCTTCAGTGGTTTTAAGTTTCAGTAAACCTAAAAACTCAAAGCCACATTTTGTGTAGTGATTAATTAATCCTGAATTATCGCCAACTGTATCCATTCTTATGAATTGTTTTTGATTTTCTTTGGCATAATTCTTTGCCCATTCTACAATTTTACCGACTAAATTTTGTCCGCGAAAATCAGGATTTGTTGCAATGCGATGAATATAAACTGATGGGTCTTCATTTTTCTCTTCCCAAATTTGTGGATCATTAAATGTTGTCGCCCACACACAAGCAATTTTACCTTCTGAAACAATTTTCCATTGTCTGTTTTCTGAAATTTCGGTTTCAACAAGTTGTCTATCAAATTCTGGCCAATGGTTGATAAATCTCGTCTTTTGAAAATCGGTCGCGATTTTGTATAAACGAAAAATTTCGTCTGTGTCGTTACTGTTACTATTTTGTATTTGAAAGTTCATTTTTGATTTTGAATTATTAGGGCAAATAACCTAATTTAATAGATGATTGCCTATGTTTACTTTGTGACTGTTTTAATTACCATCTCTAAAGTTTTTAACACTTTCGTTGGATATGGTAATAAAATCCAATTTTCCTTCGCATTTATCTCCTAAAGGTGCTTGTATTCCAAATCCAACTTTTACAGTGGAAGAAAGGTCTAATCCAAAACAACGAACAAATCGCCATTGTTGACCATTGACTGAATAATGAAGTCCCCAAAAATCACCTTTACGAGTTATACGCAACCAACATTTATTGGATGGGAGTAATTCACCATTGGCGTCATCCGACCAATTATCTGTGATTACAGAAACCACATTGTACATTGTGTCAACGCCTAGTTCAACTGCTAATTTTATCCATCGGGTTTCCGTTTCTCTCACCATCAAGAAAGCTGCGTCGTAGCTAAAGTTTCCTTTTGTTTCAACTTCCGCTTTGATGGTAAAATCACCAGTTTTTTCGGTATAAAAAAAAGAAGCATCATCAATTATAGCTTCTTTGTATTTGCAAATGAAATCAGTTTTAGCATTTGCTACAAGACGAAATCCGGAGTCAGTATCACTTATCTTGCAAGCATTCAAACTGTTGTTAAAAGTATTTTTCATATATTTTATTTGATTTTTTTTCTTTGATGGTTATATCTTTTTGCAATAATTTTTATTATTCTATCCAAAAATTCCCAACGGAATAGGTTTTTGCTGTTCCGCTAATAATAACTCGGTCACCTTTGTCTTCACAATATAGTTTTCCCATTCGTTCCGAAACTTGTTGCCCATAGAGTACTTTTTTATCAAGTCTTTTTGACCAAAATGGCACTAAAGAACAATGAGCAGAACCTGTTACAGGATCTTCTAAAATGGAGGCTTGTGGTGTGAAAAAACGAGAAACAAAATCACAGTCATCTCCAATTGCGGTTACAATTACTCCGCCTGGATCAAGGTTGATTTGGTCAAACAATTGTCGGTCAATTTTAATATTTCTAATTGCTGTTTCGTTTTCATATACCAAAACATAGTCTCTTGATTTTAAAATTTCCCTAGGTTGGATATTTAAAGATTTTGAAATTGTCTCGGGTAAAGTATCTGCAATAGGCATTCTTGATGGGAAGTCCATTTTGTATAGTCCATCTTCAACTTTAACAATTAAGTCGCCACTTAATGTTTCGAAAACAATTTCATCTTTTTTGTAGTCTAAAATTAACTTTAAGCAGTGAGCTGTTGCAAGTGTGGCGTGACCGCACAAATCCATTTCAATTTCTGGCGTAAACCATCGTAAATGGATTTTTTCTCCTTTATCTACAAAAAAAGCGGTTTCTGCAACGGCATTTTCTTTAGTTATTTTCAACAAAATGTCGTCTGATAACCAATTGTCAAGAGGCACCACACAAGCAGGATTTCCACCAAAAATGGTATCTGTAAATGCGTCAATTTGGTAAAGTTTTAATTCCATTTTTCTTTTTATTTTATAATAAACAGCATATAGTCAATTTCTTTTTTGAAAAGACTATATGCTGTAATTTTTGTTAATTATGCATCAACAAGTATCACTTGACCAGTAATAAATCCATCAACCGAGCGCTCAAAAGCTTTACCAACCAATGCACTTGGTACAGGTTGAAATCCTCGCATCATATCGCCATAAACATCCCAAGCTTCTGCTAAAACTGTTGGATTTACTGAATTTACACGAATACCTCTTGGCATTTCGAAGGCTACACATTTTACAAAGGTATCAATGGCACCACTTGTAGTTGCATCTGCAATAGCAAAAGGAATAGGTTTTAAGTTTAGAATACCTGTAATAAGCGTAAAGGAACCTTTATCAGCAATATATTCCTGACCAATTCTAACAATATTGATTTGCCCCATCATTTTACTCATTACTGTAGTCATCCATTGCGTTTCAGTCATTTCCTCGAAGGTTGCATATTCACATACGCCAACTGTATTCACAACTGCATCAAAGTGACCAACTTCCTTGAATAATTTTCTCAAAGATTCTTCACTGGTAATGTCAACTTGGTAGTCGTAACCGTCATTTGAACGACCAGCTGTAATCACTTTGTGTTTTCCTAAACCTGTAAGTGCTGCTTTTCCCATTTTCCCATTAGCACCTATTAAAATTACTGTTTTCATCTATTTAATTATTTTTAATTTGAAGTGCAAAATTACACTCCTGCCGTACTAAGCACGTAGGACATTTGTCTAAAAATTAAATCGATGCTCTTATTCTACTTAAATGTCTTTGAGTAATTCCAAGATAGGAAGCTACGTAGTGAAGTGGAATTTGTTGCACAAATTGTGGATGGTTGTGTATCAAATCTACATATCGTTTTTGGGCGTTGGATTTTTGATGATTAAATATCCATTTTTCGAGTTCAACATATTCTTTTTCAGCAATTATTTTTAAAAAATTCAACCATTTATTGTTTGATTCCGCAAGGTTTTCTAATTCTTTTTTTGAAATTGAAATTATTTCAGAATCGGTTAAAGCTTGTAAATTTTCTTCTGATTTATTCTGTGTAATAAATGAAGAATAAGCCACTAATAACGAATTAGGAAAGGTAAAGCAATAGGTTATTTCTTCATCATTATTAGAATAATAGAACGAACGGAAAATGCCAAAATTCACGAATGAAAGCTTAGTACAGATTTCATCTTGTTTAATGAAAAAATCTCCTTTTTTTATCGTAGAAATAGTCGCTAAACTTATAAATTCACTTATTTCACTATCTGTGAATAAATTGTATTGTTTTAAGTAGTCAACTATTGATTTTTTTTCGAACATTTATTTTAATCGTCGTTTTTGTTAAAATTGTCACCAACGTTTTGCGGCTTCAAGAAGTGGCGATGAACCAAAACCAAGTCTTTACAAATATAAACAAAGCTTTAAATTAATAACCTTTTCCATTTCTGATAAATCCCGTGCCTCGCCATTTCTTGAAACCGCTGTTACCAGCAGGTTTAATTTATTTTTGCTACTTTTAAAGTTGAAGGAATATAGGTTTTCAAATCTTTAGTTTCATAGCTTATTTCGATAGTTCCGCCGCCTGATTCTCCATCTTCATCTGTTAATCCTCTAAAAGCTATTAAATAATTTCCATTTTTATTTATGCTAATTTCTGTTTCGTTTCTACCTGAAATATGTGAGAAATTTTTAATTTTAGCTTTAATTTCGGCATCTAATTTTTTAGTTTCAGTTTCAGTTAGTTTTTCAAAACCATTTCCTAAATCAATTATTTTATTATCTTTTATTTGTAATTTTTGATGTTCAACACAACCACCTGTTCCGCAAGTTTCCCAATACAATGAAATAATGTTATTTTCAAAGCTAGTAATTTCTTTAAGATATTCTATTTCACCTCCATCGTCCGTAGTTAAAGAATAAGTCATATTTTCAGAAATTTTATTTATTATTTCGTCAGAATATTTGGCAAATTCTTTTGAGTACTCACTTTTTTTCAAAGTGTCAGTAATTTGTACAATAGTTAATTTTTCTTCTACAATTGAATCTTTTTTAGTTTCTGTTGCAATTTCAGTTTTTTTCTCGTTTTCAGTATTTTTACAAGACACAATTGACATTGCTAATAAGCTACAAATAATAATTTTTTTCATTTTAAATTAAGTTTTCTGGTTTATATTTTGGTTTCTATTTCTACGATTTTTTCAAAACCTACTGCCAACTTATATATAGGCGCGTCAAACAAATATTTACAATTATTTGTAAGCGTTTGTAATTAATTGTAAATATATTGAAAAACTTATAGTTCAAATTACGGTTTTCCTCATTTTATAAAAAAAAGCTAAAAATTAGTTTTAAGTTTTAGCTTTTTGATGGTTTTTATGGGATTTTGTAGGTTAATTTTTTTGTACCACGCGATGGGATTCGGGTGGCAGTGTAGGAATGCGTGGTCGCAAACGTTTTTATTTTGACTTCTCAAATAGTATTTGTAAATCCTCTTTTACGTTTGAAAATTTAAAATATTTTGGTTCGTGAAGTATCGAGTTAAGGTAAATTTCTTGTGAGTCAGATTTGCTTTTTAATTGTGAAGTTGCGTTAAATTGAGCGATAACAATTAAATATAAATTTCCAATATTTACATCGCTATATGATTTTTTTTCTTCATAGCCAATCCAATCAAAATCTTCAAAGTCAAGGTCTGTATAATAAAAATATTTTTTTCCATTAAAAGTCGGAAGCTTATCTGAATACTCTAAAATCTTATCATTTTTTTTTAACATCTGAAGAACTTTAAAACGTCCACCAATTAGAGCATCCATCATATTAAAATAAAAGATTGACTTTTCTGTTCGATTTTTAAATCCGAGTTTTTCAACATCAATATCAATTTTACTTAAATCAGTGTCATTGAATAGAAATGCTATTCCTCTATGAATTCGATAGTAATAATTATCCAATAACCATCTCTCGTCAATATTTTGAGCTAATATCTCGTTTGCTACTTCTAGATTTGGTCTTTTCGTTTTTGTTTTGCTTACCAAATTATAATGAATTTCTCGGATAACGAACCATAAATACAATTCTTCATTATCAGGTCGTTTGAGGTATTTATTTGTCAAAATAGTTTTTTCACCTTTTCCAACTTCTATTAATGCATCAGATATATGATTTAGTATGGGAGTCCTTAAAGAATCTATTGATTTTGCAAATTCTGGACCTTTAGCATTTGTATTTTTGGAATATAATTCACTAATCAAAATTAAATTTTTTAAATCCTTCGGATCAAGTTTTACTTGTGCAAAGTTGATTAGTGTTGAGAGTGTAATAAATGATGTTATTAATACTTTCATAGTTCGTTTTTTATTTCGTCTCTTTATTTCCAATTTTTCTGCTGACGGTTTTCGGCTTGGCGATGTGGCGGATTTTTAGCACAAATGTTCAATAGAATTACTGATGTTGAACCTTGCGCAAATGTTTCATAGAAGCACTTCAGCCGCCATAATGCCAAACCGATGTTGGTTGCAGTTATTTTTTTTCGTTTATATATTCGTCTGTAAAATGTTGTTTATGTTTCGGTTTTGCAAATTTGTCTGCGTTATATTCTTTCGAGTTTCCTTTTGGGATAGAAAGAGAAGTCCAATTTTCGTTACACAATAGTTTTCCGATAAACACAATTTGTCCAACGTGATATGGATAATGTGCCAATTGTCTATTTATAGCTTCTGTTATCGTGTGTCCTTGATTTCGTATAAATATTTCCTTTGTCAAATCGTTTTCTGTCAACGGATTTATTGCGTTAAATAAACACGTCCAACCTTCATTCCATTTTTCTAAAAGTTCAGTTCTGTCCGCAATATCGTTGTCAAATTCGGCATCTCTTTGTCGCCATTCTTTTTCGCCGTCTGTTGTCAAAAAATCTGTCCAACGAGAAAGCATATTTCCCCATAAATGTTTTACGATTGTCGCAATACTATTACTTTCTTCATTTAGTTGTCTAAAAAGTTGTTCGTCTGAAAGTTGCAAAAATGTTTTTTCTCCGAGTATTTTGTAATACTCAAATTGTTTTTTTGCACTGTCTAAAAAATCATTTTTCATATCAATTTTATGTCGTTAGTTCTCTTTGCGTTTCGGTTCTGTATAATTGCCACCAATTTATATAAAGGCACGTCAAACAAATATTTACAATTATTTGTAAGCGTTTGTAATTAATTGTAAATATATTGAAAAACTTATAGTCCAAATTACGGTTTTCCTCATTTTATAAAAAAAAGCTAAAAATTAGTTCTAACTTTTAGCTTTTTATCGGGTTTTTTTATGGGATTTTGTAGATTAATTTATTTTTTTACCACGCGATGGGATTCGGTTGGCAGCTGTGAATTTTATCGCCTTTATCAAAAAAATTGCTGTTTCTGCAACGGCATTTTCTTTAGTTATTTTCAACAAAATGTCGTCTGATAACCAATTGTCAAGAGGCACCACACAAGCAGGATTTCCACCAAAAATGGTATCTGTAAATGCGTCTATTTGGTAAAGTTATTATTCCATTTTCTTTTATTTTTTTCTTTTGTATTCAAATTTTCAACTCAATATTTATAGATTAAAGTTGTTTATAAAAATAACTAAAAATGGATATGATTAGATGGTATTAGTCTGTATCAATACACCATACTTTCTCCATCATTCGGAATATCAACCTTATCAGAAAGTCCTATTTTTGAAACTTCTGCTTCTAATTGTTTTCTTGTTGTTGGACAGTGATTTACGGCTTCTAAATGATTTGCGATTACTTTATTTGGTGCATTTTTTACGAATTTTAAAATGTCGTCCATTCGCATTAATAAAGGTTGAAAAATATCTAATTGCGCCGTTCCACTAGCTACTACAGCTATTTCAGGTTTTAATTGTGTCAAAACTTTGTGAACATCATCAGTATAAATGGTATCGGCACTTAAATAAATTGATTTTTCATTCGGTAATTCTATATAAAAGCCCATTACATTTCCCATTGGCTTAGCAACAAATCCGTACCCGTGAACTGCTGGGATGCCTTGAATTTTTCCACCTAAAAAAAGTGTGGTTACCCAATAGTCTACAGTTTGGGAAACGTTTAACCCTTTTTTTCTTAATGTTGCTTCGTCTTTTATACTACAAATTACAGGAATTTGTTTGGTTCGAAGAAAATGCTCCGCTTCTTTATCCAAATGGTCTGGATGTAAATGCGTAATTAAACAATGTGTAGTTTTTTCAACTATATCCATTGCATTGCTTGGTAAATCTACAATAGGATTTCGTTGTGGCTTGAAACGGAAAAGGGTAAAAGTTGGTCCGGCTGTTCCTTTTTTTCCGAGCATTGGATCAACTAATATAAAATTAGCTCCAGTTTCTATAACTAAAGTGGCGTTTCTTAAATGATGTACTTTCATTATTTACTAGTTTTAAATTGAAAGTACAAAGTTGCTCTATACAAAAATAGATTCCATTGATTGAAATCAATAAATTAAATTCTTTTTCTAATTCTGCTTAATGTTTCTGGTGTAATTCCCAAATAGGAAGCAATATGGTATTGTGGGATTTCAAGTAACCAATCGGGCTTGTTTTTCATAATATCGAGATACAATTCTTCTGCAGTATTGACAAAATGGTTAAATTCTTCTGTTTCTTTATTAACCACAATTCTTTGGAAAATAGTTTCAATAAATAGTTTGCCGCATTGATATTGGTCGGTAAAAGTCAGGAATTTTTCTTTAGATAAAACCCTCAAATCTACATCGGTCAAACATTCTTGATGTTTTTTTGTTGCTGTAGAATGTGTAAATGAGGAAAAATCGGTTATAAAGCTTGAATTGGTATAAAAATTAATATTCTTTTCCTTGTCGTTAGTAGCATAATATTCCCGAATAATGCCTTGGTCTAAAAAACGAAGTTCATTTTCTACAGTTCCGTTTTCTAAAATAACTTCTCCTTTTTTATATGATTTAGTTACAAAAGTATTTACAAATTCTTCTAAACCTTCTTTATTAAAAGGAAATTCATTGCTAAAAAATAAAGATAATTTGTCTGCTTCTGTCATTATTAATTTTATAGTTGTTTCTGCGGTTCGGCAAAATTGTCAGCAACGTTTCGGCGCTACTAGCAGTTTGAAACTAAATTAAGCTCTATTTTCGGAATTGCCAAATCTTCCAAACACAAAACTAGCTTCAAATTACGCCTAAAACCCAAATTGCTTGTTACGTTTGTTGGAAGTAGGCTTACTTTGAAGCACTAATTTTCTCTTTAACAATTCGTATTAAATTTTCTAATTCTAAATATCCATCGTTAAATGAAGTATATTTCCAGCCATACCACCAAGGTTCTTCAACTTTTAAATTCTCACTTTCAATTATAGATTCTAGAAATTCTTTTATTTCTGGTTCAAATTTTTCACTCGCAAAATGTCTACCAAATCCAAAATATATTGCTCTATAATTATGTTCTATCAATATTGAAAAAACTTTGCCTTCGAATTCTAAAGTAACGCCAGTTTTGATAAAAGAATCTTTTGATTGATTGAATTTTACGTACTCGGTAAATTCAAAATGTTCGTCCAAATTCTTTTTCCAATCTTCAAATAGTTTCTTCTTTGTAACTTTTGCTAATTCTTCAAGTTGTTCTTTTAAGTTACTGATTTCGCTTATTTTTCGTTCAACAACTTCTATGTTTTCTGCATTATCTGCATTTAAATTTAATTCTGTTGTTAAAAATTTTTGTAGTTCTGCGTTCATTTTTGAATATATTTCTTTTTTATTAAAAAAATGTTTTAAATGATCTATATATTGTATAACTGCACTTTTAATTAATTCTTCTTTTGGAGATAATGTTCCTAAATAACTTTCTAACCAAGGAAGAATTTTTGATTTATAGGATAATTTTGAATAACGCTTATTAAAGTTTACTAATGAATATTCATTTCCCCAGGTTTGTTCTGAATGATTGTCTCTTTCCGTTCTTGTTAAATAAATAACAAAAATTTGTTCAACGCTAAAACCTATTGATTTACATTTATTAATATATCGACCAATTTGATGTTCTTGTTCAACTGCATTATGTATTTTGTTTTCAATAATAATTGCATATTTATTATTTTCTTTAATAAGACCATCAATTCTCAATTTTTCATATGTAAGTATTGGTTTTTTTATAATACTTACGTCAAATGTGAAGTTGTTACTTTCATCATTATTTATGAAATTTATAAAATTTATTAAAGCTGGTTGATGCTGTAATAATCTGATTAAAAACTTACTATGTGCATTTTCGTTAGTTGATAAGTCGTCAAGTAAATTAAGTCGGTAAGGTAATTTATTAATTTCACTATCATAAACAAAAGAAAATTTATCTAACAAATTTATTGAATGTGAGAACTTTGTTTTCACATTCATTTTTTTCCAATTCTGATATGAATTGTTTAATTTTAATAACTCAATAATATTATTTTCAATCATTTACGTTCGATTTTTCCAAAGTTTGCAAACAACGTTTCCACGCTTGGCGTCAGTTGCGGACTTCGGAACCGATTATTTTCTATCAAAGATAAAATTTCTTGCGAGAAATAAACTAGCATTTACTACAAAGTTCGTAATCTTTGGAAAGGGTTGTTAGCGGTAGTGCTAATCATCAAAATAAATTCTGTGTTTGTCACAATGTAAACATTGAAATACATAACCATCCAGCTCTTCTTTTTTGAGGCTATTTACAACTTCATCAACATCGAATCCATTGTCTTCAATGTCTTCGATTAAGTCATCTATAATTGGTTTAACTAATTCAGGTTTTGCATAGCCAATAAATGCGCACAAGTCATTGCAATGTGCTAACCAATTTTCTTGTTGAATTGCATAAAATCCTGGAGTTCGTTGTGAAACCTCAGTAATTGCAGATTCGTTTTCGACATCATCTACGCTCGAAGAATCTTGAAATTCTCCGTCAAATTTTTCAGATGCTTTTCCATTTTTGATGCACCAAGGACAAATATCTTCGATTTCTTCTTCAGCATAAAATGGACCATCATAACGATATTCGCGTTTCTCTCCACAACATTCACAAATTATATTTTCATTAACTATAATATCCAGTTTGTAGGCATTTGGACTATACTTAAATTCTGGCAATTCCATATTTTATTGAAATTTTGTTATTAATATTCTGTTTTTTTATTCCATTTCTTTTATTTTTCCTTTTTTATCAATTAGAAATCTTGTGCTTTCGAAATCTTCATTTTCAATTTCGGCGAAAGCTGTTCCGTAACTAAAATCTTCTACGTAATCAAATTCAAATGGTATGATTAGGTCTCCTTTTTTATTGATAAATCCCCATTTTTCGTTGCATTTCACGGCACATAATCCGTCCTTGAAATTTCTTGTTTCATCATAAATCGCTTCGATTTTAAAATCTCCTTTTTTGTCAATAAATCCCCATTTTTCCTCACCTTTATTTAAAATTTTTACGCTTGCTAGTTTTTCAGAAAATTCATTTGCGTATATAAATTGTGGTTTTATTGCTAATTCTCCTTTCAAGTTTATATAGCCGTACTTTTTAATAATTTGAACCGCTGCAAGACCTTCAGAAAAATCTCCAGCATCTTTAAATCTCGGTTCAAATATAATTTTTCCAGTTGTTAAATCTTTAAAACCAATATTTGTAAATTTGACTAAGTCTCCTTCATGTTTGATAGCTGCAACATTATCTTTTAACTTAAGCGAATGAAATCTATCAATTTCATCGTGAAATCTATTAAAACCAGTCTCCATTCCAGATTTAAATAGTATTTTCCACAAACCGTTCGTTTTAATCATCTCGACACAACCTTGACTCACTATCCATTTATCATATAGTTTTATAGGATAATCGTAGTGAACTTTTGATATGAAAGTAGCATTTTCAATGTTTGAAATTTTGATTCCTTTTATGATTTTATTAAACTCTTGTTCGCCAACTTCTACTTTTGCAATTTCTAATATTGAAATTGTAAATTCTTTACTGCTTAATTTAGTTAATTGGTCAAGTGAATCAAGATTAAACTTTTTTAAAAATAGATCGGTTTCACCAAACTCATCCATTTTTTTTGCAATTTCTATAACTTTTTGATAAAATATTTCAATATCTTCTTCATACAAAAGGCTGTATACTTTTTCAAAATTTTTTGAATAAAAGGCTTTTAAATATTCAATAAATACTGTTTCTATTTCCATATTTTTTTAAAATTGTGGCCAACGTTCCGCCTTTGTTTTGAAGAAGAATTTTTACTTGTTGTTTGTCCATTTATATTCTTTAGACCAATTATAAAATTTGTCTAATTCAGTTTTATCATTTTTAATCCAGTTTTTTATGTATTCATCATCGGACGAAGCAAAAACAATATATGCAAATGGTTCTAGTAAATTATTTTTTTTCAATTCTACAAAATAGGGTGCAAAATTTTCCCAATAGAATCCATAATTTGTTTTTTTAGTTTCAGATAAAGAAGCACAAATTGTTTCCATTTTTCGGATAAAATTTTCTACTTCTGTTTTATCTTTATTTTTATCGTCAAAATCTAAAGCAGCAGACATTGACAAAATCATATTTGTTGCATTAAAATTATTTTCCTTTATTTTTTCATTTTTGTCATCACCATCTAAGTCTTTTGGATCGATATTTACACTTATTGCATTTTCACCGGTTTTTTTGACACCTTGCATTAATAATTCTTTTAAACTTGCAAGATTTTCTTTAGACCGATTTGTTTGGGGTTCGATAATCAAAAATCTGCAAAAGGCTAGAATTGCTGGTATTCTGTTTCCTTTAGCTTTTTCAAGTCTACCAAGTCCGTTGTTGGAGCTTGCATGTTTAGGGTTTTTTAAAAGTGCATTTTGGAAACATTTAATTGCTTCGTCATTCTTTTTTACGCTTGCGTAAGTAACTCCTTTATTATAGTATAACTGATAATAATCGGGAAATTTACTAATACCTTCCGAATAGATTTCAAGTGATTTATCAGTTTTATTTTGCCCATCAAGTGCATTTCCGTAGGTAACATAGATTGTTTTGAGTATGTTATCATTGGGATTTGATTCGATAAGTGATTTACATATCGTTATTGTCTTATCATATTCTTTCAAGGACAACAGTGAAAAAGCTTTTTCTGATAATGCGAAAACATTATTTTTATCTAGTTCTAAGGCTTTGTCATATTTATTTATTGCACCTTCAAAGTCTCCTTTATCGTGATATGGAATTCCTTCTTCAACTAATTTTTCTGCCTCCTCTTTATTTTGAGCGAAACAAAATGGAACGCACCATAGTAGTGCCATTAAGATCACTTTCTTCATTGGTTTATTTTTTTTAGTTTAATAATTTTTGTTACTAATTCTGACAACGTTCTGGTTCTTGGCGAGGTTGCGAGTTTCATTATTTATTTGTTTGTAGCTAAGATATAATTTCTTGCGAAATGTTATTGTTTTCTTGCCACAAAATTTGTAATTGAGAGAAACGGCTTTTATTGGATGGTCGTTACCGCTTTATTAAAATTCCTTCACTTTCGGTTTTCTGTAAATCTTTTGTATATGTTTTTCTGTATAATAAATTTGCATCTTTTGAAGTTATTTCAAAAACTGTTGCGCCTAAATTTTTATAACCATTAAAAAATTTATCGACAATTGAATCACCAGCTTTGTCTTGTTCGTTACTAAAATCATCAGTTCTTTTCAAAATCTTATCATTACAAACTAACAAAGTCTTTTCTGAACTTAAAGTTAGAATCTCGAATTTTCCTTTAGCGAAACTTCCGCTTGGCAATCTTTTAGTATATTGTTTGTTCTTAAAATTGAAAATATATTCAGTACCGTCTGCCGAATTTGTCAGATATTCGCCAATGAGTTTGGAGTTTGATTTACAACTTATCACAAAAAAAACTAATAAGTACGAGCGTTAAATTTTTCATAGTTGGTATTTTAGAAATTTTGAGATTGCTTTTAGCTAACGTGTCACGGTTTTATAAAGTAGCGATTAATCTTGACCAAGGCTTTCACAAATATAACTAAAACTTTATATGCAGAATTTTTTCATTTTTTAATAAATGCCGTGTTTTACCATTTCTTGAACTTTATGTTAGTCTTTTCGGCTTTATAATTTCACTTTTATTTTCTTGAAATCTCCGTTTTCAACTTCCTTCCACTTATCTTCTCCAATTAAATAATATTTTCCTTTTTCTTTACTAATCCGATTATCAAAATCTTTGTCTTCAGATATGAAAGCACTTGTTTGTCCAATTTCGTTCCAATTACCATTATTAAAAGACCAAACGGAAATATTATTCCACCAACCTTGATTAGTTCGCGAAAAAACTATTATTTCATTTGCCTTATCATTATTTAAATCAATAGTTTTAGCAACAACAATTCCTAAACTGTGATCAAAACTTATTTTTGGAATATTTTTTTGGAATTCAATATTTATTTTGCAATTATTTTTTTCGCATTCAATTTCATTTGTATCATTATTCCATTTATAATTCACAAATGCGGTGTCATAAACTTTGTCATTATTATAATCTCCAACAAAATACTTTTTATTCTCCCTTTCAATTTTGTTTTGAACAAGTTTTTCTATTGCTGAGTTTTTCGAAATACTTTTTTTTGTTTTAGTTTCACAACCAAAAGCTACTAAAAGCAAAATTAAAAATAGGACTTTCATATTTATGTATTTCGTTTCTTTAACGTTCTGCTATTCTGACGACTAGCGTTCCGCTAGTAGGCGACGAACGGGCTAAGTAAAAAACAAATTTTCGGATAATCACTATTTTTCCAAGTACAAAACCATTTTTTCATTAATCCTAATTCCCGACTATTGCTTATTAGCTGTTAGGCACTAGCTATTTACTTCTTTCCACCGAATAATCTTGATAGAAAACCTTGTTTCACTCGTTTCTCAACTATCCAAATTGGTTCATCACTCGGTCTTATGATTTTTGTGTGCGGTCCTGATTTACCCCATGGAAATCCTGTTTTAATAGGTTGATTATTCAAGTCCGCCACTAAAAACATTTCTGGCAGTTCAACTTGTCCGTTTTCAAAGTCATAATCCTTTTCGTTTTTTTCCATTATTCCGACTTTTTCACTCCAAATATCCATTACGGTTTTTTCGTGAATAATATCCAAGTTGGATTGATTTCCTTTTTGTCCGAACTCGTCAACGTGACTTATGAACTCCGTTATATTTTCAGAGTGTTTTACGACGACTGATGGGTCGTGACAGACATAATAAACTGAATTCCAATTTCCCTTAGAGTCAATATCTAAAATCCAAAAATTCCCAAACCCATCTCCTGCAAGTTGTATTGATTTGGGAAACATTTCTTCAAATCCAAAATGACCAAATGCATCAAAACGTACTTCTTCAAGTCCATAAAACTCAAAACCTTTACTGAATCTTAATAATTCTTCGATTTCATTCGGTAAGTTTTTTTTTGGAAGCTGATTTTTCAGGTTTTCTATTTCACTGTCGGTCATTCCGTCCAGCAATTCAACCTTATACAAATCTCCGTCTTCCGATTCGTATTGGTTAGAAAGGATTGATTCTAATTGTCGTTTCGGTGTCATTTCTGTTCGTGTTGGTTTTTAGCTTATGCCTAACTTGAATATAAGCGCTACTAATTTAGCTTAACTTAGTTTATTTACTTTTTATTGTGCTACTACTCTTAATTATTTCTATCAAAGATAAAATTTCTTGTGCTATTTAATGTTGATTTATAGTAAAATGGTTGAAGTGGTTTATCTTTTTCTTTTGTTTTTGGTACGATGTAACTACCGTTTTTCGATTTTGATAGTTACTCTTCTGTTGGCGTAGCGGATATCTTGTAGTTTGTTGGAGCTTGCTATTTTTCGCGTTTCTGGTTTTGATTCTCCGAAGAAGTTTATTTTTATTTGCTCTGGTTTGAAACCGTTTTTTATTAAAAAGTCTGCTACTGCTTGAACTCTTTTTTGTGATAGTTGGGTATTGTAATAGGAAGTACCGACATCATCAGTATGTCCTTCGAGCTGGACTACTAGATTTGGTGCGTCGGTTCTTTGAAGTTCTTGAAGAACATAAGTTGCTAAAAAGTCACTATTTTCTGTTGTTAGTTCCCATTGGTCGGTTGGATAATATAGGGTATAGCTTGGTGCGTATGGTTCGGGTTGCGTTTTTTTCTCTTCTTGAGCTTGGGTAAATGTACTATTAACTACTAGTAGGAGTAAGGTTAGGTGAGCGATTATTTTATTCGGAAGTTGGTTGTTTTTATTCATTGGACAGTATCGTTAAATTCTAAATATCAGTATATAATAAAAGAAAGTTTTAAAAAAATCACTGTAAAGTTAGCAACGCCTTGCTATTTTCAAGGAGTATGCAAAACTGAATCATTTCAGTTTAGGTTAACTTTTGTTTTTTCGCTCCATTCTAAATTGTTTGGCAAGTTTTGATTGCTAAATTCGATATGTATCACGCGTCGTCTTTCGTTATTTGTTGTTTTATTTGAGGCGTGAAAAAGTAAAGGCTTCATTATCATAATACCACCTTTTTCGACTTCGCATATCGTTTCTGTTTCGTTATTACTTGCGTATTGTTCGGTTCTGATTATTCCTTTTTTATGTGAATTATTTAGCACTTTTAGCGCTCCGTTTTCTTTCGTCGTGTGGTCAATATGGATTCTAATGGTAAAATTTTGTTCTAAAATTTCGATTGGTGATTGCAAGCGTAAACTTGTTTTTGATGGCGATTTCATAGTAACTATAATTAGTAGTTGTGGACTTATTTTTGTAGTGTTGGACTATAATTTGAAAGTTTGTTGAGGTTGTGGGTTTTTAATGGTAGCCATTCACAAATATATCCAATTTAACTTAAGAGGTATGCTTTTTAAAATAAACTAAACCGCAAGTGCGTTGCAAGGCGTTTAGTGCTGGTTAAAATTAAAAAATCCCTTGCCGATAATTTATTACTTCATTAATAGAATTTAGTTCCATAATCATATGTGTATTATTGCAAATACTTAAAAAACGTAGTTTATAAATCCCATTTTTTTCTTCAAATCCGTAAAGAACAAGTTTCGGTTGACAATCAGGTATAAATTTATTGGGGTTAATTTTAATTGAAGACTTTTTAACTATTATTTGCTTGTTACAATTTGTTTTTTCTTGAATTTCATTCTTGAACCTTCTTAGATTATTGTAAATAAAAATTGTGTCATTATTTTCATGACAAATTTGAAACCATTTTATAAATTCTTTATTTTTCAAACAAGCGATTAATTTCTCAGTTCTCACCAACTTAGTTTGAGCAATTGAGCTACTAAAAGTAAAAATGAGAATCAATAGTAAGTTTATTTTCTTCATATATATAAGATTACCGAGTTGTACTGGATTATAGCTTTCCACTGCTTTATAAATTGACGGTTAACCAAGCCCAAACCTATACAAATATAGAAAATTTTAAGTAGTGCACTTTTTGGTGTTCAAAAATTTTGGCTGCAACTATTTTTTGGAATTGTTACTTGTGTGTTCGTTTTAAAGTTCTGCGGTTCTATAATATTCTATTTCTTCGTTTGGGAAGTAGTTGTTTTTGAAATTATTAAACTTGCTTTTGTTTTCAAAAACATCTATTCTCATTGGTACATCCAGCAATGCATCTGGTTTAAGAAATAATAAAATTAAACGGCAGTTTCCTTTGTTGTTGTAATGACATTCAAAAACTAATTTATTATTCTTGTCATAGTATCTTTTTATTGCTAGTGATTTATCTAATTTAGTAAGGTCTTTTTTTGAATAATATTCTATACCAATTAGTAAGTCCTCTTGGTTTTTTATTTTCCTAATTTTATCTGTTAAAGTACCATTTTCGTATAGGTAATAAGTTTGCTTTAAATAGTTCTTATTACTTTGTTCGCTTACGACTAAAGTATAATTTTGATACTTCTGTTTTAAATTTTTTGAAACGATTTCAATATCCTCGTTTTTATCCAAATAATATTCGATACTTACCTTTTTGTTATCAAAAAATTCGATTTCCTTGATTTGATTTTTAGCATATTTTAATCTAGTATATTTGGCTACTTTTTGGATATTGTTTTCACTTATTTCAGTACCTATTTCAGTTAAATATGCTGCCTTTTTAGTGCTATCGGTTGCAGTATATTTTGTTATGAAATCATTTGTCGGTATCAATTCAGCGTTCTCGTAATAGCTGATATCTTGATTGATAAAATATTTTTCTTTTAGTTTGTTGAATTCATTAAAATTAAACGTTTCAATGGGCTGTCGCTCCAAGTCTATATAATCATCATCTTTAAAGACTGAATATGTTTTCCTTAAAAAATCACACACAAGAATACTGATACCTTTTTTATTGTAAAGAATTTTGTAACGTTCTTTTTCGACTTTGTTATTAATGAAGCCCTCAAAAGCAATAATTTGGTTTTTGTTATTAAAAACCGTTCGCTCGCTAGTGTTTTTATTTAGTGAATTTGGAACTGGACCGTTTTTTATTACAAAATTTTCATAGGTTTCTGTAGTTACAATTTTAAAAGAATCTACCTTTTTAACCATTTTAAAAATAAAGGAACATTCGGGATATTTCTTTTTTGTGAGTTCTTTATCTTCGTTGTCCTCAAGGTAATATTCTAGTATACTAACTAAGGAAGTAGCTGCACGATTTATTCTATATTCAATTTTTTTTATTTCATCATTTATAAAAAATATTTTTTTGTGTAAGGCTATTAAAGTGTCGGCTTGCGTTTTATGGAGCGTAGCATTGGCTAAAGTCAAATACTCTATTTTTTCCTTATTTTGTCCGTTTGATGGAACGAAAGTAAATAAAACGACCGCTAAGAATAAAAATTTAAACTGTTTCATTAGGTATTGTTCTTTTTGGTTTGTACCAACACGAATTTGTTATTAGCTAACCGCAAGCATTCACAAATATAAACAATACTTTAAATTAAAATCCTTCCAATTTCTGATAAATCCTTTGTCACGTTATTTTTTGTAACGGCTGTTGTGGGCTGCTTTTATTCTTCGCTTTCTTTCGGTATACTAAACTCTAATGATTTAGTTTTGAAATTAAAATAATTATTAAAATCAAAAGAATTGTCTGTTTCTGGTTCAGTAAGTACACCTAAAAATTCGATTCCATTTTCATCAATCTTATTAAACCAATAATTGTGAAATATTGCAATGTCTAAAAATTCTTTTCCAAACGATTTTGTAAATTGTTCTTTTCTGAATATAGTATCGATTATGATATTTTCATTTTGCTTTATTGTTAAAATAATTTCGGCATTTCGATATTTTTCTATAAACATCTTGTCTGAACTCCAAGATTTGTGGACTACATAACTATCTAAATCTTTACGTTTAATAGATATATTAATTTGTTTATTAACTATTAACGTATCAAATATTTCGGTCCCTTTTTTAATTGGATAAAGTTTTTCAGTACCAATTTCTGCAACTTTATGTAATGAATTGATCTGTTTTATTGTTTCCGAATTCTTTTCAGTTTTTGAATTACAGGATATAAAAAGTAATGTAATTACGAAGATTTGTAGTTTTTTCATTAAGTTCGGTCTAAAGTTGCCTAAAACGTTTTGATGCTTCTGACAGTTGCTTAATTTGGTCAATGACAACATCAAATATAACGAATAATTGAAAACTAAAGTTGTTTTGCAAGAATAAAGATTTTCACAGAAGTTTTATAAATAAATCGCAAACCAAGCTATTTATATAAAGCAATATTAGCGATAGTTATCTAAGCTTAAGTTTTTTCTTTAACGTTTCATATCCACCCCAAAAAATTGATGGTTCAAAATAAAAATATTTTTCTGAATTGAATGTAATTTCATTTACCGCATTCAGCGTGCTTATAAAATTTTTCTCTTTTAAATGTTTTAACTCATTTTCGTATTCAACAATATAATTAATCTCAAATGGTTTTAGCTTTCTTTTACGTTTCTTATGTATTAGCGAGTACTTGTTTTTTTCCTTCCGTATAACAATTGAATCATTATTATTTCCAAAACAACCAGCATATTTAAATCTAATCTTAATATTTTCACCAGTTTTCATAGATTCAAAGACCAGTTTTTTTTTGATAGTATCTTGCAGTTTATCTACACAAAGATTCAATTGAAAGTCGCGGTATTTATCACCTTTATCGATAATGAATTCTCTTCTAATCTCTTCATCAAACAAGTTTTTATAAACTACAGAATATTTAGCTGGCTCGAGAATTTCAAAATACCCAATCTCGTCAATGACATCAGTTTTATATAAACTATCATTTTTAAAAATTTTATAATATTCGAATATCAAACTGACCGGTCTGTCTTCATTTTTACAGCTTACAAAGTTTATTCCAACATATTTTTGGCCAAAGATATGTTGGGAGATAATGAAAAGGTATGATATGAATATAATTTTCTTCATAATTATAGATAACGTTCCGCGGCTTCATGAAGTGGCGATGAACCAAAACCAAGCCTTTACAAATATAAACAATACTTTAAATTAAAATCCTTCCAATTTCTGATAAATCCCGTGCCTTGCCATTTCTTGAAACCGCTTTTAACTGCTGGTTTTTTTATGAGGTTTTTTATTTTATTAATTTAAAACTTGCATTCTTTCCTCTTTTTTGTTTTCTGTTCAACTTGAGTAAAATTTGCCTAATCAGTAATTATATTTTTTTTAATCGCCAAACCATTCTGTTATTTTTGATAAAAATAGGATAACACAAAAAATAAATAAACAAAGGGTTAATATGATAGGTTTCAAATCTAAATTTTCTTTATTTGTTTTTGAGTAGTAAATTGATATTAAAATCCACGCTAAAAATGAAAATACAGAACCAGTAAAAGAAAATAATATTGGATATGCATAATATTCATAAAAGGTAAAGTTCTTTGGATCATTTACACTTGAAATCGGTAAATGTCCTAAAACTATTCCAGCGTGAAAATAGAATCCCAATAATGAGACAATAAAAGATAATGGAAATATTCCAAGAAAATAAATTAAATTTTTTAGAATTTTATTTGAATTCAAAATTTCTAATGTAGTCATTTTAGTCAGTTTTTTTGGGGTAAACTTTCAGTTAACGTTTCGCAGCTACAAGAAGTTGCGTACTTCATTCACTGTCAATTACAAATATAACCAAAACTTTGATTCGCCAAAATGTTTTCTGATAAAGACCAAGCCTAGCAATTTCTTGTAACTGCTGTTAGTAGCCGTTATTTTTAATTTTATTGTAGTTTTCTATTTTCAAATAGATCATTTTAGTTTTACTTTTTGGATATTGATTTAAAGCAAATTTGTAATGCCAATTTTTATTGATACTGATGTATTTTTCAAACATTTTCAAAAAAGCATCATCATTAAAATATGCAATTCCAATAAAGGAATCTTGTCCAAAACTTTTAATTAATTCAACATCATTTTTGTTTTTAAATGAACTTAAAGCTCGTAATAATTTTTTGGATTTATTTTTTACTATATTTTCTCTAATGATTTTATAATATTCTTCAGAATTTGGTAGCCACAAATACAGTTCATCTACTAAATCCACATTTAGATTTTCTTGATTAAATAATATTTTAAAAAATTTTTCTTTATTATTTTCTTTCTGTTCTTTTAGGCTCTGTTTGTGTGAAAAAATTGTAGAGTTAAAAATATAACTTGGTAATAAAATACTTTCTCTTAAACATTCTGTTCTAAACACAATACTATCATTTGAGTTTATATGTTTTTCAAATAATTCAAATGCAATTTCTTCGTTTTTGTTAATTAGTATATCAATAGCAATTGCTTTAACGTAAGGATTTTTATAATTTTCAATTAGTAACTCAAGTTCATTAATTGTTGCTTTGTTTTCCAACTTTTTAGAAATTACTCCAGGTAATGTATCAAATGTATAAAAACGAGTGTAATCTTTTAAAGGTTCTACAATTTTAATAATATTAGGAGAAATTTCATTTTTGCAACTTATTGTCAAAAATGAAATTAAAATTATTGAGTATATTTTAATAAAGTACCTCATTAAGTTCTTTTTTTAAGCGTCTTGGGATAATGGCTACTAACTAGTATATAGCCGCTATGGAATAAAGTTAACAAATTAGCCAATATCGTTTAATTGCTACTTATATTTTATCAAAGATAAAATTTCTTGCCAGAACTAATTGTGTGTTTATTAAAAATTTGATATCCTGCTCAACGTTTTTTAGCTGTTTGTTTTTTTCAATAAATTGGTGGTCGAAATTTTTTTATTTCAAATATTGGATTTCCATTTTCAATTTCGATTCGTAAGCTTCTATTTTTGTATTCAATTTCTAGAAATTTGCCTCTAATGCCAATACTCTTCATTTTAGATTTTGTTGCGTGTCTTTTTCCTAGAATATTTTTTGCATCTACTTTCCATATAATTTTATCGTTTTGCAATGCCAAAACGGTTTGGGTTTCATTATCTAAATAAAAAGTAATTTGTCCAACATATTCTAAACCTTCAACCACTGTAAAGTTTTTAGGCATAGAAACACTATCCTGACTAAAGGCTATCTGAGAAATGAGTAAGAAAATAAAAACTAACTTTGAAAAATTCTTAGGTAAAGCCATAGGTTTGATTGCCGATAAACACTTCATTTTTTTGCTTTTAAAAAATCGCCAATAAAGACTAGCAGCAAATTATAATTATAGCTACTGTAAGTCATTTGATTCGTTTGGCTGTTAAAGATAGAAAAATATCTTCCTTGAAATGAAATTAACATCAGGTTTTAAACTTGACAAATCTTCTTCCAAACTTCTTTTTTCTTTTTTAGACTTTCTGGCGTTGCATACAACTCGTCTTTTTCAATTCTAATTTCGAGTCCGTTAATTGTTACAATCTCTATTGCTCCAATGTTTCTGATCGAACAACAAGCTTCTTCGGTCCAATCGTCTTCCCAAATTTTCGATAGTATGAAATGCGCTGCAATGCCTTGGCTTTGGCTATCAAGAATGGCTATTAATTCTGGTGCAGCTATTTTTCCGATTTCAATTATTCTGCTTGCCGTGGTTCCTTTTAGCCTTGGTGACGTTGTTTTGGTCAAAACTATGTAAGCGTCTTTGTTGTCGAGTTTTTGAATCAAAGTCTCTACTTCTTTATTTTGAGCATAACTCATACTACTTGCAATCAAGAACAAGATTAAGACTATTTTTAAAAAGTTTTTCATTTTTTAGCGTTTTTTTAGGTTGATGTTTTATGTACTGTGGTGCTCTTTTTCAATTCACTATAAAAGAGTGCAGCGGTTTCTGTTTTTTAAGGTTCGTATCGTTTTAGACTTTTTTCGATAATGTTTTTCATTCGATTGCGAAGACCTTCGGGTTTCAGAACTTCTAGACCGTTTCCAAAACCTAAGAACAGTCGTTCTGCCTCGTAGTTTAGCATCAAAAAAAGGTGAATGATAATGCTTCCGTCGTCGTTGGTTTTGATGAGGCGTTGGGTTTGATGCATGGGTTTTGTTAGTACATAAGGTGCGTTAGTTGGGTCGATCCAAAGTTCGATTTTTTTGGGTTGTAAACCTGTATTTACCGTAACTCCAACCACATTTTTATAAAATTTTTCGGCTTCAAAATGTTCGTCAATAAATGGTGTTTGAAAATCGTAGTCAATGGAACTAATGCGGTCTAATGCCAAGTTAGAAATCGGCGCTTTCGGTCTTTTTTTGCCCACTAAAAACCAGCGATTATTGAATTCTTTTAAAATAAAAGCGTGAAACAAAAACGTATTTTCATCACGAGAAGTGAAGGATTTATAGGTGATTTTTAAAACCACTTTTTTGATGATGGCTTGGTACAGTTCGTCTAAGAAATGCAATCCTTTGAGGTTTTCGTTTTTGTCTAAATGAATCACTGGTTGTGTATGCGATTTCTCTGCATAAATTTTGTCTTCTAACCTCTGTAAAATATCCGATACATCGTTGAATAGGGAAAAATCTTTGAACTGTTTGAGCATCGATACCGTTTCAGACAACACATTAATATCGGTTTCTGTTAGCGGAATATCCGTAATTGTGAATTCCTCATCTTCATATTTATAATACTTTTTATCATAGACCACAATAGGTGCGTTGTAGCCCAATTTCTCACTTCGCATCAACTGAATGTCTAATTGAATGGTACGCTTACTTACCGGATTTTCTTTGCCTTCATATTCAAATAAAGCCTCGCTCACGGCATCGATTAAATCGTCCAGCGTCCAAGTTCGGTAACGGTTTTGTAGGCATTTATCAATGGTTTTGTAGCGGATTAGGGCGTTTTTGTTTTGGGCCATTTTGTTCTGTTTTCAGTTTTCAGTTTTCAGTTGTTTGTTGTTTATGGTTTATTGTTTGTTGTTTATTGTTTTTGGTTTATTTTAGAGTTAGTTTCATCATTAGGTCGGTTTGTTCTTCTGATCCTAATTTGAATAGGTGTTTGTTGAATACTTCGAAACCATTTTTTTTGTAAAAACTTAATGCTCTGTGGTTTTCTTCCCAAACGCCAAGCCAGATGTAGGCTACCTTTTTTGATTTGGCTATTTCATGTGCTTTTTCAAACAATAGTTGTCCGATATTTTGTCCGTGGTATTCTTTTAAGACATAAATGCGTTCTATTTCTAAACTGGAATCGTCTTGTAATTCGGTTTGCGCTGGTCCGAAATTGATTTTCAAGTAGCCAATTGGATTATTTTCTTTAATCGCAAAATAGAATTCGGCATTTGGATTATTTAATTCGGATGTCAATTTTTCAACAGAAAATCCTTCCTCGAGATAGATTTGCAAATTTTCTTCGGTATTATTTTCTGCAAAGGTTTCTGCAAAGGTTTGTTTTGCTATTTTTTGTAATCGGATGATGTCGTTTATTGAAATTTTTTGAATGCGACCTTCTTTCATAATGGTTTTCTGTTTGTGTCGTTTGCTTAAAGCAAATTAAGTTCAGCTTGGATATTTGCTCTTGCTATGGCTTCGTATTGGTTTCTAAAAACTTCTGTTTGATATATTGACGGATTTTCTATGAAGTGTTGTAATGCTTTTTTTCTGCCAGGATTGTATAAAAGGTTTGGATAGATTTTGTATTCTTTTCTAATCTGTTGGCAATAAGTCTTGTAGTTTTCCCAATCTTTTGAGAGTATTTTTAAATCGAAATCAATGAGCCAATTGATGTCTTCGATTGCATTGTGTTGGTGGTGTTGCGTTGCCACAATCATGTTAAAAACCAATTGTTTGTTCAACGTAGTATCCAAGGGCAAAATCTCTACTGCGTGCACTGCGCTTTTGAGTTCGTTGTCTTTTCGAGTGACTTTATAAACATAATCGTGGTAAAAAATGCTGTACAAAACTTCGTTGGGAAATTGCAACTGTGCACAATGGCTATCGAATAAAGAAATCATTTCTTCTAAATGCGTTAAGTTGTGGTAGTATCTTGATTTTGCTGAGTACACCTTTTCTAAATCAGTCCATAAGTAGTCGATTTTGGAGGTTTCAAATCCAATATTTAGCAGTACTTTTTTGAATCTTTCTTGTAATTTCATAATCAAATGTAAAGTTTATTTTTGACTACGCAAAATAATTGCGCAGTAGTTTTGAAATCTTTGTAGAAGAAAAGTGAGGTTGTTGTTTTGAAGCTTCTCGATACATTTTTTGGCTAACACTTTTGTAGTAAAAAAGAAGAATGTACAAAGCCAAAAAACACTCGAAGTGACGGTAAGTGGTAAAAGCTTCTCGATACATTTTTTGACTAACACGTTTGTATTAAATAAGAAGAACATGGAAAGCCAAAAAACACTCGAAGTGACGGTAAGTGGTAAAAGCTTCTCGATACATTTTTTGGCTAACACGTTTGTAGTAAATAAGAAGAATATTGATAGCCAAAAAACACTCGAAGTGACGGTTAAAATAAATTAATAAATTAAAGAATTAAAAAAATGAAAACACCAATCAACGGATTCGACTTGCAGGAATTAGGATTACCACAAGGACAAATTATTGGCATTGCTTTGAAGATTAACAGCAAACGCCACGGATTTACTCGTGAACAAATGTTGGCTTCTTTTAAATTGGTTCTTGAAGCTCCAGAAAAGTATATGGATGATGCTATTTTTAGCAAATTGGCGGTTGCATTAATTGAAAAAGCCAATGAAAAACCAGAAGATTTTATACAATTGAATCCTAATCCGAATGCCTTTGCTGCTTATGGTTTGGATAATATTGAAGACGGCGCAAGAAAACAGATGGAAGTTGCTATGCAATTGCCAGTAACGGTTGCTGGAGCTTTAATGCCCGACGCACATCAAGGATATGGTTTGCCCATCGGTGGTGTTTTAGCTACTAAAAATGCCATTATTCCGTATGGTGTAGGCGTTGATATTGGTTGTAGAATGGCTTTGTCGGTTTACGATATTCCTGAGGCGTTTTATTATGAAAACGAAACAAAGTTCAAACGTGAGTTGATTGCCCATACCAAATTTGGCGCCGGTCACGGTTTTCAAGGTCAGCACAAATCCGATCATTCGGTTTTAGAAAGTCCATTGTTTGCCGAACATTCTTTCATCAAAAACTTGAAAGACAAAGCTTGGTCGCAATTGGGTTCGTCTGGTGGCGGAAATCACTTTGTGGAATTTGGAATTATGGAATTTGCAAAAGCAGATGAAATCTTAAACATTCCCAAAGGAAAGTATTTGGCTTTATTGACGCACTCGGGTTCGAGAGGTTTTGGTGCGACCGTTGCTGGACATTACACTAAAATTGCCAAGGACGTTTGCAAATTACCCGAAGTAGCAAGAAACTTGGCTTATTTGGATATGAACACCGATTTAGGTCAGGAATATTGGATTGCGATGAACTTGGCTGGCGATTATGCTTCAGCGTGTCACGAGATTATTCACACCAAAATGCAACGTGCGTTGGGTGCGACTGTTTTAGCCAAAGTCGAAAACCACCACAACTTTGCTTGGAAAGAAATCTGGAATAACGAAGAAGTGATTGTTCACAGAAAAGGAGCTACTCCAGCTGGAAAAGGCGTTATGGGAATCATTCCTGGAAGTATGACTGCACCTGGATTTTTGGTTAGGGGAAAAGGTGAGGAGCACGCGATTAATTCGGCTTCACATGGTGCAGGACGCCAAATGAGCCGAACGCAAGCCGAAAAAACAATTACGAAAACCGCAATGCAAGACATCTTGAAAGACCACGGTGTAACTTTGATAGGAGCAGGTTTAGACGAAGCACCAATGGCTTACAAAGACATACATCAAGTGATGGCTGCGCAACAAGAATTGGTGGATGTGGTTGCGACTTTTACTCCAAAGTTGGTTCGAATGGCGGATGATGGGAGTAGAGAGGATTAGGGTTTAGTGTTCAGTATTCAGTGTTCAGTGTTCAGTGTTTAGTGTTCAGTGTTCAGTATTCAGTGTTCAGTGTTCAGTGTTCAGTGTTTAGTGTTCAGTGTTCAGTATTCAGTATTCAGTGTTCAATATTCAGTATGCAGTGTTCATTGTTCAGTGTTCAGTGTTCAGTTTTCGGTGATTTTTCTTTAGTAATTCAATAGATGCAGGTTCGAATCCTCCTGCGCAACCCAGTAAGTCGCATAGTTTAAATTGGATAAAACGATTGGATTTTATAATAAATTAAAAAATAATATGAATAAATATATAGATATTGGAATTAACCTTACGAATAAGCAGTTCCACAATGATGCAGATGACATCATACAAAATGCGTTAGATGCCGATGTAATACAAATGATTTTAACAGGTACGAGTGTAAAAAACAGTGAAGAATCGGCTAGGATTGCTGCTGCTTATCCTGGAGTTTTATATGCGACAGCTGGCATTCATCCGCACGATGCTAAAAGTTTTGATGGACAAAGTATTCCCAAACTCAAGGCATTGTTGCAAAAGAAGCAAGTGGTTTCGGTAGGCGAGTGCGGACTCGATTTTGACCGAGACTTTTCGCCTCGAGACAAGCAAGAACAATGTTATAAAGCCCAATTGGAATTGGCCATTGCAGTACAAAAGCCTCTTTTTCTTCACGAAAGAGCGGCTTTCAGTCGTTTTGTCGCCATCACGAAGGATTATTTACCGCACTTGCCCAAAGCTGTAGTGCATTGCTTTACTGGTTCGATACAAGAAGCCAAAACCTATTTGGATCAAGGATTTTATTTGGGATTTACTGGTGCGATAAGTGATACGAATCGTTTTGCGCATTTGAAAGAAGTCGTGCAGTTTGTGCCACTCGATCGGTTGTTGATTGAAACCGATGCGCCTTTTATGTTACCCAAAAAAGTACCTAGAACGTTGTTGACTAAGTACCACGAACGCCGCAACGAGCCTGCTTTTTTACCTTACGTTGCCGGAACGATTGCTCAATATAAAGGAGTTGGTTTAGACGTTATCGCCAAACACAGCACTGAAAATGCGGAGGCTTTTTTTGGGCTATAAATCACGTAGTTTTACGTGTTTTTTGTAGTATTTTTTTGTTAAATTTGGGAGATAGAATAAGAGAAATACAAACTGTAAAGTTTAATCAGGAGGATGCTGTATTTTAAAATAAAAATATCAATGACCATCCAAAACCTAAAATCCCAAAACTTAATTCTCTTCGAAGTAATTTCGGGCAGTAAGTCGTTTGGGTTAGACGCGCCAAAACTACACATTAAAAATAAATAAAAAATTGAAGTGATAAAGAATAATAATCCAAATAGAAAACCATGCCACCATCAATAAAATCTCCAGGCGTTTACATAAATGAACAAAATGCTTTTCCAAATTCTGTTATTGAAGTAGCGTCTTCAGTTGTAGCGTTTATAGGTTACACCGACAAAGCAGAATTTAATGGAAAATCATGTAAAGGAAAGCCAGCAAGGGTAACATCACTTTTAGAATATGAAACATTTTTTGGACGCGGTTTCCCTGCTAAATTTACGATAAAGCCTGCTGATGCTGCTCAAAACAATACTTCGTTTGCTGTAGACGGTGCAGAAATGACTGTGGTAATCAACGAAAACAATACCGCTTATCTTTATAACAGTATTCGCTTATTTTATACCAACGGTGGCGGTGTCTGCTACATTGTTTCAGTGGATACGTATGGCGATAAAGATTCCTTTGCTATGTCAATAAGCGATTTTACAGGTTCCGATACAAAAGCGGATCCGTTTGAAGCACTTAAACGCGAGTACGAACCGGCACTGATTGCCGTTCCTGATGCCATTGCGCTTGGAACTGACTGCTATGACCTACTATACACTAAAATGCTTTTGCATTGTGCCGATATGAAGAGCCGCTTCGCAATATTAGATTTGGAGCGACAGCCAAAAATTACAGATACTGAGGCTGCCATAGGTTTATTCCGAAAAAGTGTACAAAGTGAATTTCTAAAGTATGGTGCGGCCTATTATCCGTGGCTTAACACTACCGTTGTTACTAAAGATGAGGTTACTTTTGAAAATATCGATGCATCGGTAGAATTAGCCTCAATGCTTCCGGCAAGTGAAACCGAAGCAATTGAAACAGTACTAGCTTACAGACAAAAAGAAAATCCTTCCGACTTGCTGAAACGCAGGTACCATCTGGATATGTTAGAATTAAGTCCGACTTATGCCGCAATTATTACAGCAATACGTGAACATTTAAATCAATTACCTCCAAGTGGTGCTATGGCAGGAATTTATTCCTTAATCGATGGATCAGGAGGTGTATGGAAAGCTCCGGCAAATGTTGCTTTACAAGGAATTGAAAGTCCGTCTGTAGTAATTTCTTCCGAAGAACAGGAAGGTATGAATGTAGATGCAGTAGGAGGAAAGTCCATCAATACCATTAGAGAATTTACAGGAGAAGGTACAATGGTATGGGGTGCAAGAACACTTGATGGCAATAGTCAAGATTGGCGTTATATAAATGTGAGACGTACAGCCATTATGGTGGAACAGAGTATCCAAGAAGCGTTAAAAGCGTATGTATTTGAACCGAATGTTTCCAATACTTGGCTGACAGTAAAATGTATGATAACTAATTTCCTTACAGGTATATGGAAGCGAGGCGGACTTGCCGGAGCTACACCCGAAGATGCTTTTGTGGTTTTTGTTGGTCTTGGTGAAACAATGACACCTGATGATATTCTGGAGGGAATTTTGAGGGTTACCGTATTGATAGCACTTTCATGTCCGGCTGAATTTATTGAAATCACGTTTCAACAGCAAATGATGAAAACATAGAAGCCTCATCATAACATCGTTTTATAAAAAAGCCGGAACATGACATTCCGGCTTTTCTCATTGTATATTTTGTTAAATCTTAAACCCACCAGAAACTTCGATGCGCTGCGCATTAATCCATTTCGAATCATCGGAACATAAGAACGCAACGGCAGTACCAATATCATCAGGCAAGCCAACTCTACCTAAAGCGGTCTGAGAAGAAATCATAGTATTCATATCGTTGTTGTCACGTACAAATCCACCACCAAAATCAGTTTCTATGGCACCTGGAGCGATAGAGTTCACTCTGATTTTTCGGGTTCCCAATTCTAACGCCTGGTATCTTGTTAACGAATCGACTGCTGCTTTCATTGCACCATAGGCCGAATATCCAACAAAAGAAAAACGTGCCAATCCTGATGAGGTGTTTACAATACTGCTTCCGTCATTTAAAAGCGGTAGTAATTTTTGAGTTAAAAAATACGGACCTTTAAAGTGAATGTTTGTCATAGTATCCAGCATTTCCTCAGTTGTCTGTTCGAATGGCGTATTGATTCCAATTCCGGCATTATTTACTAAGGCGTCTAATTTTCTGTCTTCAAAATTATTTTCTAAAATGTTAGCTACCTGATTTTTGAATGCTTCAAATCCGACTGTAGAAGCAATATCCAATTGAACTGCAAAGGCTTTCTGTCCTAATGCGTTAATTTCAGATACTACGTTTTCGGCATCTTCTTTTTTCGACTGATAGGTAATTACGACATCAAATCCTCTTTTTGCTAATTGCAGTGCGGTATTTTTTCCAAGTCCACGACTTGCGCCAGTTACTAAGGCTATTTTGTTTATTGTATTTGTCATTTTATTTAGTATTTAATTACGTTACAAAATTCAGCATATACCATCAATTTACTATTGCAAGAATCAAAGTGTTATTTGCAAAAATCAAACAATTAGTTTTCTCTAAAATGCAACGGTGAAGTAGTAGTTTGCTTTTTAAAGAAATTAGAGAAATGTGCAACTTCCTCAAATCCGAGGGAATTGGCAATTTCAGAAATATTCCAATCGGTTTGTTTCAAAAGAATTTTGGCTTCTTGGGTAATACGACTTGCGATAATTTCGGTAGTGGTTTTTCCTGTAACTTCTTTCAAAACTTTATTCAGATGATTTACATGAATACTAAGACATTCGGCATATTCTTTAGCTGTACGAAGTTGCAATTCTTGATTAATAGATTCAATAGGAAACTGACGTTCTAGTAATTCTATAAAAAGCGACGAAATGCGTGACGTAGCATTGTGGTTTTCTTTAGTGCCTTCAATAGGTTTGAGTTTTTGTCCAGTGTGAATCAATTCGGTAACATAATTTCTTAACAAGTCGTATTTGAAAGCATAATCCGATTGGATTTCGCTATTCATTTTCAGGAAGATGCGTTCGATGTCATTGTATTGTTCGTCTGTTATTTGAAAAACAAAATCACTTTTGCTACTAAAGATAGGTAGGGTATCAAGGTTTAAAGCAGTTTTGGATTTGTGCATAAAATCGGCAGTAAAAACACAAAAGTATCCCGATTGATTTTCATTCTGTGGTGAATATCGATATGGAATTCGTGGAGAAGCAAAAAGAATTCCTTTGTCTTTAATTTCAATTTGCTGGTCGGCATAATCGACTAAATTGTGACCATTGATTAAACTGATTTTGTAATAGGTTCTACGATTGTAAGGCATCACCAATTTCCCTTTGCAAGCACTATTCATTTCGGCAATGTTGAAAATATTAAAGTGACCAATATCTTCATTGCTTTGCTCATTGAAGAAAAGTTCCGTTAGCGGACCTTTGTCCTTAAATATTTCTTTGTAAAACTCGTTGATAGAAATTGTCGTCATCTTGTAAAATTCAAATAGTTTACAAAAATAGTGGTTTTGACTGAATTGATTAGATTCTGAATTCATTTTTACTTTATAAATTATTGAATTGTAAGAAACTGTTGTGTCTTACCAATTATTTTTTACATTTGCACTCAAATAATTACAAAATGAGAACGCTGCAAATACATACTTTAGACCGCACATCAGGAAGATATCCTGTTGGATGTAGTGGACGTTGTAGGTGTTTTTATGAAATTGAGAGTTAATTTTAGAAGATATACCAAAATATATACAAAACGTCCTATGAAAATGGGACGTTTTTTTTTGTTTAAAAGTGAGTGAAGAGTGAAGAGTGAATAGTGAATAGTGAAAAGTGAAAAGTGAATAGTGAAAAGTGAATAGTGAATAGTGAAGAGTGAAGAGTGAAGGGTGAAGAGTGAATAGTTAAGAATAAAGACTATTTCCATTTAGATTAACCTTATAGAAATGATACTTAATGGATTTTTTATTCTTGACAATTTAAAAAAGTAATGAAAAAAGAGAGAAATGATTAAAAATGAGATGCTGAAACAAGTTCAGTATAAAAAAAATGAAAAAAAATGTTTAATGAATTATAATTATAGCGCCATATAACCTTGAAAAGTAACCAAATGAGAGACAGTCATTTGACGCTAATAAGGCATCTACTAGAATAGTGGACAGGATTTTCTATGTTTAAAATCTAACATAACTAATTGAAAATCAATAAAATAAATTAAAAATAAATTTGGAAGTTAGTTTTTTTTGACTTTATCTTTGCAGCGGAAAATTAGTAATCAGTGTTCAGTTGTCAGTTGTCAGTTGTCGCTTTACAGAAAATAGAGAATAGAGAATAGCGAATAGAAAATAGAAAATAGAAAATATAGTTTACAGCAATACATTATACAACAATACAATATACAACAATACAATAATACATTATACAATAAAAAAAAATGAGATCACGATATATTTTACAAGTACAGGAAATAAAAGCTTTAGCAATGAAAGATTGTTTACTACATAATAAACTGAATGGCGCTCCGAGTTTTGACTTTGGGCTTGAGAACATATTGGTGCATCAATGCAGACCAATGGAATAGAAGTATTCTGTTGTAATGATACGAAGCACCTTTTACGAGGTGTTTTTTTTGTGCCTTATTGTAACTGATTTTGTAGCTCAACGGTAGAGCGGTGGCTTGTTAAGCCAATGGTTGAAGGTTCGAATCCTTCCAGAATCGCAAGGTTTTTTTAGAAAGGAACTGGGCTTATTGGGGTAATGGTAACCTTCTCGACTGTCTCTCGAGAACTACGAGTTCGATTCTCGTATAAGCCGCAAATTTTTTAGTGATCAGTGTTCAGTTTTTAGTGTTCAGTATAAGTCTATCGTCACTTCCAGTGTATCGAGAACTACTGAAAACAAAAGCTTCTCGATACAATTTTAGCAAAACAGCTAATCGCAGTTTTTCTAAAATCACTCGAAGTGACGAGGTACTAAGATTGTTATTAACATATTGGAAAAAATAAAATGGTGTTTTTAGTTTAATTGGTAAAATATCAAACTGTGGATTTGAAGAACAGGGTTCGATTCCCGAAAACACCCAAAATATAACTGAGAAGATAACGGTGGTTGTTTACTCGCCTTGGACGCGAGAGGTCGCAGGTTCGAATCCTGCTTCTCAGACAAAATGCAGGAATGGCGGAATGGTATACGCGTCAGATTTAGGATCTGAATTTTGAAGGTTCGAGTCCTTCTTCCTGTACAAAAAGGAACAGTGGTGTATGTGGTATGCACGTTAGTCTGAAGAACTAAAGGTATTCGTTCAACTCGAATCTGTTTCACAAATTATTAATAATTGATTTGAAAGAGTAATTAATTTAAAAAAGAAAAAGACAATGGAATTTAAAAAATACAATTCGATAGAAAATGCTTACCAAAAAGAAGTTTTGGGACACATTATCATGCACGGTTTTGATAAAGAAACCTATGTGGTACAAGAGAAAGTTCACGGTGCTAACTTTTCTTTCCTTACGGATGGAAAGGAAGTGAAGATAGCTAAACGAACCGATTTTATTTACGAAAATGAAATCTTTTACAACGCTCAAAAGGTGGCTGAAAAGTACCACGATAAAGTGTTGCAATTATTTGAAAAAGTAAAAGAAAGCTTTCCCGATATGATGACGGTGGTCGTTTATGGCGAATTGTTTGGTGGCCATTATAATCATAATGATGTGGCGCCAATAAAAGAGGCTATTAAAGTTCAAAAAGGTATTGATTATAGTCCTGATAATGATTTTTATGCTTTCGATATTAAGTTGGATGGTAGCCATTATTTAGATGTAGCCACTGCAACTACTTTCTTTGAAGCGATGGATTTTTTTTATGCAAAAACGTTGTTTGAAGGTACTTTGGAGGAAGCTTTGAAATTTCCAAATGAGTTCAACTCTAAAATTCCAGAATGGTTGGGTTTGCCAAAATTGGAAAACAACATCACTGAAGGAACGATTATCAGACCTAAAACAACCAAGTTTTTTCGAAATGGTTCTCGTGTGATTTTGAAACACAAAAACGACAAATGGTCAGAGAAAACCAAAGTCAAAAGAGACAAAACGACTACTGAAGAAGTTGTTTTTACAGAGAATGCAAAAGCTATTTGGGAAGTATTACAAACTTTTATTACGACCAATAGGTTGTACAATGTATTGAGTAAAGAAGGTGAATTCACACCCAAATTGATGGGAAAAATTATTGGTTTGTTTGCACAAGACGTTTTAACTGATTTTATGAAAGAGCATTCAGAAATCTTTGTTTCATTAGAAAAGGAAGATCAAAAAGTCCTTACCAAGCATTTAAATAAGGTAAGTATCCAATTGATTAAAGAGGAGTTTATGACTCTAAAAATGTAATTTATTTTCACTGCGCAGAATAATTGCGCAGTGGTTTTGAAATCTTTGTTCAAGAAAAAAATACGTTCATTGATTTACTAAAATTATGAGATTCCTCCTTTGTCGGAATGACAAATATTATAAGGAATAAAATATCAAACAAGTCTTGTTGGGTGTTTCTGTATAGCACTATTGTAGTACACTTTTCGCAGTAGCGGATGATGTTATACTGTTCAACTTGATTTGGAGGTTTCGGGTGATTTTTCCAAAAAACCATCTACCACTATGGGTCGTGGGTTCGAATCCCACTCTCGTTTGCGAATGAGGTAGTTCAGTTTGGTTAGAACAATAGTAATTTGGATACGCAGGTTCGAATCCTGCTCGCAATTCGATGCGATAGCTCAAGCGGTCTAGAGCACTACACTTTTAATGTAGCTTGTCCCTTTTTAGACTCAAAATCTAAAAATCAGAGTAACATAGCTCTTAAAATTAATGTACCAAAAAAAGAAACAGGTTTGTCTTTGTCGGCAAAAGTGAAAAATAGTGTTCAAATGATGCACTCAAGATACGACCTGAAAATGAAAGGAATTGAAAGGAATTTATGTTGCTTTAAGATTTGATTGCAAATAAAGATGGCGTACCATTTGGAATTTGTAAAATAGAATGGCAAACCAAGGTAAAGGAACTACAACCACTTTGTTTTCCGTTGGCATCTGAGGATGAAGACAAACAGGTTTTTTTACAAATAGTAAATAGTGAATAGTAAAGAGTAAAGAGTAAAGAGTAAGGAGTGAATAGGATAGATAAAAGATTGGGTCTTTATGCTTTTTATATTAAGAATTACCTAAAGAAAATAATATCCTTTGTGGCTTAGTGTCTTTGTGGTTAAACAAGTAGAAATTATGATTAGAAAAATTAAAGTGAATGCTTACCAAGTGGGTTTGGTGTTCAAAAATGGAAAGTTAGTTGAAGTATTACAAGAAGGTTCATTTTGGATTTTTGGTGACAAAAATGTAATGCTTTATGAAATGAAGAATGCCTTTGTTGCTCAGGTGGAATTAACTATTTTGATGCAAAATGAGCAGTTGGCTTCGATGTTGGAAGTAGTTGAGGTTGCGGATAATGAGATTGCTTTGTACTTTGTAAATGGTATTTTCAAAGAAGTATTGACCACTGGAAGGTATGCTTTTTGGAAGGGTTATGCAGAAAACAAATTTGTAAAAGCCGATTTGTCTAAAGTAAATATCACTGAGCAAATTCCAGTTACTTTATTAGAACATTTGAAAGTTAGACCTTTCACGAGAAAATTTCAAGTGTTTAACTATGAAAAAGCCTTGTTGTTTGTCAACGGTTCGTTTGTAAAAGAATTGACTGCTGGAACTTACTACTTTTGGAACAATGCGATTTCAGTAGAAGTTAAAGGTATTGATATCAGACAACAACAAATGGAAATCTCTGGTCAAGAGTTGTTGACTAAAGATAAAGCGGCATTGCGAATCAATTTCTTTGTAAACTACCAAGTGGTTGATATTGTTAAAGCTTTGATTAACAACAAAGAGTACGATAAGCAGTTGTATGTGGCTATGCAATTGGCGTTGCGAGCTTTTGTAGGTGGTTTTACTTTAGATGAATTGTTGCAAAGAAAAGATACTATATCTAAAGAAATTTTGGAACAAGTTACCGAGAAAATCAGCAGTTTGGGTTTGACTGTTTTCAACGCTGGTATTAGAGATGTCATTTTGCCTGGCGATATGAAAGAGATTATGAATCAGGTATTGGTTGCGGAAAAGAAAGCGCAGGCCAACAGCATTATGAGGCGAGAAGAAACTGCAGCCATGCGAAGTATGTTGAACACCGCCAAATTAATGGAAGAAAACGAAATGTTGTGGAAATTGAAAGAGATGGAATACGTTGAAAAGATTGCGGATAAAATTGGTGAGATCACCATTTCGGGTTCTGGAAACGTCATTGGTCAATTGAAAGAGATTTTCGTTAAATAAGGAAAACCACGAATGGGAAACTGTTCGTGGTTTTATGTAAAATATTTTAAAATTAAAAAAATGAAAACTACAGATAAAATTATAATTATTGACCTGGAAGCCACGTGTTGGCAAGGTCCAGTTCCGCAGGGACAAGAAAATGAAATCATAGAAATAGGATTAGCGGTTTTGGATACACAAACTGGCACAATTTCCAAAAACAGAGGTATTTTAGTTAAACCCCAACGTTCCAAAGTGAGTTCGTTTTGTACCGAGTTGACAACGATTACACCCGAATTGCTTGACAAAGAAGGCGTTTCTTTTCAAGAAGCTATCGATAGATTGGTCGATGAGTATGCTCCTGATTTATACACTTGGGCGAGTTATGGACAATACGATTTGAACATGCTTAAAAAGCAGTGTCAATCTTTTGGAGTTCCTTATCCAATGGGTGAGGAGCATATTAACGTCAAAGTTTTGTTTGCCGATGTTTATGGCTTGCAAAAGCCTACCGGAATGAATGGAGCGTTGCACATGCTGAACCTTCCACTTGAAGGAACGCATCATCGAGGTGTGGACGATGCAAAGAATATTGCGAAGATTTTGCATTGGTGTTTGGGACAATGATAAAGAAACTACGAGTAATTGCTCGTGGTTTTTTTTTTATGAATCTATTGTTGATGGATTTTGAAGGGAGTATTTTTTGGAGTTTCTCTGGTGAGTTTCTTTGGTGAGTTTCTAGTGGGATTCTTCGTTCCTCAGAATGACAAAGTGGGGTGGAGTTTCGTTGGTGAGTTTCTAGTGGGATTCTTCGTTCCTCAGAATGACAAAAAAAGTGGAGTTTCTTTGGTTAGTTTCTGGTGGGATTCTTCGTTCCTCAGAATGAAAAAGTTGGGGTTATTATTGGGGTTTTAGTTTCGTTGGTTGGTTTCTTTGGTTAGTTTCTAGTGGGATTCTTCGTTCCTCAGAATGACAAATTTGGGATGGTTTGCCATTCTTTAGGAACTTCAATTTTATTGTTGTTTGTTTTGCTTAGGAGCAAGCCCAGCCGAAGCCGAGTTCTTTGTCGTTATCTGGGCTTTGGGTTATATGGCCGATTCCTAAGTCACCGAACATGTAGGGTATGATTTCACTTTCACCTATTTGGTAAACTAATTCCATTAGGCTTTCTGTTTTGCGATCGTAGGGATATTCTTCGGATTGAATCCAATAAGGCCAACCAAATAATTTGTCTGATGAGATGGTAAGTCCGCGATTTCGTTCTTCCATTAATTCGTAAAGGTCATCGATGTCGATATCCACATCAATGTTGCGTAAATCATATTCTTCAGGATGTGGATAATCGTCTTTGGCTTCCCAATCTACGATTCGTTTTTCGTCGAAAATTTCGATGGCGTTGGGCTTGATTTCAGCAGATGGATTTTGAATTTCAATCTTTCTGCAAGCCGACGCTTTTGAAAAGGGTAAGTAGGCTTCTAGTTCGCCTTCGCAATCTTCTTCATGGTTAGTGCAATAAAAAAGTTGAATCAATCCATTATCTTTTTTTGTAGGCAATTCGTTGAGGTTTAATTGCAAAAACAACGGCATGTGTTTTTTACAATTTTCGCACACAGGCCAATCCTTTTCGTTTCTTAAGTATGGATAACCACCATATTTGGAGTCTGTTGAAAATGTTTTAGCAGTGTCTTTTAGAACTGGTAAATAGGCGGTCCTTTTGTATTTTTCTAATTCGGTTATTACTTTTTGGTATTTAGTTTCTACATCCAATTCGCTTGGAGCCGCCTTTGGAGCAGTAGTTTCTTTTTTGCTTGAAAACCAGTTGAAAAATCCCATATCCTTTTAGTTTTGGTTAGTTTGGCTAATGTATTAAAATAATAAAATGGTTTCTATATGTTTTCTATTCTTTTTGAAAAAGTCAAATAATCCCATTTTTTGTTGATGGTGATTTAATAAAAGTATTTTGTTTAATTTTTTGCTTTAACTAACTTATAACTATGAAGTAGGCTTGCGATTAAGAAACCGATTCCTGCAAGAAGTGTTATGTAGGGTAAAAATCTTTTTCCTTCAATAAAGTAGACATACGATGTTAGGAACAGCGCGGTACTTTCAAAGAGATGTACTGCAATAGTAACATAATGATTGCTTGTTTTTTTTATCTTTTGGTAAATGAAATAGCCTAAAACTACAATTCCCATCGATAAAATAATCCAGCCGATTAAGTTGTAATGATGTTGGATTTTGTCGTATCCTTTTGGGATTAATATTAAAGCAACAACCAAATGTTGCATTGCTATTAAATTAGTTTTTAGTTTGCTATTCATCATACAAATAATTCTAGGGTTGTCAATTTTCTTTACTTGGTTTCTGTAAATTTATAAAAATTAACGGAAGTTAAAACTATACATTATTGTTTTATAGTATTTTACTACTATACACCCGAACGAGTTTCTAAAAAAAAATATTTTTGACTCTACTTTGTTATTTGATAATTTTCCCAAAAAGTAGCGTTGTATTTTACTTTATCAAATAATTCTATTTCCTCTTTGTAAGCAATTTTTATTGGATTTTCTATTTGGAAATTATCCCATGATGAATCTATATATATTTTAAATTGGTAAGACTTTTTCTCTTGATCAAATAATTTTCCAGTAATTTCAATTTCAGAGTTTGTTAAAAAATAATGATTGTTTATTTTTTCAAAATTCGTTTCTATAGTTTCTGAATTTATTTCTTTAGTAATGAATTTTTCATTCCATCCATAAAGATCGTATTTTGAAGTTTCGGGATTTTCCATAAACTCCCAATTCTCGATAATTTTTACGATAGCAAAATCATCTTTATTAATGTACATTGTTCCAGAATAATTTCCAGTAATTTGTCGTGAAGTGTACGTGTAGTGATTTCGTGGTATTGAAAAATTGATAACATAGATTGTTTTATTATTGTATTTTATTACCTCGGTTATTTTATAGACAAATTTTTTGGATTTTCTACTATTAAAACAACTACTGTACATTATCGGATTGTTGTAAGTTAGACTTCTAAACTGACGAATATTTGTGGGTTTGTACTCCTTTTGACTGTTCCATTTTATTGCTACAAGTTGTTTCGAATTTCTATCAGATTGATTGTATCCACGGTCAAATTGATTGTTGATAAAATCTAAATTGGTAATCGATTGATTCTGTAATTTAATATCGATATTGGTATGTTGTTGCGAACTAAACGATTGGTTTGGATAGTTTTTGCTACTGTTTTCTATGGCTTTGCGGACAATGGAATAAGTGAATTTTTTGGTATAATTGATTATTACAATTTCGTCTAAAACAGTTGCTGCTGGTTTAATTTTTTGCTTTTGAATGTCAATAAATCTTGCTGTTGCATTTGTTGATTTGATAGATGCTATTTGGCTATTTTCTTCACTTTCAACAACTGTTGATTGCTTTACTTGGTTAAAGAAAAGATAGCCATCATGTAGTAGATCTAATCTAGCTTCGACAAAATCTATTGGACTAAAGAATCGGTTAAGTTGTGTTGTTTTCATATCCTCTTGGTTGGACGATACAAATAAATGTGCTTTGTTTTTATCTTTTAGAAATTGCTCAAAAGAGTTTTTGTGTAATGGTGTTTTACTCCAAACATTATTTAAATAGATAGAGTCAGCTGCTGTTACTGCTGCTAAACTATATATTTTGTTATTTAATTCTTTTTTTAAATAAGAACCCATCGGAATGTGGTCTTTTAGAATTACTGTTTTTATGGAAGAGACATCGTTTACAAAATGTGCATTGGCACCCCAACAAATTATCTTTTCATTAGGATGCGTTTTTATATAAGCTAATAAATTGTCAGCCATCTGTTTATCTCGATTATTGTCATCGGATGTTGTGTAAAATGTGCTTACAATAGGTTCGCTTGTAGCATAGCTAGCTTCGCCAATTGCCAATAGATTTTTAATGATTTGTTTCCAAACTAAATGAATTTCTTCTGTTGGTTTTTTATCAATATTGGTTAGTAAGTTGTTTAAAGCAGTTCTATATTTTTCATAAGTGATATCACCTTCGTCAAATACGCCCGAATTATTTATAGATTCAATTACTAATTCAAGGTCCTCTTTATTTAATTTGAAAGCGAGCTGATTTTGATTACAATAATCATATAAATCTTTGATAAGTTCTCTTTCACCATAGTCACCGGTGATTTGACTGTCAAAACCAATTACTTTTAATTTCGATTTGTTTTTGTCGAAGAACTCTATGAAACTTTGAAATTCTTTTGTTCTACTCCAAATAGGAAACAATGATTTTTCAAAAGCTGTTTTAGTATTTTCACCACTAAGTATATATTTTTGTGCTTTCCAGATATCATAAACACCCGATTCAAAAGCGATGGTAGTAAAACCTAATTCTTGGTGTAGGTATTTTATAATTTCTGTTTTTACTTCAAACACATTTCCATCAAAGTGAGTATTTTCGCCAAGCATTACGACTTGAACATTTTTTAATTCCTCTTTTAAAAATGAAAAATCTTGTGCCGTTAGATTTTCTGCAAGGGCACTAGTCTTCGGATTAAATATTTGAGCATTTACATTTAAAAAAAGTAAATTTATGATGATGTAAACTATCTTTTTGCTCATTTATTTATTCTTTTTGAGTTTTTTTTGGACGTTATGCAAAAGTTTCTCAATCTCAAAACTTTGAATTAAGTTACATAAAATAAAAGTACAAAAGAAACTTTAAATGCAGCACTAAAAACGGTATTATCTTACATAATTTATACTATCACCTTGGCATTCTACTTTTGTTTAAAAAAACTGATTGTTTAGTTAGCAACCATTTTTGTTTGGTTTACGCTTAAAAATCACTTTGCCGTCAAGTTCTACATAATCTCCTGAAATGATTGGATAAGCGTACTTTGGTGCGTGGGATGCGCTGTTGCTTTTTATGGTTAGTATTTGATTTACTTTTAAGTTTTTTACTTGTGCATATTCTTTGGAGGCATTTTCTGTATTTTCAAATGGAAAGGTTAGGATATAATCGTCGCCGTCAATTGCAATCATTATTCCGTAGCCTAAATTGGATTCTGGTGGCAGTGTAAGTGAGGTTATAACGGCTTTCATTTGGTTAAAATTCCTGATGGATTTAGAAATCTTGTTGGTACTTGCCATAACTTTTTGTCCGGCTGGCGATGCTTTCCATTGTAAATACATTTTGCCATCAGGCGAGGCTTCCCATTTTTCTAATTCTGATTTTGCGTTGGTGGCAGCTAGTGGCTTTTTGTCGGATTTTTTAGCGTTGTCATTTTTAACTTCGCAACCCGTAAAAAGTAGTGCGCTTATTACGACCAATGATAGTACTAATGATGTGATGATTTTTTTCATTTTGTTGTATTTTAAATTACTATTTTGTTGCAACCTTTCTTGAAGATTGTGAAGCAAAAATATCTTACAATGCACCATCATTGGTTATAAAAATTGTAAATTAAACTGTAACTATTGTAAAAAAACACCTTTACAATGTTGGTTTGGTGCCAAAAACCTTAGTTAACCTTTACTTGTGTGCTATTTTGTTTTTAAACTGCGTTACTTGATAATTAGTTTTTTAGTTATTGTTTTGGAATCATTTATAAAATTTACAAAATAAAAACCTTTGGTTAAATTCGTTATTTGAAGTTCGTTGGCAAAATTTGGATTTACTATCGTTTGTGTTAGTTGACCGTTTATGGTATAGATTTTTACTTCCTGCCATTCCACGGTTGACGCAATAGTTACCTTTTCGCTAGTTGTTGGATTGGGATAGATTGTAACTGCATTTTCATAGTCAAAAGCGTCTGTTCCTAAATAAACAGTTGGCCATCGGTTTTGTGCAGCTTGTCCGCCCCAAATGCGTGTTGCTAAATAAGGATTGTCGATAAACGGATTTCTATTTCCTTGTCCGTATGTATTAGATAATGTACTTAAGTACGTATTTCGGTTGTCTTCGTATTGAGATACTGGATCTTCGGCATTCCATTGTAGGAATAATTGCATCATGTCAGGATCGCTTGCTACGACGCTACCTGTTCCGACTGTTGATGGTTTGCATTGCGTTGGATAGCGCAAGTACATGTACATCATCATTCGGGCTACATCGCCTTTCCATTCGTCACCAGGATACCAATTGGCACCTATAACGGCAGAATTACCTAAACCTGCTGCAAATTTTTTATTTCCTCTAAGCGCGTTTCTGTCTACATCGGCGGTTCTAAGGTGATGGGCGTCAGTGCCTGCACTTGGTGTGCTGGTGTCAAGGTTTGGATTTCCTAAACTTACTGGAAAAACGTGTTCTCTGTTCCAAACGCATTCGGTTAACGGCGGATTTGGAGCCGTTGTTGGTGGTTGGTCGGCACTTTTATGTCTTTTTCGGTGTTCGTTCCAGTTGGTTGCTGTACCGTAATTGGATTCATTGGTGTAGGTGCAGATTGCACTACTGAAACCGTAGATTAAAAATACATTTTGCGTATCTGTTGGATCGGCGTCTACTATTCGTAAAGCGTTTTCGGCTTGGGAATAGGTTAGTGGGTTGGTGTGCGTATCGGTTATTTTGGTTGCCAAAGCATTTTTTAAGGTGTTTCCAGACAGTGACCAATCAAAACCGTTGTAGTAGGGATTTGCTGGTGCGCCGTTTTGCGAAAAGGCGGTTAACTGTGTGCTTAATAATAAAAGAGTAATGATTTTTTTCATTTTTTAGAGTTGCTTTCTGTTTGATTAAAGTTATTGAATGGCGGTGTAAGTGACCAACGTTTTGTGGCTTTGAGAAGTTTAGTATTTGGTTGTAGTAAACTTTTTATATCTTACTTAGGTTCAAAAGTACGAAAAGCTTTTTTAAGTTGAGTTTTAAAATTTTGATTTGTTGGAAGTGGTTTTTGCTTGGGCTTTTGGTTGTTTTTGTTTTGAGAGGTTCGATTTCTTTTGGTGTTTGTATTTCTTTACTGTGGAGGTTGTTGTAATTATTTGTTTGGTAGGATGTTATAAAATTGCGTACGCGAGAATTTAAACCGCGCACGCAAGAATTTAAACCGCGTATGCAAGAAATTAAACAGCGCACGAAAGAAATTAAACAGCGCACGCAAAAAATTAAACCGCTTATGCAAGAATCTAAACCGCTTATGCAAGAATCTAAACCGCGCACGAAAGAAATTAAACCGCGCTCTCATTGATTTAAAATCTGCACGAGATAAATCTAAAAGTAATTGTGTGGTGTGAATTTATCTCGGTTTTATCATAGGTTTTCTCTAGAGTTATTAGCCAAAATTTGAAATAAAAAAAACGCAAAGTCAGGAGACATTTGCGTAGCTTTATTCAGGAACTCTTTGTGGAGTTACTTTTTTTGAGCTTTTATCACAAAATTAACTTCGTAATAAGTTTATTCTGTTTTTTACGAAACTGAAAAGATTGGTAATTGAAAAAGAAATAATAAAAATTATTCCAATCATTGCAAAAAATTCTACAAATCTCATTGTTGTACTAGGTTCTTTTGCATCTCCGTCCATTAAAAAGCTGAAAATTGTAATTCCGATAGATACTATTAGAATGTTTAGATTTCTTTTACTCAAAATTTTAATTTTTTATAGTTATTTAATTTAAACATTACTATAGTTTGATTATTATTTTTTTTGCACGAATTTTTCCACGGTTTCTAACGTTTCGCGGCTTCTCGTCAGTTGCGAACTTCGGAACTGATTATTTTCTGTTAAAGATAAAATTTCTTGCGAGAAATAAACGTGAATTTACTACAAAATTCGCAATCTTGCCAAACGCCTGTTAGCAAATGTTATTATTTTTTCTTTTTAATTACTAAATTGTAAATTGCCTCTGATATTTCGTAAACATTATTCGTATTCTGATTAGTCAAGATTATTATAGTAATATTTTCCAAATTAAACCTTCTTGCAATACATTTAAAATTTCCAAAACTTCCATCGTGAGTATGTTCTGTAACTGAAATTTCTCTTGATGTTATTTGTTTTGTAGTATATAGTTTTCCAAAAGGACTTTGCATGGATTTATCGGATAAAATATTTGCAGTTTTACCGAGAAATAATTTTGATTTTTCACTTATTAAAGAATTTTCATCAATTCTCTTAAACCAATCGTACAAACCATAAGAATTACTAACAAACAAAAATGGAATTTCTAATTTAAAATTGTCAGGAACAAATTCATTATTAAATGATACTGCTAAATTGTCCTTTTCTATATATGGATATTGTGTTTTTATGTTAATATTTTCGGAGTTAAAAAGGAAAATTTTCGAGTATTCATTAAATGTTTTGCCACTTACATTTTCTACAATTTTCATTAGTAAAAGGGGACTATAATTGGTGTACAAATAATCAGTTCCAGGTTTATAAATTAAGTTTGGAATATTTAAAAGATCATTAAAAATATCTTTAGTGGTGATAATTTTATCTTGTGGATATTTTTTGATTTGAATATCTGGTAGCCCAGCTGAATATTGCAGTAAATATTTTATTGATATATCTTTAGACCACGAAGGCAATCCAGGAATATATTTGTCGATATTGTCTTCTACGTTGATTAACCCTTTTTCGCTTAATTGCATTATTGCTACAGCTGGAAACTCTTTGTAAATTGAACCGATTAAAAATTTAGATTCTTTATTCAATTTTATTTTTCGATTTGGTTCCGCAAAACCAAATGATTTTTCATATAAAACTTCACTATTTTGAATAACTAATACATTACCATTTATGGTGTTATTTTGGTTATTATTCGTTAATAACGAATCAATTTGCCTAAGTAATTCTTGATTCGTTTGGCTTATTCCTTTTGCGCCCAAAAGTAAAGTAATTATGATTGCGATTTTAGATATTATTTTCATTTGTAAAGTTTCTTGGTAATATAATATTTGCTAACTTACAAATAGTCGCTACAAACAATTATTTACAACTATTTGTAAGCGCTTGTAATTATTTGTAAATATATAAAAATCCTTACAAGAAAAAATTACGGTTTTCCTCATTCCATAAAAAAAAGCTAAAAATTAGTATTAATTTTTAGCTTTTTGATGATTTTGATGGTTTTGTGGGTAGTTTTATTTTTGTAACGCGCTAAGTGATTTATTTGGTAGCTTTTGGGTATAAAACACATTTTGTAAAACCTTTTTTGGTAACAATATTTTAATTTTCAGTGGTTGAAAGGTAAATTTGATGTTTGTATTTTGGTGAAATTATTATTATTTCCTTACTACTTCTGTTATCAATTGTAATTTTTATGTCTTTGTAATAAAACGTTTCGTTTTCTTTTTTATAGACTACTTGTTTTTCTTCATTTTCACAACTTTCATATTCTTTAGTAATGTTTATTTTGCCCGTTGATAAATTGAAATGGACGTCTGTAAAGTATTCGCAGAGTTTGCCAAAATTGCTAGAATATCCTATTAAATAAAATGTTCCGTCTTGATAACGGTATTTATCGGTGTGTCCCCATTTCCAGCTGCTACCACCATTTTGACTGATGAGCAAAATACCTTTATTAATTTCGATTCCTTCAAACGGGTCACCCATCATTCCTCCGTCTTTACTACCATAAAGTGCGTCTTTGGAAGTGATCCAAACGTTCCAGTCCTTATTTTCTTTTTTGTAAATGATTAGTTCTCTAGGAACACTTTCAAAATGATCATCCTTTTCTTTTTCGGTATTGTAAGCTACGACTAACTCGTCTATACCGTCGTTATTTAAGTCTCCTGTTACCGACTCGATGATGGTATAATTTTTGGGTACGGGTATGTTTTGCCCTAAAATAGTTTGGCAACCTACTATTCCGATTAAAATGTATTTGATAATTTTTGGCATAGTGTTGTGGTGGATGGCTTTTTAATGGCTTGCTAAACTGTCTAAAAGTTTATGTAGTTCTTTGTATTTTATTTGAGCGTTACTAAACTGATTTTTCTCTATTATTATATGATTTTTATAACAAGATAAACAGATTTTTGCAAAAGCATTAACTTTTCCGTCTTCTTTAAAAATTAAAATATCTCTATATACTGGAGCGCAAATTTTAACAGTAGCAAAATTAGCTGTATTAATTGGAAATCCTGCTTCATTAAAAATTGCTGTTAGTTTAATTGTTGATTTTTTATCAAGCGCCACTTTTTTATAATATTTTTCAATTTCCTTAATTTCATTTTCTGTTGGAAGATTTGTAGGAACCGATGTAAATAGTAATTCTTCAAAAAATTTTGGCACTTCAACTGAATCTTGCGCAAACAAATTTTCACTATTTTCTCTTACTCTGTAAAAAGTAATTTCATTATTATCTTTAAAAACAAATGTCGGTTCTTCTACACTTTTGCAGGAAAACAGTAGTATACTCGTTACTATTAAAATAAGATATTTCATTTTTTTAGTTTTTTTGATGGTGTACTGTGTTTGTTGTAGTTTGCTACTTCGCGTCAGTTGTGAACTTATGAACCGATTATTTTTTGTTAAAGGTAAAATTTCTGGCGAAATGTAAATGTGAATTTACTGCAAAATTCGTAATCTAGCAAAATGGCTATTGTAGGTTGTTATTTTATCGTTTTTTCCTCAGACCATAATACTGTTTGTTCTTTTTCATTCCTGCTTTGAATGTCTGCTAAAGTAATTTTATCTAGGGCAAGCGATTTGTCAACCGAATAAAAGTCAAATCCTAATTTAATTATTGTTTCTTTACTACTACATCTGAAATGAGCTTGAAATTTGTGTTGTGCCTTTGGAGCAATTTTTATAATTCGTGGATAATCAGCGCGACAATTTAAAAACGGTGTCAATATAAATTTCGCTGTATCGAATTGCAATGAATATTGTTCTCCGTCACACGTAGAAGATAGAAAATAAACTGTTTCTGCGTTGTCGTTGTATAGTGTTGCCTCAATTTCAATTGTTTCTTTATAAGTGTTTATTCGTCTTGCTGTAAAGTCAAAAAGAACATTTTCTTTGACTTTCTTTTGCGTTTCTAGAGCACTTATAGAACTTAGTTGAGTATCTTGAGTCATTGCTACGCTTTGTTCAGTTTGGCTTTCTTGTCTAGCCGAATTACAAGAAAGTGTTAAAATCACAATTATTAAAAGTTGAAGGTGTCTGGTCACTTGTTTTGTCGTTTTAGAATTATAGATAACGTTCCCAGGCTTTATGTCTGTTGCTGATTTTTGTCACAGACCAAAGCAAATATACCGAAAACTTTTGAAAATATAATTTGATTAAAAAGAAAAAAGATAAGAGCCCAAGCGTCCAAAAGAGCCCAAGCGCAGCAATAGCATAAAACCTGTGTTATCACTCGTTTCCTTTCGTCAAATAATACGTATCTTGTCCTAATGCTTTTCCAGTTTGAATTAATTCCCAATAAGTATATTTTTTAAATGGATTTTCTTTGTCAAAAATATTCCAGTATTTATCTATTTTCACAATATCCCAAATTTTATATTCAAATTGAGGTGAGTCAGTTGTATATATTTCAATGTTTGCGTTATCTTTTATTTCAAAAGTGTGTACAACTGCAATTTCTTTATTTTCTCTTCTTTTAAATTGGTAACCGTTAACAAGAGAGAATAGATTTTCGGTAACTTTATTTGATAATTTATAACTTTTTGTAAAACGTTTGCTATTTTCTCCTTCTACCGCAAAATAAACTTTACCAGATAGTTTATTTCCATTTCTGATTATTTCAATGCAACTATTTCCAGCCCAAGATCTAAAAATATATTCATCGTTTAGTAATTCCAATTCTGGAACATTATAAAATTTATTTCTGTCTAGGTTTTCTTGAGTATAAGTTAAAGTATCAATTTCTCGATTGCACATAAACAATACTTTATCATTCTGACCAAATGTCCGAGAAGATAATGAGAGTAATATTATAAAAATTAGTCTATTTAAGCGCATAGTTGAGAAATGAGTGATAACTTACATAAAGTCGCTACAAACAAATATTTACAACTATTTGTAAGCGATTGTAATTATCTGTAAATATAAAAAAAATCTTTACAAGAATAAATTACGGTTTTCCTCATTGCTCAAAAAAAGCTAAAAATTAGTATTAACTTTTAGCTTGTTGATGGTTTTGTTGGGTTTTGTGGGTTACTTTTTTATTGTATCACGCAAAGGTTTTGTTTGGTAGCGAGGAATTTAGTTTTAAACGGATGTTAGGCAACGTTTTAATCATCGTATCTGAAATAGAGTAAGTATTTTTCATTTGAGGAATGAAGGAAGTAGTATTCATAACCTATTCCTAACTCATAAAATGTTTCATTCCACTTATCAAATTCTATTATGGTGATTTTTTGTATTTCAATTGCCGAATATAAGTTTTTTATAAAACAATCTACCTCAATATTTTTTCTTCTTTCATTCAAGTTAATTGTAGATAATTCGCCATTATTAAAAAACCAAGTATAAATTCCTTTTCTGAATTTTTCTTTGCTAATTTCTTTGATTGCCATTTTACATTTTGCTGGCAGTTTAAAGAGGTCCGTTACTATTTCTGTTTCTGTTTCAATTTTACTAACTTTTACTATTTCATACTCGTATTGTAAAGTTGAATTAGGCATGTTTAAACTAGAATAGGTATGTAAAATTCCTTCGAGATAATCAAGACTTGTTTTTTCCATAGTAGTTGTGTAACAGTACTTATATCTTCTTTACTGTTTTAATTTATTGTTAGCACATAAAGAAATTTGTGTGGTAGCTTTGGTATAATATAGGACTAGTAGTTAGTAATTATTAGTGACTATTGATAAAGTTATTAAATTCAGTCTTGGCAATTGGACTGTCAAACAGAGCGCCGTGTTCACCTCCGACAATTTCAACAAACTGCTTGTTTTGACAATTGGTACAGTTTAAAACCTCTTGTTTAAAAGTAGGCCAAGAATACATTTGAATAGGAGAGTCGTTTAGTCCTTGAACAAATAAAATATCGGACTTAAAGCCATTTGAGAAGTTAAGTAGTGATCTTTGAAAATAGGCATTTGGATTAGTAGTTGTTGTGCCATAAGTGTTTTTAAGTTTAGTGCACACAGCACCTGATTGCACTTGTCCGTTTTCTTCTAATTGACATCTATAAACAAGGTTTAAAGGTCCGGGAGCATTAGCAATTACGCCATTGGTTGGATGCATTGTATTAAGTCGTGTTACCATATAACCGCCTTGGGAGTGACCGCCTAGGAATACTTTTTTTACCGTAATTCCTAATTCCTGATTTGCTTTATTTTTTAACCAAAGCAATGCCGCTTCACCTTGCACAATATTATCACCTAATAAGACATTTTCTTGAGGATAAGCTACACTTACAATCATCATATCCGTTCTATTTAATATGCCTTTGAATTTGTCAAGAGTATTATTTGCAGCTGTCAACAGGTTGCTATCATCGATTACCGTACCGTGGAACACCAATAAAACATCGACTTCATTTATTGCTGGTTTGTCTATCACAACAGTAACATTGACGTTGTTATAAGCTATAGACTTTGTAATTCTATACGCTGTAGGAGTAAGCTGCTCTGTAGTGTTTTCTTTGTTGCACGAAATAAAAAGCAACGATAATAAAATCAATAATCGCATATAGCTATATTTTTAGTTATTTGTTTAGACTTTTGTAATTTAAATTGGTTTAATTTTTGGCACTACTGTTATCGTTCTTTGCCTCTAGGTTTTTTCAACTTAGTTAGAAAAGCATTTTTTTTATTTAAAATTAATAGAATTAGAAACTTGATTTTTTTCGTCAGACTATGAAATTAGAAATAATCACAACCAATTAAAACTACTTGCTTTCAAAGATATAAAAAGATTATAGGATAATTTTATGGGAAACCGTAAAGTAGGATGATTATTTGGATTTTGACTATATTCTATAAATGACAGATTTCTATTAATCTTATCTTTTCCGAAGTAGATTAAAAACTGAGTCTAAAGTTTTCATTTACATTTTTTAAATAGCAATGCAGTAAAAATTAAGGCAGAAATTCCTGCTGTTACTGTCATCCAATCAATTGCTGGTAATCTTTTGATTGTAATTGCGATTGAAAGGATACTTGCTAACATTAAAACGATAACTTCTAAATTTATTTTTTTCATAGGTTTATTAAATTCAGGATTACTAGAGGCAAACTTTTTGTTAATGTAATTGTGGTGTTTGTGAAAGTGCAAAATATATCTCTACCACTAGCTATTTTAAATTAGAAATCATTTGTTCCACATAAGGTTGGAATGTTTTATCAGTTTTTAGATTTGATTCGGTTAACCATCTTTGAAAATTTGCTTTATCTTTTTTTAAGAAATAGCCTTGCAATATATTATAAGCATTTTCCGACTTATAGGTTTTGTCTTCTATTTTGGTTAAATAACTATTAAATGTACTTTCTGCTTCTTGTAAATTGCCGCTTTTAGCTTGTGCATATATTAGTTCTTTTATTAGGTATGAAGTCGCGGTTTCCTCTTTTAAAGCTTGCATTAAAATTTCAATGGATTTGCTATACTTTTCTAGGCAATTATAAGAATAGGCTAATTCTACCTTTAAACCTTTGAATTTAGGATTTTGTTTATAGGCTTGATTTAAAAACTCCAACGCTTTTTCACATTCTCCCCAACCATTATATCGATATCCCCATCGATATTGACGTTCTATTGTATTTTCATCACTTTTATAAAATCGCAACCAATCAGGAACTTTTTTGATTCCTAGTTCTGCGAATTTATTTTCAGGAATAAAAGCTACCAATACATCATTAGGTTCTAAACGATATTTCATGGCTCCTTCTATTTCTTTTTTCTTAAAATTGAATTTACCTTTTTCATCTATTTTAAAAGAACCTTCATAATCAAATGTTAATCCCGCTTGCGAATCTATATAAATGAATCCTAAGTTGTATGAACCAGTAGAATCAGCAGGGAAGGCGACCCAATTGTCTTCACTTTGTACAAATTTCTTATTAAAAACTAGGTTCGATTGTGCAAAACTGAAAATAGAAATAAAATAGATAATAATTATTAAATGTTTTTTCATAATAAGTTGATGTTAAATGGTTGTAAAAGTTTTTCTATGTTTTTAGCTGAAGTTTTCCTCATTGTTTTACCTTGCTGCAAGGAAAGTTTGCGGTGCAGGGTTATTTGTGTTTTATGACCTATTTTCCGCAATTATTTTCAAAAAGATCGACTAAATGTGCCACTCCATTTTTCTTTAAATCTTCTTTAGTTAAAGCCTCTGAAAATTGAGGACATATTTCTTCAAAGTACATTTTTAGCATTTTTTTTAAATTCGTAAAGCAGTTCACGCAGACACTAAGTCCGTTACCTCCAAATTCATCTAAGTATAAAGCGTAATCTTCGTTTGGTCTTTTTATGTAATAAATACCGCCGCCGCCAGTTTTATTTCCCGGATCGTAGGCATAATAACCTGCATATAAAGAAATTTTACCTTCTTTAATTATTCTAGCCCAGATTTTTTTTTCTCCTGGTTTAATTTTTTTGAGATTAAAAGAGTTTTGTTCTGCTAATTTTAAAGTTATGTACTTAACAATATCATTTTTATCGTTGGTAATTTCAAAGTTACTTACTTCTTCAATAGTATATTTTTCTGTTTTCCCTTTTTCATCTGCTTTAAATTTTATTTTTGAATCATCAGGATAGTCAGGTAACTCGATGTAACCATTTTTAGTCGTTCCATCATTAAAAGTAATTTTTGCTTTATAAAATTTTGCTGACACCATAACTGGTACCAACAGTAACAATAATAACACTATTTTTTTCATATTTTAATTATTTATTAGTTTAGTTTGATTTATTGACAGCGACTCGATTACATTCTATAAAAGCTATTTTGTTTTATTGAAAAACTACTGGTTTTGTTGATTTTGGTATTTTTACAAAATGGTATGGCCTTGTTGGCATTTGTGTTGCATCTCCATTTCCAGAGTAAGCAACTTGAACCATTATATTTAGATTATTTTCAGAAATAGAATTTATTACGGCATCATAACCACCAGTCGTTCTTGGACTATCAAAAACTAGTAGTATCATTTGGGTGTTGAAATTTATATTATTTGCTTCAGCTACTGTGATGCCATCAACCCAATAGTTATTTCTAAAATTATCCCAATCTGATTGATTTACAATAACTTCTCCGTGTTGTGTGCCATTGTAGTTGGCATTAAAAATCAATCCTTTGTCAATTAATACTGGTGTAATTGTTAAAGATGCTGCAGGAATTGGAAGCGAATCATCACTACAACTTAGTGACAAAATTGCAAAAAATACTACTACTAATTTTTTCATAATTTTAATTGAATTAATTACAACTGAATTGAATACTTGAGATGTAAATATCGTTAATAAATATCACATTTCACTTGTTTCTAATTAAGATACAATTTAGATAATGGGGTTGCTTGATATTTTTTTAGAATTTCGTTTTCAAAGCCGTTATTGCGGAATTAATTGCGTCTTGAATTGAATTTTTTAGATTTTCAAAATCTTCGCCTTCTTTCCAATTACCATTCATTTTAGCAGCTGTTTGAAAATTTTCTTGTTGCAAAAGCGAATTGTCACTCAAATCAATAATTTCGCTTCCAATATTTACATAGCCTTGTTTTTCTAATTCGATCACTCCGTAGTAACTTACCAGAATTCCGTATTTTACTTTTACTAACAGTATTTCATCAACATTGTTTGCGTTTTGTAGGTTTCTGAAATCTTTTTTACTGTATTTTTTGTCTGAATTTGGTTTATTAAATTTCTTTAGATTTTCATAATCTATTGCTTCATCAATAAATTGGAATTGTTTATTTTTTGAATTTAAAATATTTGAAATTTCAGATTTCAATGTTTCCTTTAAATTAAATTTTGGTTCTACTTTTTTCAAAGGTGCTGTAAATCTGTTTCCAGGAGTTAAAGCCATATCTAATAATCCTTGTCCTCCAGCTTTTGCCATTCCAATGCTATCTACTTGCAGAATTATGCCCACTTTTTTAGTGTTGTAAAATTGTTGATTTAGCGGTAAGGTTGTTACACAACTAGTAACTGTTAATAATAATAAGATTCCACAAGTAAATTTTAAAAATTTCATAATAGTTTGATTTATATTTAAGTTTAGTTTTTTTTAATCACGGTTGCTATTTTTGACACAATTCTTTAAAAGTAAGTAACCTTTTTTGAGTTTAGTAGCAAAACTTGAAATTGGATTAGCTGATTGTAACTGGTTTAATTAAAAGCTTCAATGTTTAGTTTTTCTGTAGTTTTGATAAGCTTATCATCAGCAGCTACTTCATATACAAATTTCATTAGTTTTCGCCAATGACCGGCAGGATAAATGTAAATTATTGGTTTTCTTTTCTTGTTGTTGTATAGTAGTACGGACAATTGCGTGCCTTCATTATTTGTTATTGTATTTGGTTCTTGTTTAGGTTCAATAATTCCTGATTTTTGTAAATCAATTGTTTTAATAAGGTTTGTTAATTCATCATAAGTTTCGTTGCCGAGTTTTCCTTTATAATATCCAATTTTTGAAGTGTCAAGGGTTCGTTTTATATAAGCTTTTTCTATAAAAAGTTTAATTTCCTTATTGTCATTGATTTCTAAATGGTATTCAGGACAAGTCCCAAAACATTTTGAAGTGTGAAATATCACTTTATCAAATTGCGGTTCCTTTTTTTTTGAGGCACAGCCAATGATTAATAAAGCTACAGTTGCTATACCGCAAATTTTATTCATAAATTCAATTTTGGCTTATTGTTTTTGTCTCTCTTTATACTACTAGCTGCAATGTCGTCGCTAAACTACTAAAATAATAATAACGACAACCACGTAAAACTACCTGTTTTCAAAGATATAAAAAGACACTAGTATAATTTTACGGGAAACCGTAAAGTAGGAATATTTTTTTATTTTAGTATTGTTTAGTAAAAAAGTGCTTTTTTCGAAACGCATAGTAACATCAACTTATTATACTTACAATTAAATACTATCGAAAGCTGCTACTTATAACTTCGAAATTAGGATTACTATTGACGTACCGTTTCTGTAGAAGTTTTCTTTAAAAGTTTGCGCTTTGTATGTAATTAGATTTAATTTGTATCTTTCGAACAACGCCGTCATATATAGTAGTACATGAGTTTTATTCACTGTTATCAGTATTTAAAAAAGATCGATTCCAAGTCGTTTTCGCATTTGGATGCGGCTACTATGGTCAAATTTATAAAGTTATTGAAGAGTGAAGTGCGTGTTGATGGCACGAAATTCAACACGAATGATGTAGAACGTTTTCTGGAAGCGTTGCGAAATGATAGTGTTTTATTAAAATTTTTGAATGAAAACGAAGAGTTTTACACCTTACTTTTTGAACGTTTTAATTTCTTGAAAGATTATGGTATTCCTAATTTTGACTCTTATGATTTTTATGCTTTAAAACAACAACTTTCGGATACTTTATTAAGCGAGTTGCAGCAGTTTGTCGTCACTCGTTTGGAGCAATCCGATTATATGGCTTTGAAGGTACTGCTCAAATACAGAGCACTTTTACCTGACGAAGTACTGGATTTATTGACGCATAGATTAGAGTTTAAATTAGATGGCTACCTTGCTTCTCTAACTAAAAAAGGTATTTTAAACGACCAAAATGAATTTAAAAAAGTTTCTGAATTAATTCAATTACATCCTTCAACCAATTTATTAAAAAAGGAAAAGAAGGTAAAAGAGTTACTTGCCCAAGAATTATATGATGCCTTAGGTTCGATTAACAAACCCGGAATTGTATTTTTCTTTGAAGTGATGACTCAGGGTTTTTATTATTTATTTCACGTGCCAACCGATGCACGAGAGCTAAAGATTCGACGTCGTGTTTTGGCTGATTTTAAATTTATGTCAGGTATATTGGGCGTTGTCATTTTGATTCTTGCGGTCGGCATTTTGTTTTTAAAGAAAGACGAACCCATAAAACAAACCGATTTGGAAACAAAAGGATTCTACGAAAGTTTTGTGAAACCAGCTCAAAATAACGTTTTTTTGATAGGCAATTATTCGGATACTTTGAAGACTGGTTTTGATTTTGTTACTTCAAGTTATCAAGTTAAAAAATCAGATGAAACCGTAACAATAAATAATAGTACCGATTATGATTTAATAGTGTTTACGGATTTTGATATTGTAAAAGACTTTTCAAAAATCTATGGAAACACCAAGTATAAGGGTAATTTTATTTACATCAAAAGCAAAGAATCTTTAACTATGGATAGCGCTTTTTATCCGATGCATTTTTACTTTGGACAAACCTTATTTAGCACGAACGCACCATATCAAGAACCAGCTAATTTACCGAGATTCTTTCACATGCATAAAAATACCACCAATTTAATCAAGAAAACATTTGAATTGAAAGCTGCTAAAATTACATTTGAAGGTGATAAAAACGCTATCACCTTACGCGCAAATAAAAAAATATTTATGAACAGTGTTCCAGTAAGTAGGATTACTTTTTAATGTACTTGGATTATGTTTAACATAAAAAAACCACATAGATAAAGTGGTTTTTAAAGTATCAGAGTTTTATTTGATATTAATTCTTTTGTTCCAACGCTTTTTTCTTTTTTAGTTCCTTTTTTATGAAGGTATCAAAATCGGGTAGGTTAGTGGCTTCGTAAATATCAATAAACTGTTTGAATTGTAAATAGCCATAAACGAAAGGATCTTGTGTTGCTTCTTCGTAATTTTTAGAGAAATAGTCCTTTATGGTGGTGCCGTTGGGAACTGGATTTGGTAATTGCGACCACATTTTTTTAGCGTATTCATAACATAGTTTTAGTTCTTTGTCGCGCTTTTGTTTTTTCCACCACAAAAAGCCGATGGTATTAGCTAAATATTCACTTTCGTAAGAACCTGGAATTTGTCCGTAGATAGTAAACTCAAAAGCGTGTCCTAACTCGTGTGGCAGATAAAAACCATTGAAAAACAAACCAAATATTTTTTTGCCTTCTGTTTCGTTTCCGCCCAGTTGGTAAAAGAATTGCTTTTGTTCAGGAATAACTTGTTCCCATAACGGAATATTGGCAGCGTCTTTGTAAAAAAATATTAAGTAAGGTGTTGTATTAAGTTTGGCTTTAATATTAAATTGTATTGTAGGTTCGATTTTTTTAAGGTCTTTAGTAAACTTTTTGGTAATACTAGTAGCATCTTTTACCAATGCTACGGAATCTTGGTAAGTTAAAAACCACTTTTTTTGTGCGTTAGACATCGTGGTAATTAGTAAAATAAATGCGAGAGCTGTTTTTTTCATCTTGGTTATTGGTTAAAAATGAAACGTCCGGTTGTTCCAGCGATTTCAAGGGTTAAACTATCAGTGAGTTGTATACTTTCATTAGATTGTGGTTCCAAAAATTCTATAGCAATTTCTCTTAATCTTGTTTTAACATCTGATAATTGGTATACTATTTTGAACTCTTTATTTTGAAATGAATTTTTACTTTTTGTCATTTGATTAAGTAAACAGAATTTCTTTAAAGATTTTAATTCTTTTGAATTCAATTCGATAGTTACTGATAAAATTTTATTGAACTGTCTGGGATATTTTTGACCACCAGAACGATGTGCATTGTATGCTTCATAAGTCATTTCTTGCGTAATTTGTTCTGGCGAAAATCCTAAATAATTCAAATATTCGGATTGGTATTCTAATAAACTTAATTCAAAATTGTTTTCTTTAAATGCCAGTTCTTTGTACCAAGGCACAATCGTATCTGCAGTAATTAATTTGTTTGTGATAGTATCTGCTTCAAAACTGTGCTTCTTCGATTGCTTTAAAATCGTTGTCAAGTTACCCAATTGTCTAGTTTTGAATTCGATGCCAAAATCTCCAATGTGATCTCCAATAGTGCTGCCTTTTTGAGGTTGAAGAAATTCTATTGTAGCGGACTTTCCGATGAGGTAGTTTGCTTCATAGGCGTCGGTGTCTGTTTTTGTGGCGTTGGCTCTGCAAACAAAGAGTTTGTTTTTAATTAATGAATTTGAAACAATCGCATTGTAAGCTGTACTGTCAATACATAGATAAATGGTATTGCAGTCGGTTTTGACTTTTTGTTGCGCCAATGTCATCGTGAAACAGCAACATAAAACTACTATTAGCTTCATAAGAAATTAATTTTCAATAGGCTAAGATACTATTATTCTGCAAAACTTCCGGAAATCGGACCACTTGATTTTGCGTCTGGTCTTCCTTTTCCTTTTTTTATTTCATAAAGTTCTCCAGCAAAAGTGCCTGCTACTTTTTTTCCTGTAACAACAAGTTTTACCGTACCAACAAATTGATAATATTTTCCACTGATTACCACTACAGAACCGTTTTTGTTTCCTGCTACAATTGCATAGGTGCCAGTTTTCTTTTTATCAACGATTAAATTAATTTGAGTGGTCATAATTTTTTCGCTTAACAAACTCGTGCCGATCGAAAATGTTTTTTTGTCTGTGTCTAAAAAAGAAGCTTTGTCTTTGTATGTTTTTTTATTAAAGGTAAACGATATAGAGGATTTGCTGTTTTGTTGTTGCTGTATTTGTTTGATTAACTCATCAGCTTTTGCATTGCCCGATGTTTGAGAAAATCCGAGTATTGTGAAGAACAGCGTCGTTATTAAAAGTATTTTTTTCATAATGATTATTTTTATGTTAGTTTAATTATTGGTTATCCAAAAGGCGACCGTATCTGTTTTTTTTGGAAGTGAGCAAATACTGTTTGAACCCGAAAAACCTCTGATGGCAAAACCTCTTGTGCCTGCATTGGGTTGGAATACAAATTCGCTCCAACGGTTCATTGGTATTTGAAAATCACATAGCGTTTGGGTCGAAATATTCCAAGTTCCTGATTTTACACTTTGTAGAAATTTACTTTCAACAAACACGGAAATTAGTGCTGTTTTGGGTGCTAAATTTGGATAGCTAACTGTGGCTTGAAGTAGGTAATATTCCGGATTATTGTCGGTTAATAAGATATAATTTTGCGCTAAAACGCTTATAGGATTAGTACTTGTACTTCGTATCCAACAATCGGATAGACTTTTGTTTTTTAGCACGCTTTCGTTACAATCTTTTTTTTGAATAATACTTTGTGCACTAATTTCAAATAAGTGATTGTTTGCATTTAACAGACTAATAATCTGACTTTGTGAAAATAAACTTTTTGGAAGGTGTACAAGAACAGTTACACTTTCCTTTAGTTTGCTATCAGAAAAGCTATTAGTACTAATTATTTTTTCTTTTGGTGGTACATTTTCAATAGCCTTGATTTGTGACCAGCTTTTTGGAGCAAGTGCTAAAAAAATTACTAGTATTCCAATTTGTATATTTTTCATAAGATTATTTTTTAGCTTCAAATGCACCTAAAGCTTTAGTATAGAAAATGGTTCCTCTTTCAAAATTTTGGTAAATTGTTCCATCAGATGCCGTTGCTTCGTCAGCAATTGGCAAACCTAATGAGCCTGTTTCCCAGCCTTTTTTGGCATAATAATCGAAAATCGGACCTTTTCTTATAACAAATGCACTATTTACATTTGGATTTTCATAGATAAATCCTTTTAAAAATTCGGCAAAATGATATTTAAACAGTTTCGGATAATTTTTATTGCCAAGTACCAAATATCCAATGTTGGCATCCAATCCGCCAATATCTTTCCACTTTGTATAAAGTCCGTAGTTGGCTCTAAAAGAATTAAAAATCACTTGATATTTACTAGCATTTGATGAGATAATGGCGCCAAATTCGAACATTTGAACCGAATTGTTATTTTTTATTATTTCATCACTAATTGGATAACCTAATTTGCCTTTTTCCCAACCTTCTTTTTTCCAAGTTTCAATCACCATATTTGGAAGAGCAAAAGTTCCTAAATTGGGATGGAAATAAATAGCACCACCTTCAAAAAAATTGAATCTACCATAGCCGTCAGGAGTTGTCATTTCGTTGGTTTTAGGAAATCCAAGAAAAGAATTTTCCCATCCTAATGCTTTCCACTTGTCTCTAATTGCGCCGTGTACTTCGTGTGCTCCTGTAGCTGGACTCCAATAAATACTTCCTCCTTCAAAATGTTGACCTGCACCATTTTTTTTAGGTGTTTTAAATTCGTCTGTAATAGGAGCGCCTAAGAAAAATTTTTGGTTGACTAAACCTGTGCCTCTTGCCGTTTTTGCTGGTTCACCTAAGAGTAAAGCATTGTATTCTTTGTAAATGTCGCCCCAAACGGCATAAGCTTTATCAGTAGTTGACTTGCAATAAATTGCTGCTGTACCGTTAGTAAAGCTAATGTAGTAAGCAAAATTTCCGTTCACTTCATTAGAAAGTTCTTGGTAGTTTATTTCATAACTTGGTGTTGTTGGTCTTAAATTTAACTGATTGGCTTTTTCGATGATGATGTTTCTGATGTCTTGTACTTTCGACTTCGATTTTCCGCTTTGCGCATGCAGTAGAACACTGCCAGTTAAGGTTAATGCTAATAAGATATTTTTCATAATTTGAATATCGTTTGAGTTAAAAAATTACTCTGATTGTTTAAAAATGAAGCTGTAATCTCCTGTAAAAGAATTTGATATTGCTAAATTTGGTAATTGATTTGCATTTCCATCCAAAGAACCTGTTATTGCTATATTACCTGATTCTACTGGATAAACTTGATTTGCAGCATTTTGTTTTTCGTAGATATAATAGAATTGTGTTTTTACAGAAATTATGTATTCTTTATTTTTTTGCAGGCTTACAGGTGAAATGTTAGTTACCAATTCTACACCAGGATTTACAATATTTACAAAGTTTGTAGCAATTGCCAAGCCTGTAACTTTATCCCAAATAGTAACTTTTAAATTTGAATTTGGAACGTGTGTTTTATTAACAAGTGCGTTGATGGTACCGTTTACTTTTGGAATAAAACTAAATCCCATTTCAGCTTCTCCGCCTATATTTGATGCAATATTTTTATAAAAGTTAAAGCCCGAAGATTGTAAGAATCCTGTCAACGGATTTTCCTCTTGAAAAGTTACAGGTGTTGTGTCATCGTCTTTTGAACACGATGATAATGTTAAAGCAATTAAAGCGATAAAAAGTACAAGTTTTTTAGTTGTTTTCATGTGGTTTGTTTTTTAAAGATTATGTTCAAAAGTATATTATAATGTAAAGGCAAAAAACCATTAATAGACGAACGGCTGTTTGAATAGACAGATAACAGTTTGTTTTTTAGAAAATTAAAAAATTAATATCCTTTTAAAACTTTACCGTTTAGATTGGGAAGATTAAAGTTTGTAATTCCGTTGCCTCCATAAGTTGTTCCTATAATGGTAAATAGTGCTTGATTATTAGCAATACTCATTGATCTACCATCGCAGGGCAAAAATCCGGCATTAGCATTTGGAAAATTACCAACATGTGCTACGATTGCTCCAACAGTATCAGCGCCAATTACATTATTACTTGGATAAATTCCATTTACTAAGATGTAATATTTTATACCAACACCATCAACATTTTCAGCAAAACTGGCAGTACTTGCTTTATTGGATTGTAGCGCATAAGGCACGCTAAGCATTTGTTCGTTAGATATTATAGTATAATTTGTGCCGCCTGTAGGATCAATTTCGCATTTTATTTTTTTGCTACTTGCATTAGAACTCATAGCTGTAGTGAATTCGCCTGAAACTAAAGTACCATCGCCAACTTTTAACGATAATAGTCCGTTAGCGTTAGTTAGGATGGTGTGCGTTTCTACATATTCTGTATTTTCAGTGCCCATAACTACCGATAATAACGAAATTCTAACGCCTACTTGTTGGTTGACGATAAGTTGATTGCTTGTATTTCTAACTACAGCTTGAAAACTAAATTTATTTGGAGCTTGTGCATTGGCGCTCAGTAAAAAGCAGAAGGTAACTAGAGAAAATAATTTTGTGATAACGTTTTGTGTTTTTGTTTTCATGATCTTATTATTTTTTAATGATTTTAAAAGTTTTGGTTAAATTGCTTTTGGTTTGAATCACTAGTATGTAATTTCCTTTTTCTAGCGAAGTCAAGTTAATTTCATTTGATTGCTTTTTATTGGTGGAAGTAGCTATCAGTTTTCCTGTTACATCAATTAATTGGTAGTTGATTATAACATCATCATTATCATTTTTTATGAATACTATATCGGTTGTCGGATTTGGATAAATACGCCATTCCAAAGAAATTTCTGGAAGCTGATTTACATCAAGAACAAAAAATTCAAACGGTTGTTGAACGCCTTGCGAAACCTTACCATTGGTTCCGGTAACAGCAACGTAATCGGTTTGACCCAAAGAGCAACTAAAACTTCCGCCTATACCAATTCCGTTTCCGCCCGAAGAGTTAATAGATTGTTGACCAATGAGATAATTACAACTAAAAAGTAAAAAGAAGATCATTTTTTTCATAGTAGAAGATTTTTATTTGTGCAAATATTCTCCATATTTTGGTGTTGCAAAACCACAAATAGACCAACAACATTTTAAATAGACAGACAACATTTGTATTAAAATATTTATATATTTGATAAACTTTTGATCGAAATGATTCCTTTTAATTGTATAATTATCGATGACGACGAGATTGACCGATTGACGGTTGTTTCTTATGCCAAAAGGTTTTCGAACTTAAAGATTGTTGGTATTTTTGAAAATGCAGAGGATGCCTTTCCTTTGTTAGAAAAAGAGAAAATTGATGTTCTTTTTTTAGACATCGATATGCCATCGTTAAACGGATTGGATTTTCGAAAAAAAGCAATGGAAGTTCCGGTTTGTATTTATATCACGGCACATCCAGAACACGCCGTTGAAAGTTTTGAATTGGATACGTTAGATTTTATAGTAAAACCCATTAAAATGGATCGATTTACTCACACGATGGGTAAGATCGAAGATTATATGGAGTTGAAGCACAAGGCGCAATTATTTGAATCAACTATTGGTGGCGATGTGATTTATATCAAAGAAGGCCATACCGAAACCAAAGTAAAATTACACGATATTTTATATCTCGAAGCGTTGAAAGATTATACTAAAATTGTTACTTCTACTAAAAGACATTGCGTCTTGACTAGTATTGGAAATCTTTTGAAAGAATCTCATTTTCAATCGTTTATTCGAATACACAGAAGCTTTGCCGTTCAAAAACAATACATCGAAAAGAAAATGACAAACGAACTTTTACTTCATAACGGAACGCTTATTCCTATTGGTAGAAGTTATAAAGAGAATTTGAGTTTATGAGAAAATTGATTTTTTTATTTCTTATTTCTATACATTTTTTAGGCTATTCACAAATGGAATCTGATAAAAAGTTGGATTCTTTGATGCAAAAATTCTCTGTTCAAAAAGATAGTGAAAAAGCCGCCACTGCAAAGAAAATCGGATCTTACTATAAAAATAATAGTCAATATTATAAGGCTATAGAATACCAACAAATTGCTCGTGATTTATTTGACAGTGATTCAAATTTATCAATAAAAGAAAAAGAAAAAAATAAAGCCTTGTGTGATATAAATATTGGTGCAGAATACTTCTTTATTGGTGATCATAAAAAAGCAATGGATTATTACATTAAAGCTTATAAAGTATTACCACAAAACATCGATTTATTACTTAATATGGAAGGTGTTTTTTCGAGTCAAAATAATTATGAAAAAGCTTTTTTTTATGCTGAAAAGGCAATGGAAGTAGCTCATAAAACCAAAGATAATTCGGATTTAGATAGAATTTGGTCAATAAAAAGTGATATTTATTTTAGTAAAAAAGATAGTATAAAAGCTTTTGACGCACTTGAAAAGAGTATTGAATTTTCAAAAAAAGAAAAAGATTTTGAACAGTTGGCAATAACTTATACCAATTATGGCGATTTGTTGAAAGATTCCAACAGAAAAATGGACTATTATTTAAAATCCAAAGCCTTATGGGATCAATATCAACCTAATAGTTTGCTAGCTATATCAAACAGTATTTCGATAGCAAATTTTTATAGAGCAATTGCCGATGATGAGAAGTTGCAGAAAGAAAATCAAATTTCAAAAGACGAAGCGTTAAATAAAGCTGAAAAATTACTTTTAGAACAAGTAAATAATTGCAAAAAAATTAAGCATCGAGGAAAAAACTTGCAGTACTCTTTAGAGTGCTTAAGCTATGTTTATGAATCGAAAAAAGAGTATAAAAATGCTAATGATTATTTTAAAGAATGTGTGATTTTATATGATTCTTTAAATTCAATTGATACTAAAAATAAGATTTTGAATGTAGAATCATCTTTTAAAATTGGAGAGAAGGATAAAGAGATTCAGCTTAACCAAAGAATAATTGAGCAAGAAAAAAAACAAAAATGGTTTTACCTTTTCGGAATTGGGTTATTAGCCATTATTGGAGGTTTACTGTTTTATCAAAGTCGTAATCGTAAAAAAACAAACGAAAAATTGCAACTTTTGAATGCCGAACTCGACCAAGCTAACAAAACTAAAACGCGTTTTTTTAGTATTTTAAATCACGATTTAAGAAGTCCGGTTGCTAACCTAATTCATTTTCTTCATTTGCAAAAAGACAGTCCGGAGTTGTTGGATGAAGAAACTAAAAACCGAATGCAAAACAAAACTATTTCGGGCGCAGAAGATTTGCTTTCCTCGATGGAAGATATTTTGTTGTGGAGTAAAGGACAGATGGAGAATTTTAAACCACAACCCCAAGAAGTTTTTATAAATCAGCTATTTGAAGATACCAAAAAAGTATTTTCAGGATATCAAAAGATTGCTTTTGAATATGAAAACTACAACAACATAAGTGTTTTTACCGATGAAAATTATTTGAAAACTATTGTACGAAATTTGACTAGTAATGCTATAAATGTTTTTACTAACACTGAAAATCCGAAAATCATTTGGAAAGCGTGGCAAGAAAACGGAAATTCCTTCATGTCAATCACCGATAATGGTCCTGGCGCAAGCAAAGAACAGTTTAAAGCCTTGTATGATGATAAAGAAGTAGTCGGAATCAAAACTGGCTTGGGTTTGCATTTAATTCGTGATTTAGCAAAGGCAATTGATTGTGAAATAAAAGTCACTAGTGTTGTGAATCAAGGAACTACATTTGAACTTTTTTTACCCAAAAAATAAACTGTTATCGCCTTTTTTTCCTATGATTTTAGAGAAATTTTTCTTTGCAACTACTGTTTGTTTTAAGTAAAGATTTGAATTATTTTTTTTTCACAAATTTTATATTTTTCCCATTACTTCTTGCGGTTTGATATCACTTACTATTTTTTTTAAGGGAAATAGCTATTGGTTTTAATAAAAAAAACACCTCGTTAAAGGTGTTTTGATTGTTATTCATTTTTGTATATCTTATCGTAAAGATCTTTGTATTTTTCTCTTACTATTTTACGTTTAAGTTTTAAAGTTGGTGTTAGTTCGCCGCCATCAATGCTCCAAATATTTGGTGTTAATTCAAAGCGTTTTATCATTTCCCAATTTCCAAATTTTTTGTTGATTTCGTTTACTTCCTCTTGAATTCGGGCAATTACTTTTGGGTGTGACGCAATTTCTTCGTTTAGGTCACCAATATCTACGTGGTGGCGTTTTGCCCATTCTCTAACAAAATCAAAACTTGGTTGAATGAAGGCTGCTGGCATTTTTTCGCCATCTCCAATTACCATTATTTGTTCGATAAAGAGCGATTGTTTCATCGCATTTTCAATTAATTGAGGAGCAATGTATTTTCCTCCCGAAGTTTTGAACATTTCCTTTTTTCTATCGGTGATTTTCAAGAAGCCTTGTGCATCGATTTCGCCAATGTCTCCAGTATGAAAGAAGCCGTCTTTAATTACTTCATCGGTCAATTGTTGGTCTTTGTAGTAACCCATCATTACGTTTGGTCCTTTGCAAAGGATTTCGCCATCCTCTGCAATTTTTACTTCTACTTTATTGATGACTTTTCCAACGCATCCTACCTTAAATCCGCCATTTCTCATATCGTTTACCGAAATCACAGGTGAAGTTTCGGTTAAACCGTAACCTTCCATAACGGGCATTCCTGCTGCTGCAAAAATTCTTGTCAATCTTGGTTGTAAGGCAGCACTTCCTGAAACCATTACGGTCAAATTACCGCCCAAACCTTCTTGCCATTTGCTAAAAATAAGTTTTCTCGCGATTTTGAGTTGGGTTTCATACCAAAATCCGTTTGCGCCATAAGGTTCGTATTTTAGTCCTAAATCAATTGCCCAAAAGAATAATTTCTTTTTAATTCCGGTTAATTCTGTTCCTTTGGCATAAATTTTATCGTATACTTTTTCTAATAATCTTGGCACTACAGAGAATACAGTAGGTTTAACTTCTTTAATGTTATCAGAAAGTTTATCGATCGATTCAGCGAAATAAATTGCTACCGAGTAGTATTGATAAATGTATAAGATAACTCGTTCAAAAATATGACAAATAGGTAAGAAGCTTAGTGCGCGACTTGTTCCTTCTTCAAATGGAATTCGAGGCGAACTGTCTAAAACATTAGAAACAATATTATTGTGCGAAAGCATTACACCTTTAGGTTTTCCTGTGGTTCCAGAAGTGTAAATTATGGTCGCCATATCTGCAGGTGAGACATTGTTTTTTCTATCTTCAACTACATCTTGATTGGATTGATCTTCACCTAAAGCCAAAACTTCCGTCCAATTTTTGCAATTATTGATGTCATCAAAAGAGTAAATTTCTTTTAAAAGCGGAAGGTTTTTTTGAATGGTTTTCAATTTTTCTAAAACCACAAAATCCGAAACAAAGCAATAAGTAGCTTCCGAATGGTTTAAAATATATTCATAATCTTCTGCTGATATTGTTGGATAAATTGGCACGGTTTGCGCACCTGTTTGCAGTACGCCGATATCCATAATATTCCATTCTGTTCGATTTGCAGAAGAAATAATGGCCACTTTATCGTTTTTTTCAATACCCATTCGCAGTAAAGCACGAGAAATTGCATTAGCCTTATCAACATACTCTTGGGTAGAGGTTTTTACCCAAACGCCATTGTATTTTGTAACAAGGCAATCAGGAACATTATTTTTTTCTAATTGATAGTATGGAAAATCAAAAAGACGCGTAATTGGTATCATTGGAGTTAAATTTGATGCAAATTAATTAATAAATTACACATTAACAATTTATTTTTAAATATCCTTTTCCAATTTAGTAATTTTGCCAAAATTCTACTTTTCTCTTCATGAATAGATTTCCTAGATTAAACGAATATAAAGTGCTGTTTTACAGAATAGGTTTGGCTTATTTGTTTTATACCATTGCACGAGTTTTATTCTTTTTTTACAATAAAAATTTAATAAAAATTGATTCCTTTTTTGATTTTATAAAATTGAGTTATCACGCTTTAGCCTTTGATACTACCACTATTATTTATGCCAATTCGCTTTTTATACTATTATCGATTTTGCCTTTGGTTATCAATACTAGAACGACTTTTCAAAAGGTGCTATTCTACCTTTATTTTACTATCAATTTGATTTTTTATGCGGCTAATTTTATAGATTTTATTTACTATAAATATACCTTCAATAGAAGTACACGAGCGTCTTTAGATACTTTACAAAACGAAAGTAATAAAGCTTCCTTGTTGTTCAATTTTGTTATTAATTATTGGCACGTTTTTGTTCTGTTTTTTGGTTTAGCCTATTTATGGGTTTATTTGTACAAAAAAGTAGCATTTAAACCACAAGAAACTACTTTTTCAGTAAAATATTTTTTAGCCTCAGTTGTCAGTTTTCTGCTTATCGCTACTTTGTGTATTGGCGGTATTAGAGGTGATTTCAAAAAAAGTACGCGACCAATTAATTTGCTTGACGCTAGCAGGTTTGTTACCGATGCTTCTCAAGCCGATTTTGTTTTAAATACGCCGTTTGCCATCATTAGAACGTGGAATACCAATACGTTTAAGAAAGTAAATTTGGTAGACCAAGCCACTATTGATTCCTTAATCGTACCAGTAAAACAGTATAAAAACAATCCGAAAACCAAGCCTAATGTGGTAATATTGATTTTAGAAAGTTATGCCAAAGAATACATTAGCGCATTCAATAAAGAGATGAATATCCCGAATTACAAAGGGTATTCTCCGTTTGTAGATTCATTGGCACAACACAGTATGATTTATACTAATGGTTATGCAAATGGTTATAAATCTATTCACGGAATGTCATCTGTAATTGCAGGAATACCTTCTTTTAAAGATGCTTTTACATCGTCACCTTATCCGAAGCAGAAAATAGAATCTTTAGTATCTGTTTTGAAAGGAGAAGGTTATGATACTTCGTTTTTTCACGGCGCACCAAACGGTTCGATGGGATTTTTAGGATTTGGAAATATTTTAGGATATGACCATTATTATGGTAAGAACGAATATAACAACGATGCCGATTTTGATGGCGTTTGGGGCATTTGGGACGAACCTTTTATGCAGTACTTTAACAAAACCATTTCCAAGAAGCAACAACCTTTTATGGCTACTTTATTTTCGGTTTCTTCACACGAACCTTATATCGTTCCAGATAAATATAAAGGGAAATTTCCGAAAGGCGATAATCCCATTCACCAATGTATTGGCTATACTGATTATGCTTTAAAGCAATTTTTTAATGCCGCTAAAAAAGAAAAATGGTATGAAAACACTATTTTTGTTTTGGTTGCCGACCACGATAATTTGATTTATTATGAAGACTACTTAAAAGATCAAAATTTTCATACGGTTCCTATCTTGTTCTTTTCACCAAATAAAAAATATGTGGGCGTAAATAATGATTGGGCGCAACAAATTGACATTTATCCGACATTGCTAGATATGATGGGTTACGACAAGCCTTTTAGAAGTTGGGGTAGAAGTTTGATAAGCGAGAAAAAGGTGCCACCTTTCGTGATGCGTTATTCTTCTGATCATTATCAAATGATGAGTGGTAATTATATTTGTACCTTTGATGGCGAAAAAGCGGTTGGTTTTTACAATAAAAACGATAAAGATTTAAAATACAACTTGATTAAGAAGCGCAATGCTGAGATGAATTTATTAGAAGCGCGATGCAAAGCTTTCTTGCAAGATTACATGCAGCGCATTATAGATAAAAAATTAGATAAATAAGATGAGTACTAAAAAAAAGATAGTTATTGCCTTGGTTTTTGTGGTTTTGATTGCCAGCGGAAAGTATGTTTACGACCGACATATCAACCATAATTTTATGGAAATTACTGAAGGTAAAGTCTATAAAAGTGGCGTTATTCCTCCAGATGAAATTGCTGATTATGTAAAAAAATACAAAATCAAATCTATTGTAGACTTGCGCTTTCCCGGTACAGGAGATGATGTGAACAATCCTGAAGTTCCGGAAGAATTGCGAGCAGAAAAAGTAGCCGTTGAAAAAATTCCAGGTGTAAATTATTTTAATAACGGATCGGATCAAGTTCCGAAACAAGAGAATTTAGATTCTTTTTTCAAAATAATGGACAATCAAGACAATTATCCTGTTTTAATTCATTGCTACCACGGAATTGGTCGTGCGCAAATGTATTCTGCCATTTACAGAATCGAGTATGAAGGTTTCACTAACGAAGAGGCAAGGAGTAAAGCTGCTTTTCCAGTACTCTTTAGTTCTTTTGATGATGGAAAACCCAAAGGAGAGTTTCTAAAAGCCTACAAGAGCCGAAAACAAAAGGCTGACGAAAATAAATAAAGTAAAAAGCGATTCGAAAGAGTCGCTTTTTTTTGTTTATAAATTTATATTTTGTTTAATCTTGTAAACATCGTTTCTTTTCCTTTTATTTAAACTACCTTTAGATAAATTATTGATTAAGTGATTTTTATGTAAAAATATTGTTTTACAAAATTATGTAGTGTGATTTTTACAATTCAACACTTTTAAAATGTAACGTTTTTAATTACAAATAACGTCAACTTTGCTTAGGATAATAATTTTATAAAAGAACAACAAAATAATTATTCAGAAGAAAATGATGAAAAAAATCAATGAGACTTTAGAACTAGAAAAAGGCAAAACTCATATTGTAGTAGAAATTATTGAGTACATGCCTAATGCTATTGTAAGTAAAACTATTATCAAGAAAACCACAGGTAACGTAACCGTCTCTTCCTTTGATGCAGGTGAGGAATTGGATGAAAAAATTTCTCCCTTTGACTCTTACATCCAAATTATTGATGGCGTTGCCGAATTAACGCTTAACGATAAAAAAATTAAATTAAAATTAGGCGATGGAATAATAATTCCGGCGCATTCTAAGCATCATTTTAATGCTAATGTGCAGTTTAAAATGATTTCGACAGTAATAAAAAGTGGTTATGAAGATTAAATAAATTTTTAGCAAAACTTAATTTGTTGGTAAAAAAATCAAAAAGTTATGATTCTATATATTAAATATATGGTTAGTCTTCGATGTAAAATGATGGTTAAAGAAGAATTGAAGAAATTAGGTTTGCATTATGTTATTGTAGATTTGGGAATGGTAGAAATATTAGAAGATACAACACCAGAACAATTCGAGCAGTTGAAACAGAATTTAGCTAAATCGGGATTAGAATTATTAGATGATAAAAAAGCGATTTTGATTGAACGAATTAAGAATGTGATTATAGAATTGGTTCACTACACCGATGAACTTCCTAAAGTAAATTATTCCGATTATATCAGTGAAAAATTAAATCACGATTATACTTATTTATCTAATATTTTTTCGGAGGTTAAAGGAATCACCATTCAACAATATATTATCAATCACAAGATTGAACGTGCCAAAGAGTTGCTTTTGTATGATGAAATGAATTTAACTGAAATTGCTTATATCTTAAATTATAGCAGTGTAGCGCATTTATCCAATCAGTTTAAAAAAATAACAGGACTTTCACCTTCTTTTTTCAAAAATTTAAAAAAACGAAAACAATCCAAATTAAGAGAAAACTTAGAAAACATTTAACCTACAAAATTCGCACACAACTAAACATCCGTAACTGGGTGTTTTTTTTGTTTTATTTTTTAAATCATTGTAAACAAGTGATTTGTGTAATTTTAATTAAGGATTGTGTAAGCTATTTTGTACAGAAGTGTTGCACCTTTGGTATATCAAAATGGAACTATCAAATTAAAATTATTATGGAAGCAAAAAGCAACAAAAGTACAGAAGCCCTAAAAATTTCGGGTGATTGGAGTCAACAAGCAGATGATTTAAAAGACAAATTTCCGCAACTTACTGATGCCGATTTAAAGTTCGAACGTGGTAAAGAAGAAGATTTGATAAAACGATTAGAATTACGCCTTCATAAAAAACGTGAAGAGGTCATTAATATCATCAAAAAAGTACAACCTACAACAGTATAAACTGACTTGATTATGTGGGCAACGTAGAGTTTACGAGATACTACGAATACATGTAAGAGTCATTAATAAGCGCAGTTTTAAAATGCTGCGCTTTTTTTATCCTTAAACAAGAAGGTTATGATAAAAGTATATAAACACGGAATTGTATTAGAAAAGACCGATTTATCATTTGAAAATGATAGTGTGTTAAATCCGGCAGTGATGCAAGAAGGAACCACTTTGCACATGTTGTATCGTGCCGTTAGAAATGGAAATTATTCTACCGTTGGTTATTGCAAATTAGACGGACCATTAACAGTGGTGGAGCGAAACGATACACCTTTGCTAATTCCGCTTACTGATGATGCTTCTAAAGGTGTTGAAGATCCAAGAATTGTAAAAATTGATGGCGTTTACTACATAACCTACACGGCTTATAACGGAATAAATGCGCTTGGCGCTTTGGTGACTTCAACCGATTTGAAAACATTTGAACGACAAGGAATTATTGTTCCGAAGTATACTTTTGACCAGTTTAAACGTTTGGCCGAATGTAATAACTTGGTGAATGTTAAATATTTCAGACACGTTCGGCATTTTGAACCCAACGAGCAAATTTATTTATGGGATAAAGATGTCATGTTCTTTCCGAGAAAAATCGATGGCAAGCTTGCTTTTTTGCATAGAATTCGTCCCGGAATTCAGTTGGTGATGGTTACCGATTTAAAAGAGTTAACCAAAGAATATTGGGATCATTATTTTTTACATTTTAACGAACATATTATTCTTGATCCTGTTGGTGTAAACCACGAGTCAGGTTATATCGGTGCTGGTGCGCCACCTATAGAAACGGAGTTGGGTTGGTTGCTAATTTACCACGGAGTTTATGATACTTCCGATGGCTATATTTATTCGGCAGCTGCCGCTTTGTTAGATATCGATAACCCTACTAAAGTTATTGCCCGATTGATTGACCCTTTATTTGTCCCAGAGTTTGATTATGAAATTAATGGTGTTGTAAATAATGTAGTTTTTCCTACAGGAACTGCATTATTTGATGACGAATTATACATTTATTATGGTGCGGCTGATAAATGCATTGCTTGTGCATCGGTAAGTTTGAAAGCATTACTAGAAGAATTATTATTAAATAAAATTGATTATGAGAGCTAATATTTTTCCTATTTCCAAAAATAGTTTGATAGTTTATAACGAGGCATTAAATAATGTTAGAGGTATCAATTTTTTCAAAATGCCAAAAACAGGCACTTCTAACTTGGTAGCCGTTGACAAAAGCAGTTTGCCTGAAATTTTATTTATAACCACTTATCCACCAAGAGAATGTGGTATTGCAACTTATTCTCAAGATTTAAGAAATGCTATTCAAGAAAAATTCGGACATAGTTTTTCGTTAAAAGTGTGTGCCATCAATGTAGCTTCATCAAATTTTAATTATCCCGACGAGGTAAAATATACCTTAGTTTCTAGTGACAAAGAGGCATTTTCAGCATTAGCAGCTAAAATCAATGCCGATAAAAACATTGCGATGATTTTCTTGCAACACGAGTTTGGATTGTTTAGCGGAGAACACGGAGACTTTTTGTTAAAATTATTAAAACATTTAAAACGACCCATAACCACAACGTTTCACACCGTTTTGCCCAATCCTAATCCGAAACTTAAAAAAGTTGTTCGGAAGATTGTAGATTGTTCCGATGCAGTTATCGTGATGACCACAGCTTCATCTTTGATATTAAGAACCGATTATGGAATAGCTGTACAAAAGATTGCTGTTATTCCGCACGGAACGCATTTAGTTTCCTCAGGAACTGTGGCAAATACTTCTTCTAAAATTCATTTGGCTGATAGAATCGTACTTTCCACATTTGGATTATTGAGTGAAGGAAAAAGTATTGAAACCGCTATCGAAGCTTTACCCAAAATAATAGAAAGCTTTCCGAATGTTATCTATTTGATTATCGGAAAAACACATCCAGAAGTTTTTAAGCGTGAAGGCGAAAAATATAGAGAATCACTTTATGAAAAGGTCATTTCATTGGGTTTACAAAATAATGTTCGTTTTATAAACCGTTATTTATCCTTACCAGAGTTGATGGATTATTTGCAAAGAACAAAAATTTATTTGTTCACTTCCAAAGATCCTAATCAAGCCGTTAGCGGAACTTTAGCTTATGCTTTAGCTTGCGGTTGTCCGGTGATTTCTACACCAATTCCACACGCCAAAGAATTGCTTGATGGCGCTGGAATGAGTTTTGATTTTCAAAATTCAGAGCAGTTATCAGAAGCTACAGTAAAATTGCTTTTTGATCCTGAATTACTAAAACAAATGCGTCTTAATGCTTTACACAAAATAAGTCCGACTTCTTGGCAAAATGCAGCTATTGCTCACATTGAATTGGCAAAAACTAGTTTGGCAAAAAGAAAAGTTATCTTAAAATATGAGTTACCTAAAATTTCGTTAGATCATATAAAAAAGATGACTACTACTGACGGTATCATTCAGTTTTCACAAATTGATGAACCCGATTTAGCCTCAGGATATACTTTAGATGATAATGCTCGTGCGTTAATTGCAGTATCAAAACATTACGCACTTACCAATGACGTTCAAGATTTAGAACTCATTACCATTTATCTTGATTTCATTATTTTTTGTCAACAAGAAGATGGAAGTTTTTTAAACTACGTTGATAGTAAAGGTAATTTCTTTCTTAAAAATAGAGATGAAAATCTTGAAGATTCTAACGGTAGAGCCATTTGGGCATTGGGTGAATTTAGTTCTTATCAACCGCTGTTTAATGAAAAATTGATTGAAGCTGCAAAAATTGCTCTAGAGAAAGCCTTGCGGAATGTCTCCAGTTTTCATTCTCCAAGAGCTATTGCCTTTGCTATAAAAGGGCTTTATTTTTATAATGTTGAAAAAGAAAATCCGATTATTAAAGTTATTATCACGCAATTGGCTGATAATTTGGTTTCTAAATTTAGAGGCGTTTCTGACCAGCAATGGCGATGGTTTGAAAATTATTTGACTTATGCTAACAGTCTTTTACCCGAAGCGATGCTCTATGCTTCAATAAGTTCAGGTAATATTTTATATAGAAAAATAGCCAAAACCACATTTGATTTTCTATTGTCAATAATTTTTAGAGACAATCAAATTAAGGTCATATCTAATCAAGGTTGGCACCATCGCGATAAGAAGGTGAACAATTTTGGAGAGCAACCCATTGATGTTACCTATACGATTATTGCTTTGAATACATTCTATAAAGCGTTCGATGATGCGACTTATTTAGAAAAAATGGAAACCGCGTTCAATTGGTTTTTAGGAAAAAATCATTTGCATCAAATAGTTTATAATCCGACGACTGGCGGTTGTTATGACGGATTGGAAGAACATCATGTTAATCTTAATCAAGGTGCCGAATCTACCGTTAGTTATTTAATGGCTCGATTGATTTTTGAAGAAATCGAAAATGCAAAAATCGAAGTCCAACTTTATGATGAAGTCTATCAAAATGGTTAATAACTGCCTTCAAATATGGTATTTATATAACTAATAACCAGTTTTTTGTAAGTGTTTTTTCTGCTTTAAGAGGTAATTTTATAGAACAATAATAAGTAGAATTCAAAATGAAAACAAACACCGATATACAAAATAGAGTTCAAAAGGCACTTCAATGGGAACCTTTATTGAGCGGCGAAGAAATAGGCGTACAGGTTGACGATGGCATTGTTACACTAACCGGTTATACCGATAGTTTTGCTAAAAAGTTTAAGGCCGAGAAAACAGCAAAGAACGTCTTAGGAGTGAAAGCTGTGGTTGAAAAAATGGAAGTTCAATTTGGAGTCAAAAATGCGGTTTCCGATTTGCGGATTGCACACGAAATTGTCAATGCGTTTCAATGGAATTGGGAACTTCCAAACGATGCTATTGGCGTAGTGGTCGAAAATGGTTGGGTGACACTCGAAGGTACTTTAGAATGGAATTATCAACGAGAAACTGCTATGGCTATTGTCGGTAATTTATTGGGAGTTCGCGGTATAACCAATAATATCGGTATTAAAACGGAATTAAAAGATGCTATAGAAAAGAAAGCTATTGAGCAAGCAATTTCCGCTAATTGGGAAATTAATAACAACGAAATCACCATTACTGTTTTAGATAAAAAGGTCACAATCTCTGGAAGAGTTGGTACATTATATCAAAAGCATCAAACAGAAAAAATTGTTTGGCGCACGCCAGGTGTTTGGTTTGTAGAAAATAATCTTGAAGTAGGATTTGAAAATTAAAGAAAAAATGGATACAACAAAAAAAGTTTTAATGGCATTAGATTACAATCCGACTGCAACAAAAATTGCTGAGATTGGATTTTCATTTGCTAAAGCGATGCACGCCGAGGTTACTTTACTACACGTTGTTGAAAATGAAGTGTATTATACTTCCTTTTTAACGTCACCAATTACGGGTATTGGAGATTTTGATAGCGCAACGTTTTATCAATACATGAATGCTGAAGGTTTAAGTGATGCGGCCAATTATTATTTAGAGAAAATTAAAAAACATCTTGGTGATTCTAAAATCAAAATCTTGATAGAAAATGGTGAGTTTGCCGATGTCATTCTAAAAACAGCCAAACACTTAAAAGTCGATTTGATTGTGATGGGTTCGCACAGCCAAAAGTGGTTGGAACAAATTCTTATAGGCAGCACAACTGAAAACGTGTTGAATCAAACTTCCATTCCGTTGCTTATTATTCCTAGTAAGAAAAAGCATCAGTAATGTGGTATATGTGTAATAGGAAGTAGTGCTTGTGTAACACCTTTCGTTGCTTAGCCAAGTAACTTTGTACTCTACTAATTCAAGTGCAACTTGATAAAAAAAATAACGATTATGAATAATTTACTTTATCTAATAGCAGTGGTTTTAATCCTCTCTTGGATCTTCGGTTTTTTTGTTTACAACACAGGAGGTTTGATTCATATTCTTTTAGTTTTAGCCATTTTAGCTATTCTATTACGAATCATTAATGGCAGAAAAATATAATACTTCAATAAATAATACGCATATAATTTAAATAACAAAAAATGAAAAAAGCAATCCTAATGATCGTACTAGTTGCCTTTGCAACAACAAGTTTACAAGCACAAACAACAACTGACAACCGTGGTAAATTCACGTTTGGTCTAAAAGCGGGAAGTAATTTCTCTAATGTTTACGATTCGGAAGGAGAAGATTTTGTAGCCGACGGAAAATTCGGATTGGCTGCCGGTGCCTTTGTAGTAATTCCGCTAGGTAAAGTATTTGGAATTCAGCCTGAAGTTTTATATTCTCAAAAAGGTTTTAAATCAACTGGTACGTTTTTAGGTCAACGCTACGAAATGACTAGAACAACCGATTATATTGATGTGCCCATTTTACTATCTATTAAACCCGTTGAATATGTTTCGATATTGTTTGGACCACAATTCTCTTATCTGTTAAAACAAACTGATGATTTTACTGGAGGTACTTTAACGGCAACACAACAAGACGAATTCGATAACAGCAATTTGCGTAAAAATATTTTAGCACTTACTGGTGGAGCCGATTTTAATATCAATCATTTTGTAATTGGTGTAAGAGCAGGTTGGGATGTAAAAGATAATGATGGCGACGGAAATGCTACAACGCCACGTTACAAAAATATGTGGTATCAGGGAACACTAGGTTATAAGTTTTAATCAATAACATTTAAAATAATTTAAAAATGGACAATTCAAATAATACAGGAAAAATAGTTGGTTCTTTGGTAGTTGGCGCTTTAGTTGGTGCAACACTAGGTGTTTTATTTGCACCTCATAAAGGAACAAGAACCCGAAGTATGATTTCTGATGGAGCAGAAGATATGGCCAAAGATCTTAAGAAAAAGATGAGCCGTGAAGCTAAAGATTTTAAAAAGATGGTATCAAAAGATGCTAAGATGCTAAAGAATAAAGCTGCCGAATTAGAAGAATTAGTAGAAGGAAAATTTGAAAGTGTTTCTTCAAGTTTGAAAGATAAGGCTACTGCTTTGTTGAACATGAATGCTGATCACGTAGCGAAATAATATTTTTTGCGATGACCTTTAGAGTTTGGTTAGGATAAAGGTCATTGCTTAATTTTAAAACTAAACAAATGAAAAATTATATCTATAAATTAATGGTTTTTACGAGTATTGCAGCGTTACTTTTTGTAGGATGCAATAACTCTCCAAAAGACAAAGAAGTTGACTTAGAAAACGCCAAAGAGGATGTTACCGATGCTGAAGCTGCTTTGCAACAATCTAAATTAGATTCGGTTGCTGATTATAACTCTTTTAAAGAAAGCATTGCGTTGAAGCTGGATGAAAATCAACGTCAAATTGATGAGATGAAAGTGACAATCAATGCCTCTAAAGATTCTAATAAAGCTATGTATGAAAAAGAATTAGCTAAGTTGGAAGAGAAAAATGCGACGCTTAAAGCAAAAATTCAAAATTATGAACAAGGTCCAGCGGAAGAATGGGAATTGTTTAAACAAGAATTCAACAACGATATGGATGATTTAGGAAAATCGATTTCGACTATGGCGCAACGTAATATGAAAAAATAAGCGATATGAAAACTATTAAATTTTCAATTATTTGGAAGCAGCTGCTGTTGGTTTTTTCGATTGGACTATTGATTTTTAGTAGTACTTCGTGTGCTAAAAAAACCGTTTTCAATACGTCACCAATACTTCCTGCTGCTCGAGGTGAAATTACTATTAAAAAAGATCGAAACAGCAACTATAATATCGAACTACAAATTTCGTATTTAGCGGAACCCAACCGATTGAATCCGCCAAAATTGACTTATGTGGTTTGGATGTTATCGGAAGATAGTAATCCTATTAATTTGGGTCAAATTATTAGTACCACTAAGTTGCATGTTAAATTTGAAACAGTCTCTTCTTCTAAACCAAAAATGATTTTTATTACAGGTGAAGATGATCCAAGTGTTTTATATCCTAGCAACGTTAGAGTGTTAGAAACCAATAAGTTTTAGTTTACTTTTTTTATATAGTTGGTTACTAAAAACTGCTTTCGGGCAGTTTTTTTTGTTTTACATACTTATATAAAAATTACCACTACCATTGGTTAATTTATTAATAATTAGGCCTAATATTATTATGATTTGAACAAATAGCAAAATATAAAGCAACAAGATTCTCCAAATTTTACCTAAAGCCGTATATCTTTTTTGCATAACATTTAGGTAAGTCCACATTGGAAATAGCGGAACTAAAAAGAAAGAAATAACCTCTAGTAATCCGAAAATATAAGGGTCGAACGACTCGCTCAAAAAATTAAAAAAACGGTGTACAATAAAGAGCTGCAGTATTCCAAGTAAACACATTCCACCAATTATAAAATGTTCGGCTAAATTAAGTTTTAATCGTCTGAAAATTAGGAATGCATTGATTCCTAAAAGCGGAACAAAGGTAAAAAGAAGGATTTTTACATTCTCATTGAAAAATTTAGTAACATTAGGAGTGTCATTTTTGCCAATCTCTGTTGAGTTTGATACATTAAAATACTCATAAAAATGATTTAATAAAATCGTAAAACCAATCAGCAAAAGCGATAGGTAAAAGACGTTGTAATATTTTATTCTTTTTCCTTGAATGTAATCTATGGATGCTTGACCTGGACGGATGATAGCCTCTTTCAAAGTAAAGAATATACCTCTTTCAAAATGCCAAATTCCGTGTAGAATATCATGTAAAATAAAATGTTTTAGTGTAATTCGATGCGTATCTGTTTTTTGGCCACAATTAGGACAGAATTTTTTAGAAATTGGCTCTTCACAATTTAAGCAACTATTAGAATGACTCATATGGAATTATTTGTATCACAATAATACAAAAAAAAGCACTTAATAATTAAGTACTTTTTGATTTTTAATCTGCTTTACTTGATAAATACTGATCTTTACTATAAAGTTTTTTACGATTCTTCGCCATTTTTATTTGTTAGGGAAGCGTGTCGATGATTATACAATTGCTACCAACGGCGTTTTGATCTAAGGCAACGAATTTTTGTTCATTAGTAACCGTATTCACTTTTAAAATTCCAAAGCCATTTGTTGCATTGAAAACATAATTAATGTATTCACCATTTTTAACAAGCGTTCCTCCGGTGATGTTTCCTACGGCAAAAATAGCTCCTTGTGATTTATCGGTAAGTGTGTTATTACTCAAATCATATTCATAAGGTTGGACACCATTAATTACTTGAGGAACTCCTAATTTCATTAAACTGAGTTTTGTTGTGCCGTTTTTTGCTAATCTAGTAGCGTTTATTCTTGCGCCATTTGCCTGCAACTCGGTAACTGTTTTTTGGGTTAAATCTATTTTCAACAATCCTTCTGTACGTGTTGCAATGTAAAGTTTATCATTAATCAACTCGGTTGAAGTTAAGGTTCGTTGGAAGAAATCAATGTTTAAATCGGTCGTTTGATAATTTACAGGATTTATCGATATGATTTTATTGGGACGCATATTATTGGGCATATTTTCACTCACCACTGCAATAAATTCTGAGCCATTGTATTCCAGATTTGTAATAAACGGATCAGTCATTGTTGCAGCAATTGATGGAGGCAAAATAAGTTGTTGTGTCGTAGTTGTTTTAGTTGCTTTGTCATAAACAGTCAAAATATTTGGACTAGGAACGTAAGATGCTTCTAAACAATATATTTTAGAACCCACATTGCAAATGGTTGCGAGCTGAATAAGGTTGGATTGGTTGGTAATTTGGCCGATGTTTACCGTTGCTCCAGTATTGTTTCCAATTTCTAAAATTTTGCCGCTAGTTGTTACTGATAGTAGTTTGTAATCATCTACAACTGGGGTAGGTTGGTCACTATCGCCACAAGATGAAAACCCTGTCGCCGCAAGTATTAGGATAAGAAAAGACCATTTTTTCATAGATTTATATTTTTTTTAAAGATAAAATTTCTTGCGATATGTAAAGGTGTTTTTATTACATAATGCGCAATTTTCAGAAACGTTTGTTAGCAGAGGCTTTAATTAGGTTTGTTTTTTGACCAATATAAACCATACCCAACCATCAGAGCATCAAGACTTGTTTCACTTTTCGTAGTTGTCAATTTTATGGGAATATTTTTTTCATCGATTAGAAATATTTCAAATTCATTATCCTTTTTTAAGCAATGTATTATTCTGACATACGATTCGTCTTTTAACTTTCTGTATAAATCTCCTCCTTCCTGAGATTTGCTTAAAATCATTATTACATCATCAATGCCGTTTGTCGAAATCTTTATAAATCCTCCATTTTTTTTACCAATTGAAAAACTATAAAATTCAGTTTTCTTTGTTTCGAAAACTTTGTTTGTCGAACCTTTAAGTTCATATTTTATGTTATCTGGAAGTTTTCCAAGTTTTAAAGGCATTTCTTGAGCAAATGAAGTCAAATTTAGTAGCGATACTAACATTGCTGTGAAAAATAATTTTAATGTCATAATTATTAATTATTGTTGATTAAAAATCTTTGCTAACATTTCGGCGCTTGGCTAAGTTTCGAACTTTGTAACCGATTAATTTCCTCTAAGATAAAAATTATAGCGAAAGAAAGTCGTTCGTCTGGTTTGCAAAAGATTCTCAATTTTACAAAACGATGGTTGTGCGCTGTTTTATTTTTTCATTCAGCTTTTTAGCATAAGTAGTACTTTTATTTCTTTCAATCCATTAATAAAAAACGATATTCCTTTGTCGAATAGCAGTTTCAGTCCAAAATAAACTTAACTTAACTATTCAGAATTTCGCTTGTTTAATTCAGATTCAGAAATAAAATTGCCTCCTTCAATATCTTTTTCGCTCATTGACAACATTTCAATTTGCTCAGAAGAAAGAGCAATTATTTCGTCTGCTTGAGTTGAAGCAAAAATTTTGTCTATAGCTTCTAATAATTTTTCGTTTTTAGTTGCTAAAATTCTGTCAATTAGACTATTTTTTATGATCTCCAAAGCTGTCATAATATTTCTTTTTCGTAAAGGTCATATTTTTTATTCGATTTTCCAAAAATAGCGTCACAACATTTATATACGCAACAAACAAAAGTTTACTATAATTTACATACAATTTTTACTAATTGTAAATATATAAAAATCCTTACAAGAAAAATTACGGTTTTCCACATTCCATAAAAAAAAGCTAAAAATTAGTATTGACTTTTAGCTTTTTAAGTGGTTTTGGTTGATTTACTTATTTATTTACCACGCGATGGGATTTGTTTGAAAGGTTTGGATTTGATTTAGTTATACTCGAATGTTGCCTCAGAAACTAATGTGTTACTAGTGGTATATTTCTTTACTGAGATGGGTAAATTTTGAGCGTTATAAAGTATTTGGTGTGTGAAATCTAAAATCGGTGTTGTTGACGAAGCACTAGAGTATTTATAGGTATTGGTTTTGTTATTTACCGTTTTTAACTCAATTGATTCCATACCAAGTAACGTTCTTACTTCAGGATTCATATAATGCATCGGATTTAATTTTGTGTCATAGTCGTGCGTGTTTTTGTAAGGTGCATTGTTCTGAAAAATTCTAATTTCTTGGGTAATATTTCCGTTTGCAAAAATATAATTTTGTGTATCACCTGTTTGCCAAGTACCACCAATTAAACTTTGATTTTTTTCGGAAGCTAAAATGCCATTATTGTACTCGTACAACGTTCGTTCAAAATTGTTTTTCGTATTCAATATGGTTTCTAATAATCCACCATTATAATTGAAGGCATAACTGTTTTGCAGCACTTCGTTTTTATAATATATCGTGCTTGAAATTTTGTTATTAGTATAGGTAATTTCAATTCGATTGTTAGGATCAGAAATACTTTTTAGGATACCATTTTCATAATTAAAATTGGCCGAATAATTTTCGACACTTCCTCCAATATAAGTTGTTTCTGTTACTTTTTTTAAAGAGTTAGCTGGTGGCGGAATATTTGAAGCAGTATCTTCATCACCTGAACAAGAAAGTAGCGTTGCTGTAATTAGTAGAACTAGTAATTTGGAAATTTTTGACATATAATTATTTTTAAGTTATTGTTTTTAATTCAAAGTTTGGTATTCACAAACGCTGCAATCTGTTGCGAAACGTCCTGTTTATTATTGGTTTTTAGTCTTGCTTAGTTTCGTATTTTGAAATTTTTCTATTTGCTAAAGATAAAATTTCTGGTTAAACGTGAATAGGTATTTACTGTAAAATTTGTGATTTCGAGAAATGTTTCTTAGCAGCAGTTTTTTATTCCACTTTTTTGCCGAATTTGTATTTTATATTTTCAATTAGATTACCATTTATATCCCATTTTTTGCAATCTCCATCAATGATTTTATCTTCGCCAGGGAATTCTATGTTTCCAAGCTCAGTATAAAATATTCCGTAACTTTCTTTTATTTTTGTGACGTCTTGCTCAAAATAAACTTCAACTTTAACTATAATGCCATCTTTGTAATAATATTTAGTGTTCTCAATTGCAATGACTCCATTAAACTTTGTTTTTTCTCTGGTTTTAGGATTCTGTTTATAACTAAGTATGACATTTTTGTGCTCTAAATTTATGGTATCAGCAAACTTTTCATTAACTAAAAACTCAGTTTTATGCATTGAGATTTTTGTTGTATCAGCATCAATGCCATTTTTTATCAAGCGGACGAGTTCATTATTTTCATTATATATTTCAGCTAAAGCCTCTAAGCCATTAACTATTTTTATTTTAGCTATTAATTTTAGCTCACTATCTTTTGACAAAAGACTTCCGGTAAAAGGTTTCCAATTGTTTTTATAAAAATATCCTATATTTTGTGTTACAACCGTAGGTCCAACATACTCATTGTTTAAGTTTTGAGAAATTGCAGACAAACTGGTAAGAAAATAAAATAGTAGAAGTAAATATTTCATATTATTTGAGTGTAATAATACTGGTTAACGTTGTGATGCTGTCTGCTTTTGCGACTTGGGATCTATTTTCTTATCAAAGATAAAATTTCTTGCGAGAAATAAACGTGAATACACCACAAAATTCGCAATCTTGCCAAACGCCTGTTACAAGCCGTTATTTATTTCTTTGATGTCAATACTTCTCTTTTCGTTTGTTGATGTGATAATCAGTTTGTTCTTACTCAATATGATTTTGTCATAAAATGGGTAAACTCCATTTTGTTCATTTATAGTTAGTTCTAAAGATTTAGATTTTCTCGTCAATAAGTTTTCTACTTTGAAAACAATCTTGTTAAGGTCTTGATGCACGCTGTCTATGTAAACAATATTGTTATTTGCACTGTCGGTTTCTTCTATGTCCTTGTCAAGATAGATTAACTCATTTGTTCTTTTTGTTGGAATGAAAATATGTCTAGATTGCGCCTGTGACCACCAAGTCATCATACAGGCAAATTCATTGTTCACCCATTTAATTTCATTTGGAGTTTTAGTCGGAATATTTAGTTTTGTAAGGTCATATTCCTTTTTTTGATTTTCAATTGTTAACTCTATAAAGAAGTTGAAATTGTTATTCTTTACGTTTATTGTCAAGCTGTCGGATTTGTATAAATTATCGGAAAACAATTCTGTTGATAACGAGTCAGTTTCTCCAATTTTTAAGGTATCAAAATTATTGGAATTGTTTATTTTTTTCTTGTTCTCACAACCGAAACTCAAAAAAATTAATGTCAATATGTAAAGTTTTCTTCTCATTATAATGGCTTGTAACGTTCCCACGCTTGGCGTCAGTTGCGAACTTCGGAACTGATTATTTTCTATCAAAGATAAAATTTCTTGCGAGAAATAAACGTGAATACACCACAAAATTCGCAATTGCAAAGAATAGCTTTCAACCTAAGCGCATACGTTCTTTTTCAATTTCAACTTTAAGTTCTGCAACTTCATTTCGGCTTTTTTCTCCCAGAACATCGGCTATTTCTTCAAAATCTATTTTTCTAAGAAGATAATAGTTAATCAATTCTTGTCTTACTTTTTGAAAATCATCTTCGTTAATCATCTCAAATTGGTATCTTTTTGATTCACCTGATTCAAAAAAGATTATTACAAAATTTCTAGTCCCATTTGAAAGTGCTGGACCAAGATTACCTTTTGAAATATTCACTAATTTTCCACTGTAATCATTATTTGAGATTTTAATTGTTCTAATTTTTTCAATCGGATAAATTTCTTCACAAACAATAATCTTCTCTTTTTCAAATATTAAATAACCTTCAAATTTTCCGCGAATAGGTTCATATCTACCAATATTATAGAATTTTAAAATTAAACCAAACATAATTGCACTAATAACCAACCACATGCATACTTTATCAATTAAATTTTGATCAATATTGAGAACATTTTGTTTAAAAAACATTACTCCACAACAAAAGAATATAAATGTATATGTTATCTTTTGTGCACTCCAGTAAAATTTATTGGGATTTGTGTAAATTGAAAATTTTTGCATACGTTCTTCCTCTGATTTTGAGCATTACCGCTAACGTGTTGCCGATTCAATAAGTTGCGAACCTCAAAACCAAGTATTTTCTATCAAAGATAATATTTCTTGCGAAACGTAAACGTGAATTTATTTTAAAATTCGTGATTTCGAGAAACGGCTATCGGTAGTAGTTTTTTTATTTATTAAGTTTATTAACAAACTCTTCGATTTCATTTAAATTCGAATACATGCTTTTGTAAATAATTAAACTTTTTTTATCAAAAAATTCAATTTTAATTGTTGCCACTTCCGATTTAGCCCAGTAATAAAAATGATCTTTTGAATTAATATTTATACTAGTGATATCATTCCATTTATAAGTTTCTTTTTTTACTTTCAATAATTTTTCATCAAAATATATTGCAGGAACTTTTTTAAAAAAAGCTATTACTGAATAACACCCAATTCCAAAAAACAAAACTAAAGGAATTATAAGTATAATATTTCCTTTGTTTAAACCTTCCATGCGTTCTTCATAAAGTTTGTTTAGAAACACAGAACTTGCAAATAGACAAAAAAAGCAAATAAATACCAATGAAATATAAAATGTAAAGCTTCTTTTCAATAGCATAATTTTCTGTTTATGTGATTAAAATTACTGCCAACTTGGACATAGGCGCTACAAACAAATACTAATAATCGTCTGTATTATCCGTAAATATAAAAAAAATCCTTAATTGCTCTGATACAATTAAGGATTTTCAGTATTTCAGAGAAAGAGTTATTGCTTTTCAATCCAAAGTCTTGCGTTTACAAAAGCTTCGATCCAAGGCGAAACTTCGTCTTTTTTATCGGTTGGATAATGTGCCCAATTCCACGGAAAAGTGGAGCGTTCAATGTGTGGCATCATTACCAAATGTCTTCCGGTTTTATCACACATCATTGCCGTGTTGAAATCAGAACCATTAGGATTTGCAGGATAACCTTCATAAGCATATTTGGCAACTATATTGTATTGTTCTTCAGCATAAGGCAATTTGAATTTACCTTCGCCGTGTGAAATCCATACACCAAGTGTTGTTCCAGCTAAAGTACCCAACATCACAGAATGATTTTCTTGAACCGTTACCGAAGTAAAACCGCTTTCGTGTTTGTGTGACTCGTTATGATGCATTTTTCCGTGTACTTCGTGTTCCGGATTGATTAATTCTAGTTCCATAAACAACTGACAACCGTTGCAAATTCCAACCGAAAGTGTGTCTTCACGTTCGAAGTATTTTTTAAGTGCGTTGTTTGCTTTTTCGTTGTATTTGAAAGCGCCAGCCCAACCTTTAGCCGAACCCAAAACATCGGAATTCGAGAAACCACCAACAGCACCAATAAACTGAATGTCTTCCAACGTTTCTCTTCCCGAAATCAAATCGGTCATGTGTACGTCTTTTACATCAAATCCTGCCAAGTACATTGCATTAGCCATTTCACGCTCAGAATTACTTCCTTTTTCACGAATAATAGCTGCTTTCGGACGAGGTTTTGCTGCATCAATCAAAGGTTTCAATCCTGTAAAATGACTTGGGAATTTATATGCTAAAGCTTGCTTACCTAAATTCTCAAAACGCTCTGCGGCTTTGTTGTTTTTGGTTTGTTTTTGATCGAGTAGGAAAGAGGTTTCGAACCACAATTTTCGGTAATTTTCAATATCAAAATTTGTTACGCTGAGCGCAGTTGAAGTGCCAAATTCTAAACTTCCAGAATCAGTTACATTTCCTAATTTGTAAAATTCTAAATCTTCGAATGCTTTTTCAAAAATGGTATCGTCATTTGCTTGAAGTACAATTCCGATATTTTCAGCAAATAGAATTTTTACTAAATCTTTTTCTGCGAAAGCATCGAAGGATATTTTAGCACCTAAATTTACATCGGCAAAACACATTTCTAATAAAGTAGTGATTAATCCACCGCTTCCAATATCGTGTCCGGCAACGATTTGTCTATCTTTAATTAATTCTTGTATGGTATTAAATGCTTTCTTGAAAAATGCAGCATCTTTAATCGTTGGCGTTTCTGCACCAATTTTATTTAAGGTTTGAGCAAACGAACTTCCGCCCAATTTAAATTCATCTTGCGATAAATTGATGTAATAAATCGAACCTTTATTTCTTTGTAAAACAGGTTCAACCACTTTAGTAATATTCGAACAATTTCCAGCAGCCGAAATAATCACGGTTCCAGGAGCAATCACTTCATCATTTGGATATTTTTGTTTCATAGAAAGCGAATCTTTACCGGTCGGAATATTGATTCCCAATTCGATAGCAAATTCTGAACAAGCTTCAACAGCTTCATACAATCTTGCATCTTCACCTTCATTTTTGCAAGCCCACATCCAGTTGGCAGAAAGTGAAACCGATTTTAAATTGTCTTTTAAAGGCGCAAAAACGATGTTTGATAACGCTTCAGCAATAGCATTTCTACTTCCTGCTTTCGGATCAATTAATGCCGAAATAGGAGCGTGACCAATTGAAGTTGCAATTCCTTCTTTTCCGTTATAATCCAAAGCCATTACGCCAACGTTATTCAAGGGCAATTGCAATGGTCCAACACATTGTTGTTTGGCAACTTTTCCACCAACACAACGGTCAACTTTATTGGTCAACCAATCTTTACAAGCAACGGCTTCTAGCTTTAAAACGTCTGCTAAATAATTTGGTATATTATCTACAGAATAGTCTAAATCACTATAATTTCGAACAATGGTTTTGTCAGTCATTATGGTTTTAGGAGAACTTCCGAAAAAGTCTTCTAGCGCATAATCCATTGGTTTTTCGCCAGTAGTTTTCGATTCAAATGTAAATCTATGGTCGTTAGTAACTTCACCAACTTGATACATCGGCGAACGTTCTCTATCAGCAATTTTTTGAAGGATTTCGATGTCTTTTTCACCAATAACCAATCCCATACGTTCTTGCGATTCGTTACCAATAATTTCTTTGGCAGAAAGCGTTGGATCACCAACAGGCAATTTATCTAAATCAATCAATCCACCAGTTTCTTCTACTAATTCAGATAAACAATTCAAATGTCCACCAGCACCGTGATCGTGAATAGAAACAATAGGATTGTTATCACTTTCTACCAAACCGCGAATGGCATTGGCAGCACGTTTCTGCATTTCAGGATTCGAACGTTGGATGGCATTTAATTCAATTCCAGAACCAAAAGCTCCAGTATCAGCAGAGGAAACAGCAGCGCCACCCATTCCGATTCTATAATTTTCACCACCAAGAATTACAATTTTATCGCCTTCTTGTGGTTTCTTTTTGATGGCTTGATCTAATTTTCCGTAACCAATTCCACCAGCTTGCATAATTACTTTGTCGTAACCCAGTTTCCTTGCTTGCACTGAACTTGTCGAAGTGTCGGAGGCTGAGGCACTCGAAGCCTCATCGTGTTCAAATGTCAAAACCGAACCAGTAATCAGCGGTTGTCCAAATTTATTTCCAAAATCAGAAGCTCCGTTGGAGGCTTTTATCAAAATATCCATTGGAGTTTGGTACAACCAAGGACGTTCCTTCATACCTTCTTCGTAGTTTCGATTATTAGTCAATCTTGAATAAGAAGTCATATAAACAGCAGTTCCAGCTAAAGGAAGTGAACCTTGTCCGCCAGCCAATCTATCTCTAATTTCTCCACCAGAACCTGTTGCAGCACCATTGAAAGGCTCGACAGTTGTTGGAAAATTGTGTGTTTCTGCTTTTAAAGAAAGTACTGAATCAAATTCTTTTTCTTGGTAAAAATCTGGTTTGTCAGCACTTTTTGGAGCAAACTGAGTCACTTTCGGACCTTTTACAAAAGCCACGTTATCTTTGTAAGCCGAAACAATATCGTTCGGATTTTCAGAAGATGTTTTTTTGATTAATTTGAAAAGAGAAGTTTCTTTTTCAACACCATCAATGATAAAAGTTCCGTTGAAAATTTTATGGCGGCAATGTTCAGAATTCGCTTGTGAAAATGCAAAAATTTCTGAATCGGTAAGTTTTCTGTTTAGTTTTTTAGCTAAATTATTTAAATAAGTTACTTCTTCATCGCTCAATGCCAAACCTTCTTGTTTGTTGTAAGCTGCAATATCTTCTATCTCTAAAATCGCTTCTGGTTGAATATTGATGGTAAAAATATCTTGATTTAATTCGGAATATTTTTGCGAAAGCATCGGGTCAAAATCCGAAAAATCATTTGAAACTTTTTCGAATTCTTCAATTCTGATGATGCCTTCAATTCCCATATTTTGGGTGATTTCAACAGCATTCGTACTCCAAGGTGTAATCATTGTGGCACGTGGACCAACAAAAAAATCCGCAAGTACGGATTTATCTATTTTATGAGCGTTGCCAAAAAGCCAATTTAATTTTGAGGTAGTTTCTGCTGACAATTCGTTTTGCGTTTGAACAGCAAATACAGTAGCGGTTTCGTTTCCGAAAAAGTGAATCATTGTGTTGTTGTTTAATTTGAACTTTTTTCAAATGTTGATTTGAATGCAGTTCAATTTTAGTTGTTGTGCAAATTTAAGTCAAATAGTGTGGAGTGCCAAAAAAGAAGTAAATAGTTTTTAACGAGTTTTTGACAATGCATTCTTAAAATTTATAAATCATTATATTTGTACTAAATTATTTATAGATATGAAAAAAATATATTTTCTATTCCTGCTTGTTGTTTTTCAAGTTAATAGCCAAATTGTTAATATTCCTGATGCTAATTTTAAAGCTAAATTATTGTCAGCTAATTCAAATCCGGTAGCAATTGGTACTAATGGAAATTGGATTACTATAGACACTAATTCTAATAATCAAATAGAAGTAAGTGAGGCTTTAAATGTCGAATATTTATCTGTTTACATCTCTAATATTCAAGATTTAACAGGAATACAAAGTTTTGCCAATTTAAAGTCACTAAGATGTTATGGTAATCAACTAACAACACTTAATTTGACCGGATTATCAAATCTTAATTATTTGGATTGTAGTAATAATCAAATGGCCAATTTATCCATTTCGGGATTATCAAATCTTACAGAATTACATTGTGGTAACAATCTTTTAAACACATTTATTTTTTCTGGTTTGACTGGATTGGAAAAAATCGTTTTGGAAAATAATCAAATAACTTCTTTAAATCTAACACCATATCCAAATCTAAAATATGTGAATTGCAATCATAATTTAATTTCCAATTTTAATGTAAGCGGAATGAATAACCTTCAGTTTTTGTATTGTGAATATAATGCAATGACTGCCATAAGTTTAAGTAATTTGCCAAATGTAATAGAATTCAGTTGTAGTTATAATAATTTAACTTCTTTAGATGTAACAAGCTTGCCATTGCTAAGGGAATTTTATTGTATTTACAATCAATTGACTAGTTTAAACATAAGCGGTTTGCATAAATTGAGATCGATTTATTGTAACAATAATCAATTAACATCATTAAATATTGATGCTTATGACGATGTGTCTTATGTTCGTTGTAGTTATAATAACCTAACCTCATTAACAGTTAATGGCTTGAGTAATTATGGCTCAAGTATTGACTGTGATTCAAATCAATTAACCACAATTGACGTTTCGGGAATAAAATATTTAACGTCATTGAGTTGCAATTACAATATGCTTCAATCGTTATTTTTGAAAAATGGGTTAAATATTAATTTATATATTTATGATAATCCAAACATTCAATATATCTGTGCTGATGAAAGTCAGTTCAGTTATTATCAAAATATTTTAAATTATTATGGTGTAACAAATTGTAATATTAATTCATATTGTTCTTTCGTTCCAGGAGGAATATTCTATACAGTTCAAGGAAATTCTAAATTAGATATCGATTCTAATGGTTGTAGCTCTAATGATTCGTCATTTTCTAATGTTAAATTTAATATTTCAAACGGTACTACTACAAATGCGATACTATCAAATACCTCCGGAAATTATTCTATTCCTCTTCAACAGGGAACGTATTCTGTAACCCCAATTATTGAAAATCCCTCTTATTTTACAATCTCACCTGCTAGTTTTCAAGTGAATTTCCCTGCTCAAACTAGCCCTTTTAATCAAAACTTTTGTATTACACCCAATGGAGTTCATAATGATTTGGAAGTAGTAATTATACCACTACTTCCAGCAAGACCAGGTTTTGATGCAACTTATAAAATACTATATAAAAATAAAGGAAATACTACTTTGTCTGGTTCCGTTGTATTAGATTTTGAAGACAATAAAATGGATTTTGTTTCCTCAACGCCATCCTATACAACGATATCTACTGGTGAGTTAATTTATAATTATTTTGATTTAGCACCATTTGAAATAAGAGAAATTATAATTACAATGAATATTAATTCACCAACAGAAACTCCAGCAGTAAATATTGGTGATAAATTGAGTTTTATAGTCAATATCAATCCTCTTTCTGGTGATGCGTATATACTAGACAATAGAATAAATTTTAAACAAACTGTTGTTGGTTCCTATGATCCTAATGACAAAACTTGTATTGAAGGTGATGTTGTTGGAGCTGAAGTGATAGGTAATTATATTCACTATGTAATTCGATTTGAAAATACTGGAACTTTTCCTGCAGAGAACATAGTTGTAAAAGACATTATTGACGCTACTAAGTTTAATATTAATACTTTAACTCCAACATGCTCAAGCCATCCATTCGTTACTAAAATATCAAATGGTACTATTGTTGAATTTATTTTTGAAAATATACAATTGCCTTTTGATGATGCAAATAATGATGGTTATGTAGCATTTAAAATCAAGACATTGCCAAGTTTATCAATTGGAGATACATTTAGTAATAATGCTAACATTTATTTTGATTATAATTTTCCTATTGAAACAAACACCACTTTAACAACAATTCAAAATTTAAATAAAACTGATTTTGAATTTACAGATTACGTAACATTATATCCAAATCCAGCAAATAGTAAATTGAATTTTAAAATAAAAAAAGATATTGATGTTTCTTCAATTAATATTTATAATTCTTTAGGCCAATTAGTCTTGGTAGTTACAAATCCACATGAGTTTATTGATGTTTCTGTGTTAAAAACAGGTAATTACTTTGTGAAAATTATTTCAAATTTAGGTTTTTCAAATTGTCAATTTCTAAAAGAGTAAATAAATTTAAGGAACAAACTGATAAGCACCCAAAGCAACATTAGAACTTCGTGAATTTCCAACAATATCATTGAAAGAGCTAAATACAGAATCATTGGTCATTACTGTATTCCAAGCTTCGTTCAACCAAAGTTTATTTTTAGAAACATTTTTAAACTTAGGGTTAAATGTTGAAGAATTGGTTGCAATATAACAAGAAGTAAAGTCAGTTGTATTAGTTGGTGGATAAAAAATATTGTTTGAAAATTGGTTATTGATGTTATTTAATTTTATCAAACAGTGATTGAATCTATATGAAAAGGTATTGGTACTCTCTTTTTCGATACGAAGCTCAATTTGATTCGAGCCATAAACAACACAATTATTAAAATTGAAAATATTTACAGGATTATTAATATACAATGTTGTAGCGTCTTTATAATAATCATTCAACAAAACGGCAACTTGTTTAGAACTGTTCCAATTGTTATTAAAAGTACAGTGGTTAAAATTATACGTTCCGCCATAAGTGCAAGCTAAGCTGGCTTCACCACAAAAATTTATCACATTGTTTCTACCTGTAATGGTTGATCTTCTTCCAAGAATTCCAACATTACTGCAATTGTAAATCTGTGAATTATTAATGGTTAACTGCGGAATATCAGTAGCATCATCAACATCAGATGGAGTTGAGAGAATACCAACTGTTGCATTTTTAAGAGTTAAATGGTTGATTACGTTATCATTTCTATTTGAAAAATTAATAATCGCCAGCCATTGTCCAGGAACTTCTGAAAAGCCAGGTTCTAAACGATCGCCTTCAAAAATGACTTCATTGGTAACGTCTTCTTTATCATTTAACGGTGGATCTTGACCATTTACAGTTAGTTTACCATTTTTAGCAATTATCAATCCTGAATTGGCGTGAAAGTGTACTCTCGCGCCAGCATCAACAATCAATTCTTCATTATTGGGTACGAGTGCGTAACCATAAACAACGTAGGGTTTGGTGTTTTTCCAATGGTATTCATCATCATTTTCGGTATGACTTAAAGTACTTCCGATAATATCTTCAAATGTTCCGTTACCGTCAATATCAAGTTTTTCATACGTAAAGGTATTATCCGGATTAAGTGTTCGATTTGGATAAATAAAATAAGCATCTTGTATTAAAGTCACCAATTCTACAGTTTGTGGCGCGCCAGTTACGTTAGTGAATTGTATTTGGTCGGTGTAAAGAAAATCTGCTGGATTTGCGCTTGCTGCATCACTTGTAACTTCAATAAAGATGAACAAACTGTCTTTAGCCAATAATTCAACATTGCTGAATATTTTGCCTTGCGCACCAGCATCGCCAGTCATTCCATCAATCATCAAACGGTATTTTGAATTTACGCCTTTTCCTAATTGAATTTTAGGTATCGCAATATCTTTATCACTTTTGTTAAAGACTTTTAGTCGGTACGTACTCGAACCGATATTGCTGAAAACAGTATCAAGGTAAACGGTATCTTTAGAGAATTCTAATCCGCCGGTATTAGGTTCAAATTCAAAGTCTTTCCTACAAGAACTTAAAGCAATAGTTATAAAAAATAAAAAAAGTAATTTACGCATGGATCGCTGAATTTTTGTAAATGTATGTAATTATTTGAAATTTCAAAAATGAGTTTGTAAAAATGATAACGAATAAATGTGCTTATTAGTCTGTAAAGTGGTTAAGTAATTTAAAATTGATTAATTTTGTATCAAAACTATTGCTATGTCCTTTGATAAAGAAAAAATGCTTGAGCTTTGCAACGAATGGTCCAAAAACACCTTGATGCAAACCCTAGAAATAAAATATGTAGACGCTGGAGAAGACTTTCTTGTAGCTACAATGCCAGTAAATCCAAGAGTGCATCAACCAATGGGATTGTTGCATGGTGGCGCCTCAGTTGCTTTAGCAGAAAGTGTCGGCAGTGCAGCTTCGATTATGTTTGTAAATCCTGCAAAACAGGAAGTAAGAGGTATTGAAATTTCAGCAAATCACGTAAGAAGTAAACGCGAAGGAATGGTTACTGCAACGGCGAAAATTCTTCATAAAGGAGCGAGTATTCACCTTTGGGAAATCAGAATTGTGGATGAAAACGAAAAGTTAATTTCGCTTTGCAAACTGACTAATATGATTTTACCAAGCAAAGGAAGATGAGTTTGATATTTCAAAAAGTTAGAGAACAACTTCACCATAGATTACCTTTTGTTTGTTACAACAAACCTAATTCTGATAAGATAGTGGCTCATTTTCAAAAAGGCGCTACATTATTTGACTTAGATTACAATCAATGCGGCTTTGCATTTGTGTCTTTTGACAATCAGAAAAGGTATTTATTTCCCGAGACGCATTCGGATCTTTATTTTGAAACCATTTCAGAATCGGATTTTATTTTTGAAAACACGTCAACAACTAATTGGAGCGAAGCTGATAAAGCTGATTTTGAAAAATTAGTTCAAAATGGAGTAGATGCCATTCATCAAAGGCAATTTGAAAAAGTGGTGTTATCGAGAAAGGAAACTTTTGATGTGGGCACTTTTGATGTTGAGATGGTTTTCAAAAAATTAATTTTCAACTATAAAACTGCGTTTAATTATTGTATTTATCATCCTCAAATTGGTTTTTGGATGGGTGCAACACCAGAACAATTTTTAAAAATAGAAGAAGATTTCATAAAAACTGTTGCTTTAGCTGGAACACAATTAAATACTGGTTCAGAACAAGTTAAATGGAATAATAAAGAAATTGAAGAACAACAAATTGTAACTGATTTTATAGTGGACAATTTAAGTTTGATTTCAAAAAAGGTTACAAAATCAAATCCATATAATATCCAAGCTGGTTCGTTGATTCACATTAAAACTGATATTGAAGCAAAAATCGAAAATCATTCAGATGCAGAAAAAATCATAAATTTATTGCATCCAACTCCGGCTTTGTGCGGTTTTCCAAAACTAGAATCGATGCAGTTTATTTTGGAAAATGAAGGCTATGATCGGGAGTTTTACGGTGGTTTTTTAGGTGAATGGAATAAAGATTATCTAACATTTGCAGAAAATAAATCAGATTTGTTCGTAAATTTACGATGTATGAAGGTTGAGAATAAGCAAATCAGTTTGTATACAGGTTGCGGAGTAACGAAAGACAGTAATCCCGAAAAGGAGTTTTTTGAAACAGTAAATAAAGCCCAAACCATAAAAAAAGTTTTGTAAAATAAATAATAACTTCCAATTTTTGGAAGTCAAAATAAAAAGAAACATATGAAATTAGATATACTAGCCTTTGGTGCGCATCCTGATGATGTGGAATTGGGTTGTAGTGGCACGATTGCTAAAGAGATTTCACTTGGTAAAAAAGTGGGTATAGTTGATTTAACACGAGGCGAATTAGGAACACGAGGTTCAGTGGAAATTCGTAATGCCGAATCGGCGAAAGCTGCCCAGATTTTAGGTATTGCAGCTAGAGAAAACTTAGACATGCGAGATGGATTTTTTATAAATGATGAAGCGCATCAAATGAAAATTATACAAATGCTTCGTAAATACCAGCCCGAAATCGTGCTTTGCAATGCGGTTAATGACCGACATATAGACCACGGAAAAGGTAGCAAATTAGTATCAGATGCTTGTTTTTTATCAGGTTTGCGAAGGATTGAAACGGAGTTAGAAGGCGAAAAACAAACCGCTTGGCGTCCGAAATTAGTGTATCATTATCTGCAATGGAACAACAGTCAACCTGATTTTGTGGTTGATATTTCTGATTTTATCGACATCAAAATGGAGTCAATTTTAGCCTATGGTTCGCAATTTTATGATCCAAATTCTACAGAACCAGAGTCGCCAATTAGCTCAAAAAACTTTTTGGATAGTGTGAAATATAGAGCTCAAGACCTTGGAAGAATCGTAGGAACGGCATATGCTGAAGGATTTACTGTAGAAAGATATTTGGCAGTCAATAGTTTAGGAAATTTGATGTAATTTTTTCAAATTTTCTTTGTGAGAATAAAACTTTTGCAATATATTTGCACTCGTAAAATGGTGGTTGTAGCTCAGCTGGTTAGAGCGCTGGTTTGTGGTGCCGGAAGTCGCCGGTTCGAACCCGGTCATCCACCCTTAATTAAAAAGCCTTGAAGAAATTCAAGGCTTTTTTTGTATCCAATAGTGTATTCATTTTCGGTTTGATTATTGAAAATAAAAACCATTAAGAAAGTAGATTCATTAACTGTATAACTACCTAATTAGCCTAAATTCTTAATGGTTTCAATAAAATTATTATAATAGAACAGTTTAAATATTTATTCTGTTGCCATTCGTTTAAGGATAGCCCACTGTTTTAGAGCAGTTCTAGCTTCAACCGCTGGATAACCTAGCATCGTTTTTCCAGCAGGAACATCAGCTGCTACTCCTGAACCAGCACCAATCATTACGCCGTCTCCAAGTGTTAAATGGTCTTTTATTGAAGCGCTTCCTCCAATAATAACGCCATTTCCTAACGTAACCGAACCAGCTAGACCACTATTTCCGGCCATAATACAAAATTGACCAAGTTTACTATTGTGTCCGATTTGAACTAAATTATCAATCTTACAGCCGTCACCTAAAATGGTAGAACTAAATTTACCTCTGTCAACAGATGAATTTGCTCCAATTTCTACATTGTTTCCGATAATAACATTTCCAATTTGAGGTATTTTAGCCAATCCTCTTTCCGGACAAGGTCTAAATCCAAAGCCATCAGCGCCAATAGTACAATTGGGATGTAAAATACAATAAGCTCCGATGTGGCAACGCTCGCGAACAACCGCACCAGACCAAATCACAGTATTTTTTCCAATGGTACATTCGTCAAGAATGGTAACATTTGGATATAAAATTACATTTTCGCCTAAAACTACGTTCGGACCAACGTAACAACCAGCACCAATCTTTGTGCCAGCACCAATTTTTGCAGTACTATCAATAGTTGCTGTTGGGTGAATTTCGTGAGCAAATTGTGGTGGAGCAGGAGCAAAGAGTTCCAACACCTGTGACATTGCCAAATCAGCATTTTTTACTTTTATAAACGCTCTATTGTCTCCAGGTTCAATGGCGATATCTTGATTAACGATAGCAGCACAAGCCTTTGATGTAGACCAAAATTTTTCATATTTTCTATTTCCAATGAAAGAAATTTCATTTTCATTTGCAAGTTCTAATTGCTCAGGAGCATTTATTTCGTTGTTTGTGTTGCCAACGAGTTCTCCATTTAGTAGTGCATTAATTTCTTGGATGGTAAATTTTTTCATTTGTATTGGTTTGGTTTAGCTTTCAAAATAAGTGAATTGTTTTGATATTCGCTAATAATTAGTTAAAAGCCTCCTTATTTTTCTAAAATATTTTACTTTTGTTATTCAAATTTGATAAAATGAAGTACCTTTTATTATTGTTTTTAGTTCCAGTTTTAACTTTCGGACAAATAGAAAAAGCTATCAAACTCAAGGTGGCAGTCATCCAAAATTTTGTAGGCAAAGGTGCTGAAGGTGAAACCATGTTTTGGCAAACCAAGGGAAGAATTACCTTTGGAATTGTGAATTATACCGACGAACAAAATCCCATTTTTAAGGAGTTGTTTATTAATCAATATAAAGAAATAGTTGCGATTTATAATAAAATGATTGTTTCAGAAGACGAAACAGATACCTCACTCTTTATAAAGACATTGATTAGACAAGAGCAAGATTATAGAAACCTTTTGACAAATGAGCAGTTGCAATTGTATTTAAAACAATTAGCTGATTTTGAGTTATACAATCCGCAGGCGCACGATTCTTATTCTTCTTTGTTTTTTTCAGAAAAACTTTTAAAAGAATTTATTTCAAAATTTTAGATATAAAAAAAGCTCCAATTTCTCGGAGCTTTTTTATTTTTATTTACCATCTTTATCTACAACAATTCGGGCTTCTCTGTTGGCTAGTTCCCAAGCAATTGCAAAAGCAAGTTGGGTTCTTTTTTCTAAGGCATCAAACTCAATTTTATCTACTTCATCAGAGGCTTTGTGGTAATCAGCATGCGTTCCGTTGAATAAAAATACCGACGGAATGCCATTTTTAGCAAAGTTATAATGATCAGAACGGTAGTAAAAACGGTTTTTGTCGTTTCTGTCGTTGTATTTGTAATCTAAATTTAGTTTTGTGTATTTGCTGTTAGCCGCTTCACAAATGTTGTATAAATCAGTAGAAAGATAATCGGAACCAATTACATAAACATAATTATTTGAATCGGCATGTGCTGCATCACGACGTCCAATCATATCAATATTTACATCGGCAACTGTATTAGCTAAAGGAAATAATGGATTTTCAGAATAGAATCGTGAACCGTGCAATCCGTGTTCTTCTCCAGTTACGTGAAGAATTAAAATCGAACGTTTTGGTCCGTGACCTTCTTTTTTTGCTTTTTGAAAAGCTTGCGCAATTTCAATTAAACCTACTGTTCCCGAACCATCATCGTCGGCTCCATTATAAACTTCGCCATTTTTCATTCCAACATGATCGTAGTGAGCTGATACTACAATGATTTCTTCTGGTTTTTCTGAACCTTCTATAAAGGCCCAAATATTTTCCGAATCAGGTAATTTCGGACTAAATCCTTTTTTCATGTATTCCGAAGGAACTTTTTGGTAGTAACTATCAGCACCTTTTGGGAACGGAACTCCGATTTTTTTATATTGTTCGATAATATAGTTTCCGGCTTTTTTCTGACCTTCACTTCCGGTATTTCTACCTTCCATTTCATCCGATGCTACAACGGTTAGATTGGTTCGGAGTTCATCGGCGGTAATCGAATTAACGTAGCTTTGAACGTCAAGTGGTTTAGAAGTTTTGGTTGCCGAACTGGTTTTGGTTCCAGAACAGGATAAAAGCATTAGGCCTAGACCTGTGATGATGATTTTTTTCATGTTTAGTGTATTGTTATAAAAGAATAGATGATGAAAATTAATAAAACAAAAAATAGTAAAATAGAATTAATGAATAGTAACAAACTACTTTTTAGAAACGAAACAACTTTGCTTTCTTGATAAAAAACTTTGTTTGCCTTATAAAAATAATAGATAAACCATAAAGGAACAATGATATTTATTATCAAATCGATACCTTCGGTAAAACTATTTTCTCCAAAGAGATACAATAATTTTATTGTTAAGGTTGCTATCAATATTATTAATAGTAAAAAAGAGAAAAAGTGGAGCGTAAAAATGCCGTGGTCAAAATAATACCATCTTTTTTTGTTATGAAACAGCCATAATACGAAGGCGAATAGTGGCATATAAAAGAATAAGGCTTTCGGAATATTGTGTTTGAAAGATTCGATAAAGGCAGGAATTATTTCGTCTTTTTCTTTTTTGGAAGTAATTTTCATTAATTTTCGGGCAAACCAAAAACTTACTGGATTTAACTTATCTTTTCCGAACTTTTGCAAGGAATCCATTTGTTTCAAAGATTTATAAGTTTTACCACCATACGCAAAATCAACATTCTGCTTGTCTTCCGATTCCTTGGTATAAGTTAGAAGTGTATCTAATTCCTTTTGAGTTAGTTTTCCTTCTTTAAATAAGGATCTTAATTTTAATCCTTGAGGTGATAATTCTAGAGTATCGGTACTAATAGTATTGGAATTATCTGTAATTTTAACCAATCCACCAGCAGTTGTAGTTGTGTTTTTTTCTTTGGTTTTAGCTTCATCAGCTTTTATTTCATCCTCAATTCCATCAGGTAGTACTGAAATGGTAAAAAACGTGACAAAACTTATAAAAATATACAATCGAATTGGCGCTAGATAGGACAATCTTTTTCCCGATAAATATTCTTTAGTCAACGATGCCGGACGCAGAAGCAAATTCTTTATGGTTTTCCAAAAAGCATTTTCATAATGGGTTAAATCTTCAAAAAAATGAACAAACAGATGATGAAATGTTTTACGCGAGCTTGTATTCTCTTGTCCGCAATTAGGACAAAAACGTGTTGGAACTACGTGATTGCAATTCAAGCAAGTTTTATCTTCTCTGATAGGACTTTGGTGCGACATAAAGAAAGTAATATTTTAAGTTGTAAATCTATTAAAAAAAATTAGTTTTACTTTTAATACCATTAATTAGTTATAAAATTTTATTTTTGTTACAAATCATTATCAATTATGCAATCTAAAGCGATCACACCTGAACAATATATTGCTGAACTTCCTGAGGATAGAAGGGAAGCAATGACTAAACTACGTCAAATTACCTTAGCTAGTCTTCCTGAAGGCTTTGAGGAGCAAATGAGTTATGGTATGTTAGGATATGTTGTGCCACATTCGTTATATCCAAATGGTTATCATTGCACACCCGAATTGCCTTTGCCATTTTTTGCCATTGCTTCTCAAAAGAATTCTATCAATATTTACCATATGATGGTTTATAGTGATCAAAGTTTGCACGATTGGTTTTCATCAGAATATCCCAAACATTGTAAATCAAAGTTGGATATGGGAAAAAGTTGCATTCGTTTTAAGAAAGTGAACGATATTCCTTTTGATCTTATTGCTGAATTACTTACCAAAATTTCGGTTCAACAATGGATTGAAAATTATGAAACGAATTTGAAGAAAACTTAATGTTAGCTATACTACAAGAGCACTATGCTTCTATTTTCGAACCAAAATTGATGGATGAAATTGTGCATTGTTCACAACTTCGTAACTTTAACGAAGGTGATGTACTAATTGATTTTGGCGCTCAAATTAAGAAAATGCCTTTGCTATTTTCTGGAGCCATTAAGATTTTAAGAGAAGATTTTGATGAAGGCGAATTATTACTTTATTTTATCGAAAAAGGAGATACTTGTGCGATGTCGATGGCTTGTTGCATGGGTGATGCTAAAAGTGAAATTAGAGCCGTTGCCGAAACTAACGGACAAGTTATTATGATTCCAGTTTCCAATATGGAAGAATGGTTGGGCAAATATAAATCGTGGCGCAATTATGTTTTTAACAGTTATAATAATCGTTTGAAAGAAATGCTCACAGCAATTGATAGTTTGGCATTTATGAACATGAACGAACGCCTACTCAATTATCTTTTTGAAAAAGCAAAAATCAATAAGTCTAATGAAGTGCATACCACGCACCAACAAATTGCGGACGATTTACATACTTCAAGAGTAGTGGTTTCAAGATTGTTGAAAGCACTTGAAAACGAAAAAAGAATACGATTGCATCGTGCTTTTGTAGAAATTGTTGTAGCTTAGTAACATTTGTTGCACACTAAGATCAAGAATATAGCGACCTTTGACCCGTTAAATAATACAAATGGATATTTCTTCAATAATTGGATACTTACTGGCCGTTTTAGTCGGAATTACTCTTGGGTTAATTGGTAGTGGCGGATCCATTTTATCGGTACCAATTTTGGTTTATGTTCTTTCGGTCGAACCGGTATTGGCAACAGCTTATTCATTATTTGTTGTTGGAACAACCGCTTTAGTTGGTGGCGTTCAAAAAGCGCGTCAACAATTGGTAGATTTCAAGAAAGTCCTACTATTTGGATTCCCAACAATTTTAGCGGTTTTTTTGACAAGAAAATTTATCGTTCCTGCTATTCCTGATGTGATTACTTTAACCGATTTTTTAGTAGTTTCAAAATCTGATTTAACTATGGTTGTTTTTGCCATTGTTATGATTTTTGCTTCCATTAGAATGATAAGACCAAGTAAGGAGCAAAACGTTCAAAGTGATTTTAAATTAAACTATTTAGCCATTTTTATGCAAGGCTTATTTATTGGTTTAGTTGCTGGTTTTGTTGGTGCAGGTGGCGGATTTTTAATCATTCCAGCGTTGTTATTTATGGCAAAAACACCTATGAAAATGGCTGTTGGAACTTCACTTTTTATAGTCGCTGCACAATCATTAATTGGTTTTATTGGAGATATTCGTCCAGGTCAAAATTTAGATTGGAATTTGCTGTTAATTTTTACAACATCTTCTGTAATAGGAATATTTATAGGAAGTTATTTGTCAAAAAAAATCGCTGGAGAACGGCTTAAAACAGGTTTCGGATGGATGGTTCTAGCTATGGGAATCTATATCATTGTCAAAGAGTTGGTTGTGAAGTAGCTGTTTTTTTATCAAATAATGTTAAATTGTAACAAAAGTTACGCTCCAATTCAATCAATCAATTTAATTTTACAAAAGAAAAATTTAGAAATATGAAAATAGAACAAATATATACCGGATGTTTAGCCCAAGGTGCTTATTACATTGAAAGCAATGGTGAAGTAGCGATTATTGATCCATTAAGAGAAGTGCAGCAATATGTTGACAAAGCAACTGCTGATGGTGCTGTTATTAAGTATATTTTTGAAACGCATTTCCACGCCGATTTTGTTAGTGGTCACGTAACGTTAGCTCAAAAAACTGGAGCGCCAATTGTTTATGGTCCAAATGCTAATCCATCTTTTGAGGCACATATTGCTAAAGATGGTGAAGTTTTTCAATTAGGTGCCATTACCTTAACTTGTCTTCACACGCCCGGACATACTATGGAAAGTTCGTGCTATTTATTGAAAGATGAAAACGGAAAAGACCACGCACTTTTTAGTGGTGACACTTTATTTTTAGGTGATGTAGGTCGACCAGATTTAGCACAGAAAGCAGTTGATATGACACAAGAACAATTAGCAGGTATCTTGTTTGATAGTTTGAGATCCAAAGTTATGACATTGGCAGATGATGTAATTGTTTATCCAGCGCATGGTGCAGGAAGTGCTTGTGGTAAAAACTTGAGTAAAGAAACCGTGGGAAGTATTGGCGATCAAAAAGCAACTAATTATGCGCTTCGTGCCGATATGACTCGCGATGAATTTATTTCAGAAGTTACAGATGGTTTATTGCCACCGCCAGCTTATTTTCCGATGAATGTTAAGCTGAATAAGGAAGGTTATGGTAATGTTGAAGATATTATTAGAGAAGCAAAAGCATTTGATACTAAAACATTTGAACTTGTTGCTAACGAAACAGAGGCTTTAATTTTAGATGTTCGTCACCAAGATGAGTTTGAAAAAGGACATATTCCAAAATCAATTTTTATTGGAATTGACGGACAATTTGCTCCGTGGGTTGGCGCTTTGATTTTAGATAGTAAACAAGAAATTTTGTTAGTTACACCCGAAGGTAGAGAAGAGGAAACCATTAAAAGATTGGCCAGAGTAGGATATGATAATACGTTAGGTTATCTAAAAGGTGGATTTGAAAGTTGGAAAAATGCGGGATTAGAGTACGATACCATTACTTCTGTTTCTGTAGAAAAGTTAGAAGAGGTTTTAAATCACGCTTCAAATAACAATGAAAGCATGAAGGTTTTTGATGTTAGAAAACCAGGTGAATATACTGCTGAACATGTTTTGGACGTACCTTCAACACCATTAGATTTTTTAAACGAGTATTTAGCAACTTTTCCAAAGGAAGAAGATTTTTATTTGCATTGTGCTGGCGGTTATCGTTCGATGATTGCTGCGTCGATATTGAAAGCTCGTAGTTATCATAACGTAATCAATGTTTTAGGAGGTTTTGCCGCTATAAAAAAGAGTGGTATCAAAACAACGAGTTATGTTTGCCCTTCAACCCTAAAATAATAAATAAGATAAAAATAAATAAAAGTTAATTTATTTTTATGTAAAGAATAAATTGATATATTTGAATTACTATTTGATATAAATAAGTATAAAACCATAATTATAAAAATATAAAAAAATGAAAAAAGTAGCATCAATGTTAGCTGTAGTAGCGTTTTTATTTTCAATGAACGTAAATGCTCAAGAGCCAAAAAAAAAAAAAAAAAAAGCAAAAACTGAAAAAGCAGCAACATCTGAAGAGAAGAAATCTTGCAGTGAAGGTGAGAAGAAAGCAGGATGTTGTGCTTCTAAAAAAGCAGCTTAATTTTTTAGTTTCAATACTATAAAATTTAATAGCTCCAAAAGTATTTAGCTTTTGGAGCTTTTTTATTTCATAATTCGAATAATGAATTACTGTAATTATTCTCAATCTTAATGCACTAAAATTACCAAAGTGATGTAAATGTTTGTAATTAATTTCATTTCTAATAAAAATAAAATATTATTTGGAAAGATGAAGTTTATGCTACTATCTTTGCCACAGATTATGAGAAACCATTGCCAAAATACTGTAAATAAGATGTGTCACACAATGTGCTGCAAAACTTATTTATGGAATGAACTGGCGTAAAAATAGCATCAATTTTACAATATAAGAGCCGTTCATTTAGTTGAATGGCTCTTTTTTTTAATCCACAATGCAAATTAGAATTAAAAAATCAAGTTAAAATTGGAGGTTTTTATTTGGTCTTAAAATGAATTTCAAACTTTTAGAAATATATAACTCAGTACTAATTATGTTAAAAAAATCGATTGAAGCTTTAAAATTAGAAGCGGAGAACACAGGAAAAAATTCCTTAAAAAGGAGTTTGGGCGCTATTAATTTAGTCGCCATTGGAGTAGGAGTGATTATTGGAGCAGGTCTTTTCTCGTTAACCGGAATTGCTGCAGCTAACAATTCAGGTCCGGCGGTAATATTGTCTTTTGTAATTGCAGCTGTTGGTTGTGCGTTTAGCGCGTTGTGCTATGCCGAATTTGCCTCTATGGTTCCGGTTTCGGGTAGTGCTTATACTTATGCGTATGCCACTTTGGGCGAACTATTTGCTTGGATCATTGGTTGGGATTTAGTGTTAGAATATTCGGTTGGCGCTGCTACTGTTGGAATAAGTTGGTCGCAATATCTAGTTAAATTTCTTGAAAAATTTGATATTTTTATTCCTCCGCAATTGGTATTATCGCCATTTGAAACAGCCACTTTAGCCGACGGAAGTATTGTGCACGGAATAGTGAATTTACCTTCTATTTTAATTATCGGTTTGATAACTTCTATTATTATTAAAGGCACAAAAAGTTCAGCGTTGTTTAATGCTATTGTTGTTGCTTTAAAAGTTGGTGTGGTGATTATTTTTATTGCTTTAGGTTGGCAATACATTGATCCTGCAAATTATCATCCTTTTATACCGGAGAATACAGGAACCTTTGGAGAATTTGGATGGTCTGGTGTTTTACGTGGTGCTGGTGTAGTTTTCTTTGTTTTTATTGGTTTTGATATTGTAGCTACAATGGCTCAAGAAACCAAAAATCCGCAACGAAATATGCCAATCGGAATTCTAGGTAGTTTGCTGGTTTGTACGGTTCTTTTTATTCTTTTTGGATATGTAATGACAGGTTTGGCCAATTATACTGAATTTAAAGATAGCGCTGCGCCTGTTGCAATAGCTATTGCAAATACACCTTATGAATGGTTGGGAGTAGCCGTAATTTTAGCCATATTAATTGGTTATACTTCGGTAATTTTAGTAGATTTATTGGGACAATCACGCGTATTTTACTCGATGAGTAAAGATGGATTGTTACCAAAAGTATTTTCTGAATTGCATCCAAAGTTTAATACACCTTATAAATCAAATATCGTACTTTGTATTTTTATCAGCCTTTTTGCCGGATTGGTACCAATTAGTGTTGTGGGTGAAATGACCAGTATCGGAACGTTATTGGCTTTCGTGATGGTTTGTTTGGGAATATTAATTCTGCGCAAAAAACAGCCCGATTTAGAGCGACCTTTTAAAACACCATTTGTGCCGCTAGTGCCAATTTTAGGAATTATTACGTGTGTGGTGATGATGGTTTCATTACCGTTTGACACTTGGTTGCGACTTTTTGTGTGGTTGGCTATTGGCTTTGTTATTTATTTCGCTTACGGTAAAAAACGAAGCAAACTAAGAAACGAAACCAAAGAGTAATTAAATAGTATTTAGATAAAAATGCCCCAAATGTTTAAAACACGTTGGGGCATTTTTTTATGGAGTTGCTCCTTAACTATAATTATAAGTCAAATTTGATTTAGTTAGAATACAATTCCATTGAATAACTTGAAAATTTTGCTTTAGCTTTTCTTCATTATTTCTTGAATTTTTGTCAAATAGATTTTCTTTACTACTGCAGTATCGCCACTTAAATCGGATAAGCTGCGTTTTCTTTCGTTAAACATAAAAATAATAAAACTCGTAAAAAGCACCGCATAAATCGATACCATTTGAATGTAAAACATATTTGAATTCAAATCTTGTAAGTATTGCGATTGTTTAATCCAATTTAAGGTATTATAGGTTTTTTCATCTGCTTTAGCTACTGCAAAAAGGGTGTTAATGATGGCAATTAAAGCAATAAGTAAGTTGGGTAAATATCTTTTAAATGCATCATTTAAAGTTAAGGCATCGCCATTCATTTTAAGAATTCGCAAACCCATAATGAGTTTTCCAGGTGTACCGCCAAATTTAGCAGGCAAGTAAATTTGATAGGTTAGGGCAATGATGTTACTACAAATAATACTTATATAAATATTATGTAAACTCATAGTATTAAAAACAAGTGCCGCAATTGAAATGGGAGCCAAAATTAGTCCGTCAAGTAATAAAGCCGCAAAACGATAGCCAAAGTTACCATAAATAGATTCATAGCTTCCTTCTAAGTAAACAGGTAATTGCTTGTCTTCCATAAGATTGTTTGTAAAGGTGAACTTGTTGATGCCAAAATATTTTTCATTCAAACCTATTCATTTTTTTTGAATATCGCAATAATAGTTTTTTGTATATTTATACATAAAAAATGGACAATGACTAGTTTTATTTCTGTTATAAATCTAAGGGCTACAAGTGTTATGCCATTGAATAATGTGTTAAATACTACAAATAAATTTACGCTTTTAAGGTTAGAAACCATTGAAGGAAAGTTACATCCAAATTGCATAAAAATTAGCATTACAGACGAAGATCATAGCGAAGAATTCCTCATAGACCTTAATTACAATGCAACTTTAAAAGCATACGATTTCCATCAAATAAACAAGACATATTATCCTAAATATCAATCCATAACAGTTGAAGTTTTAGTAGATGAAAACAATTTAGACAAAGACCTTAAATACAGTTTTACGATAATCATCAAAGAAGAAAATGACGACGACGATGGTTATTTTATCAAAAGACCAAAATCTTCATTAGGGAAAATTGTAAGTTCAAAAAACCTAGAAAAAGTAAAATAAAAAAGCCCCAAACAATACATTTGGGACTTTCCAACAAAAAACTAACCTGAAAAGTCTTCTAAGTTTATTTCTTCAGCTATTAATCTCACGGCATCCATTTGAGGAATTAGTGTAAGAATTTTTGCGGTACTTGGTCTTAATTGTTCATGGGTTGAAAAGACAGTCCATATTTGATTTACAAATCCCTGAAAATCGGTATTATTGAATTTTAAAGAACCTGATTGGCTTAAAATCTGTAATAATTGTGACACAATTTCTCGTGCTTCATATATCTTTATTTCATAAGGATTTACAATTGCTAACACGGTACTTTGTATATCATATAGGCATTCAGAGGCAACTTGAATTTGCCTTTTTCTTGCAGATCTATTTTGACTATCAGAAAACAATGGTGCTACTATTTTACTTCTTAAGCCAGCAATTTCGGATACACTAGAAATATTATTGTTTTTAAATATTAGTTCAATCTCTCTCATCCAATTTTCAAGATTTGATAGAAAAGAACTTTCTTTGTTTTGCAGACTATCAACTAACTTTGGAAATTGCATTAATTTAATTTTCAAAGCTTCGACTATTGTTATTGGTGATGGTTTCATGTTATTCAGGCATTAATTTTGAAATAACTTCACCGTTATCATTTTCCATTTTTATCCATTCCATTCCTTGCTCTGAAATATTCATCTTTACCATAATGATATTGTCAGATTTAATTTCTCTTAATTTTGAAGATTCTACAATTACATTTGCAAAATTACTAGTAGAACCAGACTTTGTTTTGATTTCATTTTTTAAATTTTCCTGAAGATTTTTTTCTAAATCATTCTTAATCAAATTCACTTGATCTTTGTTAATCTTCTTATTTTGTGATCTATAAATCTCGGCTACTTTGCTTATCACAATTTCTGTAATACTTTTTGAATAATTCATTAAAGAATTTTCTATTTGATTTACATTGATTTGCGCTTCTAAAAGTTTAATGTAATCACTTATTTTAGATTTTAATTCTTTGGAGATATCACTTGGTAATTTATCAACTAAAATAGATTTTAAAATTTGTTGATAAGTAATACTTGAGAAAGTTGCATTATTTATAGGTTCTAAAGTGCTGTTTACATTTTTTGTTTCAAACTCATCAATAGCTATTGGAATAGTTAATTCAACATTTTCAATTCTCATTCTCGGTACTGCAAAATGTTGTAATAAATTATCTTTTGCATATTGTTGAGCAATTCTAATCGATTGTAAATCTGAATTTACTCTTGATTCACTGATGCTAGAAACCAAGCTCCCTAAAAATTCGCTTAAATCTGCCATAATATTTCTATTTTTTTAGCGAAGTTCTCATTATTGAGAACTTCGCATAATTATTTATTTACCTAAAGTTAGTTTACCTGGTGTAGAAATCATTGCTCCTTCTAGTATGTTTAACAATTTTTCTATACCAGCAGGCATTTCATCTTGTGATGCTTTTACATGGATCGCCATCGAATAGGTACGTTCAACAGAAGAGCCACTTGATGTAGTCTTTTTATAAGCTACAGAACCATTGAATTTTACATATCCACGTTTTCCACCATATCCAGCTTCAACGCTGCCTTTTACGTCTAATTCTGACGACTGGCTTTGAGTTTCTACCGAATTAATTTTTGCATTAAAATCAATAGTAATTTCATCGACTTTAATAAATGGGACAGGTAGCATCGTTAAAATTGGTACTGAAAATTGCATCTCTTGAAAAACTGCTGGTTTGGCAGGAATAAATGTTGATGTTTTTTCATCCAAGTCAATCGCAGTAGATACTGATGCTCCTATAGTAGAGCTGGATATTGCGGTTGCAATTGTACCATCTGATTTAGCTTTGTATTCTCCTTGATTTTGAATGGCTACATAAGAATTAGCTAAAATTTTTCCAGTTGAATCTGCAGTTAAAGTTCCTGTAGCTTCAATAATTGTATCTGAAGGAGGAGTCGTCTTAAATACAATATTTACTACTTCATTGGGTTGAAAGCCTGTTACATCTGCTTTAACTTTTGCACTTAACAAATATGGATTTGAAGATGGTACATAAGTTATTACTTCTTTTGGATATTTAAAATCCACATACACTGGTTCGTTGTTTTCATCAAAACCAACAGATTTAATAAAATTAGCAGTAGAAATTGCTGCATTAGATTGTGCTGTAATAACTGCATTTAATGGGCCTCCAATTAGATTTCCAAAATCTAATGAAGCTAACTCTGTTCCTGGATTTGCCATAATTTTTATTTATTAAAGATTAATTTTTTTTTTTGTTATTTTCTTTTTACTGGTTTAGTTTCTTGACATCCAAATGGACAAAACTTACAACACGTACAAAGATGACATTGATAAATTGCCATTGAAACTCCTACCGTTGCTCCTAAAGAACCATAACCAGCATTTATTGATATACCTAAGTTTTTGGAAATTTTAGTTAGATTTACTTTTGCATTCACCTGCCACATTCCCACAACACTTTTATCTTTAGCTTCATATACTGTTTCTAGAAATAAATCTTGTTCATAAGCATCTATTCTGATAGAGTTGGGTGATGGGTTAATCCCTATACCTGCCATAGCATTGAATTCAAATTGATGTTTTTTTCCTAATCTTATGCTTGGTCCAGTCATTACAGAAATTTGTGACCATGATATAGAACCCGGTGGATCTGGAATAGGAATGTATCTTGGTGGTGTTTTTCGTTTTCTGGTAATACTTGCAACTCCATCGTCATCAAGAGAACCTGTAGAAAAGCCAATTCTTGAAGCAATTCCCCAGGTATCACCCCAACGATGTCCAATACCAAAATTTACACCATCACCAGCAAATAAAGGTCGACTTGGATTTTGATTTTCTTTTAAGGAAGAAAAGGTGTAACCTGCATCCAAACTAAATTGATGATAGGGTTCCCATTTTTTTTGAGCAAAGCTCATCGCTGTTACAAATAACATTACGATAATTGTGATTTTTGTTTTCATTATGAATAGTTTTTGTTTTCCCTACTCTAAATAGCTTTTCGGGTACCGCTTTATGCTTTTAAAAGCACATTACAAAACTGCAAACTATCTCAAAATCAATCTATAGTTGTTTAACTGAAATCATATCCGTTAAACGACGGAAAAGCACTTTTATAAAAAATAAAAAATTAAAATGTTTACCCACAAAAACCAAAAAGTATATTGTATGAGCTATTTGCAATCGATAAAATAGAAATGGTTTTTATGGATAAAAAATGCGGTTAAAGCTAAAAATGAAGTAAATTTTTTTGCCAAAGGGCAAAGATATCCATAGTAATTGCAATGCTGCAATGGATAAACACTCCTAACCAAATGTTTTTGCTTCTTAATGCGAAAGTTCCGAGTACGATGCCAGCAATAATAGCGGCTATAGCTTCGGGCATTGGTTTTGCAAAATGAATCATACAATAAGGTAGTGTCATTATAAAAACAGAATAATATCCAAATCGGTTTTTTAATCCCTGAAGTAAAAATCCACGGAAGAAAAATTCTAAAGTAAAAAATTGAAAGAAATATTCGATTTCCCAAATCAAGAATTTGTAATTTATAGGTTCGTTATTATTTAACTGGTAAAAGGGATATTTAGTTTGAAAACTAGTGTTGAAGGATATTACAAACAAAACTGGTATCATAATTACCAACATAATCAGAAATAATTTATAGTCGCTTAATCCATTGTTAAAGTTTAATCCATAATCTTTTAAAGGTTCTTTTAAGATGATTTTTATTATAAAAATTGGTATCAAAAGATAACTAATCGTTAAGACTAAATTCCAATGAGTTAATCTATTTAATTGTGCAAATTGACCTTCGTAGAAAAATTTATTTATTGCATTAGCACTTTTAGGATTTATAGTATGTACCAAATTCACCGTGCTTTCAAACGAACTGCAATAATTTATTAATAAAAGCGAAATTGCAACCGTGATAGAAATAACAACGACTTTAAAATCAAATTTTTTTGAATCATCGGTAGCATTAAAATTTTTGGAAGCACTTTCGATATCATTAAAAGTTGTTATAAAAATTTCTTTTATCATTGCGATTTAATTTTAGTATTTGCATTTAAAAAAAAGCGATAAAAGAATTTCTATCGCTTTTTCAAACTAACTATCAAACATTTTTTTATTGAAATACAATATCAATATAAGGAATTCCAAAGTTTACTACTGGTCCTCCAGTACCATAAAAATTAGAGCCTGTAATTGTAAATCCACCAGATGTCACTGGGAATACGCTACTTGAGCTTGTAAATCTCAAAATTCTGCCGATGGTATTGCCAATGTTGCCACCATATCCTCCAGCAGGTAGCGTTCTTCTTATTGTATACGATTGATTTGCAATTAAATTAACTGGAGTGATGCTAACATAACTTGTTGCGGTTGAACCAAATAAATGATTTCCAGTGTAAATTACAGCATTGGTTGTAGTGTCCACAATTTCGATAGTATAAGGAAGATTATTTGCAAATAATGTTGCATTTCCTTGATAACCGATACTACAAATGGTTTTGTTTGCGTTTACAGTAAATGTGTATTGATGGGTTAACAAATCCATTGTAGAAACATCTTGAAATGATGGATTTGCAGTTGCCGTTGCGGCGAAAACTTGTTGAAATAAAGTATTAGTTGTAGTACATGTTGGAGTTGTAGCAACTGGATCTGGAACAGTACTACCACAACTAGGACCAACAATAAGCGTTGCAGCAACAAGTAAGACGATTGGTAAGCCAATTTTTATTAAGATTTTTTTCATCTTTTTAATTTTTAAGTATTAATTTATTTTGATATAATTTTTTGTAAAATAAAAATGAGCTGATTAAAAGTAATAACGCGATGAATTGCGAATGAGATAAATATCCATCAAGGATGTAGCCTCTTTCATCACCTCGAAAAAGTTCTAGAAAAGCTCTGCATAACGCATAGATTGCTAAGTATAAAACAAATACCTGTCCGTTGAAAGATTTAAATTTTTTAACTACTAAAAGAAACAGCATCAATAGCAGTAAAATAACTGCTTCATAAAGTTGGGTAGGATGAACCGAAATGTTGTTAGAAGTTGGAAAAACTACAGCAATAAAACTACTTGTAGGCAAACCATAACAACAACCTGCACAATAACATCCAATTCTTCCCATACAATGAGCTATTAATGTGGTTATTGCTAAAATATCTAACATTGGTAAAATAGCAATTTTCTTTTTGTTTAAGTACCAAATAACTGTTGGAATACAAGTTACAAATGATCCATAAAAAACAAATCCACCTGAAACATTATCCAATAATAAACTTGGATTATTCCAATAAAAAATAGGCTTTTCCAAATAGTAAAATAATTTTCCACCAATAAATCCAGCAATAAAAATTATGTAGAAGAACGAATTGGATAATTCAATTGCTAAATCTTTTTTAGCGCTCCATTTTGTGTATAAAGTAGCAAACAACGATCCTAATGCTATGCAAAAAGCATACGTATAAACCGTAACCTGCTTAACATTAATAAAGTTAGATAGCAAATCAGGAAGATTGAAATTAAGTAATTCTCTGTACATATTAATTTATTTTTTATCTAGATTACAAGTATCGATTTTGCAGTTTAACTCCTAAATCTGGCAGTTTCTAGAACACCTGCTTTTTTTGAATTTCTATTTTAACAGTTGTTTTATCTTAACAAGGTTACGTGTCCAACATAATCATAAGAAATACCTACGCTCAAACCATTACTTCCATAGCCTGCGCTAATTCCTAAAAAACTATTTTTTGTTAATTTAATTAGGTTAGCTTTCGCATTCACCTGCCACATTCCCACAACACTTTTATCTTTAGCTTCATATACTGTTTCTAGAAATAAATCTTGTTCATAAGCATCTATTCTGATAGAGTTGGGTGATGGGTTAATACCAATTCCTGCCATAGCATTGAATTCAAATTGATGTTTTTTTCCTAATCTTATGCTTGGTCCAGTCATTACTGAAATTTGTGACCATGATATAGAACCCGGTGGATCTGGAATAGGAATGTATCTTGGTGGTGTTTTTCGTTTTCTAGTAATACTTGCAACTCCATCGTCATCAAGAGAGCCTGTAGAAAAGCCAATTCTTGAAGCAATTCCCCAAGTATCACCCCAACGATGTCCTGCACCAAAATTTACTCCGTTTCCTGCAAATAAAGGTCGACTTGGATTTTGATTTTCTTTTAAGGAAGAAAAGGTGTATCCTGCATCCACACTAAATTGATGGTAGGGTTCCCATTTTTTTTGAGCAAAGCTCATCGCAGTTACAAATAACATTACGATAATTGTGATTTTTGTTTTCATTATGAATAGTTTTTGTTTTCCCTACTCTTTATTGGATTTTCAGGTAACTCCATTTGTAAATTAACATACACTTTACAAAATTGTAAAAAACAAGTTTTAGTTGATATAGTTAATAAACCCATTTTAACTCCGTTGTTTAACGGTATTTTGCGTTTTTGTTTTGATAAACAAATATTGTTCTTTTTTCAAAACAAAAAATCCCTTAATAAATGGATACCAGGGATTTGGGAAAAGTAAAAGTTAAGAGAAAAATTATTTTTTGATGTTTTTGTAATAATAGGCGATGGCCTCACCTAAGGAAGAAATATGTAATTTTTCGTAGATGTGTTTGGCATGTGTATTGACGGTAGCATAGCTTATTCCGAGGGAATCGGCTACCATTTTATAACTTAAACCATCAGACAATAATGCAAGTACTTCGTTTTCTTTTTGAGAAAGTGGATTTTTTGATTGCTTGGGCTTGTTGAAATATTCTAGAACTTTTTTAGCAATACCAGGATTCAAAGCTGCACCACCTTGACTTACTTCCTCAATGGCTTGAAGTATACGTTGAGGTTTGTCATTTTTAAGAATGTATCCACTAGCTCCGTTTTTGATACAACTGAATATTTTTTCGTCATCATCAAAAGCAGTTTGCATCAATACTTTAACTTCGGGATGATGGAGCTTTATTTGTTTTAAGCCTTCAATGCCATTTACTTCAGGCATATTGATGTCCATTAAAACTACATCGGGATAATAAGATTCCATTTCGGAAAGTACATTTTTACAGTTCATCGCTTCACCTATGCATTGTAAAGTGTCATTGAGCATTAGCAGTGCTTTCAGACTGTCTCTGCGTTCATTGCTGTCGTCGTATATAAAAATCCGTATTGGCATGTTACAAAAGTATAGCATTATTATAGCACTGGAGTACCTTAATTTAGTGATGAGGAATTGTGATAGTAATTTCAGTTCCAGTCAAAGGATTGGAGATTATTGTCAATGTTCCTTTTAATTCAGACACTCTTGTTTTTATGTTTGTAATTCCGTTTCCTTTCATGATAGTTGGGTCAAATCCAATTCCATTATCAGAAATTTTAATAGTCAAAATAGAATTTTGCATTTGAATTACAACATTAATTTGCTTTGCTTTACTATATTTTACTGCATTATTGATAGTCTCTTTGGTAATTAAAACAATATTTTTTCGAGTAGTTATATCGGTAACTTCAACATCAATTTGTGAATCAATTTCAATTTTATAGTCAATATTGGTTGAACCAATGATTTCGTTAGCAAAGTTTTTTATTCTAGAACTCATTGTCAAGAATTCGTCTTTACCAGGTTTCATACTCCAAATAATATCACCAATCTTATCGGCTAAATTTTGCGATTGGCTTTCAATTTTTTCTAGTACTTTTTGAGCTTCATTTGGATTTCTATAGATTAATTTATTGGCAACAACACTGTTTATTTGCAAACTACTCAAAGTTGATCCTATGTCATCATGCAAATCTGCTGTAATTTTATTGCGTTGTTGCTCTAGTAAAAGTTGTTTTTCATAATTTATTTTTTGTTTTTCTAGTTTTCGTTGGGTGTAATAAAAAATGGATAGCCCTGCCATAAAAATAATTAGTATAATCCAAAATAGAAAAGTTTGATGAAACGGAATAGCTACGTCAATATTAATTTTCAACTTTTTGGGACTGATAAAATTATTTTCATCAATCGCTCTTATTTCAATGTTATTTTCGCCACTTTTAAGTAATAAATTTAAAATATTACCTTCAATTGAGTACCATATTTTGGACCGATTAATAGAATATTGAAATTTGTTAAAGTGGCCTGTTAAATCTACTCCTGCTAATTCTAAGACAATATTTTTTTGGTCTTGCTTTAGTGAATAACTATTTTTGCAAAGTTCATTTTTGTTGTTAATTTTAACGGAAATAATTATTGGCGTACAATCATTATTTTTATTTTTTAGAGAAATGGGTATTATTGATATTCCAGTACTGGTAGCAACATAAACGCTATCGTTTTTGTGAACAAAGTCATTTACATGATTAGATGTTAAACCATCTACTTTAGATATTTTACGTATTGAATATTTTGGCAATTTAGATGAGTTTAAAATATATATTCCATCTTTGGAGGCAATCCATAATTCCTTATTAATTTGAAGTAATTTTGTGCAGTTAATGGGTAGATTATTCGAATTTGTAAGGCTAAATAGTATTTTGTTTTTTTGAACTAAATAGATACCTCCTTTAAAAGTGCTAAACCAAAGAGTACCTTTTGAACTGCTTTCAATGCATTGAATATTATCATTTTGTAAAGTAGAATTTGAAAAAAACAGGCTATAAGTTTCGTTTTTTAAATCATATTTATATACACCTAAATTTGCTGTAAAATAAAATGAGAAATCATCAATTTTATCAATGGATAATATTCGTTCATTTGGACTTTTAATGTATTTATAAGTATTGTTTAAAACATTTAATTTAAAAATTCCATTATTATTTCCTAAAAGTAAAATACTATCATTTAATTTTTGAGCTGTTTTTAGAGAAGCTATCCTCTTGTCAGAGAGATAGAGATTGTTGCATTTTCCGTAGTTTATGCAATAACCCATATCAGACGTAATAATAGTTTTATCATTGAAAGAAGCAATCGAACGAATCCAAGGGTTTTGCAGATGTTCTACAACTTTATGATTAAGTGACTTTTTCCCTTTCTCATATATTTCTCCTTGATGATTACCAGCTAAAAGTGTGTTATAATCAGTTACGTGAATACTTAAAAAATTTGAATCTAACGAACCAAATTCCGATATTGTTTGAATTTGAGAGGTAGAAAACTTAAGTAGTCCATTGTTTAGGCTTCCTAACCACACATTATTATTAACATCTTTATAATAGTAATTGATTTCTTTATTAGTCAAAATTGAATTTTTTAGTTCGAATGTTGTTTTATCATATACCATAATTTTGCCTGTAACTGTAATCAAAGCAAACTCATTTTTGGAAGAACTATACCATTTAATTTGTTGACCAGGTTTTAATACATTTAATTTTACTTTAAATGGTATTGCAGAGTTTATTTTGAAGTAGTTGATATAATTTCTATACAATTCATAATAGCCATTTTCTTCCGATATATTACTTAATGTGTTTTCATTTGTAGGAGTTGAATAAAAGAATGTTTCAATTAAAGTGTTATTTTGATTAATTTTTAATTGATTTAATTTGTTATTTGTAGATGGTTTTAATTTGTTGGATTTAATTTCAAATTCTTTATTATTAATGAAAAGTAATTTACTATGATAATTAAATTTAACGTCTGCTAACTTTTTATTTTTAAAAAACAATAATTCACTAGAGTTTTGAAAATAAATACCATTAACTGGATGTACTTGGATGTTTAAAAGAGTTCGACTTGATTTTATAATTTTTTTATTACTTTCAAACGAGATAAATCGGTTGGATTTTTCATCAAAGTAGCTTGGTGGTTGTTTGTAGCAATTGGCCCAAATCGTACCATTTTTCTCTTTCCTAATTTGGATAACATCGTTTGATGGCAAGCCGTTTTTTGTACTATAATTTACAAATCGTTTCCCATCAAAACGTGATACACCATTGTCGGATCCTATCCATAAAAAACCATTATTATCTTCGGTAATTTCATAGATGTGATTACTAGGCAAACCGTTTTCTGTGGTAAAGCAATTGGATAATTTATAGCTTTGACCGAAAATTGTTGTCCAAATAAATAAAGTAAAAAGGAGATATACTTGTTTAATAACAATTTTTTTTAATTAGTGCTAATTTAAGTAATAATCGATTAAAATCACTACTTTAATTTATAATTTGAAAAACACCGTCGTTTAACGGATATAGAATTAGTTAAACAACTATTAATAAAAAAGTAGGAAGTTGGTTACTTTGTATCAAAATAAAAACTATTTTTATACAACTATAACCAATTTAAAAACAAAAGATTATGAGACTAAGAAATTTACTTGGCTACTTACTAGTAGCTATTGCTTCAGTTTTGATTACTTATTTTATTATGCAACCTACAACTGATCCGGTGTCGCCAGTTCCAGATTCCCAAAATATCTGTATGGATTATGATGCTCAAAAAATGAGCACACTCGATGCCGACCTGATTCATGTTATGACGAAAGGATATAAATATAATCAATTAGAGTACATTCAATCAAAATCTGGAACTATTGCTCCAAAAGACGCTAATGCAATATGGTTTGATTTAGAAACTTTAAAAAAGTATTTATATCACATTGAAAAAAAATCTAAGAATGTAGATGGAACTCTAACTGATAAGAATCTAGGCGTTAGATTTTATTACTCAACATATCCTTCGAATGACACTGTTCAGAAATATGATTTTAAAGATTTAAAGGATTCATCTGGGAATTTATTATTCAAAGATTATGAAGGTTTACATACTTTAGTTATGATACCAACAATTACAATTGGAGATCAAATTTTAGATTTTAATCCACTTGATGAATCTACTTTTAGAGAAGGATTTTCTCAAAAAAGTAATTATGCTTATAGACCAGGCGAAAATATCCCAAATAATCAAACAGGTGCGCTCGCGGGTACAAGAGATATGAGTGGTCAAAACCACGGTACCTTATATCCTCCAGGACCAGCAGTAGGAATGGGCTTTTAATTATTTTTTTATGTATGAACAACCAAAAATATTAATACATCTATTGCATCTTTGCGAATTTATCGCCTTGGTGGCAGGAATTATTAAGTTTAAATCTTTAAAAAATTCTTATTGGAAGTGGTTTGTCGTTTACCTTGCTTATATTTTTGTTTATGAAATTATAAGTTTTGTTGCCAAAGCAGAGTTCAAATCTAAAATTGGAGTTTTTCAATCTTATGTGCATATACCCATAGAGTATTTGTTTCTTTTTTGGTTGTTTGCAGTAAAATCGCTTAAGAATAAAGCCTTATTTTGGTGGTTATCGTTGTTGTTTTTAGTTTCATTGGTATTTGATGATTACCTAAAACAAAAGGATTATTCTTTTTTATCCTTAAATACAACGGTCGGAAATTTACTTTTACTGGTTCTCGTAATGTCAGAATTTTTGAAGCAAATAAAAAGCGATGCCATTTTGAATTTTAAGGAGAATAAAATGTTTTATATCAATGTAGGAGTAACTTTCTTTTATATTGGAAACATGCCTTTTTTTGCCTTATACTTCGATATTTTAGAAATTCCTAAGTATTGGAATAGTTATTATATCTATTTTATGGTTTCTAATTGTTTAATGTACTTACTATTTGCAGCATCATTTATATGGGGAAAAGTCAAATCATATTAAATACTATTTTATTTTTTGTATTTTTTATTGCATTCATAATTGCAATATTCTCTTTTGTGCGTCAATATAATTTAAAAAAGAAAGAACATATTATGATGATTCAAACGCAACACGAGCAACACCAACAAGAACTTTTGGCTACTCAAATTGAAATACAAAACCAAACAATGCAGCATATTGGTCGCGAAATTCACGATAACATTGGGCAGAAGTTAACCTTAGCCAGTTTGTATACGCAGCAATTGGCTTATGAAAATAAAGCACCTCACATTAACGAGAATATCGAAAATATAAGTGCAATAATTAACCAATCGCTTAAAGAGTTGCGTGCGCTTTCCAAAAATCTAACTGATAATACTATTGATACCAGTCCGATTACGGTTTTATTAGAAGAAGAATTTCAAAAGATAGCCGATTTGAAAATATGTAAAGTAAATTTTAGTTCGGATGCCACTCATTTGGTTTTACCTTATCAAACGAAAAGTGTACTGCTACGAATTGTTCAAGAGTTTCTTCAAAACAGCATTAAATATTCTAAATGCAAGAACATTGTTGGACTTCTAACTAAAAACGAACAATCCATTACACTTTCAATCGCTGATGACGGAATTGGGTTTGATGTTTCAAAAAAATCTGATGGAATTGGGTGGAGTAATATTAAAAAACGCACCGAAATCATTGGCGGAACTTCAAGTTTAAAAAGTAGTGCTGAAGGAACACATTTGTTAATTTCTATTCCAAGTATATAATGAAACATTCTATTGTTATTGTCGACGATCACGTTTTAATTGCAAAAGCTTTGCGAGGAATCATAGCCAATTTTGTTGATTTTGAAGTCTTGTATGAATGTGAAAACGGAAAAGAACTTCAAGACAAATTTAAATCACAAAGTACTATTCCGAATATTGTTTTGCTTGATATTAGTATGCCGATAATGAACGGTTTTGATACTGCTTTGTGGCTGAAAGAAAATCATCCTGATGTTCTCGTTATGGCATTGAGTATGCAAGATGATGACGAAAGTGTGATTAAAATGATCAAAAATGGCGCTAAAGGTTATTTGCTAAAAAATACGCATCCAGCTGATTTAGAAAAAGCACTTAAATCATTAGTAACCAATGGGTATTTTTATCCAGAATGGGCGGCAAGTAAGGTCTTCGCAAGTATTGGAAGTCCATTAAAGTCCAATGAAGCTGTGATTTCAATAACCGATAGAGAAAAAGAATTTTTAAAATATTCGGTAACCGAAATGAATTATAAAGAAATAGCCGAAAAAATGTTTTGTAGTCCAAGAACGGTTGAGAGTTATCGCGATAATCTGTTTGAAAAATTAGAACTAAAGTCTAGAGTTGGATTAGCGGTTTATGCCATAAAAAACGGTTTTGATACTTTATAAAATCATTTTGATTAGTACAAAAAAAAGGATAACTCTTATGAATTATCCTTTTTTTGTATTGTACTAGTTTTATTATTTACATTCGTCCAATGTTTGTGCGAAGGTCAATATACTTTCTAAATTGTTTTTGAACTCTTTTTTATCAACGCGTTCTAATAAAGAGGCGCAACCTGCTGCGAGTTCTTCAAATCGTTTTTTCGGACCTAACATCCATGAGGCCGAAGCTGTAGATTTTCCTTCCGATTCGTTGGCTGCTTTTACAATAATCTCACCATTAAAATATTGATAAACTGACATCTTCTTACCAGAATACATTTCTTTAACGAATTTTTTACTAGCTCCAGAAAGCGTTACACCACCATTTTCAGAAGACACTTTAAAGGCTACAGTAGCAAATTCTTCTCCGTTACTTAAGATCAGTTTGTTAACTTCATTGGCTTTGAAACTTCTTTCAGAAAATTTACCTTGAAAATCTTTTACAGTAACTACTACGGCATCGCTTAAATTCAAACCTCTACTTTTTGGCATATAACCAGTAACGGTGTCTTTTTTAATAGTCAAAATGTAGGCAAGAGTATAATTTGGATCCGTTTCTATGCTATAAGGTGCCGATTGCGAATAAGAAGGATTAGAATTGTATCCTTGTTGTTGAGGCACATTTTCTTCAAATATAAAATTCTTTGTATCAATAGGAAAGTGTCTAGTTTTTAACTGATTGACATTGAATAACGCAATGTTGTTGTCATTTTCCTTCACCATCGATTTTCCATCACCAGGATCATAATCATTTGTGATTAAGACATTTGCCCACTCATTAGATTTTACTGGTTGGTCTAAATAGTTGTAGATTTTTGCTAAGTTATAGTAAGCGCTATAACGTATTTTTCTATCAGCTTTAGAATCAGTTGTGTATTTATTAGACAACGATTTGAAGTAGTTAATCGGTTCTTCCAATTCTTTTTCAAAACCATCTACTGGCTCAGCAAAATTCATTTTATCCAAAACCGCTTTAGCTTGTACGTAAGCATTGTATTCAGCTGCTTGCTCTGGGTGTTTTTTGTTAGCTAAAATCCAAAATTGGTCTTTACCAGTTTTTACAGGATAACCAAACTCGTTGTTTAATTCGTTGTTCAAACGGTTTACTACTTCGTTTAAATAATTATTTACGATTGTACTTTGTAACGAATACTGACCATTTTGCGCCTGATTATAATTTTCAGTTTCCGTTCCTTTTATCGTGTTGGAAGCGTTAAAACTTATAATTTTATTGATTTTCCCGTCGCCACTTACTGCTTTTGCATTTCCTTGCTGCGTGTAAGAAACTACAGGTGTATAGTAATATCTTGTAGTTAAAACTCCATTTCTATCTTTATTCGATACGGTTCTTGTGGTAACTTCTTTTTTAGTTACTACAGGATTTTGGAGCATTACCTCAATACTCATATAACCATTTTTTTCTCTTTTTTCTAAACCAGAAATAGTTACTTGATTTTCAATAAAGTACTTCGATTTATTGTACAATAAAGAACGATCAAAAGAAATCAAAAACGAATAGTTTCTGTTTTTCTTATCCAAAATAGGTTTTGTTGGAAGCTGCACATAAGAATAGTTGATTTCAAATGGATCTAAATCAGTAGATTGAGCAAAAAAACTACACGATGTTAACAGCAAAAATGCGAGTAAAACTTTTTTCATAATTAAATTAATTTGTACAAATATATAAAATCTTAATTACCCACAAATTAATGGGTGTTTTTGTTTGAAGTATTAATTTGAATTTAAAAAAAATGGTAATTTAGAATATCCAACTCTTTTAAATACAATTATTTATTATAGGATTTTCTAATAGCTAATCCGATGGCTTTGGCTAATAATGGTGGTACTGCATTGCCTAATTGCACCAATTGTTTGTTTTTCGGACCTTCGAACAGAAAGTCATCGGGAAACGATTGAATGCGCGCCATTTCTCTTGCGGTTAATACTCTCGGTAGTTTGGGATGAATATTCACGCCACCGTGATTTTCTTTGATAGTGCACGAAGCTTCGTTCCACGGACACTTTTTCCACGCATCGGAATAACCTTTATATAAACTTTTTCCTTCTTCTAATTCCAACATTCTTTGCGCCATATCCGGACGATGTTTAGTCGAAACGTGATTGAATGCCGCGTCATCAGGAAGATGCATTAAATCTTGAATGGCTTCTCCAGTGGTCATATAATCGGTAGGCGATAGAAATGGTTTAGGATGTAAATTGGTTTTATTGATTCGGTTTCCAATAAAAATTACCCTATCGCGTTTTTGTGGAACACCATAATCTGCGGCTCTCAAAACGGTAACTTTCATTTCATAACCTGCTTCTTTAAAATCATTGATAATCATTTCTTCAACTTTACCTTGAAGCATTGAACGCAAACCAACGACATTTTCACAAACTACAAATTCGGGATTTAGGTGAACTACAATTTCTAGTAAATCTTTATATAATGAATTTCTTGGATCTTCAACAATGCGGTTGCCGGCCATACTAAATCCTTGACACGGAAAACCGCCAGCTACAATATTTAAAGTACTGCCATTCAACTGTTTTGCAACGGTATCGTAGAATTCTTTTTTCTTTTCGGGTAATTTTATATCGCCTTCAATAAACGGATGATTGAAATTTTTTCGATACGTTTTTGCAGCAGCTTCAAACCAATCCATTCCGCACATGCCTTTTAGTCCTGCCAATTCAAATCCTTTTGTAATGCCACCAGCGCCCGAAAATAAATCAACAAAGGTTAATTCAGATGGTTTTGGATTTTCCCAAAGGTCAATGATTTCCGTCCAATTTACATCGTCTTTAGCATTGTTTTTATAATTAACGGTTCTTTTTGCTTTTGTATTTAGCGTTATTTTTTTACCATGTAAATCATAGCCATATTGGGCTTCTTCTTCAGCAGCATTTGAATTAATAAATTGATCTAAAGCTTCCACCGGAATTCGATAAGACGTTCCAATTTTAACGGATTCTAATTTGCCACTGGCAATGTGTCGTCTTATAGTTTTTTGCGACAGACTTAATTTTTCAGCGATAGCTGCAATAGAGTAGAAGGTACTTTGGGTATTTTTAGCGTTCATAAATGTCCAGTTTGCATGGTGCAATATAGCGCTTTTAGTCGATGCTATAAAATTTATGAGATAGATTTCCTGAACGATCTTCTAAAATGAAAATTACATCTGAAATCACCTTTTGACAACTAATGAAATTATTGTGAATACTTACTTTTGAAGCATATTCTGCAAATACATTTTTCTTAAATTCCCAAGCACTTCTTAAATGCATTTCTCTTTTTTTATCTAGCATCGAATGATGTGCTATGAAAAGTCTGTTTTGGATGTTGCTTCTCACACCAGTACTTTGTTTTTCATAAAAGAAACGAACCATCTCAGTTGGATCATTTACAACTTTATCGATAGATTCTATAAAATCTTTAGGAATTACAGTACCTTTCAAATCAAATCGTAAGCTAGAATTACTATTAAATTCCAAATCATAGGATTGGTCTTTGTGGTTGGGATTGGGTGTAACATTTGAATTTTGACAAAATAGATATTCATCACATTGAGCACATTTCCATAAAAACCAACGGCGTCTGAAATAGTTTTTTGATTCGTCAGTAAGCGCTGTAATTTGGCGCTCTAAAGTTTCATAATCAGCTATTTGAAACATATTGACTTGTGAATCGGTGGCGTTATTTTGTATAAAACCCCAATGCAATGGCATTTTGGAAGCCAACAAACTCAAATCATTGGATAGTTTTTCAAATTGTGCTGCTGTCATAAGTTCTAACTTAGATTATTCCAAAAAAGGAATGTTATGAAAATCTAAAGTATTGATTTAAATCTAAATAGCGAAATTATTTTATGTTTTCAGTGTTATTCGCTTTCAATTTGAAAAATTATATCAAACTATTTTTTTGAACCTATAAAAAATTTGCATCCATCTAAACGTCTATTTTTAGTAGAAAAAATATTTAATACGAATTAATCCACGAGAAGTGTTCCTCGCTAATGTTTGCTTTTTCTTGACGAATAAAATCTAAAAAAGCGGTAGCTGTCGGACTCAATTTTTTTCCTTTTAACCAAATTAAAGTCCAATTGGTAATAATTGGTAGATTTTTTGCCGGAATGATTTTGATGCTTTCATTTTCTAATTCATTTTTCAAACCAATTAAGGGCATTATCGACAAACCAAGTCCTGCGATTACGGCTTGTTTTACGGCTTCATTAGAAGTTAATTTTAGTTTCATTTTGGCTTGTAATCCTTCATTTTTTAAGTAATTCTCCATTGCAATTCGTGTCGCAGAACCCTCTTCTCTATAAATTAGCGCACTTTTTGCAATGTAATCATTTACTTTTTTAATATTTTCTTCCTTATTTTTAGTGTTGGTTACCAAAAAAAGTTTGTTGGTAAGAATAACTTCTGAGTGTACTTCAATATCATTCGGTAAAGTTGAAACTAAGGCAAAATCGACTTCATTTTTCTTTAATGATTTGATTACATTTCCTCTGTTAGTTACATCCATTTCTAGTTCAATTCCCTTGTTTTTATTTGTAAAATCAGATAAAAAATAAGGCATAACATATTTTCCTGTAGATACCACCGAGATTTTTAGTTTTCCAGAAAGTATGCCTTTAAAAGCTAAGGTCTTATAATTAATGCCATAAACTTCATTGCTTATATTTTGAGCAGCTATTGCGATTTCTTTTCCAAATTCGGTGATGTATAATTGTCTTCCCACTACTTCAGTTAACGGAATTTCGAATTGATCCTGCAAATTTTTTAGTTGTATCGAAACCGCTGGCTGGGTTAAATGCAACTCCTCAGCAGCTTTAGTAATGCTCTTTGTTTGCGTGATTTTTAAAAACACTTGCAATTGATGTAAAGTATAATTCATAAAATATGTTTATGTATTTCATAACAAATATAAATAAAAATATATGAAATAGAGCATATACCTTTGTCAAAAATTAATACTACAAGTGGTGATTAACCGATGTTCAATAACTAAAAGGACAGCATTTTCAAATGAATTTCGAAATGTAACACCAATGTTAGAATAAGATTTGAATAATAAAATAGGACTATGTTTTTGCCAAAGCATCTGTACAACTTAAAGAATAAATATGAATAACAATAAATTATCTAAAAAAGACCAAATAGTGCTGACCGTATTGTTGCTCGTTGCACTTGGTAGTTTTATTCTAACACTATTTTCACAGCAAGTATTATTTATGTGTTTGTTAGGTATTTCTACTTTACTACTAGTTTCACAATTAAAAAAAATGAATATAAAATTATGAAAGTTCAAGAAAAAAAAGAATTCAAGCTTATCGATAGTACGTTTACTCCAAGTGATGCCAACAATGTTTTATCAGAATTAATTGTTAGTAAAATTAATTATCATAAAATAGATGATTTTAGTCAGCACATCCGATTTGAAAGAGATAGCCAGCATTCTAAAAAACGAATCGAGGAATTGAAAGCGACGCAAGTTGAACTAAAAGAATTCATAAATGCGGCCAAAAGTAAAGGAGTGAATTTAGTAGTTAAAAGTACCGTTTATATAGAATTTTCAGAATAGTGTTTAGTAATAGAAAGCTGCTTATAGCTACAAAACATGCTAAAGAAACCGTAATTGCTCCATTGTTTGAGCAACACCTTAATGTTAATTGTTTTGTAACCGATTTATTTGATACCGACACCTTAGGGACTTTTACAGGTGAAGTTCAAAGAAAAGATGATGCGCTGACAACGCTTCGCAAAAAATGCCTTCTTGCTATGGAAAAGAATCAATGTGATTTAGTTATTTCAAGTGAAGGTTCGTTTGGCGCTCATCCATCGGTTTTTTTTGCTTCGTGCAACGAGGAACTTATGATGTTTAAGGATGCTAAAAATGATTTAGAAATCGTAGTTCGCGAGCTAAGTATGGAAACCAATTTTAATGCATCCAAAATTAATAATGAAACCGAACTATTTGATTTTGCACTTCGTGCGGCGTTTCCTTCGCACGCATTAATAATGAAATCGGCAGAAAATAATTTTACTAAAGTAGTCAAAGGCATAACCGACAGAAAGGCTTTAAAAAAGCATTTTGAAGATTTCCAAAAGGAGTTCGGAACGGTTTATGTTGAAACCGATATGCGAGCTAATTATAATCCGAGTCGGATGAAAGTTATTGAAAAAACGGCTAAAAAACTGCTTGAAGCGGTTCAATCCAAATGTCCAAATTGTGAACTTCCCGGATTTGTGGTTACCGATGCCAAAGCTGGATTACCTTGTCAATGGTGCAGTACTGCTACAAATTCAACTTTAAGTTACCTATACACCTGTAAAAAGTGCGAATATACTAGCGAAGTTTTATATCCGCATAACAAAAAAACAGAAGATCCTGCTTATTGTGATTTTTGTAATCCTTAAAACTATAAAATGATATCCAAAGATATTTATCAAGCTGCTTTTTTATTAGAAAACAATGAGGTAGTGGCCATTCCAACAGAAACTGTTTATGGTTTAGCCGCCAATATTTATGATGAAGTTGCCGTAAAACGAATTTATCAAATCAAAGGAAGACCTCAAAATAATCCGCTAATTGTGCACGTTGGCTCCAAAGAAGTAGTTCAAGATTTGGTTTCAGAAATACCTAGTAAAGCCAAACAATTAATGGATAAATTTTGGCCTGGTCCGTTAACGCTAGTGCTTCCAAAAAAAGATACTGTTGCTGACTATATCACTAGTGGTAAAAATAGTGTTGCCGTAAGAATGCCCAATCATCCTGAAACCTTAAAGTTATTAAATCTATTAAAATTTCCAATAGCAGCGCCAAGTGCTAATCCTTCTGGATCTATTAGTCCAACATCGGCAGAACATGTTGCTCGTTATTTTGATACTAAAATACCAATGATTCTTGATGGTGGTGAGTGCCAAAACGGCATTGAGTCGACTATTATTGGATTTGATGGAGAACTTCCGGTACTTTATAGATTAGGTTCTATTGCAGTGGAGACTATTGAAAGTGAAATTGGTACAATTCGTATTCAAAATTTTGAAGAAAAGACTCCAAATGCGCCTGGGATGATGTTCAAACATTATGCACCCAGTACAAAAACTATTTTAGTAACCGACATTGTTGATGCTATGGACTTTTACAAAGGCAAAAAAATCGGTTTATTGTTGTTCAATTCTAAATTCAATTCTACTGATTGCGTTGCGAAAGAAGTGCTATCGGTAACCGCTGATTTAGAAGAAGCCGCAGCCAACTTGTATGCAGCAATGCATCGTTTAGATCAATTAGAATTAGATATCATTATTGCAGAACGATTTCCTGACAATCAATTGGGCAATACCATTAACGACCGATTAAAAAGAGCTTCTTCAACTTAAGTTTTAATTTTACTTCAAGAAGTAACTTGCTTCTAAATGCTATTTAAAATTGTTTTTAGATTAAATAATCGATTATAAATCTGCGTAAATACAAATCAAACCAATGAACTTAAATTTATTATTAGATAATTTAACCAATCCAGCCTTACTATTTTTTCTTTTAGGAATTATCGCCACTCGTTTAAAAAGTGATTTAGAGATTCCGCCCAACAGTTCCAAATTTATTTCGCTTTACCTTTTATTCTCCATCGGATTTAAAGGCGGACAAGAATTAGCACACAGTACTTTTAGTCTAGATATTTTGTGGTCGGTTTTATTTGGAATGACCATTGCCATTATTATTCCTACTTATTGTTTTTTTATTTTAAAAAGGAAATTCAATATTCAAGATTCGGGAGCAATCGCTGCGGCTTATGGTTCAGTTAGTGCGGTAACTTTTGTAACGGCTGCTTCTTTTTTAGAGATTCAAAAATACAGTTTTGGAGGTCATATGGTAGCAGTAATGGCACTTATGGAAGCTCCAGCAATTGTTGTGGGTGTGATTTTAATGCGAATTTATGGCGCAAATAAAGTAAATGCTAAAGAATCTAGTTTGTCATCGGTAATCAGACATTCTTTAACCAACGGTAGTGTTTTATTGATTTTAGGAAGTTTGTTGATAGGTTTCCTAGCCAGTGACCAACAAGCTATGGGAATTAAACCTTTTACTACCGATATTTTTAAAGGATTTTTAGCCATATTTTTACTAGATATGGGAATAGTAAGTGGCAAAAAGTTGAATGATTTTTTAAAAAGTGGTTGGTTTGCTACAGGTTTTGCTTCAATAATTCCTTTATTCAACGGTTGTATAGTGGCTTATCTAAGTCAATTTGTAACACAAGATATCGGAAACCGATTTATTTTTGCAATTTTAGCGGCTAGCGCTTCTTATATTGCAGTTCCGGCAGCTATGAAAATTGTTGCGCCAAAGGCCAATCCGGGATTGTTTTTACCAATGGCTTTAGCAGTAACTTTTCCTTTAAACATAACTATTGGTTTTCCAATTTATTTGGCGGTTATTTTGTGTTAAACAAATTCATAAAACAACTACGGTACTTTTTGGTTTGAATTTTCTTATTGATGTTTAGTTCCTAATAACCATTAAGTACATTAAAGTAGTTGCTTCAAGATGGAAAAGTTGTTACTTTTCCATCTTTTTTATTTTAAAAACTAACTTGTCTTAAGATGGTTGTTCCAAATGGAATAAGTGTAATATTTTCTATTTGGTTGGTTGTTTTGTTTTTTGCTTTGATTATTATTTTACCATTGTTGAAAGTAGCTTGGTTTTCGTCAATAAATTGGAAGCGATTACTGTCTTTTGGTTGATAAAATAAATCATCAAAATTAGTAAAATAGGTTTTTCCTTTAAGTTCTATAGCATTAATAGGTTTTGCATAAAATAATGCGCCGTAAGAAAAATATTTTTCTTTGTTTGCATCTTCTTTTATTTGAATTTTAGTACTGAAATTAATTTCAATAATGTCTTGTTTAGCAAACGGTCTGTCAAAAACTAAGAAGTCATTTTCATTAGTATATTTTTCTTTTGTGATAATACTTGTAACCCAAGAAGGTTTCCTAATCTTTAAAATAAAAGAAGCTTTATTTGGATTTGCTATTTTGAAAGTGAATTTATTTTGATAAGGATATTCGGTAATCGTTTCAATTGTTATGTTTTTATTTTGAACTTTTGTTGCAACTGTATTGGGCATTAAAAGTGCATTTACTAAAGTAGTGTCATTTTCTTTCAACCAAGCTTTTTCTATGAAATAAGGAGTAATTCTTCCAGCATTTGGATTGCAACAAACGGCAACATCTTGATGCGCAGGCGAATATTTATATCTAGTTTGATTTCGATTAGCTTCAACTTCACCATTCTTCGTTCCTTCCATTTCGAAAGAATTATCGGTTTTTAAATAGGCTATGCAAGAATGATTTGGATTTCGTGAACCTTGAGCTGCATTGTAGAAAATAGTTTCGATGGTTTCGGCAGTTTTTGAATTTCCTTGCTTTTGAAACAAAACGGAATAACTATCTAATAATTCGTGCAAAGAACAATATTCATAACCAGTATTAGTTGCATCGGCAATTCTTTCGGCTATCCATTCATCGCCAATTGCACCACCTGTTGGTGTTGTGGTGTTTTCAATTCTTTGAATATAAATTTGAAGTGCTTTTTGTAGTTCTTTATTATCAGAAGCATAAGCAGCAACTAATAGTGGTCGCAAATGTTCATATGTATGTACACCGTGGGATTGTAATTTGTAATTGGGATTTAAAATGTTATTCAATTGTACATCTTTTTCAGACTGAAAGGTTTTGCTAAAATCCTTATATAGAAACAGCGCATAATCGGTATATTTTGTTTCACCAGTAATTTGATACATTTTATCCAAAATATCTGTGAATGTTAATCCGTGTGAAACTCCGCCATTAAACGCATTACCAGAAGTAAACGGACTAGATTGATTTAATGGATAATTTGTCATCACATTATCAACAGCTTTTACAATAGCGTTCCACAATTTCTTGTCTTTTGAGTATTCATAATAAGCAAGTAAACCTCTATACATTGTAGCTTTTGACCATAATTCACCATTTTCTGAGTTGAATTGATAACGCAAATCTTTGTCATAAATACCAATATAACCGTCTTCATCTTGCGTTTTTAAAACCTCTTGAACGTACTTTTTAACTTTTTTAAGTCCCACTTTATCGTTCAATAAAATGACGTTTCTGATGTAACCATCCCACCAATTGGATTGGGTTTCGCTGTTCCACCATTTGTATTGTTCACTGCCTTCAGCATCGCCTTCTTTATTGTTTCCCAAATCTTTGACTTCGCTGTTCTTGTGCAATCTTCCTGAACCATAAATGGGGTCATTAATTAAGTCTGGAACTAATTGATCTAAGTTGCCCACAAAACCATCAACATCTTTTTGCATTTGTGTTCTTATCCAACCCGAAGGTTTGATGCTTCCAAAAGGTAGTATTTGATATTTTTCCTCGACTTTATTTGAATCTTTATTTTGTGAATTCATAGTGTACGAAGCTAGAATTACTAATGTTATATATAAATTTCTCATTGAATAAATTATTTATTGGTCATTTGAAAATTAAGAGTACCACCAGTCATAATTTCTGAATAGGTTATGAATGGTTTTGATAGTGAAGCACTATTCAGTTTAGGGTTTTCTTGAAAAATATTCTCATTAGAGAAGTTAGTTGCTTCAATGGTAAACGTTTTATCGTTTTTTAAATGCAAAGTTGCTTTTTTAACTTGTGGTGCTCCGAGGACAAATTCTCCATTAGTTGGATTTACAGGATAAAAACCTAAGTTAGACATAATATACCAAGCCGACATTTGACCACAATCGTCATTACCAATCATACCATCAGGCGTGTTGTTGTGAAATTCGTTAATGATTTTATGGATGTATTTTTGTCCGATTTTTGGTGTTTCTGAATACGCATACAAGTAAACAATATGATGACTAGGTTCGTTACCATGTGCATATTGACCAATCATTGCTTCCTGACCCAAGAACTTGTTTGGATTTAAACTTTCTATGGTAAAGAAATCATTGAGTTTTTTTGTGAATTCCTTTTTTCCACCCAATAGATTTTTCATGCCAACGATGTCGTATTGCGCTGGAGTCCAAAAATATTGCCAGGCATTGGCTTCGGTATAATCGCCTGGATTGTTCATTGGTGAAGTTGCAGTTAAAGGATCAAATGGAGTTCTCCAATTGCCTTTGGAATCTTTACCACGAAATAAATTTGTTTCAGCATCAAAAAGATTTTTATAGTAATTGGCTCTTTTTTGAAACTCCGCTTGATTTGTTTTATCGTTTAAATTTTTAGCCATTTTTGCTACACAATAATCATCAAAACCACTTTCTAAGGTTCTGGATACCGCTTCATTATCTAATTTATCAAAAGGATAATAACCATATTGATTATACAATTCCCAATCGGAATTAATATGACTTTTGGTTGAAGTTTCTATCATGGCTTTGAGTGCTTCGTCTTTATCAAAACCTTTAAATCCATTAGTATAAGCCGATAAAATCATAGGAATGGCATGATTGCCAATCATACAATAATTGTCTTGTCCCCAAGCCGTCCAAATGGGTAAAAATCCTGCGGCTTTGTGATGTAAAAGCATTGTATTTACAATTCCATCAATTTTTTCAGGAGCTATAATTTGAAGCAACGGAAAGGCACCTCTGTAAATGTCCCAAATGGATAGAGTAGAGTAGTATTCCTTATTTGGAGCAACTGCAATTCTATCATCCGCACCACGATAGTTACCATCTACATCAGCAATATTGGATGGTTGTAAAAGCAGATGATATAACGAAGTATAAAAGATTTCCTTTTGTTTTTGTGGCGCTTCAATGTCAATTCGATTCAGATAGTCGTTCCAAATTTTTTCGGCGTTTTGTTTTACTTTTTCAAAGCTCCAATGCGGAATTTCAGACTTTAAATTTTGTTTTGCTCCTTCAACACTTACCGTTGATAAAGCAATTTTTAGCTGCAAAATTTTATTTTTTGGCAAATTAAAATCTAGAATATATTTCGGTGCATTTTGTTTTTTCTCTTTCGGAAGTTCTTTAGATGCAACAAATGGCGTTTGAAAATTAATAGTAAAGAAATACTTTTTGGTTACCCAACCTTTGGTTTTGCAATAACCTGAAATTGTGCTATTATTTTCAATTTTGATGTCACTTTCTAGTACCAAACTGTCATTGAGAAATTGAAATCCGTGTTGAAAATCAAGCAGTAATTTTGCCGTTTTGTTTGGATATTTATATTTATGAAAAGCGACTCTTTCCGAACAAGTGAGCTCTACTTTGATGTCGTCTTTTTTAGTTAATGAATAATAGCCAACAGTTGCTTTTTCAGTGTTCTTGAAATAACTGTTTTTGAATTTTAGCTTTTTTTCATTGAAAGGTAGTAACAAAATGTTACCCATTTCACCAATTCCGGTTCCGCTTAAACGCGTTTGTGAAAACCCTAAAAGCAAAGTATCTTTGTATTGATAACCGCTCGTATGGTTCCATCCAGCAATGTTGTTATCAGGTCCGGGTTGTACCATTCCAAAAGGTAATGAAGGTCCAGGAAATGTATGTCCGGTGCCATCTGTACCAATAAATGTATTTACATATTTGGAATTGTTTTGGGCACTTGCATTTATCATAAATAACAAAAGTACCGACTTGAAAAGTAGCGTTCTCATTTCCATAACGTATCCATTTCTTCGAGAGTTTTGTTTTTTGTTTCTGGAACATTTTTCCAAACAAAAAGTAAGGATAGTAGGCAAATTATTGAAAACAAATAAAACGGAAATGCGCCATTAAAATTATCTTTTAACCATTGATTTTCAACCAAACTTGGAAAAACTTGTGTTACCACAAAATTAGCCACCCATTGAATAAAAACACTGATTGCCAATGCCAAACTTCTTATCTTATTTGGAAAAATTTCTGATAGTAACACCCAAACAATTGGTCCCCAAGAAATACTAAAAGAAGCCATAAATAGTAATAAAAAAGGTAAAACCCAATTACCAACTGCGTCATAATAAATAAACAATCCAACTGCTGCTAATGCAATAGTCATTCCAATAGAACCTATATAGAGCAACGGTTTTCTTCCCATTTTATCTACCCATTTGATAGCTAATAAGGTAAAAATTAAGTTTACAACTCCAAGAATACTTGTTTCGAGCAACGAAACATCTGTTGAACTTCCTAAACTTTTAAAAATTTCTGGCGCGTAATATAAAATGGCGTTAATACCTGTTAATTGCTGAAGAATAGAAAGTCCAATACCAACAAAAAGCGCTTTTTTGAATAAAGGATTAACTAAATGCTTCCACTGATTTTTATCTTTTTGGTGTAGTGAATTTTCAATTTCAGTTTGAACTAAAGCAACATCATTTGGAGCATTTAATTTTTCCAAAACACTAATTGCTTTCGAGGTTTCTCCTTTTTGGAACAACCATCTCGGACTTTCGGGAATTAGAAATATAAAAATTAGAAATAGGATAGAAGGAATGATTTCAGAACCAAACATCCAACGCCAACCAATATTCAAATTCCAATCGGCATCGCCTTGCAAAGCGATGAAGTAATTTACAAAATAAACTACAACAATACCAATCACGATGGCTAATTGATAATTACCTACTAAAGCGCCACGTCTTTTTGGTGGAGCAATTTCAGCTATATACATCGGTACAACCATTGAAGCAATACCAACACCAATTCCTCCAACAATTCGAAATATAACAAACATTGTAAATGAATTGGGCAATGCCGTACCTACAGAATTTAGAATAAATAGAATAGCAGTAATTAGCATTGTTGCTTTTCGCCCGAATCGGTTACTTAAATAATCAGAGAAAAAGGCACCAATTAAACAGCCAACCAACGCACTTGAAATAGCCCAACCAGTTTCAATAGGAGTCAAATGAAAATATTCGGTTAGATTCCCAATTGCTCCAGAAATTACTGCTGTGTCATAGCCAAATAATAATCCGCCAAGTGCCGCACTTAAAGCAATAAAAAGAATATAGTTTTTGTTGTTTTTATCCATTGGTTATTAGGTTTTGTTGCAAATAGTGTTTCATTTCAAGATTGATTTCCCATTGATTCGAAAGTGGTTTCTTTGAGAAAGGTTCTTGAGGCATATATGGAAACGGACCAAATTCTGGTGTAATGGTTATTTGAGAACCGTTACTTTTCTTTTGAATTTCAATAATTTCTTTCCACCAACTTAAATAGCGTTCTAAATGAGTGTTCCATTCTGGAGCAAAAGGGTTGTTTACTTGCGGACTTTGCTCAAATCCAACACGAGCATGGATGTGTTTTATATTGGGATAAATTTTGGTTAATAACTCTTTTTGGTCTTCTAAATTACTTTCTGATACTACGCAAAAATGAGAGAAATCGGCAATTAGTTTTAATTTGGGGTAAATGTCAATATACTTTAAAAGCGTTTTTAAATGAAATGAAAATCGGCCGCGATGTATTTCATGCCAAATGGGAATTCCTGAATTTCGAGTAATATGTTCTGTGATTTCAATTATTTTACAATTATCACTGAAATCATAAAAATCTTTTCCAGTATGCGAGTTAATGTAATTGGGTTTTAAAGTGGTTAAAAATTCCAATCGTTTTGTAATTCTTTCAATGTATTCATCGACCGTTTCGTTTTTATTGGACAACACTTGTTGCGCGATGAAAATAAAATTAGGATTAATAGTATTTCTAATATTCTCCAACTCTTCCATAAATTCAGTTATGAAATTTGCATCATCAGGAAAATTGATTTCTACACCTTCATAACCATTGTTCACAACATTGTATAGAAATTCTCTAGCCGATTGATGCTCGCAGCCCCAATAGGTACAAGTATATTTTCCATCCATATTAATTTGAATATAAAATTGGATTAATAGGAGAGTTGATGATTTCACCAATTTTTGCACCCGGACACCAAGTATTCCAATCGTGTATTTGGTTTTTATTTTCTGGATTTTTTAAAATCATATCTTTATCCATATAGATGATGGTCATTACTTTTCGCATTGCGTCTGTTATATTAGCACCAGCACGATGAAACACCCAACCCGAATGAAAACTAATCTCACCAACATCAAAAGGTTCGATAACATGTTTGAAATCAGTAACTCGTAATTTTTTCTGAATAAGTTCTTCACTCTCATCTCCAATTTCTAGTTCGCGTCCTTCTACTATAGTATGGCTTCCAGCACTAAATTCTAATGGACCCATTTCTAGTGGTGTTGCTTGTAAAGGCATCCAAGCCGTAACCGTTTTATCAGTTTCTAATGGCCAATAATATTGATCGGCATGCCAAGGAGTAATTCCACCGCCACCTTCTTTAAATAAAGCTTGGTCATGATATAAACGAACACCCTTTACTTCCATTAAATCGGTTGCAATTTTAGCTATTCGTTTACTAAAAATTAATTCTTTAATCACATCGTTTTCTAACCATAAATTAAATAATTGCAGAAATGCTTTTCCGTACGTTGTTCGATTTTCAAGAGCTGTTTGCTCTTGATTCATTATGTTTACTTGTTTTGTAATTGCATCGTTAAAGAAGGCAACAGTTTCTAAATTTAGAACTTCTTTCAATTTGATATAGCGATTTTTTTGATAGAATTCAATTTGTTCTTGAGACAGCGCATAAGGCATTTCAAGAAATTCAATTATTGAGTTTGGAACGGTTTGCATATTCTAAGAGTATTTTATTCTGTTTTTTTTTAATTGGTCATCCATTTTAGAATTTTCAAATCTATTGATTACTTCTAAATGGATTTAACATTAATTTGTTAGATTATGACACTATATTGAATTATTTTTGAATTTTAGTACTATAATAAGTTTATAATAAACTATGAAAGCCAAATTAGAAGACATACCATCAGAAAAAGGACACTCTAGTTTTTACGCTTATCGATTTCAGGTGCCTTTTTTCGAATTTAAATGGCATTATCATCCTGAATACGAACTAACATATATCGTAAAAGGAAATGGTTACCGAATTATCGGAAATTCTTATAAGCATTACACTAAAGGTGATTTGGTTTTATTGGGAGGTAATTTGCCTCATACTTGGTCGGGAACAATAGAGGACGATTCATACTCTGAAGCAGTTGTTATTCAGTTTTCTAAAGAACTTGTTGAATCATTTTTAGCATTTAATGAAAGTGCATTAATTAAAGAAATGCTAAAAAATTCAGAAAAGGGAATTTGCTTTAATGGAGATGACCAATTGATTTCAAATATTTCAGAGTTAGTAGAAACCAAAGGTTTGGAAAGAATATTAAAGTTACTTTCAATTCTTGATAGGTTATCGACCACTGAAGGAACATTTATTGCCTCCAATACGTTTCACAATGTTGTTTCTAAGAAAAATGAAATCCGACTAAATAAAGTATGTCAGTTTATTCAAAGCAACTTTAGTAGTAAAATATCTTTAAAAGAAGTAGCAGACTTAATTTATATAACAGAGAGTAATTTCTGTAAATTCTTTAAAAAAGCTACAGGAAAAACTTATTCTGATTACTTAAATGAATTAAGAATCAATGAAGCTTGCCGCTTGCTTATTCAAACAGAAAAAACCATTAGTCAAATATCTTTTGAATGTGGTTTTGAAACCATAAGCTATTTTAATAGAGTATTTAATGCCAAAAAAGGATGCACACCATCGAATTACAGAAAATCGAATTGAGTAAATGCTATCCTTTTCAATATGTGTGCATTAAATAAATGTTGTGGTTTGTGTTATCTTATTTATTTGTAGTAAAATTACTTTCGTTCAACCCAACAACCACTTCATTTCTTCTGCCAAAGAGTTGATAAGGCGGATTATATCCGAGATATCGAAAATTACCATAATAAGTAAGGCCTTCTGCTTTCAAGGCTTCTTCTAGAATACTTTTGTATTTAGCTATTTTTTCATCGGAGCTAAATCCGCCAAAGCGAATTGCGGCAACATATTCTGCTGCGGTAGTTTCAATACTTATTGCAGAATTATTGGGTTTGGGTAACGTTTCTTTTTTTAAATCAGATGGCATAACAAAGGTCATAGTTGCAGTGGAATCACGAAGTTCCATTTGTACAGGCGAAGTCATAGCAATTTTTTTGTTTTCGCTATTTCCACCAAAAATATAGGATGTCAATTTATTAAATCCAGATGCTCCTAAATCGCGATAAGATGTTGCTGTTAATGAAATTTTTGCCACATTCGCTACAAGATAATAGCGTATTTCAAATTGTTTTTTGACCTTAAGTACTTTGTATTCTTGTGTATTTGAAGCGCTAGTTGCCAAAGTACTGTAAATTTGAAAAATGATTAGCACACCTACAATGATGATGATAAAAATGAAAAGAGTTTTCATACTTGTAATTTTTATAAATTGCTTTCAACAACAGGATTTTCTTTTCCTTTCATTGCTGGAGTATAGAGAATCATATTTACACCAACTAAAACAAATAGAACTCCAAAACTTTCTAGTTGGTAGCTTTTGAAATTCATTACCATCGCGGCACTAAAGCCAATAGCTAAGCCAAGCAAAAACCGAATTATTATGGTTTTGTAAATGGTCTTTTGATTTAAGTTGAACAGCCAATTGCAAAAAATAATTTCTGAAACAGCATAGAAAACAAATAGGAATGTAGTGAAATCAATGAAGCGTTCTATTGAAATTCCGAATAATAAAATAGTGCTTCCGTAGAGTATCATTGCTAAACTGTGTAACGAATGGTAAACAAATTGCACTTGTTTTTTTTCTTGTACATAGGCTGCCAAAAATGCAAATAATCCTGCAACAATCAGCGTGATTCCAGTTGATAACGTAATCATTTTAAAACTGCAATAACTAGAGAGCACTAATAAAATGCCAATTAAAAGTACAAGGATACCATAAATAAGGATGGGAAGGCGTTTATACATTTGTCGTTGGTCTAGTTTATTTTAAATGAGATCTTAAAAACCAAGCCATTTTTTCGTGGGTTTCAACCAAACCAGTAATAAAGTCGCTACTGCCTAAATCGTCGTATTCATTTGCGAACAGATGAATTGAACCTCGTAGTGACATAATTAAGGTTTCGTGGTCATTCAATAACTCTTTGATATAACCTGTACTATCGTTTTTCTCACTCTTTTGTTCGGTAAATTGCGTCACACTAATAAATGCTTTTAGCATAGCGTCAACATAATGTCCTAAGGTGCGAATTCGTTCGGCCACACTGTCGACGATTACATCTAATTCTCCAAATTGCATTTCAAAAAATTTGTGTTTATCATAAAAATCTGGACCTTCAATATTCCAATGCGCATTTTTGGTTTTGGTATATAAAACGTATTCGTCGGCTAGTATTTTTGCCAATCCGTTGGCAACTCCTTCACGTTTTGCTGCTGTAATTCCGATAGCTGTTTTCATTTTTTTAATTTTTAAATAGTTTTCTAATGATGTTATTTTTATGAAGTTACAAACGAATCCACTTCTACTTTTTTACGATTTCTATTTCTCTAATTTGAAATAAAATAATGTAGGTTTATTAAATGCAAAGTTGAGGTATAAAAGTTGCGTTTTATATGATGTAGCGTACTTCAAAAAGTGATTTTCGTTACTTTTTAATTAAGTCGGTGAACTGACAGGCAATTGGAACGCAACTTCATTTTCAGTAGCTGTATTATCTGCAAAGGAATTGAAATTGGCGATGGTTATTCGGGCAATTTCATCTAAAGCTTCTTTGGTAAAAAAGGCTTGATGTGGTGTGATAAGCACGTTGTTGAAGGACATCAACCGTTCGATTTGGTCATCTTTTACAACTTTATCAGACAAATCTTTGAAGAATAATTGTTCTTCACCTTCATAGACATCAATTCCTAAAAAACCAATTTGAGCAGATTTTAAAGCTTCAATTACGGCTTTGTTTTGAATGATAGCACCGCGACTGGTATTGATAAGCATCATTCCTTTTTTGACTTTTGAAAACGCATCGGCATCAAATAGATGGCGTGTGTTTTGGGTTAACGGACAATGAATTGAAATAATATCAGCGGTTTTGAGCAGTTTTTCGAAGGAAACAAATTGGACACCTTTTTCCATTAAAGCCTTTGATGGGTTTAGATCATTCGCAATGACTTTGCAACCAAAGCCGAGCATTATTGTACAAAAAGCAGCACCGATTTTTCCAGTTCCTACAACGCCAACGGTTTTTCCATATAAATTGAAACCCATTAAATTTTGAAGTGAAAAATTGTTTTCTCTTACTCTGTTATAAGCTTTGTGCGTCTTTCTATTCAATGTTAAAATTAAGGCTACTGCGTGTTCGGCAACCGCTTGAGGCGAATAGGCAGGAACACGAAAGACTTTTATTTTGTTTTGCGCAGCAGCTTCTAAATCGACATTGTCATAGCCAGCACTTCTTAAATCAATAAGTTGTATGCCAGCAGAAGCAAGTTTTGCAATAACGTTAGCATCAAGTACATCAGTGAGCTGAATGCAAACTGCGTCAAAGTCTTTTACCAGATTAATGGTGTCTTCGTTTAAGGATTTTTCGAAATAGGTGAGTTGGTGTTTGCCTTCTTTATTATAAAGGTCGAGATTATCGCGTTCGTAATATTTGGTACTAAAAATGGCTACTTTCATACTATTTTAATAAAATTATTTTTTGATGGAATCTTGTTTTTGTTTTAAAAGTTTGGCTTCAACTTTGGCTTGTCTTTTGAAATTTCCTCTAAAAAGAAAACTGCGTTTAATGGCTTCTTCGAGTTCATTTAGTTTTTTGGTTGCAGATTTTAAATTGATAAATGTCGAATCTAAGGTTTGTGCCGTTTTTTCATCGGTTAGTAATTTGTGAACAATACCCGAATCATTATTTAGTTTTTTGGTAAAATCGTGGACTTCAACAGAACTTTTCTCAAAATTTGTAACCATTTTTTTGATGCTATTCGCATACATCGGATCGGTTAGTAGTTTAGATATTGTGCCGTTTTTATCGTTTAATTTTTCGCTAAAAATCACTAATTGATTTGTACCTGTTTCTAAATTAGTCATTGTTTTTTCAATGCTTTTAGCAATTTCTTCATCGGTTAAGACTTTAGACAAAGCACCTTTTCCGGAGTTGATTTTATAACTAAATTCTGAAAGTTCTTTGGTAATGATTTTCGTATAATCAATACTTTTTTTCAATCCGTTCATTAAATCGGTCATTTCAATGGCTTCGACAGTGTTGACAAATGCATTGTCTTTGATAATTTCGTTCGAACTACTTCCAGGCGAAATCATCAGTACTTTGTCACCCATTAATCCATCAGAACCAATGGTAGCTAAAGCATCAATTTTTATGTATTGTTGAATTTCGGATCGAACCACCATTTTGACCACCAAAATAGAATCTGAAACAAATTCAATTTCTTTTATGGTTCCGATATTGATGCCCGAAAGCAAAACGTTATTTCCTAAACTTAAACCGTTTACATTTTTAAATTTTGCTTGCAAATGAAATGTCGAACCAAATAGATTTTGGCTTTTTCCAATAAAGTAAACCGTACCCAAGAAAACCGTTAGGGAAATGATTACGAACAATCCCAATTTCCACGTTTTAGTATTTGTCTTTTTATTCTTCATTTTTTTAGTTTCTAAAACAGTTGGTTGTTATTCGAAGAAGGAACGCACCCAACTGTCTTTGTTTGTTACAAGTTCGTCATAAGTTCCTTCGGCATAAATAAGACCATCTTTAATAATCATTATGCGGTTACCGGTCATTTTAGCGCACACAATATCGTGCGTGATGATTAACGATGTGGTTTGGTATTTTTTCTGAACAGATAAAATCAATTCGCTTATTTCTTTGGAGGTTATCGTATCTAATCCGGCTGTGGGTTCGTCATAGAGAATGATTTCGGGTTTTATGATTAGCGTTCGTGCCAAACCGATTCTTTTTATCATTCCGCCAGATAGTTCCGCTGGCATTTTATCGATTGATTCTCTTAATCCAACACTATCAAGTGCTTCATTGATTTGCTTTTCAATTTCCTCTTCCGACAAATGACGCGTGTGATGTTTTAAGGTAAAAGCCAAATTTTCTCTAACAGACATCGAATCGTATAAAGCGCCATTTTGAAATAAAAAACCTATTCGCAATCTGATTTTGTTGAGTTCTTTGTTGCTAAGATGGGTTATATCAGTCCCAAAAACCTCTATTGTTCCTTTGTCAGCTTCTATTAATCCGACGATGCATTCTATTGTAACCGATTTTCCTGAACCGGATCTTCCTAAAATTACTAGTGCATCGCCTTTGTTAACCGTTAAATTTATACCACGTAAAACTTTGTGATTACCAAAGGATTTGTATAGATTTTTGATGGCGATGATAGGCTGTTCTTTCATAGTATTAAAAGAATAAATCGGTTATTTGAGCCGCCAACATATCGATAATAAAAATAGAAAGTGATGCTGTTACCACGGCTGAATTGGCTGCTTGACCAACACTTGCCGTTCCACCTGAAGCGTTGAATCCTTTATAACATCCGATGACGCCAATAAAAAAGCCAAAGAAGAATGTTTTTATGGTTGCTGGAAAAATATCTAAAAAATCAAGGTGTTCAATAACTTCTGAAAAATAGCGAAAAAGACTAATGTTGCCGTGAACATTATAGCCAATATAACCACCATATATTCCAACCAAATCGGCGATAAATACTAATAAAGGAACCATTAATGTTGTGGCGGAAATTCGAGTAACGACCAAATATTTATACGGGTTTATAGCCGAAACTTCCATAGCATCTAATTGTGAAGTTACTTTCATTGAACCCAGTTCGGCACCAATGCCAGAAGCAATTTTTCCGGCACAAATTAAGGCCGTAATAACTGGAGCAATTTCTCTGATTAACGAAAGTGAAACCATACTAGGTAACCAAGATTCGGCTCCAAATTTTGTCATTGTGGGTCTTGATTGAATGGTTAGTACCAAACCCATGATAAATCCGGTAATTCCAACTAGCGGAAGTGATTTATATCCAATGGTGTAACATTGTCTGATAAACTCGTTCCATTGAAAAGGTGGTACGATAAGTTCTTTGAAAAAACGTCCTATAAAAACAGAAAAATTTCCAGCTTGAGTTAATTGATCTTTTATTTGGACTATCATTATTTATATTTGATTTTAAAAGATGCGATTCAAAGTTGTGTTGGTAAGGACCTTTTTTTTGAATAGGAGCAGGTGCAATGACTTTTTTTGACCATACTACTAATTTTTAATTTATTAGAAATGAAAACTTCTTTTAGATAAATTCCATACAAATGTCCAATAAACGCTTCGTTCTAAAAATGATAACAATCACCTTAAAAAGTGACCGTGGTTACATTTATACCAAAAAACTTCCCATAAACTCTAAGGAATTTTGGGAAGTCACTACAGCTTAAAGGTTGGTTTGAGATGATTATTCGTTTAAGAATACATTTTTATGCCCTCGAATTACACTAGTTTGCTGCTTTTATTTTGGAATGCTATTTACTACTTGTACTTTTGTTGGTGTTTTTTTTATGGCAATAAAAGAATTGGCCAGTAATAAAATTATGGCAATTAACATGGCTATCGTTGTTAAGCCAATACCTTGTGAATAGCGTTTATAACCTTGGAGCGTGACCCGATTGTTTTTAGTAAACGAAATTTTATTGGCTTCTATTTCATAAAGTAAAACTTGTTCATAGGTTATGTTTTTCATTTTTTGATATTTCTCTACTGATAGCGATTCGTCTAGTGGTTTACCTCTGAATATTGTTAACATTAGTAGAATAGAGGTGATAAAAAACACAATTGGTATGATGGAAATAAATTGCATAATGCTGTTGGTTCCGTTTAAACTATTTAAGAAGAAAGGGATGAATAACACTGTAAAACCAATGATAGTTCCCGCATAAGAATGTTGTTGTCGATAAGAAGCGACTTGTTTTTCAATAATTTCTTTAGAGTTTTCGGCCAAAAATTCTAAAGATTTAATGGTATCATCCATACTGTTAGTTTGTCAATTACTTGAATTATGACTATTTTTTATTTGTTTGTTGCAGTAGTTCTTTTTCTAATTCGCTTATTTCGGTTTTGTCCTTTTTTATTTCTTGACGGAGTAAGCCAAACAAACTCATATAGAGATTTGCAATCCATATTACTGAAAAACCTGCAATGACATAACCACGCCAATCAGGAAGTAGCATTTTGAAATTAGTTAAAAAGAGAAAGACAAGTGTAACATAATGGCTAAAGCAATATTCACAAGTAAATAGATAAAAAAATTTTCGTTCTGCAATCGAGGTTCCTTTGATGCTGTGTTTGATGCAAAAAGCTCTAGGCTCGCGAAATACTTCTTCGTGAGTAACCGTCCAAGCTACGCAAGCAACTGGAATTGCCAGTAAAAAAAGCCAAAAGAGTTGCGAACTTAATGCTAACATAACTTCATATAATTTAAGCAGTTACCTCAGCGGTATTATTTTTGGATAATTTTTTAGCTACTTTTTTGGTATCTTTTTGTTCTTTCTTGATTGCACTCTTCTGATTTTTTAGCGTCGCAGCATCAATTCGTTTATTGATTTTTTTAACCAATTTGTTGGCTGTTGCATCAATTTTTTTCATAATCTTTTTTCCGCTAGATTTTGCCAGTGTTGCATCGGTCAGTGCTGAGGTAATTTCGGCAGCCATTTTCTTTGAATTTGATTTCATTTTAGTGTTTTTATTAGTAGTGAATGAGACGGTATTAGGTCATTTAGTTGCGCAAAGTTCTGTGAAATAGTATCGGAATAAAATGATTTGATGGCATTTAAAAAGTGATTAGAAACACATTTGTATCGGATAGATAACAGCTTAAAAGTTTGTCTTTCGGTCGAACTTTGATGGTTCTATTTTTACAACCTACTGCTATGTCAATTTTAATAATAGTTCGTCACGGACAATCAGTTTATAATCTTGAAAATCGATTTACTGGCTCGTTAGATGTTGCTTTAACTGCTTTAGGTGAACAAGAAGCCACAACAGCAGGAGTGAAACTGATGGACTATCAATTTGATTTCGCATTTACCTCAACGCTAATTAGAGCCAAGCAAAGTTTGCAGCTTATTTTAAATGTTATCGGACAGAGTGCAGTGCCAATTTTTGAAAATGCTGCGCTAAACGAACGAATGTATGGGACTTTACAAGGATTGAACAAACAAGAAATTGTAAAGCAATTTGGTTTAAAACAAGTTGCTTTATGGAGAAGAAGTTATGCTATGGCACCACCAAATGGTGAAAGTTTAAAAGCAACTTATGAGCGAGTGGTTCCATATTATCAATCGGTTATCGAACCCAAATTAAAGCTTGGTGCTACAGTATTGATTGTTGCGCATGGCAATAGCTTACGAGCGTTAATGATGTATTTAGAACAGATAAGCCCGAAGGATATTGTGAAAATCACGATTCCAACAGGCTTACCTAGAAAATATGTGTTTGATGAAAATTTAAAGATACTAACGGTTGCTTACTTGTAACAATCGACTCCGTTTTTAAAATTAAGTAGCGTCAAGGTTTTTATCCTTATAATTGCTTTTACTCTTTTTTAGTGTAGGCTTGTTCCTTGAACTACTTTTCGATTCCTGATTTTGTAATTCTATAAAAAAGGAAGCATTATCTTCGTTAGAAGTAGTGGATAGTTTCTTCAATTTTTGTTTTTGAAGTTGCGTTGCTTTTACATCATTGTTTTTAGATTTCATTGCCTTTAGATTAAGATAACGTCCTTATTGTTTTTCTAAATTTTTCTTCATCTCTTCAAATTCTTTAACAGTTATTTGTCCTGCGGCGAATCTTTTTTTCAAAATTTGTAGTGGTTGGTCTTTCGGATCGCGTTGCCCTGGAATTTTATACGGAATTGCAAAAATCCAAAAGAGCAAGATGAGCCAAATTACCCACCAAATAAAGTTCATTCCGTAGTAATAGTTTTGATAATACATAAGGTTATTTTTTAGAATTAATTGCTTCAACCAATAGGTTTGCTACTGCAGCTGAGGAAGCAGCATTTTGTCCGGTAATAAGTACTCCATCTTGCTTAACATAAGATGCTCCATCGGAACCTTTACTATAAATGGCTCCGTTTTTTACTAATTCATCTTCTAACAGAAACGGCACCACTTTGGTCAATTTTAAAGCTTCTTCTTCTGCATTTGAAAAACTGGTTAAATTTTTTCCTTTTACTACAGGTGTTCCATCGGGAGTTTTGGCATTGATTAAAGCCGCTGCAGCGTGACATACAAACGCCATTGGTTTTTCGTAATTATTAAAATCTTCAATCAAATTGATGGAATCTTCGTCAGTTGCTAAATCCCATAATGGTCCGTGTCCACCAGGATAAAATACACCATCATAATCCGCTTGATTAATTTCTTTTAGTTTAAACGTATGTGCCACCAAATCAATGGCCGTGTAGTCTTTATAGAAACGTTTGGTATCTTTAGTTTGTGCTGCTTCTAATTCACTTTTAGGATCAACAGGTGGTTGTCCGCCATTAGGTGAAGCGATAGTTATAGTTGCTCCAGCATCTAAAAAGACATAATAAGGTGCGGCAAATTCTTCAATCCAAAAGCCTGTTTTTACTCCATTTTCCCCTAAAGTATCGTGTGAGGTAAGTACAATTAATAATTTCATTTATGGTCAAGTATTAAGTTTTTAAAGGGATGAGGTATGGGATGTTTTAAATTGTATTTGCGCAATCTTTTGACATCTCTTCCAGTTGTGTTTATTAGAATTGTTACCGTTAATGCGGCTGCAAATACTAGGGCAAACAGTGTTTTCATATAATTAGTGGTAAAAAAATAATCGGGAAATTGTTAGCTTTCCCGATTAAAAGGTTAATCTACATAAGAGTAATCGTATTCTACTTCCAATTGATTGTCTACAGACCAAACGCCAGGTGTATTCCATGCAACGTGTTCAGCTTCTTCTTTTTGGTACAATGAAGTTACATTGCCCGTTAGCGTAATGTTGGTTCCTGATGCTTTCACTTTTATGTCTTTTGCATTTAACGACCAATGACGCGCTAAAGCGGCTTCGACATCTTTTTGCTCTACAGCATCGTGCACTTCCGATTTGATTTTGATATTATTGGTCACGCCAGTAACTCCCATTAAAAAATTTACTGCCTTGGTTGCTGCTTGTCTTTGGTAATTCCAAGACAATTCGCCGCTTAATGTGACCCAACCGTTTTCGATTTTTACTTTCACTTCACGATTCGGAACCACCCAACTGTCGTTCAATGCTTTAACCGCTTCTTCTGCAATTTCGTTATCATTTTTAGAAAATGTGGAATTGTATTTAATGGTTATTTTTTCGACAATCGCTTTGACTCCCGAAACGTTTTTGGCAGCATTTTCAGCTTCGGTTTTTTTGAAATAGCCATCTACGATTCCCGATAGTGTAACGATTCCGTCTTTGGCGGTTACTCCAATTTCTGCGGCGTGTAAAAGTGGTTCAAATTTGATAGCGTCTTGAACATCCTTTTGTAATTCTTCATTTGTTTTCATTTGAAAAGTGTTTATAATAGTACTATTTAACCGCTTCTTACGTTAAGAAACTTTAGATAAATAATTATACAAATTTGTAGTAATTTCTAGTTTTTTGAAATGATGCCACGACTGCTAAAAAGTGATTTGAAACACATTTACTACTTTTTATATAAGATGTTCTATTGATAGTTCGTTAGCAACACTTACAACACCGTGCGCTTTCCAAGCAATTCTGCCAGCGGTTTCTTTTTGATACCAAGATGCAACCGAACCTTTTAGTGTAATTTTGGCATCTTCTATTTCAATTGTGATATTTTTGGCGTCTAAATCCAAATGGTTTTGAAGTGCGTGTAGCACTGTTATCGGATTTATTTTGTCTGACGATTTAATTTTTATTTCGATGGCATTGGTTACTCCTTTAACACCAATCAAATTGATGACTGCTTCTTTTGCGGCTTCTTTTTGATAATTCCATTCAACAGCGCCTGTTAGTATGACCCAACCGTTTAGCACTTTTACTTTTATGGTATCGTTTAATGTATTCCAATTCCATTTGAAAAGCGTTAGTACTTCGGCCTTGATATCAATGTCTTTTTTTTGTTCCCAAGGATTTACTACCACTTCAATTTTGTTGATTACCGATTTAACATTGGCAATCGTCCAAGTTATGTTTTCTGCTTTTGATTTTTTGGTATAACTATCTACAATACCAGAAAGATTGATGTTTCCATCAACAGCACTTACAGCAATGTTACAATTTTCAAAAAGGTGTCCCCATTTTAATCCGTGCATGATGTGCTGTGTTATGATTTCGTCGGTTTTCATCTTCTTGTTTTAGCTAACTGCAAATTTGATGTAAAATAGGTTTTAATTAAATGAGGTATTGCGGCTGAATTTATGATAGCTATCACAAAAAAAGCTCCTAATCATCAGGTGTTATTTAAGCGTGAATGTTGTAAGTTATACGCGCTAGTATGTAAGAAATTATTGATTTAAAAAAGTGATATTTGATAATAACCAACACTTTTGAAATAAGTTATGGAAAATGCTACTTTACTTACTGCACACTTGCAAAAACCTTTTACCGTACTTCCAACAAATTACGCTTCTTATGTAGAAGATTTGGTGGAACAACGTACAAAAAAAATGGCTGCAACCATACGAGCACTCGAGCGTTCTAAAGCTACGTTGAGCGCTGCTCTAGAAAAAGAAAAAGACCTTGGTGTGCTCAAAAATCAGTTTTTAGCGATGGCTTCACATGAATTGCGAACGCCATTGAGTACGGCTTATTTATCAGCGTCGTTAATAGAAGCGTACGCAGCGCCTGTTCAAAATTCACCTATTGGTAAACACGCTGGCAAAATCATTAATGCAGTTTCAAATTTGACCGCAGTTTTGAACAACTTTCTTTACGTTGAACGCTTGGAAGAGGGAAAAATTAAAGCCAATAGTGTTAGTTTTGATTTAGTACAATTGTCACAAGAAATTTGTGAAGAGCTGCAGTTATTGGCCAAAGCAAATCAGCAAATCCACTACCATCATTATGGTGAGGAAAAACTAGTTGTTCTTGATGTCAATTTGATTAAAAACTGTATCATCAATTTGCTCACTAATGCCCTTAAATATTCTGGTGAATCCTCCACTATCACTTTTATTACTGAAATTAAAAATGGTTTGTGTACAATTAGTGTTAAAGATGAAGGAATAGGCATTACGGAAGAAGAACAACAACATTTATTCGAACCTTTTTTTAGAGCACGCAATGCGGCGAATGTTGCAGGAACTGGGCTAGGATTACATATTGTGTCGCGGTATCTTACTTTGATGAAAGGTAGCATTATTTGTAAAAGTACTTTGAATGAAGGAACAGTATTTACGTTAAACATTTTACTATAATGAGCACCATTTTAGTTATCGAAGATGCTATCGAAATTAGAGACAATATGGTTGAAATTTTGGCCTTAGCCGAATATGAAATAGTTATTGCCAAAGACGGTAGAGAAGGCGTTGCAGTGGCACTTAAAGAACTTCCCGATTTAATTTTGTGTGATATTATGATGCCTGAATTGGATGGCTATGGGGTTTTGTATTTACTAAACAAACATCCCGAAACCAGCACCATTCCGTTTATTTTTACTACTTCTAAAGCGGAACGTCTTGATTTTAGGCAAGGAATGGAAATGGGTGCCGATGATTATTTAATCAAACCTTTTGGTAGGATGGAATTGCTCAAGGCTATTGAAACCAGATTAAAGAAAAAAAGTACACAAGACGATTTTTATAACAGTTCTTTGGCGGAATTAGAAAACCTTCCTATAAGAAAAGGTGGATTAAATGAATTGACGAAAATAATTGACGAACGAAAAAGCCGATTTTTCAAGAAGCATCAGGTTATTCATTATGAAGGCGATGCGGCAACTGGCATTTATTTAGTACTATCAGGCAAGATTAAAACCATTAAAATGGCTGAAGATGGGCGCGAGTTTATGACGGGTATTTATCAGAAAGATGATTTTTTAGGAACCAATGTACTACTTTCAAACACACCCTATGCCGATACAGCAACCGCGCTTGAAGATAGTACGTTGTGTTTTTTTCCGAAATTGCAGTTTGAAGAATTACTACGCTTATATCCTGATGTGGCCGGAAAGTTTTTAAAGATATTATCTAATGAAATTCGGAACAAAGATGCTTATTTGTTGCAATTGGCTTATCAGTCGGTGAGAAAACGAATAGCTGCATCGATATGTAGGTTATTGCAACAAGGAACCACCGAACCCAATTGTATAACCATAAGTCGTGATGATTTAGCAGCCTTATCAGGCACTGCCTCAGAAACGGTAAGCAGAACCTTAACAGAATTCAAAAATGAAGGCCTGATAGAAAAAAAAGGGAGTACATTAAAAATCCTTAATCCTGATAAAATTAGTAAAATGAAGAATTAATGGGTTGGTTTTCATTTCTATTTTATTATCGATAGCATTTCGACAGGCTCAATGTGACATTGCTGGTTTTGATTGTGTTTTTCTTTGATAAGGATGATTTCGTTGGCAGAGGTATTTTGTACAGTGTTTTCTTCGTTGGCCGAGGTTCTTTAAGTAAACTTTACTTGAACTTTTTTTTTAAATTGTATGGGTTGTGAGTTAGATTTTGTATTCTATTTTGGAGTTGTTTTTGAGGTAGTATAGTTGTGTGTGATTTGATCTAATTTTGATTGTAAGTTTTAGGCAGTTTTCATACACCATCTATGCTTTATCTATGCTTTATCTATGACTCATTAGTGAGGTGAATTTTGTGCAAAATCAACTTCAAAAGTCAATTTCAACTTCAAAAATCAATTTCAACTTCAAAAATCAATTTCAACTTCAAAAGTCAACTTCAAAAATCAATTTCAACTTCAAAAGTCAAGAGTGTTATTTAATTTTTAGGAACACAGGCCTGACTGCCGACAGGCAGGTTGAAGAAATTTAAGAAATTTAAGAAATCATTTTTGGTATTTAATTTTTATGAACACAGGCCTGTCTGCCGACAGGCAGGTTGGAGAAATTGGAGAAATTTTAGAAATCAATTTTGGTTTTTAATTTTTAGGAATACAGGCCTGTCTGCCGACAGGCAGGTTGAAGAAATTTTAGAAATTTTAGAAATCAATTTTGGTTTTTATTTAAATGTCTAAAATTCTTGTTCCGTTTTCATTTATGATTTGTTTTTCATTGTTGTTTGTGGTTACTAATGCAAAACCATTATAAAAAGGTTCTGCTATTAAGTAGCGCTGGCGGTACAGCTCTTGACCCTTGCTATCAATATGAAACCATCCTTTTTCATCTTTAGCTGTGGCAAACCCTTTGTGAAAGACACCTAGGTCGTAAAATTCTTTGTCGTTGATAAATTCACCTTGATTGTTTATGTGTTTGAATGTGTTCTTATTTGTTTTTACGCAAGCTATGCCGTCTTTGAAGTCACCGCAATAATTATAGTTTTGATTATTTAATCGATTGCCGTTGCGATCGATATAAAAATATTTTTGGTTGTTGTCTCTAACGGTGCAAAGGTTTTCTTGAAAATTTCCAGTCCACTCGTATGAATCACTATAACTTCTTTTGCCAAATTCATCTATATGAAACCACTTATTATTATCGATTACAGCAGCTCTATTGCAATAAAAACCAAAAGTTCTTTCGTATCTTTCTTGATACAATTCTTTTCCTAAAGCGTTAATGTGATAACTTCCTGTATCGTCTTTTACAGGTGCTATGCCGGGTTCGTGAAATTTTAATACTTCTGTAAAGTGCTTATTAAAGAGCGGTTTACCATTTGCCAAGAAATGCGTGTTGTCAGTTGATGTTTTTATATCTTTCCAATTCATTTTTTAAATTTAAGGATGGTCTGTAATTCGTTTAATTTTATGTCAGATTCAAAAGTAAAACCTACTGAGGTCACCGTTTGAATGTATTCTACAGAGGTTCGTTCATAACTTTCGCAAATGACAGTCATGTTTAATGATAGTAATGATAAATCGATGGCTATTTTGTCGGAACAATTTTCAATTATATATAAAGTTCCATTTTTTGGTAAAGCATCAAAACAGTTTTTCAAAATTATTGCAGCCTTTTCATTGTTCCAGTCGTGCAAAATTCGGGATAATATTTGTACCTCAGCCACTTTTGGAATGGCTTCAAAAAAGTTACCTTTTAGGGTTAGAACATCTTTCTTGTTAGCCTTATCTATTACTTTTTCTAGATCAAATAGGTAACAGGTTAGATTAGGATAAAATGTTTTAATTGCACTTATTGCTGCACCATAGCCACCGCCAATATCAATAACACTATTAGCAATACTTAAGTCAATTTTATTAGGCAACTCTTTATAATCGTCTCTTGCATATTCGTACATTGCCTTATGATACTGATTTAATTTATCGGGATGATTGTTTAAATAATCGAAATAATTTTCACCATATAATTTAGTAAAGGAACTAGCTCCTGTTTGGATAGAATACTCTAAATCTTGCCACGCATTCCAATGTTCACCAGACCAATTTAAGCACGCATATTTTAATGATTCGGGATGATTTTCTGTAAGTAATAGTGATTTTTTACTTAAAGAATACATTCCATTTTCTTCCTTTAAAAAATCTATGTTGCGCAATACATTTAAAAGCATTGTTACTTGTTTTTCTTGTAAATTTAAACAGTCAGCAAGTTCTTTTGGGTTCAAGTCTTGTTGTTCAAGTGCCTCGAAAACACCTAATTTACAAGCCGTACTAACTGCCATATAATTCCAATGTTCGGTAAAAAAGGATTTTAATTTATCTTTCATTGATTCCGTTATTAAAGGTGATGCCCGATAAGTAGTTAACCCAATTTTCTTTTGTATAAACTGTTTTATTGATACTGAAATGATAAAATGCAATCAGCATATCGTGTGTAATAAAAATGGTAGTTTCCTTTTCTTCAGAATTGTTGTTAATAAAATCTGTTAAATCTTGATTCAAGCGCTCAGGCGTTGCTACACCTGGAACCATTACTCCATTGATGAAGCTTTCGTACATTACATCAAAACCTTGTTGTAAATAAAATGCTCCTGCTGTTTTTTCATCATTAATATGAAGGCCAGGCGCACCTAGTGCTGTTGTTTGAATTATGTTAACCGCTTTGCCATATCCTTTTGCTATGTATTCTGCTGTTTGAACACAGCGCTCGACAGGACTTGTATAAATTTTAGTGATTTTACTGGTTTTTAATTTTTCTCCAAAACTTTGGGCATTCTGTTTTCCCTTTTCATTAAGTAAAACTTCATTTCCAAAGGAACCTGCTGGAATAGCATCTCTGTCTCCGTGACGGATTAGCAGTGCTGTTTTATTTATTGATTTCATAGCGGATTGTTTTTAATTTGCTCAACATGTCAAAGTTTTTAAGGTGTAAAAAATAGGTGTTGTTGGTGATGTTCTTAAAATCTTCTTCATCCCAAATGTTTATTACAAAGTCGTTTAGCCAAAAATGTTCTAATGCCACTATATTTTTTGGTAATACCGATTTCCAAAGAAGTTCATCATTAGGTTCAGCGACAATTGCATCAAAACTTTGCTCCATTATAGCAGCATATTTTTTATTTAGATAGTATATAGCGCAATTTACAGTTGCCCAATAATTTTGGATTAATGTAAATTTTGGATTTTCTGTCTTTAAACATTTCTGAATGAAAACTTCATCGATTGGTTTTAAAGCATAAGTATCCCAGTCTATCCAAATTACATCATTGAATTCTTTGACTGCTTCAAACATTATCCAATGTTTCATTTTGTGTGCCGTATCTTTTAGTATTTCTATTGGAGCAGTATCAAAAATTTTGTGTACGTACAAGCCATTAGTTTTTAACACATCTGCCATTTCCTTGGAGTCCGCATAGCAAATTAACTGTTCTCGGTACCACGGATTAATTTTTAAAGATTGTTTTAATTCAGAAATGATGTTATCGGGATAATTTGATTTACCATTTCTTGTGTAGAAATATAAACCAGATACCAAAGTTATTGTTCGTGGTTCCATTTATGGTTTACGCATGTTACAGGTTTTACATAAATCAATAGTTTTGTAGTTTTCAACTAAATTTTTATAATTGGTACTTTCTAAAACTTCTTTTATAGAGGTATTATTTATAGTTCCGAAATCTCCCAAGGACTTTCTTAAATTATCTGGCGCACAGCACGGTGAAATGGTTCCGGTGGCTGAAATCCATAACTCTTTATTAAGAAAAGGGCATTCATATTCTTCTGGAACATCAGTTTGTTCGTTTTCTTGAAAAGGAATAATATTTTCTAAAATCACTTTTTCTCCATTGGGTTTTCTGAATTTTTCTTGAACATCTAGAGCTTGTGTAACATAATTGTTCCATTGTGCCATATTCTCTTTAGAAGCGCGCATCGATAGGTTTTTAATTTCTTCAAAATGCGCCCACAATTGATGTCCTTTTACTCGGTCCACTCCTAATTTTGCTGCTAGTTTTATGATGTCTGACAATTCGTGCATGTTGTTTTCCAAAAAGGTCAATTGAAAGGTCACTCTACAAAAATAACCAGTCGATTTAAAGTATTCGTCTCGGTATTTGATAAATTCAATTACGTTGGAAACTGCTTGGTCAAAATCAATACCTAACATCACTTTCTCTGAAGTTTCCTTGGTGGCGCCATTCCAGCTTATTTTTATATCGGTAGTGTTCGGAACGATTAATTTTGCCCACTCTAAAACCGATTTCTTTGGAAATGTACCATTGGTAGTGAGGTTTATTTTGATGTTATGCTTTTGCGATAATTCAAATATTTTATCGAATTCCTTGTAAAGTAAAGGTTCACCCATTGTAGAGGGAATAATTTCCTTGATACCTAATTGTTCCGATTGACGGAAAATATCTTTCACCGTTTCAAAATCCATTCTTCTACGTTTAACTCCAGTTTCTTTAAAAAGCGTAGGTATGAAGTTACTGTATGGACTGTGTTCTTCACACATGATGCATTTTAAGTTGCAATCTTCAGGATTGGTGTCAATTGTCACTCGCCAAAGCGTACTTTGATTTAATACACTGTTATATAATGAAACCAAACTAGAGCAATGCTTTTGAATAGTAGGAACACTACCATTTTCCGAAAATAAATACCCTTTTTCGCCTAAACGTTTCATTTCTTGTGGATTATTAATTGCAAATTCTAATTGTTCAGTAAGCGAATTAGTATATCTATGTTCAAATAACAATCCGTTTACTTTGTGTTGTACATATTCTTTCATTCCACCAAAATCAGCCGTAATTACTGGAACGTTGCACGATTGCGCTTCATGAATAACTAAGGGTGAATTTTCTCCCCAAATAGAAGGAACTACTATACAATCTACTTTTGCAAAAACTTCGTCGGCTAAGTTCTGATTGATGTATTCGCCTTTGAATTCGATTTTGTTTTTAGATTTAGAAGTAAGTACCTTCAACGATTGTGTACTTTGTCCGTTTTCTCTACCAAATATTTTTAATACTGCTGGTTGTTCTATTTTTGCGAACGCTTCGATTAACAAATTAATTCCTTTTGCTGGAATATGTGTTCCAATATATCCGAAAGTATAAGGTTTAGATGCATTAAATTTGCTTGTTGGCGTTAAATATTCTGTTGGAAAACCATAATCAAGATAAATGATTTTGTTTTCTGATACCTTAAATTCGTTAATGAATCGATCTCTTAAATAATTGGATGGCGCTATGAATAAATCTACTTTATCAATAATACTCTTGGTTTCTTCCATACGGTTACCAATCCAATTGGTCCAATTAGAAACTTCTTGTTGTCGCTCGCTTTCTTTTCCACTAAAATATACCTCATAGCAACTGGTAGCACACTTTTGATTTTCTTGTTCCGTGCACAATTGAAAGTTATTTTCTTTGCCAATACTTCTAGTCAAGAACTGACCTCGCGGACACATCAACCAAAAATCATGTAATGTAAAAACTATTGGAATATTTAATTTATTTAGAACATCAACAATACCTGTGGATAAATGATTGAGATGCCCAATATGCGCTACATTAGGTTTTATTTTCTTAATTAAATCTTCAAAAGCGCTATCGATTTGTTGGTGTAAGTACCCATCTTTTCCTTGAGGGTTATTAACAAAGTATAAGTTTAAGTTTTCGTCTATTTTCTGATATCTAATCTCAAAATCTGGTGTATAAGGATTTTCTTCACGAGTGAAAACAGAAACTTTATGTTCTTTAGATAATTCATTGCAGATAGATTGGCTGTAAACTTCTGAACCTGCATTATAGTTTGGCGGATAACCGTGTATTATTTTAAGAATGTGCATTTATATTTTTGTTAGTCGAAGTTATCAAATTCAAAACCATCATAATTATACTCCCGATCCTTTAAATCTTGTTGATAATAGAAATCATCTAGTTCGTCATCCAACAAATCATTATCGTTTTCAATTGAGCTAAAATAGGATTCTTTTTTAAAATTCAATTGTAGTTCTTCTAAAGAATTATTGTTTTCTGGTTTAAAACTTAGGTTTATCATACTTCTAGTTTATTATTTTTATTTCTTGTTGTTTGATTTTTGTTGGATTGGATTTAACTGTTTTCCTCTATTGCCTTGATTTTTATCGTAGGTCGTATTAGTACCTTTAGTTTCTGTATTAGGATTTTTAATGTCCGCCTTGTGGTTTGATGTTTTTTTCATTGTTTATAATTTATTAATATATAAGTTGATAATGTACTTTGTCTTGATTATTGAATAGATAATTCGGATGATCACACCAATAAGCAGTGACCAAAAGTTTTTGTTTGATGATGATAATTAAACACATTTTATCACTTTTAAGAACTCGGTTCTTTTTTAGAAAAGAGGGCATGACCAGTACTACATCTTTTTCACAAAAAGTACAACCTACATAGGGAAGTATTTTAAGCAGCAGCTCGTCATTTATTGTTCTATCCCATTGACTGTGCAAGAAATGGTCTGATTTTTTGAAGTCTAAAATTTTAGTTGTCATGATTAAGTTAAGATTGTTACTTATAGTATTATAAATAGTGTGCCAAAAAATTATGATAATTACTAAGTGATTGAATAGTAGTAAATTAAAAAATATTTCATTTTTTTAATAAAGTAATTTATTTCTCTAAAAGATAATTTATTACCTTTATGATATGAAAAATATTTATATCACTTGGCATTATACCAATTACGGAGTTGCTTATTTAAAACATATTTTAAGTCAATTTTATTTAGATGATAAAATTCCAAACCCTATTCATTATGAGAATTTAAATCAGGAGGCATTAAATGAGACTTTTAATCAGACCGCTACTCAAGGTTTTGTTTTTGATGAAATTATTTACTTAACGGCACCTCAAAAAACTTATGATAGTCTTTCTAGTAGGCGTTTTACGCACAAGAAAAACATTTTAGATGATGATACAATTAAAAATTTAGGGCTTTCAGAAATATATGATTCAATTTTAGAAAATGAGGATGTTTGCTATAAAATTGAAAAAGAACTCGATTTTGTAGCAGTAAATTTTCCTGATCAACTTCTTGCCTTTCAAAGTAACCTTTGGAGAAATATTAACCATTATTCGATTGATGAGCAAATAAAATGGTTAAATGACTACTCTAATTTTAAGACTATTTATCCCAATAAATTAAAAGTTATTGAGTTGTCTGTCGATGATTTAAGAAATGAAAAACAAATATCTGACGCGTTAAGTAATTGGATTGTAGGTTATTTTGATAAAAATAAGAATGTACAACCCATAATAAATGTCTCATTAGGAAGTAGCGAAACTCAGGTGGTTTGGCACATTTTGTCGGAATCTTTCCAATTACCCGATAAAGCACGATTTATTAAAACCTATGATGATAAGAATGATTTCTTAGATAAAAGATTTAAACGCTTTTCGATAAAAGAAATTCCCACCAACTTAATCTCAGATATAGGTTCTAACTTTAAAATTTATAAAGATCCTAAATCAAAATCGAGAGAATTGGTAAATCTAAAAATAAAAACTTTTATCAATTCAGGATTTTCCATTTTGTTACTTGGTGAAAGAGGAATTGGGAAATCTCAAATTGCGAATGAATCTGTAGAAAAGCATAAAAAAGAAAATTTTAAACAAGCCAATTGTGCTTCTTTTGATGAAGATAGTAAAGCAGAAGCAGAGTTGTTTGGTTATACTAAAGGCGCTTTTACTGGTGCTACCTCAGATAAAAATGGATTGTTGGAAGAGGCAAATGGTGGTGTATTGTTTCTTGATGAAATTCATCATTTATCAAAAATTGTACAAGCTAAATTGATGAAAGCTTTGCAAACTGATCGAGATAACAATATGTCCATTCGAAGATTGGGAAGTACTGATGAGATTAAAATTTCATGTCGTCTTATTTTTGCTACCAATCGAACGATAGCGGAGTTAAAAAAGGATTTATTGCCCGATTTCTACGACAGAATTGTACAGCATGTTATTACAATTCCTGCACTTCGGGAAACTGCCGAAGATAGAATAGAGGATTGGAAAAGAATTTGGAATCATCTTAAATTTAAAGGTCATCCCGAGGCACCATCTGATACTAATTTAAACAAGTGGTTAAGGCAACTACCGCTTTATGGTAATTATCGAGACTTACAGAAGATTGCGATGTACTATAATGCTTTTCAGTCTTTTGATGACGCTACAAAAGTTTTATTAGAAGAAAAAACCGCTTTTGATTATGCTAAAAATGAATTTGAAAAATATCATTCCCCAGAAGTTGATGTAAATAAACCAAAATACTTTGATGAAAATTTGACTACAAAAGATATGATCGCAAATTTCAAATTTGATTTACAAGTTTGGGCAATTGATAAGTTTAAAGGACGAAAAAAAGCTATTTTGCATTTTAAAAATTTGGGCGATACGATAACAGAAAAAACACTGGATAATTGGAAAAATAGAAACTAATTTTTAAATTATATGTATAGATTTTTTAATCAAATTTATTGGCTAGTTTTTGTAGCCGAAATTGTTTTAAAAACTTAGTTTTTCCTAAAATAGGTAGGCTAAAATTAAATTTTCATCACCACACCAACCACAACTTCACGTTTTGTACTTTTACAACTTTACGAACCCAGTTAGTTTCTTTTTATGAATGTAGCCTTTCCCGATCACCCACAAATTGCCGTTGTTAGTTCTTTTTTGGAGCTTACTGCTACTGAATTTGAAGGAACTACTAATGCCTTGTGTTGGCATCGAAGGTTGGAAGGCGATTTTGAAGAATTGGTTAGTAAGTTGACGCTGCAAGAGTCGGTTACGGAAGTTAGTTTGGAAGTCCTTAGGGCATTGCAATTGTCAGTACAAGGCAACCTTGCCAGAGCTATTATTTTGAGAGATTTGCAGGCTTTAACAGCTATCGGAGCTGCGCCTGTGCTCAATTTAATACGATGTTACGAGCGTGATACTGATTTTGATTTTATTGCGACGGATGTGTATTCTTTTCACGTGGATCGTTCGCCTGTGGCTACGGACACTTTTTTGTGTACGTATCACGGCGCACCAAGTGATCTTATTGCGAACGACCAAGCGGTTTTAAAAGTGGAAGTGCCCGAAATTAGGGAGCAATTGAAAGGGTTGCATCAAGGTACGGCCGCCGAATTTGAGGACTTTTTGAAGGATAATTATTTTGATTTGCATTACCAAGCGTTACCCAATGCTGCTACAGTATCTTTAGGAACGGGACACCTGTGGCGTTTGGCTGTCGATCATCCTACGCAAGCGGTGTTGCCTTGTATTCACCGTGCGCCAGTAGAAGCGGATGGTGGGTTGCGGTTGTTGTTGATTTGTTAATTTTTTCGACTAAACCCTTGCAGCGATAACCCTCGCAGCGATTGAAACGCAGCGAGGGTTATCGCTGCCAAGGTTATGGTGTTTTTATAGCTGCTGTATTTTGTTGTTAGATTACTTTTAAATCAGCTGCTGTTTTTTAATTAAATGACTGTCGGAATGCTAGTGGACTAACACCGCTTTTATTTTTGAATAATTTGCTGAACGATTGTGGATGTTCAAAGCCTAGCTTGTAGGCGATTTCGCTGACGGTTAAGTTGGTGGTTGTTAATAAATCCTTTGCATTTTCTAAGACCTTGTTGTGAATGTGTTGTTGGGTGTTTTGACCGGTTACTGTGCGAAGCATGTCGCTTAAGTAGCTTGTAGAAAGGCTTAATTCTTTGGCTAATCCTTGTACGGTAGGCAACATTTGGTCTGTTTTATCCTCAAAGTGTTTGGATAGCACCTTTTCAAATTGCGTTAGTACATCAGTGTTTGCCATTTTTCGGGTAACAAATTGCCGGTTGTAGAAGCGGTTGCAGTAGTTTAATAATAGTGCGAGGCTAGAAACCATAACGTCTTGACTGTATTGGTCCATTCGGGATTCGTATTCTGTTTTAATGTTTTGGACTCCTTTTTCGATTAATTGTTCTTCTTCCGCTGAAAGATGCAAGGCCTCGTTGAGGTCATAGGAAAAGAAGCCGTAGTTTTTTATTACGGCTCCTAAAGGATAGTTCCTTATCAAATCAGGATGGAACAATAACGACCAACCTTCTTTATTGCTGTTGGCCGCATCGTCAATGCCAATGACCTGATTGGGAGCCATAAACGACATCGTACCTTCATCAAAATCATAATAACTTTTTCCGTATTTCATTTGCCCTTTAAAACTCCGTTTGATGGTTATGTTATAGAAATTTAAAACCAAATTGGGATTTTGATTAGTATCTATGGGTTGGACCGCTGCGTGATCAATTAGTGTTATCAGAGGATGTTGCGGTTGGGGTAATCCCAACAACTTATGAAGTTCGGAAACTGAATTAATGATTTGAATGTTTTGTTTGTCGTTTTTCATTGGGTAAATTTAGGAAATTATAAAGCGCAGCGGTGCGGCCTCTCTTTTTAAACTAGTAGCGCGTTTATTTAAAGCCACCCGATACCTCAATTGTTTGTCCCGTAATAATTTTAGCTTCATCGGAAGCCAAGAATACTGCCATAGCGCCAATATCACTTGGTTTAGCCATACGTCCCAACGCACTTCTTTCTACAATAGCTTTGAAAGCGGCTGAGTCTTCTTCAAAACCCAATTTTGCAACCCCTTCGGTCATCACGCCACCAGGACGGATGGAATTTACTCGAATATTTTTTGGTCCCAATTCCTGCGAAAGGGCATAGGTTATACTGTCGACGGCACCTTTAGAAGCAGCGTAAACTACCGAGTAAGGTTCGGGTCTTGTGCCAGCAAAGGAACTGATGTTGATGATGCTTCCGCCATCAGGTCCAAATAAACGTAGCGCTTCTTTGGAAGTCAGAAGAATACCAAATACATTCAATTCAAATGTACGTTTAAACGATGCTTCGGTCACGGCTTCCAAAAGAGCAAATTCATAACTTCCGGCGTTGTTTACTACGACATCTACTTTACCAAAGGCTTTGATGGTTTCTTCAAACAGGTGTTGAACTTCAGATTGTTTCGATATATCACCTTGAATGGCAATTGCGTTACCACCAGTTTGCATGATATCTTGCACCACAGCGTCAGCGTCTTTTTTACTGGTAGCATAATTTACTATCACTTGGGCACCAGCTTTACCCATTTCTTTTGCAATGCCCGCGCCAATCCCTTTGGATGCACCTGTTACAAGTACTACTTTCTTTTCTAATTTTGTCTTCATTTTATTGCTTTATTTATGAAGCACAAAGATGCGCAGTTGTCCGCCACTGGTTGTATCCAAAATGAAGTAACTTGTATTCAGAATGAAGTACAGCAAAAGTTTTAGCAAAAGCTGTTAAGCATCCAAAATGGAACAATTGAATTTGTGTACCTATGCAGCACCGTCCTACAAAGTGAAAACACCTTAACACACTTGTTAGGAAAAACTACTACTTGTCTTAATTCGAAGCGTGCAAGTTGGTTTTTAAGAACCAATAGTAGCACAGCGCACCGTTGCTAAATGGATTAATGATTCAAAACAATAGGTTTTCCTTGTTCTAGTGTTTCGGTTAAAGGAAGTATTTCGGTATTGTCCCATATGCCAGTAAGTAAAGTTTTGGCGTATTCCTTGGGTAAATTGCGTTCGACCATCAATTTATTAGCCAATTGATAATCGTATTCAAGTTGTTTATGCTCAAAATGTAAAGTAGCCTCCGCATCGTTCAAAATCATGTACCAAACGGAAGTTGCTCCATCGTTGGCCGGCATTCCAATTACGCCAGGATTAAGCCATAGCAAGTCATCTTGTATATTATTAAAAGGCAAACCGGAATGGCCAGCAATAATCACATTACTTTGGGTTGCTTCAAAATTCGGTCTTTTTTGTTCCCAAGAAGTCGATTTAAAAATAAATTCCGAGGTGTTAAAAAAAGAGCCATGCACTACGGTACAAACTTTTCCTGCATATTTGAATTGGATAAATTCAGGAAGCGTTTTTAAATAGTCTAAAGAATCCTGTTGCAATTGGCTTTTAGCATAAGGATACCACAATTGAGAAAAATTATCACAGCGCGAACCTTTAGTGAAATCGCAACCGCAATCCTCAGCATTTTCATTAAGTTGTAATTCTACATTGCCGGCAATGCTGCGTGCTTTCCAATTTTTAAAAAACTGAATTGTTTCTTCCGGTTGTGCGCAATAGCCAATAAGATCACCTGTAGCAATGCAATTTTCAGGTGGTATATTTTCGCTCTTAGCAAGCTCTGCAAGCGCTTCGAGTGCCTGTAAATTGCTGTAAACACCGCCAAAAAGTAGCAGTTTTCCAGTCAAATTTCCGATAGAAGTTATCTTTTGATCCATTTTGGTAACAAATATAATAAGATGCAAGTACCAATTCCCCAAACATTTACCCAAAGTAAATCGGCAAATTTTCCTTTAGTGAGCACCAACTCATTTGGAAAATAATCGAATACTAAAGCAAATCCGAAAAACAATCCTCCCAGCACGCTAAGATAAAAACTTATTCTTGGAACCTTGATATTCCAAAATAAAAAAACTGGTGTGAGTCCGATAACCATAGTTCCAGAAATGGTAGTTGCCGATAAAATCTCAGCATTTAAAAATACTGGAATCGTTCCTAAAACGGCTAAAAGCACCATCGATAGTCTTCCTATGGTAACCGTATTCCCTAACTTTAAATCAATAGAAATCAATTTTGAAAACGACGAAAAGGTCGAATCAATAGTAGACGCTGCAGACGTTATCATTATGAAGTTAATCACCAATAAAGTAAAAACTCCAAAGGCTTTTCCTACTTCAAATGCGGCATCGCCTTGTATGCCATTTGCTTTAGCATAAACACCTATGATACTGAATAATATGATACATAAAACACCCAAGATACTTGCAAAAAAGAAGCTCTTTCGCATCACTTTTGGTTCCGTAATAAATCCTCTATCCGTCAAAACCGGATCGTGAAACGGATAACTGAAGCACTGTAGCAAGGCTGCAAACAATAAATTAAGACCCAGTTCAAAACTCCAAGTACTGGAACTAACAACGGCGCTTGCGGTAAAATCACCAATGGAAAATACCTGAAATAAAATAATCAGTAACAATACTGAAAATAAAATCATTTGGATGGCATCGGTAAAAAGCGAGCTGCTCATTCCACCTTTCAGTGAATAGGCTAGGGTTAAAGTTGTGAATACCAGAATAGCGGCAAAATAAGGCGTACTGCCCGCTGGTCCAAAATAAGAACCAATGACCATTGTATTACTCCATATTTCGTTGAACAATCGGATGAGAATCAATATCGAAAACAACGCCATCGCATTTTTGCCGAATTTCGAAGTTAAAAATTCGTGGATGCTGTTGTAGCCACCTTTTACACGCAGCTGGTAGATAAAAACACCAGCTACGGCAAAAGAAAAATAATATCCAGCATAGGCTATGCCGCCAAGAATTCCGAATTCTAATCCTAAATTGGCGGCATTAGTGATGCTTTTGGCAAAAATCCAGGAAATAATTAAACTACCTGTAAGCACCAAGGCGTTTGGTGCTTTGTTTTTGTTAATGGCTTTAAAAAACTGGTCGGTAGTTTTGGCAAACGGTGATATTAAAAAAAATACTAAACTTGATACAATTAATAGTATCCATTGCCAGTGAATTGCTTCCATATAAAAGTTATTGATTCCACCAAACTGGGAAATTGATACTGTTGTTGTCGGTTGCTCCAGCAGCGACATTGTAATTGTCTCTGTTTAAAGCTTCTTCTTCTGGTGGATAAGGCATACGCACCGGAATCAGATTGTTATTCAAACTCGCCGAAATAGTTCGCAATTGCGGGAAACCTGTTCTGCGGTATTCAATCCAACCTTCATATCCGTTGATGATGTTGGCAATCCATTTTTGGGTAAGAATTTGTCTTAATGGCGTTGAATTGGGCGCATTGTAAGCGGCATTACCCGTTAGATAAGTAGCCGGCAAAGGCGTATTCCAGTATTGAAAAGCAAGAGTTACACCGCTTTCATACAGTTGTTGTGCGTTGGCCGTAATTAATCCTCTTTCAGCAGCTTCGGCTAACGCAAAGTGTACTTCCCAAGCGGTCAGAAAATTGCAATCCAGTGTCGAAGTATCTTCTCTAAAAACTGTACCCGCTAAAGAATAATTCGATAAAGCGATAGAGGTTGCTCCAGAATTTATTCCGTTCAACAATCCGTTAAATTGGCCGCTAGTTGAACCTGCAAAAGGTCTGAAAAACTTGCCAATTCTGGTATCGTTTAAATTAGTCATGATGTCTTCCATAGTTTCAGACAGCACAAAATTGTTAAAATCACCTACACGCAACTGCGCCAATCTAAAACTATTTGGTGCCGTATTGGTAAAATTGAAAATGGCATTTTGCGTATTGGTGGTCATATAATTTCCTTGATTATAAAGGGCTTGCAATTGTGCTGACACATTGACTTTTGAAGAAATACGTAGCAAATATTTGATCTTTAAAGAATTGGCAAAACGCACCCAAGATTGCAAATTACCATTATACAAAATATCACCTTGTAGAGGAATAGCATCCGAATAATTTTGTATTGCTGCGATCCCTTTATCCAAATTATCTAAAATACCACCTTCGTCTAAATAAATGCTCTCTTGACTGTCGTAAGCTGGTGTGGTAACACCTGCCGTACCATTAAAAGCCGTAAAGTAAGGAACATCACCAAACAAATCGGTCAAACCTGCTGCCATGTAGGCTTTCAAAATTAGGGCCGGACCTTCATAAACTTTCAAAGTCGAAAGTTGGCGTGACTGCTTCAAAATAATTTCGTTATCACGCAAGTTTCTGTAAAAAATAGGCCACGGATTTCCACCCAATTGCGGCGATTTTAGTGCATGGCGATCAAACAGGTTAAAGTCTATGGCAGTGCGGTGTTGTGACAACAAATCACCAGCCACAAAACCCTCATAGCTCATGTTTTCGCCAAAATTATAAAGCACTTGGCGCAACAATAAACTCGGTTGTACCGAATTGGGTGCATTAGGATTTGTATTAATTTCTTCAAAATCTTTCGTGCAACTTGACACTAAGACCAATGTTAGCAAAGCTACTATATATGTTATTTTTTTCATCATTTAATTTTTTAGAAGTTAAGACCCAGTTTTAAACCAATGCTTCTGCTGGTGGCATAACTCATGTCTTCCACACCACTGACAAAACCACTGCCTTGTGCTGCAATCTGTTCTGGATCAAAATGAGGGTTTTCAGTAATAGCAAATAAATTATTCCCGATTAAAGACAACTGCACATCGCCACCTTTTTTAAGTCCCAAAAATCCATCTTTCAACTGAAAATTATAACCAATTGAAAATTGACGTAATTTAACAAAAGAAGCATCATAAACATTATTTTCTTCGTGATTTCGGTCGTAATATTGACGGTAATAACTTTCTGCAGTGATAGCAGTAGTATTCGGAACATAAACTGGATTAGCAGCAGTACCTGTATTTACAACACCTTGCGCAATAATTCCTTCGGCTGGTCTGTTAGAAGTTTCAGCCAATTGACCACCAACATTTCCGATAGCGCGCGTTCTTGAAACGATTTCGCCACCTTGACGCCAATCTAGTAAAAACCCTAAATTCCAGTTTTTATACTTAAAATTATTGGACCATCCTAAAGTAAAATCAGGAGTATAATTTCCTATTTTTTTAAGATTATTATCGGCAATATAATTACCTGCGCTAGTTAATACGAAATCTCCATTTTCATTTCTTAAATAACCTGTTCCATACATATCACCAATGCGTCCACCTTCTGCCACTTGAAACCAAACCGTTTGGTTACTACTATCATAAATACGGCTGTAGGCTAAAGTCAAACGTCCGTTTTCTTGCGGCAAGTCTTTCACAATGGCTCTGTTCGTTGCAAAGTTAAAAGTAGTATTCCATTTAAAATTCGTGGTTTTTATCGGAACGATACCTAAGATTAATTCCACACCTTGAGAATTTACTTTTCCGCCATTTACTACCTTTTGGTTATATCCTGATGAAATTCCGATAGGCAAAGATATGATTTGGTTTTCTGTAGTAGCATTGTAGTATGTCGCATCCAAATTCAATCGGTCGTTGAAAAACCTTAGGTCTGCACCAATTTCATAAGAAGTGGTTTTTTCAGGTTTCAAATTGGCATTCGGAATAAAATTTTGGTCACTAAAGGTCGGCTGACTATTAAAAGGAGTTTGCGCTATAAAAGCACCCGATGTTTGATACGGACCAGTATCATTACCTACTTGTGCGGCATTCGCTCTAAGTTTTGCAAACGAGATGACTTTAGGTAAAGCCACCGCATTAGACAAAATAAAACTTGCCGATACCGATGGATAAAAGAACGAAGTACCACTCACTGACAAAGGTGTTGCTAAAGCACTTGACCAATCGTTACGAGCAGTAACATCTAAATACAAGTAGTTTTTAAAACCCAATTTAGCTATACCGTATAATGAATTAATACGTTTTCTACTTTCAAATTGGAATACTTCTATTGGTGAAGCCGCATTGTTCAAGTTGAAAATGCCCGGTTGTGCCAAGTTCACGGTTTGTGATTGTTTTGTAGATGCATTTCTATCCATACGATTTCCACCAAAAGAAACATCTAATGAAAATTTACCCAATTGTTTGGTATAATCTAGTAAAAAATCGGTGTTGACTTCTCTGTACTTTACATCGTGCTCGGCATAACCACCGCTCTTAAAACGATTACTACTAAAATTACGACGCATTTGTCTGGTTTCAGCACTATAATCCATTCCTGTACGAACGGTTAACGTCAGATTTTTAGCCAACTCTTGTTTCAAAAACAGGTTCCCAAAAATGCGATCTCTTTCAAAGGAGTTTCGGTTTTCTAGCAAACTGAAATACGGATTATCAAAGAACGTATAGTTGAACGAAAATTGTTGGATACCTTCTAATCCCGGTTGCCAATAGTTTTTTAATTTGTTAATGTCTAACGATCTTGGACCCCAACCTACAACTGAATAGTTGATGTTCTCACTTCCATAACCACTTGAAGGACGGTTATCACTTTTTGAGTTTACATAATTTATTGCGGTTGAAATAGTCGTTTTATCTGAAGGTTTGAAATTTAATTTTGCCGCTAAGGTTTGTCGGTCTAAGTTGACACCTGGGATAATGGATTCGCTTCTTAAATCTGTTAACGATAGACGATAATCACCACCTTCAAAGCCGTTGGAAATAGCTACATTATTAATCGTTGTTTTTCCAGTATTATAAAAATCTTTGATGTTGTCTGGATACGATTTGAATTCCGTTGGTGTAATTGGTAAACCACTGTACAAAGAAGTATCAGCACCACGAACAACACTTCCGTCAGGCAAAACCACTGGACTATCAAATTGCGGAATTAGAAGTCCAACGTCTAATTTTGGTCCCCACGAATAGCTAATCAAATCGTTTACTCCACCACCTAAACCGTTTACAAAAGCAAACTGTCCGTTGTTTCCTTGTCCGTAGTCGTTTTGAAATTCAGGCAATTTAAAAGCCGATTCCACCGTTAGCGAGGAATTAAAACTCACACTAAATCCTTTTTTCTTGCTGCCGTCTTTGGTTTTGATGACAATAACACCGTTAGATGCTCTTGTGCCATAAAGTGCTGCTGCACTCGGACCTTTTAAAACCGATACCGATTCAATATCGTCTGGATTCACTTCCATCGCACCATTTCCGTAATCTACCGATTGAAATCCGGCGGCTGCTTCTTTAGTGAAATTGAACACCGTTTCGTTATTAATCGGTATTCCGTCTACCACAAACAACGGATTGTTGTTCGAGAAAGATGATTCGCCACGGATCGTAATTTTGGAAGAAGAGCCAACGCCAGTGGCACCTTGTGTGATGGTTACACCAGCAATTTTCCCTGCTAAATTGTCTAGAAAGTTTACGGTTTTTACTTCCACTAAATCTTTGGATTGTAAGGTTTGTACCGCATACCCTAATTTTTTAGAGGCTCTGCTTAATCCCAAAGCAGTTACTACAACTTCTTCGAGATTTTGGGCTTCTTCTTCTAATTCAACGGTAAGTGTTGTGTTAGCGCCTACCACGATAGATTTGGATTGGTAACCGATATAAGAAAAAGTTATTGTACTTGATTGTGACGCTACTGCGATTGAAAACGCTCCATTGGCATCGGAGTTGGTCGTCGCTGCACCTGATTTTATATTTACTGACGGTAAAGCCAATCCGTCTGATTTACTTTTAATGGTACCTGTAACGGTAATTTGAGAATAGCCTAAACACGAGATTGCGAATAGGAAGATTACGCATAATTGCTTCATATGTTATTTTTATATAATTAGTAAAACTCTGAACAGTCAGAATCCAAATAGTAACAAATTATATAAAAAGAGGCGAACCTTTATTGTAGGAAGTTGAAGTAAGTTGTTTGGTTTTAAGTAGGGAAAAGTGCTTAAAACAAATTCCTTTCTGAAATGTAATTTTTAAAAATATGTGGAATAACCAACGGTATACTTTTTTAAAAAAGCACACTATTTTTTTAATATCGTCTACGCCGTTAATATCTTGCAGTTTTTTTAATAAGCAAATATCCAAGGCATCGAGTTGTAATAACTGCGACAATTTTCTGCTCAACTGCTGGCATTGCCAAGGCAATTCTAAAAAAGATTCGGCTTTGAAGTGCGTCTTTTTAATTCCGAGTAAATAGAAACCACCATTATGACTTTCGCCTACGACCACTTTATTGGCTTCCAATTTTGTTTTGGTTGTCTTTATTAGAGACGATGTTAAATGCGGTGTATCGTTCCCAATCACAATTAAAGCATCGTAACCTACATCAAAAACAGCTTGCATAGCATTAGTAAACCGGGCACCGAAAGTAGCACCCACTTGTTTGGTCTCGTTTACTACGAAATAAGGCAACTGCGTTTGCTGAACAATTTGCAGTGTGTGGTCATTTAGCGATTGGAATACAGATTGGGAATGAAGAAACGGCTTGTTGATTGCCTCCTGTTCTGCGGAATGGGCAAAAATTAAAATGGCTGTTTTCAAGTCTGTCATCTGTTCCGAATTAATCACTAGTTGTTTTGTCAAATTTAACAAATTTTAGCGGATACCTTTTGCGCTGCATCCCAATTCTAGGGCTAAATTGTTAAAATTTTGTTTATATACGAGAATACATCGTATCTAGTTTGCCCTATTTTTTAACAATAGGCCATATTAGTTTGGTATTTAATTTATCGTTCTGCCGCTTTGCGGATGTTGCGAGCGACGGAACTGCGTATTTTATGCTAAGATAAGATTTCGTGCGAAAGATAAACGTGAATTTTGCACTTTTCTCGCAATAGCGCAAAACGGTTGAAAGCAAACGTTTTTTTATTTTCTAACACTTCTTCTAATTTTCTCTTTTGTTGAAAATGCTACTCTTATTTCTCCACATTCATTTTTTGCTTGATTAATATGAATCAAAGTGTCATTTTCAATAATGAACTTTTCATTTTCAAATATTTCGTAATTAGATTCTGCTCCGTTTGGTTCGCAGTCTTTAATTGTCTTATTGTTTTCAAAAAAGCTTTTATCATTTTTTGGAATACAGTAAACGCCAAATCGATTTTGAAAAAGACATCCTTTTGGTTTTAGGCTTTTCAGAATAATTGTATCATTTTGTATGTTCCAAATTCCATTACTTTTAGAGCGTGAATCACAAGCTCCACTCAAATATTCAAATGTTTTATTTGCTTTTATGATTAATTTAGCTCTGAATGGCATTCCTTGTACTGTATCATACCAAGTTCGAACAAATTTCGGATTTTCTATTTTTTGCGGTAATTCTTTTTTGCAACTTGAAAATAAGATCAAGAAAATAAATATAAAAAATAAGAGGTTTTTCATTTTCAAAATTTAGTTTTTTGTGCGCACAGGTAAAATGTTTGCTAACTAGTGCCTAGGATCTTACTGTTGGTATGCTTTTAACTATTTGTTTGAAAAAACTATCCTTTTAATTGCTAGGTGTTTGCTAAAAATTGTAACGGTACTAAAATTATGCAAGTAACGTTTTTTTTAACTAAATAGCCCTTTAGGTGCTCTACTTTTTTTATCTAGGCGCTAAGATTTTGTTTAAAAAATTTTCTACTACTGCTAAAGTACTAAAATTATTGGTTCAAGACTTGCTTTGGATTTTTATTTAATGAGCGACGTAGCGTAATTTGTCGCAATTTAAGACTTGAGATGTTTTGGGATATCAAGATGAAAGCCTTGGATTGGCAAAAACAAAAGCGCTCCCTTTTCAAAAGAATTTTGAACGAGGAAAGGAGTTGAAATAAAACGAAATCACGCGATTTTATGGTATCAAGGTTGTAGCAAAAGTTGTTAATAGTATTAAACCTACTTAACTATGCAACCGTAACACCTTTATTTCGTTCCACCAAAAAAGATATTCTTAGATGTACGATAAGTAATTACTTCTAAAAAACCTTTACCGATTTCAGCGAAGGTACCGATGATTTTGGGTTTAACTGTTTGAAGGGAAAACATTTCGAATTAAATAAAGTAGACTTAACACCATTTAGAGCATTAATATAATAAACCAAAATTACTTGCGCTAAGGTTATACTTTATAAATAACTAATATGTAAAGGTGCGTATTCAGAGAGAAAGTTGTGTTGCAATAATGGTTGATTTGTTTTACCCCTTTGCAGGATTATAGTTTAGTAAGGTTTAAAACATCAACCAACTTTGGCGCTTAGCTGTAAATTATCTTTAGCTACAGTTGTTGACTTGCGTCTAAATAGCTTTAATAGGTTAGGATTATTAGCTTTTGTTGTTGATTAGTGTGAGTAGTAAAGTAGAACTACAACTAGATTCTAATACTCTTTTTTACTCGGAATAACACCTCGAATGCCACCACGCGGATTTTCAACATCACCTTTATATCTCGGAATGATGTGAATGTGACAATGCGGAACGGTTTGCCCTGCTTCTTCCTTAATATTGATGCCAATGTTAAAACCATCAGGATTGAATTTTTCTTGAAGAATCGTTTTTACTTTATTGGCCACGATCCAGCAAGCCATTTGCTCCTTTAAAGTCAAGTCGAAATAATTGGAAACCAATCGTTTTGGCACAATTAAAGCGTGCCCTTCGGTTACAGGATATTTGTCGTAAAAGGAGAAAACAGTGGCGGTTTCGACAATTAATTCTCGGGCAGTATCACCAACTAAAAACGGACTTAACGAAGCATTTCCTTGGTTTAAGGTGGTGTATTGTTCGTATTCGTAGATTTCGCAGTTATCGTTTTTATAAATAGAGGCGTATCCCAGTTTAATGATGCATTGATAGGTTTCTTTTTTATGAAGTTTGTGCATTCGATAGCCTTCGTACTGTATGTCTCTTCGCACAGCAAAATAGGCTTTTCCATTAGGTTTTAGCAGATGCGATACATTCATTAACACCTCGGCTTGTTCTTCTGGAAGTAAAACATTTAGCACATAAAAACACAAAATAGTATCATACTTTTCTGTTGGAAATTCCGGAAAGTAAAATGGGTCAAAACCATCAATTTCAAATCCTTTATCTTTCAACAATTCGACATCCTTACCTATACCACAGCCAAAATCTAAAACCTTACCTTTTATCCTTTTTTGATTAAGTAAAATTCTTGCTGGATAAGAAAGTGAGGTTCTTTCTATAGCGGTTAAATGACTATGTATATTATCTTTTATAATTCCCATTTTTCGTAACCTCTTTTTTCTATCAAATATTTGGACATATTGGTAAGCTGATTAAAAGCTAAATTTTGCCAATTTAATGTTTTATTATTTCCTAAAAGAGTAATCTGAATTTCTTCTAGAAATCGTTTTTCTTGTGCTTTATGAATAATTTCCCAATAATGAATTATAATATCCTTTTGTTTTATAATGAAATCTACGGAAGGTATTTTGTCTCTTTTATTATTATTAATTGAAGATTTCGCGGGAAGCAAATTCCAAAGGTCATTATTTTTCATAATTGAAAAAGGAATTACGTGGTCCACATCACAGGTTTTAATTTTCGTTTCCGACCAAACGCAAATTATTTCTCCAGCTTCATTTAAAATAGATTTGTAAAGGTTTTTTGAAGCTAATACATCCCTATCTGTAATCGGGTTTTTAAGAATTTCTGCAATCACTTTTTCAGGATTAATTTTTTCATGACTTGCATTTACTGAAAAATCAGCCCATTTAAATAAAATATTATCTGTTCCGCTTATAAAACTTCCTAGTAACTTGAAGGCGTTATAATATTCAATCGGTATTGTGAAAATACCGCAACTGTTTATTAACCAGTTAGTATTTTGAGTTTCTGAATTTTTCAGAGTGGAATTATTTTGATATTGGTATATCGAATAATAACTTTTGTTGAAGGAATTTCCAATATATTGCATTGGATTTTTTACAATAATATTTTTTAGATCTTTTACTAAATCATAAAACTCTTTGTTTAATTCCTTACTTATTCCTTTAATACGAATGTCATTGTAAAATGTAGATAAACCTCCAACCTCGTTATAATAATTTATAATTTTTAAAAACTTGGTATGAAAGGCAAGTTTTGAATTCACACCATTTATTTGAGGTATTAATACAGTACTACCAAGTATTGGATAGTAGTACAGCATCCATTTTTCGATAAGTAACCCCATTGGAATTTCGACTACATTTTTTTTGATTTCAATGTATGGTGAATTTTCTTGAATGATATCTATAGTACCTCGTAACAAGGCAAATTTATAGGTTGTTGATTTACTATCACGTTCAATAATCTTACTTATATTAATAAATGTTTCATTCATAGATTAGAACTATATAAAAATTATTTAAAAAATTATGCATTAGAAATTAAAAAGGAAAAGTACTGATTAACAAAGTCAAATGGTATTTTTTCTTGCTCAAGTCTCCAATTGTTTGTCTTTAATAAATTGTAAAGTTCTTTTTCAATGTTAATAAAATTTAATTCTTTTGAAAACAGAAACTAATCTGTTTACAAGTAGTTGATAACTTGAAGTTAAATTCATTTTTAATAATTATTTTAACGCAATTAATTTTACATCGAACCTTTAGTCATAAATTTCATTCTTTCCTAGTTCCGTTTTTATAAGTCTAATTTTTCGAACTCATAATTTTTTAAATTACCATAAACCATTACGATTTATATATTTTAGCTGTAAAACACTATTTTGCTTTTAAAAGACGCTCAATTTTAAGTTACTAATAAAAACTGAGATTATTAGTTGATTGATAATTTTAAACACCTTTTTTCTAGTGAAACCAAACTCTATCATTATATTCAAAATTTGAAGTGGGCCAGCAAATAATGTTTTTTATTGATATAAATTTAAGGTTATAAAACTTACTATTCCTTAATCCATCTTTTAATATCACTAATGATTTTATCAATATTCTCATTTACTTCTTTACCAGTATAACGGAGAACTTTAAATCCTAATTCTTGAAGCTTTCTGTCAATGTTCCTATCTCTTTGCGCTTGTTCTTCAGTTCTTTCGTGATAAGTATGTCCATCAGTATAAACACATAGCTTAATATCTCCTTTGTAAATATAGAAATCAACAATCGTTAATACATTCTTGAAGTTATTATTTTCATTATCATAGCTTTTACCTTCCATTGAAATAAAATCACCATTGTAATTTAATCCCTGTTGGGTTTGAAAGTTGATGTAAGTTTTTTTTAATTCAATAAATAATTTTCTTTCTAATGGACTTTGCAACACAAATAAACAAGTTTCACAAGCACGTGAAAATTGATATTTGCAATTCAAACACAAACTATCATTTTTATAATGGTCATCAATTTTGGCTGCTTTTTCGACTGAAATATTCATTTTCTCAGCCGTTGTTTCTGATTCAAGAACTTCATTTATTTCAGCTCTCAAACGCTCTAATTCTTTTCTATCGGTGTAGATATGTTTTGTCCAACTGTCGTTTTTATCGTTTAACGTTATCATAAAACGAGTAATAGTTGTAACCTCTTTTTTAAAATTCTTTTGAAATGTATTTATTTTTTCTATTGATATTGGAATTCGAGCCATTTTTATTCGTATGTTATATTTTGTGCTTAGAGGATTAATAATTTACTATGTGATATCTACAATCTGGATATAAAATCTACTATAAGGATCAAACCTACCAAAAATAAACCAATTTCCCAATTAATTTACAGGTAGTTTTACGTGATTTCGTACAAATATAAAAACCGCAAAACGATTTAATTTACGGTTTTCCACATTTTGGTAAAAAAAGATTCAGAATGTTTAACTTTTAATAATTTTTTGTATTTAATAGGATTGTTTGCACTTCCTAAAAGTTGCAAGTAATCATTACTATTTTTGATAATAGTAAGTCTAAAAAACTTTTAACTTTTTATTTCGATTGGTCTATGAATTCATAAAACATCCCATAAAAAAAATCCCAAATTCCATTAAATGAAATTTGGGATTTTTTTATAGTAAGGGATTACCGATTTACATTTTGATAATCTTCACGGTTTTCGTTTCGTTACCTGAGGTGATTTTCACTAGATAACTTCCCGCAGCTAGATGACTAACATCTACTGAAGTTTCGGTACTATTCACTGCTTTTGAAAGGACTTCTTGACCCAAAAGATTGTGTACTGCTACGTTCGTAATCGTTTTGTTAAGCGCGATGTTGAAGACCGTGCTAACAGGATTAGGATATAGTTTAACTTGTTCTTTCAAGAAGCTATCCGTACCAAGCGTTGAGGTAGTAAAAGTACCACTCGGACTCCAATCGGTTACGGTGTTATCACAAATAGATTTTACCCAGAAGTAATAAGTCGTATTTGGCGTTAAATTAGACAAAAGCGCAAACGTTTGTGAGGTCGAACCTTGCATAGTGCCTGCAGCGAACGGATCGTTAATCGTACCGTAAGCATAAACATAACCATTGTTTGGTACCGGACTTGCCGCATTCCATACAATATTTACCGCAGTTGACGATTCAGGATCGGTAAACAGTTGTGTTGGCGCATTACAACCCGCAGCAGCTGCCGTAGTAAACGAACTACTCGGACTCCAATTGGTTACGGTGTTACCACATATAGATTTAACCCAGAAGTAATACGTTGTGTTTGGCGTTAAATTAGTCAAAAGCGCAAAGGTTTGTGAGGTCGAACCTTGGATAGTACCTGTAGCGAATGGATCGTTAATCGTACCATAAGCATAAACATAACCATTACTTGGCGCAGGATTTGGCGCTGTCCAAGCAATATTAACAGCAGTTGATGATTCTGGATCAGAGAATAACTGTGTTGGAAGACCACAACCTGAAGCAGCAGGTGTCGTGAACGAACCACCCGAAACCCAATTGGTTTGCGTAGTACCACAATTAGATTTTACCCAAAAATAATACGTAGTGTTAGGTGTTAAATTGTTAATAACAGCAAAGGTATTACTAGTGTTTACAGTAATGGTTGCTGCCGAAAACGGATCGTTTACCGTTCCGTAAGCATAAATATAACCATTACTAGGTGCAGGCGTTGGTGCTGCCCAGCCAATGTTTACCGAGGTAGCTGTTAAACCATCAGTAAACAATTGTGTTGGAGGAAAACAAGCATTAGTAGCATAGGTCGTAAATGAACCTCCCGAAACCCAATTGGTTTGCGTTGTACCACAATTAGATTTTACCCAGAAATAATAAGTCGTGTTTGGAGACAAATTGCTTAAAGTGGCAAAATTCGCCGTAGTGTTTCCTGAAATAGTACCTGCCGCAAACGGATCGTTTACCGTACCGTAAGCATAGATGTAACCATTACTTGGAACAGGATTAGCTGCTATCCAACCAATGTTAATCGAGTTAGAAGTAACGCCATCAGAATATAAGTTAGTTGGTGGATTACATCCCGTTGGAGTGGCACAAGTGATGTAACGCACTCTAGACGTACCTTGCGAACCACAATTAGCATTTAAGCTTAAGTAATATCTAATAACACCTGAATAAGTGGAATTCCAAACTACAGGAGTTACGCCACTTGCCAACACAGCCGTTCCAGCCGCATTAGTAATCGTGATAAAATCGGTAGTAGTCGAACTAGTAAACGTGTATTGTTTGTTAATCAAGATGTTTACGTTAGAATATTCACCAGCGTACGCATTGTTAACGATTAGTTCTAAATTGCCAGAACAAGAAGGCGTAAATGTCGCTGTAGGAAACAAACCAAATGAAGCACCGTTGCAACTTAATGCAGTTAGCGTCGTAAAACTTCCACCAGCAACCCAGTTACTTTTTGTTCCATTACAGTTAGAACGTACCCAATAGTAATAAGTAGTTGCTGCAGTTAATGGGTTTACAGAATTGATAACCGTAGCAGCCGTAGAGTAGGTTGGAGCTGTTGCGGCTACAGGAGCTGTATTAGTTGTAGCAAAATATACCTCATAACCTGTTGGAGCCGTTGTTGGAGCAGACCAAGTAAGGCTGCAAGAATTAGATGTTATGTTTGATATGGCTAAGTTACTAGGAAGACCACAAGAAGCCAATCCAAAACATTGAATATAACGGAATCTATTGGTGTTTTGTGTCCCACAAGAAGAATTCGTATTGATATGAAATCTTACTACACCAGCATAGGTTCCCGAAGTCCAATTAAGAGGCGTCGTTCCAGAGGCAAGTACCGTGGTTCCTAAAGCATTAGTTACGGTAACAAAATCAGAAGCCAATGAAGTAGAGAACGTATATTGCGTATTAGCCACAACATTTACGTTAGCATATTCACCAGCATAAGCATCAGAAACAATAGTTTGCACGCCACCTGTACAAGTTGGCGTAAACGTAGCCTCTGGATATAAACCATTAACAGCACCGTTACAAACAAGCGAATTAAGCGTAGTGAAATTACCACCAGAAACCCAAGCACTTCTTGTACCGTTACAATTCGAACGAATCCAATAGTAATAGGTAGTTGCTGCTGCTAATCCATTTAAGACACCCACGCCAGCGGTAGTACTTGTTGCTGTAGCAGCTGTAGCAGCCGTTGGAGCGGTATTGGTGGTAACAATATAAATATCATAACCAGTTGGCGCCGTTGCTGGAGCTGTCCAATTCAATCTTGAGGAGTTAGAAGTAATGTTAGTAACTGATAAAGCTGATGGCACACCACAAGAAACAGAAGCAGCACATTGAATAGACTTAGTTCTGTTAGTGTTTTGCGAAGCACAATTAGCGTTGGTATGTAAATAATAACGGATAACACCTGTATTCGTACCTGAATTCCAAGTTAAAGGCGTTTGACCTGTTGCTAGAATTGCTGTTCCTGCACTGTTAGTGATAGAAATGAAATCAGTACCCACAGAAGAAGCAAAAATATATTGTTGGCTAGCATTAATGTTTACATTAGAATATTGTCCTGCAAAAGCCGTTGCAGAAATAGTTTCGGCACTTCCGGTGCAAACAGGAGTGAAAGTCGCGTTAGGAAACAAACCATAGATGGCTCCATTACAGCTAAACGATTGGTTCATAGTAAAAAATCCACCTGAAGTCCAGCTACTTTTTTCAGCACCACAGTTAGAACGAATCCAGTAATAATAAGTAACACCTGCTGTTAGACCATTAATTTCTCTAGTCGTAGTAGTATTAGTGTAGGTTGGAGCAGTGTTTTGTGTAGGCGTAGTATTGTTGGTAACCAAATAAATATCATAACCACTACTTGGTGCACTTGTTGGAGCTGTCCAAGACATTCTGATAGAGTTCGAAGTAATGTTAGTTACAGACAAAGCCGTAGGAGGATTACAAGTAACCGATGAAGTCACACAGTTAACATATTTGTTACGCGTACCTACCATAGTGATTCCGTACCCACATTGCGCATTATCATAAGAATAAAAACGCACCACTCCAGACGTACTAGCAGAGTTCCAGTTTAATGGTGTAGCACCTGTAGCTAAAACCACTGTTCCTAAAGCATTGGTCAGCGTAATATAATCACTACCATTATTGGTTTTAAAAACATATTGTGTGTTAGCTACTACATTAACGTTAGCAAAACTACTGTTTTTCACGTCGGTTGCAATCCAATCATCACTGCCGTTACAAAGTGGCGTAACCGTAAAAGAAGGATTAACCCCATTGTAAGCACTGTTGCACTGTAAGGAAGAAATGGTTGTAAAAGAACCACCGTAAATCCATTCGCCTCTTTGATAATCACATTTTGAACGAATCCAATAGTAATAAGTAGTATCAGGATTCAAATCGGTAACAAATACCGAATTGGCAGTAGGTGACGAAGTAAACACCGGAACCGATGCACCTGGTGTGGTTGAGGAAGTATTTACATGCGCTTCATAGCCAAAGTAAGGCGTAATAGCTGGAGGTGTAAAATTTAGGGTAGCCGATACTGGTGAAATATTGGCAACCGTTGTTGGAATAGGATCTTGACAATCTTGTGCCGTAACCCAAGTTACAGTTCTAGAACGAACAAACTGATTGGTCGTTTGGCATTGTGCATTTTGATGTATATAATAACGCACCGTTTGATCAAAAACCGATACAAAACTCACTGGTGTAACCCCATGAGCGATTACTTGCGTTCCAGCACTATTTGTAATGGTAATGTAATCGGTGTTAACAGAAGAAGAAAACGTATAATACTTTGAAGGTTCTATATGAACATCGGTATATTGACCCGTTCTGGCATCGGTGTTAATCACGTCAGAGCCGGCTGCACCTGTAGCTTGATGAATACCCGCAGGATATTTAACTCCAGTGGTGCATTGTGCTGAAATTTTCGATATCGTAAGAAAGAGCACCAAAAATAAGGACAAGGTAATTTTTTTCCTCATATTAAATAGTTTTGTAAGATTTGTTAAACAGTTGCCAAAGATAATTATAACAAGTACATATCCTATTTATGTATCTGCTTTTTTATAAATAATCGTATGTTTAAAAAATCCTATCCTAAAGAAATTGAATTAATTAGGCCTTAATTGCTAACTTTTCGATGTAGTAGTTGGGCGATAGTCCGGTTTGCTTTTTAAAGACACGAACAAAGGTATTGGCGTCTTTATAGCCCACTTCTTCCGCTATGGCTTGTAGGGTATAGTTCCGAAAATAAGGCGCATCATTTAGCTTTTGCAATACATATTGAATGCGCAATTCTTGGGTATATTCCGAGAAGGTTTTTTGCCTCACCTGATTGAAGTATTGCGATAAATAGGCCGTATTGGTAGTTAGTTTTTTGGCTACATAAGCCAATTTAAAGTTAGGATCTAAGAAGGCTTCTTTTAATTCTAATTTGGTTAATCCTGCCCCTATTTTTTCAATAAGTTCCTCATCCATAGTTTGTTTAGGAAGTGGTTCGGTAGTTTCATTTATTGGCGAATTCTCGTCAGGAGTTTTAGTCTCCTTCAGGTTTTGAATGATTTCTAAAAAACGCTGGTGCTTTTCTTTTTGGAGTTTATGGTAGTAATAAAATCCTAGCATTACTAGTACTAAAACTAGAGAGATGCCTACTAACGATATTTTGAAATAATTTTTGGAAGCAAGAATTTCATTTGATTCCTCTTTAATAATGTTCAAATCATAATTGTGTAGAAAATTCAAAGAGTTGCTTTTGATGCCCTCAATAGTTTGAATTAGCGCTAGGCTTTTTTGGGCGTATAGGTAAGCGTTCTTGGTATCTTTTTTGGTATTGTACGCTTGCGTCATGATGTTGTAAGCCATCAACAGATTTTCTTTAGAAACCTTGGTGATTTGGTAATTGCTTACATACTTTTTACTATAATACAACGCCGAATCTACTTGTTTTAAATGATGAAAACAATCGGCCATTCCCAAATCAAACAGTTGTTCGGTTCGAATGTTATCTTTGACTACAGGGTATTTTTTACGTTCTCTGTACAAAGCCAATGATTTTACGTAGTTACCTGCTAGTGCGGCACTTTTTGCTTCTCGCATGCACAATAAAGCCTTGGTATAATCAGGGTAAAAATTATCTTTCAGTAGCAATGTTGCAGCCGCCTTGAAATAGTAATTGGCCGAGTCTAACAAGACCCTTTTTTTAGATTGTAGATAATAGGCTTGATAAGCCTCACCTATGTTGTTGTATTTATCAGCAAACAGTTTGTTGTTCATTGTCTTTTTTTCGCCCACACCAAGTTTTAAATGGTGTGTGGTCGTCAGTCCCTTTTTTAACAGCGCAATACCATTGGCATAATCACCCATAGCCACTTTGATGGAAGCATACTGTTCGTTAAAATGGTTGTTGGGTATCTTTTTTTTGTAGTGATCAAGGTACCATAAAGCCGAGTCGTAGGCACCTAGGTTTTTGTGGACATAAAATAATTTGTTGACGCACATAGCTACCAAGTCCTGATAGCCTTTGCTGTCTTTAGGCAAGGCGCTTTTTTCGATCGTATCGAGGAGTTTGATAAGAAGTTGTTTGGCACGAAGTAACTCTGCTTTGTTGTAAAAATAATTGGCGATGTAGTAGTTGCCGTGAAAACTAAACAGGAGATTTTCGGAAGCACTAATTTCCAAAGCTTCTTTATAAGCCAATTCCGGATTGGAAATAAGGTGTTCTTGCAGGCTTCGGGTCTTTTTTATTTCAAGGTCATTAAGTTCTTGTGCATAGTTTAAAGTGCACGACAAGAGAACTATAACAGAAAAAATAAATTTAGTCATTTTAAAAATCTAGCTGTTCCATAAAAAAGCTAAAAATAAAATAAAGTAACTTAAATCAAAGTATATTGTACTAAAGATTTTAAAAAAATCAATTTAGGCTGTATTCTAAAAAATTACGATGGATTCGTTCTTCTTTAATTTCACCAATTCTTGTGTAAAATTAGTCTACTTGGGCTTCAATTCTTTGCACTTTTCGTGGGTGTTTATCGACGTATTGGGTTATTAGTTTCATTAAGTACGGATCACTTTTATAGCGTGTGACTTGTTCTTTCAGTTCGGTGACATCGGTTATGGTTTGATCCATTGGAATGTATCCCATTCCGAAGAAGTGTCCTTTTTCTACCCAGATGCAGCTTTTTTCCTCGTTTGTTCTTCCGTGGTCGATGATGGCATAGGTTTCTTTGCTTGCCGATAAGTAGGCTAAAGCTTGGTTTACTCTAGTGTTATGTTCTTCGGCAGTGGCAATGGTTTCTTCTAAGGTAAATTGGATGGTTTCGGTAGTGGTCTTTTGAGCAAAATTGCAAAATCGGGTATCGATTTGAAATTGTTGTACCAAGTGGCTAAGCTCTTTGATGGCATCGTATAATTTGCCATAGGTTTCCACAGGAGTTTGTCCTTGCAGCAGTTTTTTGATAGCGAGGTATTTGTAACCATTGCGAGCTTCGTATTCGAACAAGCCGTATTTGGGTTCGTATTTTTTTAAGGCACGGTTGTACAGTGGCCATAGTTTTTTTATTTCGGTACCTTCTAGCAATAGCGCCATAAACTCGGTAGCGCAGACTTCAAATGAAATGGAGTGAATGTCTCGCAGAAAATGCTGTCGTTGTGCATTAGTAGGATTACCAGAGAAATGAGAAGCCACTCTTTTTTTGATATTAATGGCTTTGCCCACATAAATCACTTTTTTAACTTGGTTGTAAAAATAATAGACACCCGGTTTTTCAGGAAGTTGTTCAAAATCTTCTTTGGGTAGGTTAGGAGGTAACTGCTGTTCTTTGGTGGCCCGCTTTAGCATTTTGTCGATTTCGTTATCGTAATCCCATTCCAATAATTTAGAAAATAAGATAGCTGTTGCATCAGCATCACCACCAGCGCGGTGTTGGTTTACTAACGGAATTTCTAAATAGCGGCATAATTTTCCGAGACTATACGACAGCAGTCCTGGACGAATTTTTCTGGCAGCGCGAACGGTACATAATTTGGTCGCTTTCCACTTAAAACCCGATGAGGCTAACTCGTGTCTGACGAAGGAGTAATCAAAATTGACATTGTGGGCTACAAATATTCGGTCGGTAAGCAAGTTCAAAATGGTTTCCGCCACTTCCTCAAAGATAGGTGCCTTTTTTACCATTTCGTTATTGATGCCTGTGAGCGCAAAAATAGGCGCAGGTATTTCCTTTTGAGGATTGATAAGTGTTTCATAGCGGTCGATGATTTGTTCGCCGTCGTGAATGATAATGGCAATCTCCGTTATGCGACTGTGGCTGGCATTGCCGCCTGTGGTTTCGATATCGACTATGGCGTATTGTTGGTTTTTCATGGGTTGTGAGTTGTCGGTTGTGAGTTGTCTGTTGTCTGTTGTGGGTTGTCTGTTGTGGGCTGTGGGTTGTCGGTTGTCTGTTGTCGGTTGTCTGTTGTCGGTTGTGGGTTGTTTTTTGTTGTTTATTGTTTGTTGTTTATTGTTTGTTGTTTGGTGTCGGTTGTCTTTTTTCTTTTTTCTTTTTTCTTTTCTCTTTTTTCTTTTCTCTTTTTTCTTTTCTCTTTTCTCTTTTTTCTATTTTCTTTTGTTTTTGTTGGTCTGCGTTTTGTGTGGTTGCTTTGCTAATTTTATAAGCTTGGTCCCATTTTATGTCTGGGTAAGTTTATTTCGTGTTCTTGTGGGTATGGCGCTCTTTCGGTTGTACTGATATCGCCACGAAGTTGTTCGGTTGCTTTAAACTGCAAGGCTTTTGAATTGGCGTATCTTGGATCGGGTTTGAAGGGCATTTTAGCCATTTTGGAAATGGTTATCGTTGGAAAATGGTAATCTACTTCGACCGTTCCTAAAAGCAGGTAACATCCGCCACCTTTGAACGAGTAGTTGATGAGACTTTTAGGAAAATGCGCGGTATCAAAATAATCGCCGTTGGCATCAATCCAAGTACCAAAAAACATCATCCCCATTTTTGTAGGCACTTGTTTGATAGAGACTAAGTAAGCAATTAGTTTGACCTCTTTTTTAATGTAATTAATCAGATTACTTGCCACAACATTACTTTTGTATTTTGTTTCTAGTAAATCAAAAGGCGAACAAGAAACAGGAAAGCTCAACAATTCAATTTCATCAAAAGCATCTTCTAGCATAGAACGTTCCATAACTGGAAATTTGAATTCCTTAGTAGGCGCATCTAGGAGCAAAGGACTGTTTGCCTCACTCTTGTGATTTGTCAAGAGCATTCGGGCTTCGATAATCAATTGACTTTTGGTTTTGCCAGTACATCTAAAGGCACCAATAAAAATCAGCGTTTGAATACTTTCTAAACCCGAAGGCACTCGGTCAATAAAATTTTCAATAGACTTAAAAGTTCCTTTTTTTTCACGTTCTGTAACAATACTCAAAATATAGTCACTGTTTAGATTTTTTAGTAAACCAAAACCCAGATACACGTCAGTGCCATAAACGGTGGTTTGGTTATGACTATGGTTTATGCAAGGATTGTGAATGGTTGCGCCACTCATTTTGGCTTCGTGTATGTAAATCTCTGGTCTGTAAAATCCGCCACCATTATTTATTGCTGCTACCATGAACTCGATACCGTAATACGTTTTTAGATATAAGCTTTGGTAGCTTTCTACCGCATAACTTGCCGAATGCGCTTTACAAAACGAATATCCAGCAAAGCTTTCTATTTGTCGGTAGACTTCTTCGCTCAATTTTAAAGGATGTCCCTTTTGTTGGCATGCAATGAAAAACTGTTCTTTCACGCTTTGAAGTTCTTTCAAAGAACGTCCTTTTCCGCTGATGGCTCGTCGCAATATATCACCATAAGAAGCTTCTAAACCGGCATAGTGCAAGGCAATTTTGATGACATCTTCTTGGTACACCATTACCCCATAGGTTTCACCAAGCTGTTCTTTAAACACTTCGTGAAAATACTCAAATTTGTCGGGATGGTTGTGTCTAAAAATGTATTCGCGCATCATGCCGCTTTGAGCCACACCCGGACGAATGATGCTCGAAGCGGCTACTAAGGTTTTGTAATTATCACATTTTAACCGTCGCAACAAACCCCGCATGGCAGGACTTTCGATGTAAAAGCAACCTAAGGTTTTGCCGATGCTTAATAGTTCGTTGCATTTGGCTTCGTTTTTTGATAAGGCTATATCGGTTATATCGACTTTAATGCCTCTGTTTTTCTCAATAATTTTTACGGCTTCATCAATGGTACCCAAGCCACGTTGGCTTAAAATATCGAATTTTTCAAAGCCAATATCTTCCGCTACGTGCATGTCAAATTGCACAATTGGAAAACCTTTTGGAGGCATTTCAAGTGCGGTGAAATTGGTAATTGGTTCTTCAGAAATGATGATGCCACACGAGTGCATGCTGCGTTGGTTAGGGTATTTCTCTAACATCATTCCATATTCTTCGACATATTTTACCACAGAATTGCTTTCTCTTTGTCGTCCTTTAGCTTTTGATAAGCCATCCAATTCGTCTTTTGACAAACCAAAAACTTTACCCACTTCTCTAAAGATGGATCGGTATTTGAATTCCACATTTGTACCACAAAACGCTACGTGATTCGGATCAAATCTTTTGAAGATATAGTCTAAGATAAAATCACGTTCGCGCCAAGACCAATCAATATCAAAATCGGGTGGCGATTTTCTGTTTTCGTTTAGAAAACGTTCAAAGTATAAATCTAGTTCGATAGGGCAGATGTCTGTAATGCCAAGGCAATAGCTCACTATACTGTTGGCACCGCTACCGCGACCAACATGCATGAAACCTTGACTCTTGCTGTATTGAATAATGTCCCAAGTAATGAGGAAATAGCCACTAAAGTTTAAATCGTTGATTACTTTTAATTCTTTTACCACTCTCTTTTGCGCTTCCGTATTATTAGGTCCGTAGCGTTTGATTAAACCACTTTTTGCTAAATTTTCTAATAACAACCGGTCGCCTTCTTTGCTTTTGGTATAGTATTTTTTGTTTCGAGGCGTGTTGAATTCAAATTCAAAATGGCACTGATTCATCACCACTTCTGTATTTTTTATGATTTCAGGATATTCCGCATACTGTTGTAGTACCTCCTCGTTACTGGTCATCACTTCGGACGTTTTGCAGATGTCTTCTGCTGTTAGTTTTGATAACAAAGTATTGTTTTCAATGGCTCGAAGAATGCGGTGCAGATTGAATTCCTTTTTGGTTCTGAAGGTTACGGGTTGGAGTACGACCGATTTTTGAATCAGAGGCTTCCATTCCGGTTTGAATAATTTAATCACCTCTTCTGGACGGATGCCTGTGTATTCGAAATTTCGTAACTCATCCGGCATGTTAGTTGTTGGGTAAATCACCAATACGTTTTCGAATAGTGGCGCTACCGTTGGCAAAGGTGTTTTAGAAAGGTTATGATTTGTTAGTAAGCGGCACATTTCGCCAATACCTTTTTGGTTTTTGGCCAAGCCGATAAACAGTAGTTGGTTGGCTTCTCTGAATTCCACTCCAACTATTGGTTTGATGTTGGCTTCTTTACAGAGTTTGGTAAAATCATATATTCCAGTAATGGTATTGATATCTGTTAGCGCCAATGCTTTTACATCAGCCGCTTTAGCTTGTTCTACAAGGTCGTTTAACGGAATTGTTCCGTAACGTAAGCTGTGATAAGAATGACAATTGAGGTACATGGATTTTGGATTGAGGATTTTGGATTGAGGATTGAGGATTTGGGATTTGGGATTTGGGATTTTTTTATTTTTTCTGTTTGATTATTGTGCCTGAACCTCTTGAAACGGCTTCGAAACCGAACCTGTTTTTGATTTTATCGATGGCTTGGTATAGCGATAGCATTTCGGCTGTATCTTCAAACATGTTGATTTGATACGTGCCGCGAACTAATCCTGTGAAGCGTATTCCGACTAGTCGTAGGCGCATTCTTCGGGTGTAGACTTTCTCAAATAATTCGATAGCTGTTTTCGTTAGAACATGATCGAACGAGGTGTAAGGAATTTTAACTTGTTTGGTTTCGGTATCAAAATTATTGTATCGAATTTTGACCACAACTGTAGAAGTCAGAAAGCCTTCTGAACGCAATTGATAGGATAGTTTTTCTACCATTCCGGTGATTAATGATCTGATAGTAGAAATATCAATAGTATCCGTTTCAAACGTATGCTCTGTTGAAATGGACTTTCTTTCGGTGTAAGGTTCTACAGGATTGTTGTCAATTCCGTTTGCTTTTTTCCAGATTTCTACTCCGTTTTTTCCAATCATTTGTTGCAATACTTCAACCGGCATTTCAGATAATGTTTGGATGTTTCTAATTCCGATTCGAGAAAGCAATTGAAAAGTCACATCGCCCAACATCGGTATTTTTTGAATAGGTAATGGGTTTAAAAAGGGTTTAACGTTGGTTTCTGTGATTTCTAATTTGCCTAGAGGTTTCGCTTCGCCAGTACCAATTTTAGAAACCGTTTTGTTTACCGAAAGCGCAAAACTTATGGGTAAACCACTTTCTTTAAAAATTTTACTTGCCACTTCGGTAGACCATTTGTAGCAGCCAAAAAACTTATCCATTCCGGTTAGGTCTAAGTAAAATTCATCAATACTTGCTTTTTCAACTACAGGCGCCACTTCTTTTAAAATAGCCGTTACTTCGTGAGATTTATTAGAATAGTATTCCATATCGCCTTTGATAACAGAAGCTTGTGGGCAAAGACGTAAAGCATATTTCATGGGCATTGCAGAACGCACTCCAAATTTTCTAGCTTCGTAGGAACAAGAGGCTACCACACCACGATCGGAGCTTCCGCCAATGATTAATGGTAATCCTATAAGTTTAGGATTCATTAATCTTTCGCAGGAGACAAAAAAGGTGTCTAAGTCCATGTGTACGATTGCGCGTGACATACTTTTATACTTTTTAAAACTGAAATTATTTTTTGACAAAATTAGAATGATATTACCAAATTTAATTATATTTGTTGTGAATTAAATTCACATTAACATATGTCTATATTTTCAGATAACCTTAGGTACTTGCGTGTCAAACACAACATGACACAGCAAAAAATTGCAGATGAATTGCGCATTCCTCGTGAGCGTTATGCTAAGTATGAAGCTTTTACAGATCCACCTTTGGAATGCCTTCAAAAGATTTCTCGTTATTATCACGTTAGTATTGATTTGTTGTTGTCTTTTGACATACGACGTGTTCCTTATGAAAATCTAATTCAGTTGGAAGAAAACAGAATTCTTCTTCCGATTACCGTTGATAATGATGGTGAAAACAAAATTGAGATTGTTGGAACCAAAGCTCAGGCCGGTTACCTTAGAGGTTATGGTGATCCAGAATTTATTGAAAGTCTTCAACGTATTTCGCTACCGTTTCTTTCTCACGGAAAGTATAGAGCGTTTCCTATTACCGGAGATTCGATGCCGCCACACAAAGAAGGTTCTTTTGTGGTAGGAGAATATGTAGAACGCATTTCGGATATTGTAGACGGCAAGACTTATATCTTAATTACAAAGAATAACGGAATGTCGTATAAAAGGTTGTATAAACAAGATGCCACTTGTTGTATTGCTCATTCTGATAATATCATTTATGAACCTTTTGAAGTATTGTATAGTGATGTTATAGAAATTTGGCGTTATGCTTGTAGTATTGCCACACAGGAATTTGAAAAAGATGATTTGGGAGTACAGAATGTAAGAGACGTACTGCAGGGCATCAGACAAGATTTTTCGGCTTTGCGAACAGAGTTTAAGCTAAGAAAAAAAGACTAGTTTAAGCGCCACTTGCAGGAAAACCTATAATAGAAGGTTTGTAGTTGGGGTAAGCAAAATCTAAAGGATGGTTTTTAGCATCTAACCAGTTTTGTCCTTCGGTGTGTTTGATAAGTATAGGCATTCTTTGGTCGCCTTCGGCTTCTTTTCGGTTGTGAATGTATTTCATTTGTTGGTCGGCTTCGGTGGTAACAATGCTATAGGTGTTCCAATTGTTACCTTGGTTATCGATCCACGAATTGTAGATTCCTGCCAGGCAAAACAATTCAAAATCTTGTGAATTGATTTGGTATTTAGTTTTTGATTTTCCGGCAGCATCGTTCCAATGCCAATCATAATAAGCACTTGCTATAATCAGACAACGGTTGTTTATAGATGGAGAAAAAGACACTTTATCAGAAAGTGTTTCCACTCTAGCATTGAGTGTACTTTTTCTAAAATCTTTATCTCTGTTATTAGGTAGTAAGCCCCAAGTGAAATTGGTCGTTATGATTTCGGGTTTGGTATCGAGAATAACAGGAATATTTGGATAGCTGAATCCGTTTATAAAATTGGATACCAACACCTTTTCTGGATTGTCTACCTCTCGTTTGAAGAACTTAGTAAGTTCGCTTGCTATTTTCTTTTGTTGTGTGTAGTAGCACATAAAAACTATTTTATTGTAAAGTTACTCAAATATTTTATTGTTTTATACTGATTTTTAGACAAAAGTAGTGTTAGTTTCTTTTGTGGAGAAACAGGGATTAACTTCGTTGTTCCCGAAAAGGGCAACCTGGGCAAGAGAAAACTATACTGATTACTGGTATGATTATTAGTTTTTTTATTTCAAAAAAAACGACTTTCAAAAGTGGGTAAGGAATAAGGGATTAGCTCCGCTGTTCCCCGAGAGGGAATCCTGGGCAAAAGAAAACTATACTGATTATTGGTATAATCAGTAGTTTTTTTATTTCAAAAAAAATGACTTTCAAAAGTGGGTAAGGAATAAGGGATTAGCTCCGCTGTTCCTCGAGAGGGAATCCTGGGCAAAAGAAAACTATAATGATTATTGGCATAATCATTAGTTTTTTTATTTCAAAAAAATGACTTTCAAAAGCAGGCATAAAAAATTAAACAGGGATTAACTTCGTTGTTCCCCGAGAGGGAATCCTGGGCAAAAGAAAACTATACTGATTATTGGCATAATCAGTAGTTTTTTTATTTCAAAAAAATGACTTTCAAAAGCAGGCTTTTGAGCCATTTTTTTGAAATAAGAAAACCGATTAGCGATGCTAATCGGTTTTCTTTTGCGGAGAAAGAGGGATTTGACTACCTATTTCAACGTATTCTATAACAGCTAGTTATAATTGAGTTTTTATTTGGGTAACCGATTTTACCCCCTTTTTAATCGTAAATGATTCATTTCATTTGTGAATTGTAAATATACTCATTTGTAATGATATAGCAAATAAAAGTTCAATAAACATTGCTAAAAATTGAACAAGTTATTCAAGTATTTGATTGTCTACATCCTGATTAAAATTTGTTTTTGTAATTATTCTATTTTAACCAAAAATCAAGTGAGTTACTTGTTCATATTTTATGCCACTATATGTGCAGAACTCTTCAATTGTTAGAAACTCATTTTCGAGCTTATTGAGGTCTTTTTTTATCTTTTGCATTAATCTAGTACTTTGACGATAACTCTTGCCTGTTATTCGTTGTATGTCCTTTGGATAGATGCATACCCTCTGATTATTCAATTTCATACTTTATCCATACCTTTGATATAGCTATGCTATGCTTCTGACGTGCAGAAAATCTTTTGCAATTTAGTTATAATTTTTCATACTTATTTATTGGCTTTTTATGTTCATTTAAGACACTTGTGTCGATTTTGGACATATGGTACACTTACGGTTTTTTCTTTTTTGAAATGTGTCGTAAACTTTGCTTTAATCATTCAAAATGTGGTTGCAACTTATTGATGGAATGAAGGAGATTTTAGATGAATGTTTAACAAAATTTTGAAGTTATGGCTAGACAAAAAGGCATAATTAAATTGAAAGGTACTATCGGAGATATTACTTTTTATAAAACGCAAGATGGGCATTTGGCAAGAGAAAAAGGCGGAATTGACGCTAGTAGAATTGCAAGTGACCCTGCGTTTCAGAGAACTCGTGAGAATGGTTCCGAGTTTGGTAGAGCAGGGAAGGCAGGAAAGCTTTTGCGCACAGCTCTACGACCATTGCTGATTAATTCTGCAGATGGTCGAATGGTTAGTAGATTAACACAGGCTATGGTTAAGGTGCTTCAGGCGGATTTAACCAGTGTTCGTGGTTTTAGAAACGTTATTGATGGAGAAGCCGAATTGTTATTTGGTTTTGAATTTAATATTCGGGGTAAGCTTGGTACCACTTTGTTTGCTCCGTTTGTGGCTACTATTGACCGTGTGGCTGGTGAAATTACTGTGGATTTAGCATCATTTATTCCTGCGAATATGATCGCTGCTCCAAGTGGGACTACTCACTACAAAATCATTTCTGGTGGAGCCGAAATTGATTTTGAAGCTGAAACGTATGTGGTTACTACTTCCGAAACTGCAATTTTACCTTGGGATGGAATCGCTACCGCGCCGATAAACCAAGTAAATGCGGTTACTGCTAACTCAACTAAGCCATTGTTTTTGGCTTTAGGTGTTGAGTTCTACCAAGAGATTAATGGTCAAATGTATCCGTTGAAAAATGGAGCTTTTAACCCATTGTCTGTGGCAAAAGTTGACAGCGGTGTGTAATGGTTATTTGGTTAACTAGAACTTATTTCCCTGAAGGAACGAATGGTAAACTCGAATGCGAAGGTAAATTGATTTGTAATACAATTGAATTGCCGTGGAAAATGAACGAAACGAAGGTTTCCTGTGTTCCGGAAGGGAAATATTTTATTAGAAAGCGATACAGTGCAAAATACAAATGGCATTTAGAATTGGTGGATGTGCCAAATAGAAAGTTTATTCTTTTTCATCCTGCCAATAATGCTCAAAAGGAATTGCAAGGTTGTATTGCTCCTGTTACTAAACTTTCTGGACCTGGATTAGGTTTGATGTCGAGAAAAGCTTTTATGAAGCTAAAAAACTTTGTTTACAAAGCTTTGAACAAAAATGAAAGTGTTGAATTAATTATCCAATCTTAATAATAGATTATGAAAAAAATCATTAATAGAGCAAAAGCTCCCACACCAAAATTTTTCAAAGTGCTTCGAACTATTGGGTTGGCATTAGCTGCCGTTGGTGGAACTATTTTAGCTGCTCCAATTGCTTTGCCTGCCATTGTAACTACTGTAGGTGGTTATATTGTAGTAACTGGAGGAGTTTTGTCAGCTGTAAGTCAGCTTACTACAACTGATGACAGCCAATAATCCCACATTGATGGGAACTGCTGGAGGCACGTTTTTAAGTATTGTACCAAATCTATCTTCTGATGATATTGTAAAAACAGTTATCTTAGCTACTGTTGGAGCTGTGGTCAGTTTTACGATTTCGTTACTACTTAAAAGCCTAAATAAGAAGCACAAAAAATAAGTTTAGCCCAAGTTGTGGTGACCTTTGGGTTAAACAAAATGAAAGCCAAGTCGTGAGACCTGGCTTTTTTGATTTCTTACTTTACCAACTTGAAAAATTATAACCTCAACAATAATTACATAAGTGATATTCTATGTTAAAGCGTTGAATTTACTTAAGTATTAAAATAGTTTATCTGTTACTGTACCGGTGTACAATAACTCTACGCACGTCGTTAATTAAAGTAATATTTTCGGTAAATTGTTTTTCTTTTAATTCCAATAGTTTTAAAGCTGCAATATGTTGTAGATGAGCTTCGTGTTCTTGCATAATAATTTTAGATTTTGAATTAAATTCTCTTTTAAAATCATTCAAACGTAAAAAAGGGATGACAGAACCAACTAAATGTTCGTGCCAAAATTTGGATTTCCATAAGCTATAGGCAACATAATAACAATTTTCGCAATCTTCTTGGTTTTCAAAAATGATTGCAAAACTGTTTGTGAATGGTTCATTTTGTGGTTTTCCGCTGTTCATTCCTTTGTTAAGTATGAATAAATGTGGCTTTGTGTAAATAGTGTTTTTTTTGTGGGTTTTAATGATAAATTTCAGCATAACATCGGCTTTTAAAAATTGATTATATTTTCAATTTTCCTTGAATTTTCTTTTGAAAAGCAGGTGTGCCTCGCTACGCTCCGCCCATTAAATTTTTTTTCGCCAAAAATTATTTTAAATTGGAAGCGAAGAATATTCATTTCAAAAGAAAAAAAAAAAGAAAGCCATTAGTCTAGTGGAAGGTTTCAAAAAAGCAAGTTTTTCGGATAAAATACTACCTGATAAGGTGGAGATTTTATCCGAAACCCGTAGGGCTTGAACTTGATTTTTTGTAAACCTGGAACTTATCTTTGCTTCCTTTTTTTTATTTATTTTATTTTGAAATAACCTATAAATGTCTTTTTGAAAGCGGAGTTGAATCGGAAGAAGTTAAACTTATTGGGATTGTGTTTTATAAGTCGGACGTCTTCTAAAGGGTATTGAATTTTAAAATTGGATCAATAACCATAGGCAAAACAATTAAAATGCTTTTATTCTATTTTAAAATTCAATACTCTTTAGTTGTCTTTTTTTTAGAGGATGCTTTGGAAGTCTTGAAAAAGTAGATTATTTATATAAGCAAAGATTTTGTTTAGGAAACGGAAAGCATCTTCTAAAAAAAATGAAAATACTTTCCTATTTTATTGTTTACTCTCTTTCGAAATTGCCAATCCTTGTGGTTATGTAAGCTAAGTTGATTTCGAGATTGTTGTGTTGTACGAAATATTGTTTTTAAAGCAGGTGTTCTTCTAAAGGGTATTGAATTTTAAAATAGGATCAATAACCATAGGCAAAACAATTAAAATTCTTTTATTCTATTTTAAAATTCAATACTCTTTAGTTGTCTTTTTTTTAGAGGATGCTTTGAAAGTCTTCATAAATTAAGTTATTAAAAACAGCAGAGATTTTGTTTTGGAAACGGAAAGCATCTTCTAAAAAAAATGAAAATACTTTCCTATGTTATAATCTACTTTCTTTTGAAAATGGCAACCATTGTTGTTATAAAAACTGAATTGAATCAGCGAAGATTGTGGTTTACGAAATGTTGTTTTTAAATCAGGTCGTCTTCTAAAGGGTATTGAATTTTAAAACCGGATAAATAACCATAGGCAAATCAATAATAATGCTTTTATCCTGTTTTAAAATTCAATACTCTTTAGTGGGTTTGTTTTTTGAGGATGCTTTGGTCGTCTTATAAAAGCCGGACTTGTAGGTATATTGATAATGTGTTTTGGAACTGGAAAGCATCTTCAAAAAACAATGCAAACTCTGACCTAGTGCGATGAGGCAGTAGCGCAGGCAAGTGTATTATTTTTTATTTGCTTAGTGGGGTGTTGTGATTGGTTTTATGATGGATTGATGCCTTACAGAAAGTGATTAGTAAATAGTGATTAGTGAATAGTTGTTTTGGAATGGGTTAAGGCATCAGGCCGTCGTGAAACCAATGGATTGAGATAGTTCTGGCAAATAAAAAATAATACTCTTGCTGGCCCTTTTTGATTTTGTGGGTGTATAAAAATGCTTATTCCTTGAAGTTGTTTTTAAAATCAAATGTTTTTAAGCATTTTTATACACTTACAAAATCAGTGTACTTCGACACGCTCAGCATAAACTCTACTATCCTCTATCACCACAAAGTATATAAAATAAAAGCCCAAAACATTACAGATAAAAGACAAAGAAAAAAATCAAAAACAGATTTAAAAACACACACTGACGATTGGTAAAGGCAGCGGTGAAGGACGGTCTTTTTTATTGCAGGCTGGTGCGAGGAAGCAATAAAAAAAGTTGTCCTGGAGCCGCTGGCAAGCGCGTTGGCCGTGCGGCTTTTTTACATAATGTTATTATAGGGCATTGAAAAACCAAAAAAACAATAACAACGCTTTTAATGCCCTATAATGCCACATTATGTAACTAAGCTTGGGGAAAAAAATTACTGGCATGAGTTGCGAAGCGTACGTGTTATTGCACCAATAACCATGACAGTAATTTTTTTGGAGCGTTGGGAAGGAGTGGCAACAGAAAACTTAAACGTCAATCTACCACTAAACGAAAAAGTACGTTCCGTTATTTAGAAATGAAATTAGTGAAATGAAGCAAACAAAGAATTGATGCTAGGAATACTTGGACTAGGAGCAATTTTTGTGCAGCTGAATGAGATAATGAATGTATAGATAGTTGTAGAGGTGCTATTAATGATTATTATATAGATTATAATTTAGATAATAAGTCAGGTAAAGTATAGAAAAAACTTGACATTTAGAATAAAATAGTTATCTTTGTTGCTGATTATGAAAGTAACAGATAAAATAGTAGCTAAAATAAACCGAATAGATACAGGAGATGTATTCGGATATGATACTCTTGGATTAACTTCAGATGAAGTTATTGCTGGTTCTAAAGCATTAAGTCGATTAGTTGATAAAGGAATTATTAAAAGAGCTAGAAAAGGTTATTATTATAAACCAAAAGTGTCTGTATTTGGTGAACAAAAACCTAGAGAAGATGTTTTGCTTTCACTTTATTTGTTTGAGAAAAACAAACAAGTTGCCTATATTACTGGAACGAGATTGTATAACCGATTAGGTTTAACCACACAAGTTCCTAGTTCTATTCGTGTGGCTTCTTTGGACAGACAAGTTAAAGGCAAAGTAGGTAATGTTGTGATTAAGCCAGCGAAAAGTTATGTAAAAGTAACTGCTGATGCTATAAAATATTTGGAGTTATTGGATGTTATAAAAGATTTGAATACTATTCCGGACTTGCAAAAAAGTGATGGGCTAGTTTATTTAAAAAAGACTATTTATAATTTTGATACTACTGAAATTAAAAAACTGGTAACGTATGGCGTTGCTTATCCGCCAAAAGTTAGAGCTTTGCTTGGTGCTCTTTTGGAAGCAATGACTGTTGACACAGCCAACCTTACTTTATTGAAAAAAACGATAAATCCTTCGAGTAGTTATGACTATGGAATTACTCCTAAAATGCTTGCGACTGTTAATTCTTGGAATATAGTATAATGAATTTACATTTAGATAAAGACAATTTTGAAGGTGCTATTGTAGCTGCTGCGGACTATTTTGAAATTCCAGAAATTTTTATTGAGAAAGATTATTGGGTTACTTATGCTTTGCATCAACTTTTTCATTCGGATGTAAAAGATTTGGTTGTTTTTAAAGGTGGTACTTCTTTATCAAAATGCTATAATGTAATTCAACGATTTTCGGAAGATATTGATATTGTTATTGTAAAAAACGATGGTGATAGCGGAAATGCTTTAAGAGAAAGATTAAAGAACGTTACCAATGTAATTGACAACTCTATCCTAGATGTTGTACCAGATGATCCAAACACTAATAAAAAAGGTAGTATTAGAAAAATAATTTATTCCTTTCCAAAAGTTGGTGTAAAAGGAACTTATGGCGAAGTAAGAGAAAATATTGCATTGGAAGTTTCTCATATGGGTAATACAGAACCCAATGTTGTACAACCTATCAGAACCTTAATTGCTGATTATATCAAGACAACTACAAATACTGAACTAATTGCTCGATTTGGATTAGAAGATTTTGAAGTTAAAGCATTAGCAGTTGAGCGTACTTTTTGTGAGAAGATAATTAGTTTGGTTCGATTTTCTTATACTGAAAACCCGCTTGAAGATTTATCTAATAAAGTTCGTCATACTTATGATTTAACTCTGTTAATGAAGCTTGATACTATCAAGGAATTTGTTAATTCTGATTTATTTGATACTATGTTATTACAAGTAGCCAAGGATGATGACAAAGCAATACCTAACGATAAAAATTGGCTTTACAACCATCCAATGGATGCCCTAATTTTTAGTGAAATTGAAATGGTTTGGAGTACTTTGAAAAAGGTTTACTCAGGTTCAAAATTTAATGAACTCCTTATTGGTAAAACGAAACCACCGACTGAGAATGAAGTTTTTGAAACTTTAGTATTTCTTTCTGCAAGAATAGGAAGAATTGAATGGGATGTTAAGGATTAAGTTATTTAGTATTGATTATTTAAATAAAGTTTTAAAGATAAGATTTTGATTGTTCAAAATTGTATTTTTACTTATAATTCCCAACAAATAGGTCGAAAAAAAGAGTATATAATAGTTGTGAATTGCTTTCAAAATTGTATTTTCACTTATAATTCCCAACTTTTTATTCGTTGTAGCGGTGTCATAACTAGTTGTGAATTGCTTTCAAAATTGTATTTTTACTTATAATTCCCAACTGATGTATATTGGAGTTGAAACATATCTAAGTTGTGAATTGCTTTCAAAATTGTATTTTTACTTATAATTCCCAACCAAAAACAATAACTTAATTTTGAATAATTAGTTGTGAATTGCTTTCAAAATTGTATTTTTACTTATAATTCCCAACGAGTTATCCGAATTAAAAGAGCAACGAGAGTTGTGAATTGCTTTCAAAATTGTATTTTTACTTATAATTCCCAACCTGGTCATTTATCAGAACCAGAAGAAGCATGTTGTGAATTGCTTTCAAAATTGTCTTTTTACTTATAATTCCCAAC
>NZ_JAIXTJ010000044.1 GCF_027483985.1 Flavobacterium sp.
GTAAAAATGAACAAACTTTTAATAGTAGGAACGGTTGCTTTTGACGCTATCGAAACTCCTTTTGGAAAAACAGATAAAATTCTTGGTGGTGCTGCAACGTTTATCGGACTTTCAGCTTCGCATTTCAATGTAAAATCAGGAATCGTTTCGGTTGTTGGTGAAGATTTTCCACAAGAATATTTAGATTTATTGACTGCAAGAAACATAGATATCTCAGGAATTGAAATCGTAAAAGGCGGAAAAACATTCTTTTGGAGCGGTCGTTACCACAACGATATGAACTCTAGAGATACTTTGGCAACAGAGTTAAACGTTCTTGCTGATTTTAATCCAGTTGTTCCTCAAGATTTTAAAAATGCCGAAGTAGTAATGTTAGGAAACTTGCATCCATTAGTTCAATCAGGTGTTTTAAATCAAATGACAGCAACACCAAAATTAGTAGTTCTTGATACTATGAATTTTTGGATGGATTGTGCTTTACCAGAATTATTAGACGTTATCAAGCGCGTTGATGTAATTACAATCAATGATGAAGAAGCTCGACAACTTTCAGGAGAATATTCTTTAGTGAAAGCTGCTGCTAAAATTCATACTATGGGACCAAAATATGTAGTGATTAAAAAAGGAGAACATGGAGCGTTAATTTTCCACAACGAACATATTTTCTTCGCACCAGCATTACCATTAGCAGATGTTTTTGATCCAACTGGAGCAGGAGATACTTTTGCAGGAGGTTTTTCAGGATATATTGCACAACAAGGTGATGTTTCTTTCAATACTATGAAAACTGCGATTATTCAAGGTTCAAATTTAGCTTCGTTCTGCGTAGAAAAATTCGGAACAGAAAGAATGGAATCATTGAAAAAAGAAGAAGTGCAAGAAAGATTGAAACAATTCAAAGCTTTAACACATTTTGATATAGAATTATAATAAATTTATGCCTCGAAATTTTCGGGGCATTTTTATTAAAGACTCACCGCAAATTCGCGTATTTTATCTGAAAAAACAAAAAATAATAATTTGCGAATTTGCGGTTAAATAATAAAACACAACACAACTAAACTACAATACAATGAGTGACGCAATCAAACACGAATGTGGAATTGCACTTTTACGATTAAAAAAACCGTTAGAATTCTATAAAGAAAAATACGGTTCGGCTTTCTACGGAATACAGAAAATGTATCTTTTGATGGAAAAGCAGCACAATCGCGGTCAAGATGGTGCCGGATTCGCATCGATTAAACTTGATGTTGAACCAGGCGAACGATACATCAGTCGCGTTCGTTCTAACGATGCACAAGCAATTCAAGATGTTTTTAAACAAATCAACGAACGTGTAAACGAAGAATTGACATTACATCCAGAATACGCTGATAATGTGGCGCTTCAAAAAGCTAATATTCCATATATCGGAGAATTATTTCTTGGACACGTTCGTTACGGAACTTTTGGAAAAAACAGCATCGAAAGTGTTCATCCTTTTTTACGTCAAAATAATTGGATGCACCGAAATCTAATCGTTGCCGGAAATTTCAACATGACGAATGTTAAAGAACTTTTCAATAGTCTAGTAGAATTGGGACAACATCCAAAAGAAATGGCAGATACCGTTACCGTAATGGAAAAAATTGGACATTTTCTAGACGATGAAGTTACCGATTTATACCAAGAATGTAAAAACAACGGATTATCCAAAAGAGAAGCTTCTCCAGTAATTGCTGAAAAACTTCCTGTTGCCAAAATATTAAAACGCGCTTCCAAAGGTTGGGATGGCGGTTATGCTATGGCTGGACTTTTTGGTCACGGCGATGCCTTTGTTTTTAGAGATCCAGCCGGAATTCGTCCAGCGTATTTTTATGAAGATGATGAAATTGTTGTAGTAGCTTCAGAACGACCAGTTATCCAAACCGTTTTCAACGTTGCTTTTGATAAAGTACAAGAATTGCAACCAGGAAACGCATTAATAATCAAGAAAAACGGAACGGTTACCGAAGAAGAAATAATTGTTCCAACAGTTAAAAAAGCTTGTTCGTTTGAAAGAATTTATTTCTCAAGAGGAAGCGATGCCGAAATCTATCAAGAAAGAAAAGAATTAGGAAAATTAATACTTCCAGCGGTTCTTGAAGCAATTGAGAATGATACAGACAACACAGTTTTTTCTTATATTCCAAATACGGCAGAAACTTCATTTTACGGAATGGTTGAAGCAGCCAATGATTTCTTGAATCAAAGAAAAAATAAGTTCATCCTTGATAACAGAAAAAAACTGACCAAAGATTCTTTAGAAGAATTATTAGCAGTTAAAATCAGAACGGAAAAAATAGCAATTAAAGATGCCAAATTAAGAACATTTATAACTGATGATGCCAATCGTGATGATTTGGTTGCACACGTTTATGATGTTACCTATGGAGTTATTAAACCAACTGACAATTTGGTAATTATTGATGATAGTATCGTTCGTGGTACTACTTTAAAAATGAGTATTATCAAAATGATGGATCGATTAAATCCAAAACGCATTGTTGTAGTTTCTTCAGCACCACAAATTCGTTTCCCAGATTGTTACGGAATTGATATGGCAAAGCTTGAAGGATTAGTAGCTTTTCAAGCTGCAATTGAACTATTAAAAGAGCGAAATCAGTATAAAATTGTTGATAAAGTTTACAAAAAATGTAAAGCTCAAGAAGATTTAAAAGACTCAGAGATAATTAATTATGTTACTGAAATATATTCGCCATTTAGCGATATAGAAATATCAAATAAAATTGCGCAATTACTAACTTCTGACGATATAAAAGCTGAGGTAAAAATCATTTTTCAATCGGTTGACAACTTACATATTGCTTGTCCGAAGAATTTAGGCGATTGGTACTTCACTGGTGACTATCCAACACCAGGCGGAAACCGTGTAGTAAATCGTGCGTTTATGAATTTTTATGAAGGAAAAAACGCTAGAGCTTATTAACAAAATAGTAAATAGTGCAGTTCATCGATTATTAGTGTTATTCAACTATATTATTTTGTAACACTGTGCACTGCCATATATCTTTGATGGACCATAGCATTAGTAGGTTAAGTTTATGGTAGATTTGGGGCAAAAAGGGTGAAAGAAATTTCACCTTTTTTATTTTCTACAAGTTCCACTTTCAAAAAGGTAAATTCTACTCTCATTTGCCTATCATTCCAATATATTTCTTATTTCTTGAGATTTCAAAGCTATCATAGGATTATGTTTGCACTACCATAGAATTAGTAGGTTAAGTTTATGGTAGATTTGGGGCAAAAAGGCGTTCGCTCTTGCGAACGTCTTTTTAAGAATCACACACAAAAAAAACCGGTTGCACACACAACCGGTTTTTGATTTTTATAAGACTAAGTATTATTTAGCTTCAGCGTATCTTCTAGAAACTTCATCCCAATTAATTACATTAAAGAAAGCTTCAATATAATCTGGACGACGGTTTTGGTAGTTTAAGTAATAAGCGTGTTCCCAAACATCCATTCCTAAAATTGGAATTCCGCCGCAACCAACACCAGGCATCAATGTATTGTCTTGGTTTGGAGTTCCACAAACTTCTAATTTGCCATCTTTTACACAAAGCCAAGCCCAACCTGAACCAAATTGAGTTGCTCCAGCTTTTGCAAAAGCAGCTTTAAATTCGTCGAATGAACCTAAATCTTTTTCAATTGCAGCAGCCAAATCACCTGTTGGTAATCCGCCACCATTTGGCGACATAACGGTCCAAAACAAATTGTGATTGTAAAATCCGCCACCATTATTTCTAACAGCTGCTTTAGTCATATCAAGATTTTTAAGAATTTCTTCAATAGATTTTCCTTCCAAATCTGTTCCTGCAATGGCTGCATTTAAGTTTGTTGTGTAAGCATTGTGATGTTTAGAATGGTGTATTTCCATTGTTCTTGCATCAATGTGAGGTTCTAACGCGTCGTATGCGTATGGTAATTGTGGTAATTCAAAAGCCATGATATTTTTATTTAAAAGATTACTATTATGTGAATTCAAAGTTATAAATTTAACTTCTAAAAATGTTATACATTTAAGTTATAATTTTATTAAATCCTTTTGTAAGCCATTTTAAAAAAAGCTTATCCAATCGCAAAACCAATGAATTTCAATTTACAACCCACCAATTTGCAAAATGAATTAATAAAGTTAGTTCCTTTGCAGGAAACCGATTTTGAAGAACTTTATATTGTAGCAAATGACGAATTACTTTGGGAACAGCATCCTAATAAATTACGATATCAAAGAGACGTTTTTCAAAATTTCTTCGAAGGTGCAATGCAATCCAAAGGCGCATTTTTTGTAAGAGAAGCAACAACTAATGAACCTATTGGCAGCAGTAGATTTTATGATTACAATACAGAAACCAATTCTATATTAATTGGTTACACCTTTATAGGAAGAAAATTTTGGGGAAAAGGCTACAACAAAGCATTGAAAGAATTAATGATGGACTATGCTTTTCAATATGTAGATAACATTTATTTTCACATCGGAGCATTTAATATCCGTTCTCAAAAAGCAATGGAAAAAATTGGCGGAATAAAAATAGACGAATTTGAAGTTGAATATTATGGAGAAGATTCTAAATTGAATTATATTTATCAAATAAATAAAAAAAAGATAACTTTATATAAATGAGGAAGTGTAGCGATTTGCTTTCAATATTGATGTTGCTATTATTTACTGTTTTAGCCATTCTAATTTATAATTTTTTTGAAAAAGATATAAAGTATGAAACACAAACATTAAACGTAAGTTTAGAAAAAATTAAAAGTAAATGGGGAAATCCGGATAAACAAATTATTTCTGAAACGGATATAATTTTATTTTATAAATCTAGTATCATTGACGGACATTATTATGTTTTTAAATTTGATGATAAAACAAAAAAGCTTAATTCAAAATTTTATGACGATTAGAAGGTATTCTAAAATCAAAAATCGTTAATCAGCAATCAAAAATCAAATGAGTAAACCAGCTTTCTCCATATACGACGCATCGGCAGGATCGGGTAAAACCTATACTTTGGTAAAAGAATACCTCAAAATCATTCTTTTGTCAAAGAAACAAGATGCTTATCGCAACATCCTCGCAATTACGTTTACCAATAAAGCGGTACACGAAATGAAAAGCCGTGTGGTTGATAGTTTGTCAGAATTTGCCAAAGATAATCCATCCGATAAAGTGCAGAATTTAATGCAAGTCATTCATTCGGAAACTGGAATTTCACTTTTTGATATTAAAGAAAAAGCCAAAAGTATTATTAAGAATCTGATTCATAATTACGCTGCTTTTGATATTTCCACTATCGATAAATTTACTCACAAAGTCATTCGAGCTTTTGCGCACGATTTGAACTTACCAATAACGTTCGATGTTTCTCTTGATACCGAAAACCTTTTAACAGAAGCCGTTGACGCAATAATTGCGCAAGCCGGTGAAGATGAAACTTTGACGAATCTTCTTGTGAATTTTACAATGGAAAAAACTGACGATGATAAAAGTTGGGACGTTTCGCGTGAAATTATGGAAACCGGAAAACTAATTTTAAACGAAAATAATCGAGAAGAAATTAGTCATTTTAACAATAAATCCATTGCTGAATTTGTTGAAATCAAGAATAAATTAGTAGATTTTTGTAAAGAAATTGAAGCCGAAACTATCGCTCAAGCTACAGAAGCATTGCGTTTGATAGAAGATAACGGAATTGATGTAAAATCATTTTCTGGCGGATATTTTCCAAAACATTTGATAAGTATTCAAGAAGGAAAATTCAATCCGAATAATAAAACGTATCACGAATTTGAAGATATAAAAATCAATAAAACAGCAAAAGATGGTTCAATAATCGAAAGCATTATTCCCGAATTATTAGCCATTTTAAAATCGATTTACACCAAATTTGAAAAGAAAAATTTCTACGAAGCGTTCTTAAAAAACATCACTCCACTTTCGTTGATGAATACCTTGAGTAACAAACTGCAAGAGATTCAAAAAGAGCAAAATATACTTTCCATTGCTGAATTCAATAAGCTAATAAACGAGCAAATTCAAAACCAACCTGCGCCTTTTATTTACGAACGTTTAGGTGAAAAATACAAACATTTTTTCATAGACGAATTTCAAGATACGTCCGAAATGCAATGGCAAAATTTGATTCCGTTGATTGATAATGCACTTTCGAGCGAAGATTTAGATGGAACGCGCGGTTCATTGATGATTGTAGGCGACCCAAAACAGTCAATATACCGTTGGCGCGGCGGAAAAGCAGAGCAATTTATCGAATTAAGTAAAGATAAAAATCCGTTTGTAAATCCAAGTAAAGAGCTTTTTCCACTAGGAATTAATTGGAGAAGTTATGAGCAAGTGATTGATTTTAATAACAAGTTTTTCAAATTTTTAGCATCCAAATTTGCTAATGAAGATTACAAAGATTTATATGAAAACCATTCGCATCAAGAATTTAACGATAAAAAGGGTGGTTATGTAAACGTGAGTTTTATTCCGAAAATCGACAAAGAAGAAGTTTCCGATGAAGATAGTTTGGACAAAAACGGCTTGTATTTGGAAGCAACTTTAAATACTATTTTGAAAGTAAAAGCCAACGGCTTCAATTATAAAGACATTGTAATTTTAACTCGAAATAAAAAACCTGGAACCGCAATTGCAAATCATTTGATTGAAAATGGAATTCCGATAGTTTCTTCTGAAAGTTTATTGCTTGGCGCGTCTTCAGAAGTGCAAACCTGTATCTACATACTCCGATATTTAAAAAATTCAAATGATTTAGAATCGAAAGCCAATTTCTTATATTATTTAGCAAATAATCATCAAGAGAAATTACCTGTTCACGATTTTATTGCCAAAGGAATGGAATTGAAAAACGAATTAGAATTTCAAAATTGGTTGACTGAAATTGATGTCGATTTCTCATTTCAAAACATTCGTAAAAAAGCACTTTATGAAGCAACTGAAATCATAATTTCAAAAGTAATTCCAATTGAAAAACGAAATGCTTATGTGCAATATTTCTTGGATTTGATTTTGGAACACGATTTGAAAAAGCAATCTGGAATTTCCGATTTTCTTAGTTATTGGGAAAACAATTCAGAGAAATTAAGTATTCCATCACCTGAAGGAAATGACGCAGTTAGAATTATGACGATTCATAAATCTAAAGGTTTGGAATTTCCGGTGGTGATTTTTCCTTTTGCAGAACAAAATTATTCGCAAAATTTAGGTGATAAAATTTGGATCGCGGCCGATGAAGAACAAATTGGTTTACCGAAAGCATTAGTTTCTAAAAATAAAGATGTCGAGAATTTTGGCGAAGAAGCATCAAAAGTTTATAGTCAGAAAAAAGAAGAAGATTTATTAGACAATATCAATGTTTTGTACGTTGCACTGACACGTGCCGAAGAACAATTATATGTAATTTCAGGTTTGGTTTCTGAAAATAGTAAAGGAGAATTGCCTAATAATATGGCGACTTTCTTCATAGAATTTTTAGGAAGCGAATTCAATGAAGAGCAATTGGAATACGAATTTGGTTCGAATGAAAAAATCTCCACAACCAAAGAAGCAGTTTCAAATGCCTTGACAATTCCGCAACTTTCAGAAACATTAAATCCGAAAAACATCAAAATTGCACAACGCGAAAGCATAATGTGGAATACCAAACAACAAAAAGCGATTGAATTCGGAAATATCATTCACGAAATCTTGGCATTTGTAAAAACCAAAAACGACATCGATTTAGCAATAACCAAAGCCATTGAAAACGGATTAATCATTTCAAGTCAAAAAGAAGAAGTTTTGGCAACGATTTATGAAATTGTAAATCATAATGAATTAATGGAATATTTTTCAGAAGAACACAAAGTGATGAACGAGCAAACCATCATTCAAAAACAAGGAAACATCGTAAAACCCGATAGAATGTCGATTTCTAAAGATAAAAAAGTATTTCTTTTAGATTATAAAACTGGTCAACATTTACCAAAACACAAAACTCAACTCGAGAATTACCAAAAATCTATTGAAGATATGGGTTTTAAAGTAGAGAAAAAATCACTCATATATATAGGAGAAACAATTGAAGTGTTACATTTGTAGCATGAGAAAATAGATAAAAGAAAATAGAGTATAGACTTTACAATAATTCGTGAAATAATAAAAGATATCGAATTCGTGTAAATTCGTGCAATTCGTGTCAAATCAAAAATCTTTGTGACTTAGAGTCTTCGTGGCAAATAAAACAATAAACTAAAATATGTACGGAAAAATTCAACAACACCTGCAAAACGAACTAAATACTATTGAGCAAAATGGTATTTTCAAAAAAGAAAGAATTATTACATCTCCACAAGGAGCAGAAATTACAGTTAATGGCGAAACGGTTTTAAATTTTTGTGCCAACAACTATTTAGGATTATCATCACATCCAGAAGTTGTTCAAGCAGCAAAAGATGCTTTAGATTCTCACGGCTTCGGAATGTCATCTGTGCGTTTCATTTGTGGAACTCAAGATATTCATAAAACTTTAGAACAAAAAATTGCCAATTTCTACGGAACAGAAGACACTATATTATATGCTGCTGCATTTGACGCCAACGGTGGTGTTTTCGAACCATTATTAGGAGAAGAAGATTGTATTATTTCTGATTCTTTGAATCACGCTTCTATTATTGATGGTGTTCGTTTGTGTAAAGCAGCGCGTTACCGTTATGAAAATTCCAATATGGAAGATTTAGAAACTCAATTAAAGAAAGCTGTTGAAGCTGGACATCGTTTCAAATTAATTGTTACTGACGGAGTTTTCTCAATGGACGGATTAGTAGCGCCATTAGACAAAATCTGCGATTTAGCCGATAAATATGATGCTTTAGTAATGGTTGACGAATGTCACGCAGCAGGTTTTATTGGCGCAACCGGTAAAGGAACGCTTGAAGCAAAAGGCGTAATGGGAAGAGTTGACATCATCACAGGTACACTAGGAAAGGCACTTGGTGGCGCAATGGGCGGATATACAACAGCCAAAAAAGAAGTTATTGAAATTTTACGTCAGCGTTCTCGTCCGTATTTGTTTTCAAATTCATTGGCGCCAGCAATTGTTGGAGCATCTATAAAAGTTTTTGAATTATTAGAAAAAGACACTACACTACGAGATCAACTAGAATGGAATACTAATTATTTCAAAGCAGGAATGAAAGCAGCAGGACTCGATATAATTGATGGCGATTCTGCAATTGTGCCAGTGATGTTGTATGATGCCAAGCTTTCACAAATTATGGCAGATGAGTTATTGAAGAAAGGAATTTACGTTATAGGATTCTTTTATCCTGTCGTTCCTAAAGATAAAGCTCGTATTAGAGTGCAGCTTTCTGCAGCACACACAAAAGAACATTTAGATAGAGCAATTCAAGCGTTTACAGAAGTAGGAAAAGCATTAAAAGTCATTTAATTAGACAATTTTGTAGAATTTATTTGATTTTATTACATAATTCCCACATTTTAACATTTTGATTTTGTTATTACATTTATTCGTTTTACTTTTGCACCATTATATCTTTATAATCTAACAAAATTAAGTATGAAACATCTTAACAAATTATTTGCTTTATTGATGCTTTTAGGATTAAGTTCTCAAGCACAAGATAGTAACAAC
>NZ_JAIXTJ010000048.1 GCF_027483985.1 Flavobacterium sp.
AGTTCTCTTTCCTTCTGCATTAGCAATTACAACTGGTTCTCCACCTTCCATAACTGACACGCAAGAATTGGTTGTACCTAAATCGATACCAATAATTTTTCCCATTTTCTTAATTTTCTTATTTAATGTTTTTATTTAGTTTTTCAACTTGATTGCTATATGACAAGGATTGTGCCAACCAAGAATTGAATTAAAATTGTCAGTTTTCTAGTATTATCTATGACAAGTTGACATTTATAGATTGAATTAAACCGACACTTTTTGTCGTAAAGTCGTAATTTGTTTAACATTAAAAACCACTATTGACAACGCAATCAAGGAGTAAGAAACAATCTGAGCAACAGAAACGGTTTCTTTGAAGTAATAAATTGCAAGAAAAAAATGAATCAACGGATTGGTGTACATCAATATCCCAACAGTTGAGGAATTCAATCCTTTTAATGCATATAAATTCAAAAACAATGGAATAATTGTAAATAAAACTACTATCACCAAAAGCAAGGAATAAAACAAAGGTTCGGTTGGAATCGCTCCACCATAACTAGGATAAAATGGTAATAAGATAATGGATGCAAATACCATTTGAATCGTCAAGATTAAAAATTTATCAAAGTCATTATTTCTTCTTTGGGAAATAAGATATAAACCAAAAGAAAAGGCAATCACTACACTATAAATTAAATCTTTTAAATTACCATAAGATAATATAATGCAACTGATTATGCATAATAAAACAGCAAACCACTGCCAATAATTAAGCTTTTCTTTCAAAATAAAATAAGCCAAAACCGTGGTTACAATCGGACAAATAATATAGGCAAATGACGCTGATTGCAAACTAACATGATTAACTGCGTAGATAAACAAAAACCAATTAAACACTAACAAAAATCCTCCTAAAAGTGTCATTATAACAGTAGTTCTTCGCTTTTTGTTTGAAAAATTTTTAAACGTTTCTATTGAAGTAATTACAACCGATTTTCTGAAAATAAAATTAAGTCCTAATAAACAAGCAGTTGCAATAAAAACACGGAAAAACAAAATATCTAGCGATGCATAATTATGTAATGGTTTTAAAGCCAAACTAAAAAATCCCCAAATAATAAAAGCAGATAAGGCAGAAAGGAAGTACTTGTTGAAAGGCATCGTGATTTTTTTTTGCAAAAGAACTAAAAATGTGCATACGAAATTCCTAATGATATGTTATTAAATTAGATTTCTTCAATTCAAAATACGTTTGAGTACCAAACCATCAAAAACTACTGTTCAAATTCTACGATTTTTGTCAAATTATCATTTTATACCTTATATTTGCTTTACTAATTATTACAGTTTATGGAAGAATGCATCTCGGTTTTTGATATGTTAAAAATTGGTGTTGGACCATCAAGTTCGCACACACTTGGACCTTGGCGCGCAGCCGAACGTTTTTTAGCAGAGCTTACTCAAGAACTATTGCTTGAACAAGTGCTTCGCGTTAAAGTAGATTTATATGGTTCACTATCATTAACCGGAATTGGCCACGCAACCGACTTGGCAGTTATGCTAGGATTAAGCGGACAAGATCCAGAATATATTCCGGTTGAGAATATTGACAAAATTATAAAATCGATTAAATCCACACATCAACTCCATTTCGGAAATCAACTTTTAATTGATTTTGATGCTGAAAAAGACATTGTTTTTAATAAAAATTTCCTTCCGTTTCACGCAAATGGATTGACATTTACCGCATTTTTATCAGATCAGAAAGAATATCAAACTACCTTCTACTCTATTGGTGGAGGATTTGTTGTAAAAGAAGAACGAATTAATGCCAAAAAGAAACAGGAAATAAAATGTGCGTTTCCTTATCCAGTTCAAAATGCTCAAGAATTACTGGACTATTGCAACTCCTTAAATAAATCTATTTCGGAAGTAGTTTATGAAAACGAAAAGTCAATGCGTTCAGAAGAAACTATTCACAACGAATTGATGCGCATTTGGAATACGATGTTAGAATGTATGTATATTGGTTGCCACAGCGAAGGTATACTTCCTGGCGGATTGAATGTTCGCAGAAGAGCTTTTGATATGCACCAAGGTTTGATTGGTTTGTCCAACTACAATAATCCGCAAGAATGGTTGGAATGTATTCGAAAAACCGAAGTTAAATTCCGTCAAATTTTGAAATGGGTTTCGTGTTTTGCACTATCTGTAAACGAAGTAAATGCGGCTTTAGGAAGAGTTGTAACCGCGCCAACCAATGGTAGTGCTGGTGTAATTCCAGCAGTTTTAATGTATTATTTGGTCATCGAAAACCACAATGCTGGCGAAAAAGAAATCAAGCAATTTTTGATGGTTGCCGGAGAAATTGGAAGTATTTTCAAAAAAGGTTCTACCATTTCAGCGGCAATGGGCGGTTGTCAGGCAGAAATAGGAGTTTCAAGTGCAATGGCAGCAGCAGCTTTATGTGAAGTTATGGGCGGAACTCCGGAGCAAGTACAAATGGCGGCCGAAATTGCAATGGAACATCACCTTGGTTTAACGTGTGATCCAATTGGTGGTTTGGTTCAAATTCCGTGTATAGAAAGAAATACGATGGGTGCCATTAAAGCCATCAATGCAGCTGAATTAGCTATGGAAACCGATGCCAAAAACGCCAAAGTTCCGTTAGATAAAGTAGTCAATACAATGTGGAAAACAGCACAAGATATGAACTCAAAATACAAAGAAACCTCAGAAGGTGGTTTGGCTGTAGCAGTAAATGTAGCTGATTGTTAATGTAAAATAATATGAAAATAACAAAAATCTTAGTACTATTTGCTTTACTATTTTCGACAAATAGTTTTTCACAAAAACCAAAATTAGAAGCTAATGGATACACTATAACCATTACTACTAAGAACCTAAAAAAAGAAAAATTAATTTTATTTTTAAAATACGGAACTACTAATCAGATGGTTGTGAGTGATAGTTTAACTATTACTTCAAATGAACAGAAAGTAATTTTCAAAAAGAAATCAAGACTTATTGATGCCATTTATTTTTTAAAATTTGCTTCTCAAAAAAATGAACTGTTGTTGGCTATTGATAATAATTCCACCCTTTCCTTAGCGATAGATAATAATAATATTGAAACCATACTTTGTAATCAAAATGCTCTAAATAAAGATTTTATTGCCTTTCAAATAGCATCAAAAGCATTGGATAATACTCAAAAAGTTTTGGCTCGTGAAAGGTTACTATCCAAGTATCCAACTTCGATTTTAAATTTATATTTTAAAATTGAAAATAAATTAGTTGCAAAAATTCCAGAAATCGCTGAAGAACGAATAAAATCGCAAAGTACGTTCTTCAACTTTATGGATAAAAATGATCAACGAATTTACTTACTTCCAAATATCAATCAATTGCTGTATGTTTTCACAATTCAGACTGTTATCAACGATGAAAATTATATTAAAAACATTGATTTAGTCTTGAAAAAACTGGATTGTAATTCAAAAAATTATGCTGTTTACACCAGATGGTTTTTAGCCAATTTGAGTTATTTTGAATCAAAAAATTTGGATTTGGCTTTCAATCATCTATTTAAAAATTATATCGAAAGTAATCGATGTAAATCATTTAGTGCTGGCGAACTTGCCACGTTCAGAAACAAATATCAAACCAACAAATTGTTTCCATACACTAAAAAAGTACCCGAAATTATACTGGCTGATAAAGATGCTAAAGAATATAGTTTATCAACTATTTACCCAAATTATGATTATACTTTTGTTGCTTTTTATAGTCCAACTTGTCATCATTGCCAGCAAACAATGCCTTTTGCAAATAGCACTTTTGAAACTTTGAAAAGTAAATACCCTACTAAAAAAATGCAATTGATTGCTGTTTTAAATGATCCTGATGAATCAAAATGGCAAACCTTTATTGCGGAAAGAAAAATTTCAAACTGGCTTAATTTGAAATCTAATGATTCTACGCGTGCTTATCAAAATGATTTTAATGCCTACTCCAATCCAAACTTTTTCTTCCTAGATAAAAAAGGAACGGTTTTGTTGAAATCATTTAATCCGATGGCTATTGAGGAATTGATAAAAAATAATTAATTACTTCTAGGATTTATTTTATCAAATTCTTTAAGGTTGTTTTTTCTGCAACTTGAATTTAATGTATTCTAGTTTTTGCATCATTCAAAGACTGTTATGACTTTGGCTTGTTAGTGACTTTGGCTTCATATTGAGCAAAAAAAAGGAGCTGATTTAAGATAAACCAACTCCTATTCTATTTTAATTTGTTAAAAAACTATCTGATATAAACTTCAACATCACCATTAGCATTTTTTAACTTGAGCTCACTTAACGTAAGATTTACAATGTCTTGAGTAGTTGTTACGCCATCAATCACTTTAGTCAAATTGTTATTCGATCTTGAATAAATGCCTAAATCGGTGAATAAAGCACAAGGATCAATTGTGGAATCATAATCACCTTCTTCAACAGTATTGTCTGATTTTAACTGCATAAAATCTTTTTCGCAACCCGCTTGATTTTGAGGTGCAGCAGTCAAAGTTTCTACTCCAGCCACAATTGTTCCTACTTGATTAATCTTCCACTTTCCTGTTAAAGGAGCTAATGTTTCACCTTCGTTGTCATCGTCACTACATGCAGTAGTGAAAAAACCAAAGAATGCAACCAACGTTAGCATTGCCAAACTTCTACTTTTTAAATTTCTCATAACCTAATAAACTATTTGTTAAAGACAAATTTAGGTAGAACTTACTCCATCTCTTTTACATCGTAACCTTTGATAGTTACATATATATGATTAGTAATAAAACTCTAAAAAAGGCAATATGAATCAAATGAAAACAAAAACTTATTTGTTTTTTATTTCATTAATTTCAGCTTTCAACAACTCGATTTCTGAGGTTAATTTATCGAATTCTTTAGCATTGTTTGTTCCTGCTTCAATGGTTTGATATATTCTTAATTTTGCACCAATCAAATCATATTTTGGAAGTTGATTTTGTATTGATTTTTGAAGTGCTTTATCATATTTTTCAACCATAACATCGACTTCAATCAATTTAGTTTTATCATCAATTTTAGTTTGAACTACGTGGTATTTAGAATCAATTTCATTTGTTACCAATTGGTTAGCTTTGGATATAAATAAATTAGTTATAGCAAAATTATAAGCAAGGTAAACCGCCGGAATTATTGCCAGCACTATCAAAATCCCAAACCAACTAGTTACATTTTTTACGTTTTCAGTAGAATGTGGATTAAACTTCAAATACTTGACCATAATATAACAACCCACGCAGATAAAAAGTGCATTGATAAAGTAAGTATAAAGTCCGCCCACAAAGTACTGCCATTGTAACGTTGCCAAACCAAAACTGGCTGTGCACAATGGCGGAATGCACGATGTAGCGACGGCAACGCCAATTAATACTTGCGTACCATTATGACGAGAAATAGCTATAAATCCGGCCATTCCACCTATAAAAGCTAGTAAAACATCAAATATTGTGGGATTAGAGAACGACAATAATTCATCGGTTGCAATTGCGTATGGCGTAATTAAATAGTAAATCGTGGCAACGATTAAACTTATGAAGACAATTCTGAAAGCATTATGAATACTAACTTTCAACAATTTAATATCCGAAACACCTAAAGAAAATCCAATTCCGAAAATTGGTCCCATTAGAGGTGAAATAATCATTGCACCAATAACAGCCGCTTTTGAATTTATGTTTAATCCGATGCACGAAATAAAGATAGCAAAAGCTAGAAGCCACAGATTTTTTCCTTTAAAGACAACTCCTTCTCGTACTTCTCTGTCGGTTTCAAGTTCTTCTTCTTGGGTTCCTTTTAAATCAAAAAGAGACCGAAAATAACGTTTGATGATTTGAATTTTGGTACTCATTTACAAATGTGAATTTAGTCGCTAATTTAGAATTAAAACTCAAAACTTAAACAAATACCGTTAATAAATTATTTAACTAAACACAATTCAATCCGATGCTAAAAGTGCTTCCCAAACCTAGCTCACTTGAAACAGAAATTGTGCCGTTTTGAGCTTCGATAAATTCTTTGCTAATTGCTAAACCTAATCCTGTGCCTGATTTATTACTTCCTGGAATTTGAAAATATTTATCAAAAACTTTAGATTGGTATCGTTTGTCAATTCCTTTGCCTTTATCGATAACTTGAAAAAGTACTAAATTTTTTTCTTGTTTCAGTTTTACTATTATTTGACTATTATTTGACGAATAATTTATGGCATTAGTAAGGAAATTAATTAAAACCCAACCTGTTTTTTCGCTATCAGCTTTTACTTCTGGCAAATCATTTTCTGCCTCAATTATTACTTCTATTTGTTTTTGTTCTGCTTGAATTTTTACGGCATTAGTTGCGTAATTAATTATTTGATAAGGATTACTTTTTTCAATATTTAAATGAATGTTTCCTGTTTCTAATTGAGAAATATCAAGAAGTTCGCCAGTGATTTTTAGTAATCTTTGACTATCTTCTTTTATGCTTTCAATCAATTGTTTTTGATCTTCATTTATCGTTCCTGTTTCCGCTTTTTCTAACAAATGCAAACTTAGTTTTATTGACGATATAGGCGTCTTTAATTCGTGTGAAACAGTTGCAATAAAGTTTGTTTTTGCAAAATCTAATTCTTTGAAAATGGTAATATTTCTCAAAATAATCACATTACCAATGTCAATTGATTTGTCTTCACCTGTTGGCGTAATAGTAATATTGACAATTTCTTTTTCAAAATAACTTTCTTTACCATCGGCAAAAATCTTCATAGCATCTGATTTCGGACTTTCTAATTCATTAATTACCAATGACTTTAATAAATCATTTTTCAATGCTAATGTTGTCACGGATTGACCAATCACCTCTTCGTGTTTTAAACCAATAATTTTTAATGCCTCATTATTTACAAAAAGTAGTATTCCTTCACTGTCTAATCCAATAATTGGATCGTGCATGTTGTTGATTAATGTTTCTAAACGCTTTTTTTCGAAAGTCAACTTGTGTAAATTGCTATTAGAATACTCTTCCAATTTTTCTGCCATACTATTAAATGATTTTGCTAAATCTCCATATTCATTATGATTGTAAAAATGAACGCGCTCTGAGTAATTTCTATTGGCAATTTCTTTGATACTAGCAGTTAATTCTTTGATTGGATTGGCAATATTGTTGGGTAGATTTACCAATAAATTGAAGGCAATTAAAAAGCACAAAGCGCCAACAATACCAATCCATAGATTGGCGGTTTCTGCTGTTTTCTTGGCAATGTCACTTTTAATTTTAATGGCATTCATATTGAGTTTCATAATCTCAAAGATGTCGTGTCTAATTTGAGCTTTTAAACTAAAATCATTTCGGTTTCTCTCTAAAATTTCGAATTTCTTTTGAAGTTTTAATGTTGCAATATCTTCTCCAACTTCTGTTATGTTTGCTAATTGCTTTTTCAGGTTGGTTTCAAATAATAAAACGGCTTTGGATTCATCAACTGAAATTTCATCTAATGAAGAAAGCATATTTCTGGAATATTCTAATGTTTCGTAATTGGCTTTTAGAATATTTTGAGTATCTTTTTTAATCGAATAAATATAAAAAGCGCTTACTAATGAAAGTACAATTATTAAAATAAATAACAATCCAACGCCTAGGTTTAATTTGGTTTTTATTTTCATTAGGAAAGAATTACAAGGTCAATATTAGATGAAGATAGGTTATTTAGAAGTTTATTAAAGATCGTTGTTGACAGAATTACTTTAAATAAGTTAAAATGTGGTTTTCCGATGCAAACCGTTGTAATATTTTTTTTCTCCACGATTTCCAGAATGGCATCAGTTATTTTTGGATTTTCAACTTTGATTACCTCTGCTCCTAACTGTGTGGCTAATTTAAAATTATTTATCAAATGTCGCTGTTTGTCTAATGCAATTTTATCACTGCTTTCTTTTGGAGTTTCTACATAAAGTAAAAACCATTGGCTATTATAGTAACTTGCCAAACGCGCCGTCTTTCTAATCACAATTTTTGCTGTTTTATCGTTACTACTTATGCAGGCTAAAAGCTTTTCATGCCTTAAAGCAGTATTTTTAGGGATTTCATTTTCTACTTTCCGAACTACTTGACTTGCCACTTCTTTTAATGCAAGTTCACGCAATTGCAGAATTTGTTCCGATTTAAAAAAATTATTTAGTGCTGATTGGATTTTATCTTCTGTATAAATTTTTCCTTCTTTCAATCGAGTAATTAATTCATCTGATGTAAGGTCAATGTTAACTACCTCATCAGCTAAACGCAGCATATTATCAGGAACTCGTTCTTGAACATCAACCTTGGTAATTTCTTTTACATTTTGGTTCAAACTTTCAATATGTTGAATATTTACTGCAGAAATTACATTTATTCCTGCATCTAAAATTTCTACTACATCTTGCCAACGTTTTTCGTTTTTGCTTCCCTCGATATTAGTATGCGCCAATTCATCAACAATCACAATTTCAGGACGAAGATTGATAATGGCTTGAACGTCCATTTCTTCTAATTCTTTTCCTTTATAGAAAATGGTTCTACGCGGAACAACAGGAAGTCCAGCCAATAATTCTTGGGTTTCTTTTCGATTGTGTGTTTCTATATATCCAATTTTAACATCAATACCCTTTTTTAAAAGTGTATGTGCTTCTTGAAGCATTCGATACGTTTTACCAACGCCGGCGCTCATTCCGATATAAACTTTGAATTTTCCCTTTCTTGATTTTTGAATTAAATCTAGAAAATGCTTCACGTTTTTTTCTTTTTCAGCATCCATAATTTGCGGATTTGTATTCTATAAGGAACTATTGTATACTGATCTGAAAATCAATATACAATAGTTCATTACAACGATTAAAATAGTTTTAAAACGATATAGCTAAGGATGTAGTTAAAAAAGTATTGTTATCAGTGGGATTTCCATTTTTCAAAAAGATTTGATCTTTACTATTCAATGAACGCGCTTCTATTCTAAACATAACATTATCTGAAACCAAATAATCGAAATTGGCAGAATATCCGAATGTTTTAAAACCGTTTGGTGTTCCTGTTGCAATAATTACTCCATTTTCATCTTGATAAAATTCACCTCTAGCAGCCAATTGTATTTTAGCAGTTGGTTTGTATTGTGCAATAATTACAGGAGAAAACCAAGTATCAGAACCACTTTCATCACCACCAATTTCTTGTGAACCAATATCAAAACCTGCTACTAAATTGGTTTTGTCAGAAACTTTAAATTGTCCATAAAAATTATTAAAATAGCGCCATTTTCGATCATTATCCGGTTGCTCATTTCCTACATAAGTACTCCAATTTAAAGTAACATTCCCGGAAGGTTTATATGTGACTTGAGTTCCAAAAGCTGGTGTTTGATTTCCATCCATTTTTTGGATTCGTTGCCAACCATTTAAGTACATTGCCGCTAAATACCACTTTTCAGATTTAGAAGTATATCCCAATTTTACACCAGCTTCATAATAGGGTGAATTATCTGCTAAAATACTTCTGGTCAAGTTTATACAATCTTTTCCAATGGCACTTTCAAAACCAATATGTGAAGGCATAATTCCTAAATCAACCCAAAGATTAGCGGTTTTAGAAACTTTTACACCAACATTAGCTTCATAAATATTTTTCATTAAATCTTGTTCGGCTGCTAAGTTATATTGTGCATAAGTTCCGGCCATTATTGCAAAATTTCCTCTAATGTTGTCTTTGGCATAATTGGCTTTTATCAATCCTAAATTTAAAGTTGCTTCATTATGTCTATTATAACTATAGATAAAACCTGGTCTGGTATGATCATCTGGATTTCCAAAATCATAACTAAAATAGGTATCAATATATCCTGAAAAGGTAAACGGACTTTTTTCTTTTTCTTGTGCGTTAGTTACGGTGAATCCGAAAGCTACTAAAGCAATTACTATTATTTTTTTCATTTAATTATTTATTTTCAATTTATCTAAAGCTATGTTTAATTCTAAAACATTAACTGTTTCGGTTCCCATAACTGTTGGTTTTTTAATCATTTTTTCTGCTAAAGCTTTAACTTTTTGCTCTGGTAATTTTCTTGCATCAGCTACTCTTTTGACTTGAATTAAAGCAGCTTGCGGCGAAATATTTGGATCCAATCCGCTTCCTGATGCTGTAACCATATCAGAAGGTATATCAGATTTATTTAGGTACGGATGAACAATTAAAAAAGTATCTATTCTTTTTTGAACTAGAGCTAAATAATCTGCATTACTTGCTCCTTTGTTGCTTCCTGCACTTCCGGCTGCATTATAATCGACCGCAGATGGTCTTCCCCAAAAATAAATGGCTTTATCAAATTTTTGACCTATTTTTTGATAACCAATTACCTTTCCATTTACCATAACAGTTTCACCTTTTCCCTTATTTGGTGCGAATTGAGCAATTCCTAACATAGCCAAAGGATAAATTACTGCAAACAAAATTACTATTAATACAGTAAACTTTATTATTGATGTTATATTTTTCATTTTTATATACTTTTAAAAGAACATTGCTATTACTAAATCAATTAATTTTATTCCTATAAATGGTACAATTAATCCTCCTAAACCATAAATTAAAAGATTCCTTTTTAGAATCGCGCTTGCACCAATTGGTTTATAATCCACACCACGTAAAGCTAACGGAATTAATATTGGAATAATGATTGCATTGAAAATAACAGCCGATAAAATGGCGCTTTCTGGACTGTGCAATTGCATAATGTTTAATCCTTGCAATGCAGGAATTGAAGCAATAAATAGAGCTGGTACGATAGCAAAATATTTGGCTACATCATTAGCAATTGAGAAAGTTGTTAACGTACCTCTGGTCATTAATAGTTGTTTTCCAATTTCTACAATTTCAATTAATTTGGTTGGATCATTATCTAAATCTACCATATTTCCAGCTTCTTTTGCCGCTTGAGTTCCACTATTCATCGCTACACCAACGTCGGCTTGAGCAAGTGCAGGAGCATCATTGGTTCCGTCACCCATCATAGCAACTAGTTTGCCTAACTGCTGTTCGTTTTTGATGTAGTTCATTTTATCTTCAGGTTTTGCTTCTGCAATAAAATCATCTACACCTGCTTTTTCGGCAATGAATTTGGCTGTTAACGGATTATCACCTGTAACCATCACGGTTTTAACTCCCATTTTCCGTAAACGATCAAAACGTTCTTTCATTCCGGTTTTGATGATGTCTTGTAATTCAATAACACCTTGTACTTGACTGTTTTTCATTACTACTAAAGGTGTTCCTCCATTAGAAGAAATTTCAATAACTTGTTTAGCTGTATCTTCTGGAAATTTATATCCTGCTTGTTCTGAAATGTTTTTGGCAGCATCTTGAGCACCTTTTCTAATATTGGTTCCATCTTTTAAAACTACACCTGAAGTTCTCGTTTCTGCAGTGAATTTTATTAAAGTTGCTCCTTCAATAGAAAGTTTTTGAGCTTCTTCATTACCTGCTAATTCCACAATACTTTTTCCTTCTGGAGTATCATCTGCCAGAGAACTCAATACTGCCGACTGAATAAATTCTTCCTGAGAAACACCATTGGTAGGATAAAAACTTGTGGCTTTTCTATTTCCGATAGTGATTGTACCTGTTTTATCTAATAGCAAAACATCAATATCGCCTGCTGTTTCAACCGCTTTACCTGATTTAGTGATTACGTTGGCACGTAATGCTCTATCCATTCCAGCAATACCAATAGCTGACAATAAACCACCAATAGTTGTTGGGATTAAGCACACAAAAAGAGAAATAAAAGCTGCAATCGTGATTGGTGCATTAGCATAATCTGCAAAGGGTTTTAAAGTAACACATACGATTACAAATATCAGAGTAAAAGCCGCTAACAAAATAGTTAATGCAATTTCATTTGGTGTTTTTTGACGACTTGCACCTTCTACTAAAGCAATCATTTTATCTAGAAAACTTTCTCCTGGTTCGGTGGTTACTTTTACAGTAATTCTATCGCTTAATACTTTTGTTCCACCTGTTACCGAACTTTTATCGCCACCTGCTTCACGAATTACTGGAGCACTTTCTCCTGTAATTGCACTTTCATCGATAGTTGCTAAACCTTCAATAATTTCACCATCGGTTGGAATAACGTCGCCTGCTTCACAAAAGAACAAATCACCTTTTTTTAGTTGTGAAGAAGAGATCAATTCAATTTCACTTGGATTAACTTTTCCAAGTACTATAACTTTTTTAGCAGGTGTTTCTTCTCTTGTTTTTCTCAAGCTATCGGCTTGTGCTTTTCCACGTGCTTCTGCTATTGCTTCTGCAAAATTGGCAAATAAAAGTGTAAAGAATAATATTAAAAACACAATGAAATTATAAACGAAACTACCTTGGTTTTGTGCTCCCATTAAGATGGCAATACACACAATAAACATAATGGCAGTTCCAATTTCTACAGTAAACATTACTGGGTTTTTGAACATTACTTTAGGGTTAAGCTTTACAAAAGATTGCACTAAAGCTTCTTTTACTTGCTTACTTTCAAATAATGAATTGGATTTATTTTTAGTCATTTTTTTATTTTTTTGTAAATTGTATATTGTAAAATGTAAATTGTGATTTGGGTAATCATTTTATTACATGCGGCAATACATTATACAAGCATTATTTATTTCAATGTAAAATATTCTGCTAATGGACCTAAAGCTAATGCTGGAAAGAAAGATAGTGCCGCAATGATTGCAATCACAGCGAAAACCATAATTCCGAAAATAGTCGTATCCGTTTTTAATGTTCCAGCACTTTCTGGAATGTATTTTTTATTAGCTAATAATCCTGCAATGGCAAGTGGCCCAATAATTGGGAGAAATCTACCCAATAGCAATACAATTCCCGTAGTAATATTCCAAAACGGATTGTTATCTCCCAAACCTTCAAATCCTGAACCATTATTAGCAGCACTTGAGGTAAATTCATATAACATTTCAGAAAAACCGTGATTAGCTGGATTGTTCAACCATCCTGTTGCATTGCCGTTGAACCAATATCCCATTGCTGTATCATTGGCCGCACAATAAGAAGCTAAAGCTGTTCCCGCTAAAATTAATAAAGGATGCAAAATGGCAATGAAGGCCGCGATTTTTACTTCACGTGCTTCGATTTTCTTGCCTAAAAATTCTGGCGTTCTGCCTACCATTAATCCCGATATGAAAACTGCAAGAATGATGAAGATGTAGAAATTTAACCATCCAACACCGCAACCACCATAAAAAGCATTTATCATCATCGACAATAATTGCATTGCTCCTGACATTGGCATCGAACTGTCGTGCATACTATTAACAGAACCTGTTGATATTACCGTTGTTGCAATACTCCAAAATCCTGAAATAACTGGACCAAATCGAACTTCTTTACCTTCCATTGCACCTGTCGTTTGCATAATTCCCATTTTTGCAATAGCAGGATTTCCATTTAATTCAGAGCCAATTGTTGGAATAACCAAGAGTAAAAATCCGATCGTCATCACACCAAAAACTACATAAGAAAATTTACGTTTTTTAAGATAAAATCCCAAGGCAAAAATCATTGCAAAAGGAATAATTAATTGTGCCCAAAGTTCGATAGCATTAGTAAAATAAGTTGGGTTTTCTAATGGATGTGCTGAATTAGCTCCGAAGAAACCACCACCGTTAGTACCAATATGTTTGATTCCGATAAATGCAGCTGCTGGACCGCGAGAAACTTCAACAGTATCGCCTTGTAACGTTGTGATATGATCTTTACCTTCAAAAGTCATTGGTGTACCATTGAAAATTAATAGTACAGCAACAAATGCTGATAATGGCAATAAAATACGAGTACAACTTTTAATAAAATAATTATAGAAGTTGCCTAAATGCTCTGTTGTTCTTTCTTTCATAGCATTGAAAACCATTGCTGCTGCTGCCATTCCGACACCTGCAGAAACGAACTGTAAAAACATTAAAAACATCTGTCCTAAATAAGATAATCCGGATTCACCTGAATAATGTTGTAAATTGCAGTTGACTACAAATGAAATGGCTGTATTAAAAGCTAAATCAGGACTCATTGATGGATTTCCATCAGGATTTAATGGTAAATTTCCTTGAAAGATTAGTATAAAAAAGCAAAGGATAAACCAAACCATATTGACACTCAAGAGTGCTTTTAGGTGTTGTTTCCAATTCATTTCTTTTTTGTCATTTATACCACTTATTTTAAAAATAAAGCGTTCAATGGGATTAAAAATGGAATCTAATATGGTTTTGTCTCCTCTATAAACTTTCGCTATATACTTTCCGAATGGAATAGCTAAAACAATAGTAAGAAGAAAAACAGTTACGACTCCAAGAATTTCTGTGTTCATAATTAAATTGGTATTAAAAATTTAAAATTTTTCTGGTTTAATTAATACATAAACCAGATAACCAAATACGGCCAAAGCGACGGTAAAAAGTGCTATCATAATTTAGATTTTTTCAAAAAATTCGACCGATTTAAAACAAATAGCAAAAAGGGAAATTCCTAATGCGAGTAAAAGAATAGTGCTTGTCATAGAGTTAATTTATTAGTTTCAAATTATACTGAAGTTGCATTAATTTGTTTGATGTATTCTGCTCTTAAAGTAGCTGGAAAAAGATTGGCAATACTGCAATTTCTAAATTCCATAAAAGAAGAAACCGAATATAGGTACACTGTCGAAATCACTTCTTTTGTATCCTTGCTTCCGTTAATTAAAAGATTTTCGGCAATGGTTAAAAGTTTCTTTGCTCTAGAAATGTTTCCTGAAATGATGGTTTTTTTTGTGATTTCTGAAAAGCGTTCTGCTTGCTGGTAAATCGTTTTTGTTTTATTTTTCATAATGATGAATATTTTAATTCTTCATCGCCTATGCCAAAATGTGTTCCATTAATAAAACAAAATAAATAAGTGTCTGCAAAACAATTAGTTAAATATTTTTATGAAAAACAAAATCATAAAAAAACCTATCAAAATGATAGGCTTTTATTAAAATGATAGGATTGCTTATTGAATGTTATATTCGTCTAATTTCCTATATAAAGTAGCAATTCCAATTTGTAGAAGTCTGGCCGTTTCTGCCTTATTTCCTTTTGAATAATTTAATACCTTTTGAATGTGCAGTTTTTCAACACTATTCATTGAAAATGCTGACATTGATTTGTTATGATTATCGCTTTGATGTAGTATTTCATAAGGCAACACATCAAGAGTTAACACATCATTGGTAGCTAAAATAACAGCTCTTTCAATAATATTTTTAAGTTCTCTTATATTTCCGGGATAGTGATAGCTTTCTAATTTATGAAGGAAATTATCTTCAATTTGCAATGTTTTTTTATTAATCGAAGTAGAAAATTGCTCAACAAAAAAATGTACCAAAGGTGAAATATCTTTTACTCGTGCCCTTAAAGGCGGAATATTGATTTCAAAAATATTTAGTCGAAAATACAAATCAGAACGAAATCGATGTTGATCGCTCTCAACTTTCAAATCTCTATTTGTTGCTGCTATCAATCTGAAATTTGATTTTCTTGGAGTGGTATCACCTACTGGAATAAACTCATTAGTCTCTAAAACACGAAGCAGTTTTGCCTGTAATTCTATAGGCATTTCTCCAATTTCATCTAAAAATAACGTTCCGCCATTGGCTTCCTCAATAAATCCTTTTTTGTCTTTTACAGCTCCGGTAAAAGCACCTTGTTTGTGCCCGAATAGCTCGCTTTCTAATATTTCTTTGCTAAAGGTACTACAATTTAAAGCTACAAAAGATCTACTTGCATTGGAACTGTTTTCGTGAATGGCTTGCGCAAAAACTTCTTTTCCTGTTCCTGTTTCACCTGATAACAAAACCGTTGAATTAGTTTTAGCTACTTTTTTAGCCAAATCAATTACTTGCTCAATTGCTTTTGATTTTCCTATGATGGTATCAAATGAATATTTTTCTGAAATTCTTTTTTCGAGCTGTTTGACTTTCTTTTGCAATTGAACTTTTTCAAAAGCTTTATAGAGTAACGGAATGATTTTATCGTTATCATCGCCTTTCACAATGTAATCAAAAGCACCATTTTTCATAGCTTGTACACCATCAGAAATAGTGCCATAAGCGGTTAGTAAAACTACTTCTGTAAGAGGAAAACTAGCTTTTATTTTTTGAAGAAAATCTACACCGTTGCCATCAGGAAGTTTAACATCACAAAGCACCACATCAACATCATTCTGTTCCATTTTTTTGAAACCTGATTTTAAATCGGATGCTTCAATAACGTCAAAACCTTCTGATTTTATAATTCTGGCAAGAAGTCCGCGAAGTTTTTCTTCATCATCTATGATTAGGATATTTTTCAAAAGATAACGATTTATTTGCGCAAAATTACATTATTTACTTTCGTCTAGTGTCAATTACATAAATAATTTTCCAAGTACCATTTTCTTTAAAAAGAGTAAAAGCATTGACACCTGAGTGACTAAATTTATCGTTTAAGTAAAATTCATAAGGTGTCCAAGCGTGCGCCATCGTTCCGTCAACTTGAATGGAATAACCCAATATCTTTTCTTTAATTTTAATAGTAGCCGGAATAGAAGCTATCGATTTATAGAACTCTTTAGCCGATTCATCTAATAATTTAGCACTATTAGCATTTTCCATTATGGATTGTAAAATTATTTTATCAGAGCAAACTGACTTCATTTTAATGGTATCTTTAGCGTGAAAACCTTCAAAAAAAGTTTCAATAACCTTCTGAATTTCTTGATTTTGTGCTTGAATAGAACTAGCAAAAATCATTATTAAGAGAAATATTGTTTTTTTCATTTTAGAACAAATTTATAATTACATCAATATTAGTATATTTTTGGTTGTATTTATTACAAAACTAATCGATTTTATTACTTTTACAGCTTTAAATCTAATATTTGAAATTTAAAATCTAAAATTAATGTCAGTAGCTAAAAAAGATTACAAACGAATTACAACCAAATCATTAATTGAAATGAAAGCCAATGGCGAAAAAATTTCAATGTTAACTGCTTATGATTTTACCATGGCAAAAATTGTTGATACTGCTGGTGTTGACGTAATTTTGGTTGGAGATTCAGCAAGTAATGTTATGGCTGGACACGAAACGACTTTGCCAATTACTTTAGATCAAATGATTTATCACGCATCAGGTGTAGTTAGAGCAATTGACCGAGCCTTAGTTGTGGTCGATTTGCCCTTTGGAAGTTACCAATCTGATCCTAAAGAAGCCTTGCGTTCGTCAATTAGAATAATGAAAGAATCTGGTGGACACGCAGTTAAATTGGAAGGTGGAAGTGAAATTAAAGATTCTATCAAGAAAATTTTAAACGCCGGAATTCCTGTTATGGGACATTTAGGTTTGACACCACAATCCATCTATAAATTTGGAACGTACACCGTTCGTGCAAAAGAAGATGCTGAAGCCGAAAAATTAATGGAAGATGCCAAATTACTAGAAAAATTAGGATGCTTTGCTCTAGTTCTAGAAAAAATTCCTGCACATTTAGCTGAAAAAGTAGCCAAAAGTATATCGATTCCCGTAATCGGAATTGGCGCTGGTGGCGGCGTTGACGGTCAAGTTTTAGTAATTCACGATATGTTAGGAATGAACAATGAATTCAGTCCGAGATTCTTGCGTCGTTATTTAGATTTATACGATCAAATGACCAAAGCAATCGGGAATTATGTTGCTGATGTAAAAAGTCAAGATTTTCCAAATGCTAATGAACAATACTAGTAATTAGTGATTAGTAATTAGTGATTAGTGATTAGTGATTAGTGATTAGTGATTAGTAAATAGTGATTAGTGATTAGTAATTAGTGATTAGTAAATAGTGATTAGTAAATAGTAATCAGTAAATAGTAAATATTCATTTTGGCAGAAAAAATAGTATCTACAAAAAATAACCTTCAAGTTCTTCACGAAGACAATCATATTATTGTGGTTAACAAACGTGTTGGCGATATTGTGCAAGGTGATAAAACTGGTGACAAACCGCTTTCTGAAATAGTTAAAGAATATATTAAAGAAAAATACAACAAACCTGGTGAAGTTTTTCTTGGTGTTGTACATCGATTGGACAGACCTACAACTGGAATTGTGGTGTTTGCCAAAACAAGTAAAGCGTTAGAACGTTTGAATAAAATGTTTAGCGAACGTGAAACTAACAAAACCTATTGGGCAGTAGTTAAAAATAAACCTGCAAAAAGCGAGGATAATCTGATTCATTTTCTGAAAAGAAACGAAAAAAACAATACTTCTAAAGCACATTTAAAAGAAGTTCCTGAAAGCAAAAAAGCCTCTTTAGATTATAAAATCATTAAAACATTAAATAACTATTTTGCTTTAGAAATCAACCTTCATACTGGAAGACATCATCAAATTCGTGCGCAATTACAAGCCATTGGTTGTCCGATAAAAGGCGATTTGAAATATGGTTTTGATCGCAGTAATCCTGATGGAGGCATTCATTTACATGCTCGAAAATTAGCTTTTATTCATCCAGTTTCAAAAGAAGAAATTACAATTATTGCACCAACTCCATCGGATGTGATTTGGAATTCCATTTAAATAATGTAACTTTACTTCACAATTCAAATCCTATTTAAACGTTTATAATAGTAAAACCCAAATTTACAATCCTATTTCTATGAAAAAATTAATTTTATTCACACTTACCTTAGTCGCAAGCGCTTCTTATGCGCAAGATCATTTTGCTGGTTTAACAAATTCTAGCAGAGTTGGAATATTAAGCACAGCAATCAATCCTGCTGAATTGGTAAATATGTCTAACAAATTTGAAATTAATGGTGTTGGATTTAGTATCAACGCTTCCAACAACAAAATTGGATTCAGCGATTTAACTTCTGATAAAGACATCGAGACCTTATTGTTCAACGGTAACGAACCAGTGAATTTAAGAATTGATGCCGAAGTATATGGACCAGGTTTAGCCATTAAATATAAAAGTTGGGCTTTAGCAATAACTTCAAAAGTTAATGGCAAACTAGATGCTGTTGATATTGATACTAAATTAGGAGATGCACTTGTTAACTCAGGATTAAATAGTTTGCTAGGTTCTTCAACGATAAACAATAATTATAATCAAAGACTTACAGGAACCACTTGGGGTGAAGTTGGATTTACACTTGCTAAAAATTTAGTAGATACTGAAAAATACAAATTTAATGCTGGTGCAACATTCAAATTATTGTTTCCAGGTTCGTATTCTAATCTTGGTTTAGACAAGTTTTCAGGAACAATTAACAATCTCGGTACTCAAGTATATTTAAACAATACAACCGCCAATTTAAATATTGCTTATTCAGGAAGTTTGGCTAACAGTTTTTCGAATTTTGAGGATTATTCCCAATCGGTATTTGGTGGATTGAATGGTTTTTCTGGTGATATTGGCGTAAACTTTCAATGGAAAGATATTGCAGAAACTAATCCGAAAAGAAATCAGAATAAATATAAGTTAAATGCAGGTTTAGCATTGAGAAATATTGGTTCAATGACGTTTAGTGATGATAACAATTACAATACTAATTACACTTTAAACATTCAGCCAACTACTGCAAATCCGCAAGGTTTGAATTTAAATCAGTTTGAAAACGTTGACAGTCTTCAACAAATTGAAAACATCCTAATCAATCAAGGTTATTTGACTAAACAACCTGAACGAAAAGATTTTAAAGTAAAATTACCAACCTTATTTACCGCTTATGTAGACTTAAAAATAGTTTCAAAATTATTTGTTTCAGGATACATCCAACAAAAAGTTAATGAAGATAATAATAACGACCAGATTACAGCACAAAATAGTTTTACTATCACACCAAGATTAAATTTAGGATTTTTCGAAGTTTATTCACCTTGGTCAAGCAACGAAGTTTCAGGCTTTAATGGTGGAATCGGTTTTAGAGTTGGTGGCTTCTACCTTGGTTCAGGTTCAATCATCACGGCAGCAATAAATGATAGCAAACAAGCCGATGCTTATGTTGGTTTTAGATGGTCATTCTTATAAATTATGCAATACAAAACCGATATAAGTTATAGAAAAAAGAAGCTAACGACGCTTTTAAGTGTTTTAGTAAAATACGAAAAAGACATTGTTGATGCGTTATATAATGATTTTAAAAAATCAGAATTTGAAGCTGTAATCACCGAAACTAGCTACGTTCGATCAGATTTAAAAAATACTATAAAAAATATTTATAAGTGGGCAAAACCTAAATCGGTACTTCCATCGATAGTTAATTTTCCTTCTTCAGATTATATTTTGAGCGAACCTTATGGCAAAGTTTTAATTATTTCGCCTTGGAATTATCCTTATCAATTGGCACTTTGTCCGTTGATTGCAGCGGTTGCTGCCGGTAATCAAGTCGTTTTAAAACCATCGGAATTAACTACAAATACTTCAACGATAATTAGTAAAATCGTTGCTGAAGTATTTGACACTAATCATGTTGAAGTCATTGAAGGCGGCGTTGAAGTTTCAGAACAATTATTAGCACAACGTTGGGATTATATTTTCTTTACCGGAAGCGTACCTGTTGGAAAAATTGTTGCCAAAGCTGCAGCAGCATTTATGACACCTGTCACATTAGAACTTGGCGGAAAAAATCCGTGTATTATTGATGAACATTGTGATGTTAAAATCACTGCAAAACGAATCGTTTGGGGTAAATTTCTGAACGCTGGTCAAACTTGCATTGCACCTGATTATTTATTAGTCCATACTAATGTTAAAGCGAAAATTGTTGAAGCATTAAAACTAGAAATAACCGCAGCGTTCGGCGAAAATCCTGAACTTTCTCCTGATTTTCCGCGAATTGTTAATGAAAAGAATTTCGATCGTTTATCAAAATTTCTCGAAAATGAAACCATTCTTTGTGGTGGAATTACCAATAAAAAGGATACTTACATTGCTCCTACACTTCTTGATGAGTCTAAACTAGAGAGTTTGGTAATGAAAGATGAAATCTTCGGACCTATTTTACCGATAATTAGTTATCAAACTGAAAATCAGATTGAAACTATTATTTCTAACTATGAAAAACCGTTATCACTTTATGTTTTTTCAACGAGAAAACAATGGGCAAAAGCTATTGTTAAAAAATACTCTTTCGGTGGTGGCTGTATAAATGATACTATAGTGCATTTTTCTAACAATCGAATGCCATTTGGAGGTGTTGGTTCTAGTGGTATCGGCGCTTATCACGGAAAACTAAGTTTTGATTCCTTTTCTCACAAAAAAGCTATCGTAAACAAGTCGTTGTGGCTTGACATCCCTTTGAGGTACGCACCTTATGGTACAAAACTTACATTTCTTAAAAAATTATTAAACTGGATGTGATTTTTTGTTAAATCACTGCATTTAATTTGTATATTGCTTTGCAAAATAATTAATACTTAGATGTTTGTTCCAAAAGATTTATTTTTTTTCATCTCGAACTTAAAATTAAATTATGCTCTAATGTTAGTAAACAAGCTAGAAGTTGATTTTTTATTAATCAACACTTTGTTTAATACTAATCTTTGGTTAATTGCAACAATCACTTTTTTGTTATTGTATTTTAGTTACCATTATTTAAAAATAACATCAAAAGTTCAAATTAATTTTGATAACGATTTTTCTGAATTTGAACCTAAGTTAGAGCAATATCAAAACAACTTATTATTTTTAGGAATAATTCTCCCTTTGGTTGAATTTTTATATGAAATTTATAACGTGAGAATTACTTCGTTGTTTGTTCCTAATTTGCTCTTTGGTATAGTACTAATTTTCATTTATTTCCTTAGTATAAAATCCAAAATAAATTACCATTACATTATTTATATATGCATAACGCTTTATCTAACTTATTTTTGCTACACCTTTTATAATCTACTTTTTAAACCCTTTGAATTCATATCTTATGTTGAGTTATTGATATGTTATTTTCTATCTTATAATGCTTTTAAAACTCTAGTTCAATATTTAATTTTTTCGATTATTGTCCTTCTTTTTACTATAAGCCTATACAATCAAAATTATTTGTCAAATGATTTAATACTTATTCTATTTTGTTCCTTTTTTTCTACAACTGGAATTCACCTAGCTAGACATATTGCTTTGGTTAATACCAAAAATAAATTTCTATTTACAAACGAAATTGTCAATAAAGGAAATTCACTTACAATAGCAACCAATAAAAAAGGGGAACTTTCTTATTGTAGTGATCAAATAAAAGATTTTTTAGGATATACACCCGAAGAGGTTTTAGGAATGAAGTTTTGGGAATTGACCGAAGACAACGATTTTATTGGTGAAACCTATCACGATAATTACATTGATAACCGACTTTATGTTAGGAGATTAAAGTCAAAAAATGGAGAATACAAATACATTCAGTGGAAGGACAAAAAATTCAATGATAACTTGATTATTGGAATCGGACAAGATGTCACAGAGCAAGTAAACATTCAAAATCAACACCGAAATTTAATTGAAAGTGCCAACGATATCATTTATGAAACCGATATTAATGGCAACTATACTTTTATAAACAAACATTCAGAAATAATACTAGGTTATACTCTTAAAGAGATGTACAATCACTACTATACTGATTTTATTCGAAAAGATTATAAGGAAAAAGTAGTAGAGTTCTATAACCGACCATTAAAAAAATCCAATAGCTTTCCAACGCTAATTTTTCCAATTATCACTAAAGAAAATAAGACCATTTGGTTGTCACAAAATGTGTCTGTTAAAAGAAATGACTTAGGTATGGTTACCGGATTTACGGTTATCGCAAGAGACATAACACTCATCAAAAACATTGAAATAGAATCTACTAGAAGAGAAAATAAAATTAGAAGATACAATGATGTAATCAAACAACTAACCATAAAAAGTTTTTCTGGTCAAGACAATTTTGATGATTTTTTAAATTATTTATTAAAAATTGTAGCCCAGAAGGTAGATATTAGCAGGGTAAGTTTTTGGAATTATCATCAAGACCATATTGTTTGTACTAAACAATATTTATATAACAAAGACACTTATGCCAATGGTGTTGTATTATACAAAAAAGGACACCCTATTTATTTTGATGCTATTGAGAAAGAGAATCAAATAATCGCATCTAACGTATTTGAAAATGAAGACTTAAAAGAATTTTGGTCAGATTATTTTCCTCAAAATAATATTTTTTCAATGTTAGATTCACCAGTTTATTCTAACGGAAAACTTATTGGAATTTTATGCTTCGAATCAACTACTAAAGTTAAGAATTGGGATATTGAAGACATCAATTTTTCAAGAAGCATTTGCGATTTTATTTCCATTGCAATGGAAACCAACTCGCGAATTGAAGCAGAGAGAAAATTAGAATATAAAAGTGAATTGCTAACTGCAATAACCAAAATCACTAACAAACTTTTAAGTGAAAAGAATCTTGAAAACATATTTGATGAAATTCTTTTCCATATCGGTAAAGCTGCTAAAGTTGACAGAGTTCATTTTTTTGTAAGTGATCCAAAAGCTAATTGCATTAGACTTGTGCACGAATGGGCGGAAGATGCTGTTGAAAATCAAATTAATAATTCAGAACTACAAAACTTCTCTTATGAAAATTTTAAAGATTTACTTGGTATATTAATTACTAACAAAGAGTATAACTTTTTAGTAAAAGATTTAGAAAACTCTCCAGCCAAACAAAGTCTTGAAAGAAGGAAAATTATTTCACTTCTACGACTACCCGTTTTTGTTAAAGATGAGTTTTATGGTTTTATTGGGTTTGATGATTGCCATAAAGAACGTGTTTGGAATGAAGATGAGATAAATATTTTAAGAACTTTAGCTAATAACATTTCCTCAGCAATTGAACGTTCTATAAATGAAACCATCATTTTAGAAAACGAAGAACGATTTAGATTATTAACCGATAATATTCCGGGTACTGTTTTTCTGTCAAATTATGATGAGAAATGGTCGGATATTTATTTAAACGATGAAATTGAAAATCTAACAGGCTATTCTAAATTAGAATTTCTTGAAAATAAAGTTTACTTCATCGATTTAATCCATCCAGAAGATAAACTTAAAGTAGAGCGAGACGTAGAACTTGCCATTTCAGAAAAGAAAAAAATCCATAATATCTTTAGAATTTTTACTAAAGATGGCACTATTAAATGGGTTGAAGAGTTTGGTGATGCTATCTACAAAGACGATAAAATCAATTATATTGAAGGAATTTTAATTGATATTACTAAGCAAAAAGAAAACGAAAATGCTATAAAAGCTAAAGAACTTGCCGAAGCAGCCAACAAAGCTAAATCGGAATTTTTAGCCAATATGAGTCACGAAATTAGAACACCTTTAAATGGAATCATTGGATTTACTGATTTACTTAAGAATACTAAATTAGAAACTATCCAGCAAAAGTATATGAACACCATCAATCAATCGGCAAATTCATTGATGGAAATTATTAATGATATTCTAGACTTCTCCAAAATCGAATCAGGTAAATTAGAATTAGAAATCAAACAATACGACTTGTCTGAAATTCTTAATCAAGTAATAGAATTGATTAAATATGATTCTAATTTAAAAAAATTAGATTTGAGTTTAATCATTCAAAATGAAATTCCGAAATACATTTGGATTGATAGTATTAGACTAAAACAAATTTTAATAAATTTATTAAGTAACGCCGTAAAATTTACTGAAAAAGGAACCATTTCACTTTCAATAAATTTGATAAATACTAATAACGACAAAAGTTCCAATTTAAGATTTTCAGTAAAAGATACCGGACTCGGAATCAAAAAAGATTACCAACAAAAGATATTTGATTCGTTTTCTCAAGGTGATACATCAACAACCAGAAAATTTGGAGGAACTGGCTTAGGATTAACAATATCCAATCAATTACTATCGCTAATGGGCAGCAAATTGCAACTCAAAAGTGATTACGGAAAAGGAAGTGAATTCTATTTTGATTTAACACTTGAAACCTCAAATGAATCAGAGGAAATTGTCCCTGAAGATCGAATCAATCCTACCGCAGAAAAGGTAACTGTAGATTATGGTCACGAAAATTTCAAAATTTTGCTGGTTGAAGACAATAAAATAAATATGCTTTTGGCCAAAACATTAATAAGACAAATTATTCCTTATGGCACTATTTATGAAGCAGAAAATGGTCAAGAAGCTGTAGATAAATTTGCTATTTTGAAACCCGATTTGATTTTGATGGATGTTCAAATGCCAATAAAAAATGGCTATGAAGCAACTAAAGAAATTAGGAAAACAAAAGTGGGAAAACATATTCCGATCATTGCACTAACGGCTGGCACGGTTATGGGAGAACGAGAAAAATGTTTAGATGCTGGTATGGATGATTATGCATCAAAACCCATAATTAAAGAAAATCTCAAATCCATTATTGCTAAATGGATAAAAAATTAACCAAAAAAACTATATTTGTTCTTATTAAAAATTTTTAAATTATGAAATGGAGAGGTAATCGTCAAAGTGATAACGTTGAAGACAGAAGAGGAATGTCAGGTGGCGGAAAAGCAATAGCTGGTGGTGGTGGATTAGTAATTGTGTTTTTTCTTGTGAAAATGTTTTTTCCAGAAGCGGCTCCATTATTAGATACAATTCAACAAAATCAATCACAGCAAACAACTCAACAAACAGGCAAACAAGTTGCTTTAACTCCAGAAGAAGTTGAAATTGGTGACTTTGCTAAAACGGTTTTTGCTTATACAGAAGATACTTTCGGACAAATTTTCCAAGAAAACAACCTTCAATACGAGCAACCAAAAATGGTTCTTTTTTCTGATGCTGTTGAAACGGCTTGTGGTGGTGCTACTGCTGCTTCTGGACCATTTTATTGTCCTGGAGATAAAAAAGTATATATGGATTTGCGTTTTTTTGAAGAATTAAAAACACGATTTGGTGCAAAAGGCGGAGATTTTGCCATTGCTTATGTAATAGCTCACGAAGTAGGTCATCACATTCAAACCATCACAGGAACTTCAACCAAAATGCGACAAATGCAACAAGGAATGAGTCAAACGGAAGCCAATAAATTATCAGTTTGTTTAGAATTACAAGCCGACTTTTATGCCGGTGTTTGGGCGCATTACAACAAACAATATCTCGAAGCTGGCGATATTGATGAAGCTTTAAGCGCTGCCCACGCTGTTGGTGACGACGCCATTCAAAGTAAAATGCAAGGACAAGTGCAACCGGATACTTTCACGCACGGAACTTCAGAACAAAGAAAATATTGGTTCAAACTTGGTTTTGAAACTGGCGATGTTGGACAAGGTGATACATTTGCAAAATATGGTTACAGTTTGAAATAACTTTATACTAAATAATAAATAAGAGAGCGATAATCCTATCGCTCTTTTTTTGTACAAAATTTAAAAATATAATTTCATAATAAAACCCGTGTATCCGATGTAAAAATGTTAAAAATAAAATAAACACTACTAAAAATTATCACATTCATAATTCGGCACAAATTTGTTAAAATTTAAAGATTGTTCAAGAAATAATTTGCTTTCAAATACTAAATTTGTTCAAAAATAGACACGATGAAAGTAGGAATTGACAGCATATCATTTGATTTACCAAAATTACATTTACCCATAAAAGTTCTTGCAGAAAACAGAAATATTGAACCTGAAAAACTAATCAAAGGATTAGGACTTAACAAAATGAGTTTTCCGGATACCAATCAAGATGTAGTTACTTTTGCTGCTAATTCAGTCTACAAACTTATTCAACAAGAACAACTCAATCCCAAAGATATTGCTAGAATCTATGTTGGTACCGAGAGTGCTGTTGATTCTTCTAAGCCAATTGCAACCTACATTACCGCGCTTTTAGAGCAAAAACTTGGTAAAGGTTCTTTCAATTATTGCGATACTTTAGATATGACTTTTGCATGCATTGGTGCTGTTGATGCCTTACAAACTACGCTCGATTTTATAAGATTAAATCCAACCAAAAAAGCTATTGTTGTTGCAACTGACAATGCAAAATATGATTTAAATTCAACTGGTGAATACACTCAAGGTGCTGGAGCCATTGCAATGCTTATCACCGCAAACCCACGAGTTTTAGCCTTTTCAAATGAAGTTGGTGTTTCCGCTCAAGGTGTTTTTGACTTCTTTAAACCAAGACGTTATATCTCCAAAAACGAAATTCTAAGCACTACCGAAAACCCTGAATGGTTTGGTATTTTAGAGAACGAAATCGCATTTTATAAAGAACAACCAGTTTTCGACGGACAATATTCTAACCAATGCTACATAAATAGAACAGTTGAAGCCTATAATCATTACAAAGAAGTCTCCAATCAAAATGGGAAACTTTACCAAAATTGGGAGAATGTTTTGATGCATTTACCCTATTGCTTCCAAGCCAGAAGAACATTTGTTGAAATATTTGCGCAAGAAAATCAGTTGACCGATGATATTAAATCCATTGCAAAATCTGAAGACTATCTAAATTTTGTAAACCAAAGTATTTTCCCTTCAGAAATTGCATCAGGACAAGTTGGAAATATGTACACTGGCTCTATTTTCTTAGGAATGCTATCTACGCTTTGCTACCATTTGCAAGAAAACACCAATCTTTCAAACAAAAAATTTGGTTTCATTGCCTACGGAAGTGGCTCTAAATCTAAAGTATTTGAAGCCGAAGTGCAAGAAGCTTGGAAATCGGTTATCGAAAAAACTAACTTATTCGAAACTTTAGACAATTCCACTGAAATCGACTTCGGAACGTATATAGCACTTCACAAAAAAGAACGCAAAGAAGCAGTTTTAAAACCTACTAACGAATATGTTTTAGATTATATAGAAAAAGAAAACCCTTTGCTACTTGGTGCGAGATACTATAAATTTATTAATTAAAAAAAGCGCACTATCAAAAACCCAACACCTATTAACTGAAAGCTGACAACCGACAACTGACAACCGACAACCGATAACAGACAACAGACAACGAAAAATCATCCCAACCAACCATCTCTATCCAAACTTCTGTACTGAATAGCTTCTGCAATATGGTTGGAAACAACTATACTCAATAGTTACACTTCTATAATTAACTATTAATTAATCAATTTCGATAATTGAAACCTTAAAATTATCTTTGTATTAAATTAAAACACCATTATTAAATTTCTTTGATTTCATTTGTAGTTGTGGTACATTTCCAAATGATGCAAATATTTATTGATTTGTCGATTATTTTTGCTTTTAATCGAAATTAGATTTTTTGTTTACAATAATTATTTTTCAAATTCAAGTATAATTGTACTTGTATGTGAAGTAATTGTTTCTTTACCTTTGTAATGCAATGAATTGAGATAAATGGGTGAATTAATAAATTCATTTTTTAGGTGCGTTTTGGATAGTTTTTTTATACAACGAAACAATTCAAAATCACAACGAAAAAGTTTCGTAAAATGGATTTATTATTTTGTCAAATTATCTAATAAAATAGAGGTTTTCTAGATCTTTTTATTGTGAATAAAAAAACATCTAAAAAATACAAAGTATTGATTTTAAAGGGATTTTAGCAAAAAAAATGTGTGTTAAATTTCTTACTGATTGTTAAAAACTAACGCCGATTGTGAATAAGTTTGACTTTCATTTTTAGTTATATTTAACAATCTTTGTAAAATAAAAAAATGAACCAACGCTAGTTGATTCATTTTGGTGATTGTTATCAGTATCTCCGATTAGATATTGAATGTTGTTTGGTCATTGACTTTTTGAATATTGTAAGCTCGGCAAAGGTTACAATACTGTTATTAAACTTAAAAATAATAAATTATGATTCACAATGAAGCACCTGACGGATTTGAATACATTTACAGAAAATGTATTACAATAAGGGGCAAAAGACATTGCAAATCACAAGGATGTTATAAACTTCTTGTAAGAATTAAGTAAAAACATAAACTTAATTAATTTGTTTGTCAGAATACTTTAATATTGCTGATTGATACTTATCCTAAATGCTTTATAAATCGGTATAAAGCATTTTTTATTTTTAAATATTTTATCAAAAATAAAATTATTTGTTGTAATAATATACAATAAACATAATTTAGAATGATTTTAAATAATAATTAAATTTATTTTTAAAAATAACCATAATAAATATCAAGCATTTAGATTGATATTAAAGTATTTCTAATTTTGATGATTGAATATCTTTTATTGCTATTATTAAAAAAATCTTACAAAAAAAAATTAACTATAAAAATAAAATCCAATGAATGAAGATCAAGCTGAGAAAATGATTAGTTTATTAAATTCAATAAATAAAAAACTAATAAGTATTGATGATACATTAAAAGATTCGTTCAATAAATTACTAAACATTGATGAAGGCATAGATAATGTTGTGAATAAAGTTGATAAGGTAAAAGATAAATTAGTTGATTGCGTTGATTTCCTTGATGGCATAAACGACTCAGCTAATAACATTGATAATAAAGTATAAATTATTTTAAATATGTTGAGGTTTTAATGCAGTTGCATTCAATTAAATGTGTCATTTAGAACCTTAACATATTATTTTTATGATTTTTTTTTCTTTATATCATAGGTTAATTAATTCTTTTATTTGATTATAAAACTCTAGTGTTGAAACAGACTGAAATGTTAATTTTCTAGCTGAAGCTAAAGGGAATTCAGGATGATTTTTTCAAAATCATCCCAACCAACCATCTCTATCCAAACTTCTGTACTGAATAGCTTCTGCAATATGGTTGGAAACCACACTTTCTGATTGTTCTAAATCGGCTATCGTTCGGGCAACTTTTAAGATTCTATCGAAGGCTCTTGCTGAAAGATTTAATCGCTCCATTGCCGTTTTAAGTAGTTGCAAAGACGCTTCATCTAAAGCACAGTATTCTCTAATTTGCTTTGAATTCATTTGTGCATTATAATGAATAGTATCAAATGCCTCAAATCGTTTGCTTTGAAGTTCTCTTGCAGCAGTAACTCTTTTTCTTATCTCAATACTACTTTCTGCTTTGCGGGTTTCTGTCAATTTATCAAAAGGCACCGGCGTTACTTCTATATGAATATCAATTCTATCCAAAAGTGGTCCAGAGATTTTACTCATATAGCGTTGCATTTCGTGTGGTGAAGACGTTTGAGGTGAATCAGGATCATTAAAATAGCCACTCGGACTCGGATTCATACTTGCCACCAACATAAAAGATGAAGGATAAGTAATGGTAAATTTTGCTCTAGAAATAGTTACTTCTCTATCTTCAAGCGGTTGACGCATTACTTCTAAAACTTCTCTTTTAAACTCTGGTAATTCATCCAAAAACAAAACACCATTGTGAGATAATGATATTTCACCAGGTTGTGGATAACTTCCGCCTCCAACTAAAGAGACTGAACTAGCAGTATGATGCGGCGCTCGAAAAGGTCGTTGACTCATTAAACCGGCATCTTTAATTTTTCCAGCAACTGAATGTATTTTGGTTGTTTCCAAAGCTTCTTTCAAAGTCATTGGTGGTAAAATACTTGGTAATCTTTTGGCAAGCATTGTTTTTCCTGAACCTGGTGGACCAATTAAAATGATATTATGACCTCCAGCTGCAGCAATTTCCATACAGCGTTTTATAGATTCTTGTCCTTTTACATCTGAAAAATCAAATTCGGGGAAATCCAATTCTTTATAAAATTCTTCTCTAGTATTGATTATTGTTGGTTCTAAAGTGCCTTTCCCTTCAAAAAAATTAATGATTTCTGTTACATTTTCTATTCCGTAAACATCTAATCCATCGACTACAGCCGCCTCTTTAGCATTTTGTTTTGGGAGGAAAAAACCTTTAAATCCTTCTTCTCGCGCTTGAATTGCAATAGATAATGCACCTTTTATTGGCTGCAAACCTCCATCGAGCGACAATTCGCCCATAATGACATATTTATCTACATCATCAGCTTTTATCTGACCAGAAGCTACAAGAATTCCAACCGCTAATGTCAAATCATAAGCAGAACCTTCCTTACGTAAATCGGCTGGCGCTAAATTAATAGTGATTTTTTTTACTGGTAATTGATAACCGTTGTTTTTGAGTGCAGCAGCAATTCTATAACTGCTTTCTTTAATGGCATTGTCGGGCAAACCGACTAAATGATATCCAACTCCTTTATCAATATTTACTTCAACAGTTATTGTTGTAGCTTGAACGCCAAAAACGGCGCTCCCGAAGACTTTTACTAACATGGCTTATAATTTTATTAAATGGCTTATACTGATGCAAATATAAAAAAAAATATAAAATGTGAGATTTTTTTTCAAATAAAAACTAAAAATGAAGTATTTTCGTATATGAGCGAACAACTCTAAAACAAAAACTACAATGCTTGATGAATCTAAAAGAATTGAAATTCTTAATCAATACAATATTCTTGATACCGATCCTGAGGAAGAATTTGATAACATCACTTTCTTAGCATCCACCTTATGTGATACTCCAATTTCAACAATTACAATAGTTGATAATTACCGTCAGTGGTTTAAATCTAAAATTGGTCTAAAAAGTAACGAAAGTTCGAGAGAATCTTCCTTTTGCTCAGTAGCGATAGGTAAATCTTCTGAAACTACCATTATAGAAAAGTTAATGGAAAATGAAGATTTTAGAAAAGTTGGATTGTTAAACGGATTAAAAGAGGAAGGTTTCTATGCAGGTGTTCCGCTAAAAGATAAAGAATCAGGTGCAATTCTAGGTACACTTTGTGTGATTGATTATGTTAACAAAACACTATCGGACAAACAAATTAAGTCATTAGAAATTTTAGCAGAACAAACTACAAAATTATTTGAATTACGAAAAAAATTCAAATCATTATCCGACAATAATGAACATTTATTTTTTAAATACTCGGAGCTAGAAAATTTTGCTAGTGTTGTTTCACACGATATAAAATCGCCTTTAAATAATATTATTTCATTAATCGGGTTAATGAAAGAAAATTCAGAAATTGCTTTTAAAGATAAAGATATCGACTATTTAAATCTAATTGAAGAATGTTCTTTGCAACTGAAAGTTTATATTGATGGAATACTTGACTTTTATAAAATAGACGCTTTAGATTTTTCATCAAAAGAAGAAATCGTAATCTATGAATTGATAGAAGAACTAAAAACAATGCTTTCTGTTGATCCAAAAGTTGCCATTTACTTTTCAAGTGAGTTTAAAAGTATTAAGATTAGCAAATATGCATTGATGCAACTACTAATCAACTTGGTGTCTAATGGAATAAAATACAACGATAAAGAGGATATCATTGTAAAAATTGATTTTAGTACCGATCAAGACCATTATATCATAAAGGTATCTGACAATGGCATCGGAATCAATCCTGAAAATTTCAATAACATGTACGAATCATTTAAAAATTTGAACGTAAAAGATCGCTATGGAAATTATGGCACAGGACTAGGTTTGTCTACCGTAAAAAAAATAGTCAACAGAATGCGCGGTAAAATTGAAGTCGTATCAGAATTAAAAATAGGTACAGAATTTAAAATTCTATTGAAAAAATAAATAGTATTTACTACTAGTAAAAACCATCATCTATTAATTTAGATGATGGTTTTTTTATTTGGAACACTAAAAATCTTTCCAAAAACTATGTAATGTAGACAAATCCAAACTTCATTCTAGAGTATATTATAAATAGAATTTAACATAAAGCCAACAATCATACTTATTGTTAAATCTTTAAAAACTTCGTAAAAAAGTTTTTTATTACTAAAACGTTTTTTTACTTTTATCAAATATACTTTACCAAATATGAAGAAAATACTATTTCTATTCTTAGTTAGTTTTATAACTACCACAATCTCAGCACAAGATTATTTTCCTATCAATGAAAATGTAAAAAACAAAAGCACGAACTATACTGCTTTTACCAATGCCAAAATTTACATTACACCTACCCAAGTGATTGAAAAAGGAACACTCCTTATTTTAGATCGAAAAATTGTTGCTGTTGGAAACTCCGTTTCAATTCCTAAAAATTGTTTGACAATAAACCTTGATGGTAAATCCATCTATCCTTCGTTTATTGATATGTACACCAACTTTGGTGTAGAAAAACCAAAAGCAATTAGTAGTTTTGAAGGTGGTCAACTTTATGATTCTAAACGAAAAGGTTATTATTGGAACGAACACATTCGACCAGAAATCAATGCCTACGAATTATTTAAATATGATGAAAAGAAAGCCGAAGAATTTTTAAAATCTGGATTTGGCGTTCTTGGAACACACAATCAAGATGGTATTGCTCGTGGAACAGGAAGTTTAGTAGCGCTTAACAACACTCCAAATACTGCTAAAATTATCAGTAATACCATTTCAAATCATTTTGGATTTACAAGAAGTTCGGGTTCGGCACAAGCTTATCCTAATTCGTTAATGGGAATGATGGCGTTGTTACGTCAAATGTATTATGATTTAGATTGGTACAAAAAAGGAAATTCAGAAACTATTGATTTGTCATTAGAAGCTTTAGCAAAAAATGAAAAGCTCGTACAAATTTTTGCCGCTGATGATAAATTAAACAGTTTACGCGCTGCCAAAATTGGAGCTGAATTTAATATCAATTACATCTTAAAAGGTTTTGGAAACGAATTTGAACGCATCGACGAAATCAAAAAAACTAATGCCAAATTTATCATTCCAATAAATTTTCCAGAAGCTTATGATGTATCTAATACGTACCAAGCCAATCAAATGGAACTTTATGATTTACGTTACTGGAATCAAGCACCAACCAATCTTAAAGTTTTAGCTGATAACGGAATAACTTTTGCTTTAACAACCGATAAATTAAAGAAAATTGAAGATTTTAAAACCAATCTTTTAAGAGCCATCAAATTAGGTTTTAATAAAACCAAAGCATTAGAGTCATTAACTACCATTCCAGCGGCTTTACTAGGTAAAAGCAATGAAATTGGTAGTTTGAATGTAGGAAGCTATGCCAATTTTATCATTACTTCGGGTGAAGTCTTTGAAGAAGAAACCATCCTTTATGAAAATTGGGTACAAGGAGCAAAGTATGTTGTTAATGATGCCAACATCAAAGATATTCGCGGCGATTATGATTTGACAATTGCCAACGAAAATTACAAAATGAAAATCGAAGGCAAAGTGGCAAGCCCAAAAGTAGATATCAAAACCACTGACGATAAAAAAGTAAGTTCTAAGTTTACATACACTAACAATTGGATTACACTGATCTTAAAATCTAAAGATACTTTAAACCCTTCAATTAATCGCCTTACCGGATATGCAGAAAATAATTCAAAACTTTCGGGTAAAGCTGTATTGTTTGATGGTTCTGAAGTTGAATGGAATGCCGTTAAAACAGCTCCATTTGTAAATAAAGTGGAACCAAAAGAAGCTGAAAAACAATTTAAAATTCAGCCAGTCACCTACCCTAACCTTCCTTTTGGTAACAATCAAAAATTAACATCACAAAACCTTTTATTTAAAAATGCGACCGTTTGGACCAATGAAAAAGAGGGTATTTTAAATGAAACCGATGTCTTAGTTAAAAACGGAAAGATTGTTTCTATCGGAAAAAATTTGTCTGATGCAAGCGCTACAGTTATTGATGCAAAAGGAAAACACCTTACGGCAGGAATCATTGACGAACATTCTCACATTGCCATTTCAAGAGGTGTGAATGAATCAGGACACAATTCAACTGCTGAAGTAACAATTGAAGATGTTGTAAATTCGGAAGATGTAAATATTTATAGAGAAATCGCTGGAGGTGTTACAACATCACAATTGCTTCACGGCTCGGCCAATCCAATTGGTGGAAGATCAGCAATTGTCAAATGGAAATGGGGTTCCGCACCAGAAGAAATGTTATACAAAAATCAACCTAAGTTTATCAAATTTGCTTTAGGCGAAAACGTAAAACAATCTAATTGGTCTAACGAAAATGCAACACGTTATCCGCAAACTAGAATGGGTGTTGAACAAGTCTTTACAGATTATTTTCAACGCGCCAAAGAATACGACGATGCCTGGAAAAAATATACAGCCAACCCTAGAAATGCCAAAGCGCCACGCAAAGATTTAGAACTTCAAACCTTAGCAGAAATCATTAATAAAGAACGTTTTATCACTTGTCATTCCTATGTTCAATCTGAAATATTAATGATGATGAATGTGGCTGAAAAATACAATTTCAAAATGAATACGTTCACTCACATTTTAGAAGGTTATAAAGTTGCTGATAAAATGAAAGAACACGGTGTTGGTGCGTCAACCTTCTCTGATTGGTGGGCTTATAAGTTTGAAGTAAACGATGCAATACCTTATAACGGACCAATTATGCACAAGGCTGGCGTTTTAGTAGCATACAATTCAGATGATGCTGAGATGTCAAGAAGGCTAAATCAAGAAGCAGCCAAAGCTGTGAAATATGGGAATGTTCCCGAAGAAGAAGCTTGGAAATTTGTCACACTAAATCCTGCAAAACTACTTCACATTGATGATAAAGTTGGAAGTATTAAAGTAGGAAAAGATGCTGATTTGGTGGTTTGGAATGCTAATCCTTTATCAATTTATGCAAAAGCAGAAAAGACAATTATTGAAGGTGTGGTTTATTTTGATATCGAAAAAGATGCATTACTACGAAGCGCTGTTTCGAAAGAGAAGAACGAATTGATTAATCAATTACTTGAAGAAAAAAACAAGGGAATGATTACTCAAGAACCAAAAAAGAAAGAAAAGAAAGAATATCACTGTGACACTTTAGAAGAAAACTAAAATGAAAAATTTATATATAATTGCGCTAGTTTTAAGTTTAACAACAAACGCATTTGCACAAAAAAAAGCAGCCGGTAAACAATCCAAATCCGTTTTAATTATGAACGGAACGGCACATTTAGGCAACGGAAAAATTATTGAAAATAGCGTAATCGGCTTTAAAGATGGTAAAATACAATTGGTTGCCGATGCTACATTGGTCCGAATAGATATGAGCGCGTATGACCTAAAAATTGATGCTTCTGGAAAACACATTTATCCTGGATTTATTGCTCCTAATTCTACACTAGGTTTGGTTGAAATTGATGCTGTAAAAGCTTCAGATGATGAAGATGAAATTGGAAATTTTAATCCGAATGTGAAAAGTTTGATGGCTTATAATTCGGAATCTAGAGTTACAGAAACCGTAGTGAGTAATGGTATTCTAACAGCACAAATTACTCCACGTGGCGGCAGAATTTCTGGAACTTCATCTATTGTTCAATTAGATGCTTGGACTTGGAAAGATGCAGTTATAAAAGAAAATGATGGTATTCATTTGAATTTTCCAAATACATTTAGAACCGGACGTGGCGCTGAAAATGGAGTAATTGAGGTAAATAAAGACTATGTAAAACAAATTGAAGAAATAACCTCTTTTATCAACGCAGCGAAATCGTATAACAGCACTACTCCAAAAGAACGAAATCTAGTGCTTGAAGCTATGAAAGGATTGCTTGAAGGCCAACAAACACTTTATGTGCACGCTAATAATGAAAAACAAATTATTGATGCCATTACTGTATTCAAGGAAAACGGCATCGCAAAAATCGTAATCGTTGGTGGATTTGAAGCTTATAAAGTTGCGTCTCTTTTACAAAAAAATGCCATTCCAGTTTTGTTACGACGTGTGCACGATATGCCGTTGAATGATGATCAAGACTATGATTTACCGTTCAAAATGGCTAAAATCCTAACCGATAAAGGAATTCTAGTGGGTTTAGAAAATAGTGGTGAAATGGAACGTATGAATATAAGAAACCTACCATTCTTAGCTGGAACTTGTGCTGCCTACGGACTTGATAAAGAAATTGCATTACAACTAATTACTTCGAATACGGCTAAAATACTAGGAATTGATACTTTCTGTGGTACACTAGAAGAAGGAAAGGATGCTACTTTATTCATCTCACAAGGTGATGCTTTAGATATGCGCACCAATAAAATTAAAGAAACATTCATCCAAGGAAGATTAATTGATTTAGAAAATCATCAAAGTAACCTTAATAAAATCTATAAAGCGAAATACAATCAAAATTAAAAAGTAAAATATTTCATACTTTTTGTAAAATAAATTTGTCTAAATGTAAAATATACTTTACATTTGTTTCAACTTTAAATCAAAAAGTATGAAAACACATTTTTTATTACCCAATTCCTTTAAAAAAATTGGATGGTTGTTGTTTATTCCTGCCCTAATTCTAACGGTGGTATTTTCGATTATTAACGGCGATGCAGATTCGTATTTAAACGTTACAACATTTGCCATTTATCAGGAAACAATTGGTCAAAAATCTGGTTTCTTTAGTCTAATAGAAAATAGCATAACAGATGAACTCCTAACTATTGCGATGATTGTTGGTGGGTTGTTTATTGGGTTTTCAAAATTGAAAAACGAGGATGAGTACATTGCTAAAATAAGATATGAAAGTCTGGTTTGGGCAACCTATTTAAATTATGGATTGATCTTATTTTTCACGGTTTTTATTTTTGGAATGCCCTATTTGAATGTATTGTTTTATAATATGTTTACTTTGCTACTATTCTTTATTATAAGATTTCATTTTAAGCTATATCAATTAAATAAAGCTGCAGCAAATGACGAATAATTTAAAAGTGCTGCGAGCTATTAAGAATATTTCGCAAGAAGATTTAGCTAAGCAAATTGAGGTAAGTCGTCAAACGATTAACGCAATGGAAAAAGGAAAATATGTACCTTCAACAGTTTTGGCTTTAAAACTAGCACGTTATTTTGATAAACCTGTAGAAGAAATATTTACACTTGAAACTACTGATTAAAAAAATCCCATCGTTTGATGGGATTTTTTTTTTACTTTTTAAATTTGGATATTCCGTCTTCTAGCCACTTTTTATAATCATTAGCATCAAAGGTAAAAGCAATAGGTTTGTTCAAATCCTTACCATCTGTATCTAAAATAATGTACAAAGGCTGTGAATTACTTTTATATCTAGTTATTTGAAAATCCGTCCATTTATTACCAATGGTTACCACTTCTTTTCCTGTGGTTTTTGATACATATTGTTCTGCCTTTGGAAGTTCTATCTTTCTATCACAATAAAGTGAAATTAAAACCACATCATTTTTTAATATTGATAAAACCTCAGGTTTAGACCATACGTTGTCTTCCATTTTTCTGCAATTCGCACAAGCATCGCCTGTAAAATCTAATAAAACAGGTTTATTAACTTTCTTGGCATACTCCAAACCATATTTGTAGTCGTCAAAAGCAATTATGCCGTTTGGACCAGAATGAGCGTGTTCGGGCAAAGCTTCTGCGCTCGCAACAGTATTTCCAAATCCACTTGGACTCTCAGAGTAAGTGCTTGGCGGTGTTAAACCACTTAAAATTTTCAAAGGCGCACCCCATAATCCTGGTATCATATAAAAAGTAAAACTGGTCACTAAAATTGCCATCACTAACCTTCCTACTCCAATTTTATCAGCTTTTTCATAATCGTGCGGCAACATATATCTTCCGAATAAATATAATGCCCAAGCTCCAAAAATTGCAATCCAAATAGCTATAAATAATTCACGTTCTAACAAATGTTTTTGCAATACTAAATCAGCATTTGATAAAAATTTAAACGCAAAAGCCAATTCTAAAAATCCAAGTGAAACTTTAACGGTATTCAACCAGCCACCAGATTTAGGCAAAGAATTTAACCAACCCGGAAACATTGCGAACAACATAAAAGGCAATGCAATGGCAAGCGAAAAACCAAACATTCCGACAACTGGCGCAATTCCGCCTTTTGAAGCTGATTCTACTAATAAGGTTCCAACAATTGGTCCTGTGCAAGAAAAAGAAACTACAGCTAAGGCTAAGGCCATAAAAATAATTCCGATAACACCGCCTTTGTCGGCTTGAGAATCTAATTTTGTCGCCCACGAACTTGGTAACATAATTTCGAATGCACCTAAGAAAGACAAGGCAAAAAACACTAGCATGGCAAAGAAAATCAAATTAAACCACACACTAGTAGATAATTCATTCAAAGCTTCTGCACCAAAGATTGTGGTGATAATCGAACCTAATAACACATAAATAGCAATAATTGAAATTCCGTAGATAACTGCATTTCTTATTCCTTCGGCTTTAGATTTACTTTGCTTAGTAAAAAAACTTACCGTCATCGGAATCATAGGAAAGATACAAGGCATCAATAAGGCAGCAAATCCTCCTAAAAAGGACAACAAGAAAATCGTCCATAAACTTTTATCTTCTTTTTTATCTTGCGGTGCGGCCTCTGTTGTTGCTTGCGCGGCTTTCGGTGTTTCAGTAGGTGCTGCGATTTGAGTGCTGTCAACCTTAGTTGAGTCTTGGATTACAACAGTTTCTGTACTAGTTTCTGGAATTTTGATTTCAGGAATTTCAAAAGTAAAATCTTTTGAATCATTTATACAAGCTTCTTTACAAACTTGATAATCAAAGTTTAATTTAATCTTTTTAACTTTCGGATTGGTAACTTTTACTTTTTGGGTAACCGTTAATTTGTTTTCAAAATAGTACTCATCTACTTCAAAAACTTCATTAAAAGCTTTTTTATAAGGACTTTCTTTTGCCTTTCCTACCAATTCATAATTTCCTTTTTGATCTTTAAAATTCAAAACAATGGGTAGCGGACCATCGTTTGGCGTGAATTGCGAATACACGTGCCATCCTTCTTCAATGACTCCTGTCACAATTAAATTGAATTCATTATCCGAAACTTTCTCGGTTTTGGTCGAAAATTTTACCGGATTTTTAACTTGTGCATTTACTTGGGTTAAAACCAAAAATGCTAGCAATGTATAAAAGAATTTCTTCATTATTGAACCGTTATTTTTACTATTCTAGTAGTGTTAGTAGTTACTTTAAATCTATTGTCTTGACGCATTCCAACAATCCAAATAATTTGATTATCAGAACACAAAAGCCACTTATTTGATTTATCAATTAAAGAGAGCTTTTCGTCTTTAAAATATTTGCTGACCTTCTTCGTTCCTTGCATTCCCAACGGATGAAAAACATCGCCTTCCTCCCATTTTCTCAATTGTAACGGAAATTGTAACAAATCTTCATCGACAAAGATACTATTAGAATCTGAATCAGAAATGTCACTTAGGTTACAAAACTCAAATTTTAAGGGAATATTAACTTGGGAACTATTTTTTTCTATTGCAAAAACTTCTTTGTGCAAGCTTTCTTTAATTGATGATAAAATCAAACGATCTCTATCTTTTAACAGAATATGCGTCGCACTAAACACTTGTTTTCCGGATTGAGCGTACACTAAATCTGCAATGTCATTCCAGGCAGTAAAACCATATTCTTTAAGCCATTGATACAAATAAGCAGCATAATTAGAATGCTTGATCAATAGTTTACAATCAATCGACAACGAACCATCAGTTTGTTCGCTAACAACCTCTTTATAAACCAAATTTTTTCCATCAGTAACGATAGATTGTGCTTCTTTTAGATAATTTTGGGTTTTTAAAAAAGACTCTAAAAAATTCGGATTCAGTTCTTTTAATATCGGAATAACATCGTGACGAAGTTTATTGCGCAAATATTTATCAGACGCATTGCTAGAATCTTCTCTCCATTGAATGGCATTCTTTTCTGCATAATCCATTAGCGCATTTCGAGCAAAACCTAATAAGGGTCGAATAATCTTGTCATTTTGCATCGGAATTCCGGTTAAGCCTTCTAATCCTGTTCCACGACTAAGGTTGATAAAAAAGGTTTCTAGACTGTCGTCTAAATGATGTGCAGTCAGAATATAATCGCATTGTTCTTTTTCTAGCACTTCATAAAACCAATCGTATCGTAATTTTCTAGCCGTCAATTGAATGGATTGTTTGCTTGATTCGGCTATTTTTTTGGTATCAAATTGTTGCAAATGAAATGGCACTTTTAACTCACTGCATACTTTACGAACAAAAGCTTCATCACCATCGCTCTCTGCGCCACGAAGTTGAAAATTACAATGGGCAACTTCAATGGAATACTTTAATTGATATAATAAATGCAACAAAACCATACTGTCAATTCCGCCACTAACGGCTACTAACAAACGCTTTTCTTTTAGAAAAGGAAGTTCGTCTTGTAAATGGTTTTGAAATAAGTCGAGCATTTTTTTGAATAAAACGCTAAAGTAGTAATAATAAAAGTTTGACGAGAAGCATCAAACTTTTATTTCGAATTTATTGTGTTGCGACGCGTTCAATAGTTTTGGCTATGTCTTCTGAAGTTTTTGAAATCACTACCGATTCCACTATTTTTTTTGTTCTAGCATCCACTAAAAACAAAATACCGGTTGACCTTAGATTTACGTAATCTAAATTATTGGCTCTGAGAATTTCAGCCGATGCCGCTTTGGTTTGCTTATTGGTTAAATCATTTGTTATCACCGAAAAGACATTTTTATCTAATCTAGAAAGCACTTCACTTACTACTCGATCTTCATTTTTTATACAAGTCGAACACCATTTTGCTTTTACCAGAACGGCATAGTATGAAGGTGATGTTTGTGCAAAAAACTGGGTAGAAAAAAGGAATATTGCAACGGCTACTATGTTTTTAAATGATCTCATAATATAAATTTTCGATATTAATATTGGGCTAAGTTAACGATAAAAAATTAATTATTTTGTAAAGTAACTAACATTGCATTAGCTTTTAACAAACATTCTTCATACTCATTTTCAGGAACCGCTTTGGAGGTAATCGCGCTTCCTACAGAAAACGAAACATAATTTGTTTTAGAATTATACAAAATACTTCGAATTACTACGTTAAAATCAAAATCGCCATTGGGTTTGAAATAACCAACAGCACCACTATACAAGCCACGTTTGGTTTCCTCTAAAGCTTCAATGATGGTCATTGCCGCAATTTTTGGCGCGCCAGTCATACTGCCCATCGGAAAAGTTGTTTGGATAATAGCAATTGGTGATGTAGTATTTTCAACCTCTGAAACTATGGTAGATATCATTTGGTGCACTTGTTTAAAAGTATAAACGCCGCACAATTCATCTACTTGAACCGATCCTTTGGTCGCTGTTCGTGATAAATCATTGCGAACCAAATCAACAATCATAATGTTTTCAGAGCGTTCTTTTTCGTTTTGAGATAACGTTACTTTGAGTTGCTCATCGAGTTCTAAGTCAGAACTTCGTCTTGCGGTTCCTTTTATGGGTTGGGAAAGTACTTTAGTGCCTTCTTTTTTCAAATAACGTTCTGGTGAAGCACAAACCAGATAATTTGTATTATTTTTAAAATAAACTGCAAAAGGTGGCTCCGAGATAGCATTCAAATCGGTATAAAGTTTTAATGGATTTAGCCGTGCATCCTCAGCATAAAATTCCATACAAAAATTGGCTTCATAAATATCACCACGTTGGATGTGCTCTAACATTTTACCAACTTTAGAAAGGTAGTCTGCTTTCGAAATACGTTGTTTGATCTCAAATTCTTGAACCGTTGTTGTAAAATCTGTGCTATAACTGGAATTAATTTCCTCCAAATCGGATTCAATTTCATCATCACACATCAATAAATAGTGGATTTCTAATTGATTATCTTTCAATAAAAAGAGCTTTTTAGGTTGAAAGAAAAACAAATCGGGAAACTCCAAACCATCATAATTATTGGAACGCAACTCTTCGCAATCATTTTTCAAATCGTAAGACAAATAACCAAACAACCAATCGTTGGCTTGACTTTGATACTGATGCAAATCTTCAAAAGCATTTTTGACATCGGTTTTTATAGAAGTTAGCGCATCAACGGCAACAACGCAATCATAACTAGAATACCGCTGTTGATAATCATTAGAATCTAAAAAAACTACTTCTCTAAATTGTTGGCTCCAAAGCAACAGCTTTTGTTTTAATTCAACAGGATTTTCAATAGTTTTTGCAACAATAGTTCTCAATGGGAATTTATTTTTTTTCAAAATTACGATAAAATAATTTCTGAAAATACTATAAACTTTCCTTTTTTATTCTTTATCAAATGAATCAAATTTGAAAGAAAAACTTGCTAACTAAGTAACTGTTATTTGCTTAAAGTAGGTAGTATTTTGAATTTTTACCATCCTTTTGAATAATAATTTTTAAAAATAAAGATGGAGCAAAGCAATTTACGAACTGCTTTTTTTATGTATTTTTGATAAAATTAATTGCCTTAATGAAAAAACTAGTTTTACTTTTTATAACATTTAACATTTTATCTAATAGTAGCGCGCAAACTATTGTACCAAAAACTACTACGTTTAAGTTTGAAACCATTTACTATGATGCCATTTATAAATGGGTTGTTTTTCCTAAAAGCCAAGCCGACACCAGTTATGTCTATGGATTTCTATATTTAGATATGCAAGCTGGCTTTACCTTCAACCAAGAAGGCACCTTTCACATCGATGAGTTAGGCAAGTTGGTTAGTAGTGTGAAAGTACCCTTTAATACTATAAGTAAACGATTAAGTAATACTACAAGTAATGTTGCCGTATTGACTGCAGTTCAATTAAAAGAACTAGGTGTTCCAGGTGTGCCGCTATGGTTAAAAAACTACAAAAAACCTATCGATGATGCCGAATCATTAACTAAAATTGGGCAACAACTCAACAAAGTTGGAGGTAACAAAAAAGCACTTGAATTTTTGTTAAAAGCCTACAAAAAAACACCACATCACAAAGGATTAGAATATGAATTAGGTTATGCTTACAATGCCTTAGGTCAATATGAAAAAGCTATTGAAATACTAAATGCTGCTACAACCTTTGATCCTAAAAATGCTTTATTGTATAAAGAATTTGGTTATGCTTACTTAAATCTACACAAGCTAGTTGAGGCAGAAGCTATTTATAAAAGAGGCGTAACTATAGCTACTGACAAAGAGTTAAAAAACGAAATGGCCATCAATATGATCAATTATTATTACATTCAAAAAAGTAAAGACAAATTTGAAGAATGGAAAGCCATCATCAAGGAAAATGCATCACCCGATTCGCAATACATCAAATATATTGAGCATTTTGAAAAAGAATGGAATACTAAAAAGTAATCTAATAATTGTTAATAAAGTATTGTAATGTTTTTACTACAATAAAAAGAAAAACGCTCCTAGTCTATTTCAAATTAACAAGCCACAAATCGTTTTGACCTTTATTGAGGCTTACATCGATATCAGCACTTTGAGTTTCTCCAACAATGGTATACTCATTTGGATTAGTGTAGAAAAAGTCTTTTGCAACGTCAATATTTGATTCATAAATAAAGTAGCATAAAAAATTTCTTTGACTTACGATTCTCAAAACAATATTTTCACTAGCATCGCACAGCCTTTATTTCATTGGAATTAAAAATAAATTAGTCCAATAAATTACGAAATTTATTGGACTAATTTATTTTTTAAATTTTTATGGATACTAACTTTATTGTAAGTTAGTTATACGTGTAAAGCTCTATTATCAGTTGCAGCCAATGCCGCTTCTTTTATGGCTTCTGCAAACGTTGGATGCGCGTGTGACATTCTAGAAATATCCTCAGCTGAAGCTCTAAATTCCATTGCGGTTACAGCTTCTGCTATTAAATCAGCACATCTTGCACCAATCATGTGCACGCCTAAAACTTCGTCGGTTTTAGCATCGGCTAAGATTTTTACAAAACCATCGGTATCGCCACCAGCTCTTGCTCTACCCAAAGCTTTGAACGGAAAACTTCCGGCTTTATAGGCAACTCCATCAGCTTTTAATTGCTCTTCGGTTTTTCCTACAGCAGCGACTTCTGGCCAAGTATACACCACACCTGGAATTAAATTATAATCAATATGAGGTTTTTGTCCTGCTAAAATTTCAGCTACCATAACTCCTTCTTCTTCGGCTTTATGAGCTAACATTGCGCCACGAACTACATCACCAATAGCATAAATATTCGAAACATTTGTTTGTAAATGATCGTTCACTTCCACTTGTCCTCTATCGGTAAGTTTCACTCCGGCTTTTTCGGCATTTAATCCATCGGTATAAGGACGACGACCTACTGAAACCAAAGAGTAATCACCTTCAAGAGTTATGATTTCACCTTTAGTATTTTCAGCTTTTACCGTTACAGCTGCACCATTGCGTTCTACAGATTGTACTTTGTGAGAAGTGTAAAATTTCATTCCTTGTTTTTTCAACACTTTGGTCAATTCTTTAGACAAAGCAGCATCCATTCCTGGAATGATTCTGTCCATAAATTCTACTACCGATACTTCTGCGCCAAGTCTTAAGTAAACTTGTCCTAATTCAATTCCGATAACACCACCACCAATGATTACTAAATGTTTAGGAACTTCTGGTAATTTTAAGGCTTCTGTTGATGTAATAATGCGTTCTTTATCTAATTTTATAAAAGGTAAAGACGATGGTTTTGAACCTGTTGCAATGATTATATTTTTAGCTTCAACCACTTCTGATGAACCATCAGCTTTGGTTACTTTAACGTGTGTTGCATCTTCAAACGAACCTAAACCTTCTAAAACGGTAATTTTATTTTTGTCCATTAAAAACTTAACGCCACCTGAGGTTTGGTCAACAACCGCTTGTTTACGCGCAATCATTTTTTCAAGATTTACTTTCACCTCGCCCGAAACTTCAATACCGTGATCGGCAAAATGTTGTAATTCTTCATAATGATGTGATGATGCTAAAAGTGCTTTTGATGGAATACAACCTACGTTTAGACACGTTCCTCCTAAAGTGCTATATTTTTCTACGATAGCAGTTTTGAAACCTAATTGCGCACAACGAATTGCCGAAACATATCCGCCTGGACCTGAACCTATAATGACTACGTCAAATGAACTCATATTGTATGTTTTTGTGTGTTTAATATAAAAGTTGCACAAATTTACAAATTAAATTGCAAAATCAATATCAAAAATCATTATCAAAATTCAATATCAAAATTCAATATCAAAATTCAATATCAAAATTCAATATCAAAATTCAATATCAAAATTCAATATCAAAATTCAATATCAAAATTCTATATCAAAAATCATTATCAAGATTCAATATCAAAAATCAACTTTTTATGCTTAGCTTTTCTGGTTGTGTAAAATCCATTTTAAATTGATTAATTTCAGACAATATGATGATTTGTACAAATTTGATTGCAAGTTCATAAACTTCTTTATTGTAAGCGCAAAACAGAAATAATTACTGAAAACTTTTGCTATTTGTTATACATTAAAAACTGTTGTATTTTTTACTTCACCAATCATAAAGGTACTGTGTGTACTGCCAATATGCTGCAGTGTTGTAAGTTTTGTTACCATAAACTCGCGGTATTCTTCCATATCTTTCACACATATTTTTAAAATGTAATCATAATCACCACTAACGTGAAAACATTCTAAAACTTCGTTTAATTGTACTACTTCTTTTTCAAATTGATTGATGAATTCTTTGGTGTGTTGCAACAATTTTAAATGACAAAAAACCACAAAACCTTTATTGATTTTATTCCTATCGAGTAAGGCTACATATTTATCAATAATACCATCGCGCTCTAATTTTTTGATGCGTTCATATACAGCGGTGACCGATAAGTTCAATTTCAAAGAAAGTTCTTTGGTGGTTTTTTTAGTATCGTTTTGCAAAAGTTGTAGTAGCTTTTTGTCGGTTGCATCCATAGTTTAGGTTGTAGTTTTTAGGTTGTAGGTTGTAGGTTGTAGGTTTTAGGTTTTAGGTTTTAGATTTTTGGTTTTAGGTTTTTGGTTTTAGGTTGTAGGTTTTAGGTTGTAGGTTATGTTTTGTGAATAAAAATCTATTGTTGGGTTGTTTTAGTTTCAAATATAGAACTTTTTACTAGTAATTAATAAAATTTTAGATTAAAAATCTAATTTATTAAGTATATATTGATTAATTATCTAATAAATAGCAATTTTGATAAGTCAATACGTAATAATTATGCTAAACTAATTACCATTTCAAAAGAGTATAAAGTGAAAAGTAAAAAACAAAGTAATACTTAACAACAAACCATAAACAATAAATAATAAACCTTAAACTAGTAACAACAAACCATAAACAACAAACCATAAACCATAAACAACAAACCATTAACAACAAACCATAAACAACAAACCATAAACAACAAACCATAAACAACAAACCATAAACAACAAACCATAAACAATAAACAACAAACCATAAACAACAAACCATAAACTAAAAATCAACCCTATGAACGACTTTAATCCTGCTGACAAAATACAAGACTTACAATATTTTGGAGAATTTGGTGGTGTAAACCCTTCCATTTCTGATAGTTCTACATATACATTTCTTTCCGCTAAAACAATGTTTGATACTTTTGAAGGAAATGCCGAAGGTTGTTATTTATATTCAAGACATTCGTCTCCAAGTAATTTATATTTAGATCAAGCTTTGGCTGCAATGGAAGGTACTGAAGCTGCTAATGTTTCTGCTTCAGGAATGGGTGCGATTACTCCAACGCTTTTGCAATTATGCAGTGCTGGAGATCACATTGTTTCTAGTCGAACCATTTATGGTGGCACGTATGCCTTTCTGAAAAACTTTACTCCTAAATTCGGAATCAAAACTTCCTTTGTAGACATCACCAAATTGGATGTTGTAGAAGCCGCTATTACATCAAACACCAAAGTATTGTATTGCGAAACCGTAAGCAATCCGTTATTAGAAGTAGCCGATATTGCTTCGCTAGCTAAAATTGCAAAAAAGTATAATTTGACTTTAGTTGTAGATAATACGTTTTCTCCACTTAGTGTGGCACCAATTAAATTAGGTGCCGATATTGTGATTCACAGTTTAACCAAATACATTAACGGTAGTAGTGACACGGTTGGAGGCGTTACTTGTGCTTCAAGGGCTTTCATTAATAGTTTGAAAGATGTCAATTCAGGCGCAAGTATGTTACTCGGACCAACAATGGATAGCCTTAGAAGTGCTAGTGTGATGAAAAATTTGCGCACACTTCACATTAGAATGAAACAACACAGTTATAACGCACAGTATTTAGCCGAAAAGTTTGAAAATGACGGAATCAAAACGGTTTATCCAGGTTTAAAAAGTCATCCGAGTCACGAAATTTATGCTGCAATGATCAATCCAGAATATGGTTTTGGCGGAATGATGACTATCGATGTCGGAAGTTTAGACAAAGCCAACGAATTAATGGAATTAATGCAAGAACGCAACTTGGGTTATTTGGCAGTAAGTTTAGGATTCTACAAAACATTATTCAGCGCGCCTGGCACATCAACATCATCAGAAATTCCGTTGGAGGAACAAAAAGAAATGGGCTTAACCGATGGATTAATTCGCTTCTCTATTGGGTTAGATAATGATATCGAGCGCACTTATAAAGCAATGAAAACTTGTATGAACGAACTAGGAATTTTATAGTTTGTCTTTTTAGGATGGTGTGAAAATTACGTAGGAAGTATTTTTTATGTTAGAGCAACTTTTTTATCGTTGAGATTTCTGTTCGTTTGTATCGCTATTTAAATGTTCAGCACAGCTACTTAACGATAAATATACTTCCACTAAAAAATGTATAGCGATATTTCTTTTATCAGATAGTTTTGCAGGTTAAAAATATTCTCTATATATTTGCCTATCTATTACTTACGTCAAAAATTTTATATACGCCATGCATTGGGAAGCCCGCTTGATAAGCCACAATAAAGAATCGCGCATTGCGGTTTATTTTGAAAAAAACGATGATTTAATTGCTCGCATAAAACGATTGAATGGTGCTCGATGGAGTAACACTTTGAGAGTATGGCATCTTCCTGATACCGAATATTATCGTGAAAAGTTTAAGATTGTAGTTGCAGAAATCAAACTTCCGAACGAAGAAACTATTGAAGCCCTTACCAAATTTAAACAATGGTTGCGAGCCAAACGCTACAGCGAAAAGACATTAGCTACCTATTCTGATGCTTTAAAATCTTTTCTTTTATTTTTCAGTGACAAATCCATTAATTGTTTGACAAACGAAGATATTATTTTATATCATAATGAATATATTATAAAAAACAAATTGTCTGAATCGTATCAAAATCAGATTATTAATGCTGTTAAATTATATTTTAAGACCATAAAAGACACCAAAATTGATTTTGAAAAAATTCATCGACCTAAACGTGCCAAGTTACTACCTAATGTATTAAGTAAGCAAGAAGTTAAAGCCATTTTAGAAGCACAAACCAACCTAAAACACAAAATGATGTTGAGTTTGATTTACAGTTGTGGTTTGCGTTGTGGCGAGTTATTAGCATTAGAGCCGAAGCATATTGATTCAAAGCGTAACATCGTATTATTAAAAAACTCTAAAGGAAAAAAAGATCGAATTGCGCCTTTAAGTATGAAGATTTTGGAGATGCTTCGGGCTTATTATATGGTTTATAAACCAACCAAATATTTGTTTGAGGGCAAGACTATTGGAATGCCCTATGATGCCCGAAGTTTGCAGCAAGTAATGAAACAGTCGTTGCAAAAAGCCAAGATTACAAAACCAGCCACATTGCATTGGTTACGTCACAGTTTTGCCACTCATTTATTAGAAAGTGGTACCGACTTGCGCTATATTCAGGAACTATTGGGACACAGTAGCAGCAAGACCACAGAGATTTACACCCACGTCAGCACCAAAAACATTCAACAAATTAAGAGTCCGTTTGATGACTTATAATTTTTTTTATATATTTGATAAAAAAACGCTAATCAGTAGCGCCTATCCTACCCAATTTGGCTGCATAGGCGTTATAACGTAGCGACTATATACTAGTTACAAGCAAGTTTATGAGAAAAATACGTAAAACAATACTTCTTCTGCTCTTTCCAATAATATTGTTTGGACAGGATAATGGTGAATCGAAGAAAGCTTATGATGAAGTTAATAAATATGTAAAGCAGATTGACAGTATTTACGAAAACTCAAAAGAAGGAATTGCAGAAGGTCCAATTGAATATACTAAACCGAAAAGAAAAAATGGAGGCTGGGAAGCATACTTCATAAATGATTCAAAAGGTTTACCGTTGAGAATTCGTTATGGAAAAACAGAATTTGACAGAAACATAAATCTGAATTTATATTACAAAAATGAAAAGTTAGTTTTTGCAGATTTGACAGTAACACTAACTTCTCGAAAAATGAAAAATAAAACTCCATACAAAAGACAATTTCACTTTCCAGAAGGAAGATTACAATGGCAAACAAGAACAACAAGCGAAGAATATCAGACAGCCGAAATGGAATATAGTTTTGAATATTTAAAAAACGAAGATAGCTTAATCCGAAAAATGATTTACAAATAAAACCTGCTTGTAACAGGCGTTTCGCGCAATTGCGAGTTTTGTGGTAAATTCACGTTTACATTTCGCAAGAAATTTTATCTTTAACAGAAAATAATTAGTTCCGAAGTTCGCAACTGCGCAAAGCGCCGGAACGTTATAAGCCATTTTTGGAAACCTCGTTAAAAATAAAATATGAAATATAAATTAAGCATATTCATTTTTTTAGTTGTTTTATCCCATTGTTTTTCCCAAGAAAACTATGATTGGAATAATATTCAAAAAGTTGAATTATACGCGTTTGAAAAAAGTAAAAAAATTGAGGAATATACTTCAAAAGATTTAAACGAAAAAAGCCTTGTAAAATGTGATACTAAAAAGATAATCCAATATCTCAAGGAGTTAAAAATGTTCAAAAATGATGTTATGATTGAAAATAAATTTTATGCGTTAAGAGTTTACTTTGCAAAATCTCGAACAGATTTTATTCTTTTTCTTAATCAAGGAGTAATGTTCAAATTAAAAAAAGGAAACAAATATTTCGAAATTGATAGAGAATTTAAAAAGTTGATAGAGGATTCAACAAATTAAAACGGCTTATAACAGCAGTTACAATAAATTGCTAAGCTTGGGATTTATCAGAAATGGTAATTGTTGAATCAAAGTTTTGCCTATATTTGTAATTGTCAGTGAATGAAGTCCGCAACTTCTTGTAGCTGCGAAACGTTGGTGGCAATTTTGGCACAGACTCAAGAATCTAAAGCAATTTTAAATCAAAACAAAAAATGAGCAAAATAGAATCAATTATTGGTGGCGAAGATGATAAGCCAAAAAAGACAAGAGCAATTAAAGAACAACATCATATTACTGACAACGAAGAGACTAATTGTATTATTGAAGAACTTAAAATTTATATAGATGATAATATTAGTGAACTAAAACGGAATGGAATAATTATACTTATAGTAACAATTTTAATCGCATTGGGAATATATATTCACATTGTTTTATCTCTAAAATCACAACTTTTAGAGATAAAAGCATCTTCAAACCCAACACAAACTGTAACATATTTAATTTTCAGAAGTACAGCATTGGGGGCTATTGCAACAACCATATTAATATTAGGATCAAAGATAACAATTTCAAGTTTTGACCAAGCTATGAGGTTTACCAAAAGAAAAATGGCTACATATTTTTTACATTTTTTATACAAACAACATAAAGACCAACTTCTTAAAGAAGTCAATTTAGACCAAATAATGAATTCATTTGACCATTGGAATAGAAATGTTGCATCTGCATTTTCTAACGTAAATATTGAAAGCCAAAACCCGATAAAAGACTTAAAAAACAGTAAGAAAAAAAGAAATAATTACAAGAATACGCCAACAGAATAAAAAAAACTGCCACCAACAGCGGTTTCAAGAAATGGCGAGGCACGGGATTTATTTGAAATCGGAAAGGTATTTAATTAAAAATTTTGGTTATATTTGTGAAGGCTTGGTCTTGGTTCATCGCCACTTCTCGAAGCCGCGACACGTTAGGCGATATTAACACAAAAAAAATGAGAACAATATTCTTTTTAATTACTTTCTTTTCTTTCTTAATTAATAATGATGAAAACATTAATAATAAAGAAATTCCTAAATTCAAATCCATTACTGAAGCTTCATACTATGCAAAGAGAACTGGATTAATTGAACGAACAATCGCATTAGAAAAAAACAAAAACAAAATTAGCGAGTATAACAATGTAGGAGAATTATTAAGTAGCACACAATTTGAAATGGATGGAAGTTTATATGAAAAAACAACTACAGTTTTAAATGAAAATGGCAAAGTATTAAAATCAATTATAAAAGACAATAATGGAAAGATAAAAAGGTATTTATTAAACGAAATTGACAAAAATGGTAAAATAATTAATGTTAAAGCTTATGATCTAAATGATTTCCTAATAGAAACCCAATCATATTCATATGATGCGAATGGAAATTGCACGGAATACATTTATAACAATTTTAAATATAAATACAAAACCATAACTAATTCTAAGTTCAACTCAAACAATCAATTATTAGAAGAAATATTCGATAACGAAGCTAGAAAGGAAAAAACTACTAGAACTTTTACTTATGATAAAAAAGGAAATCAAATTGAAGAATATATGAATTGCACAGATGGCAGATTTACAAAGTTCAAATCTGAATATGATTCATTAAATAATTTAATTTCTCAGAAATGGTTTGATAAAAATGGAAAGCAAAACCACGAAACTTCTTTTGAATATGTATATGATAATTACGATAATTGGATAACGAAAAAAAGAAGTTTGAATGGAGAAATTGATTTTGTGTGGGAAAGAAAAATTGAATATTATCAATAACATCGCCTAACAGCGGTTTGGCGCAATTGGGGTTTTAGGCTAACTTTAAAGTTGGTTTTGTGTTTGGAAGTTGGTTTTTTATTCGATACAATTGGCTAACCAAATCCCCAACTGCCGCCAAGCCGCGGGACGTTAGAAGTAATTTTGCCAAAAAATGACGAAAAAGAATATATAATGAAAAAAAAATATGTAATAATTTTATTCTTTTTTTGCTTAAATGCAGTTAGTCAAACCAAAGTTATTGATGAGCTTGATAATGGTAAATTTATAATCGAAAACAATAAAAAATTTGCAATCTCAAAAGATACTATTAATGGAGATTTCAAATTTGATACAATTTGTAAATCGAAAAGAGGAGATTATTTATTTACAAAAGAAAATAATTTATGGGGCGTAATAAATCAAGATGGCAAAATAATTATTCCGAATTTTTATCAAAATATTAATACTGCTTGTTGCTATGAAAAATTAAATGGAAAAGATAATTTTATAGTTAGAAAAGATAATAAAGTTGGAGTTTTAAAATATAATAACAATGTTCTAATTCCTATAATTTACGACAAAATAACAAGTTGGGTTGAATATGGACCAAAAGCACATTATGTTACTAAAGAAAATAAAATTGGATTAATAAAACATAATGGTAAAATTATGATTCCAGTTTCTTATGATTCGTTACACTTTTATAATGACAAGATAATAAAAGGAAAAATAAATAATAAATATGGAGTTCTAAATTCAAAAAACTCAATAGTCATTCCATTTGATTATGATGCACTTATAGTAGATTTTGATTTTTATGGTTGGGAAAATGAAAATCATATTGATAAATTTGCTGTAAAGAAGAACGATATTTGGTACTATTTAGATTATAATGGAAATATCATAAAAAAAGATATTTCGAATACTGAAATTGAAAAGGAATACGCATCTTTCAAACTAAAAAATTATGATTTTGAATATATTGGGAAATTATTAAATCGAAATATAAAAAACTACTTCTAACAGCGGTTTCAAGAAATGGCGAGGTTCGGGATTTATCAGAAATTGGAAAGGTTTTTAATTAAAAGTTTTTTCTATATTTGTGAAGGCTTGGTCTTGGTTTATCGCCACTTCATGAAGCCGCGAAACGTTGGCAGTAATATTATCCAAAAAAAAAAAACAAGTTGATACTAAAGATGAAAAGACTTTTTATGAAATATAAAGACAATATAATTTATATTATTGTAATGACTTTTTTATTATTTTACTTCGAGCCATCCCAAAAAAAATTTTATTTAAAAAATGATATTGATAATTTTGAAAGTGATTATTATTGGAAAATGATTTTTGTAATTATAATTCTAATTTTGCTTTTCTTATCTTGGCGTATTTTAAAAGTCAAAGAAAATAAAATTAAATCTCTATTATTTCCTTTACTGAACGTAACATTTTATTCATTATTCATTGCGTTTATACTTCAAAATATTATTATTTCTATTGTTTTATTTACGAACAGATTTATAGATAGAAGCCAAACTCAAATGATCTACAAAGTTGAATATTATAAAGCAAATAACTATTTAAAAATTATCAACGAAAAGAAAAGCGATACGATTAATAATGTTTTGGAAGAAGAATTCCTCAATAGATTGGAAAATTTAAGGATAAAGAAAAAACTAAAAAGTATTATCAAAAGTGATACTATACATATAAAATTCAAAAATGGACTTTATGGAATAAAATATAAAAATGATTAAAAATACTACTGCCAACAGCGGTTTCAAGAAATGGCGAGGCTTGGGATTTATCAGAAATTGGAAAGGTTTTTAATTAAAAGTTTTGTTTATATTTGTGAAGGCTTGGTCTTGGTTCATCGCCACTTCTTGAAGCCGCGAAACGTTAGTGGTCAGCAGCGGAAATTACGCAGGTCATATCATCTCTTCACATTTATCTTCCGCAAGACGTTTGATATTATTATTGGTTAAAGCTCTTCGATTTAAAAAAATTCGTAATTGTTACTAAGAAATTGAAACAAAACTTGGAATCCGAACCTGGAAGCAGAACTTGGAAGTAAAACTTGGAAGTAAAACTTGGAATCAGAACTTTGAAACGTAACTTAGAATCAGAACTTGGAATCAGAACTTGGAAGTAAAACTTTGAAGCTAAATTTTAAAACAAACTTAGGATCAGAACTTGAATACAAACTTCGGA
>NZ_JAIXTJ010000019.1 GCF_027483985.1 Flavobacterium sp.
GAGATAGCAGGGCAACAATTTAAAGTAAGCAAAGACTTAAAGGTTTATGTTCACCGTTTGGCTAGTGAAGAAGGTTCAAAAGTTTCTTTTGACAAAGTTCTTTTATTAGACGATAATGGTAATGTAACTTTAGGCGCCCCAGCTATAGAAGGTGCTTCTGTTGAAGCAAAAGTATTACAACACCTTAAAGGTGATAAAGTAATTATCTTCAAAAAGAAAAGAAGAAAAGGTTACAAGAAAAGAAATGGTCACCGCCAGTATTTGACACAAATCCTTATTGAAGGAATTGTTGCATCAGGTGCTAAAAAAGCAACTCCAAAAGCTGAAAAAGTTGAAGCTCCGAAAGCTGAGAAAGCTCCAAAAGCAGAAAAACTTGTAGAAGCAGTTGAAGAAAAAGCTCCAAAAGCTCCAAAAGCAAAAAAAGGTGATGATTTAGCTATTGTAGAAGGAATCGGACCAAAAGCTGCTGAAGCATTAGTTGCTGCTGGAATTGATACATTCGTGAAATTAGCTGCTGCTTCTGCTGAAGAAGTTAAAGCGATTTTAGATGCATCTACTTCTAAAGTGCAACATTTAGATCCAACTACTTGGGCTCAACAAGCACAATTAGCTGCAGATGGAAAAATGGACGAATTAAAAAAATTACAAGATGAATTAAACGGTGGTAAAGCTGTTTAATTTTAGTATTAACTTATAAAAACCAATACATCATGGCTCACAAGAAAGGTGTCGGTAGTTCGAAGAATGGTAGAGAATCACATTCAAAACGTTTAGGCGTTAAGATTTATGGTGGTCAAGCTGCAATTGCTGGAAACATTATCGTAAGACAAAGAGGTTCAAAACACAATCCAGGTGAAAATGTTTACATGGGTAACGATCACACTTTACATGCTAAAGTTGATGGAATTGTGAAATTTCAGAAAAAAGCGAATGATAAATCGTTTGTTTCTATTATTCCTTTTGAAGCATAATCTAATTATTTTTAGATAATTAAAAAAACCGTTCATCACTGAACGGTTTTTTTTATATATAATAGTAATAAAAAAAAACCATCCGATTTAGCGAATGGTTTTTTTAAGTAATTTATCAAAATATATTATTCTATATCTTTCATTTTAAAGGACTCCATAAATGCTGTAGTGTAATTTCCAGCAACATAATCTGGTTCATCCATTAATTGTCTATGAAACGGAATAGTTGTTTTAATTCCCTCAATATAAAACTCATCCAAAGCACGCTTCATTTTATTGATAGCTTCTTCACGTGTTTGCGCTGTTGTAATTAACTTTGCAATCATTGAGTCATAATTTGGCGGAATTGTATAACCTGCATAAACATGCGTATCTAAACGCACACCGTGTCCACCTGGCGCGTGTAAAACAGTAATCTTACCTGGTGAAGGACGGAAATCATTGTATGGATCTTCAGCGTTAATACGACATTCAATTGAATGCAATTGAGGTAAATAATTTTTACCAGAAATTGGCACTCCTGCCGCTACAAGAATTTGCTCACGAATTAAATCATAATCAATAACCTGCTCTGTAATTGGATGTTCTACTTGGATACGAGTATTCATTTCCATAAAGTAGAAATTTCTATGCTTATCTACAAGAAACTCAACCGTTCCTGCACCTTCATATTTTATATACTCTGCAGCTTTTACGGCCGCTTCACCCATTTTATGACGTAATTCATCTGTCATAAAAGGCGACGGAGTTTCTTCAGTTAGTTTTTGATGACGTCTTTGAACCGAGCAATCTCTTTCTGAAAGGTGACAAGCTTTTCCGTAAGAATCACCAACTACTTGAATCTCGATATGGCGTGGTTCTTCAATTAGTTTTTCCATATACATACCATCATTACCAAAAGCAGCTGCTGCTTCTTGACGAGCACTTTCCCACGCTTTTAATAAATCTTCTTCTTTCCAGATAGCACGCATTCCTTTTCCGCCACCTCCAGCAGTAGCTTTCATCATTACTGGATAGCCAATTTCTTTAGCAACTTTAAGTGCGTCTTCATAAGAATCTAAAATCCCTTCTGAACCTGGCACACAAGGAACTCCAGCTTCAATCATGGTAGATTTTGCTGTTGCTTTATCGCCCATTTTATCGATCATTTCAGGAGAAGCACCAATAAATTTGATTCCGTGCTCTTGACAAATTTTAGAAAATTTGGCATTTTCCGACAAGAAACCATATCCTGGGTGTATCGCATCGGCATTTGTGATTTCGGCAGCAGCAATAATATTTGACATTTTCAAGTAAGACAAATTACTTGGCGGTGGCCCAATACAAACTGCCTCATCTGCAAATTTTACGTGTAAACTTTCAGCATCAGCTGTTGAATAAACAGCTACGGTTTTTATGCCCATTTCTCTGCAGGTTCTAATAACTCTTAGAGCAATTTCACCTCTATTGGCAATTAATATTTTTTTAAACATCTTATTTTTTTTAGAATTCAAAAAACAAATCCCAAACTTCAATTCCTAAGAAATAAACTTGGGATCTGAAATTTAAAATATTAGAATTTTAAATTATGATGGATCTACTAAGAATAATGGTTGATCAAATTCCACTGGAGACATATCGTCAACAAGAATTTTTACAATTTTTCCTGTGATTTCAGCTTCGATTTCATTGAATAACTTCATCGCTTCTACTACACAAAGAACATCTCCTTTTCCGATTGAAGTACCTACCTCAACAAAAGCTGGTTTGTCTGGAGCTGGTTTTCTATAGAAAGTTCCGATCATTGGTGACTTTATTGTTACATACTTAGCGTTCTCGTCTACTACCGGAGTTGCCGCTGGCGCTACTGCTGGAGCTTGTTGTTGCACTGCTGGAGCTTGTTGGATAGCTTGCTGCATTGGAGCTTGTTGAACATAAGTGATATCAGGAGTATTTCCTTCTACAGTTGTTCTGATAGTAATTTTAACATCACCTGTCTCTAATTTTACTTCTGCAACACCTGAATTGGATACAAATTTGATTAGGTTTTGAATTTCTTTTAAATCCATAATAATATTTGTTTTAGTTATAGTTTTTTATTGTTTGTTGTATGCCCATTTAAGATAGATAGAACCCCAAGTAAATCCACCACCAAAAGCGGCAAAAATAAGGTTATCTCCTTTTTTGAATTTATCTTCAAAATCACTTAATAATAAAGGTAGTGTTCCCGAAGTTGTATTTCCATATTTGTGAATATTGACTAACACTTTTTCTTCATCAAGATCCATTCTTGAGGCAGTTGCATCAATGATTCTTTTATTTGCTTGATGAGCAATTAACCAGTTAATATCGTCTTTAGTTAAATTATTTCGTTGCATAATTTTTTCACTAACATCAGCCATTCCTGAAACGGCATATTTGAAAACAGTTTTACCATCTTGAAAAACAAAATGTTGACTATTTTCAACTGTATCCTTAGATGCTGGCAAAATAGAACCACCTGCGTCAATTTTTAAATATTCTCTACCGATACCATCAGATCTTAAGAACTCATCTTGAAGACCAAGACCTTCGTGATTTGGCTCGAATAATACTGCTCCAGCACCATCTCCAAAAATAATGCAAGTAGCTCTGTCGGTATAATCAATAATTGAAGACATTTTGTCTGCTCCAATCAATAATACCTTTTTGTATCGTCCTGATTGAATATAAGCCGCAGCAGCTGACATTCCGTAAAGAAAACTTGAACATGCCGCAGATAAATCATAGGCAAAAGCATTAACGGCACCAATTTGAGTAGCTACAAAAACCCCAGTAGTTGCAACTGGCATATCAGGTGTAGCCGTGGCCATAATTACTAAATCTATTTCAGCAGGATTAATATTACCTCTTTTTAATAAATCTTGTGCAGCTTTTATTGCTAAATAAGAGGTACCTTTTCCCTGCTCTTTTAACAATCTTCTTTCCTTGATACCAGTTCTAGTAGTAATCCATTCGTCGTTAGTATCAACTAATGTTTCAAGAACTTGATTTGATAAAACAAAATCAGGAACATAACCACCGACAGCGGTAATTGCGGCTGTAATTGTACTCATATAGATATTTTATAACCTCTTTTTTAAAACAATTTTAAAAGAGGTGGAATTTACAAAAAATTATTTAGTTATGATTAAATTTTCTAAAAAACAAAAAACTCTCACAGGTCGTGAGAGTTTAAATGTAATTTTAAAAATATATTAAGCAGCAACTACTGATTTATCAATAACTACTTGACCTCTGTAATACATTTTACCTTCATGCCAGTAAGCTCTGTGGTATAAATGTGCTTCTCCAGTTACTGGACAAGTTGCAATTGTAGCTGCAGTAGCTTTGTAATGTGTTCTTCTCTTATCTCTTCTTGTTTTGGAGATTTTTCTCTTTGGATGTGCCATTTTACTATATTATTTATCCGTTAATAGTTGCTTTAATTTGTCCCAACGTGGGTCGGTATTTTCTTCTTTTTTACTCTCTTTTTTTTGTTCTTTTATTGACAATTCTGATAGTTTTTCAAGCGCTTCTGACTTTAAAGTGCCGTCCTTAATTCCTGGATGAACTCTCTTAAATGGCACTGATAAAACTATCATTTCATAAATATACTGTGATATATCAATTTGATGCTCACCATGTGTTAAAATTAATAACTCTTCGTTATCATTATTAAACTCTTCTCCAAACTGAACAACTAGGTTGATTTTGCCTTTTATTGCTAAATCAAACATTTCAGCTGTTGAATCGCAAGGAACATTAACTGTACCTTTGTGTTTGAAAGCCAATTCTAACATTGTACTTTTTTTATCTAACACTACATTTACTTTGACATCACAATCTTCATATTCGTGATAATCAAAACTATCAAAGAACTTTTTACTAATTTGATATTCAAACTGATGTTTCCCTAACTTTAACCCTATAAACGGAATTAAAAATTCATTTGTAACTTTCATCATTTCATCAATTTGTCCAATCCGAAGATTCGGGTTTGGGAGTGCAAAGATATAAAATTATTATAAAACCAAAAGAGTTACGCGCCTTTTTTTGTTTCTAATTGTTTTTCTTTTATTTTTAATGGGTTTTTAGACAATTCTAAATACTCATTTCTCGAGTGATAGATATCAATTGCCAGATAAACAGCTTCTTTAAACGAAGTTGCATCGGCTAATCCTTTTCCTGCAATATCATAAGCAGTTCCGTGATCTGGCGATGTTCTAATCTTATTTAGACCTGCCGTGTAGTTTACACCATTACCAAAAGCTAACGTTTTGAATGGAATTAATCCTTGATCATGGTAAGTTGCAATTACTGCGTCGAATTTTTCATATTGACCACTTCCAAAAAAACCATCGGCAGAATAAGGTCCGAATGCAAAAATGCCTTTATCAAATAGTTTTTTTATAGCTGGCTTAATAATTTCGTCATCTTCTTTTCCGATAACACCATTATCACCTGCGTGTGGATTCAAAGCCAAAACAGCTATTTTAGGTTTTGTAATACTAAAATCTTGCTTTAATGTTGCGTTTATAGTTTCAATTTTTTGAAAAATCAATTTTTCGGTAAGATGTTTTGCTACTTCATTAACAGGAACATGATCCGTCATTAATCCTACACGTAGATTATCTTGAACCATCAACATTAAAGCATTTCCTTCCAATTCTTTATTTAGATAATCTGTATGTCCAGGAAATTTAAACTCTTCCGATTGAATGTTATACTTATTTATTGGAGCCGTTACCAAAACATCTATTAAACCATTCTTTAAAGCATCGGTAGCAGCTACAAAAGATTTAATAGCATACTTACCTACATTTTCATCGTTTTGTCCGTAATTGATATCAACACCTTCTCTCCAAACATTTAAAACATTAATTTTACCTTTAACTAATTGTTCTAATTTATCTATTCCGTGAAGCGCTACTTCAGAATTTAAATTTCTTTTTATGAAAGAAAGTATTTTTACATTAGCAAAAATTACTGGCGTACATAATTCTAGCATTCGTGAATCTTCAAATGTTTTTAGAATTACTTCGCTTCCAATACCGTTTAAATCTCCTATTGAAATTCCAACGATTATATTTTCTGCTTTTTTCATAGTGCTTCTTCTAATTTATTGCTAATTTTGAAGTGCAAATTTAGTAAAATAAAACGACAAATGTTTACAGGAATAATAGAAACGCTAGGAATAGTAAAAGAGATAATAAAAGAAGAAGAAAATCTTCATATCACAATTAATTCAACCATAACACACGAGTTAAAAGTCGACCAAAGTGTCGCTCATAATGGTGTTTGTCTGACAGTTGTGAAAATCGAGAACGACAATTATACCGTTACAGCAATAAAAGAAACTATTGACAAGACTAACGTTGGTGATTGGAAAATTAATGACATCATTAATCTTGAAAGAGCAATGAAACTTGGTGACAGACTGGACGGACATATTGTTCAAGGACATGTTGACCAAATTGGATTTTGTACTTTTAAAGAAGAAACGGAAGGAAGTTGGAAATACACATTCGAATATGACAAAAATCTAAACAACATAACCATTGAAAAAGGCTCGATTACTGTTAACGGAGTTAGTTTAACAGTTGTAGATTCTAAAACCAATGAATTTAGTGTAGCCATAATCCCATATACTTATGAACATACCAATTTTAAAAATTTTACTAGTGGAACAAAAATTAATTTAGAATTTGATGTCATAGGAAAATATGTGTCAAAATTGCACAACACCAGATAAATCACAAAACTAAAATAAAAAAAGCTTCAATTATCTTGAAGCTTTTTTTATTACAACTATTTTGTAAAATGCAAAAATTAGTGACACGATAAATAAAACCAGTATGCTTTCATCTACCGGTAAGCCTGGTGGCGCCGGAGGAATTGGTGCTGGTGGATCAGGTGCTGCAAATGTAAAATTTATACAAAGCAAAGCAACGATTAATACTATTTTATTATTTGGGACAATTCTCATAGGGCGTAAAAGTAAAAAAAAAATCTCTTTAACAAAATTTTTTATCTTATATTTTAAATATTGTAATAAACAATTGACAATTTATTTACAAATAAGCGTCTTTTTTAGTATAAACGTAAAAAAAAACGCTTTGGTTTGTCCAAAATAAAAAAAGACCTCTTAACTAGAGGTCTTTTTTGTGGTCCCACTTGGGCTCGAACCAAGGACCACCTGATTATGAGTCAGGTGCTCTAACCAACTGAGCTATAGGACCGGTTAAGAGGTTGCAATATTACTACTAATTTTAATTTATTGCAAGTGTTTTTGATATTTTGATACCTAAGAAATTTATTAAGTATATAAACATTTGAAATTCAATTCTTCTATTCTATTTCTTGGCACAATTCAATCAGTACTCCGTTGGTTGTTTTAGGATGAAGGAACGCTACAAGTTTGTTATCGGCTCCTTTTTTTGGGATTTCGTTTAATAGCACAAAGCCTTCCTCTTGTAATCGCTTCATTTCCGATAGAATATCTTTAACATCAAAAGCAATGTGATGAATACCTTCGCCTTTTTTTTCTATAAATTTTGCAATTGGGCTATCAGGATTCGTAGCTTCAAGAAGTTCTATTTTATTTGGTCCGTTCATAAAAAAAGAAGTTTTCACTCCTTCACTTGCAACTTCTTCTTGCTTGTAGGCAGGTGCGCCAAATAGTTTTTCAAATAATAGGTTCGATGTATCTAAATCTTTAACTGCAATTCCTATATGCTCTATTTTTCTCATTGTTTATGGATTTCTTCTACAAAGTTAACAAAAATTAAAATGAATTACTGTTTAACCCTGATTACTTCACAATGCTATTATTTTCATTTGTGTTCAGTGAACTCGTGTGTAATGAAAATCTCCTGATATTTTATCACGAATTGGAATGAAAAGCAGGAAAACTAACAACTGATAAATCCTGAGCCATTAGCTTCTTTCAGAGTCAAGCCTAGAATGACGTTATTTAAGAGAAAAATTGTATTTTTGCACTATGGAAACAAATAGACAAAAAAAAATAGGAAGCGTTCTGCAAAATGATTTGGTAGATATCCTTCAAGGTGAAATTAGAAAAAACGGATTAACTAATTTGATTATTTCGGTTTCTAAGGTTAGTGTTACAACCGATTTGGGAGTAGCAAGGGTTTATTTAAGTGTTTTTCCTCAAGATAGAGCTCAAGAAATATTGGAGGCAGTAAAGTCTAATGCACCGCTGATTAAGCACGATTTATCCCAACGCGTAAAAATGCAATTAAGAAAAGTTCCTAATCTATCTTTTTATATTGATGACTCTTTAGATTATATCGAAAAAATTGACAATGCGCTTAAAGGTGAAGAAAATCCGATTCACAATCGTGAACTTTTAGAAAAACGCAAAAAATCATAAGTGAACTTCCCTCTTTACATCGCCAAGCGCTATATTTTTAGCAAAAGCAAAAGTAATGCAATTAATATTATTACTAGAATTGCTTCTGGTGGAATTATTGTTGGAGCAATGGCTTTGTTTATAGTTCTTTCTGTTTTTAGCGGATTAAGAGAATTTAGTCTTTCGTTTTCAAATGATTTTGATCCTGATTTAAAAATAAATCCTATTAAGGGAAAATCATTTTATATTTCATCCGATCAAGAAAAAAAAATCAAAAATCTTACCGAAATAGTAAATTATAGTAAGATAATTGAAGAACGTGTTTTGTTTTCATTTGACAACAAACAGCAAATTTCGATTCTAAAAGGTGTTGACGAAAATTTTAACATCGTAAGTAAAGCTCCACAAAAACTTTTTAGCGGACAATGGTTAAAACCCAAAACCTACCAAGTGGTTGTTGGATATGGAATTTCAGAAAAATTATCGATGGGTTTATTTGACTTCAATAATTATTTTGAAGTAATGGCACCTAAACCTGGCAAAGGCGACTTAGCATTAAATCCTGAGGATTCTTTTACCAAAGCGGTTTTAATTCCAGTTGGTATTTATGCCATTAGTGAAGAGCTAGATTCAAAGTATGTTTTTGCTGATTTAGGTTTGGCTCAAGAAGTGTTACAATATAAAAATAATCAAATTTCAGGAATCGAGTTAAAACTTAAACCCAATTCTAATGAAGAAGTTGTAATTTCGAAAATTGAAACGATCTTCAACAGCAAAGTAAATGTAAAAACTAGAGCAGAGTTAAACGCTACTTTACACAAAATGCTAAATACCGAAAATATAGTTGTGTATCTTATCTTTACTTTAGTCATAATTATTGCCCTATTCAATTTAATTGGCGCCATAATTATGATGATACTAGACAAAAAAGCCAACTTAAAAACTTTATATAGTTTAGGAGCAGAGATTAAAGATCTTAGAAAAACATTTTTATTACAAGGAACTTTGCTCAGCTTTATTGGCGGAATTATTGGTTTACTATTAGGAATAATCATTGTCTTAATCCAACAACAATTTCAATTGATTATGATTACAGAAAGCTTAGCTTATCCTGTGGTATTTTCTTTTATGAATGTAGCGATTGTGTTTATAACTATTCTAACCCTTGGGTTTTTTGCTAGTTTAATAGCTAGTAGTCGAGTAACTAAAAAATTACTGGATTAAATTTTACACGAATTTTCACGAATTTTCACGAATTATTTTGGGTTTATAATTTCACGAACTTGTATAACGTGGAAGTGATTCTGAAGTTTACTTTTCACGAGTTTTCACGAATTGTTTTACAACTTATCATTACACGAATCTGAAAAAATAATTGTTCTACCTTTTCAAATTAGTGTGATTTTATGGATCTAGAATTCGTGAAAATTCGTGAAATTCGTGTGAAAATAATAATTAAAAAACCTGATAATCAGAATAGATTTCTTGAATTTCATCTAAGGCTTTGAACAATTCTACTGGATCTTCGATTGTTACTAATTTCAATCGGTAATCTTTAAAATTGGCAATTCCTTTGAAGTAATTGGTGTAATGACGACGCATTTCAATAATTCCAAGGCGTTCACCTTTCCAATCCATTGACCACGTTAGGTGATTTCTTGCTGCTTCTACTCTATCGAAAATTGTTGGTTTTGCCAAGTGTTCTCCTGTTGCGAAGTAATGTTTGATTTCGTTAAAAATCCACGGATAACCAATCGCGGCACGACCAATCATCATTCCGTCAAGGCCAAATTTATTTTTATATTCTAATGCTTTTTCTGGAGAATCGATATCGCCGTTTCCAAAAATTGGCATTGTGATTCTAGGATTATTTTTCACACGTTCAATATGAGTCCAATCGGAATGACCTTTGTACATTTGCGCACGTGTTCTTGCGTGAACGGTTAATGCTTGCACACCAATATCCTGTAAACGCTCGGCAACCTCATCAATATTTATAGAATTTTCATCCCAACCCAAACGCGTTTTTACCGTTACCGGAAGCGATGTTCCTTTAATAACTGCTTTTGTTAAGCGAATCATCAAATCTACATCTTTCAAAACTCCTGCGCCTGCGCCTTTGCAAACTACTTTTTTTACTGGACAACCAAAATTGATATCTACCAAATCAGGTTGTACGGCATCAACTATTCTTGAAGACATTTCCATTGCTTCTTCATCACCACCAAAAATTTGGATTCCAACTGGACGTTCGTAATCAAAAATATCTAATTTCTGACGACTTTTTACAGCATCACGAATCAATCCTTCCGAAGAAATAAATTCGGAGTACATCAAATCGGCACCGTGTAATTTGCACAACCTACGAAATGGTGGATCGCTTACGTCTTCCATCGGAGCAAGTAATAGCGGAAAATCGGGTAATATGATGTTGCCTATTTTGGGCATTGGATTAATTTTTTCGCAAAGATAGTTAAGAAAATTTAGTTATGAAATTTAATCTTATGTGTGACAATCATTTAAAATTAATATTTATTTTTACGAAAACTTCGCAATGCTTTTTCAATTTGGATCTTACAGTTCGCTTTTGCTTATTTCCTTCACGCAAGGAATCATTTACAGCATTTTATTATTAGTAAAAGCAATAAGGACTGAGGATAAATCCAATTATTGGCTGAGTTTTTTTATTTTTTTATGTAGTTTATTTATTGCGCCTTGGATGTTGGGCTTTGCTGGTTGGTATGACAATCAACCTTATAGAGATTTTATGTTTTATACACCATTTCAACATTTATTCTTTTTAGGACCAATCATCTTTTTTTACACCCAAAGCTTGTTGAATCCTTTATTTAAACTTTCAAAGAAAGATTTCTTGCATTTTTTACCTGGAATTTTATACCTATTTGTTATGATGAGCTTTTGGATTTATGACAAATTTATTTTTAAAACATACTATTTTTATGAAGATCAAGCTGATAAAGATTTTGATAATTGGTACCAATATTCTGGTTTTATTTCGATGACAATTTATTTTAGTTTGAGTTTGAGATATTATTTCAAATACAAAAAACTTATTGTTCAAGTCGCTAGTAATGCTGATGACTTATTGTTTCGATGGATTCGTAATTATCTATTTGCGTTTTTGAGTATGATTTGCATCCGATTAACATTTACTATTGCTAGCATATTTTTTCCTGTTCTAGATTCTTATCAAGGTACTTGGTGGTTTTTCCTGATGTTTTCCGTTGTACTATATTATATTGCTGTTACTGGTTATAGTAATGCTGTTATCTCTAAAATTGCTTTCAAATTATCCGTCCTTAACAATCAACCTACTTATCTTTTATCTTCTAATGCAGTTACCGAAGAAACGGTTATTGATATCGAGCACGAAACATTTGAAGAAACAAATTCGCCAGAAATTGCACTTTGGAAATCAAAAATTGAAACCTTAATTCAAAGAGAAAAACTTTATCAAAATCCAGAATTAACGTTGACCGATTTAGCAAAAAAATTAGAAACCAATGCTTCTGTAATTTCCAAAACCATCAATCAAGGTTTTCAAATGAACTTTAATGATTGCATCAATAATTATAGAATTGAAGCTGTAAAAAATAGTTTTGCCAATGGCGACCACAAAAAATCTACCTTATTAGGAATAGCTTATGATTGCGGATTTAATTCCAAAGCGACTTTCAATCGGGCCTTCAAAAAAAATACTGGAACAACTCCTAAAGAATATTTGAATTTGATTTCTTGAGATTACAATTTTACAATTTTATTGATTTGAATAGGTTTATTTTTACTTAATCAAAGTTTCAATCATCAATCAAATGAAATTTTTAATCACACCTATTTTTTTAATTTGTCTTTTGTTCTTTTTAATTTCTTGCAATGATAATCAGAAAAACAAAACTTCAGTTATTCAAAACTTTAAAACCAAAAGTTATTTAGATATAAAACTTGATAGTTTTGGGCATTTACCATCCAATCCTTACATCATTGAATTCAAAAAGAAGGAAAAATCAATAACGTTTTGTGGCGTTGAACATCTAACAGATAATAATGATGTAACTAACAAAATGTTTCAAGAAATTGAAAAATCATTTTTAAAAACCAATCCATCAATTGCTATAAACGAAGGTGGTTCTGTTGACGGAAAAAAGTATGCTTCAAAGAAAGAAGCCATTTTAAAAGATGGTGAAATTGGATTATTGAAATACTTATCCGACAGTTTGAAAATTAAAACCATTAATGGCGATCCAGAAATTGATTACGAGCTAAAAGAACTTTCTAAACTGTATCCTAAAAAAGAGTTCCTAACTTATCTAATTACTGAGCGATTGCTTTGGTCTTTATATGATAGTAAAGTCACAAATTACGATTCGATTGTTTCCAATTACAATAAATTTTTAGCAAATTACATCATTAAAAAAGGAAAATTATCGCTTTCGCCAAATGAAAAAACGTTTGACTATTTCAAGAAAAATTATCAAGAATTAGTGGGAAGACCATTTGAAATCAATTCGTTAAAACCAACGAATCCATTTGATAAAAATGGAAAATTTCAAGAAATTGGCAGAAAATCAAAAGAAATAAGAGACCAATTTTTATTACAAAAAACCAATGAATTGATAAAAACCAATAATCGAGTTTACATTGTTTTTGGCGGTTGGCATTTATTAACTTGCGAACCCGGAATGCATCAAATAATAAACCCGTACTGATATGAAATCGCTTTTAAAACTACTTTTACTCATTTTGTTATCCAATAAAATGCAATCACAATCCAAAGTTTTTTCTATTGAAGAAGCTCAAAAAATGGGAATTAGTATCGAAAAATTAGATTTAGAATACAAATCGGCAGTTCACGTCGATAGTACAAAAGCGGTATTCAAAACTGAAATACAACAACAAAAACTGCAAGAATCTTATACTAAATTGCTTCAAGATTTTGGTTGGTTTTTAAACAAAAACAACTTCAAATGGGAAACCAAAACCAAATGTTTCCAAAGGATTTATTTTGCTCCAAATGGCAAAATCGATTATTTCATTTATAATTTCAAACTAAAAAGTGTACTTCCTGAAAATTTGATTTCTGAAGAAAAACAAAAAGAATTTCAAAGATTATTAGAACTATTTGTTAAAGAATATACTTTTTCATCAACAGCTACTGAACAATTTGCTCAATGCAGCCCAACTTCCTATCAATAAAAGTATCAAATCATAATATGTTGTTTTTCAAGCAGTATCAAATAATTTAATTCTTAAAATTTAAGTCTCAAATCATAATTTGAAGCGATTGACGATGGTTAATGGCGCAATTTTGTCCTATTATTAATCATTAAAATTCAAATTATGAAAACAATCATTGCATTATTCGCTGTTTTATTACTTACTACTTCTTGTGGCGTTTTTGGCTCATTAAATTCAAATACTTCTATTAAACCCAAAGAAAGTTTTGTTTTAGGAAATAACAAACACGGTTCTTTTAAAACCCATTTAAAAAACGAAGGTGTAACAATATTAAAAATATATCAAGCGCCAATTGATGGTGGAAGTCATTCTTCGGTTTTAATTAAACCACAAGAATCAACAACCATTAAAACAGATAAAAATACGGCTTTAATAATAGAAAATACTGGAGACGAATACGCATCGGTGACTTTAAAAGTAAAAGGCGATTTGAATTTAGGAATGAACTATAAATAAGAAAACTCATTTCAATCATCAATCAATCACAAAAATCAATTTCAACTTCAAAAATTAATAAAAATGACAAAATTAATCATCGCAATTGTATTGACATTAACTTCAACTTTTGCAAATGCTCAACTTAAAGGTTCAGGGAAAATTGTTACCAAAAATTATGACTACAAAAACTTCGACAAGCTAACACTAGAAGATTTAGACGGAAAAATAGAAGTCGAAATTGGAAAAACTTGGAGTATTTCAGTAACAATTGATGATAATCTTGAGAATCTTTTGAGTTTCTCTGAAAACGGATCTGAAAATGAATTAAAAATTCAATTTAAAGGAAACAAAAACAATCAAATGTATATCGAGGATACCAATTTCAAAATCAAAATCACGATGCCTGAAGTTAGTGTAATAAGAAATACAGGAAATAGCGATTTAGTCGTAAAAAACATTCTTGGTCGTTATTTCAAATTAGAAAACACAGGAAATGGCGAAAGCAAAATAAGTGGAACAATTGATGTTCTTGACATTGTCAAAACCGGAAATGGTGATGTAAACGCCGAAAATCTAATAGCCAAAAAAGCAGATTTAAAAAGCACAGGAAATGGAAATTTAATTGCAAATGTTTCAGATGAACTTACAGCCAAACTAACCGGAAATGGCGATATCATCAATAAAGGAAAAGCCAAATTTGATTCCAAATCCAAAAAATCAGGTAACGGTGAATTAATTATAAACTAGAGTTTCAATCATCAATCATAATCAAAAATCAATTTCAATTTCTAAAATCAATTTCTAAATATATGACACTATTAACTAAAATTACCAAACCTATTTTGTTACCTCATTGGGCACAAGATTTATTCTTAACTATTCCACGAATCGTTTGTGGCTACTTACTTGCTTTTAATTTTGGAGCTGATAAATTTGGAATGCCTTGGTCACCTATCGATAATAATTTAGGCCTTTTTGAAGTCGCTTATTGGTTTCCAAATGATGTTGCAAATTATGGCGGAATCTTCGCCATTGCACCAGGATTTTTTGCTTGGATGGGCGCTTTTGCAGAAGCTGTTGGCGGATTATTATTGGTATTCGGATTTCAAACTCGCATTGCTTCTTTTCTTGTAATTTGCACAATGCTGGTTGCCATTTTTATGCAACAAATACAAAACGGATTATGGAATTGTCTCGCTGCAATGGGATTTCTTTGGGTCGCAATGTTCTATTTAATCGTAGGTTCGGGAAGATTTGGAATTGATTATTTATTAACTAAAAATAAAGCGTAAAATGAAAAATATAGTAACAATAATTGCAATTGCATTTTCTTTATTAGTGACAAGTTGCGTTCAAAAAACTTATAAAAAAACTGTCATTTTCACATTAGACGCATCTGAAATCAAAGAAGTAAAAAAAGTGGGCATTCGCGGAAAAGACAAACCATTATCTTGGGATTATGACACGGAAATGAAGTTTTCTCCAAAAGAAAATCTATATAAAGTGACAACCACTTTTGAAACTGGCTATAAATTTACTGAAGTAAAATTTGTGGTAAACGATACATTCGAATTTCAAAATCAAGACAACCGAAGAGTAGATTTTTCTAAGAAGGACACCACATTCTTTAAAGCAAAATTCAATAAAAGATAATAATTAAGGAACAGCCCAAAAACAATCAATCAACGCTCCATTTTCGTAATAAAAATTTGCTTTCCGATTGCCTGTATAATCTAAATAAAGAAATTCTAATTCATAAACAGAGCAAGCAATCACTGAAAAGTTTATTTCAAAAAGATCGCTTTCGTCATCAGTTGGTTTTGTATTAGAAAAACGTTCTTCATACCCTAAAGTTGGTTGATTAGATTTAGTATTTGGCGCTTCAAGAGTCATATAACCCAATCGTGCTTGCGGACTTGTGGCTTTCCATCTATCGTTTGTTAAAGCATTGTTGGTGTGTAAAGTAGCTCTTGCTTTTACTACAATTTGAATTCGTTGTCGAGCATCATAAAACAATAAAGAAATTCGGTTATCCTTTTGCAAATCTGCATAATTTCTCGAACGATTATCTGTATGGAAAAAGATTGTTTTTTGGAGTTCATCGACTTTTCTATTAACAACAATTCGTAAAGAAGCAGTGGCATTTTCATTTACAGTTCCAACACACATTGTGCGAAAACCATTTTTTTTCTTAACCGAACCGTTAACCAATTTTTTCCAAGCCAAAGTTTCTAAACTTTCTAAATTATAGCTTGTATCATTTATTGTAATAAAATCCTCCATTTGATGTTGCATAAAATTGATGTAAAAACAATAAACGAATATTGTGATGTTGTTCAAAAATACTAAAATTGCACTAAGTAGAATAGTATTTATAGTATATTTAAGATACGTGGAAGCAGCTTTTCTGATAAAAAAATATCACAAAATTTGTCTGAAAAGAAAAGCATTAGAAAAATTAAATTCAGTTTGATAACATTAGCTTTTGTTCAATCTAGAATCAAAACTTTTAGCTTATATTTGCAGATTAATTGCAGTAGAATTGCTATTGAAATTTGAACTTGATATCGAAATTGACGAATGAAACACATTAGAAATTTTTGCATTATTGCACATATTGACCACGGAAAAAGTACGCTAGCCGACAGACTTCTTGGTGCAACTCAAACCGTTACTGCTCGTGAAGAAAAAGCACAATTGCTTGACAATATGGATTTGGAGCGCGAACGTGGTATTACTATAAAAAGTCACGCGATTCAAATGGAGTACACTTATAAAGGTGAACAATATATTTTGAATTTAATTGACACACCTGGACACGTTGATTTTTCATACGAAGTTTCGCGATCAATTGCGGCTTGTGAAGGTGCGCTATTAATTGTTGATGCTGCACAAAGCATTCAAGCACAAACGATTTCCAATTTATATTTGGCTTTAGAAAACGACTTGGAAATTATTCCGGTTTTAAATAAAGTAGATTTACCAAGTGCAAATCCTGAAGAAGTTAGCGATGATATTATCGATTTATTAGGTTGTAAACTTGAAGATATTATTCACGCTTCTGGAAAAACAGGTTTTGGAGTTGAAAATATTTTGGCTGCTATTATTGAAAAAATTCCTGCGCCAAAAGGTGTTGTTGATGAACCGCTTCAAGCCTTAATTTTTGATTCACATTACAATCCGTTTCGTGGAATTGAGGTAATTTTTAGAGTGAAAAACGGCGAAATCCGTAAAGGTCAAAAAATTAAATTTATGGCAACTGGAAATGAATATTTCGCTGATGAAGTTGGAACTTTGAAACTAAATCAGGTTCCGAAGAACGTTATTTCTGCTGGTGATGTTGGGTATTTAATTTCTGGAATTAAAGAGGCTAAAGAAGTAAAAGTTGGAGACACTATTACTGATGCAAAAACACCAACTACCAATATGATTACCGGATTTGAAGATGTAAAACCAATGGTTTTCGCCGGAATTTATCCTGTTGATACTGAGGATTATGAAGATTTGCGTGCTTCAATGGAAAAACTCCAATTGAATGATGCCTCTCTAGTTTTTGTGGCTGAAAGTTCGGCTGCATTAGGTTTTGGTTTCCGATGTGGATTCTTAGGAATGTTGCATATGGAAATCATCCAAGAACGTTTGGAACGCGAATTCGATATGACCGTAATCACCACTGTTCCTAACGTTTCGTATTTGGCTTATACCAAAAAAGATCCTGAAACAGCATTTGTAGTTAACAATCCTTCTGACTTACCTGAACCTTCGCGTTTAGACCGAGTTGAAGAACCTTATATTAAAGCAACCATCATTACAAAATCCGATTTTGTTGGTAACGTAATGAGTTTGTGTATAGAAAAACGTGGTCAAATTACCAATCAAACCTATTTGACAACCGAAAGAGTTGAATTAAATTTTGATATGCCTTTGGCTGAAATCGTATTCGATTTTTATGATCGATTGAAAACAGTTTCTAAAGGTTATGCTTCATTTGATTATTCTCCAATCGGAATGCGAACTTCTAAATTGGTAAAACTTGATGTTTTATTAAACGCACAAACAGTTGATGCTCTTTCTGCCTTGATTCACGAAGATAATGCGTACAATATTGGTAAAAAAATGACCGAAAAACTTCGTGAATTGATTCCAAGACAGCAATTTGATATTCCAATTCAAGCGGCAATTGGTGCTAAAATTATTGCACGTGAAACTATCAAAGCGTTACGTAAAGACGTTACCGCAAAATGTTATGGTGGAGACATTTCTCGTAAAAGAAAACTTCTTGAAAAACAGAAAAAAGGTAAAAAACGTATGCGTCAAGTAGGAAATGTTGAAATTCCGCAAGAAGCGTTTATGGCTGTTTTGAAGTTGAATGATTA
>NZ_JAIXTJ010000034.1 GCF_027483985.1 Flavobacterium sp.
ATGAGAACGATACAATTTAGAGAAGCGATTGCCGAAGCGATGAGTGAAGAAATGCGTCGCGATGAAGCCGTATATTTAATGGGTGAAGAAGTTGCCGAATATAATGGTGCCTACAAAGCATCAAAAGGAATGCTTGACGAGTTCGGACCAAAAAGAGTTATCGATACTCCAATTGCTGAGTTAGGTTTTGCAGGAATTGCAGTAGGTTCAGCTATGAACGGTTGTCGTCCAATTGTAGAATACATGACATTCAACTTTTCATTGGTTGGGATTGACCAAATCATAAATAATGCTGCTAAAATGCGTCAAATGTCGGCCGGACAATTTCCAATGCCGATGGTTTTTCGTGGACCAACAGCTTCTGCTGGACAATTAGGTGCAACACACTCACAAGCTTTTGAAAATTGGTTTGCAAATACGCCAGGTCTAAAAGTGGTAGTTCCATCGACTGTTTATGATGCTAAAGGTTTATTAAAAGCTGCCATCCGTGATAATGATCCTGTAATTTTTATGGAATCAGAACAAATGTATGGTGATAAAGGTGAAGTGCCTGATGGTGAATACATCATTCCACTAGGAGTTGCCGATATTAAAAGAGAAGGAACTGATGTAACTATCGTTTCTTTCGGAAAAATCATCAAAGAAGCATTCATCGCTGCCGACGAATTGGCTAAAGAAGGAATTTCTTGCGAAATTGTTGACTTAAGAACGGTTCGCCCAATGGATTATGATGCAATCATTAATTCGGTAAAGAAAACTAACCGTTTAGTTGTTCTTGAAGAAGCTTGGCCTTTTGCAAGTGTGGCTTCAGAGATTACTTATATGGTTCAAGAAAGAGCATTTGATTACCTTGATGCACCAGTTCAAAGAATCACAACTGCCGATACTCCAGCGCCATATTCTCCTACATTATTAAAAGAATGGTTGCCAAACGCACAAGATGTTGTTAAAGCGGTGAAAAAAGTAATGTACAAATAATATAAACTACTATATTTGAAGCTTCATCGGAGAAATCTTGATGAAGCTTTTTTTTTACCTCAAATTTGAAATATGAAGGATAAAATACTTTTATTAATGCTTTTTTTTGCCGGCACTACTTTTGTTTTTTCACAAACCAAAGTAAGTGGTGTTGTTTACGACAAAAAAAACCAACCTGTTTCTTACGCCAATATTGTATTTAAAGGTTCTAATGAGGGAACAGTTAGTGATGAAAATGGTAAATTTTATTTAGAATCTCCAAAAGATTACAAGACTCTTGTGGTTGCATTTGTTGGTTTTACTACCAAAGATGTCGATCTTGAAAATCCAGTTAATTACAATATGAAAATCGTCTTAAATGAAGAAGAAATGCTTCAGGAAGTGGTGATTTATAAAGGTAAAACATCTAAAAAAAACAATCCTGCGATTGATATTCTGAGAAAAATTTGGGAACGTAAAAGGAAGAATGGTTTGCGAATGTTCGACCAATACCAATATGAAAAATACGAAAAGGTAGAATTTGACTTAAATACAATCGACAGTGCTTTTAGAAAACAAAAAATATTCAAAGGAATGGAGTTTGTTTTCGATAAAGTCGATACTTCTAAAGTTACCGGCAAGACTTATTTGCCTATTTTCATAAACGAATCAATGTATGATGTTTATGGTGATAACAAATTAAAAAAGGAAAAATCCATCATTAAAGCCAATAAAAATTCAGGCTTAGGAAATGGCGATGGTGTAAATACTTTTATCAAAGATTTATACAACGACTATAATATCTACAACAATCATTTAACTTTTTTTGACAAAAGTTTCACAAGTCCTTTGTCAACAACTGGAATTGATGTTTATAATTATGTTTTAAGAGACAGTTCGTTTATTGATAATAAGTGGTGCTACAACATTGTATTTTATCCTCGCAGAAAAAATGAATTAACTTTTAAAGGTGATTTTTGGGTAAATGATTCTACTTATGCCATCAAAACCATAAATATGGCAGTTTCTAAAAGTGCTAATATCAACTGGGTCAAAGATATTTATATCGAGCAAGAATTTGAAGTTGTAAATGATTCTGTTTTTCTGCTAACGCGCGATTACATGATGTCTGATTTTGCACTTAATAAAAAAGAAGAATCTAAAGGTGTCTATGGTAAACGTACAACTCTTGTGAGAAATCACAAATTTAATCAAGTCAAACCGGACAAATTTTATAAAGAAGAAGTCAATTTTGTAGACAATGCAGTTTATAATAAAGACGATAGTTATTGGGAAGAAAATCGATTTGAAAAATTAAACAAAGACGAAATTGGTGTTTACAAAATGCTAGATACTTTAAAAACCGTCAAAAGGTTTAAGCAAATATATAACATCGTCACCATTTTGGGCAGTGGATACATTCAAAAAGGAAACATCGATTTCGGACCTATTTTTTCAACATTCGGATACAATGTAGTTGAAGGAATTCGTGTTAGAGTTGGTGGTCGAACCTATTTTGGACCCAATGATAAATGGCGATTACAAGGTTACACTGCTTACGGTTTTGACGATAACAAATTCAAATATGGTTTATCAGGTAAGTGGATGGTAAATTCTAAAAATCGAGTTATCATCACCGCCGGAAATCGTAGAGATGTAGAGCAAATTGGTGCAAGTTTAACCACTACCAATGATGTTTTAGGACGAAGTTTTGCATCCTCTAGTTTGTTTAGTTCGGGTAGTAATGGTAAATTAACCAACATCAATTTAACAACCGCTTCTATAGAAATTGAACCTATTAAAAACTTAATTTTACAAACAGGTTTTTCTTATCGAACACTTGAGTCAGCATCGCCAATTTTTAGTTTAGATTACTTTGCCGACAATACTTACACCACAACCAAAAGCCAAGTAAAACAATCAGAAGTTAACCTTCAAATTGAATATACACCACGCCGAAAATTTGTTGGCTATGGCGTTGAGCGTTTGAGTGTAGACAGTCCATTTAGTCGTTTCTTTGTGAATTACAGCCAAGGTTTTAAAGGCTTAATCGGTAGTGATTTTGATTATAGTAAATTGCAATTATACTACAAGCAACCAATTACTATCGGTCCATTAGGACGAACCAATTTAACAATGGAACTAGGTAAAACGTTCGGTCAAGTACCACTCGGATTGTTGAGTGTGATTCCGGGAAATCAAACCTATTTTGTTATCGGAAATACCTTCAGTAATTTAAATTTCTACGAGTTTGTGTCTGATGAATATGCAACTTTACAATGGGATCATAATTTTCAAGGACGTTTGCTATCTAGAATTCCGTTGATGCGAAAATTAAATTGGAGAGAAATTATCGGAATTAGAGGTGTTTATGGTACAATTTCTAACGAAAACCAACTTATTAATGCTTCAGGATTAGTATACAAAGCACCAAAACAACCTTATTGGGAATACAGCGTCGGAATAGGAAATATTTTTAAGGTATTCCGAATTGATGCAAGTTGGAGAGGAAATTATAAAGATGTTCCAGGCACAAATAACTTCACAATAAAAGGTGAATTTGGGTTTTATTTTTAATGTAATCTGAACTCTAAAACTGAATTTAATGCCGTTTGTTTCATATTCTAAATTTGAAGCTATTTCCAGCTATCCATTACAAGAATTTACCAAAATAGCTATTTTGTAAGAAGTAAAAAGAGCTTCTAGGGTCGCTTTTTTACTTCAACAAAAATTAGCCAATTTCAATAAATTGCTTTTCATTATTATCTGGGCTACAACATGCAGCAAGCAATAGAGTTTTTAATTTCAAAAGATACCACGCTACAATTCATTTTGGAAAATTTTGGTATTCCAACCATTCAAAAGCGCGAAGAAGGTTTTGCATCTATGTGTCACATCATTCTTGAGCAACAAGTTTCAATAGCATCTGCCAAAGCTTGTTATGTTAAACTTAAGAACTATTTTGGTGAAATAACTCCGCAAATAATTCAAAATTGCAGTGATGAAGAATTACGAAATTGCGGACTTTCAAGACAAAAAACTATTTATCTCAAAGATTTAGCATCCAAAGTAATCGCTAACGAAATTAATTTTAATCATTTTTCAGTCAAAAGCGAAAGCCAAATTCGAGAAGAATTAATAAAAATTAAAGGCGTAGGAAATTGGAGTATTGAAGTTTACTTAATGTTTTGCCTTCAATCACCCGATATAATTCCGCTTGGAGATATTGCTATAAAAAATACTTTAATTGAATTATACGGATGCCAAACAATAGAAGAAATGCAGCAAGTTTCCGATAACTGGAAACCCTTTCGAACTTTAGCGTCTTTTATTATTTGGCATTATTACTTAAAGAAAAGAGGTAAAATTTAAATTACTTTTTCAAAAATTTAGCATCTAAACTGTACTTTCCTGGTCCAGTAAAAAATAAGCCTAAGTAAATCATAAAATAAGTAAAGGCAGTATTAAATTCATATCCGTGTTCTCCTTTGTCCAAAATTGCTCCAGGAAAAATAACAGTGAATATATATCCCATACAGAATAAAAGAAAAAATGAACTCACGCGAGTAAACAAGCCCACAATCAATAAAACACTACAGAAAAATTCTGCAAAAACAGTTAATGCCAACGGAACAGCGCCATTCATTCCTAAGAAACTTACATTTTTTATCCAAAAATCGGATGCAGCCATTTCACTGAAATGAATTAATTTTTCATAACCAACAAAGGCCATTATGAGTCCGATAATTACTCTGATAAATAATAATCCTAAATCCATGTTTAGAGGTTGTACCGAAAATAGTTTTAGTTTTTTCATTAGTTTTTAAGTTTTATAAAAGTCTAAAATTCAGACTTAAAGAGTTAGTTGTAAAACAAATATAGTATCTTTTTGATTATCTTAAAATCAATAGTGTTCTTAAAATCAAAAAATTACTTTCAAAAACACATAATTTTTAGGATTTTTTATTGTAAAACCCTAATGTTTACGTACTTTTGCACTCCAAAAAAATTTGAATATAATGACAGCAGATAAATTAAAAACGTTCGATGTTTTAATCGAAATTCCAAGAGGAAGTAGAAATAAATATGAATATGATTTTGCTATAAAAAGAATGCGTTTCGATAGAATGTTATTCTCATCGATGATGTATCCAGCAGATTATGGTTTTATTCCGCAAACATTAGCACTTGATGGTGATCCGTTAGATGTATTAGTTTTAATTAACGAGCCAACTTTTCCAGGTTGTGTAATCGAAGTAAAACCAATTGGAGTTTTTCATATGGCAGATGATAAAGGTCCAGATGAGAAAATTATTTGTGTACCAGTTTCAGATCCAATTTGGAATACTTTAGAAAATTTATCTGATATCAATCCGCACTTATTAAAAGAAATTGAACATTTCTTCCAAGTTTATAAAGACTTAGAAAACAAACAAGTAGATGTTGAAGGTTGGGGAGACGTTACTGAAGCCTACCGAATCATTAAAGAATGTATCGATCGTTTTGAAGCGATACCTGACCGTCCAAAAGGATTATTTAGTATAAAAAGTTAATAACATTATTAATAAAAGACAATTTAGTTAAATTTAAATTGTCTTTTTTTTTATATGTTTGTTAATATTAACAAACATTAACAACCTATCTAATTAGTTTATTATGAATGAATTTATGATTTATGTGCCAATAGTTATGGCATTAATAGGATTAGCTTTTATGGCAGTCAAAAGATCTTGGGTTTTAAAGCAAGATGCTGGCGATGGCAAAATGAAAGAAATTTCAGATTACATTTACGAAGGCGCATTAGCGTTCTTAAAAGCAGAATACCGATTATTAGCTTTCTTCGTGGTAGGAGCAAGCATCGTGTTGGCCGGAATTTCTTTTATAGTTCCAACAACACACATATTAATTGTGGTTGCCTTTGTTTTCGGTGCTTTCTTTTCGGCTTTGGCAGGAAATATGGGTATGAAAATCGCAACAAAAACCAATGTTAGAACTACGCAAGCTGCGCGAACAAGTTTGCCTCAAGCTTTAAAAGTTTCTTTTGGTGGTGGAACCGTTATGGGATTAGGAGTTGCAGGTCTTGCAGTTCTTGGTTTAACAGGTTTCTTTATCATATTATTTCAATATTTTATGAAAGGTGTTTGGACTTCAACAGAAGACATGACTATCGTTCTTGAAACTTTAGCTGGTTTCTCTCTTGGAGCTGAATCTATTGCTTTGTTTGCTCGTGTTGGTGGTGGTATTTATACAAAAGCTGCCGATGTTGGTGCTGATTTAGTAGGAAAAGTTGAAGCTGGAATTCCAGAAGATGATCCTAGAAACCCTGCTACAATTGCAGATAACGTTGGAGACAACGTAGGTGACGTGGCTGGTATGGGTGCCGATTTATTTGGTTCTTATGTAGCAACCGTTTTGGCTGCCATGGTTTTAGGTAATTATGTTATCAAAGATATGGGCGGAAGTATTCAAGATGCTTTCGGTGGAATCGGACCAATCTTATTACCAATGGCAATCGCTGGTTTCGGAATTTTATTCTCAATCATCGGTACAATGTTGGTTAAAATTTCAAGTGATGACGCTAAAGAAAAACAAGTTCAAGGCGCATTAAATATCGGAAACTGGGTTTCTATTGCTTTAACGGCTGTTTCGTGTTTTGCTTTGGTAAAATATATGTTACCAGAAGTAATGCAAATGGAATTCTACGGTGAAGGATTAAAAGAAATTTCTTCAATGAGAGTTTTCTATGCAACGATCGTTGGTTTAGTAGTTGGTGGAGTTATCTCTTCTGTAACTGAATATTACACAGGTTTAGGTACAAAACCAGTTTTGGCAATCGTACAAAAATCTTCAACAGGTGCAGGAACTAACGTAATCGCTGGTTTAGCAACCGGAATGATTTCTACATTCCCAACAGTATTATTATTTGCTGGTGCTATTTGGGCTTCTTATGCTTTCGCTGGTTTCTATGGTGTTGCTCTTGCTGCTTCTGCAATGATGGCTACTACTGCAATGCAATTAGCAATCGATGCTTTCGGACCAATTTCTGATAACGCTGGTGGAATCGCTGAAATGAGTGAATTACCAAAAGAAGTTCGTACGCGTACAGATATTTTAGATTCAGTTGGTAACACAACCGCTGCAACAGGAAAAGGTTTTGCAATCGCTTCTGCGGCATTAACTTCATTAGCGTTATTTGCTGCGTATGTAACTTTTACAGGAATTGACGGTATCAACATCTTCAAAGCTCCAGTATTAGCAATGTTATTTGTTGGAGGTATGATTCCTGTAGTTTTCTCTGCTTTAGCAATGAATTCTGTTGGTAAAGCTGCAATGGATATGGTATATGAAGTACGTCGTCAGTTCAAAGAAATTCCGGGAATTATGGAAGGTACAGGAAAACCTGAATATGGTAAATGTGTTGAAATTTCTACAAAAGCAGCATTGCGTGAAATGATGTTGCCAGGTGTTTTAACTATCGGATTCCCAATTGCAATTGTACTTTTAGGAAAGCTAGTTTATGGAGATAACAACCAATTAATTGCTGAAATGTTAGGTGGTTATATGGCTGGAGTTACTGTTTCTGGTGTACTTTGGGCTGTGTTCCAAAACAATGCTGGTGGTGCTTGGGATAACGCTAAAAAATCGTTTGAAGCTGGTGTTGAAATCAACGGCGAAATGACTTACAAAGGTTCTGATGCTCACAAAGCGGCGGTAACTGGAGATACTGTTGGAGATCCATTTAAAGATACTTCTGGTCCATCAATGAACATCTTAATCAAATTAACTTGTTTAATTGGTTTAGTTATAGCTCCAATTTTAGGAAACGGTCATTCCGATGCTGCGAAAGCTTCTTGTTGCGCTAAAACAGAGCAGTGTACTTCAATGAGTGCAGCAGAGTGCAAAGAAAAAGGTTGTACTAATGCCACTTGCGAAATGAAAGACGCTAAAGCAGGAACTTGCGATATGAGCAAATGCGCAACAATGACTAAAGAAGAATGTGCAGCAATGTGCGATAAAAATGGTTGTTCTGCAGAAGACAAAGCTAAATGTATGGCAATGTATGATGAAAGTGGAAAATTCATTGGAGAAGTTAAAAAAGAAGTTACTAAAATGGTTTTTATGGAAAAAACTGCTGATGGTAAATTTAAAGCTACTGTTTCCAATACCGTTAATGGTAAAGTAACCGAAGAAATTTTTGAAGGAACTGAAGCTGAAGTAAAAGCTAAAGTTGACGGTTTAAAATAATAGAGTAAAATGTTTTATATAAAATGCCTCACGAAAGTGGGGCATTTTTTTTGACTTTTTTTATGTAAATTTAGCCATTGATAAATTCAAAACTGCATGAAAAAGAAATTTCTATTTTTACTACTATTGATTTTTAACTCTATTTTTTCGCAAAATCAATTACCTATAATTCCATATCCTTCTCAAGTAGAGTTAGGCTCAGGAAGTTTTGTATTTAGCGATAAAACTACAATACAAGCTTCTGAAAATTCTTTTGAAGCAAAATATTTGAAAGAAATAATTAAATCAAAATCAGGATTAGATTTAAGTATAAGTGAAGTTTATGGTTCAAATAGTATTCAGCTTCTAATGAAACTTCCAGATACTATAAATTTTGATAAAGAACACTATGAATTAAATGTTTCAAATAGTAAAATCACAATAACAGCTTTTTCAAATCAAGGTCTTTTTTATGGAATTCAAACACTTTTACAATTAATTCCTTCAGATGAAAAGAATAAAATCTCAATACCTTGTTTGCAAATAAATGATTACTCAAAATACAAATGGCGCGGAATGCATCTTGATGTAAGCCGACATTTCTTTCCAAAGGAATTCATCAAAAAGTATATTGATTATGTAGCAAGATATAAAATGAACGTTTTCCATTGGCATTTAACCGATGATCAAGGTTGGCGCATTGAAATAAAAAAATATCCAAAACTAACCGAGGTTGGAGCTTGGCGAAAAGGTTCGATGATTGGTCATTACAGAGAACAAAAATTTGATAACAAACCGTATGGTGGTTTCTACACTCAAGAGGAAATTAAAGAAATTGTAGCTTATGCAACGGAACGTCACATTACAGTTGTTCCTGAAATTGAAATGCCTGGACATGCATTAGCAGCATTAGCTTCTTATCCGCAATATTCGTGTACTGGCGGACCATTTGAAGTAGCTTTAAAATGGGGTGTTTTAGATGATGTGTTTTGTCCAAAAGAAGAAACTTTTGAATTTCTAGAAAATATTTTATCCGAAGTGATAGCTTTATTTCCATCCGATTATATCCATATTGGTGGCGATGAATGTCCGAAAACACGTTGGAAAAAATGTGCCAATTGTCAATCGGTTATTAAACGCGAAGGATTAAAAGACGAACACGAACTTCAAAGTTATTTTATTCGACGAATTGAAAAATTTGTAAACAGCAAAGGAAGAAAAATAATGGGTTGGGATGAAATTCTCGAAGGTGGTTTGGCACCAAATGCGGCCGTAATGAGTTGGCGCGGTACAAAAGGCGGAATAGAAGCTGCTAAACAAAATCATTTTGTAGTAATGACACCTGGTTCACATTGCTATTTTGACCATTATCAAGGCGAACCTAAAAACGAACCCTTAGCTATCGGTGGTTTTACAACTGTCGAAAAAGTATACGGATTTAATCCAACTCCAACGTCCTTAAGTAAAAATGAAGCTAAATACATTTTGGGCGTTCAAGGAAATGTTTGGACCGAATATATGGAAGATGCTAATAAAGTTGAATACATGATTTTTCCAAGAATGCTAGCGCTTTCAGAAGTACTTTGGGGTACTTCTAATACCGAAAAATATAAAGAGTTTCAGGATAGAATGATACAGCATTTTCAATATTTTGAAGAGAATAAAATTAATTACAGCAAGGCAATTTTCGAATTAACTTCCAAAATAGGCCAGTCTGATATTGATAAAAGTATTCTGTTTTCTATAAAATCATCTAAAAATCAAGAAGGCATCCGATATACAACTGATGGTTCTAATCCAAGTTTAAATTCTAATCGATATGAAAATCCGATAGTAATTACTGAAAGTCAAACCGTTAAAGCAGCTTATTTTGAAAATGGACAACAGAAAAGCGCCACAATCGAACAATCATTTTCTATAAACAAAGCAACTGGCAAAAAGATTTCTTTACTAAATCAACCTAGCGAAAGTTATGCAGCAAATGGCGCATTTACCTTAGTTGATGGTGTCATTGGTGATAGACAAAAGTTTGGTCGAGATTGGCTCGGATTTTCAGGTAAAGATATGGTTGCAATCATCGATTTAGGAAAAGTTGTGGTTATAAATAAAATTTCTATAAGTAGTTTAGCTAATGAAGGAAGTTGGATTTATTTTCCAAAAAATATAGAATTTTTACTATCTAATGATGGTGTAAATTTTAAAAGTGTGCAATCAATTTCAGCGAAAGAAATTCTAGAAAAAAAAGGTGAAATTAGTATCGAGTTAAAGTCTGAAAAGGCAAAATTTATTAAAGTGATTGCTTCCAATTTGGGTAAAATTCCAGAAGGAAATCCTGGCGCAGGCTCCAATGCTTGGTTGTTTATTGATGAAATCGGTGTAGAATAAAAAGTAGTAGTATGTCAAATCGTAGAAATTTTATAAAAACAGCAGCTGTAGGTTCCGTTGCAATAGCACTAAATTCGTTCAAGTCTAATGATGAAGACGAAATCGTTTCGGCCGTTGCGGTAAAAAAACCAATTGTACTTTCTACTTGGAATTTTGGTGTTCAAGCCAATGCTGCTGCTTGGGAAATTCTTAAAAATAACGGTCGCGCTTTAGATGCTGTTGAAGCTGGAGTAAAAATTCCAGAAGGTGATCCGAACGAAAGAAGTGTAGGCTATGGCGGAAGACCAGATAGAGACGGAAGAGTTACACTGGATTCATGCATAATGGATGAGTTCTCAAATATTGGTTCGGTGGCTTGTTTGGAACATATCAAACATCCAATTTCTGTGGCAAGAGCGGTTATGGAAAAAACGCCACACGTAATGTTAGTAGGTGATGGTGCCTTACAATTTGCGCTTTCTCAAGGTTTCAATAAAGAAAATTTGTTAGTAGAAGCCTCAGAAAAAGAATGGAAAGAATGGCTTAAAACAAGTGAATATTTGCCAAAAGCCAATATAGAAAATCACGATACTATCGGAATGATTGCTCTAGACAGCAATGGCAATTTATCTGGTGCGTGTACAACTAGTGGTATGGCTTTTAAAATGCACGGACGAGTTGGTGATTCGCCAATTATTGGCGCCGGATTGTATGTTGATAACGAAATTGGAGCTGCAACTGCAACAGGTCACGGCGAAGAAGTGATTAGAATTACAGGCAGTCATCTTGTTGTAGAATTGATGCGTCAAGGAAAATCACCTCAAAAAGCTTGTGAAGAAGCAGTTGCAAGAATTGTAAAATTAACCAAAAATAGAGGTAAAGAACTAAAGGATATTCAAGTAGGTTTTATCGCCTTAAATAAAAAAGGACAATACGGAGCTTATTGCATTCAAGGCGGTTTTAACTATGCGGTGCACGATGATTCTGGTAGTAAATTGTTGGATGCACCTTATTTTTTAAAATAATGAATCAATTAGAGATTGCTTGTTTTAATTTAGAATCGGCCGTAATTGCACAACAAAATGGCGCTGATAGAGTGGAGTTGTGCGCCGGAATTGAATTTGGTGGAACCACGCCAAACTTTGAAATCACTACTAAAGTAAGACAATTAATCGATATCGATTTGAATGTAATGATTCGTCCTCGTGGTGGAAATTTCGTTTATTCTGATGGTGAATTTGAACGAATGAAATCAGAACTATCCGAATTTAAAAAATTAAATGTCAACGGATTTGTTTTCGGAATTTTAGATCAAAATAATAAAGTTGATGTAAAAAGAAATACTGAATTAGTCGATTTAGCTTCGCCTTTTCCTTGCACATTTCATCGTGCTTTTGACGAAATTATAAATTTTGAACAAGCTTTAGAAGAAATTATTTCTTGTGGTTTTTCGACTATTTTAACTTCAGGAACAAAGGCTAATGTCACTCAAGGAAAAGAAATTTTGCGACAGTTAATCGTACAAGCTGATAATAGAATTACAATTATGCCAGGCGGCGGATTACGTTCAACGAATGTTATTGATATTCAAGAAGTAACTCAAGCTGTTTTTTATCACTCTTCTGCCATTGTTGATGGAACTCAAATTGCGAACCCAACAGAAATTTTTAATCTGAAAGTCAATTTAAAGTAATGATAAAACTATTTAAATTTTTGATTCTATTCCTGCTACCATTGATGTTATGGTCGCAAAAATCGGAACGAAATTTGAATTCAGAAAAGTGGAGCTTTAAAAAAACATCCGATGCTGATTGGCTTCCGGCGGAAGTTCCAGGAACGGTTCACACCGATTTATTTACTAACAAAATCATCCCAAATCCTTTTTTTGGAAGTAATGAAAAACAATTGCAATGGATTGAAGATGAAGATTGGGAATATCAATTAAGTTTTAAGGTTTCGAAAGAGGAGTTAAAAAATCAAAATATTGTTTTGCAGTTTGATGGTTTAGATACTTATGCCAATGTTTCTTTAAACGGAAAAACTATTTTAGAAGCCAACAATATGTTTCGTACGTGGAAAGTATCTATCAAAAATCACTTGAAAGTTGGTAAAAATAATTTAAAAATTGTTTTTAAATCAGCAGTTGAAATTGGTAAAGAAGAGGCTAAAAAACTACCTTATACTTTGCCTGAAAAAGAGCGTATTTTTATAAGAAAAGCACAGTATCAATTTGGTTGGGATTGGGCACCAAGATTTGTAACTGCGGGAATATGGAAACCAGTTAAGTTGGTTTTTTGGAACGATGCAACTATTGAACATGTAAAATATGATCAAGAAGAGTTGAACGAAACCATTGCAAAATTGAATTTTCGAACAACTATAAATTGTCAAAAAGAAGGCAATTACATTTTCAAAATAAATGAAACGCAAAAAGCGGTAGAACTTAAAAAAGGAGCGAATACTATCGTTTTTCCTTACGAAATTAAAAATCCGAAACTTTGGTGGACAAATGGTTTAGGAAAGGCAAATCTCTACCCATTTGAAATTAGTTTATCCAAAAGTAATGTTCAATTATCTATTAAAAAATTGAATATTGGATTAAGAACTATTGAATTGGTTCAAGAAAATGACAATATTGGCAAAAGTTTTTATTTCAAATTAAACGGAAAACCAGTCTTTATGAAAGGTGCTAATTACGTTCCGGCTGATAGTTTTTTGCCACGAATTTCGAGTCAAAATTACAAAACTCTTGTCAAAAATGCCGTTGATGCTAATATGAACATGCTTCGTGTTTGGGGCGGAGGAATATATGAAAACGATGCGTTTTATGATGAATGTGATAAAAATGGAATTCTAGTTTGGCAAGATTTTATGTTTGCTTGTGCGATGTATCCCGGTGATTCCGATTTTCTTGATAATGTTAAAAATGAAGTTATAGATAATGTGAATCGCCTCCAAAATCATCCAAGTATCGCACTTTGGTGCGGAAATAATGAAAATGATGAAGGTTGGAAAAATTGGGGTTGGCAAAAACAATTCAATTATTCAAAGCAAGATTCTACTCAAATTTGGAATGATTATCAAACGGTATTTCACGAATTAATTCCCAATACATTAGACAGTTTATTGTCAAAAAAAGAAAATCGATATTGGCCTTCATCACCATCAATTGGTTGGGGCAAAAAAGAAAGTTTGACGCAAGGCGATTCGCATTATTGGGGTGTTTGGTGGGGAAAAGAACCTTTTGAAATTTACAAGAAAAAAGTAGGTCGCTTTATGAGTGAATATGGTTTTCAAGGAATGCCAAATTTAGAAACATTAGAAAAAGTCATCCAAAAAGAAGATTTGAATTTTACTTCCGAAGCCTTTAAAAACCATCAAAAGCATCCCACAGGTTTTGAAACCATAAATGAATATATGGCACGTGATTTTCCGGTACCAAAATCTTTTGAAAAATATAATTATGTATCCCAAATTCTGCAAGCTCACGGAATGAAAATCGCTATCGAAGCGCATCGACTTGCGAAACCGTATTGTATGGGCACATTATATTGGCAACTGAATGATTGTTGGCCTGTAACTTCTTGGAGCACTTTAGATTATTATGGAAAATGGAAAGCTTCTCATTATCAAGTTAAGGAAAGTTTTGCGCCAACACTTTTGATTGTAAAAGAAAATGCCAGTGGACTTTCAGTTTTTGGAACTAATGACACTATCGAAACACAAACAGGAATCATTACTGCAAAACTGATTGATTTTTCAGGAATAGAACTTTGGACAATTTCAAAACAATGCTCACTTGCTACTGAAATAAACACCAATTGTTTGGATATTCTCTTTTCAGATATACCAATATTTGTAAAAGAAAAAACGCTATTGCAAGTAGAATTTATTTGCAAAAACAAGAAAACTGTTGCCTATCATTATTTTGTTAAACCAAAAGAACTGCAACTAGAAAAGCCAACTATTGAAATGAAAATTGTAGGTGAAACGCTTATTGAACTTAAAGCAAATACGCTAGTTAAAAATTTGTATTTACAAGCAAACAATACTTTTTTTAAAGAAAACTACTTTGATTTAGTAACAGGAAATCCAAAAATCATAAAAGTAGATAAAGCATCAGAAAGCATTAAGATGATTTCCTTGTTTGATGTTTTAAACGAGTAACTTTATTTAAAAAAAAATATTTAATTGGAAAATTATGAATACTAAAACCAACTATTAATTTTATTATAGACCTCACTATAGTTTTTTCTAGCTGTTATCTACGCGTAATAAATTGTTTAGGTCAACTTTTACTGAATTTCTTTTAAGAGAGAAAGTAAAGTGAAAAATTAAAATATTTTCTACGCAACCTTTTGATTTTTTTGCATCTTTAATTAAATACTCCCACAAAAAATATAGGTTAAAAATACTTTTTAGTTTTCTTATTTTATAAGTGAGTTATTATAGATTCCATAAAATTTAAAATAGTTGTCGTTGCTAGTCATAATTATGTTTCAAGTTAGTAATCAAAACAAAACCAGTTAATTATTAATTAAATCTTCTAACCAATGAAAATTAAATCTTTATTTGTAACCTTCTCAGTCTTTTTCTTTATTGCCGCAAGTTGTAGCAAAGATGAAAATTTAGCTCAAAAGTCGGATGTCGGAATTGTAAAAGGAAAACTCCTTGTTAAGAATGGTTCAAAACCAGTAGGCGGTGCATTAGTTTTTGTTTTAGATGATGAAAATAAATTGCATTTTACTTATACATTAGCCAATGGCGATTATAACTTAAAAGTTCCAATTGGAAATAGAATTTTACAGTTTCAAACTGGAAATGGTTCTAATTTCAGGACTACAATTCCAATAACAGTTGCTAGAAATCAAACAATTACTGTTGACAATTCATTGTCTAGATTAAATCAAGTAGCTAATATGGCTTATGTTGATGGTGATTTCGATGAAATTCAAGATATAGTTGTAGGCTTAGGATACAGTATAACTCAAATTACGAATTCTGATTTAGCTAACTATTTAACTATTTCTCAATATGATATTTTATTTTTAAACTGTGGAGCTAAGCAGACTAGCAGCAATGATGCAATTATTGATGCTAATTTAGCTCAATTTGTTACCAATGGTGGTAGTCTTTACGCATCGGACTATGCTGTAGCTTATCTAACTGGTGGAAGCGTCAATTCGCAAAATTGTGGAGAAGCAGGAGGTTTTATTCCAGACAGTAAACTGTGTACAAAAAATAATGGAACTGCGACAACAATTAATGGAGCACAAGTGAGCAATTCTAGTTTAGCTGCAGCACTGGGTTTTACATCACTCAACATACAATACAACATAGGTTTATGGGATAAGATATTCAGTTATGATGCTGCTTATTGGGAGGTTATGATTAGTGATCCTTCTTCCAATCAACCATTAATGATTAAAACAACAAACTTCACTTCAGGAATTGTTTCTACTCCTGTTGGTGGAAATGTAAATGATGGACTTGTAACCATTTGTCATACAGATGAGTCTGCAAATTTAATAACAATTACTATTGATGATTCAGATTTACCAGCCCATCAACAGCATGGCGATTCATTAGGGTCATGTAATAGTACAAACAATAGTGGAACAATCTATTATACAACTTTTCATAATCATACTAACGGAAATATTGGCAACGCTGGTTTAATTTTGGAATACGTGATTTTAAATTTATAGAATTATTAATGTTTACAAAAAAAATCCTCATAATTTTAAATTATAAGGATTTTTGTATTTTTTTAGAACAATCCGTTTATTTCGGCATCAATTCTGTTGATAATCATTTCTAACTCTTTGGAATTACCTACTGAGTTAATGTTTTTAAATTTGATAATTATTTTGTTTTAATTCAAATTAATTTACAATTTGTGTTTCAGTGTTTAATTTTTACAATAGTTTAGATTAAATCTCGTTACTTTTTCATTCCTTTAAAAAATCAATTGAGTAATTAAAATATTGTCGACGCAACCATTTTGACTTTTTTGTATCTACTTGATAAAATCCTTTATGAGAAATAAGCTACTAAGATTGTTTGCTAGTTTTCTTGCAATAATTTTAATTTCGTGCACGTCTGAAGAAATTCAAAGAAATGCACTGGTTAGCGATGTGTATGTTTCAGGCTCGAAAGCTAGTCATGCTACTTATTGGAAAAATAATATTTTATCACCATTAGCAGATGTAGGTTTTTCTTCATCAAGTGCTGATAGTTTAATTGTGAGGAATAATGATATTCATATTTTAGGTACTGGTTATATTGGAGGAAATGTTAAAACGCTATATTGGAAAAACAATGTGCTTACCAATCTGACGGACACTTTTTCTACGTCAACTGAGATTGCAACTATTTGCTCTATGGATGTTGATAATAATGATGTTTATTTTGCTGGAATAATTCAAGACATAAGTGTTATACCCAATACTTATGCCTTGGTTTATTGGAGGAATGGAGTAAAATATATTGTTGATTCGTTTACTACTGAGCCAGTTCATTTAATTTGTATAAAGGTGAATAATAACACTATTTATGTTACTACGAACGAAGCTTATTATGTTAATGGTATCAACTATCCTTCCACTGATTTTATTTGCGGTGTTAATTCCTCAAGTACTGATGTTTATTTATATGGCAGATCTTATGTTAGTTCGGTGTTGGGTAGTTCTTTTTACAAAAGTATAGGAACTAATGTACAGACAAATTTACCATCTATTTATGTGCCAATTTATAAAATGTGTTTTGATAATGGCGATGTTTATGCTGTAAATGAATTGAATGTATATAAAAATGGTGTTATTTTATATACAACTCCAAATAATTTTGGCATTGAAAGTTTTGATTTTAAAAACAATTCACTTTATTTACTAAATTTACACGCAAGTAATAGTGTCAATCAATCACAAATCATATTGAAAGATGGTGTTACACTAATGCAAACTACATCAGATGAAATTTTTACATCTTTGTTCGTAGACTAAATTATGTATTTGTATAAAAAAAGTACCTCAATTGAAGTGCTTTGTATTTTAGAACAATCCGTTTATTTCGGCATCAATTCTGTTAATAATCATTCCTAAATCTTCTGGATTATTCACGAAATCAATATCATCTACGTCGATAATTAATAATTTTCCTTTGTTGTAAGTTGTAATCCAAGCTTCATATCTTTCGTTTAATCTGCTTAAATAATCAATAGATATGGTATTTTCGTAGTCACGACCTCTCTTATGGATTTGACCAACAAGATTCGGAATAGAACTTCTTAAATAAATCAACAAATCAGGAGCTTCAACCAAACTTTCCATCAATTCAAAAAGTGATTTGTAGTTTTCAAAATCACGATTGGTCATTAATCCCATTGCGTGAAGGTTGGGTGCAAAAATATGCGCATCTTCATAAATCGTTCTATCTTGAATGATTTTTTTTCCGCTTTCACGAATTTGCAATACTTGTCTGAAACGGCTGTTTAAAAAATAAATCTGCAAGTTAAAAGACCAGCGCTCCATTTGATGATAAAAATCATCTAAATACGGATTGTCAACTACATCTTCAAAATGAGGTTCCCATTTAAAATGTTTCGCTAAAAAACGTGTTAATGTAGTTTTTCCTGCGCCTATATTTCCTGCTACTGCTATATGCATTATGGTATTATAATTTTATAATTCGTAATTCCTTGGTTGGTAAAAATAGATAAAATTTGCTCTTTGTAATAGAATTTTTTAAACGTTTTCTCAACAATTTCAATTTCATACAATTTATTGATATTTCGGTCTCTGATAAAGAGTTTATTGTCTTTAGAAAATAGTATTTTATTTTGCGGAAGTAATAATAAATCACTGGATACTTCTACATTTCCATTGGTTATAATTCTACCAAAAATTGTGGCCGTATACCAAATTTTATCTTTGTCAATCCAATGAAAATAATTAAAATCTGTTTGATAAAATGCAATAGGTTGATTCAACGGATTGCTTTTGTTTTCATAAATACCCGTTGTTAAATCATATAAACCAATTTGTTGGCTTAAAGAATTAAAAACCCAAAGTTTATTTTGTCCAGAAATTCCGATGGCTGAAGCTAAAACCGGCTGTTCTAATCGCGAAAACTCAATTTTTTGTATCTCATTTAATTGATTATCCAAGACAATGACGGAATTAAATTCTTCATAAAAAATGATGATTTTTAACGGATTTGTAATATCAACTTTCGTTATTTTCCCCAAACCAAGATTTTGATATTGAATTATAGATTGGTCTATTTTTTTAAAAAGAACATTGTTTTTTAAATAGATACAATTATTAAATCCGTCAAATCCAACAAAAAAATCAGCTTTGACTCCAATAGAATCAAGCCTTGTTGCTTTAAGTTTGACTTCTTGAGCAAAACTCGTTGCAATTTGTAAAATAAATAAGAAATAAATTATTTTTTTCATCTTGATGCTAAATTACATTAAACTATTTGAAATATAGAATGTCTTACAAAAAATATTTAACAAATCTTTGGTAACAAAACACAATTTCAATCGTCATATTTGTTACGAAAAATATTTAAGATACTTCAAATGAAAAAATTAACGTTCACTCTAGCACTTTTATTAGTGGTTATGATTTCCAATGCTCAAAAGGATTTTCAAGGTATGGCTGTTTATGAATCTAAAACAAGTACGTCCGATTTTAAATCAAGAATGTCTGGAAATAAAGACATCACTCCAGAAATGCAAAAAATGATTGAAGAACGAATGAAAAAAATGTTCGAGAAAACATTTATATTAAATTTCGACAAAACCTCTTCGATTTATAAAGAAGAAGAAAAATTGGATGCGCCAGGTCAAGGTCAAGGTGGTTTTAGAATGATGTCCTCAATGATGGGTGGCGGTGGAACCTATTATAAAAATGCTAAAGAAAAAACGTTTACAGTTGATAAAGAATTTATGGGAAAAGAGTTTCTTTTAAAAGATACTTTAAGAAACTACAAATGGAAAATGGAAGGCGAAACCAGAGAAATTGGTGGTTATACTTGCTACAAAGCAACCGCTGTAGTTCCGGCAAGCAAAACTGATTTTAGAAATTTCAGACCTAAAAAAGAAGAAGATTTAAAGAAAAAAGAAGAAGAAGCTAAAAAAGAAGGTGATAAAACGGCCGAAACAAAATCGGAAGATAAAAAAGAAAAGAAAACAAGTTTTTTTGACGAAATTGAAATGCCAAAAGACATAACCATCACTGCTTGGTACACGATGGATATTCCAGTAAATCAAGGTCCTGAAGGATATTGGGGTTTGCCAGGGTTGATTCTTGAAGTTAACGACGGAAAAACAACTATTTTATGTTCTAAAATTGTGATCAATCCTAAAGAAAAAACCGAAATCAAAGCGCCAAGTAATGGTAAAGTTGTGACTCAAAAAGAGTATGATGACATTGTTACCAAAAAAATGGAAGAAATGATGGAAATGAATCAAGGTCAAGGAAGAGGTGGAATGCAAATGAGAATGGGTAGATAATTCTTTTAAAATAAATACATTAGCAATAGTTTATACTTATGAACAAAATATTTTTATTCGCCTTATTTTTAATTTCAACTATCTCATTTTCTCAAACTATTCGTTTTGAAGGTGTTATTCTTGAATCAGGAAAAACACCTCTTGAAATGGCCAATGTTATGGCTGTAAATCAAGTCACAAAAGGAATGGATGGTTATGCCATCACTAATGATAAAGGTAAATTTGTATTGAATCTTAAACCCAATTCAACGTACTTAATAAAATTGAGTTACATTGGAATGGAAAACAAACAAATTACCGTTGAAACCAAAACAGAAAATATAACTCAAAATATTTCGATGGAACCAGGCGGAATTCAGCTTGATGGTGTTGAAATTGTGCGTGAAATGCCAGTTTCTATCAAAGGTGATACCATCGTTTACAATGCCGATTCTTTTAAATCAGGAACCGAAAGAAAGCTTGAAGATGTCTTAAAAAAATTACCAGGAGTTGAAGTAAATGCCGATGGTGAAGTTGAAGTAGAAGGGAAAAAAGTAACCAAATTGATGGTAGAAGGCAAAGACTTTTTTGACGGTGATACCAAGCTTGGTGTAAAAAATATTCCCGCAGATGCTATTGATAAAATTCAAGTTTTAAGAAATTATAACGAAAATTCTATCTTGAAAGGTGTCGAAAATAATCAGGATAATTTGGCAATGAACATCAAATTGAAGGACGGAAAGAAAAACTTTTGGTTTGGTGATATGACTGCTGGTGGCGGAACAGCCGATGATAATAACTATGATCGTTATTTAATTAATCCGAAGTTGTTTTACTACAATCCAAAGTACAGTATTAATTTGATTTCAAATTTTAATAATATTGGAGAATTACCTTTAACGGTGCAAGATTATTTCAAATTTACTGGTGGTTTTAGAAGTATGATGGCTAAAGGTGGTTCTAATTTTAATGTCGCTTCTAATGATTTAGGGATTTCGTTACTAAGAAATAATCGTGCTAAAGAAATTGAAACGCAATTCGGAGCTACAAATTTTTCTTATAATCCAACAAAATCTTGGACTCTAAGTGGTTTCGGAATTTTATCTTCTTCAACAACTGATTTAGAAACCAAGTCTCAAAATAATTTTTTACAACCCAATTCTTCGAATGTCGCTTCAACCGAAAATCGTAATGAAGTTGCACATCAAAAAAGTAATTTGGCACTATTTAAATTGAGTTCTAGCTACAAACCAAGTGCACGATTCCAATTTGATTATGATATTTTATCAAAATTCTCTAAACAAGATGAAGATAATTCATTGCTAAGACAATCAATTGTGGGTAGTAATTCAACTACCGAAAATATTTTCACTGCAAAAAGACAAGATCCTAAATCGGTAAACCAGAATTTGAGTTTTTATTACACGCACAACGATAAAAATATTTTTGCACTAGAAATGCAACATTTGTATCAAGAAGAAGATCCATTCTACAATGCAAATTTGCAAACACAGCCTTTCGTTTTAAATGGTTATTTGTCAGGTCAAAATAGAAATGATATTAATCAAACACGTTTTGTAAAAACTAACAAGTTAGATACAAAATTAGATTATTACTATATGTTGACTCAAAAGAGTAACATCAATATAACCTTAGGAAATACTTATTCATTTCAAAGTTTTGATTCATCAATTTACCAAATATTAGATAATGGAACTCAAAATAACCTAACTGATCCTTCGACCACTAATAATGTTAGATATAATTTTAATGATGCTTTCTTAGGATTGCATTACAAAATTTTGAGTGGAAAGTTCACGTTTACACCAGGTGTAAGTTTACACGCTTACAATATGACAAATAGTCAATTAGGAACTGATTTTTCACTAAATTTCTTTAGAGTTTTACCAGATTTCCTTGCTTTGTATCAAATAAAAAAAGCAGAAACATTGACCTATAATTACGCAATGACCAACAGTTTTACTGACATCAACAGATTAACCGAAGGTTTTGTGTTAAACGGATATAATAGTTTGTCAAGAGGAAGTAGAACACTTGAAAATGCTACACAGCAAACTCATTCGCTGCGCTATTTTAAGTACAATATGTTCAATTTTGAAAATATTACTGGAGCTATTACTTATACAAGAACAATCGATGCATTAAAACTTAGAGCTAATTTTGTTGGTGTGAATCAAACATCAGCACCTTTCAATTCTGATTTTGCTGAGGAGTTAATTTCGGGCTTTGGTAGTTATGGTCGTTCCTTTTCTAAAAATTATAAGGCTGCTTTCAATACGCGACTAAATTGGTCTAAATTTAACAATATCCAAAATGGAGTTTTTGCAAGTGCAGAGAGTTTTACTCAAACTCATACATTAACAGCTTCAACTAATTATAAAAACGCGCCAAACGTTGAATTAGGATATTCTTATACGGTTAATGATTATAATAATGCCAAATTCTTTACAGACAAACCGTTCGTTAGATTGGATTATTACTTCTTAAAAAGCTTTTCTTTTGTGTCGGAGTATGAATTCTATCATTATTATAATAAAGACAAATCAGTCGAAAATGAATATGATTTCCTATCTGCAAGTTTAATTTATCAAAAAACAAAAGACAGTAAATGGGAATATAAAATTGCAGCTACCAATATTTTGAATACAAAATCTTTGAATGACGATAGTTTTTCTCAATTCTCAACAAGAACATCGCAATATACTGTTCAACCAAGATATTTAATATTTAGTTTGAAGTATAATTTATAAAACAAAAAACCTGACTAGAAATAGTCAGGTTTTTTATTCTGAATTTATTTCAGAATCTAAATGAATTTATTTCAGAATCTAAATTAACTTATTTCAGAATCTTAATAAATATATATCTACATCTAAAATATTACAATCCAAACGCAGCTTTCACTTGATCTACAAAATCTAATTTTTCCCAAGTGAATAACTCAACAGTAACAGTTTTAGGTTCGCCATTTGGAAGTTGAAAAGTTTTAGTAACCGTTTCAGGAGTTCTTCCCATATGACCGTAAGCAGCAGTTTCGCTATAAATTGGATTTCTTAATTTCAAACGTTGTTCAATAAAGTACGGACGCATATCAAATACTTTTTCAACTACTTTACTAATTTCTCCATCCGTCAAAGCAACTTTTGAAGTACCATAAGTTACCACATTAATTGAAGTAGGTTTAGCAACACCAATTGCATAAGAAACTTGAACTAAAACTTCGTCGCACAATCCTGCTGCAACCAAGTTTTTAGCAATATGACGAGTTGCATATGCAGCTGAACGGTCTACTTTACTTGGATCTTTTCCTGAAAATGCACCACCACCGTGAGCACCTTTTCCTCCATAAGTATCAACAATAATTTTTCTTCCTGTTAAGCCAGTATCTCCGTGTGGTCCACCAATTACAAAAACACCAGTTGGGTTAATGTGATAAGTGATGTTCTCATTAAATAAATGAGCATATTGAGGATATTTAGCTTTAATTCTTGGGATTAAAATAGAAACTAAATCACTTTTAATTTTAACTAACATCTCATCATTAGCCTTGTCTTTATCTTCTCTTGAGTTAGATTTAGGCTTAACGAAATCATCGTGTTGTGTTGAGATTACAATAGCATCAATACGTTGTGGTTTATTATCGTCAGAATATTCTAAAGTTACTTGAGATTTAGCATCAGGACGCAAATAAGTAATTTCATTATTTTCTCTTCTCAAATTTGCCAATTCAATCAACAAAGCGTGCGATAAATCTAACGCCAAAGGCATATAGTTTTCTGTTTCATTTGTTGCATAACCAAACATCATTCCTTGGTCACCTGCACCTTGCTCTTCTTTGTTAGCTCGGTCAACACCTTGATTAATATCTGCAGATTGTTCGTGAATTGCCGAAAGTATTCCGCAAGAATCAGCATCAAACATGTATTCACTTTTGGTATAACCAATTTTCTTGATTACATCTCTTGCAATTTGTTGAACATCTAAGTAAGTATTTGATTTAACCTCACCAGCAAGAATTACTTGACCTGTTGTTACTAAAGTTTCGCAAGCCACCTTAGAAGAAGCATCAAATGCTAAAAAGTTATCAATTAACGCATCACTAATTTGATCAGCAACTTTGTCTGGATGTCCTTCACTTACTGACTCTGACGTAAATAAATAAGCCATAATATAATTTTTTTAATCTGAAATGTTTCAGACTCTGTTAATACTAGTTGTGAAGAAAAAATGAATTGCAAGTGCAAACTAAAGAAGTGGTTCTGCTTTAGCATTTTTTTATCCTAAACTTGTTTATAAATCTTTATATAGATTCAAGTTCGAATAGAGGTTGCAATCAGTTCAAATTTTTCCTCATTATTTGTGGTGCAAATTTAGAAAAGTTTTATGTAAAAACTATATTAATTTATAAATTTTGTATATTTGTTTTTAATTAACTTAAAAAAAGTATCCTTATGAAAAAACTTTTACTTTCTATTTCTTTAATTTGTGGTTTAAGCGCAAGTAACGCGCAAAACTTGTTTACTGAAAATTTTGATGTATTTCCTACAACTTGGACAAAAACAAATCAAAGTTCGCCTGTAGGAACTAATAATTGGGGTGCAGCAACAGCAGCACAAAATGCATATTTTGCTGGCGGTGCTTTTAACGGTAATGCAGATACTTCTTATGCTTTTTCATTTTTTCAAAGTGTAAATAACGTTGGAACTATAAGTAATTGGCTAATAACGCCATCAATATCGCTTCAAAATGGAGATATAATTTCATTTTACAGCAGAAAAGGTTTAAGTGGAGGTGCTACTGTTTATGCTGATAGACTTGAGATGCGATTAAGTACTAATGGCGCATTTAGTGCTGATCCAGTGGGCGCAACTGGTTTAGGTGATTATACAACTTTAGCATTAACAATCAATCCAGCATTAAATACTGTTGATTATCCTACAAATTGGACTTTGTTTTCATATACAGTTTCAGGTTTGACAGGACCAACTGATTGTAGAGTGGCTTTTAGATATTTTGTTACAAATGGAGGTATTAGTGGAGCTAATTCTGATTATGTTGCTATCGATGCTGTTTCTGTTGATAGACCAGTAGCTAACACTCAAGATTTCTTTGCTGGAAACTTTGCAATTCAACCAAATCCAGTAAATGATGTATTTACCTTGTCAGCTAAAAATGGTGTTTCTATCGAGAAAGTTGAAGTAGTAGACATCAACGGAAGAGTAGTTAGCCAAGTAAATGCTTCAACAACTGAGGCTTTACAAGTAAATGTTTCTGACTTAAATTCTGGTGTATATTTCGTAAGAGTACAATCAGACCTTGGTGTTGGAACATCTAAAATTATCAAAAAATAATAAAAAAAAATATTTTGTTTACTAAAAGGAGCTTAACGGCTCCTTTTTTTATGGCATTAAGTGAATTTGACATTTTAATAAATAGTGTCATTTTTTTTTGTAATTCTAAATTCTATGTCATTACTTTGCAGTGTTCATAAACTTATTGATTGTTATCACGAAAGCTGGAGAGATTAGACTCGATGAAGGCTTAGCAACCCTACAACTGTAGAAGGTGCTACATTCTAGTTTAAAGTAAATTTAAGCAAAGATAACCACGAGAATTTTCTCTCACTTTCACAATAACATAAATAAATTTTAAAGCAACTTGTCATATTGAACTTGTTTCAGTATCAAGAGCGAATGGCTTGCGCATTTAAGCAATCCATAATCCTGCTTTTCGATGCAATCTTTTACTTTTTAAAGAAAAAAGTAAAAGGATTTCCTCTTCAATCAGGGCTAAAGGGTATTCCATTTTTGTGAAATCAAGTTTCAAAAGAACTATTTTTTAATAAACTTAATTTTCTTAATGGTTTAAAAACAAAAATAAAGCTTTGCGCCTTAGCGTCTTTGCGAGAAATTAAAAATAAACTTAGTGACTTAGCGCCTTCGTGGCAATAAAATTATGTCAAAAATAAACCAAGCAATTCAAGAAAGAATCCTAGTTCTCGATGGAGCAATGGGAACGATGCTACAACGAAATAATTTCTCTGAAGAAGATTTCCGTGGCGAACGTTTTAAGGATTTTCCACATCCGTTAAAAGGGAACAATGATTTACTATCTATAACACAACCCGAAGCCGTTAAGGAAGTCCACAGACTTTATTTTCAAGCTGGAGCTGATATTGTAGAGACTAATACCTTTTCAGGAACAACCATCGGAATGGCAGATTATCATTTAGAAGATTTAGTTTACGAATTAAATTATCAATCTGCCAAAATAGCAAGAGAAGTAGCTGACGAATTTACAGACAAACCGCGTTTCGTTGCAGGTTCAATTGGACCAACAAACCGAACTGCATCAATGTCACCTGATGTAAATGATCCAGGTTTTCGTGCTGTAACTTTTGATGAATTGCGAATCGCCTACAAGCAACAAGTCGAAGCTTTAATCGATGGCGGTTGTGATGTGTTATTAGTAGAAACTATTTTTGATACTCTTAACGCAAAAGCAGCGCTTTTCGCTATCGAAGAAGTAAAAGAAGAACGCAATCTAGACATTCCAGTTATGGTTTCAGGAACAATTACTGATGCTTCAGGTCGCACACTTTCAGGTCAAACAGTTGAGGCTTTTTTAATATCAATTCAACACATTGATTTATTAAGTATTGGTTTCAATTGCGCACTTGGCGCCGATCAATTAAAACCTTATTTAAAACGATTGGCTCACAATACTCAAGTCAATATCTCAGCACATCCAAATGCCGGATTGCCAAATGCTTTTGGACAGTACGATCAAACAGCTTCCGAAATGCAAGCCTTAATTAAAGAATATTTACAAGATAATTTAATCAATATAATTGGTGGTTGTTGTGGTACAACACCAGAACACATCAAAGCAATTGCAGAAGTAGCAGCACAATTCAAACCACGAACTGTAGAAACGCAATTCATTACGTCTTAAATCAAATAACCGTTTTCCTGCAAGGTTTCTAAAACCTTATAGGTATAATTTTTAGAATTTCAGGATAATAATACAAACCTACAAGGTTTTAAAAACCTTGCAGTATTAGAAAAATAAAAATGTCAAGAACAAATAAAATAAATTTACAATTATCAGGATTAGAACCACTTTTTATTACAGAAGAGTCGGTTTTCGTAAACGTCGGTGAACGCACAAATGTAACTGGTTCTCGTAAATTTCTTCGTTTGATAAAAGAAGAAAATTATGAAGAAGCTCTGGATATTGCCCGACAACAAGTTGAAGGTGGAGCACAAATCATCGACGTCAATATGGATGAAGGAATGCTAGATGGCGTTTATGCAATGACCAAATTCCTTAACCTGATTGCCGCCGAACCCGATATAGCTAGAGTGCCAGTAATGATTGATAGCTCTAAATGGGAAATTATTGAGGCCGGATTAAAAGTAATTCAAGGAAAAGGAGTAGTGAATTCTATTTCTTTAAAAGAAGGAAAAGAAACATTTATTCATCACGCCAAGTTGATAAAAAGATATGGCGCTGCTGTAATTGTAATGGCTTTTGATGAAAATGGTCAAGCCGATACTTATGAAAGACGGATTGAAATTTGTAAAAGAAGTTATGACATCTTGGTCAACGAAGTTAATTTTCCGCCACAAGACATAATTTTTGATCCCAATATTTTTCCAGTAGCAACCGGAATGGAGGAACATAAATTAAATGCATTAGATTTTTTTAGAGCAACCAAATGGATTCGCGAAAACCTTCCTTATGCCAATATTTCTGGTGGCGTTAGTAATGTATCGTTTTCGTTTCGTGGCAATGACAAAGTTCGTGAAGCAATGCATTCGGCGTTTTTGTATCACGCCATTCAAAACGGAATGACAATGGGTATCGTAAATCCTGAAATGTTAGAGATTTATGATGAAATTGATAAAACTTTACTAGAACACGTTGAAGATGTTCTTTTAAATAGAAGAGATGATGCAACAGAACGCCTTTTAGATTTAGCAGAAACCTTTAAAGGTGAATTTAAAGCCACTGAAAAAGAAATTGCCGAATGGCGAAATGGTTCTGTGCAAGAGCGATTAACACATTCGCTTGTGAAAGGAATTGATGAGTTTATTGAAATTGATGTTGAAGAAGCAAGAGTCAATTCAACCAAAGCTATTGAAGTTATTGAAGTCAATTTAATGACCGGAATGAATGTAGTTGGCGATTTATTTGGAAGTGGAAAAATGTTTTTACCTCAAGTAGTCAAGTCGGCGCGTGTTATGAAAAAAGCGGTTGCTTATTTGCTTCCTTTTATTGAAGCGCAAAAAACTGGAAAATCATCTTCTGCAGGTAAAGTTTTAATGGCGACTGTAAAAGGTGATGTACACGATATTGGTAAAAATATTGTAGCTGTTGTTTTGGGATGTAATAATTTTGAAATTATTGATTTAGGAGTGATGGTTCCGCCAGAAAAAATTATTCAAGCAGCAGTAGAACACAATGTAGATATAATTGGTTTAAGCGGATTGATTACGCCTTCGCTTGACGAAATGGTTTATTTAGCCAAAGAAATGGATAAATTAAACATCAAAATTCCGATAATGATTGGTGGCGCAACTACTTCTCGTGCTCATACTGCTGTGAAAATTGCACCTGAATATAAAGAAACAGTTGTCCACGTTAATGATGCTTCACGTGCCGTTACCGTCGCTAGTAATTTACTTCAAAAAGAGACCAAAGGCAGCTATGTTAAAGCAATTCGTGAGGAATACGATGCATTGCGAGAAGGATATCTGAACAGAAGTCGTGATAAAAATTTCCATTCAATTGAAGAGGCAAGAAAAAATAAACTGAAATTAGATTGGGATAATTTCACGCCTTTGAAGCCAAATTTTATAGGAACTAAAACTATTGAAGTTGAACTCGCTGAACTAGTTGATTTTATCGATTGGACACCATTTTTTAATTCTTGGGAATTGTATGGAAAGTTTCCAGCGATTTTAACCGATGAAGTTGTAGGTATACAAGCAACAGAATTGTTTGCTGATGCTCAAAAAATGTTACACCAAATTGTTTCAGAAAAGTGGTTAATAGCCAAAGGAATTCTAGGGATTTTTCCAGCTAATACCATTAATGACGACGATATTCAAATTTGTCAGACTGAGCTTGCGGAAGTCCAACCCACAACTTTTCTAACTCTCAGACAGCAATCCCAAAAAACTGCTGGTGCGCCAAATATTGCTTTGGCCGATTTTATTGCACCAAAAGATTCAGGAAAACAAGATTTTATAGGATGCTTTTGTGTAACAACTGGTTTTGGAGTTGATGAAAAAGCATCGGAATTTGAACAACAATTAGACGATTACAACGCTATTTTGATAAAAGCACTTGGCGACAGACTTGCCGAAGCTTTTGCAGAATATTTGCATTTAAAAGTGCGTAAAGAAATTTGGGGATATGCTTTAGAAGAACAATTGTCAAATGATGATTTGATAAAAGAAAATTACGCAGGAATTAGACCTGCACCAGGTTATCCTGCTTGTCCTGACCATTTAGAAAAACCAACCATTTGGAAAGTACTAAATGTTGAGCAAGAAATAGGAGTAAAACTTACCGAAAGTATGGCAATGTGGCCAGCATCATCGGTTTCAGGATATTATTTTGCTAATCCACAAAGTAAATATTTTGGTTTAGGAAAAATTAAAGAAGATCAAATAGTAGATTATGCCAAACGTAGAGGAATTTCTACCGAAATGGCAACGAAATGGCTTTCGCCGAATATAGCAGATTAAAAACAGGTTTTTGGTAGTAGGTGATAGGTATTTGGTAATAGAAGTCCAAACCTACAACCTACAACCAACAATCAACAACCTAAAAAAAATGAAAGTAACAGAACATATTGAAAACGCCAATGGGAAACCATTATTTTCATTCGAAATTCTTCCGCCTTTGAAAGGACAAAATATTCAATCAATATTTGATAGTATTGATCCGTTGATGGAATTCAATCCGCCTTTTATTGATGTGACTTATCATCGTGAAGAATATGAATTTAAGGAATTGCCAAGCGGTTTGTTGCAAAAGAAAATTGTAAAAAAACGTCCGGGAACAGTTGGAATTTGTGCCGGAATTCAAAATAAATATGATGTAGATGCTATTCCGCATATTCTTTGTGGTGGTTTTAACAAAGAAGATACCGAGAATTTGTTAATCGATTTAGATTTTCTTGGTATCAATAATGTTGTAGCTTTAAGAGGTGACGCGTTGAAAAATGAAACCTATTTTAGACCAGAGCGCGAAGGAAATGAATATGCTACCGATTTAGTTTTGCAAATAGATAATTTGAATAAAGGCATTTACTTAGATGAAGATTTGCAAAATTCGTCGTGTACTAATTTTTGTATTGGTGTAGCTGGTTATCCTGAAAAACATATGGAAGCGCCAAGTCTAGACAGTGATATTCATTTCTTGAAACAAAAAATAAAAAATGGTGCTGATTACATCATAACTCAAATGTTTTTTGACAATAAAAAATTCTTTGATTATGTTGCTAAATGTCGTGCTGCAGGAATCACAGTACCAATTATTCCTGGGCTAAAACCAATTGCAACCAAGAAACAGTTGAATTTAATTCCGCATAGGTTTTCATTAGAATTACCTGACGATTTAATTATGGAAGTTGTTAAAGCTAAAGACAATGATGCCGTAAAACAAATTGGGATAGAATGGTGCATTCAACAAAGTAAAGAGTTGGTTGCTGCCGGAATTCCTGTTTTGCACTATTATTCAATGGGTAGAGCAGAAAATATCAAAGCTATTGCAAAAGAAGTTTTTTAAAACTACAATTTACAAAAGACAAAAACTAACTAGCCCTGATGGCAATGAAAATCTCGTCTCGTTTTTTTGGAACGAGACGAGATTGTAATGTACAGCAGGAATAAGGAAACCAAAAATTACCTAACGATTCGCTCCAAATTAAAAATTTAATTCTTCAACATATTCTTTTATATTTGTGCGAATAAATTCTTTAAAATGAGGAGATTTTTATATTTGTTTTTGTTGATTTCGACTTTTTGTTTTTCGCAAAACAATAATGATACTCCGGCAATTAGCGTTAAATATTTTAGGGGAAATGTACTTCCTCATACACCTGACTTATATCATTTACAAGGCCATCCGACTGGTGTAATGATAGATTTTGTAAAGCAAACACACGGTAAAAATGAGTGGCATTCGGCTTATAATTTTCCAGATTATGGTGCTTTTTTTCTTTATCAAAATTTCAATAATCCTTATATAGGTAGTAATTATTCAGTTGGAGCATTGTATAATTTTTATTTTTTGAAAAGAAATTTAAAGTTGTTATTGTCTCAAGGTGTGGCGATGACTACCAATCCATATGATAGGGTTGAGAATAGTAAAAACAAAGCTTTTGGCTCCAAAATTTTAGCAAATACCAATCTCGGACTTTTTTATAAAAAAGAAAATATCATTGATAGATTTGGTCTTGAAGCCGGAATTTTATTCACGCATTATTCTAACGGTAGAACTAAATCTCCAAATAGCGGTGTGAATACTTATGGAGTAAATCTCGGAATTAATTACAATTTAGAAGCTACTAAAACAAATAGTGTAGATACCACTTTAACAAAAGTAAGTTACAAAGAACCAATAAAATTTAATTTTGTGTTTAGAAGTGGTGTCAACGAAAGTCCTGTGATTGGTAGTGGGCAACATCCGTTTTATCATGTTGGTTTTTATGCTGATAAACGATTGAATAGAAAAAGTGCTTTGCAGTTAGGTACCGAAGTTTTCTTAACAACAAGTTTTAAAGATTATATAAAGTATAAATCAAATGCTTATCCAGAGCTCGCAATTGACCCAAATACGGATTATAAGCGAGTTGGAGTGTTCATCGGGCACGAACTTTTCGTCAACAAAATTTCACTTGAAGCCCAAATAGGTTATTATGTGTATGATCCGTTTAAAAATGAAATGTCCATCTATGATAGGGTAGGAATGAAGTATTATTTTTCAAATAAATTTTTTGCAGGTTTTACTATAAAAACTCATTTGTTTCTTGCTGAAGCCTTAGAATTTGGAGTTGGTGTGCGCTTATAAATCACTATAATTATGAAGTCACCATTAACAACAAATGTGCGTAAGCAAATACCAAATAAACAAGAAGGCAATACCACCTGCTTGTCTTCAGATAGGTATATGACCTCTAACAAATCAAATTTTACATAGATGAAAAAAATAGTTGCTTTTTTTACACTTTTTATTTTGACAATTTCTTGTGAAAAACCTAGTGAATGCATCGAGTCTGATGGGAATATTGTAACAAAATCGGTTGAAATACAACCCTTTACAAGAGTTGAGGTTTATACCGGAATCGAGTTGATAGTCACACAAGGCGCAGCATATAAATTAGAAATTGTTTCAGGCGAGAATATTATTGAAAACGTTGAGGTAAAGCAAGAAGGAAATGTACTTAAATTAATTAATAATTCATCGTGTAATTGGGTTCGAGATTACGGACAAAATAAAATTTATATTACAGCACCCAACATTGAAGAAATTTATTCTAAAAGTGAACGAAATATATCTTCTAACGGCGTTTTGACTTATCCTGTTTTAAGATTATTCGCACTTGATAAAGATGCCGACGGAAAAGATGGTGCAGGAACAAGTGATTTTCATCTTACTATAAATAACAATCAACTTGTTGTTGAAAATAATAGTTTGGCTCGCTATTTTATTTCAGGAACTACAAATGAGGCTATTATAAATTTCTATGCAGGCGATGGCAGATTGGATGCTTCAAATTTAACTGCGCAAACGGTTAAAGTCTTTCATCGTGGTTCAAACGATATGATTGTAAAACCAATTCAAAGCATTAAAGGAAAAATGGTCAGTACTGGCAATATTATTCTAAAAAATAATCCACCAATTGTTGATGTCGAGCAGTTATACCAAGGGCAAATCATTTATAATTAAATTACTTCTTAGCAGTTTTTTCTCTAAAAATTTGTTCTAAGTTTTTGCTTTTCAGAGTTAATTGTAAAGCACGCAAACCATTTTCTTGCGCAAAATCAAATACCGATGGTCGTTTGTCAACTTCGGTTTCAAATGTTAATTCCCATATTTTACCACTAGTGTTTTTAACTGATTTCAAATCAGATAATTTTGAAAATAAAGTTTCTGAAACTTCTTTGTCAAATTCAACTTCAATAACTTGTTCAACAATATCTGAAACTAATTTATCTAATTTTTTATCGGTAACAATTTTTCCGTTATTGATGATGATAACGCGGTCACAAATGGCTTCTACTTCTTGCATAATGTGTGTTGAAAGAAAAACAGTTTTGTTTTTACCAACGTTTTTAATCACATTTCTAATTTCAACCAACTGATTTGGATCTAAACCAGTCGTTGGTTCGTCCAGAATTAATACGTCAGGATTGTGCAACAAAGCCGTAGCTAAACCAACACGTTGGCGGTAACCTTTAGATAGTTGTCCAATTTTTTTGTGACTTTCAGGCGATAATCCTGTGAGTTCAATTACTTCTTCAATTCTAGATTTTGCAACTTTATATACATCAGCATTAAATTCTAAATACTCACGCACATACAAATCTAAGTACAACGGATTGTGCTCTGGCAAATAACCAACCGATTTTTGTACTGCTTTTTGATTGGTGTTTACGTCATTTCCATTAACAGAAGCAACTCCTTCATCAGCGTTGATGTAGGTCGTTAATATTTTCATTAAAGTAGATTTTCCGGCACCATTTGGACCAAGGAAACCAACAATTTCTCCTTTTTTTAAAGAAAATGAAACGTTGTCTAGCGCTTTTTGAGCACCATAACTTTTCGAAATATTTTGAACTTCTATTGACATAACTTGATATTTGTAGCAAATGTAAACAGAAAAATTTTTGAATTATTGTTTTTCTCCTCACATTAGTTATTTTTTTAAATATCCTTTCTATATTTACTACTTATAAAGTAAAACCAATTTATGAAAAAACTAAGTCTGTTATTGTTAGTAGTAGGATTGTCAGTGCAAGCTCAAGATAAACCAAAAATCCTAAAAGAAGAAGTGGTGAGAATCGAAACTGAATTAGCATCGGATAAAATGCAAGGAAGAGCGATTTTTACGCCAGGAATAGATTCGGCTTCGGTATTTATAGAGAAAGAATTTGCCAAAATCGGACTTTCTTATTTTAAAGATTTAAAAAATTATCGTCAAGATTTTATTGCTAAAGGTAAACCAGCCAACAACGTAATTGGTATACTTCCTGGAAAGTCTAAACCCGAGGAATTTGTAATATTTTCTGCTCATTTTGACCATCTAGGCACGGATGATTCAGGAACTGATAAAGTATATAATGGCGCCAATGACGATGCTTCAGGTGTTACGGCTGTTATTGCTTTGGGTAAGTATTTTAAAGAATTAAATGCTAACGAACGCACGATCATTTTTGTAGCATTTACTGGTGAAGAAGTAGGCGGATTTGGTTCTGGGTTTTTCTCTAAAAATATTGATGCCGACAAAGTGATCGCAATGTTTAATATAGAAATGATTGGTACAGAAAGTAAGTGGAATAAAAATTCGGCTTACATTACAGGTTTTGAAAAATCTGATTTTGGAACCATTTTACAAAAGAATTTAAAAGGTTCCAATTTTAATTTTTACGAAGATCCTTATCCAAGAGAACAATTGTTTTATCGTTCGGATAATGCAAGATTGGCCGCTTTAGGTGTTCCTGCACATACTATTTCGACTTCTAAAATGGATTCTGAAGCCAATTATCATAGACTAAGTGATGAGGTTTCTACATTAGATTTAGACAATATGACTGAAATTATAAAAGCAATAGCCATCAGTTCAGAATCGATTATTAAAGGAGTTGACACACCAACTAGAGTTAAAAAGCTTAGAAATAATTAAGTTTCACGAAAACGTTTCCGTAACTTTTTTTAAATAAAATTACGAGGTATAATTTTTTTTTATACTTTAGCAAAACATAAAAACAACAATGAGCGCAATTTTCGCAACATATTATAACAACTTTTCTTATTTCTTTTTCTGGAAGAAACAGGGATTGTTATTGTGTTATGTAAAAAAGTAATTTATATAGAAAACATTAATATTCAATCCCGATGCAAATCGGGATTTTTTTTTGCAATAAAATGAAAGATAAAATAGCCATACAAGGAATTAAAGGATCGTTTCACCATCAAGTAGCTTTAGAATATTTTAATGCTAATGTGATTGTTGATGAATGTCTATCGTTTGATTCGTTAGTTGATAGTTTGCTGAACAACAATGCGCAAATGGCAGTTATGGCTATTGAGAATTCTATCGCAGGTTCCATTATTCCGAATTACGCTTTGATTGATAAGAATAATTTGCACATTATTGGAGAATATTATTTAGATATTGTTCAAAATTTAATGGTTTTAAAAGATCAAGATTTTGAAGAGATTCAAGAAGTTCATTCGCATCCAATGGCTTTATTGCAATGTATGGATTTTTTGAAAAAATATCCGAATATAAAATTAGTTGAAGATAAAGATACAGCAGAAACAGCAAGAAGAATTCATCAAAGTCAGCTAAAAAACATTGCTGCCATAGGAAGTAAAGTTGCCGCAGAATTATATGATTTAAATATTATTGCACCCGAAATTCAAACGATTAATAACAATATGACGCGATTTTTTATTTTGAGCAAAGAAAAAAGTCAAGTTTCAAAAGAAGAAATCAACAAAGCATCATTAAAATTTGAACTAGACGACACACCAGGAAGTTTGGCAACTGTTTTAAACGTGATGACTAATTGCAAATTAAATTTAACCAAAATTCAATCTATGCCAATAATTGAAACGCCTTTTCAGTATTCCTTTTTTGTAGATGTAGTTTTTGAAAAATACAAGCATTATGAAAAAGCCACTAAGATTTTAGAAATTATGACCAATCATTTCAAGGTTTTGGGAGAATACAAGAGCAAAAAACAATAGCAATTTCAATTAGTGAAATTTTTAAAAGTATGAATTCGTGAAAATTCGTGCAATTCGTGTAAAAATATGATTACAACAGCAAAAAGATTAGAAACCGTTCAAGAGTACTACTTTTCAAGAAAATTGAAAGAAGTAAGACAACTTATGTCTGAAGGAAAACCGATTATCAATATGGGAATTGGAAGTCCAGATTTGGCGCCACATTCTTCAGTGATTGAAGCCATTCAAAACGCAATGTTTGATGACCAAGCACACGAATATCAAAGTTATCAAGGCTTACCTGATTTGAGAAAAGGAATGGCAAATTTTTATGCAAATCAGTTTAAGGTTGAATTTGATTTTAATTCAGAGATTTTGCCCTTAATGGGAAGTAAAGAAGGAATTATGCATATCGCACTTGCTTTTTTAAATGAAGATGATGAAGTTTTGATTCCGAATCCGGGTTATCCAACTTATGCTTCGGTTACCGAATTAGTTCAAGCCAAATCCGTTTTTTATGATTTAAATGAAGCAACGAATTGGCAACCTGATTTCGAAAAATTAGAACAACAAGATTTGTCTAAAGTGAAGTTAATGTGGGTAAATTATCCGCACATGCCTTCGGGAACCAATGCCACTTTAGAATTGTATCAAAAACTAATTGCGTTCGGTAAAAAACATCAAATTTTAATTGTAAATGATAATCCATATAGTTTTGTTTTAAACGACAATCCGATGTCTATTTTTCAAGTTGATGGTTCAAAAGAAATCGCATTGGAGTTAAATTCCTTAAGTAAAACATTTAATATGGCAGGTTGGCGTGTTGGAATGGTTTTAGGAAACAAAACACTGATTGATGCTGTTTTAAAAGTAAAAAGCAATATGGATTCAGGAATGTTTTATGGAATTCAAAAAGGTGCTATCGCAGCATTAAAATTAGGAAAAGATTGGTTTGAAAGTCAGAATATTATTTATACAAAAAGAAGAAATCTAATTTTTGAATTGGCTAAAAAAATGCATTGCACCTTTGATACAAACGCAGTAGGATTATTTGTTTGGGCAAAATTACCAACTGGAATAGCATCAGAAGAATTCATTGATAATTTGTTATATGAGAAACATATATTTTTAACGCCAGGAACAATTTTTGGCAGCAATGGCGAAGGTTACATCCGATTTTCATTATGCGTTAAAGAAGAAAATATTATTAAAGCCATTAACCGTTTTTCATAGAGACACAATTCATCGGGTCTAAAAAAAGTAAAATTAAACCATTGGTTAAAAAAGAAATATAAAATGAATGTATACGTAATAGGAATAGGATTAATTGGAGGTTCAATGGCCTTAGACATTAAATCTATTTATGATGATGCAACGATTTTTGGTATAGATTCTAACAAAAAACATTTAGATGACGCCCAAAATTTCGGCATAATCGATCAACAAGCAAGCCTTACTGATTTAATTAACGCAGATTTAGTAATAGTTTCAGTGCCAGTTGATGTGGCTTTGGTAATTTTGCCAGAAATATTAAACGAAATAGGAGAAAACACATTAGTTTTTGACGTTGGTTCAACTAAAAATCCGATTTGTGAAGCACTTGAGCACCATCCGAAAAGGAGAAATTTTTTAGCTTGTCATCCCATCGCAGGAACCGAATTTTCAGGACCAAGCGCAGCTATCAAAGGATTGTATGAAGGTAAAACCAATATCATCTGTGAAGTCGAAAAAACAACTTTTAAATTGCAAGAAAAAGCAATGGATTTGTTTAAAAAATTAGGAATGCGCATTAGATATATGGATGCAAAGTCACACGACAAGCACATCGCTTATGTTTCACATTTATCGCACATAAGTTCGTTTATGTTAGGAAAAACCGTAATCGAAAAAGAAAAAGACGAACAAGATATTTTTGATATGGCTGGTTCAGGATTCGAAAGTACCGTTCGTTTAGCCAAAAGTTCACCTGCAATGTGGACGCCAATTTTCAAACAAAATAAAAAACAAGTCATTGAATCATTAGAAGAATACATTCAAAATTTATCTAATTTCAAACAATTATTAGAAGAAGATAATTATGATGAAGTTTTTAATGAAATGCAAAATACAAATCGAATTAAAGAAATATTAAAATAAAAATTGTTGTCAGTTATCTGTTATCGGTTGCAAAACTGACAACAAACAACTGACAACCGACAACAAAAGAAAATGGAAAATAAAAAAGAAATGAGAACGTGGTTAAATGATTTCAATTTAACTCATCCGCTAGTAATTGCTGGACCTTGCAGTGCTGAAACAGAAGATCAAGTATTAAAAATCGCACACGAATTAAAAAACTCTGACGTTTCAATTTATAGAGCCGGAATTTGGAAACCTCGAACGCGCCCAGGTGGATTTGAAGGTGTAGGCGAAATAGGATTGAAATGGTTGCAGAAAGCTAAAGCCGAAACGGGTTTGTTAATGGCAACCGAAGTAGCAACTGCTGCACACGTAAAATTAGCCTTAGAACACGATATTGATGTATTGTGGATTGGCGCACGAACAACCGTAAATCCATTTGCAGTTCAAGAAATAGCTGATGCTTTACAAAATACAGATAAAATTGTTTTAGTAAAAAACCCTGTTAATCCTGATCTAGCGCTTTGGATTGGCGGTGTGGAACGATTGTATAATGCTAATATTAAGAAATTAGGTGTTATTCACAGAGGATTTTCAACTTATGAAAAAACCAAATACCGCAATAATCCGGAATGGCAAATTGCAATTGATTTTCAACATAAATTCCCAGATATTCCATTAATCATTGATCCTTCACACATTACAGGAAATCGTGATATGATTTTTCAAGTAACTCAAGAAGCACTTGATTTAAATTATGACGGAATGATTATCGAAACCCATTGCGATCCAGATAATGCTTGGAGCGATGCCGCGCAGCAAGTTACACCTGATCGTTTAAAACAAATTTTTATCGACTTGACCATAAGAAAAGAAACCGATGAAGCCGATGATTATCAAAGTAGATTATCAAAATTAAGAGGTAAAATCGACGAATATGATGCCAAACTTCTTGAAGTAATTGGAAAAAGAATGAAAGTTGCCGAAGATATTGGTGCCTTGAAAAAAGAAAAAAATGTGGCAGTTTTACAAAACAAACGCTGGAATGATATTCTAGAAAAAATGGTAAATGATGGAGGTCAAAAAGGATTGAGTGAAGATTTTATTATTCAATTTTTTAAGGCAATTCATCAAGAAAGTATATCGCATCAAGAGAAAATTTTTAATAATAAATAAACAATTAACTTTTCTTAGAATATTAATTAAAACCTACAAAAATATTTGTAGGTTTTTTTTGTATCATTGCCAAAAATAACCTCTAAAATTATTACAATGAAGAACTGCTTACTAGCTGCAGTCTTTTTTGTTTTGTGCGGTACCTTTGTTTCTGCTCAAAACAAAATAGACAAAATCAACATCACTTATGGTGAAGAAATAACCGATGATAAAGGAAAAATCATCAAAATTATCGGAGAAGCCAACAACAAAGTATACACCTTGCTTTTGAAAGGTAAATCTAATTACTACCTTAAAATCTTTGATTCTAAAGCAATGAAACAAATTGCAAATAATGAAATCATTTTTCCAGAAGTAAAAGATAAAGATTTAGAATTTGAAGAAATTGTATTATTAAATGATAAATTATATGCTATTGGTAGTGTGTATTATAGAAAAGAAAAAAAATATACGTTAGTTGGTATTCCAGTTTCAGAAAGTGGCGTATTGAGCTCTGATGTTATCACACTTTTTGAATCTACTGTTGCAAATAGCTCAGACAAAGGCGCGTTTTATTTTAGAAAGTCACCTGATAATAGAATGTTGTTAATTATGCATACCGCTCTTTTTGAAAAAGAAGATGCAATGAAATATGAAATAAAGTTCTTTGACGAAACTTTAAAAACAGCTTTTTCTACCGAAGATAAAGTGGCGTATGATGATAATAAAAAAGATTACCAATTTACAATTTCAGATTTTGATGTAAATTATAAAGATGATATTTTCTTAGTGGTTAACGAAGGATATCGTGATAAAAAGAAGAAAGAAAAAGTTGAAAAAGTAGAGGTTCATATTTTCAAAAAAGATATGAATTATAAAAAAGAAGTGGTTAAAATTGACATTGTCGATGAAGAGATTATTAACTGCAAAATGTTGGCAACCAGCAAAAACACTATTCAATTAACAGGGTTTTATTCTAGCGTACGTGAAAACGGTAAAGCCAATAAAGAACTTAAAGGTGTATATAATATGACCATTAATTTGGCTAATAATAAAGCTGAAAATGTAAAGTTCAACGAATTTGATTATGCTACCAAAGTTAAATTACTTGGTGAACGAAGAGCCAAAAAAGGAAAAGATGTAAAACCATATTACAACATCCATACAATTATCGAGAAAAATGATGGCGGATTGATAGTACTGTCTGAATATCAAATGATTTATGTAGGACAAAAACAAGGAATTGGTCCGTTAGGAATTCAACCAATTACCTACACAACCAATGAAATGATTGTTACTTGCTTAAAACCAGATGGATCTCTAGAATGGAGTAATGTTGTTGCTAAAGAACAATCGGCAACGGTTACTGTGGCTTCATTTAACCTCTTTGGTGTAGGTGGCGGAGGAAGTTTTAATGTAGCGGTTGGACTATCAATTCCGTTAGCAGTTATGGGAAAAGGTCCTGAATATTTGAGTGTAATTCCAATTTATAGAAATGGAGTTTTAAACATTTTATTTAATGATAATGTAAAAAACAAAGGCGTTACTGATATCGAAGAAATTAAAGCGTTAGGTAATTACAATAATGCAGTACCAACTCTTTTTGTATTTGATGACAAAGGAAACATCACAAGAAAAGATCCTGAAGAAGTAGTAAAAGAAGAGTTAGTGATTCGTCCAGGAGTTTATAACAGAAAATCTGATAATGAGTTTATTATCTATGCCTCAAGAAAATCGAAAGATAAATTGGGCCGAATGATTCTAGTTGATTAATCCAGCATAAGTCTAAGAATTTAAAAAGACTGTTTATTAATTTAAGCAGTCTTTTTTGTTTAAAGTAAAATGATAATCTTAAATGACTTCTTAACTCTTTTTTCTACTTTTGTAAATTATAAAGTTTTAGATTCAGAATGCATCTGAAATCTCAAATTTTAAATCTGAAATTGAATGACAGGATTAGTTTATAAATCTACAGGAAGTTGGTACACAGTAAAATCTAATGAAGGCACTTTTATCGAATGCCGAATCAAGGGTAAATTCCGTATTAAAGGAATCAAAAGTACGAATCCAATTGCTGTTGGTGATGTTGTAGATTTTGAACTTGATGAAACTTCCGATACAACCATTGGTGTAATAAATGCCATTCACGATAGAAAAAACTATATAGTGAGAAAATCGGTGAATTTGTCCCATCAAATGCACATTATTGCATCCAATGTAGATTATGTTTTTCTTTTAATAACAGTCAATAATCCGCCAACGACCTTTAATTTTATTGATCGTTTTTTAGTTACAGCCGAAGCTTATGGTATAGAAACCATTTTAGTTTTTAATAAAATAGACACCTTAGATGAGGTAACTTTAGACGACCAACTTTACATGCAACACGTTTATCAACAAATCGGATACAAATGTTTGCGTGTTTCTTCAACTCAAGGAAAAGGAATTGAAGAGCTAAAGGAACTAATGGTTGGAAAAACAACAATGTTTTCGGGTCATTCAGGTGTCGGAAAATCTACTTTGGTTAATGCACTTGAACCAAGTTTGCATCTAAAAACTAAAACAATATCGGAACAAAGTATGCAAGGTCAGCACACCACTACTTTTGCAGAAATGTACGACTTGTCGTTTGGAGCAAAAATTATTGACACGCCTGGAATCAAAGGTTTCGGAATTGTTGACATGGAAAAAGAGGAAATAAGTGGTTATTTTCCGGAGTTTTTCAAACTTAAAGACCAATGCAAATTCAATAATTGTTTGCATAAAGAAGAACCAAAATGTGCCATCAAAGAAGCTCTAGAAAAAGATGAAATTTCGTGGACACGCTACAATAGTTATCTTAAAATACTAGAAGGCGATGACGAACATTATAGAACAGATATTTATAATGATGATCGAATTGCCAGCGATGCAACGAGAAACAAACAATAAATAGTTATAGTTTTATTTTTTTTCTGAAAGTTTTAAAGTTTGAGTTAAAACGGTTTGTTTTTTGTGGTACAACCGAAACTTTTCTTTTAAAGTTTTCCAACTTCCTAAAAATGTATTTTTTGGTAACCTAAATTTGATATTTATTTAATCTTTGAAACTTTTTTCTAACTTTTTTTAAAAAAAATTAAAAAAATGTGGAAAACCGTAAAGTGAATAAAAAAAGAACTTTTATATTTGATGAATAACCTATTTTTCAAAAAATGAAAGCGGTAATCCAAAGAGTTTCATCAGCATCAGTAGCAATTGAAGGTAAAATTGTAGCCGAAATCAGCGCTGGATTATTAATTCTTGTGGGTATTGAAGATGCCGATACTAAAGACGATATTGATTGGTTGACGTCTAAAATTGCAAATCTTCGCATTTTTAGTGATGAAAATGATGTGATGAATTTATCTCTCAAAGACGTGAATGGTGATGTTATTGTAGTAAGTCAATTCACGCTTCACGCGCTTACAAAAAAAGGAAACAGACCAAGTTATATCAAAGCATCAAAACCCGAAATTGCTATTCCGCTTTATGAATCTTTTGTACAACAGATGAAATTTGAAGTGGGTAAAAACATTCAAACAGGTCAATTTGGAGCTGATATGAAAGTAGCTTTGATAAATGATGGTCCGGTTACAATAATTATTGATACAAAAAACAAAGAATAATTTACTAAAAACAATATTCTATGAACGCTAAGCTGTACCTATTTTTACTATGCTTTTCAACCATTTCTTTAACGGCACAAAATACTTATACTTCGCTTTTAATTCCAGAAAATTTAAAAGAAAATGCCAATAGTGTGGTACGATTTCAAGCGATAAATATTTCGATTTCTTCTGAAAGGCAAATGAATGTTAAAAAAAGAAAAGTCATTACCGTATTAAATAAAAGAGGTCAAAACAATGTTGATGCAATTGAATATTATGATCGCTCCAATAAAGTGTTGTCAATTGAAGCTACTGTTTACAATGCTTTAGGTAAAGAAATTAAAAAAATTAAACGAAAAGATTTTGTTCATCAAAGTGTTGCCGATGGTTTTTCGATATATAGTGATGATAGAAAAGTATATCTTGATTATACACCAACTGAATATCCATTTACTGTGGTTTATGAAAGTGAATGTCAAACATCAAATACAGCTTTTATTATGCCTTGGTATCCTACTGATGATTATTTTGAAAGTGTAGAAAAATCAGAATACACAATTAGTTATCCATCAGGTTTAGGTTTTAAATACAAAGAGTTGAATTTTAATGACAAACTAGTTGTTAAAACAGAAAAAGAAAACGCGCTTTCTTATGTAGCCGAAAATTTAGTAGCCGAAAAACCCGAAGATAATTCACCATCATTTGATAAAATTGTTCCTATGGTGTTTTTTAGTCTAGAAAAATTTAATCTAGAAGGCGTTCAAGGAACTGCGAAAAGTTGGTCTGAATTTGGTAAATGGATGTATTCCAGTTTATTGTCTGATACTGAAGATATTTCTGATGAGACAAAATTGAAAATAAAAGAATTGGTAGGAAAAGAAACTGATCCTCTAAAAAAAGCAAAAATTATTTATCAGTATGTTCAAGATAAAACGCGATATGTAAGTATTCAATTGGGTATTGGCGGTTGGAAACCAATGTTGGCCAAAGATGTTGATAGATTAGGCTATGGTGATTGCAAAGCGCTTTCTAATTATACCAGAGTGTTGTTAAAAGTAGTTGGTGTTGAATCTTATTATACCATCATTTACGGCGATGATAGTAGCCGAAGTTTGAATCAAGATTTTGTTTCAATGCAAGGAAATCATGTTGTTTTGGCGCTGCCAGTTAATGATAAATTGAGCTTTTTAGAATGTACAAGTCAAGTAAAACCATTCGGATTTGAAGGCGATTTTACCGATGATCGATATGCATTAATTGTCAAACCAGATAAAGGTGAGATTGTTAAAACAAATAATTATAATGACAAAGCGAGTCCGCAGTATATAAAAGGAAGTTATACTATAAATGAAAATGGTGATTTAACAGCAACGGTGAAAATAGTTTCTAAAGGCATTCAATATGACAATCGCTATTTAATAGAAAATAAATCTAAAGAAGAAGTTGATGAGTATTACAAAACAACTTTTTTCTGGATCAACAACCTTAAAATGGACAAGATTAAGTTCAGTAATAATAAAGAAAGCGTAGATTTTACGGAAGATTTACAGATTAATGCTGTGGGTTATGCCAGTAAAAATGGCACGATGATGATGTTGCCAATTAACGTTTTTAATCAAAATCCAAACGTGCCACAACGTTATAGAAATCGAAAAAATCAACTCGAAATTTCAAGAGGTTTTTATGATGAAGATGAGGTTGAGGTGAATCTTCCGGCAGGATATGTTGTTGATGCAAAACCAGAAAATGTTGTTATTGATGATAAATTCGGTAGTTATAAAATGGAACTAATTGCAGTAAATCCTTCTAAATTAATCTATAAGCGTTCGTTTCTTCTAAAAAAAGGAATGTATGAAAAATCAGAATACGAAAATTATAGAAAATTTAGAGAACAAATTGCCAAAACCGATAATTCTAAAATTGTTATAGTTAAAGCTTAGTCTCCTATTTTTTTATCACAAAAAGTAGTTTTTAAAACCAAAAATAATTTGAAACCATTAAACTCAAACCAATGAAAAAAATCCTAATCATCACCACCTTTTTCATTTTAGGAATGCAAATAAATTTTGCTCAAAAAAGAGAATTAGGCGCCGTTACTGTTGACGAATTAAAAGAAACGGTACATCCAAAAGATTCGTCTGCAGTTGCTGCAGTTTTATTTGAAAAAGGAAAAACCTATTTTGAATACTCCCAAGAAGATGGTTTTTTTGTAATTACAGAAGTCCAGGCTAAAATTAAAATCTATAAAAAAGAAGGTTATGATTATGCTAATAAATCGGTCAGATTTTATGTAGGAAATTCTACAAAGGAAACGGTATCTTTTTCTAAAGCAGTAAGTTATAATTTGGTAAACGGTCAAATTGAAAAAACAAAACTAAAAAGCGAAGGTGAGTTTACAGAAAATATAAATAAATTTTGGTCAAGAAAAAAAATAACAATGCCTAATGTAAAGGAAGGAACCATTATTGAATTTAAATATGAAATAAAAACGCCTTTTATTTCAACATTTCCTGAATGGAGTTTTCAAAATGACATTCCGGTTAATTATTCTGAATATCAAACACTTATTCCTGAATATTACGGTTATAATGTTTACAGAAAAGGAAGTCTTCAACCAGTTGAAATAAAAAATATTGTAAGTAAAACGGTCGCAACAAGTGACCGTAATTTAGTAAAAAATGGTGCTGCGATTAAGTACGAAAGATCAATGAATTCGTTTACTTATTCTGAACAAGTAGTAACATATAAGTTAGAAAATGTTCCTGCACTTAAAGAAGAAGCATTTGTTAATAATATTGATAACTACAGAGCATCGATTTATCACGAGTTGGCATCAAAGCGATTACCACAATCTGTGGCCGAGTTTTATTCAGCAACTTGGGAAGATGTAACTAAAAAAATCTATGAAAATGATGATTTCGGAACCCAATTAACTAAATCCAATTATTTTGAAGAAGATGTAAATGCTATCACAAAAGATTTAGGAACTAGAGAAGAAAAAATTGCTGTCCTATTAAATTTTGTTCAAAATAGAATGACCTGGAATCAGTTTAGTGGTTATTATTGTGATGGCGGAGTTAAAAAAGCGTATCAAGATAAAACAGGAAATGCGGCTGAAATTAATTTAATGTTGGTTGCAATGTTGCGACACATTGGTTTAGATGCGAATCCGGTTTTAGTTAGTACTCGATCTAACGGAATTCCACTTTTTCCTAGTCGATCGGCTTTTAATTTTGTCATTGCTTCGGTTGTAACCGACAATGGTGTTACTTTGATGGATGCTACAAGTAAAATTTCAAGACCAAATGTTTTACCACTTTATGACTTAAATTGGTTTGGAAGATTGGTTAAAAAAGACGGCACTTCCGAAATGTTAGATTTAATGCCAAAAGCTTTGTCTGATGATGTAATCAATATGCTGGTAACAATTGATGCCGAAGGTGTAGTAACAGGAAAAGTAAAAGAGCAATATTTTGATTATGCAGCATTGAGTTACAGAGATAAATATCTTGGATTAACCAGAGAAAGTTATCTAGAAAATCTTGAAAAAAGACATCAAGGACTTGAAGTTTCTGAATTTGAATTGACAAATGACAAGATTTTGAGTGAACCAGTTATAGAAAAATATACTATTAAAAACAGTAATTTGGTGGAAAAAATTGGTGACAAACTTTATTTTGAACCGTTACTTTATTTTACACAAGCAGAGAATCCATTCAAGCAAGAAAATCGCGAATATCCGGTTGATTTCTCTTTTCCATTTAAAGATAAATATATGGTAAATATCACTATTCCTGAAGGATATCAAATTGAAAGTTTACCAAAATCGGCTGCTTTTTCAATGGCAAATAATTATGGAGCTTATTCAATGAATCTTAGCAATACTGATAAAAACATACAAGTAGTAGTAAGTTTTACAGTCAATACCTCTATTATTCCATCAGAAGATTATGAAACTTTAAAAGAATTTTTCAAAGTGCTAATAGAAAAACAAAACGAAAAGATAGTTTTAAAGAAAATATAAAATTATGAGAGTTTATTTTGTGATTTTAGTTTCTTTCATTGCGCAGATTAGTTCTAGTTTAGCTCAAAATAGAGAATTAGGAAAAGTTACCAAAGCAGAATTAGAAGAAAAATTTTATCCAAATGATTCTTCTGCTGTTGCTGCCATTTTAATTAATAAGGGCAAAGTAAGTTTTGATATCAGTGGTGCTTTAGAAATGATTACCGAAGTGGAAGTAAAAATTAAAATCTATAAAAAAGAAGGGTATATTTGGGCTAATGAACAAATTCCATTTTTCACTGGAAATTCTGAAATTGAAACAGTAAATTTTTCAAATGCATTGACTTACAATTTAGTAAATAATGAAATACAAATTACAAAAGCAAAAGCTGAAAATCAATTTACAGAAGAAAGGAATCAATCGTTCAAAATAAAAAAATTGACTATGCCCAATGTTAAAGAAGGATCAATAATTGAATATAAATATAAAATTACAACTCCTTATATAACAAGTATACGAGACTGGGCTTTTCAAAAAAGAATTCCAGTGAAATTTTCTCAATTTATAACTGATATTCCTGAATATTTATTCTATAATGTTCACACGAAAGGAACTCTTTTATTTACAGAAACTAAAGACAAAATTAGTAAGTTTATTAGCTCTAATGAAAATAAAAGTAATAGCACATATAGGTATAACTCGATGGTAAATCCTTATAATCATAAAGTTGATCAGTTGAGTTATTTAGACAATAGAACGGTCTATAGTCTTGAAAATATTCCAGCGATTAAAGAAGAATTATTTGTTAATAATATTGAAAATTATAGCTCAGCAATCGTACACGAAATAGCAGGCATTAAATTCAAAGATAATTCTTTTAAGGCAATTTCAAATTCATGGGAGGAAATTGTAAAAAGTATAAATGAAAGTGAGAATTTTGGGCAACAAATCAACAAACTAAATTATTTCGAAGAAGAATTAAATCCATTATTAGTTGCTGCTTCAACGGCTAACGAAAAAGTTGGCGTAATATTTAGTTTCGTCCAATCGAGAATGAAGTGGAATGAATATTACGGTTATTATTGCAAAGATGGTGTGAAAAAAGCTTATCAAAATAAAGTCGGAAACTATGCTGAAGTAAATTTAATGTTAGTTGCTATGTTGCGATATGCTAATCTTGAAGCCAATCCTGTTTTAATTAGTACAAAATCAAATGGTATCGCAATTTTTCCAAGTAGGAAGGCATTTAATATTGTAGTTGCCTCTGTAGTAATAGATGGTAAACTTTTGTTTTTAGATGCAACGAGTAAAGATTCATCTGTTGGAATACTTCCTACGGATGATTTAAACTGGTTTGGGAGGTTGGTTAAGAATGATGGTTCATCTGATTTAGTCGATATTATTGCTAAAGATGCATCATTAGATGTGGTTAATTATGTTGTAACTGTTGATAGCGAAGGAAAAGTTTCTGGTAATGTAAGGGAACAATATTTAGATTATGAAGCAATGAAGTTTAGAGAGGATTACTCAGATCAAACCAATGATTTTCTAATTCAAAGAATTGAAAAAAAATATAAAGGCATCGAGGTCTCGGATTATAATTTAATTAATGACAAAAAAACCGATGAAATGATAGTAGAAAAGTATTCTATTACTGAAAATAATTCGGTTGAAACTATTGGTAATAAGTTATATTTTTCACCAATGATGCATTTTGAATTATCTGAAAATCCTTTCAAACAAGAATTTAGAGAGTATCCTATAGATTTTACTTTTCCATTTAAAGAAAAATACAACATAAGCATTAAAATTCCAGAGGGTTATAAAATTGAAAGTTTACCAGAAAATGTAGCAATCGTGATGGATAATAACTATGGAGGTTTTACTTATTCAATCATAGATGAAAATGAAAAAATTCAATTTAAATTAGTTTTAGATATAGCTACAACCATTATTCCACCAAAAGATTATGAAATGCTAAAAGAATTTTTCAAAGTTGTAATCGAAAAACAAAAAGAAAAGATAATTCTAAAAAAAATATAAAATTATGAGAGTTTATTTTGTAATCCTATTGTTCCTTATTTCATTAGTAGAAAATCTTTCTGCGCAAAATCTTGAATTAGGAAAAGTCACTAAAAAAGAACTAGAGGTAAAAGTGCATCCAATTGATACTTCGGCTGCCGCGGCTTTTATCTTTAAAAAAGCAAAAACTTTTTTTACTTACAGTTACAAGGATGGTTTTGAGTGCAGAACAAAATTTTCTATTAAACTTAAAATATATAAAAAAGAAGGTTTTAGCTGGGCAAACTTCGAAATACCTTATTATGTTGGCTATGAACAATTAAATGACGAACAAGTTTTTATCAACAAAGCCTTTACCTACAATCTTGAAAATGGTAAAATTGATAAGCAAAGAGTTACCAGCGAAGGTAAATTTGTAGAAAAAGTTAGTGACTTGTGGCAGACAAAAGTGATAACATTTCCAAACATAAAAGAAGGTTCCATTCTTGAATTAGAATATGAACTAAGATCACCAAATTTAGCAGAATTGCCAACGTTTCAATTTCAATATAATATTCCAGTTGATTATGCGCAATTGCAAACAGAAATTCCAGAATTTTATATCTACAAAGCCATAAAATCAGGTTATGTTAATGTTACGCATAATGATGTTATGGAACACACTTCTATTTCATACAATGATAAATATAATGCAATAAATTATTTAGCTTTTCAGCAGATAAAAGCATTGTATGAAGTTGCTGAAGTTCCTGCTTTAATAGAAGAAGACTACGTTAGTAATATTGATGATTATTATGGCAAAATTCAACAAGAGTTGCAGTTAATTCGTTTTGCAGATAAAGAACCTAAACAAATTGCAACAACATGGGAAAGCGTTGCCAAATCCATTTTTGAAGATAAAGAATTTGGTCCCGAATTAAAGAAAAATAATTACTTTATAAACAATATTAAATTAATCACAGACAAAATTGAATCTAAAGCAGAGCGATTAAATGCTGTTTATGAGTTTGTAAGAAACAAAATGACTTGGAACGGAAAATACGGTTACTACACCAAAAAAGGTGTTGAAGCTGCCTACAATGAAAGCACAGGAAATGTTGCAGAAATTAATTTGATTTTGACATCAATGCTCAAAATGGCTGGCTTAGATGCTGATCCGGTATTGCTAAGTACAAGAGACAATGGTGTGGCATTATTTCCGAACAGATCTAAATTTAATTATGTGATTGCCGCTGTAAATTTAGACGGAAAACAAATCTTACTAGACGCAACAGAAAAATTAGCCACTCCAAAATGTCTTCCAACAAGAGATTTAAACAACAAAGGACGATTGATAAAACAAGACGGAAGTTCGATTGAAATTGATTTAATGCCGAAAGAAAATTCATTAAAATCAACCAATATGATGGCTGCCGTTGATGCGTCAGGTCAAGTTTCAGGACAAATTAGACAGAATTATTTGGACTATAATGCGTTGAATTTTAGAAAAAAATATTTGGGTATTTCAAGAGATAATTATTTAGAAAAACTAGAAAAAGACAACACCGGATTAGAAGTTGAAAATTATGAAATAAAAAATGAAAGGGCTGTAAACGAACCTTTAACCGAGTCTTATAATTTTAAGAGTTCAAATGCTGTCGAAGTTATAGGAAACAAACTGTTTTTCTCGCCTTTATTGCATTTTGCTATAAACCAAAATCCATTTAAACAAGAAAACCGACAATATCCAGTAGATTTTGCATTTCCAAACAAGGATAAATATCAAGTAGTAATAACAATTCCCGATGGATATGAGGTTGAAAGTATGCCAAAATCAATCAGTATTGCAATGGTTGATAAACTAATAAACTTTGTATATTCTATTTCAAGAACTGCCAATCAAATTACAGTTTCTTCAACTTTAGAATTTAATACTTCGGTTGTTCAATCTAGTTATTATGACGCACTAAAAGAGTTTTTCAAAGTTGTAATTGACAAACAAACAGAAAAAATTGTACTAAAAAAGATATAAAATGAACCTAAAAAATTCCCAACTAGAAGTCGACAACTGGATAAAAAACCACGGAGTTCGTTACTTCAACGAGTTAACAAATATGGCACAACTTACTGAAGAAGTAGGAGAAGTAGCACGAATTATTGCGCGTCGTTATGGCGAACAGTCTGAAAAAGAAAGCGATAAAAATAAAGATCTTGGAGAAGAATTAGCCGATGTAGTTTTTGTAGTTTTGTGCCTCGCAAACCAAACCGGAATTGACCTTCAGGCGGCTTTCGATAAAAAATTAGATTTAAAAACTAATCGCGACCACGATAGACATCAAAATAATGAGAAACTTAAGTAGTATTAAGACTAGAGTATTAAGAATTAAGACTTCAAAAAATTGGATTTAAGACTTCAACATTCAACAATTAACTATCAACAATCAACAATAAAAATCACTGGTTCCAAATCGGAAACCAACAGATTGCTTTTGTTGCAAGCATTGTATCCAAATTTAACTTTAGAAAACACATCCAATTCAGATGATTCTGAAGTTATGGCTGATGCACTTCAAAAATCAAAAATCACAGATCAAAAATCGGTAATCGTTAACGTTCACCACGCAGGAACAGCTATGCGATTTCTAACCGCTTTTTTTGCTATGCAAGAAGGAAAAGAAGTTGTACTTACTGGTTCTTCTCGAATGAAAGAACGTCCCATAAAAATTTTAGTAGAAGCTTTAAAACAACTCGGAGCTGAAATAACTTATGAAGAAAACGAAGGATTTCCACCCATAAATATCAAAGGTAAAAAGCTCACGCAAAATAAGGTTTCACTGCCAGCAAATGTTAGTAGCCAATATATTTCCGCTCTTTTGTTAATCGCACCAAAATTAGAAAACGGCTTAGAATTAACCTTAGAAGGCGAAATAACATCTGTGCCATACATCAAAATGACTTTAGCTTTGTTAAATGAAATTGGAGTTGAAACTTCATTTGTAAAAAATGTAATCAAAATTAATCAAAAATCAAAAATCGTTAATCAGCAATCAACAATTGAAAGTGATTGGTCATCAGCTTCTTATTGGTATTCAATAGTAGCATTGTCGGATATGGGTACGCAAATTACGCTTTCAAGTTACAAAGCGAATAGCCTTCAAGGCGACTCAGCATTAGCAGAAATCTATAAAAACTTCGGAGTTGAAACAGTTTTTAATAGCAACAATTCAATTACTATTACTAAAATAGCAACCCACAACCCACAACCTACAACCTATAACCTAAACAACTCTCCAGATATTGCACAAACAATTGCGGTAACTTGCTTCGGATTAGGAATTGGTTGTCATCTAACAGGTTTACACACTTTAAAAATCAAAGAAACCGATAGGCTAGAAGCTTTAAAAAATGAATTAACAAAACTTGGAGCAACCATTTCTGTAACAAATGATGCGCTAACAATGGAGACTTCTAATCATTTAATTGCAGATGTAAAAATAGCAACCTATCAAGATCATCGAATGGCAATGGCTTTTGCGCCTTTAGCCTTAAAAACATCATTAAATATTCAAGATGCCGAAGTAGTTTCTAAATCATATCCAACGTTTTGGGACGATTTACAAAGCGTAGGATTTCAAGTTGAAAATCAATAATAAACAGTGTGACTTAGCGTCTTTGTGGCAAAACTAAAAATAAACGGCAAAACACTTGACAACGCCTATTTCACAATCGTATATTTGCACGCGTTACAAGTTAGTTTTAAAAAAACTCATAACTTATAACTCATAACTCATAACTTTTTCAAATGAAATTATCTCATTTTCAATTCAATTTACCAACAGAATTATTAGCTGAATATCCAGCAGAAAACCGTGACGAATCTCGTTTAATGGTGATCGACAGAAAAAAAGGAACCATCGAACACAAAATGTTCAAAGACGTTATCGATTATTTCGGTGATGGTGACGTTATGATTCTGAACAACACCAAAGTTTTTCCAGCTCGTATGTATGGTAATAAAGAAAAAACAGGTGCAAGAATCGAAGTTTTTTTATTAAGAGAACTTAACGCTGAACAACGTCTTTGGGATGTTTTAGTTGATCCTGCACGAAAAATTAGAATTGGAAACAAATTATATTTTGGTGATGACGACTCATTAGTAGCCGAAGTTATCGACAATACAACTTCTCGTGGAAGAACTTTGCGTTTTCTTTACGACGGTTCTTACGAAGAGTTCAGAAATAAATTAACCGAACTTGGTGAAACGCCTATTCCAAAATACATCAACCGCGAGGTTAACGAAGAAGATGCTGAGCGTTACCAAACCATTTATGCCAAAGAAGAAGGTGCTGTTGCAGCTCCAACGGCAGGTTTACACTTTTCTAAACATCTATTAAAAAGACTAGAGATTAAAGGTGTTGATTTTGCAGAAGTAACACTTCACGTTGGTTTAGGAACTTTCAATCCAGTTGAAGTTGAAGATTTATCTAAACACAAAATGGATTCTGAGGAATTAAAAATTACTCAAGCAGCTTGTGATATTGTTAATAATGCCAAAGCTAAAAAGAAAAAAATCTGTGTAGTAGGAACAACTTCAATGCGTGCCGTTGAAAGTTCAGTTTCTTCACAAAGAACACTTAATCCGTTTGACGGTTGGACTAATAAATTCATTTTTCCACCTTACGATTTTAGTATCGCTGACGCAATGATTACCAATTTCCACACACCAAAATCAACATTATTGATGATGATTTCAGCTTTTTGTGGACACGATTTAATGAAAAAAGCTTACGAAGAAGCTATCAAAGAAGGATATAAATTCTACTCTTATGGTGATGCAATGCTAATATTGTAATCTACTATTTTCAATAATTTAAAATCTCATCAGTAATGGTGAGATTTTTTTTATCCACAATTTTGTCATTCCGCAGGAATCTCATTAGGAGCGAATCACTAGGCGTTATTACAAACCATTATCCTGCTGCTGAAACTCGCTTTTTTCTAATGTTGCCTTAGATTCTCGAAGCCAACATTAGAAAAAGAGCTCAAACAATTTCAGCATCAGGGCTAGTTGGCCATTGTCTTACATAAAATCAACTGAAACAACACAAACATTTAAACAACTAAACTTTTAAACTTTTAAACTTTTCTCTACATTTACACCACAAACAAATCACACAATGACTTTTCAAAATAATCTTCAATTCGCGCAACAATTAGATGCTCAAGACGAATTAAAAAACTACAGACAACAATTCATTTTTCCGCAGCACAACGGTAAAGATGTGATTTATTTTACTGGAAATTCTCTTGGACTTCAGCCAAAATCAGCTAAAAATTATGTTGACGAAGTAATGAACGATTGGGCAAATCTTGCGGTCGAAGGTCATTTTTATGCCGATAAACCATGGTGGGATTACCACGAGCGTTTTGCAGAACCATTAAGTAAAATTATGGGAACAAAACCTTCTGAAGTTTCAGTAATGAATACTTTAACTATCAACCTACATTTATTGATGGTGTCGTTTTATCGTCCAACTACAACTAGATACAAAATCATTTGCGAAGAAAAAGCATTTCCTTCCGACCAATACATGTTTCAATCTCAAGTCAATCACCACGGCTTTAAACCCGAAGAGGCAATTGTTGAAATTAAACGTCGTGAAGGCGAACACAACATCCGCATAGAGGATATTTTAGCTAAAATTGAAGAAGTTGGTGATGAATTAGCATTAGTTTTATTTGGCGGCGTAAACTATTACACAGGACAAGTTTTTGATATGAAAACCATCACAGAAGCCGGACATAAAGTTGGAGCTTACGTAGGTTTTGACCTTGCACACGCGGCAGGAAATATCAAACTTGAATTACACGATTGGAATGTTGACTTCGCTGCTTGGTGTTCTTATAAATACATGAACTCCGGACCAGGAAATGCCTCTGGTATCTTTGTTCACGAAAAACATCATCATTCTAATCTGCCTAGATTTGCAGGTTGGTGGGGACACAATAAAGAACGACGTTTTAAAATGGAACCTTCTTTTGATCCAGTTCATGGTGCTGATGGATGGCAGGTTTCTAATCTACCAATTTTGTCTTTAGCTCCATATTTAGCATCGGTTGAACTATTCGCCGAAGTCGGAATGGACAAACTAATTACCAAAAGAAATCAAATCACAGCTTATTTAGAATTTATTCTGCACGAAATTGATAAAGAAGTAAATAGCACTTTTGAAATAATTACACCTTCTAATCAAGAGGAAAGAGCTTGCCAATTGTCTGTTTTTCTTCACGGTGAAGGCCGAAGTTTATTCGAATACTTAATGAGTAACGGTGTTATTACAGATTGGCGTGAACCTAATGTAATTCGTCTAGCGCCAGTTCCATTATATACTTCTTACGAAGATATGTACAACTTTGGACAAATTTTAAAACAAGGAATACTTTTAAAAGGATAAAAAGATAAAATAATTGATAGACTAAAGAATGAATCGTTTTTCTTTTGATACATCTTTCTATTTTCAAAATTAAATAAAATGACAAAACAAGAAATTATAAATACGTTTGATCCTTCACAACCAGGATTGGCTGATGCCACTATTTTCGGATTACCATTTTCAGCAGAACAGTCAGAAATTATTATCATTCCTGTACCTTGGGAAGTTACCGTAAGTTACGGTGCTGGTGCGTCTGATGGTCCAGAAGCTGTTCTTGACGCTTCTTTTCAAGTTGATTTAAACCATCAAGATTTTCCTGAATTATGGAAACTAGGAATGTATTATGCCGAAGTTCCAGAGACTTGGAAATCTAATTCTGATAAATACAAAGCACTTGCTCAACCTATTATTGAAGCTTTAGAAGACGGACAAAATGTTGCCGAAATTCCTGCTTTACAATCTGATTTAGAAAAAATAAATAAGGTTTGCCGTGACTTACATACCGAAGTTAAAGAAACGGTATTGCATTGGATGAACCAAGGTAAAAAGGTTGTGCTACTTGGTGGCGATCATTCTACGCCATTGGGTTATTATGAAGCTTTAGCAACAAAGCACGACAATTTCGGAATCCTTCATCTTGATGCACATATGGATTTGCGAATTGCTTATGAAGGCTTTACCTATTCGCATGCATCAATAATGTACAACGCATTGCAAATTCCGCAAATTTCCAAAATCGTTCAAGTCGGAATTCGTGATTTTTGCGAACAAGAAGTTGATGTCGTACATTCTGAAAACGGAAGAGTTTTAGTACACACTGATGCTGATTTGAAAAAAGAAACTTTCGAAGGAAAGAATTGGTTACAACAATGTGATGCAATCATTGCCTCTCTACCGCAAAAAGTTTACATCTCTTTTGATATTGACGGAATGTATCCGTGGTATTGCCCAAATACTGGAACTCCAGTGCCAGGCGGATTTTCATTTGAACAAGCAACTTATCTGTTTAATAAATTGGCCGAAAGCGGTAAAGATATCATCGGTTTTGATCTAGTTGAGGTTGCTCCAGGTGAAAACGACGACTGGGATGGAAATGTAGGTGCCAGAATGTTGTTTCACATGTGCGGCGTTTTAGCTAAAAACAACGGACTGAATGTGGGACAGAAAATTCAGTTTCCAAGACAATAATAAAATTCATTCATAATAAAAAAAGCTTTTCTATACCTTTTAGAAAAGCTTTTTTTTGCTTGATAAAAATTATATAATACTAAATGAAAATTATATAAGTCGCAGTAGATAGTGATAACTTAACTTTGTAACATAATAATACAAAACAAATATACTCATGAAAAATTTAGCAATTACACTATCGATACTAATAGGTTTAGCAGTTTCTTCTTGCAAAAATAATGATGCAATGGGAGTTGTTAAAGACGAAAAACAAGCAACAATTGATTCAATGAAAGTTGTTGCAGAAAAACAAAGAATCATCGACTCAATGAAAGTAGAAGCTTCTAAAATCGAGAAACAAAAAGAAGTCGTTTATGTAAATCAAAACGGAAATTCTTCAACGACAACTACAACTACAACAAAGAGAAAAGGTTGGAGTGGTGCTGCAAAAGGTGCCGTAATTGGTGCAGGAGTTGGAGCAATAACTGGAGCGGCTATCAGCAAGAAAAAAGGTGAAGGTGCCATTATAGGAGGTTTAGCCGGCGCTGGAGTTGGTGCTGGTACAGGTGCTATAATTGACGGAAAGAAAAAATAAAAATTGGTTTAGTTTAGGTTAGGTAAAAGCTTGCAAAAATCTTATTTTTTGCAGGCTTTTTTATTTATATTTGAGTTCAATTTAACATCAAATGAAAATAATTAAAAAAATAGCATTACTACTACTTTTACTTATTGTAATTCTATCAGCAGTAATTTATATTTATTTACAATCTACAAAACCGCAATATGAAGGTGAAATTGCCATAAAAAATATCTCTAAAAATACCGAAGTCTATTTTGATGATTATGGTATTCCTCATATTTATGCCGTAAATCAAAAAGAAGCTCAAGTTGTTTTAGGCTATGTACATGCGCAAGACAGGTTATGGCAAATGGAACTAATGCGTCGCATTGCAGCTGGCAGATTATCAGAACTTTTTGGAAATAAAGTTTCTAAGACCGATATGTTTTTTGCAGGTTTAGGAATTGATGAAAATTCTGAAAATGCCATAGCTCAATTAGATAAAAATTCACCATCTTATATTTTAGCAAATGCTTATTTAGATGGAATAAATCAATACTTAGAAAATGGTAAAACTCCAATTGAGTTCACGCTATTAGGTTTAGAAAAAAAACCATTTACTCTTAAAGATGTTTATAATATCTTCGGATATATGTCATTTAGTTTTGCGATGGCTCAAAAAACCGATCCTTTAATGACTGATATTAGAGCTAATTTAGGTCAAAATTATCTAAAAGATTTTGGACTTGATGGTTCACTTGGTGCTGTTCAAATAAAAAGTTATAACGGAAAAGTTGCTGATTATTCTGAAATTGCTACACAAGTTGCAAGTTTGTTAGAAAATTCTCCTGTTCCAGCGTTTATTGGAAGTAATAGTTGGGTCATTGGTGCGCAAAAAACTAAAAAAGGCAAAGTTATTTTTGCCAACGATCCACACATTGGTTTTTCGCAACCTTGTACTTGGTATGAAGCACACATTTCTTGCCCAGATTATGAAGTTTATGGTTATTATTTGGCAGGAACACCGTTTCCGCTTTTGGCTCACAACCGAGATTATGCTTATGGTTTAACGATGTTTGAAAATGATGATATTGATTTGTTTGAAGAAGAAGTAAATCCAAAAAATCCAAATCAGTATTTATATAAAAATAATTTTTTAGAGTTTAAAACCCGAACCAAAACTATCAAAGTAAAAGACAGCGCTGATATTGTCATAAATACCAAAGAAAGTATTCACGGTCCGATTATGAACGGAATTTTGAATACCATTTCAAATAAAAAGCCAATTGCAATGTCGTGGATTTATACGCAACAAAAAAATCAAATTTTAGATGCAGTATACTATCTTTCTCATTCAAAAAATGTAACTGATTTTAGAAAAAATATTGAACTTATTCACGCGCCAGGATTGAATATCATGTATGGCGATGCTCAAAATAATATCTCGTGGACAGCCGCAGGGAAATTATTTAAATTACCAAAAAATGTCAACCCAAATTTCATTTTAAATGGAAGCAATGGTGAAGATGATAAAAAGGAGTTTCTTGATTTCTCTAAAAATCCATCGGCATTAAATCCGAAGTGGAATTATGTGTATTCTTCTAATAATCAAACAGAAGCTGTTGATGGTTATTTATATCCAGGTTATTATTTACCCAAAGACAGAGCAATGCGAATAGAAAGTTTTTTGGTTGCTAAAAACGATTGGACAGTATCTGATGTTGAAAAAATGTTATTAGATAATACTTCAACCAATGCAGAAAAAATTGCCATTCAACTAGTTGCTGATTTGAATACAAATGATTTTTCAAGATTAGAAAAAGATGCTATGTATTCGCTAGTTAATTGGGATGGACAAAATGAATTGACTACCATTCAATCTGTAGTTTATAATAAATTTATATACAGATATTTAGAAAATACGTTTCAAGACGAATTGGGTAAAGACAAATTTTCGGCATTGCTTTCAACACACATTATTAAGCAAATCATTGAAAGTCAAACAGCAAATCAAAATTCGGTTTGGTGGGATGATGTTGCTACAAAAGATAAAATTGAAACTCGACGAGAAATTTTCACAAAATCATTTAGACAGTCCATTGCCGAACTTGAAAAACAACTCGGAAGTGATTTAAGTAAATGGACTTGGAATCGAGTGCACACACTCGAACACAATCATCCAATGGGTCAAATAAAAATGTTAGCACCGTTTTTTAACGTTGGTAAATTTGAAGTTGCCGGAAGTAATGAAGTGATAAATAATTTAATGTTCGGATTTCCATCCAATGGAATTTATGAAGTAAAAGCTGGACCTTCAACTAGAAGAATTATCGATTTTTCAGATGTTGAAAATAGTGTTAGCATTTTGCCAACCGGAAATTCAGGAAATCCTATGAGTAAACATTATAATGATCAAGCCAAAATGTATAATAAAGGCAAATTCAGAAAAATGAAAATGAATAAACAGGAGATTATAAAAACTTCTACTAAATTGGTTTTTAAAGCTAAATAATTTGCCGCATCTTTGTAGTCTTAAATAGGTGATGCATATTACTGTTTTAATTCGTTATTTTTAATTCGTAATTCGTAATTATTAAATGCAAACTCCCAAAAAAATTGCCATTGTAGGCTCAGGATTAGTCGGAACTTTATTAGGAATTTATCTTAAAAGAAGAGGACATACGGTTCATATTTATGACAGAAGTCCTGATATTAGAAAAATTAATTTCTCTGGAAGATCAATAAACTTAGTTTTGTCAGATCGAGGTGTTAAAGCTTTGACTGATGTTGGCTTAGAAAAAGAGGTTTTAGGAATAGGTATTCCGGTTGAAAAGCGAGCCATTCACGTAGGTGAAAATACGGTTAATGAGCAATTTTATGGTAAAGATGGCGAAGTTATTTATTCGCTATCAAGAGGTTTGCTGAATAAAAAAATGGTTGATCTAGCGGAACAAGCAGGTGTTGAATTTTTCTTTGAAGAAAAAGTTTGGGACGTTGATTTAACCACCGCAACCATTTCAATCGGTGAAACTGAACGAGGCGAATGGATTACTAAAGATTATGATTTAACCTTTGGTGCTGATGGTGCTTTTTCAAGAATTAGACATAGAATGCAACGTCAGAGTATGTTTAATTATTCTCAAGAATTTTTAGAAATTGGCTATAAAGAATTACATATTCCTGCTAATGCCGATGGTTCTCATAAATTAGATAAAAACTCACTACATATTTGGCCAAGAGGCAAGTTTATGCTAATGGCTTTAGCCAATTTAGACGGAACGTTTACTTGTACGTTATTTATGCCACACGACGGCGAAAATTCTTTTGAATCTCTAAAAACTACAGAGCAATTGGTAGCATTTTTTGCTAAACATTTTCCAGATACTAAAGAGGTTATACCTAATTTAGTAGAAGATTTCTTTAAGAATCCTACTAGTTATTTGGTAACAATGAAGTGTTTTCCTTGGACATTTAGTGATAAAGTAGCTCTAATTGGTGATGCTTGTCACGCAATTGTGCCTTTTTACGGACACGGAATGAACGCTGGTTTTGAAGACATAACTGTTTTAGAACAAATGTTGGAGAAATATGGCGATGATTGGGCCAATCTTTTGAATGAATATGAAAATTCAAGAAAACCTAATGCTGATGCGATTGCAGAACTATCCTATAGAAATTTTATGGAAATGAGTTCAAAAACAGCCGACGAAAAATTCTTACTTCAAAAGAAAATCGAAAAATGGTTTTCAGATAAACATCCAGATAAATGGATGCCACTTTACAGTCGAGTAACTTTTAGTTTACAACCTTATTCGGAAGCTTTGGCTATTGGTGATTTTCAAAATAAGATTATGGAAGAAGTAATGCAAATTCCGAATATCGAAGAAAATTGGAACAGTGAACAAGTTGAAAATTTGATTCTTGAATTATTGAATTCTAAATAAAAATTCCAAATTCCGTTGCGTATTTCAGTCGGAATTTGGAATTTAAAGATTGGAATTTTATTCTCTATGTACTTTTTCAAAATCAAAAGCAGGTTTACAAATTGCAATATATTCACAAGGTTCGTCAAACGGATTTGAATATTGTACTCTTGTATTAGCTTCAATTTTAATGGATTGTCCGGTTTCTAATACAATGGTTTCGTCTTCGATAATAAATTGCTTTTTACCTGAAATTATATAAGTATACTCTTCAAATTCAGGTGTCTGAAAAGGTTCGCTCCATTTTGGCGGAGCAATCATGTGTGCAATTGAGATGGCATCATTGTTAGTGGCAACCTTTCCGTGGTGTTCTTCAATTAATTTACCATCAGTAGTTGGAACTACAAATGGAGTTTTTTGGATTAGATATTTTTTCATAAATGTTAGTTATTAGTCTATGTAAAGATGCAAGGTTGTTATTTTTTAAAAATGAAGTAAACGGCTAAAACTAAAAAGCACATTCCTATAATATGGTTCCATTTTAAAGTTTCATTTTTAAAAAACAGCATTGAAAATGCCACAAAAATAATTAATGTGATGACTTCTTGAATCACTTTTAATTGTAATAATGAAAATGGTCCACCGTTACCTTCATATCCAATTTTGTTTGCTGGCACTTGAAAACAATATTCAAATAATGCTAAACCCCAACTAATTAAAACAATTGTTATCAAGCCTGCATTTTCAAACCATTTTAGTTCTTTAAATTTTAAATGTCCGTACCAAGCCAAAGTCATAAAAATATTAGAAAGCACTAATAATCCGACTGTAATATAAGCTTTCATTAGCAATTACTTTTTGAAAAGCTTCATTAATATTCCAAAGACACCGCGAATAAAGCTAGCACTAGTTACTACTTTTGTTACTGATTTACCAATAACTTCTGCCGTACTTGGTTCGCTACTTTTCTTTTCTTCAACTTCAGTTTCTTCAGCTTGTTCAAACGCTTCTTCAATTTTTTTATTAAGAATTTCATAAGCACTTTCTCTGTCAATTTCTTCGGCATATTTTTTTACAAGTTTCGATTTTGTATTGATAGCTTCAATTTCAGAATCGTCTAAAATGTCCATTCGGCTTTGCGGTGCGCGTAGCATTGTTGCAGCCAAAGGTGTCGGAATTCCTTTTTCATTCAATGCTGTAACAAAAGCTTCACCAATTCCTAATGAGGTTAAAACTTCATCGGTTTTGTAAAAGTCTGATGTTGGATAATTATCGGCGGTTTGTTTGATAGCTTGTCTATCATTGGCAGTAAAAGCACGCAATGCGTGTTGGATTTTTAATCCTAATTGTGCTAAAACACCTTTCGGAATATCCATTGGGTTTTGCGTTACAAAGTAAACACCAATTCCTTTAGAGCGAATTAATTTAATTATAGTTTCAATTTGATCTAGCAAAACTTTGCTTGCTTCGTCAAATATTAAATGGGCTTCATCGATAAATAAAACCAATTCAGGTTGATCAACATCACCTTTTTCTGGCATTTGTTGGTAAATTTCAGCTAGTAAACTCAACATAAATGTCGAGAACAATTTTGGTTTGTCTTGGATATCGGTTAAACGTAAGATATTAACGTAGCCTTTACCGTTTTCATCGATGCGCATTAAATCATCAATTTCAAATGATTTTTCACCAAAAAAGAAGTCACCACCTTGTTGTTCAAGTTCTATTATTTTTCTAAGCATTGTTCCAGTTGTAGCTGTTGAAATCTTGCCATAATTTTCTGAAATCTCCTCTTTTCCTTCTTCTGTGATATAATTAAGGACTTTTTTGATGTCTTTCAAATCTAGTAAAGGCATTTTGTTGTCATCACAATATTTGAAGATTACCGCCATAACTCCAGCTTGAGTATCGTTCAAATCCAAAATTCTTGAAAATAAAACCGGACCAAATTCAGAGACAGTCGCTCTCATTCTTACACCATCTTGAGCTGATAGTGTCATCAATTCAACAGGAAAGGATGCTACATTATAAGGTATATTAATTTTGGTATGTCGTTCTGTTATGAAAGATTTTTCTTCACCTTCTGTAGCAATACCCGAAAAATCACCTTTAATATCCATCATTAATACAGGAATTCCAAAAGAAGATAGTTGTTCCGACAAAACTTGAATCGTTTTAGTTTTACCTGTTCCAGTTGCTCCAGCAATCAATCCGTGTCGGTTTAAAGTTTTTAATGGAATTTTAACTTGAGTTTCTCCAACGGGTTCATTATTTAAAATTGCTGCGCCAAGAATTATGCTTTCTCCTTTTGAAGTATATCCTTCGTTGATGTGCTGAATGAAGTTCTCTTTTGTATTCATCATATAGATATTAGAATGTCATTGTTTAAATTAAAGCGAATATACTACATTTTAATATCTCTTGAATACCAATAATGGCGCATTTTTTTTCACACTTTCCAACCTTTTATCAATTTTTTATCTCTTTACTAATAATAAACGCTAGTAGATAAGCGTTATTAAAAATAAGATTTATGTGGTTTTTGAGTGATATTGTTAGGAAATGTTAAATTTTTAACAATAATATTAATACTTCGTTAGATTAAATTCTATCAATTTGTATGATTTAATATTATGTTATAAATAACAAAAAAAGTTTTTTTATTTAAACTAAAAAATTAAATTTGCTCCTATTCAAGTTTACATACAACTAAAACTTATAAATTATTAAAAACTTAAAATTTTAAAAAATGGCAAACGTTAAAAAAGAAAACGGTTCAAACGGAGGAGGAATGATAACAGGAATTATCATTGTAGCATGTATTTTAGTAGGTACTTTGGTGTGGAAATTCATCATGGGTGCTGAATCTAATTTTGAGCCAGGAAGTTTCAACACAGAACATCCAAAACCAATCAACACTTTAGGTATGGTATACATGGGTGGATTTATTGTACCGATATTATTAGGTATGTTGTTAATGGTAATTGTTTTCTCATTTGAAAGATTTGCAGTTATTTCAAAAGCGGCAGGAAAAGCTAACCTTGACAAATTCATGAATACAGTACAAGGTCACATTAAAGAAGGAAGAATCGAAGACGCTATCGATGCATGTGACAAACAAAAAGGTTCTGTTGCAAATGCAATTAAATCAGCTTTAGTAAAATTCCAAGATGTTAAGAAAGAAGGATTCAATAGCGAAGAAGCTGCTGAAATGATTCACAAAGAAATCGAAGAAGCTACAACTTTAGAAATGCCAATGTTAGAAAAACACATGACCATTCTTTCTACTTTAGTATCTTTAGGAACATTAGGTGGATTATTAGGAACAGTATCAGGTATGATTAAAGCGTTTGGTGCGTTAGCTTCATCAGGAACTCCAGATCAAGCGGCTCTTGCAACAGGTATCTCTGAAGCACTTATCAACACTGCAACTGGTATTGCAACTTCTGCATTAGCAATTGTAATGTACAATTTCTTCAATTCTAAAATTGACTCTTTAACTTACTCTATTGATGAGGCAGGTACTTCTATCGTAAACACGTACAGAAGATTAAGAGGGAGTTTAAAATAATAGTAATTATTTAATGTTTGACTTAAGTCAGATTATTGAATACTAACAAAACAACAAATGGCAAAAATAAAAATGTCTAAAAACGCAGCGTCAATTGATATGACGGCTATGTGTGATGTAGCTTTCCTTTTGCTCACGTTCTTTATCTTAACTGCAACAGCTAAAACTCCAGAAGCGTTACCTGTTACAACTCCTGCATCAACTGTTGAAGTTAAACTTCCAGATACAGGTTTAGTAACGTTAACCATCGGAAAAAGTGAAGGTAAAGACAAAGTGTTTTTTGGAATGAAGGATAGAGATATTCGTGTAAAAACACTTGAGTTAATGGCAGCAAAATATAAGTTATCATTTACTCCTGAAGAATCAGCACAATTTAGTTTAATTGAAGAGTTTGGTGTGCCAATCGAAGCCCTTAAACAAATTATTGCGATGAAATCAGCAGATAGAAATAAAGAAGGATTACAACCTGGTATACCATTGGATTCTTTAAATAACCAATTGAAAGATTGGATTTATACGGCGCGTCAAGCTAATATTGAGCTTGGAAAAGATAAAGATCTAGACTTTGCTATCAAAGGTGATGCTAAACAAGAATATCCAAAAATCAAAAAGGTTATGGATATTTTACAAGACCAAAAAATCAATAGCTTTAATTTAGTTACTGGTTCTAGAGGTAAAGATTTTTAATATTTAATTATTTAGCAAAATGGCAGAATTAAATACCGGCGACGGTGGTGGTAAAAAAGGCGGAGGCAAGGTAAGAAGTAAAAAACAAAATTCTAAAGTTGACTTAACAGCAATGGTGGATTTAGCGTTTTTATTAATCACTTTCTTTATGTTAACCACATCGTTGTCAAAACCAAAATCTATGGATTTAGGTTTACCAGATAAAGAAGACGAGAAAAAGGATGATGTAATTATCAAAACCGACCAAAGAAGAACAGTTACTGTTATCCTTGGCGCTAATGATCAAATCAAATGGTTTCACGGACTTCTTGAAGCTCCTGAAGTTAATGGAAAACCACAAACAACTGGTTACGGTAAAGAAGGAATTCGTAAAGTATTGCTATCAAGAGTAGCATCTATTCCTCAAGTTACAGGTGATAAGGACAAAGGTTTAATCGTAATTATTAAACCAACTAAAAAATCTACTTACAAAAATTTAGTAGATATATTAGATGAGATGGCAATTTGTAAAGTGCCTACTAATGCAATTGTTAATGATTTTTCTCCTGAAGAAAATAAATTAGCAGATGAACTTAATAAAAGTGCTGAATAGTGCTATAAAACTAGATAAAAATGAAATTAGATTTATTAAATAATAAATGGATTGATATCGTTTTTGAAGGTCGTAACAAAAGTTATGGTGCTTACGAATTGCGTAAGAAAAACACTAGTACCAATGTTCGCGCATTCTTAATCGGAGCTTTTATTTTTTCTTTAGGAGTTGCTGCGCCAGTAATCATCAATATGTTACCTGATTCATCAGATGATGATCAAGTATTTAATGAAAAAATTACTAGTATCAAGTTACCTCCGAAAGAAGAGAAACCAAAAGAAAATCTTCCACCGCCACCACCGCCACCACCAAAAGTGGATCAGGTGAAGTTCGTTAAGCCAGTTGTGGCAAAGACAAACGAGGTTACAGAAGAACCACCTAAAGTAGAGGAAATTAAAGACAAAAATCTTGGTAAAGAGGATATTAAAGGTGATCCAGATGCTGATTTAGTGTTAACTCCTCCAGGAGATGGTCCAAAAGGTCCAGCGGTAGTTGAAGAAGATAATACAATTTATAATTCTGCTGGTATTGAGGTAAAACCTGAATTTCCAGGTGGTATGGCCAAGTTTTATAAATTCATCGAAAACAATTATAACGTACCTTCTGATAGTCCAGGTGGAAAAGTTTTTATTCAATTCGTTGTTGAAAAAGATGGTTCATTAACTGATATCAAAGTACTAAGAGATATTGGTTACGGAACTGGAAAAGAGGCGGAAAGAGTATTAAGAAAGTCACCTAAATGGACGCCAGCTGAGCAAAATGGTAAAAAAGTAAGATGTTCTTACCAATTACCTATTACGCTTCAAGCTCCACAAGATGAATAGTAATGATTAAGAAATTAATTTCAAACTATAAGAAGAAATCGCTTAACGAGCGATTTCTTCTATTTATAGGTATTTTGTTTTTTTTGATTTATTTAACATTTGGAATTATCGTGATTTTTTGGACAAATTTTCCATTAAGATTGCAACCAAAATATAGAATAGCATTAGGAGTCATATTAATTGTTTACGGTTTTTTTAGGTTTTTTAGAAATATTAATACCAGCAATAATGAAGAATAAAAGAATAGTATATTTTGTTTTGCTTCCGTTGATTGTTTTAGCGGTGTCTTTGGCTTGCGAAAATAAAGACAAAAACAAAGCGAATTCTGATTCCATTATTGAAGGGCAAACTTCTATTCTTGTTGATGAAACTTTGTTGCCAATTGTTGACGATCAAGTTACTATCTTTCAATCGGAATATGATGCGAAAATAACCTTGATTCCAAAATCTGAAAAAGAAATTATAAAAGAGTTTACTAATAAGAAATCAGGTATTGTTGTCCTATCGAGAGATTTAACCAAAGAAGAGTTTACTTTTTTTAAGAATAACAGAATTACTCCAAGAGCTACACCATTTGCCATAGATGCGATTACTTTTATTAAAAATTCAAAATCAAATGATACTTTAATAGATGTAAAAGAGGTTTTAGATTTTTTAAAAGGAACTAAAAATAATATAAAAGGATTGGTTTTTGATAATCCCAATTCGAGTACCGCTACCTATTTATGTAAGTTAGCCAAAATTGAATCATTACCAACAGAAGGTGTTTTTTCGTTCAAAACAAATGACGAAGTTATTAAACATATTTCCGAAAATGAGGGAATGATTGGTGTTGTTGGTATTAATTGGTTAACCCAACCAAAGCCAGCAATGAAAGAATATATTGATAAAGTAAATGTGTTAAGTGTTAAAACTGCTGATAACAAGTATGTTTATCCAACACAAGATAACATTGGTTCAAGAAAATATCCTTTGGCACGTGTTTTGTATATTATCAATTGTCAAGGTTATAATGGTTTAGGAATGGGCTTTGCATCATTCATAGCCGGAGAAATAGGACAAAAAATAATTGCACAATCAGGACTTGCTCCCGTAAGAGAACCAAGCCGAAGTTTTAACATTAGAAACAAAATAGAAAACAAGTAATAAATTACAATAAGATGAGCAAATTTAAAATTTTCAGTATTGCTTTGTTGGCTTCTGCCGCAGTAAGCCAAGCACAAGACTTAGATCAAGCTAGAAAAGCAATTGATGCTGAACAGTATGAAAAAGCTAAGTCATTATTAAAGAGTATAATTCAAACTAAAGCTAATGGTAGAGCATCATTTCTTTTAGGAAATATATATCTAACTCAAAACATTGAGGATTCTGCGAAATTCGCATTTGATAAAGGATTATCTTCAGAAGAAGGTAAAATCAATAACATTGGTTTAGGTCAACTAGAATTGAATAGCGGAAATGTTGCTGGTGCAAAATCTAAATTTGATCTTGTTACCAAAGATCTTAAAAAGAAAGATGTTGAAGAATACATCTACATTGCAAAAGCTTATATGAATGCTGACAAACCAGATTATAAAGCTGCGATTGAGGTGTTAAACAAAGCTAAAGCGGCTAATCCAACTAATGCTTATATTCAATTGGCTTTAGGTGATGCTTATTATGGTGAAAAAAATCAAAATGATGCTTATGCTGCTTATAGAAACGCTTATCAATCTGATAGTTCATTAATCAGAGCTAAAATGCAATTGGGTGTTTTATTAAAAGGCGCAAAAGCTTATGCTGAAGCGATTAAAGCTTATGATGAAGTAACTGCTATCACTAAAACTTATGGTCCAGTTTACAGAGAATTAGCTGAAACTTACTATTTGTGGGCAAACAATAAGCCATCAACTTATACTGAGAATATCAAAAAAGCACTTGATAATTATAATGAGTACATGCGTTTAACAGATTATTCGTTAACATCTCGTATGCGTCACGCTGATTTCTTGATTCTTGCAAAAGATTATGTTGCTCTTGAAGCAGAAGCTAATGAAATGAAAAAATTGGATAAAGTAAATCCAAGAATCCTGCGTTACTTAGGTTATTCAGCTTATGAAAACGGTAATACTGATGCAGCTATCACAGCTTTAAATGAGTTTATCGCTAAAGGAACTAAAGTGATTCCTGGTGATTACTATTACTTAGGATTAGCTCTTGTGAAAAAGTCAATTGGTGCTGACGGTAAAACGATTGATGCAACTTTGTTGAAAAATGGAGCTGCCGAAATTCAGAAAGCAGTGACAATGGAGCCATTATTGTCAAATGGATTAAATGAAATTGGAAAAAAATATTTTGGTCAAAAGTTATATGATGTTGCTTCAGCTATTTTTGAGGCTGCTATATTAAATCCAACTTCTAAAAATTATCTTGAAGACAACGTTTACTATGGTCTTTCAGTATTCACAATCAATAGAGGTAAAGATGCTAAAACAATTGATGTAGCAAGTTTAGAAAAAGCAGATAAGGCTATGGATAATGTAATCACATCTTCACCTACTTATCAAGAAGCTTACTTGTATAAAGCAAGAATTAATAGCACTTTAGATAAAGATGATGTTATGGCAGCTACTTACCAAAAATATTTAGATATCGTATTACCAAAAGGTGACGAAGAAATTGCTAAAAATAAAGGAAAAGTTACTGAATCATACAACAGTATTGGTGCACATTTTGCTAACACCGATAAAGTTAAAGCTAAAGAATTCTTTAATAAAACCATAGCTTTAGATCCAACTAATGCCTATGCTTTAGAGTCTTTAAAAGCTTTAAAATGAGCTTCGGAACCCACAATTCCTGAAACTAAAGTTACTACAACTAAAACTAAAGTTGTTAAGAAAACAACTAAAAAGAAAAAATAGTACAATAGAAAACGTCCAAGAAATTGGGCGTTTTTTTTTGCTTATATGTTAAAGTTTTGTAAGAAATTATTACTTTGAATACTAAAGTGTTTAATTCGCAGTTATTTTAAAAACTAACCAATATATTTTTATGCCAAAAACGTTCTACTCAATTGTTGCAGTATTATTTTGCACCATTTCTTTTGCACAAAATTCAATCAATTTAAAAGGAAAAATAATTGATGATGTCACAAAACTTCCAATCGAATCGGCTACGGTTTATTTATCTTCCACCAAAGATTCTACGCTGATTGATTACACCATTACCGATAAATTTGGGAAATTTGATTTTAAAATTAAAAAAAATGATAAGCCAGTTTATCTTAAAGTTTCTTTTGTGACTTATGATGAATACAAAATTAATCTTGATAATGTTGCTGCTGATAGAGATTTTGGCACAATTGCTATGAAAGTGGCCATCAATAATCTTGATGAAGTTATTATTAAAAAAGAAACACCGCCAATACGAATTAAAAAAGATACTTTAGAGTTTAATGCGGCTTCGTTTAAAGTGCGTCCAGATGCTAATGTCGAGTCGTTGTTGAAACAATTACCTGGTGTAGAAATAGATACTGAAGGAAAAATCACCGTAAACGGAAAAGAAGTAAACCAAATTTTAGTAAACGGAAAACCATTTTTTGATAAAGACGGTAAAATTGCGCTACAAAATTTACCTTCCGATATTATCAATAAAGTACAAGTCTCTGATACCAAGACTAAAAAAGAGGAGCAAACAGGTGCTGCGGCAAGTGCTAATACAGCCAGTATAAATCTTACCATTGACGAAAATAAGAACAAAGGCTTTTTTGGTAAATTTATGGGCGGAACAGGTTCAGATAAACGTTATGAAGCCAGCACGTTGGTTAATTATTTTAAAAATAAACAGAAAATTAGTGTTTTAGCATCGTCAAATAATATCAATGCTACTGGTTTTTCTATGGATGAAGTCTTTGATAATATGGGTGGCGGACGAAATAGAAGCGTTTGGGTAGGTGATAATGGTTCTTTTGGAATAAACGGAAGAAACTTCGGTGGAAACAAAGGAATTACAGAATCCAATTTAGTAGGAATAAATTATTCTGATGATTGGTTTAAAGATGCTGAAACGTCTTTAAGTTATTTCTATTCGGGTGCCAATTCTAAAAATACGAATAGAACTAGTTTAACTAATTTCTTACCATCAGGAAATTTTACCACTAATTCCAATTCAAATACTATTGAAGATAGATACGTGCATAATGTTTCTTCTTTATTTGAATATAAAATTGATTCTTTGACAACAATTTCGATAGAGCCAAATTTTACAAAATCAAATAATAAAAACAGGAATCTTTCTTCTCAAACTTCTTTTGATGCAACTAATGCGTTACTTAACGAAAGTAATTCAAACAATTTTTATGAAAATGATAACGACACGTTCAACAATACTTTGTCTTTCTCTAAATCATTTAAAAGAAAAGGGAAATCATTAAGTTTAGTTTTTGAAAATGAAAATGCAAATACCAACGAAAATGAAATTGTAAAATCCAATACTATTTTCTATCAAGGAACTGATCCTGATGATGTAAGAGATCAAACAAACAATTCTAGAAATCGGAGCGAAAATTATAGAACAGAAATAGAATATTTTCAACCCATAACCGATTCACTTCAAGTAAAATTAGGAGTAGAATATAAAATTGATAGGAATAAAGACAGAAGAAATTCATTTGATTTTGATACCACAACTGGCACTTATTCTACTGTGAATAATGAGTTATCTAATGCTTTTAATTCGCTTGAAAGAACAGTTACTCCAAATACTGGAATGGCATACAACAGTAAAAAGATGAATTTGAATATTAATGTGGGAACAACTTTAATAAACTATGATAATGATTCTGATTATTTAAATGTCAAAACTACGTTAGAAAAAGAATACGTTTTGCCTTATATCAATGCTTATGGAGGTTATCGTTTTTCAAAAAGTAAGAACATTTGGGTGAATTATAACTATTCTTATACACTTCCAACGGCCAGACAAATTCTTCCTGTTGAAGATTTAGCCAATCCGCTGAATACTATTATCGGAAATTCTAATTTAGATTTAAATCAAAATCACGGAATTTATTTTTCATATAGAGATTTTGATTATGCTACACGCTCAGGTTATGGAACATATGCTGGTGGGAATTTCTATGATAATCAGATTGTTTCGTCAACGACTTTTGATGCTAACAGAAAACGTACCACTTCTTATGAAAATGTTTCAGGAACGTACAACTCTTGGATAGGTTTTTATTGGAATAAATCAATTAAAAAAGAAGCTCACAAATACCGTTTTGAATTAAGATCAAATAATAATTTTGGTTTATCCAAAGGATTTACTGATGGCGAATTGTTTAGTGCAAAAACATTATCTTTCAGTCCAAGAGCCAATTTTACTTATGAATACGGCGAATTGTTAACGGTTAATCCATCTTATTCTTATACTTACAATAAAACCGATTTTACAAATTATGTGATTGCATCGGCTTCTAATTTTACGCACAAGTTAAACCTGCAAGTAACTAGTTTTTGGCCAAAAAACTGGACGTTTGGTAATGACTTTGGTTACACATACAACTCCAATATAGCCAGCGGATTTAAAAAAGATTTTTACCTGTGGAACACTAGTTTGTCTTATAGTTTTTTTCAAAAGAAATTAATGGCAAAAGTAAAAGTGTATGATATGTTGAATCAAAATCAAAACGCAACAAGAAGCATTACTGCAACATCAATTAGAGATGAAGAGAATGTAGTTTTAAAACGTTATGTAATGTTTTCATTAACCTACAAACTAGAAAAATTCGCAGGAAAAGAAAAGAAATCTGGTGGAATGATGTGGTTTTAAAGAATAAAAATAGGCTTTCTAATATGTAGAAAGCCTTTTTTTTATATCAATGATTTTAGTTTTTGGTTACCAATCGCCGCCAGCTCCACCACCAGAAGCGCCGCCGCCGCCAAAACCTCCGCCAAATCCACCATCTCCGAAACCTCCGCCAGATGATCCTCCAAATCCACCACCAAAACTACCACCGCCAGAACTTCGTCCTAAATTGCTTAATATGATAATATCTAGTAAACTTGGTCCTCCTGATGAATTTCCTGAACTTCCGCCGCCTTTACTCTTGGAAGCTATAATCATAATTACCACAAAAATAATTATGAAAAGTAGTATGGGGAATATACTATCTTCATTTTTGTCTTTTATTCTTGTGCCTTTATATTTTCCCTTTAAAACTTCAAAAATTGCATCGGAACCTTTATCTAAACCATTATAATAACTACCTGCTTTAAATTCGGGTATAATTATTTTTCTTGTTATTTCACCTACAATTCCAGCTACTAATCGATCTTCGACACCATATCCAGGAGATATCCAAATTTTACGATCATTTTTAGACAAGAGAATTAAAACTCCATTATCTTTTTTAGCTTGACCAATTCCCCATTCTGTTAACCACTTTGGTGTAAGTAAACCGATATCCTCATTTTTCAAATCCTCAATTGTGATAACAACAATCTGCGTAGTTGTAGAATCAGAATATTTCACTAATTTGTTTTCTAAACTTGCTTTCTCTGATGCAGTTAAAAGGTTTGCATAATCATAAACTGATGTTTGAAATTCAGGTTTAGGCGGAATAGTATATTGTGCAAAACCAAGTTGATGTAACAATAAAAGTGACGCAATCATCAAGAATTTTACGATTCTAAAAACTAGTTGTATCATCCTTTTGATATTTCGTTAGAAAGTTCATCTGTGTCATCGTCTTGAAATGGGAAGAACTTTTTCAGTTGTTCACCAGCATTATTAATTCCATCGACTAATGCTTGTTTATTGTTACCATTTTTGAAATGGTTAAGCATTATATCTTTGGTGCAATTCCAAAAATCATCACTGACTTTTTCATTTATACCCTTGTCACCATAAATAGCAAATTGTCTGCTTTTTACTGCTACATAGATAATAACACCATTTCGATCTTTTGTGTTTTCCATTTCGAGAAGATTGAAAACCTCCACAGCTCTGTCAATTGGAGCTATGGATGTTTCCTTTTCTATATGTACACGAAGTTCGCCAGAAGTATTTTTTTCAGCCAAACGAATAGCTTCAACTACCTCTTCTTCTTCGGCTTTTGTTAAAAAATCTTCAACTTTAGACATTATTTTTTATCTTCTTTTTTATCAAAATTAAATTCTACTTCTGGTGCTTTATCTGCTCCAGCAACAGCTTCGAAAAATGGTTTTTCTTTGAATCCAAACCAACCTGCAAAAATATTATTTGGGAACACTTTTACGTGATTATTGTACGGTTTAATAGCCTCATTATAACGAGTTCTTGCTGTTAGAATTTGATTTTCTGTACTAGCCAATTCATCTTGTAATTTCAAGAAGTTTTCATTTGCTTTCAAACTTGGATATTGCTCTACAGTTACCAATAATCGTGATAAAGCGCTGCTCATCCCACCTTGAACTTGGTTGAATTGTGCTAATTGTTCAGGAGTGATATTAGTAGGGTCAATAGTCATTGAAGTAGCTTTAGAACGCGCTTCAATAACAGCTGTTAAAGTTCCTTTTTCAAATTCAGCCGCACCTTGAACGGTTTTTACTAAATTCCCGATAAGGTCATTTCTTCTTTGATAAGATGTTTGAACATTTCCCCAAGATTCTTTGACATCTTGCTCAAGCGTAACCGCAGTATTGTTAATTCCTTTAAAATAGCTGAATCCAATTAAAACTACAGCAGCTAAAATTATCCAAGGCAAAAATTTTCTCATAATTTCTATTTGTTTTTAAGTTTATTTATTAATTTATATTTAGTTCTTTTTTACAATTTGTATGCCAATTTAAACGATTCTTTTTCTTCCTAACAAGAGGTAAACAATTCCGGCAAACCAACCTAAGGTCAGAAATCCGACGAGCCACATAAATTTTTCGTTAGATCGTATTCTATTCGATTGAAAAATCTCATAAAGTGAAGCAAAAATGAAAACTCCTAATGCGATTATTCCGATTACTAATAGAAGGGTTGAATTTCCCCAATGCATTATTTTTAATAACGCACCCAATATCGAAAAAACAAAAGATATGATAAAACTAATGCTAACGATTTTGTCTTTTTTCATAATTATAAATTATTTTTAATGTTGGCTAATTCTGCTTTTATTCCTTCCAATTTTGATATGATGTCAAATTTATCAAGCGTTTTTTTCTGACCTTCTTTTAAATGTGTTTTTGCACCTTCAAGAGTAAATCCGCGTTCTTTTACTAAATGATAAATCAGTTGCAAATTTTTTACATCTTCTTGTGTAAACATTCTGTTGCCTTTGGCATTTTTCTTTGGTTTAAGAATGTCAAATTCTTTGTCCCAAAAACGAATCAGCGAGGCATTCACATCAAATGCTTCGGCGACTTCACCAATACTGAAATACAATTTGTCTTTAGATAATTCTATATGCATAAGTTTTAAATTCCAAATTAATCTTCTTGTTTTGTAATTATATTTTAAAATCAAAATTCAAAAATCATCAATCTTAAATCGTTAATCCAACGACTGATTTTCTTGGTTCGCTATTTTAGAAATGGCCACATATTCGGCTGCCGAAATATTTCCATAATAAAAATTAATCGGATTGACTACCTTTCCATCTTTATGAACTTCATAATGCAAATGTGGTGCCTGACTTCTTCCTGTACTTCCAACATAACCAATGATATCACCTCGTTTTACGCGTTGTCCCGGACGGGCTTTGTATTTGCTTAAATGAGCATATAAAGTTAAATAACCAAATCCGTGATTGATCTCAATATGATTTCCGTAACCTGACAAAGAATTATCTGCTTTGGTTACTACGCCATCGCCAGTGGCATAAATTGGTGTTCCAGTTGATGCCGTAAAATCCATTCCTTCGTGCATTTTTCGTGCTTTGGTAAACGGATCGGTTCTATAGCCAAAACCTGATGCCATATGCTTCAAATCTTCATTTTTCACGGGTTGAATTGCAGGCACAGCACCCAATAATTTATCTTTTGCTTTAGCTAATTTTAATATTTGATCTAATGATTTTGATTGAAATGCCAATGCTTTTGAAATTCCATCAACTTTTTCTGCAGTGCTAATTACCAGTTCAGAGTTATTGAATCCTTCTAATTCTTTATATCTTGATCGATCAATGATGCCACGACGCTTTTCATTTGAAATTGGGGCTGAATTAAAATAGACTCTGTATAAATTATTATCACGTTCTTCTAAATCAGCAGCAACTTGATCAATATTTTCAATTTTTTTATTCAAAAGAGCATAACTCAATTTTAAATTTTCAATTTCTCTTGCCTGAATTTTATCTTTTGGCGTTTCAAAATAAGGTGTATTCATCAAAATCACAAAGCATAGAAATCCAAATAAAGCCGATGCGATTAGGAATAACAAGGCATATCCAAATTTTTTCCTTTTTTGAGGACTAATTATTCGGTAAGCCAAACTTTCTGGATCGTAATAATACTTAACTTTCTTCGACATTTCTTAAATTATACTATTTTTGTAATCGTTTTAAGAATAACAGTAGTTATACGAACAAATTTAAGAAATGTTTCAAACTAATTAACTTTTTATTTCTAAACACAACTTTTTAAATTCAAAAGATGAGTGTAATCAGTACAAAATCAGTATTTGAGTCAACCAAAGAAAAAGTTTGGGATGCCATTACTAATCCGCAAACTATGAAGATTTGGTATTTCGATATTTCAGATTTCAATCTTACTATCGGAAATCAATTTTCATTTTATGAAAGTGACAGAAAAGAGTACTTGCATACTGGCGAAATTTTAAAAGTTGAACAAAATAAAATTTTGCAACATACCTGGAATCATCCAGAACAATCTAAAGGAAGTTCCACCGTTACTTGGACTATTGTTGAGATTGAAAATAATAAAGTAGAAGTTACATTAACCCACGAAGGAGTAGAATCGTTTGCCGATGCCGGACCTAACTTTACTCCAGCTAATTATCAAATGGGTTGGGATGCTTTGGTAAAAACCAATTTAAGAAACTATCTGTACAACATTCAGAAGTTAGTTTTTGAGGTTGAAATCAATGCTGCTGCAGAACACATTTGGAGTAAAATGTGGGATAAAAAATCGTATTCCGATTGGACAACACCATTTTGCGCAGGTACTTATTACACAGGTGAAATTGAACAAGGAAGTAGAATTCATTTCATCGCGCCAAGTTTTGAAGGTATGTACAGCGATGTTTTTTATTTAATTCCAAATAAGTTGCTAATTTTTAAGCATATTGGAAATCTAAAAGATTTGAAAGAAGTACCTTTGGATGCCGAATCTGAAAAATGGACCGGTAGTTTTGAAACATACAAATTAAATGAAATTGATGGCGTTACAACCGTAATTGCTGAAATTGATTGTGTTGCAGATTATATCAATTATATGAAAGAAAAATTTCCGTTGGCATTGCAAGAATTAAAAAAAATATCAGAATAATAATTAAAGTTAAAAACTAATTTAGAAACTGTCTTTTGCTGTAAAGTGAAATGATTTTAAAAACATCAAAAGTAAGTTTCAACGTAGTTAAAATATAAGAAAATAAAATATAATGAAATCACAAGACATTCGTAAAGCTTACCTTAATTTCTTTGAAAGTAACGAACATTTAATCGTTCCGTCTGCACCAATTGTTCTTAAAGATGATCCAACCTTGATGTTTAATAACTCAGGAATGGCGCAATTCAAAGAATATTTTTTAGGAAATGGAACACCTAAGAGCAAAAGAATAGCCGATACACAAAAATGTCTTCGTGTTTCAGGAAAACACAATGATTTAGAAGATGTAGGTTTTGATACTTATCATCATACCATGTTTGAAATGCTCGGAAATTGGTCGTTTGGTGACTATTTCAAAAAAGAAGCATTGGCTTGGGCTTGGCAATTTCTAACCGAAGTTTTAAAGCTAGATAAAGACCGTTTATACGTTTCTGTTTTTGAAGGAAATCCTGCCGAAAATGTTCCGTTTGATCAAGAAGCCTTCGATATTTGGAAACAATACGTGTCAGAAGACCGAATTATTTTAGGAAATAAAAAAGATAATTTTTGGGAAATGGGCGATCAAGGTCCGTGTGGTCCGTGTTCAGAAATTCATATAGATTTAAGAACCGACGCTGAACGCGCTGCAGTTTCAGGTCGTGAATTAGTAAACGCTGATCATCCGCAAGTAGTTGAAATTTGGAATAACGTTTTTATGGAATTCAACCGTAAAGCCGACGGTTCTTTAGAAAAATTACCAGCACAACACGTTGATACCGGAATGGGTTTTGAGCGTTTGTGTATGGCAATGCAAAATGTAACTTCTAATTATGATACGGATGTTTTTACACCGCTTATTGCGAAAGTAGAACAAATTACCGGATTAAAATATACTTCCAACGAAGTTAAAAATATATCAGAAGAACAAAATAAAACCAACATTGCCATTCGTGTAATTGTTGATCACGTTCGTGCTGTGGCTTTTGCTATTGCTGACGGACAATTACCATCTAACACTGGTGCGGGTTATGTAATTCGTAGAATTTTGCGTCGTGCTATACGTTACGGATTTACCTTTTTGAATACCAAAGAACCTTTTATCAATAAGTTGGTTGAAGTTTTAGCAAATCAAATGGGAGAATTTTTTCCGGAAATCAAGTCGCAACAACAATTGGTTACTAATGTTATTCGTGAAGAAGAAGCTTCGTTTTTGAGAACTTTAGATCAAGGATTACAATTATTAGATAAAGTAGTTGTCGAAACATCAGGAACAGAAGTTTCAGGTGCAAAAGTTTTTGAATTGTATGACACATTCGGATTTCCGAAAGATTTAACGGCTTTGATTCTTAAAGAAAAAGGATATTCCTATAACGAAGAAGAATTTGAATCGGAATTACAAAAACAAAAAGCACGTTCGCGCGCAGCATCTGAAGTTTCGACAGAAGATTGGAAAGTAGTAGTTCCAGGAAATGTAGAAACATTTGTTGGGTACGATCAAATAGAAAACGAAGTAAAAATCACTCGTATTCGTAAAGTTGATTCTAAAAAAGACGGAATATTATACCAAATTGTTTTAGACAATACACCATTTTATCCAGAAGGTGGCGGACAAGTTGGCGATAAAGGAACTTTGGTTTCTGCTAACGAAACGATTGCTATTATTGATACCAAGAAAGAAAACAACTTAATATTACATTTTGCAAAACAACTTCCAGAAAATATTGAAGCTGGATTTGTAGCCAAAGTAAACACCGATTTAAGAACTTCAACCTCCAAAAATCACTCGGCTACGCATTTAATGCATTTGGCTCTGAGAACTGTTTTAGGAACACACGTAGAGCAAAAAGGTTCGCTGGTGAATCCAAATTATTTGCGTTTTGACTTTTCGCATTTTAGTAAAGTTTCTGATGAAGAATTACGTCAAGTTGAAGCAAGTGTCAATGCACAAATCGAAGCTCAATTGCAATTGGTTGAACATAGAAATATTCCAATTCAAGAAGCATTGGATAAAGGAGCGATGGCTTTATTTGGAGAGAAATATGGCGATGCAGTTCGAATGATAGAATTTGGCGAAAGCAAGGAGCTTTGTGGTGGAATTCACGTGAAAAACACCGCAGAAATTTGGCATTTTAAGATCATTTCTGAAGGTGCAGTGGCTGCTGGAATTCGTCGTATCGAAGCAATTACAGGCGATGCTGTTAAAGATTTCTATAAAAATCAAGAAAATACTTTAGCTGAAATCAAAGAAACTTTGAAAAATCCTCAGGATATTTTAAAATCGGTTTCAAGTTTACAAGATGATAATGCTAAATTAAAAAAACAAATTGAGCAATTATTAAAAGAAAAAATCGACGGCTTGAAGCATTCGTTAGCTTCCGATTTTCAGGAAATAAATGGTATCAACTTTTTAGCTAAACAAGTTGATTTGTCAATGAGTTCTACTAAAGATTTAGCACAAGCTATCGGAACATCTAAACCAAATGCATTCGTGTTTTTAGCTTCTATTGAAGATAATGCTCCAAATATGCACTGTTATATTTCAAAAGAATTAGTTGCTGAAAAATCTTTAAACGCAGGAAATGTAATTAGAGAATTAGGAAAATATATTGATGGAAATGGCGGTGGACAACCATTTTTCGCATCAGGAAAAGGTAAAAATGTAGATGGAATTAAAGAAGCTTTGGAAAAAGCTGTTGATTTTGTGAAGTAAAATAAAAATAGCTCAACAACATAAGTTATGAAAAATCGTTCCCTTTTAGTAATAATACTTTCATTGACATTATTTTTTTCAAGTTGTAGTAATGAAGAAAATAGTTCTATAAATGTTCCTGGAACTATTGTGAAAAAAATGAAGTTTGTTGGTGCAAATTGGAATAATGATTTTGAAAATCACGAAATTAATTTTCAATATGAAAATGGAAAATTAACTAGTTATTCAGATGGAACAGGTCTTAAAGTTGATTTTTTTTATACTAATAATTTAATTTCACGCGTTGATAAGTATATTAGGGTAAACCAACAACCAACTTTTTATTTGAGTGTAGATTTTTTCTATGATGCGCAAGAGAGATTAGTCAAGTTTGAAGCTGATCAAAATCCGGCATCTCAACCCGGAATTGATATTACGGTCGATTTTTCCTATACTAATAACAATAATGCAAATTTCAATTACGCTTCTTTATTTGAGAATTATAATGGCACTATAACATTTGATCAAAATAATGTTACTAAACTAGTAAAAAACAATTTTAATCCTAATTACAATAGTTCAGCAGAAGAAAATTATATGAATTATGATTCAAAAAAACATATTTTTTCTGATGTCATCGGATTCAGAAACTTGAATCTTTATAATGCTTTTTATTTTGGACAATTTTACAATTTTGAAGGTTTTGGAATTTATCCAGGAGGAAAAAATAATTTAACAACGTTGCAAATTAAACTATTTTATAATGGTTATTTGGCATCAGAAGGAATCAGTAATTCTATTAACTATCAATATGGTACTAATGATTTCCCTATTGAAGCCTCGAAAAACAGTCAATCAAGAATGCTTTTTGAATTTTAAATTGCGTTAAAAATCGTTTCAAAAAAACTGTCAAATTATAACTTGACAGTTTTTTTATGCTATTTCTTCTCAATAACAGCCACAGCATCAATTTCAATAAGCCAATTTCTATTGCCTAAAACAGTGACACCAACTAAAGTACTGGCTGGATAATTTTGTTCTCCAAGAAAATCTTTTCGTACTTTTCTGAAAATTGGTAAATCAACTTCGGGATTAAAGTTTACGATATAAGTATTCATTTTTACAACATCATTAAAAGTTGCATTACCTTCTTGCAACATTTCTCCCAAATTTTTAAAGGTTGCAATTGTTTGCGATTCTAAATCGTTTCCTGCTCCAATTTGTCCTGAAATATGCAGTGTTTTAGTCGTTTCAGTTTCAACTACAACAACTTGAGAGAAACCTTCGTTAGGTTGAATGTATTCTTTTTGTAACATCATTATTCTTTTTTGCGTTCCCCAATTTGTTGTCTCCACATAGCATAATACAAACCTTTTTCATTTAACAATGCTTCATGTTTGCCTTGTTCGATGATTTTGCCTTGCTCTAAGACAAAGATTTTGTCAGCGTGCATTACGGTTGATAATCGGTGCGCAATTAAAACTGTAATTCTATTTTTATCAGAAATGTTTCTGATGGTCGCATTAATTTCTTCTTCGGTAATAGAATCTAAAGCCGAAGTAGCTTCATCAAAAATTAATAAATTTGGATTTCTTAAAATGGCTCTTGCAATCGATAAACGTTGTTTTTCTCCACCAGAAACTTTTATTCCGCCTTCACCAATAGTTGAATTTAATCCGTCTTCTGCACGTTCTAGTAATCTATCACAACTTGCTTTGTGCAATACTTCAAGCAGTTCTTCATCGGTCGCAGATGGTTTTACAAAAAGTAAATTTTCACGAATTGTTCCACTAAATAATTGGGCATCTTGAGTTACAAATCCGAGTTGTTTTCTCAAATCTAATAAATCAATTTCTGTAGAATCAATTTCATTGTATTTTACGTTTCCTTTTGCTGGCGGATATAATCCAACAAGTAGTTTTACTAAGGTTGTTTTTCCTGCGCCCGATGGTCCAACAAAAGCAACGGTTTCGCCTTGTTTAATATCAAAAGCGATATTTTCAACTGCATTGTGTTTCGCTGATTTATGTTTGAAGCTTACATTAGAAAAATGTAACGATTTAATCGCGCCAATATTTCTGGCATTTTTAGGACGGAATTCTTTAGGAGCATTCAATAATTCTTTAAAGTTTTCCATAGAAACTTTGGTTTCATTCAATGCAATGATAAAAGAACCTAATTCTTGTAATGGACCAAAAATAAAGAAGGTAAAAAAGACCATTGTCAATAAATCACCAACGATAATTTTGCCTCCAAATAAAAAGTAATACAAAGTAAATACCACGCAAGTTCTTAAAAAATGAACGGTTGTTCCTTGAATAAAACTCAAACTTCTAATGAAACGAATTTTTTGTAATTCCAATTGAAGGATTTTGAAAGTATTTAAGTTCAAACGTTTTTCTTCTTGATAAGTCAATCCTAAACTTTTTACCAATTCAATATTTCTCAAACTTTCAGTCGTTGAACCCGCCAATGCGTTGGTTTGGGTAACGATTTTTCGTGAAACGACTTTTATTTTCTTTCCAAGATAGGAACTAACCAAGGCAATAATTGGTGCCGTAATTAAGAAAATAATCGATATGCGATAATCAATGCGAGAGACATAAACAATGACAAAAACAAATCCGATTACGGTTTGAAAAATCAATGAAATGGAAAGCGTAATCAATTTTTCAGAATCAATTCGAACTTTTGTTAATTTGCTCAATGTTTCACCGCTTCTTTGGTCTTCAAATTCTTCATAAGGTAAATCTAAAGACTTTTTGATTCCATCAGTATACATTTCAGCACCAGTTCTTTGGATGACAATATTGGTGAAATAATCTTGAAAATTTTTGGTAATTCGAGAAATCATTGCAGCGCCAAGTGATAATCCTAACCAAAAAGCAACCGATTTTATAAAACCCACTTCGTTGCCTTTATACTTGCCAATTCCGACGCCACAATCTTGCATCAATTTACCAGTAATAATAGAGTCTGATAAACTAAAACAGATGTTTATAGCAGCCATCAATAAGGCGAAAAATAGCAAAAGTTTATGTTTTTTAAGATAGGAATATAGTAGTTTCATTTAAATGTATTTGTTGAAGTGCAAAAGTAGAAAATAAAATGGCGTCGAAGATTAAATTTTGATTGTATTACTATATATAAGAATAGAATGATTTTAAGGTTAATTAATCATTTCGTATTTTTGATAAAAATTAAAATAAATAATGAATTTCTCTACCAAAGTTCCGATAGGTAAATACCAAAACCCGATAGATTATAATTCTAAAATTGTATCTTTTGGTTCTTGTTTTGCCGATAATATGGGTGAGAAATTTAGTTATTTTAAATTTCAAAACGTAGTCAATCCTTTTGGGATTATTTTCAATCCAGTATCAATAGAAAAGTTGATTGATCGAGTAGTAAATAAAGTTGCATTTACTGAAAACGATATCTTTTTTCACCACGATTTGTGGCATTGTTTTGAGGTGCATTCTCAATTATCAAATCCTAATAAAGAAGAATTTTTACATAGTTTAAATGAGGTTTTGCGTCTAACTCACAATCAATTAACGGAAGCAACTCATTTTATTTTGACTTATGGAACAAGTTGGGTTTATAAACAACGAGAGTTTCAATCTAATGCCAATGCTATTGTTGCAAATTGTCATAAAGTGCCACAAAATCAATTTGATAAACAAATACTTTCTGCAGCGATAATTGAAAAATCAATTCAAAATACTATCAATTTAATTCGTCAGCTAAATCCAAATTGCAATTTTATTTTCACGGTTTCTCCGGTGCGACATATTAAAGACGGATTTATTGAAAATCAAAGGAGTAAAGCACATTTAATTTCAGCAGTTCAAGCAGTTATTGATTATGAACAATCTGTAAATTATTTTCCTTCCTATGAAATAATGATGGATGAACTTCGCGATTATCGGTATTATGCTGATGATATGTTGCATCCAAGTCAAACAGCTATTGATTATATCTGGATTAAATTCTTTGAAAACTATATTTCAGAATCACAATTTGGACTTATGAATCAAGTTTGTGAAATACAACGCGCTTTGAAACACCGACCATTTAATCCTGAGTCGCCAAGTCATTTAAAGTTTTTATCTAATTTAAAAGATAAGATAACTCAAGTTCAAAGTAAACATCCTTTTATTACATTTTCTTAAAATACGTATTTTGTCGTATTTCCTTCGCTTAGTTTAAGTTATAAGTTTGCCTTGTAACAGTAAACAAATTTATAATGCGAATTATTAGGCTAGTTTTAGGATTAACATTTTTACTACTAATTTCTCCAGTAATCAATGCTCAAAAACCGGTTTTAACCGACGAAGAAGTCGTGGCTGAAACAGTAACTAAAGAAATTGATGAAGTCTTCAAATCTCAAGAGTTTTCTAAAAAGAAGAACAAAAAATTTTCTGATGTAAAAGGCACGATGGTCATTGATATTGGTGTTGTTCAAAACGGTAAAGTATCCACTTTTTTCAAAGTCGATAGTGATATCAAGAACATCGATTTTATCAATTTTATGTCTTCTTACATTCTAGACCACAAGTTTCAGTTCAAATTGCAAAAGCAACAGCGCTACAAAATTCGTTACACTATTACTTTTTAATAAACCTCTAAACATTATTTAAATGAAAAAATTATCCATTTTAATGCTTTCCATTTGTTTGATGGGAACATTACAATCCAATGCTCAATTTGGAAAATTATTAGGCAAAGTTACTGGCGGCGGAAAATCGGCAGGTAAAAAATCAGGAAATTTCACAACCGTTTGGGAATCTGAATTCGATAACAAAGCTACTCGTTTAGCCGTTAATGATGGCGATGGAACTTATATTTTGGGAACCGACGACAATTCAGCAACCGTTTTAGATGCCAACGGAAAAATGGTTTGGAGTGGTGACTACAAAAAAATCACTACCAATAAAACCAATAAGTGTGAATATCAATATGTAATTTGGAAACCAAAAGGTGGATACTTGTTTTTATTCGACGAAAGAAAAATGGGAACCGATAGAGTTGCGGTAATTGATATTGCAAATGGAAAAGAATTATGGAATTCTGAAGAATATCAAAATTTGATGCCAAAAGGAACAAAATCTGAAGATGGTGCCGACGAAGGCGAGTTGGAAACCGTAAAATACATCACCGAATTAGACGCTTTTTTAATTTCACAAAGAGCTTCTGTTATTTTAGTAAAAGCTAATACTGGAGAGAAAGTTTGGGAAACCAATCGCTTTAAAGGTGGCGTTGGAAAATATATTTATGATGCCAAAAGAAATGAAATCATAATGGTGAATTTTAAGCCAACCGCATTGGGTGCACTTTTTGCAGGATTTAAAAATCAACTAGTAAAAATCAATGCGCTTAATGGTGAAGTTTTGTGGGATGCAACTTTTATGGGAACTGTTGAAAAAGAATTAGTAACCAGAAGAGCAATCTTAGATTTATGGATCAAAGGTGATAAAATTTATATGTATTTAAATGGATTGCAAGTTTACAATATTAATAATGGTCAAAAACTTTGGGAAGCCATCTATGAAAACGATATGGATGGCGGAAAAGGTTTGTTCTCTAATACTAAAAACAAAAAATATTACAGAACAATTGCCGACCCAATTTTTGAGGAAAATGCTGTTTATTTGGTAATGTTAGGAACTAGAGATCGAACTAAATATATTGAAAAACACGATTTAGAATCAGGTAAATTATTGTGGGCATCCGAAAAAATTACTGGAGCTTTTAGTATGCCGAATCTTTACAAAGCAGGTGATAAAATAGTGTTACAAATTGGAGGTAAAGTGCAAGTCCAAGAGTACAGAATGGAAACAAGATCTTCACCAATGGGTGGAACTTATCGAGAGAGCGTTCCTTATATCTATTGGGATTATAAAGCGCAAAAAAATGGTGTTTTGGCTATTGATGACAAAACAGGTTTAACATCTTGGCGTTCTGAAAAATTTGACAAGAGAATTACTGATATAATTATCGATCAAGATAAAACCGCTTTTGTTGGTGATGGCGATGAATTTTACGGATATGATATAGCGTCGGGCAAACAATTATTTGATGTAAAACACAATGATGCTGGAGTCGGAAAAGCATCTGATGTAATTGATTTTGGAGATAGAGTAGTAGTTCTTTCTGAAAAAGGTTTGGCATCCTACAATAAAAAAGATGGCACTCGAGCTTATGCAACTGATAAAATTAGAGGAGTTGATTTCTTTTATGAAATAGAAGGAAATTACTATCTAAGAGACCAAAGAAATAGCAAAAATATCATATACGGAATCGATATGACTAATGGTGAAACCAAAGGTTCGGTGCAATCTAAAGGTAAAGGTGGAAGTCCAAAATATGGCGCAGGAATTGACATCACAACCGATGGCGAATTTATCTTTGCTTTTAAAGGAAAAAAAGTAGAAAAAATCAAAGTAAATAATTAGAGGTTATTACACTTTGTTGCTTGGGCTGTGACGTTGTTGCAGCCCATTTTTTTAGTATTTCAAAGTAAACAAATTTTAAGAAGTACTGCTAACTTACCTCTTTTATCACTGAAATTTATCTGAAGCAAAATGATTTTTTTGTTAAATAAAACCTTTGCTTTTATATGTTTAAACAATAACAATTTTAAGTAATGAAAAAATTTCGATTTATAATTCTATTCTTTATTATTCTAAATTCTATTGAGGCACAACAAGTGCAATGGGCATCAAAATTAATTAAATATTCCTCTGATTTAGGTGGAAAACAATTCGGAATAAAAAGAATTTTAGGTAAGCCTGATGTTTTTCCGCAAGGTGGTTATAGTGCTAATGCTTGGTCACCCAAAAAAGCCCTTGACGGAAGAGAAGTTATCATTGTTGGGTTTGAAAAAGCACAGTTGGTCAAACAAATTGCAGTATTCGAAAACCTAAATGCTGGTTGTGTCGTTGCTATTTCAGTTTCTACAGATGGTGAAAAATTTCAATCGGTTTGGTTTAGAAAGCTTGATTATAAAACTCCTGTTTATAAACATACGCTAAACTTAGACAGAGCTTATTATTTTGGAAGAAAAAGAAGAAAAATACAAGAGGTTCCAAATGTTTTTAATCCAGGAATTGAACATATTATTCTTGATACTGCAGTTTCTGGAGTGATAGCGGTCAAAGTAGAATTTAATTTTGCTCTTCTTCCAGGACAAAAGCAAGTGGATGCTATTGGAATTTCCGATACTGAAACTCCTATAGAAGTTACTATTAATTCAAAATCCGAATTTGAAAATTTATCGGTTTCCCAAAAAGTAGAATTACAAGATTTAATTCCGTCTTCCATTTGTATTTCAGAAGATGGGAAGAAGTTGTTTACATCTATCAATGTTAATGATAAAGAAGAAATTATTTCTTTCACAAATCAAAATGGAAATTGGACAAATAAAACAATTGAAACTGGTTTAAATACAGGTGATTACTATAATTTTATTGACGTTATTAATCCGGATTTTTTAATTAAAGGTGGTTCTAATTATAAACTAGGTTCTAATGAAACGGGATTTGAACTTTTTAAATTTTCAAATGAAAGGTATCAATTAGAAGGTCAAATTAAAATTCCGGCGTATAGCAATTATGGTGATTTTGCTGATATTACTTGCACTAATGATGGTAAGATTTTAATTGTTGCTATAGAAACCGACTTCACTCAAGGTGGCGTTGATCTATATTTTACCACTAAAAAAGAAGACGGAACTTATGGAATGCTTCAAAATATGGGTAAGACTTTGAATAGTGCATCCGATGAATTTACGCCGCAGTTATTGTCTGACGGAAAAACACTTTTATTTGCTTCCAACGGATTTAGTACACTTGGAAATTATGATTTATTTCTTTCCTATCGTCAGGATGATACTTGGAAAAACTGGAGCGAACCAATTAATTTGGGCACAAAAATCAATACTCCAGAGTTTGACGGACAACCTTTTTATGATGAAACTAATGAAATTTTATACTATTTAACCGCTGTTGATGGCATTAATCAAATCAATAAAATTAAAATTTCTAAAGAGCTACTATTTAAAAAGAATTGATTTTATATCTTCGTTGTCAAATAATTATTTATGACACAACATACTTCGACACGAGTTGGCTTTTTTGGCGCTTTGTCTGAATTCAGAAAATGGGCAGTTCTTATATTAATTGCTTTAGTTTTGTTTTTTGGATACAAATTTTTTACTACCAAAAGCGAAACATCTTCAATAGAATATGATACCAATTTAATTCAAGAGCAAATTAAGAATGTTGGGAAATTGGTTGTAACCGAAGGTCATTTTGCTGAAATTTTAACCTACAAGGACAAAAAAGAAACCTACATTCCAGGTTTGAGTTTTGATAAAAAAGCATTGGTTGTTATTAATGCTGATGTTACCGTGGCTTTTGATTTAAGCAAAGTACAATATGATATTGATGCCAAAAATAAAACGGTAACCATTTTAACCATTCCACAAGAAGAAATAAAAATTAGTCCCGATATTAAATATTACAATACTGAATCCTCTACTTTTAATGAATTTACAGGTGATGATTATAACAAAATCAATAAGTTAGCTAGAGAAAATTTGAAAAAGAAAATAGATAAATCAACTCTAAAATCAAATGCCAAAAATAGATTAATTAGTGAATTGTCTAAAATTTTAATTCTCACAAATTCAATGGGTTGGAAATTACAATACAACGGAGAAACGGTGAATTCGGATAAAGAATTTACTCAAAAAATAAAAGGATAAATACGCATAAATACGTATTGTTTTAAAGCAGTCATTAAGTCATTTTTGTAAATGGTTTAATGACTTTTTTTATGATTTATATTCTAGTTTTATTAATTCTGATGATGCTTGCTACAATCATCTTTTTGTTTTTAGAAAATAAAAAGATTAGAGAAAAACACGCGCAAAACATTCAAGTACTTAAAGAGATAATTTATTCATTGCATCACAAACAAAAAATGCTGAACGAAAAAGTTATAATTTCTAACGAATACAGCTCCAATTATTCAAAAGATATGAAATCATTGGGTGATGAGGTTGTAAAACTTCAAAAAGTTTTTATCGATATCATTTCCAATAGAAATTATAAGTAACTTTAGACCAAACAATTATCTTTTTTATGATTAAAAAAATACTTTTGCTTGTCTTTTTGTTTCCTAATATTCTTTCGGCTCAAAACATCGACAGTTTAAAAACTATTGCTTACGGAAAAGCTAGCGATTCTGTAAAAATTGATGCACTGCACAAACTTGGTGTAAGTTTTTTAAATAGCGATTTGAAGAAAACACTTCGTTTTAATAAAGAATGTTACGCGTTATCTCGCAAAAGCAAACTCGATTTCGGACTCGCAAAAAGCTACAACCTTCGCGGCATTATTCACGATATTAATGGTAATATTGATAGTTCCTATTATTGCTATTACAAAGCACAATATCACGTCAAAAAAGTAAAATTACCCATAACAGAAGCATCGATAAATAATAATTTGGGTTTACTTGATTACAATTCGGGTAAATATACTAATGCCATAAATTACTATATTAAAGCATTAAAAATCTTTGAAAAAATTGATGATAAAGAAGGCCAAGCCAACGCATTAAGCAATATTAGTTTGGTTTATGAACGTTTACACGATTTTAAAAATTCGTATAATTATATAATGCAGTCGCTCAAAATACGAAAAGAAATAAAAGACGACTATGGCGTTTCTGTTTGCTATGTTAATCTTGGTAATTTGTACGAGAATCAATTGGATAGAAATAAATCAATTGAAAATTATAAAAAAGCTATTGCCATAAAAAGAAAAATTGATGACCAAAACGGATTGTCAACCGTCAATAATAATTTAGCGTCTGTTTTAATAAAAGATAAAAATTATGCTGAGGCTTTGCAATGTTTAAATGAATCGGTTGCTATTGCTAAAAAATTAGATTCTAAAACCAATTTGATTTATGCTTACAGTGGTTTTACAGATTATTTTATAAAAACAAATAATTTAAAAAAAGCAAAGGAATTTAATGCGCTTACTTTTTCTATTGCAACCGAATTAAATGAAGCTATTTCCAAATTAAATTGCATCAAATACTACGAAAAAATCGCTCTATTAGAAAAAGATTTTGAAAAAGCCTACACTTATTCTAAAGCAAAAGATTCTATTCAAGCCAATTTAAACAGTCTTGATGTTCAAAAAGCAATTACAGAAATTGAAACAAAATATGAAGTTGAAAAAAAAGAAAAAGAACTTCTTCTATCCAAAGTTGAAATCGCAAAAAACGAGCTTCAAATAAAAAAGAAAAACACCCAGTTTCAAATTTTGGCTTTAATTTTAATCGCATTAATTACAATTGGATATTTAATTTACCGTCAACAAAAACTTAAAAATAAACAACGCGAACAAGAGTTTGAACTAAAATCAGCAATAAAAGAAATAGAAACCCAAAATCAATTGCAAGAACAACGACTTTCAATTTCAAGAGATTTACACGACAATATTGGCGCACAACTAACCTTTGTAATTTCGTCTGTAGACAATTTAAAGTTCGGAAATCAAATTAATGATGCTAAAATTGAAAACCAACTTACAAAAATTAGCGATTTTACAAAGTCAACGATTATCGAGTTGCGAGACACGATTTGGGCAATGAACAACAACGAATTTTCATTTGAAGATTTGCGTTCACGAATTTTTAATTTTATCGAAAAAGCTAAAATTGCAAAAGAAAACATACAATTTGAGTTTAATATTGATGAAAATTTAGTGTCAATTAAACTTTCGTCTTTGGTCGGAATAAATATTTACAGAACCATTCAAGAAGCACTCAATAATGCAATTAAATATTCTGAAAGTTCAAAAATTAGTGTTGATGTAAAAAGTTTTCAGGATAAAATTCAAATCAATATTCAAGATAACGGAAAAGGATTTGATATAGAAAACGTTGATTTCGGCAATGGTTTAAATAATATGAAAAAGCGAATAGAAGAAATTGATGGTGAATTTGAAGTTAATTCCATAGTAGGTAAAGGAACGGTAATTAATATAAATATTGATAAATAAAATGAGGATCAGAATTTTATTAACATTGATTATAGTTCCACTTTTATGTTTTTCACAAAATAAAAAAAGTATTGATTCGATTAATGCAATTCCGTTTGAGCAAAAACAGCAAAAGGCATCGCTTTTAGTTGAGGTATTTCTTAAAAATAGTGAGGATGCTAAAAAATGTAATTATTCTTTAGGCGAAGCTCAGAGTTATAGTAACTTGAGTCTTGTTTATTATTACCAAGGCAAATATGAAAAAGATCTTTTTTATTCTTTGAAGGCCATTGCAGCATTTGAAAAAATGAATGATAAAGAAAAATTAGCCATCGAATTCGGAGAATTGGGTTATAGAATGAAGAAAAGAGACCTTCTAAAAGCGCAGAAATATCTTCAAAAAGGAATGAGCATTGCACAAAAAAATAATTTACAAAAACCACTTTTAAGTATTTATAACAATTATGGCGTTCTAAAAGAAATGCAAAATCAATTGGATAGTGCGTTGTTTTTTTATAATGAAGGATTAGAGTTAAAAGAAAAAATTAGAGATAGTCTCGGAATTCCTTATAGTCTAAATAATATTGCAGGAGTTTATCTAATTAGAAAACAATATGAAAAAGCTAAGATTAACTATCAGAAAGCATTAGATATTCGTCAAAAATTGAAAGATCAAATAGGTGTTTCAGAAAATCTCTCTTATTTTGGTGATTTATATTTAGCTCAAAAACAATACAATCAAGCCATAAATTTCTATCAAAAAACCGCTGATAACACTTTGAAATCTAATTATGTTGATTTGCTTCAATACAGTTACAAAAAACTTTCAGAATGCTATGAATTGCAAGGAAATACTAATTTAGCATTAAAGAATTTTAAAAATTATGCTCAATTTAAAGACAGTATTATCAATAAAGAAACCAATGCAGCAATAGCCGAACTTGAAGTAAAATTTGAAACTAATGAAAAAGAAAAACTTTTACTTCAAAAAGAAATCGAAGTAAAAAACACCCGAGATAAACTAATAGCCGTTTCATCATTAGCACTATTCATAGGTTTAATAGGATTTTTAATTTACCGTCAACAAAAACTTAAAAACAAACAACAAGAACAAGAATTCCAATTAAAATCGGCCATCAAAGAAATTGAATCTCAAAATCAATTGCAAGAACAACGACTTTCAATTTCACGAGATTTGCACGATAATATCGGAGCGCAACTAACATTTGTAATTTCATCAGTAGACAATTTAAAACACGGAAATCAAATTACAGATAACAAGATAACCAATCAATTAACCAAAATTAGCGATTTTACTAAGTCAACCATCATCGAACTTCGCGACACTATTTGGGCGATGAACAATAATGAATTTTCATTTGAAGATTTGCGTTCACGAATTTTTAATTTTATCGAAAAAGCAAAATCAGCCAAAGAAGATGTGGACTTTAAATTCAATGTTTACGAATCGTTACAAGATTTAAAATTTTCTTCAATTGTAGGGATAAATCTTTATAGAACCATTCAAGAATCAGTAAATAATGCCGTTAAATATGCTGATGCAAATGAAATACTCGTTGAGGTTAAAAATGTTTCTAATAAAATTCAAATAGAAATTCAAGACAACGGAAAAGGATTTGACATAGAAAACACCGACTTCGGAAACGGATTACACAATATGAAAAAACGAATAGAAGAAATTGATGGAACTTTTGAAATCAATTCTTTAATTGATAGAGGAACCAAAATTAGATTTGAAATTCCAAAAATTTAAAATTATGATAAAAGTAGCCATAGTTGACGATAACACTTTTTTACAAAAAGCCATTCAAGATAAGCTTGCTTTTTTTGATGATATTGACATAAAATTCAAAGCCAATCACGGTCAAGATTTATTAGAAAAATTAGAAAAAAATCACAACTTAGATTTAATTTTGATGGATATCGAAATGCCAAAAATGAACGGCATCGAAGCAACTGAGGCAGTAAAAAATAAATATCCGCAAATCAAAATCATTATGCTTACCGTTTTTGATAATGACGAAAACATCTTTAAATCGATAAAAGCTGGTGCCGATGGTTATTTTCTAAAAGAAGTAAATCCGCAAGATTTATACAATGCTATTATTGAAACTCTAAATGGTGGAGCAGCAATGACGCCATCAATTGCATTAAAAACTCTAAAATTATTACGAGAGCCAATGGTCTTTGATAATTGTGAACCTTGCGAAGAAATCAATTTAACCAACAGAGAAGTTGAAGTCTTAGAACAGTTAAGCAAAGGATTAAAATACAATGCCATAGCCGATAATTTATTTTTATCTGTGGGAACAATTCGAAAACACGTTGAGAATATTTACAATAAACTGCAAGTCCACAATAAACTAGAAGCTATTCAAAAAGCAAAAAGCAATAAATTAATATAATATTTTGAAAATCAGATTATTGAATTCTTAAAAATACGCATTTTAGCGTATTTTTTTATGTTTTGTTGTGAACTAAGTTTGCCTTATAACTTTAACAATCAATACGATGAAATCAAAAAATTATTTTACTAAAATTGCTTCGGCATTATTTTTATTATTTGCAATTAATGCTTCTGCAAATAATGTACAAATTACAGGAACATCAGTTTCGGGTTCTAATATTACTTTTAATATTTCTTGGGACAACAGTTGGAATGCGTCAGTCGCTCCAAACAATTGGGATGCCGTTTGGGTTTTTATCAAATATCAAGATTGTAATACAAGACTTTGGGCACACGCAGGTTTGAGTACACTAGCAACTGATCATTCAACAGCATCACCTTTGCAAGTAGATCCAGTTGCTGACGGACGTGGCGTTTTTATTCGCAGAAGCGCAGTTGGTGGAGGAACAGTAGCACCAACATCAGTAACCTTAAAAATGACTATTCCAGCTGGAACTTTCAATTATAAAGTTTTTGGAATCGAAATGGTTAATGTGCCTCAAAGCAATTTTCAAATAGGAGATGGAAATAGCGTTTCAACTTTTAACAGCATTAATATTACAGCAGCAACGCAATCTTCTGGGCTAACTTCTGCTACATTAGGTGGTGCAGCAACGAATGTTCCTGCAACTTTCCCAATGGGATACAACGCTTTTTATTGTATGAAATATGAAATTTCTCAATTACAATATGTAGAATATTTGAATTCTTTAACTTACGATCAACAAGCGGCACACGTTGCTAATGATCCAATCAGCGCTATAGGAACTTATGCAATGTTTACCGGTTTCATCTATAGAAACGGAATCAGAATTTCAACTCCAGGAAATAACGGTGCAATTCCAGCAGTTTATGTTTGTGATGCAACGGCAGGTGTAGAAAATAATAGTGATGATGGACAAGGAACGGCAATGAATAATCTTAGCTGGAGCGATGTTTCGGCTTATTTAGATTGGGCAGCTTTACGTCCAATGACCGAAATGGAATTTGAAAAAGTATGTCGCGGACCTGTAAATCGTGTTGCAAATGAATATCCTTGGGGAACAACCGAAATGAACGCAATTTACACGCAATTACCGGGATTAATAAATGATTATTTAGCAAATGAAACTTGGACACCAGCAACTAACGGAACTTGTGCTGCCGGAATTGGATCTGCATCTGGAATTTATGGTCCGGTTAAAGTTGGTGCTTTTGCAACAGGTACTTCTGGAAGAGCTTCTGCTGGAGCTTCTTATTATGGTGCAATGGAACTTGGTGGAAATGTATCAGAACGTTGTATTACAACTTCAAATGCTACAGGAACAGCATTCAATGGAACTTTAGGTGACGGAACAATTGCGGCAAATGGTCTTGCAAATCAAGCAACTTGGCCAGATCCAACAACAGCAGTTGGCGTAGGTTTTAGAGGTGGTGATTATGTAAATGTTGTAGATAGAGTAAAAGTATCTGATAGAGCAAATATCACAACAGTTAACACTACAAGAAATTACACTTTTGGTGGTCGTGGCGTGAGATAATAATCTAATTTGAAAGAAATGAAATCAAAAAAGTTCGTTTCTAAATCAAAATTATTTAACAATTTTAAAATCAAATTAGATGAAAACAACTAAAAATTATATAGTTGTATTCTTAATAATCTTTTTGTCTCATTTGTCATCGTTTGCTCAATACAATGGAGGAAGTTCCTCTGGATCTTTTTCGGAAGAATTGAGTTTAACATCCTGCGGAATACCTGCGCATTTTAACGCATATTTTGGAGGAAATAATGACGGAGCAACAGTAGATGAATTAAGTAATACAGCGTGTGGAATTCCACCATCGTATTTTGCCTACTTAGGTGGCGACAATGATGGTACAGCAGTCGATGAATTGTCGGCTACAACTTGCGGAATTCCTCCTTCGTTCTTTGCCTATATGGGTGGCGATAACGACGGAGCAGCAACAGATGAAACGATTGTAGGAGTATGTCCTTTTCCTCCATCATTTTATGCTTATTTTGGTGGAGATAATGATGGTGCAGTTGTTGATGCAACGCCTCAAATTTGTCCAACAGCACCACCAGTTGCAAGTTTTACAGCTTCGGCTACCGAAATTTGTATTGGTCAATCAGTAACATTTACAGATACATCAACCAATATTCCATCGGCTTGGACGTGGACATTTACTGGTGGAACTCCAAACAGTTCAACGGTTCAAAATCCTGTAATAACATATAATACAGCCGGAAGTTACGCAGTGACATTAGTAGCTGCAAACTACAACGGAACTGGTACAGTAACTTTAAATTCTTACATAACCGTTTATGCAAATCCATCTGTTACAAGCACAACGCCTGCAAGTAGATGTGATGCAGGAACAGTAACTTTACAAGCTACAACTAATGTTGGAACATTAAATTGGTATGCTAATCCAACTGGTGGAACTGCTATTGCAACTGGAGTGAGTTTTACAACGCCAAGTATTTCAACAAATACAACGTATTATGTTGAATCTATTAACGGAGTTTGTACTTCTACAAGAGTTCCAGTAATTGCTACAGTAAATACTACACCAACAATAACATCAACAACACCAGCAAGTCGTTGTGATGCAGGAAGTGTAACATTAAATGCTACATCAAGTGCAGGAAATACAATATGGTATGCAAATCCAACAGGTGGAACTCCTTTGGCAACAACAAATAGTTTTGTAACTCCAAGTATAAGTGCAACAACAACTTACTATGTAGAAGCGTCGACAGGAAGTTGTACGTCGCCAAGAACAGCGGTAATTGCAACTGTAAATACAACACCAATTATTACAGCAACTACACCAAACAGTCGTTGTGATGCTGGAACAGTAATATTAGCTGCAACAGCCAATTCTGGAACTATTAATTGGTTTGCAACGCCAACTGGCGGAACAAGTTTAGCAACTGGAACAAGTTTTACAACTCCAAGTATTTCAGTTTCTACAACCTATTATGTTGAAGCTTCTAACGGAAGTTGTACTTCTTCAAGAACTGCTGTTACTGCAACTATAAATGTTACTCCAACAATAACTTCAACTACACCAAGTAGTAGATGCGATGCTGGATCGGTAACTTTATCAGCTGCTTCAAGTGCAGGAAATGTAGTTTGGTATGCAAATGCATCTGGTGGAACAGCTTTGGCAACGACCAATAGTTTTACAACACCAAGTATTTCAACAACTACAACTTATTATGTAGAAGCAGTAAACGGAAGTTGTGCAACTGGAACAAGAACGGCAGTTATTGCAACAATTAATCCTAGTCCAACTATAACTTCAACAACTCCAACAACCATTTGTGGTGGCGATACATTTACAATATCGGCAACTGCAAGTGCAGGAACTTTAGCTTGGTACAATGTTCCAACAGGAGGAATTGTTCAAGGAACAGGAAACAGCTTTTCGTTAAGTAATTGGGCAGCTACAACAACGTTTTATGTTCAAGCAACTGATGGAAGTTGTCAATCAGCAAGAATTCCTGTTGTTGTGACTGTTAATGATAGACCATTCAATACGACGCTAACTCCTGCAAGTCGTTGCGGAACAGGAACAGTAACATTAGGCGCGACTTATACTATTGGAACAATCAATTGGTATAGTGTTCCAAGTGGTGGAACTGCAATTGCAACAGGTTCAAGTTTTACAACTCCAAGTATTGCAACAACTACAACTTATTATGTTGAAGCAGTAAACAACGGATGTATTTCTTCAATCAGAACTGCAATTACGGCTACTGTTTTTGATATTCCAACAATAACATCAACAACTCCAGCAAGTAGATGCGGAACTGGAAGTGTTCAATTACAAGCAACATCAAATGTGGGAACTATAAGTTGGTTTGCTAATGCAAGTGGAGGAACAGCATTAACTACTGGTGGAATATTCAACACACCAAGTTTAGCAACTTCAACAACGTATTATGTTGAGGTGACAAACGGAACGTGTACTTCGGCAAGAACTCCAATTACTGCAACTATTTTTACAGCAGTAACAGTTCTTTCAACAACTCCAGCAAGTAGATGCGATGCAGGAACGCTAACTTTAAGTGCAACAACACAAGGTTTCGGAACATTAAATTGGTATGCAAATGCTTCTGGCGGAACACTATTAGCAACAGGTTCAAGTTTTACAACGCCAAGTATTTCGGTTTCTACAACGTATTATGTTGAAGCAACAAATGGTGATTGTACAACATCGAGAGTTGCTGTTACGGCTTCAATAAGTCCAACAGCTGCACCAACCGGATTTGCAAATCAAACGTTTTGCGCAGGCGAAACTGTCGGATTAATATCTGTCACAGGTTCAAACATAATTTGGTATGATGCACCGTCAAGCGGAAATGTAATTCCACCAGGAACAGCTTTAGTTTCGGGAACAACTTATTATGCTTCGCAAACAGTTACAGGATGTGAAAGTCCAACAAGATTGGCAGTTACAATGACATTAGGTGGATGTTTAGGAACTGAGGAATTTATAACAAATGTTATCAAATTATACCCAAATCCAGTAGTTGATATTGTGACTATTTCCTCAACAGAAATGATGACGAATTTAGAAGTTGTGAATATACTTGGTCAAATTGTCTTTTCAAAATCGGTAAACGAAAATGAAACAACAATAGAAATGTCAAGATATTCTTCGGGTTCTTATATTGTTAGAGTTTTAGTTGATGATAAGGTTAAAATCTTTAAAGTAATTAAAAAGTAGTAAGTAGTTTTTATAGTTTAGTTTTTTGAAACCATCTCGTTAATTCGAGATGGTTTTTTTATTTTCCAAAATCCAAAAACTACAATTTATTTTCCAAGCTACTCCAACCGCCACCATTCATTGCATCAATTCCATTGCTTTTCAAAATTGATGTCGCTTGCGCACTTCGCATTCCACTTGCACAACAAGCGATCACAGGTTTATTCAATTTTTTAATGCTTTCAATTTGATTTCCAATAGTATTCAACGGAATATTTTTAGAACCTTTAATATGACCGCCTTGAAATTCGCCAGGAGTTCTAACGTCAATAATAACGGCTCCTTTTTCAACGAAATTTTTAATATTTTCCGATTTCCCACCAAAAACCAACATACTTAATAATCCCATAATTGTATTTTTTAAATTTTTTACCCTGAGCTTAGTCGAAGGGCTTATATCTGTGTTCCCAAAAACAAAGAACACCACAAAACTAATCTAATCTCAAACACAAATTTGTAACAAAAGTTACCCAACTAAAAATATTCTATATATTTGACACCAATGAAGATTACCGATAGAAAAACCGAAATTATAAACGTAGCAGCACAACTTTTCAAAGAAAAAGGATATAGCGCTGTGACAATGCGTGACATCGCTCAGGCTATGGATATCAAAGCCGCAAGTTTGTACAATCACATCAAGTCCAAACAAGAAATTTTAGTTTTAATCATCATCGAAATTGCCGAAGAATTTACTTCTGTAATCGATGAAATCCTTGCTTCGAATGTCACAACTATCCAAAAAATCGAACGAGTTATCCAACTTCACATCGATATCACATTAAGAAATTCCGATGCATTAGCTTGTCTAAACAACGATTGGATGCACTTAACCGACGATGATTTAATATATTTCATCAAAATGCGAAACGACTACGAAGAAAGTTTCCGACAAATAATCAAAACTGGAATAGCCAACGGCGAAATAAAAAACCTAAACATCGAAGTAATAATTTTCTCAACTCTTTCAACATTAAGAACGCTTTACCTTTGGTACGGAAAGAAAAAAACAATCAAACCCGAAGTACTAAAAGCAACTATGATTCAAGTTTTACTCAATGGAATTGTATAATTTCTTAGATTTCTCAAATTTGTGTTCCAAACCTAAAACTTAATGAACCTTAATGCCTTAATGGTTTAGAACAAAAAAAATATAACGTTTTCGTAACATATCAAAATTTTCACTAAATTTGCATAACAAACTAACAAGTGTTAGTTAAAAATTATTCAGTGGTTATGTCAAAATTTCACAGCATAAAAATTGCCGATATTTACAAGGAAACCAAAGATTGTTCCGTACTTTCTTTTGAAATCCCACAAGAATTAAAGCAAGAATTTCAATACAAACCAGGACAACATCTCACGCTAAAAGCGATGATTGATGGTGAAGATGTCCGTCGTTCTTATTCATTATGTTCGTCTCCAATCGAAGACAAATGGAAAGTAGCCGTTAAAAAAATCAATGGCGGATTGTTTTCAACCTATGTAAACGAAACGCTAAAAAGAGGTGATGTCTTAGAAATAATGCCACCAAGCGGAAAGTTCAACGTAGAAATCGATACCCAAAAAGCCAAAAATTACATAGCATTCGCAGCAGGAAGCGGAATTACGCCAATTCTGTCTATCATAAAAACACATTTAAAATCAGAGCCAAACAGCACATTTAAATTATTTTATTTAAATCGTTCCGTAAAATCCATTATCTTTAAGGAAGAAATTGAACAGCTTAAAAACTTGTACTTCAATCGTTTAGAAATTTTTCATTTCCTAACCAAAGAACATCGAGCATCCGAATTGTTTAATGGAAGATTTACCCAAGAAAAAATTCAGGTGTTGACCGAAAAAATAATCGACATTCCAGCAACCGACGATTGTTTCATCTGCGGACCAGAAGATATGATTTTCCTATTACGCGACGAATTAACAGCTGCCGGATTAGATAGCGATAAAATACATTACGAGTTGTTCACCTCCGGAATTTCCGAAGAAGACAAAAAACGAATTCAAAGAATAGTTGAAAATAAAGTAAACGGAACCGACATCACCATCATCGACGGCGGAAAAGAATTCCATTTCGTGATGGACGAAGCCTACGACAACATTCTAGATGGCGCATTAGCAGCCGGAGCCGATTTACCATTTGCCTGCAAAGGCGGTGTATGCAGCACGTGCAAATGCAAAGTTTTAGAAGGCGAAGTCGAAATGAAAGTCAATTACGCACTCGACGCACACGAAGTCGCCAAAGGATTGGTTTTAAGCTGTCAAGCCGTTCCAACAACCGACAAAGTAGTAGTCGATTTTGGCGTGTAATGTCAGGCTGAGCTTGTCGAAGTCAGGAGCGAATGGTTTGGGCATTTTTGCAATCCATTTTCCTGCTTTCCGCAGTATCTTTTTTTGCAAAAAAGGATACTTGCTCCAATCAGGGCTAGAAAGCAAACGAGTTGAATAAAATTTAGAAATATAAAACAACAAAATCTTAATGAACCTTAATAACTTAATGGTTCAAAAGAAAAAAAATAATAATCGTTCAAAGTTACTGCAAAGTAGAATATTACGGCGACTGAACACTGAACACTAATTCAAAAAAGTATGTCAGAAAAAGAAGTAAAAAATTTAGAAGAAATCTTCGATGCACGAATTGCAAGAGACGAAAAAATCGAGCCCAAAGATTGGATGCCAGAAAAATACCGTCAAACACACATTCGTCAAATTTCCCAACACGCACATTCCGAAATCGTAGGAATGCTACCCGAAGGAAATTGGATAACACGTGCACCGTCGTTAAAACGTAAAGTAGCGCTTTTGGCTAAAATCCAAGACGAAGCCGGACACGGATTATACCTATATTCTGCTTGTGAAACTTTAGGCGTATCACGCGAAGAATTATACGAACAATTACATTCAGGAAAAGCAAAATATTCCAGTATTTTCAATTATCCAACATTAACTTGGGCTGATATGGGCGCAATTGGCTGGCTAGTTGATGGCGCTGCTATTATCAATCAAGTGCCTTTATGTTCAACATCTTTCGGACCATACGCGAGAGCAATGGTTCGTGTTTGCAAAGAAGAAAGTTTTCATCAAAGACAAGGTTTTCAAATTATGATGACCTTAGCAGAAGGAACTCCAGAGCAAAAAGAAATGGCACAAGATGCATTAAACCGTTGGTGGTGGCCAGCATTAATGATGCTCGGACCATTAGATGCCGAATCAGTTCACACCGAGCAATCAATGAAATGGAAACTAAAGCGTAAAAGTAACGACGATTTGCGTCAACAATTTGTAGACCAAACCGTTCCTCAAGCAAAAATGATTGGCTTAACCATTCCAGATCCAGATTTAAAATGGAACGAAGAAAAGCAATCTTATGATTTTGGCGAAATGAATTGGGACGAATTTTGGCAAGTTGTAAAAGGCCACGGACCGTGTAACAAACAACGAATCTCAGCAAGAGTAAACGCTTGGGAAAAAGGAAAATGGGTTCGTGACGCTGCAATGGCTTACGCCGAAAAACAAGCAAACAAAGAAGTAAAACAAGCAATATAAATTAGGTGTTAGGTATTGGGTGGTAGGTCTTAGAAGTTTCCTACAACCTACAACCTACAACCTACAACCTTAAAACTATGAAAAACTGGCCACTTTGGGAAGTATTTATAAGAAGTAAAAACGGATTAGAACACCGCCATTGCGGAAGTTTACACGCAAGCGATGCAACAATGGCATTAGAAAATGCACGCGATGTTTACACAAGACGAATGGAAGGTGTAAGTATTTGGGTAGTTCCATCAGCACAAATCACAGCCTCAAATCCGGACGACAGCGCCGAACTTTTCGATCCTGCAAAGGACAAAGCCTACCGTCATCCAACATTCTATGAATTGCCTGACGAGTTAAAACATATGTAATTAGGTGATAGGTATTTGGTTTTTGGTATTAGGAAAAAATGAATTTCCTACAACCTACAACCTACAACCTATCAACCTACAACCTTTTCAAAATGAACAACAATTTAATTCAATACATATACGGAATTGCAGATAATTCTCTAATTCTAGGACAACGTCTCGGTGAACTATGCGGTCATGGACCAAGTCTAGAAACCGATATTGCTATGACCAATATTTCTCTAGATTTATTCGGTCAAGTGCGTAGTTACTTTCAATATGCAGCCAAATTAATCGGAGGCGATGCCACAGAAGATACAATCGCTTTCTTGAGAAAAGAAAGAGATTATAAAAACGTTTTGTTGGTTGAACAACCCAATCAAGATTTTGCCAATTCAATAGCAAGACAATTTCTATTCGATGTCTATCATTTATTAGTATTAGAAGAATTGCAAAATAGTAAAGACGAAACCTTATCAGCTATAGCCAAAAAAAGCATCAAAGAAGTTTCTTATCACACAAGATTTTCTTCCGATTGGATTAGAAGATTAGGCGACGGAACCGAAGAAAGCCATAACAGAATCCAAACAGCAATCAACGATTTATGGATTTTCACAGACGAACTTTTCCACCAAACCGATGCAGATAAAGCAATGGTAATTGAAGGAATTGGAGTAGACGTAACACTTTTAAAAGCAAATTATTTTAAAAAAGTAAATGAAGTTTTAGAAGAAGCAACATTGCAAATTCCAACAATAGAATACTTCCAAAAAGGAGGAAAACAAGGAATTCACAGCGAACATATGGGATATCTTTTAGCACAAATGCAATACATGCAATTAGCTTATCCAAATATGAATTGGTAAATGATTAACGATTGTCGATTTCTGAATTTTGATTTCTGAATTTTTTCACTTCAAAAATCAAAAATCGTTAATCTTCAATCAAATAAATCTATATGACAGAACAATTTACAAATATCGACCAAAATCTCTTCGAAATACTAGAAACAGTATCCGATCCAGAAATTCCAGTATTATCAATAATGGAAATGGGAGTAGTGCGTTCTGCCAAAATAATAAACGGAATTGTTGAAGTTCAAATCACTCCAACCTACAGCGGTTGCCCAGCAATGGATGTAATTGGAGATGATATAAAAGCAGCATTCAAACAAAAAGGCTACGAAGCCAAAATAGAGCTAATTCTTTCGCCAGCGTGGACAACCGATTGGATTACTCCAAAAGGCCGATTAGCATTAGAAAAATACGGAATTGCTTCACCATTATCAGAATCAGCTGATAAAGAAGCACTTCTTGGAAATAAAAAAGTTGTAAAATGTCCGCAATGCGGTTCATTCAACACAAAATTAGTAAGTCAATTTGGTTCCACAGCGTGCAAAGCATTTTTCCAATGTGAAGATTGTTTAGAACCATTCGACTACTTTAAATGTTTAAAATAATAAGATTAACGATTGCTGAATGTTGATTTTTGATTTATGAAGTTTAAAAGTTCTAAAATCAAAAATCGTTATTCTTCAATCTTCAATAAATAAGGTATGAGCAATAATTCAATAGAACTAAAAATTGAAAACAATATCGCGTGGATTTCACTCAACAGACCCGAAGTTTTCAATAGTTTCAATCGTGAAATGGCGTTTCTGTTACAAGAAACTCTAGATAATTGTGAGAACGATACAAATATACGAGCAATAGTAATCACAGGAAACGGAAAAGCATTTTGCGCCGGACAAGACCTAAAAGAAGTAACCGATCCTGAATTAAATCCAGGTTTCAGAAAAATATTGGAAGAACACTATAATCCAATTATCCAAAAAATCAGAAACATAGAAAAACCAATTATTGGAGCTGTAAATGGTGTTGCTGCTGGAGCAGGAGCAAACATCGCTTTAGCTTGTGATATAGTTGTAGCTTCCGAAAGCGCAGCGTTCATTCAAGCCTTCAGCAAAATTGGATTAATTCCAGACAGCGCAGGAACATTCTTTTTACCTCGTTTAATTGGTTTCCAAAAAGCATCAGCATTAATGATGTTAGGCGATAAGGTTTCTGCAGTAGAAGCCTTAAATATGGGAATGATTTACAAAATTTTCCCTACCGGATTATTTGAAGAAGAAGTAATGACTTTAGCAACAACTTTAGCTCAAATGCCAACAAAAGCAATCGGTTTAACCAAAAGATTATTAAATCAATCAATGACAAATAATCTAGAACAACAACTAGCTTTAGAATCAGATTTACAAATCGAAGCAAGTTCATCCAACGATTACAAAGAAGGAGTAACCGCTTTCGTAGAAAAAAGAAAACCCGAATTCAAAGGGAATTGATTAACGATTAACGAATTTTGATTGTTGATTTTAGAAAAGAACAATAAAAAAAATAGAAAATATTTAACTATAAACATTAAGTAACGATTTTTGATTTTAAAGATAATAAAGTTCAAAAATCAGCAATCGTTAATCAAAAACAATCAAATAAATCATTATGAAACAAATAAATTGAAGATAGATTAATTCAGTTTGCAGTTGATGTGATTATAATGTGTAAGAAAATTGATAAATCTTTTGCTTCTGAACATTTAGCAAAACAATTAATTCGTTCTGCAACTTCTTCTGCTTTAAATTATGGAGAGGCTAGAAGTGGAGAATCAACAAATGATTTTCTTAACAAAATGAAAATTTGTTTAAAAGAATTGAGAGAAAGTTTTATCAATATGAAAATCCAAAAAGGAGCTGAATTAGTCACCGATATTGATTCATTAAATAAATTGTTAAAAGAAAATGATGAGCTAATTTCAATTTTTGTTGCAAGTGTAAAAACGGCTTCTTCAAAAAAATAGATGTGTATTTTAAAATGGACGAAAAAAATCAAAAATCAACAATCGTTAATCAACAATCGTTAATTAATATTGCAATAATAGGTTCGGGAACAATGGGAAGTGGCATCGCACAGGTAGCCGCAACAGCAGGTTGTGAAGTAAAAATTTACGACACCAATCTCGAGGCGCTTGCCAAAAGCAAATCCAATATCGAAAATACGCTATCTAAATTAGTCGAAAAAGCAAAAATAGACGAGCACGAAAAATCCCGAATCGAAAACAATATTTCCTACGCACACACATTAGGAGAATTATCGCATTCCGATTTAGTGATCGAGGCCATAATTGAAAATATGGAAATCAAGCGAAAATTATTTTCTGAATTAGAAAATTACGTCTCGCCCGAAACCATTTTAGCATCCAATACATCTTCCTTATCAATAGCTTCCATTGCTGCTTCTTGTCAAAAACCAGAACGCGTCATTGGAATTCACTTTTTTAATCCAGCGCCATTAATGCAATTGGTTGAGGTAATTCCAGCGGTTCAAACCAGCGAAGAAGTACTTCAAAAATCAGTGCAAATTATCTCCGATTGGAAAAAAGTAGTAGCCGTTGCTAAAGACACACCAGGATTTATAGTAAACCGTGTAGCAAGACCTTTTTACAGCGAAAGTTTACGAATTTATGATGAAGGAGTTGCTGATTTTGCAACATTAGATTGGGCTTTAAAAACCATCGGCGGATTCAGAATGGGACCATTCGAATTAATGGATATGATAGGTCACGATGTAAATTATATAGTTACTGAAACCGTATTCACAGCCTTCTATTTCGATCCAAAATTCAAACCATCATTCACACAAAAAAGATTGTTGGAAGCAGGGTTTTTAGGAAGAAAATCAGGTCGCGGATTTTACAATTACTATCAAGAATTACCAAAACCAACTGAGGATTTGACTTTAGCAAAAGCAATTTTCGAAAGAGTAGTAGTAATGCTAATCAACGAAGCTGCTGACACATTCTTTTTAAACATAGCATCAGCCAAAGACATCGACAACGCCATGACCAAAGGAGTAAATTACCCAAAAGGATTACTAGCTTGGGCAGACGAACTAGGAATCAATTGGTGTGTAGAAAAACTAGACGAACTCTACAACGAATACCACGAAGATAGATACCGTTGCAGTCCAATATTAAGAAGGATGGCTAAAGAAAATAAAAATTTTTATTAACCAAAAACTTTGCGACTCTGCATCTTTGCGAGAGAAAACTTAATGAATCTTAATACCTTAATGGTTTAAAAAATGGAAGGAACAAAAATACCATACAAAATGTTAAGTCAAGACGCCTACAGCCAATGGCTCGGCATCGAAATTCTCGAATGCGAAATTGGTCGTTGCAAAGTAGCTATGACGGTTCGCAAAGAAATGCTCAACAGTATGTTCAAAGCCCACGGCGGAATCACCTATTCGTTGGCCGACACCGCTTTTGGATTCGCCGCCAACACGCACGGTAAATTTTCCGTTTCCATCGAAACCTCAATAAATCACATCGAAGCCGTAAACGAAGGAGATTATTTAACCGCCGAATCAGTAATAGAAAAAGTAAATAACAAACTGGCATTCAATATTATAGAAGTAAAACGAGGCAACGAATTGGTAGCACTTTTCAAAGGCGTAGTTTATCGCACACAAAAAGATTGGGAAGAATAAGATTAACGATTGAAGAATATAGATTTTTGATTTTTGAAGTTTCATAAAGCTCTGCAATCAAAAATCGTTAATCAACAATCAAATAAATCATTATGAGCGAATGGCTCGGGCATTTTCAGTAATGGCAATTCCTGCTTTCCGTTCCAAGTCCCGAAAAAATCGGGAGCTTTCCTCTCCAATCAGGGCTAAATAGTAATTGTATTGAATAGAAAATAGAATAAAAAAAGGGATTAACGATTGAAGATTAACGATTTTTGATTTTAGAACTAATCTAAATCAACAATCAACAATCAACAATCAACAATCAACAATCAAACATGGAAGCATACATAATAGACGGAGTAAGAACTCCAATAGGAAGTTACCAAGGAACATTAGCATCGGTTCGTCCAGATGATTTAGGAGCTTTGGTTATCAAATCCGTAGTAGAAAATAATCCAAACATTCCAAAAGAAGCTTACGACGACGTAATCATAGGTTGCGCAAATCAAGCCGGAGAAGACAATCGTAATGTAGCTAGAATGTCTCTTTTATTAGCTGGATTACCATACACAGTTCCAGGTGAAACCGTAAATCGTTTGTGTAGTTCAGGGTTATCAGCCATAATCCACGCCAATCGCGCCATAAAAGCTGGAGACGGACACATTTTTATAGCAGGCGGAATCGAAAATATGACTCGCGGACCATTAGTGGTTTCCAAACCATCATCAGCTTATGGAACCGATTCTAAAATGTACGACACCAGTTTCGGATGGCGTTTTATAAATCCAAAACTACACGAAATGTACGGTACGGATGCAATGGGTGAAACTGCCGAAAATCTAGTAGAAAAATATAATATTACTCGTGAAGACCAAGATGCGTTTGCTTTAAATAGTCAACAAAAAGCAACAGCAGCCCAAACTTCAGGAAGATTAGCCAAAGAAATAGTAACGGTAGAAATTCCACAAAGAAAAGGCGATGCGATTCAATTCTCAAAAGACGAATTCATAAAGCCAACCACTTCAATGGAAGGTTTAGCCAAATTACGTCCTGCTTTCAAAAAAGACGGAAGTGTAACTGCAGGAAACGCTTCAGGATTAAATGACGGAGCTTGTGCAACAATCATTGCATCAGAAGAAGCTGTAAAAAAATACAACCTAAAACCAATAGCTCGAATAGTAAGTTCATCCGTAGTAGGAGTAGAACCAAGAATAATGGGAATTGGTCCTGTAGAAGCCACCAAAAAAGCACTAGAAAAAGCAGGTTTAACATTAGACCAAATCGACATAATAGAATTAAACGAAGCCTTCGCAGCACAAAGTATCGCGTGCATCCGCGAATTAGGATTAAAAGACAACGATCCAAGAATAAATCCAAACGGTGGAGCAATCGCAATTGGTCATCCATTAGGGGTAACCGGAGCAAGAATAGCGTATTCAGCAGCATTAGAATTACAACTAACGGGAAAACGATATGCATTAATAACAATGTGCATTGGAGTTGGTCAAGGCTACGCAGCAATTATAGAAAGAGTATAGATTAACGATTAACGATATTTGATTGTTGATTTAAGAAGTTCAAAAATGCTTCGCCAATTCGAGCAAAGCTCTCGGGTCAAAAATCGTTAATCAAAAATCAAACAAATCATTATGAGCAAAACACAACATTACGTACAAGGAAAATGGACATCTGCAACCGGAGAAGGAAAACCTTCTTACGATGCAGTTACCGGCGAATTCATCGCAGAAACCTCTGTCGAAGGATTAGATATTCCAGCCATTTTACATTACGGAAGAACAATAGGCGGCGAAAAACTCCGCAAAATGACCTTCCAAGAACGCGGTAATATGATAAAAAGTTTGGCGATGTATTTAACTAAACGTAAAGAAGCTTTCTACGAAATCAGTTATAGAACCGGAGCAACTCGCATCGATTCGTGGATTGATATCGAAGGCGGATTCGGAAATTTATATGCCAATGCATCCTTACGAAAATTATTCCCAAACCAACCGTATCATGTAGAAGGCGATCCTATTGATTTGTCGAAAGGCGGTCGATTTATGGCGCATCATATTTTGGTTCCAAAAAAAGGAGTAGCGATTCACATCAACGCTTTCAATTTCCCAATTTGGGGAATGTTAGAAAAATGTGCCTGCAATTGGATGGCAGGAATGCCAGCGGTTGTTTTACCAGCGCCAGTTACAGCTTATCTAACAGAAGCTGTTGTTCGTGAAATCATAGCATCAAATATTTTACCAGAAGGCGCATTGCAACTAATTTCTGGAACAGCTAGAAACATTTTCGACACAGTTGAAAGTCAAGACGTAATCACATTTACAGGTTCGGCAACCACAGGAAGATTACTAAAATCACATCCAAGATTAATCCAAGAATCGGTTCCGTTTACGATGGAAGCCGATTCATTAAACGCATCTATTTTAGGAGAAGATGCCGTTCCAGGAACTCCAGAGTTCGATTTATTCATCAACCAAGCTCGAAGCGAAATCACCGTAAAAGCTGGACAAAAATGTACAGCAATCCGTCGTATGATTGTCCCAGAAAAATTGATGGACGATGTTCAAACTGCTCTTTCAAAATCGTTAGATAAAGTTGCTATTGGTGATCCAAGATTAAAAGAAGTACGAATGGGCGCATTGGTAAGTAAAGACCAAGTCGATGTTCTAAAAGGAAGAGTTCAAGAATTATCAAAATCTGCCAAAATAGTTTACGGCGATTTAGAAAAAACCAACATAATCGGATCCGATGAAAAAGGCGCTTTCATTAGCCCAATAATACTTCGAGAAGACAATCCATTTACAAATATAGCCGTACACGAAACCGAAGCATTTGGCCCGGTTTCAACAATAATGCCTTATAAGAATTTAGACGAAGCAATCGAATTAGCCCAAATGGGTAAAGGTTCGTTAGTATCATCTATCGTAACCAATTCAGATGAAATTGCTAAAGAATATGTAGTAAACGCAGCATCACACCACGGAAGAATTTTAGTTCTAAATCGTGAAAATGCCAAGCAAAGCACAGGCCACGGTTCGCCATTGCCATTATTGGTTCACGGTGGTCCAGGTCGTGCTGGTGGTGGAGAAGAAATGGGTGGCGTTCGCGGAATCAAACATTATATGCAACGTTGTGCAATTCAAGGTTCGCCTACAACTTTAACCGAAATCACAGGAATTTATCAAGCGAATTCGGCGTACAAAGAAATCACGCAACATCCGTTCCAATACCATTGGGAAGACATCCAACCCGGAATGTCATTACGAACGCACAACAGAACGGTTACCGATACCGACATCATTAATTTTGCCAATATCACTTGGGATCATTTTTATGCACATACCGATATTACATCACTTGACGGAAGTATTTTTAAGAAAAGAACCGCTCACGGTTACTTCATTTTAGCTGCTGCTGCTGGTTTGTTTGTATATCCAAATAAAGGTCCAGTTGCCGCTAATTACGGATTAGAAGAATGTCGTTTCTTACGACCAATTTACCACAATGATACGGTTTATGTACGTTTAACGTGCAAACAAAAAGTCGATAGAGATGTAGCTTCAGCTGAACATCCAAGCGGAATTGTAAAATGGTTTGTAGAAGTTTTTGACACCGAAAACGAATTGGTTGCAGTAGCAACAATTTTAACAATGGTGCAGAAAAAACAAGAGGTTTTCGTTGAAATGACCGATGAAAAAGTATCGGAATGTCTGAATAAATTAACTGAAAATTCAAAACCAAGTTGGGGAATTCTAACGCCACAACATTTGTTAGAACATTTGGAAGAAGGCTACCGAATTATGTCAGGTGAAATTCAAGATTTCGAAATTGCCACACCCGAAAAGATTTTGGACAAAGTTCATAATTCGTTATACAATTACGATAAATTCCCAATGGGAACCAAGTTTCCAACGATGAAAAAAGACGAATTGGAAGATTTAATCCATCCCGATTTTGAAACTGCCAAGGCCAAATTTTTCGAAGCCAGAGAACAATATAAAACCTTTTTCAAAGAAAATCCTGAAGCGGTTTTAAAGAATATGGTTTTCGGAGAAATGAATAAATACGCTTCTTATCTATTAGAAAGAAAGCACTTAAATCATCATTTTGAACAGTTTAATATTTTGTAGAATAATGATTAGAAGCTAATCCTGCTATCCGCTATATCTTTTCCTTTTTAAAGAAAAAAGAAAAAGGATGCCGCTACTATCAGGGCTAGGAATAAGTAGTAACGAAAAAAAATATATTAAAAATAACTAAAGCTTTGCGCCTTAGCGTCTTTGCGAGAAACAAACATCGCGAACCTTGCGATAACCTCGCGACTTTGCAGTTAAATAAAAATATGGAAGCATACGTAAAACAAAACATTCAAAACAACATCGCCACCATAGAGTTCTTTCATCCAGAACAAAACTCCTTGCCAAGCGATATATTAGCACAATTAGCCAACACAATAACAGAAGTTGGAAATAATTCAGAAGTAAAAGTAATCATCCTAAAAAGTGGTGGTGACCGAACTTTTTGCGCCGGAGCCAGTTTTCAAGAACTAATTTCCATCAACGATGCTGCAACCGGAAAAGTATTTTTCTCAGGATTTGCCAACGTAATCAACGCAATGCGAAAATGTCCAAAATTCATCATCGGAAGAATTCAAGGAAAAACAGTTGGTGGCGGAGTAGGAATAGCAGCATCAACCGATTATTGTATGGCAACAAAATTTGCAGCAATAAAATTATCAGAATTAAACGTCGGAATCGGACCATTTGTAGTTTCTCCAGCCATCGAGAGAAAAATGGGAGTTTCGGCAATGTCACAAATCGCAATCGACGCCAACACATTTTATGAAGCTAATTGGGCAAAGGAAAAAGGATTGTTTGCTCAAGTATTTGAAAATATAGAAGAAATGGACGAAGCCGTTCAAAAATTCGCCCAACATTTATGCACTTACAATCCAGAAGCGATGACCGAAATGAAAAAAGTTTTTTGGAGAGGAACAGAAGATTGGGACAATTTACTTGCCGAAAGAGCAGCAATAAGCGGAAGATTAGTTTTGTCTGATTTTACAAAAGAAACGTTGAAAAAGTTTAAGTAAGAAGATAGAGGCAAGAAGATAGAGGCAAGAAAAATTTCATATAAGCCTGTCTTTCATCTTGCAGCGAAGCGGTCTTTCATCTATAATCTAAAAAAATGATATACGAATTCAAAGGGTTCATCCCAGTAATACACGAAAGTAGTTTTATCCATCCGCAAGCTGCGGTTACAGGTAATGTGATTATTGGAAAAAACGTATACGTTGGTCCAGGCGCAGCGATTCGTGGCGATTGGGGCGAAATCATTATTGAAGACGGCTGTAACGTTCAAGAAAATTGTACGATTCATATGTTTCCCGGTAAATCAATGGTTTTGAAAGCTGGTGCACACATTGGTCACGGAGCAATTATTCACGGAGCAAATATTGGGAAAAATTGTTTGGTCGGAATGAACGCTGTAATTATGGATGACGTAAATGTTGGAGATGAATGTATTATTGGAGCATTAAGTTTCATAAAAGCCGGAATGCAAATTCCAAACCGAAAAATGGTAGTGGGAAATCCAGCAACAATTATAAAAGATGTTTCCGATGAAATGATTGATTGGAAAACCAAAGGAACTGCTTTATATCAGCAATTGCCAAAAGAATGTTACGAAACATTAAAAGCAGTGGAACCTTTGCGAGAAATTCCAGCCAATCGACCAACGCAAGAAGCATTTTATAAAACATTAGAAGAATTTAAATTAAAAGAAAATAGAAAATAGAGAAAAGAATATAGACCGATTGTAAGTCTATTTTCTATACTCTATTCTCTTTCATCTCAAAAAAATGATAACAGAATTCAAAATGCCCAAAATGGGTGAAAGTATATCCGAAGCAACAATAATCAGTTGGTTAAAAAACGTGGGTGATTTTGTTGAAGCCGAAGAAACTATTTTAGAAGTCGCTACCGATAAAGTCGATAGTGATGTTCCTGCGCCAGTTTCGGGTGTCATTACTGAAATTCGTTTTCAGAAAGATGACGTCGTTGAAGTTGGAATCGTTTTGGCTTTGATAGATTCTGAAGGAGTTCAAGAAGCAAGAAGTCAGAAGCAAGAAGTTGTAGAAAAAAGTAGTGTAAAACCGAGCACAGTCGAAGTACAACAACCAAAAACCAACAACCGACAACCGACAACCGACAACTTTTTAAGTCCGTTAATCATTTCAATTGCCCAAAAAGAAAACCTTTCAATTGAAGAATTACAAACCATTCCAGGTTCAGGAGCCGAAGGAAGATTACAAAAAAGTGATGTTTTTAATTATCTAAAGAATCGAAAATATCCTATACAATCTAAACCGATAGCTGACAACCGACAACCGACGACTTCTTCCTATCCAAAACCAAAAATCAATTTTGTAGAAGGAAAAGATCGAATTGTAGAAATGGACAGAATGCGCAAAATGATTGCGGATCATATGGTGTATTCTAAACAAACTTCACCTCACGTAACTTCTTACATTGAAGTTGATGTCACAAATTTGGTAAATTGGAGAAACGAAAACAAAGATAAATTTCAAGAAAAGCACAATGAAAAATTAACGTTTACGCCAGTATTCGTTCAAGCTGTAGCAAAAGCTGTAGCCGATTTTCCAATGATTAATGTTTCTGTGGATGAGAAAAACATCATTGTTCACAACGATATCAATATCGGAATGGCAACCGCATTACCATCAGGGAATTTGATAGTTCCTGTGGTGAAAAATGCCAACGAAAAAGATTTAGTTGCTTTAGCAAAAGATGTGAATAATTTGGCGGAAGCTTCAAGAAATAACAAATTAAAACCCGAACAAATTCAAGGAAGTACGTTCACGATTTCCAACGTAGGAACTTTTGGAAGTTTGATGGGAACACCAATTATCAACCAACCTGAAGTAGCAATTTTAGCACTTGGAATTATCAAAAAACGTCCCGAAGTCATCACAACTGAAAAAGGTGACGAAATTACCATCAGAAGTATGATGTATCTTTCTTTGTCGTTCGACCATAGAGTAGTGGACGGATTTTTAGGAGGTTCATTCTTACGAAAAGTAGGCGATTACTTAGAACAATTTGACACAAACACAACAATATAACATTATGGAAACAGTAATGACACAAGCAATAAAAATAACTAAAGTTTCACAATCAAGAGTTTCAGAAGTGAATCTTGAAAACATCACAATGGGAACTAATTTCACCGATCATATGTTTATTTGTGATTATGAAAATGGCGAATGGCAAAATCCAAGAATTGAACCTCTAGCATTGATTCCAACACATCCTGCAGCTATGGCTTTACATTATGGACAAGCGATTTTTGAAGGAATGAAAGCAACTTTAGGAAAAGATGGAACACCACTATTATTTCGTCCTGATGAAAACGCAAAACGAATGAATTTTAGTGCTGACCGAATGGGAATGCCTTCCTTTCCAGAAGATTTGTTTGTAGAAGCATTAAAACAATTCACTGCTTTAGAGAAAAATTGGATTCCAACTTCAACAGGAAGCGCTTTGTATTTGCGTCCGTTTATGTATGCTGATGAAGCGTTTATCGGAATGCGTGCCGCAACGAGTTTCAAATTCATCGTAATGGCATCGCCAGCCGGACCATTTTTTAGTAGAAAAATCAAATTATACGCTGAAAAAAAATATGTTCGTGCTGTAAATGGTGGAACTGGAGAAGCCAAAGCAGCCGGAAATTACGCAGCAGCCATTCGTCCAACAGAATATGCAAAAGCCAAAGGTTTTGATCAAGTTTTATGGTTAGACGCCCAAGATTTTGAATACATTCAAGAAGTGGGAACAATGAATATTTTCTTCAAAATTGATGGAAAATTCATTACTCCAAGTTTAACAGGTTCGATTTTATCTGGAATTACCAGAATGAGTGTAATCGATTTGTTGAGAAGTAAAGGTTTTGAAGTAACTGAAAGACCAATCACCATTTCAGAAATTATTGAAGCATCCAAAAACGGAACTCTAGAAGAAGCATTCGGAACAGGAACAGCAGTTGGAATCGCAATGGTAGAAGAAATCGGAAACAACGATTTGTCTATTAAATTCCCAGACGAAAATCCAGTTTCTGTAATGGTAAATGATACTTTGAATGCGATTAAAGTGCAAGATATAAAAGACGACTTTGGTTGGATTGTAGAAGCGAAATAGCTGACAGCTAATAGCTTTTAGCAAAAAAGATTTAAAAATGTTAGATAAAAAAATACTAGAAAAAGCATTTTCAACAATGGCAACTGCCAAAGCAATGGCAACCTTGTATGAAGATAATTTCAAAATAGTTTCTAAGTACGTACATGCAACTTCACGCGGACACGAAGCGATTCAAATTGCGATGGCGATGCAACTTTTACCACAAGATTATGCGTTTCCTTATTATCGTGATGATGCTATGATGTTGGGAATCGGAATGCAACCTTACGATTTGATGTTGCAATTGATGGCAAAAAAAGACGATCCGTTTTCGGGCGGACGAACTTATTATTGTCATCCGAGTTTGAAAGATGCTGATAAACCTAAAATTCCACATCAATCATCAGCTACAGGAATGCAAGCGATTCCGGCTACAGGTGCAGCGATGGGATTTTGGTACAAAGAAAATATAGGAATTCAAGAAACTAATCAAGAAAAACCATTTGTTGTTTGTTCTCTTGGCGATGCTTCCGTAACCGAAGGAGAAATTGCCGAAGCATTGCAAATGGCAGCTTTAAAACAGCTTCCGATTTTGTATTTGGTACAAGATAACGGTTGGGATATTTCGGCAAATGCTGCTGAAACTCGTGCGCAAAATGCGTTTGAATATGCCAAAGGTTTCCACGGAATTGAAGCTATTTCTATTGATGGAGCCAATTTTACAGAAAGTTATTTAGCAGTTCAAAAAGTGGTGAAAACCATTCGTGAAGAACGTCGTCCTTTTTTAATTCACGCAAAAGTTCCTTTGTTAAATCACCATACATCAGGTGTTCGAATGGAGTGGTATCGTGACGATTTGGAAGAAGCGCAATCACGTGATCCATTTCCGGTTTTGATAAAACAGTTGTTGGAAGCAGGATTTACAAAAGAAGAAATAGATGCAATTGAGGTTTCCGCCTGTGCGAAAGTGCAAGCTGATTTTGATAAGTCACAATTAGCAGAAGATCCAACGCCAGAAGATTTATTCACTCACGATTTTGCTCCAACACCAATTATAGAAGAAGTTGGTGAACGAAATCCAGAGCGTGAAGATAAAGTCGTTATGGTAGATTGCGCACTTTTTGCTGTCGAAGAATTAATGAAAAAGCACCAAGAATGTTTGTTGTACGGACAAGACGTGGGCGGACGACTAGGTGGCGTTTTCAGAGAAGCAGCAACTTTAGCACAAAAATTCGGAGATGATCGCGTTTTCAATACACCAATTCAAGAAGCTTTTATCGTTGGTTCTACAGTTGGAATGTCGGCAGTTGGATTGAAACCGATTGTTGAGGTTCAGTTTGCCGATTACATTTGGCCAGGATTGAACCAGTTGTTTACCGAAGTCAGTCGTTCGTGTTATTTATCCAATGGGAAATGGCCTGTGAGTATGATTTTGCGTGTTCCAATTGGTGCTTATGGAAGTGGCGGACCTTATCATTCGTCGTCTGTTGAAAGCGTTTTGACTAATATTCGTGGAATAAAAATCGCTTATCCAAGTAATGGTGCCGATTTAAAAGGACTTTTGAAAGCCGCTTATTACGACCCAAATCCAGTTGTGATTTTGGAACATAAAGGTTTGTACTGGAGTAAAGTAAAAGGAACCGATGCCGCAAGAGTCAACGAACCAAGTGAAGATTACATTTTACCTTTCGGAAAAGCGAATATTGTTCAAGAAATTTGGGAACAAGAAACCGATGAAACCATTACAGTAATTACCTACGGAATGGGCGTTTATTGGGCATTAAATGCTTCAGCAACAATGAAAAATCAAGTCGAAATTATTGATTTACGAACTCTTTATCCACTTGATGAAGAAACCATCTTTAAATCGGTTAAAAAAGCTAAAAAATGCCTTGTAGTGACTGAAGAGCCAACAAACAATTCCTTTGCAAGAAGTTTAGCCGGATTGATTCAAGAAAATTGTTTCAAATATCTTGATGCACCAGTAATGGTAATCGGTTCAGAAAATATGCCAGCGATTCCATTGAACAGTACTTTAGAGTTTACGATGATTCCGAATGTGGATAAAGTTAAAGCTAAAATAGAGGAATTACTCAATTATTAAACAGAAGCCAATTAGAAATGCAATGTCACTCTGTGCTTGTCGACGAGCTTTTTTTAGAAGCTATTTCCAGCTTTCCATTACAAGTTTTTGCAAACAATGCTTTTTTTGTAAGCCATAAAAAGAGCTTCCGGTGGTCGCTTTTTTATGCCAACAAAAAATAGCATTGTTTCACAAAAAGCTTTTCATTGCAATCTGGGCTAGGGCAATTGAGTTTTAAAGATATTTTGTTAGACCTACAAGGTTAAAAAAAACCTTGCAGGTTAAATAATTTAAGTAAATAGTCTTTTGAAATCCTGCCTCTATTCAATACAAAACCAATCTAGCCCTGATTGAAGCAGTTACCGTGTAACGCGAAAAGCAGGAACAAGGAAACCAAACAAAAGCAAGCCATTCGCTCCTAATATTCATCAGTATACATCATATAAAAAAACACTATTTCGAAAGTACGAGATAGTGTTTTTTTTATTGTGAATCTGATTCAAGTAAGATTAAACTTATCATTGAAAACTGACCACTGCCAACTATTTTTTCGGTGGATATTGTGCTAAGATTTTAGTAACAAATTCGTTGATTAATTTGTCTTTTTTATCGGCATTTCCGGTTAAAACACCTTCTCCTTGACCTTGCCAAATTAGTTCTTTTTTCTTGGCGTCGATGATGTCAATGGTTAAAGTTCCTTCGGTGTAGCGACTAACTGAGGTGTTGTTTCCCCACATCCAAGGATTCCAACCAAAACCCCATCCATAACCCCAACCAGCATTGAATTGGTTTACGTCTACTTGTTCTCTTTCTTTTGTAAAAAAGTTAATTACAACATCGGGCGTCTCGCTTTTTGTAAAACCTTTTGCTGCTAATTGTTCGTCGATTGCAACTAGAATTCTTCGCTTATCTAAGTCAGAAATTTCGACTTTATCAATGCCGCTTTTGTGATAGGCATAGGTTTTGTAATTGTCGAAAGTTGCTTTTTTGTCATAATCATAATTTACTCTAACCGAACTGCAAGAAGCAAGAACGAAGAGTAGGAGTAACGGTAAAAATTTTGTTGTTTTCATATTTCAATTTTTTGTTTAATAAGTTTAAATTTGTTTAAAATAGTTTAAACTCGTCATTGTTTCTTAATTAAACACTCAAACAATTTGAAACTAAAATAAACTTTCGTCGACTATATTTGGGATGGTAACTTTTAACAAAGGTTGCGTTTCCATAGCTCTTTTTATTGCAAAAATCGCGCCTTCGTTTCTTGCCCAACTTCTCCTTGAAATTCCGTTGTTTACATCCCAGAAAAGCATTGACTCTAAACGTCTTGATGCTTCTTTACTACCATCAAGAACCATACCAAAACCACCATTAATTACTTCGCCCCAACCAACACCACCACCATTATGTATAGAAACCCAAGTTGCGCCACGAAAACTGTCGCCGATAACATTTTGGATGGCCATATCTGCTGTGAATCGTGAGCCGTCATAAATGTTAGAAGTTTCTCTGTAAGGCGAATCGGTTCCAGAAACGTCGTGATGATCGCGTCCTAAAATGATGTAGCCAATTTCGCCACGAGCGATGGCTTGATTAAAAGCTTCTGCGATTTTAATTCTTCCTTCGGCATCGGCATAAAGAATTCGAGCTTGAGAACCAACTACTAATTGATTTTCTTGTGCGCCTTTTATCCATTGAATGTTGTCAGCCATTTGTTGTTGGATTTCTTCTGGAGAATTTTTCATCATTTCTTCTAGAACATCGCATGCAATTTTATCGGTTTTTGCTAAATCTTCGGGATTTCCTGAGGCACAAACCCAACGAAATGGTCCGAATCCATAATCAAAACACATTGGTCCCATAATGTCTTGAACGTAACTGTTGTATTTGAAATCGATGTGATTTTCTGCAAAAACATCAGCTCCGGCACGAGAAGCTTCTAATAAAAAGGCATTTCCGTAATCGAAGAAATACGTTCCTTTTTCAGTATGTTTGTTGATTGCTGTTGCGTGTCGACGTAAAGTTTTTTGAACTTCTTCTTTGAATTTATCAGGATTATTTGCCATTAAATCGTTAGATTCTTCAAAAGTATAACCGATTGGGTAATAACCTCCAGCCCACGGATTGTGCAATGAAGTTTGATCAGAACCTAAATCTATCAGAAGATTTTCTTGGTCAAAACGTTCCCAAACATCGACTACATTACCAAGATAGGCTACAGAAACGGCTTCTTTATTGGCTAGAGCGTTTTTAACTCGTGGAACTAATTCATCAATATTTTCAATCACTTCATTAATCCAACCTTGTGAATGACGAATGTGTGTGATTTTTGGATTTACTTCGGCACAAACAGTTACGCAACCTGCAATATTTCCTGCTTTGGGTTGTGCGCCAGACATTCCGCCAAGTCCAGACGTTACGAACAAACCACCTTTAGGAGATTTTTTTATTTTTCTAAAACCATTTAAAACGGTGATTGTAGTTCCGTGAACAATTCCTTGCGGACCGATATACATATAACTTCCGGCAGTCATTTGTCCGTATTGCGAAACGCCTAAAGCATTCATTTTTTCCCAATCATCCGGTTTAGAATAATTTGGAATCACCATTCCGTTAGTGACAACTACTCTCGGTGCTTCTTTATGCGATGGAAATAATCCCATTGGATGACCAGAATACATAGCCAATGTTTGCTCCTCAGTCATTTCTGCCAAATATTTCATAGTCAACAAATACTGCGCCCAATTGGAAAACACAGCACCATTTCCACCGTAAGTTATAAGCTCGTGAGGATGTTGCGCCACAGCGTAATCCAAATTATTTTGAATCATTAACATTATAGCTTTTGCTTGTTCGCATTTACCTGGATATTCTGTAATTGGTCGTGCATACATTTTATAATCAGGACGCAAACGGTACATATAAATTCTTCCGTAGGTTTCTAATTCGGCTTTGAATTCTGGAAGTAATTCCGCGTGATGTTTAGGTTCAAAATAGCGTAAAGCATTTTTCAAAGCTAATTTCTTTTCCTCGTCAGAAAGAATTTCTTTTCGTTTTGGTGCGTGATTTATTTCAACTTCATAAGGCTTCGGATTCGGTAGTACCGATGGAATTCCTTGTAGTATTTGTTCTTGAAAAGTCATTTTGAGTTTATGGTTAATAGTTTGTTGTTTGCTATTTACTAATTACTTGTCACTAATCACTTCTTAATTGTACTAGTTTTTTTATCAAATCCATAAGGGCAATGTCTACAACCATTTTTGCAGCAATAACCACGTTTTAGGTGGTGCTTTTCGGTGAAACAACGGTAGCCTTCAGGAGTTAGATAATAATCTTCTCCTTCGATTAATTTATTTTCATTTTTATCTTCAAACATAATTACAAATTTAGCAACTTTGCACCATATGTTTCTAATTGTTTTTAAATATTTAACCCCTAGAGGTTTTCGAGGTTTAACATTTTATCCTTTTGTTTTTTTAGCAGATAAGGATGATAAGTTAAATAAGACTTTTATAAATCACGAAAAAATTCATATACGACAGCAATTGGAGTTATTGGTTTTGCCATTTTATTTATGGTATTTGACTGAATATTTGTTTCGATTAGTTCAATATCGCGATAGAAAAAAAGCTTATTTTAATATTTCGTTTGAGCGTGAAGCATACAAAAACGAAAAAGACCTAAACTATTTAAAGAAAAGGTCCTTTTGGATGTTTTTAAAGTATTTTAAAAAATAATTTTTTCATTTATAATAACGCTATTCTTTAATTTTATTTTCAAGAATAAAGCGGCATTATTTTTTAAGATGTTTTTTATTGTGAATTCAGTAGCATCAATATTTTTATACTCACCTAAATTTCTTCCCAACAGGTCATAAATTGTTATTGAATTAATCATTTCAAACGAGGAACGAATGATTATATTTTCGTTGGTTACAACTTTAATTGTATTAGAATACAAATGTTGATCATTATTTAACGCGCCGTTCAAATAAACGATTTTAAAGCGATTATTTAATGTGCCGCTTTGCGAGCTAAAACGATAAGGTGCCCCTTTTAAATCGTGTATGATATCAAGTTCTTTATCTTTTAAATAAACATTTTGAGTAGTAAAAATTCCGTCTAATCCACCAATTCCAATGTTGTAGCTGCCTGAATTTTGAACGTGAATTCCAATAGGAACTTCATCATAAATATCAAAAGGAAGTTGTCGTCCCTGAATTAAAAATTTATCAGAATCAATTAAAGTGTAAATCGACATAGCACCAGTTTTCAGGGTTTGACTATCAAAATAACTGTCTCTTGCCATAGTTGCTCCTTCAATGTAACCAAATAAGGTTCTGTCCGATTGATTAGATGAGCTAATTAAATCCAACCAAATTCTATTTCTTTCCAAGTTGTTTACATCAATTGGACTGTTTGTGCTTGTCAATGCATTATTCAACCTGTAAAATAAACTGTTGTCATAAGAAGCGTTTCTTAAACTATTGTTGAATGTTACAGTGTCTGAACCTGCTGGTCCATCTATCATTTGAACAAAAAATCCTTGGCCTGCTCCAATAAACAAATCGGATGCTGCTGCTGGACAGCAACTTGTTCCCGTAAAATTATAAGTTAAGTAATCACCAGGATTGTAGTTGTATAGATAACTATTATAGAAAGGGCTTGCCATTATTGATGGCAATGTTCCATGTGTCCACAGTTTGATGTTTCCTATAATTTTAGTATTGTTATTAAAAAGAAATTGACTTCCTCTAATTGCCGATGGATATGGATTTCCTATAAGATTCCAGTTGTCACTAAAATTTGTTATTTCTGTTCCATTTGTTCCTTGATGGTACACAGTATTTTGGTCAGAACCTCTAGAAATTGTATAGTTGATAACTCCGTTGTTTGGAACTCCAATAAAAGTTCCGTTTAATGGCGCAGGAATTGTTGAACTAAACGAGCTTGGACCTCTAACGATATAGCCTTTAGCTGGTAACATTGTATCGCCATTGGCAACTTCCCAATTTCCTTGTCCTCCATTCGTATTTGGAATTGTTGGATTCCATCGCCAAATTGGACCCGGAATTAATGGCGAAATAATATTATTTACATTAAAGTTTGAAACTGGTGAAGACCAATAAACATAATCTAAACTTCTTATATTATTAGCGGTTCTTCTGTAAGTAATATTTCCTGTATTTGTTGCATTATTTATTTGAATCAAACTAGCAGTATTATTTATAGTAAATGAACCGGAAGCTTGAACATTGACCCAATCGGTAACGGTGATGTTATTTGTTGAGTTTATTGTTAATGCAGCTCCATTTAATACTGACAATGTTCCTGCAAGTCCGTTATAATTTGTACCGGAAATAATCGGATTATTTGGTGTTATAGGAATTACAACGCAATCACTTCCATTTGGTATTCCTGTTGGTGTCCAATTGTTAGCTTTATTCCAATCACTGTCGATTGAGCCATTCCAAGCCTTTCTATCACTAACTGTTATAGTTGTGGTGTCCGTTAAATCTAATATTGTGCCATTGCAAAAGGTGTATGTTACTCTCGCAGTATAATTAGTAGTTGCTGTTGGACAAACGTTAATCGAAGCCGTGTTACCGACAATTGGACCTGTAGTTCCGTTGCCTTCATACCAAGTAATTGTTGTTATTGATGTTCCCGATGGTATAAAACGCCAAGCTTCGTTGGTAGTTGTCCAATCTGTACTTGTTGAATTTCGATTGGGTGCAACTGTTGCTAGTGAGCCTGTTGAATTTTGTACACCAACAACGGCATTACCTGAGTTCCAAGTAGAACAAACTCTTTTCTCCTTCATATACACTTCAATGATATTTGTATTTTCATACAAGACAATCATTCCAGTATAAAGTAATGAATTACAAGTTGATGAAAACATTGGAATTTCATTCCAAGAGGCAACTAAAGCACGACAACCCGAACTTAAAGTCACCAATTCCCAACCAACTTCTCCGCCTTTACTAGGATCAATATCGTGATAAGCACCAAAAATACTGTTTAAAAATAATGAGGTACTTGGTAAGTCATTTGTGAAAGACCAATTAGAGTAACCTCCGGGAGTATTACTCGTTTGATCAAAAGTGATAACGCCATTAGAACCTATTAAGCACCGATTATAAGTGTTGCCATAATAACAAAAATTAAATGGCAAGGAAATAGTTGGAGACCATACATCATCGACGCTAATACTTACGGAGTTTTGAAGACATCCAAATTGATAAGGCGGTGAATAAGGTATGGACTGAACCGTATAGCTAGTAGTTTGTCCGAGTGGAATAAAAGTGGCTTCCAAATTAGTGCATGTTGAAGTAGAACAATCTAAAATTGGATTAGGATCTGCTCCGTTCAAGCCCAAACCTCCAGCAACATTTGTTGGACATCCTAGGCTAGATAAACCAATTCCATTTCCAGGAGAGCAAGGTGTAGTGACGCAAATAGCAAAAGTTCCTTGTCCGCCGCCATTACCATTGCTATAAACTCTAATGGTATAAGTTGCGCCAATAGTTAGTCCGGTTAAAGTTGTTGTTTCAATGTTTGCTCCAGTAGTGTTGTTTATGCAGGCAATATTTGAAAGACTTCCGCAAACGCCGCTAAAAACTTGAAAGACTGCATTGTTTAGGGTGTTTGGTGTAATAGTTATTGTATGACTAGCATCAGTTGCAATAAATTGATACCACACATCATCATCAGCGGATCCAACGCATCCAGCTTGAGATAAAGTTGCTCCAAGAGTAGTACCTGTCATATTCACGGTACAGGTTATAGTTGGATTTACTGTAAGAGCTTGTGCGGTAAAACAATCATCATTTGAAGGTGGAATTGGACTTGATACACAAATTCCAAAAGTTCCATTATTGTCGTTTCCATATTCCCAGAATCTAATATAAATGGTTTGTCCTGGTGTAAGTCCGGTTAAAGTTAAAGAAGGCATAGCACCATTTATACTTGAGTCATCATCACAGCCTAAAACACTAAAACTTCCGCACGAACCTGAATAAACTTCTATGCCACCATCAAAAATAACACCTGTTTGAGAGTCAATGGTTATTATGCCGTTTGGTGGTACAATTGTGGTAAACCATACATCTCCTCCAGCATAACTTGAGCATCCAGGTAAAGGTGCTCCTAAACTCGCCGTCGCTGCAGCGTTTGTATAGTTTGAATAAGAACAAATTGCATTTACAGTTAACGGAATAGCATTATTACACTCATCATTTATTGGTGGAGTCAAAGGACAATTTAATATAAAACTAATACTTCCACCTAAGGAACTCTCAGGATCAATTAGCAGATAGTATTGTAAACCAGCGGTTAATGTGAAGCTTGGGCTAGTTGAAGTTCCAGATAAGTCGTCTATACATGTCCATCCAACACCATTACATCCTAGGGAAGCTAATTTATATTGATAGTCTATAAAAGCAAATGAACCAAGTTGACTGATGGTGTAGTTTCCTGTTACTGTTGGTGTGAACGTAAAAATTTGCTCGTTTCCAGGAGTTGACCAACCACAAGCAGAAGTTGGGTATAGTCCTGTTCCTGCTGGTATTGTTGCGTTTATTGTAGTACCACAATTGGTGATATTTGTAATTGCAGAACAAGGATTTATTATAGCGGTACAAGATCTTGAAATTGTAAAAGTTCCAGTTGTTGTGCTGCCTGCTAGATAATGTGCAACATATACATAATAAGTAACTCCATTTGTTGTTGCAAATGTATAGGTTTCTGTACCATTCGATAAAGCAGCATCTTGACATGTTATGTTTGTTAAGGTTCCACATGATCCGCTTGAGATTGACATTTCTATATCAAAGCTGGTTGTTGTTGCTGAAATGGTGGTGTTGTTTCCGTCACCAATAAAAGTGTACCAAACTCCAAAATCAGCCATACTACAACCAGAGTTATTAACAATGTTACTAGTATTTACCGTTGTTCCAGCTAAATTAGTTGTGGAACAAGGTAGGTTGGTAGCGTTATTGCATAAATTGTTAGAAGGTGGCGGAGGCGGTGATGTAACGCAAATTGAAAAAGTTCCTTGTCCGGTGCCATTTGCATTACTAAAAATTCTTACAAAATAAGTGGAACCAATTGTAAGGCCACTCAAAATAGTGGTTTCTGCATTTGTTCCTGTAGTGTCGTTGATACAACTTATGCTTGTTAGGCTTGGACATGTGCCATTAAAGACTTGGAACACTGCATTGGTTAATGTTGTTGGTGTAACTGTAACAGCGTGAAAGGTATTGGTTGCAGTAAAACTATACCAAACATCATCATCTGCAGTTCCTGTGCAGCCAGCCAATGATTGTGTTGCTCCAATAGTTGTGCCTGTTATTGAAGTGGTACAAGTTGTGGATGTACTGACTGGTAAAGAAATGGCTCCAGTACAATCATTATTCGATGGTGCAACAATTGCTGCCGAGGTTAGAGAAATGGAATCAACTCCTGCTGGCGGATTTGTACCAAGACTTCCGTCATTTGCCCATTCAAAAACCAATCTAAATGTTGTACCCGCATAAGTTGTTGGTAAATTAAAACTTGCGTTTACCCAAGAACCTTGCAGATTATAATTAGTTGCTCCAACTTGAATTCTTCCTGTTGGTGCAGTTCCTGCCGGAGTTATTTCTGTACCGTATGCTGGAGTAATAGTAGTTGGCATAAGCCATACTCTTAATCGGTCGAGTGTTGTTTCTCCTTGACCAATCCAATTAAAAGATAATAAGATGTCAGTCTCTCCGGCAGGTATTGTTACATTTCTATAAAAGTGCGACACTCTTGCGGTTCCGAATCCATAAGTATGTGGTGGAACGGCTGTTGCATTATTAGTAATATAAGCACATCTTGAGCCCGAAAATCCTACAGTAGCACCAGAGTTACAAACCCATTGGTTTCTTCCAGTTTGAGCAGGATTGTTGTTGGTCCATCCGTTTGATAAAAAAGTAGTACCAGTTTCAAAACCACCATCGCCAGTTGGAGAAATAAGTGTAGTTTGAGAATGAATTTGAAAAGTCAAAAAAAACATAACCAAGTTAATTAAAAATAATCTATTTTTTTTGTTTACATTTTTTTTTAATAGAAGAGGTAATGTTATTCCCATATTTTTTTTAATAAAAATATAAATAATTTTTTAAAAATGATATTACATTATTATTAATTATGTTAAAATGTATATTATAATGTTTAATTTTAGATATTTCAATGATTGTAGCTATCTCTTTTTTTTATTTTAGCAATATAAATCTTACAAGTTGTGTGCTAATATTTTGATTGTTATGTTTTTTTTGTGTCATTAAGGTTTTATTTTTTTAACATAAAAAGGCTATAGCTTTAGATAGTTTAAAATTGAAATTTAATTGTTAAAAGACTCTGTTGTGGCGTATTTAGTAATTTTTATTCCAAAAATTTAAATTCAGGCAATGATTTTCGCTCTACCAATTAAAATCGATGAAAGACAAAATAATTCGTTAAACCATCTTTCTTAATTTTTTTTTATCAATTTGTATTTTTGTTACATTTTTTTTTATAATTTTATGAATTAAATGTATGATTATGAAGAACTTTACGATTTTTAGTATTCTATTTACATTGATGAGTAGTACTATGCTTGGTCAAATTTATGTTAGCAATAATAGTTATGTTTTCAATAGAGGTTCTTTAGTTTATTCAAAAGGTAATTTAGAACTCAACGGAGCAAACAGTAATTTTTACGTTCGCAATGAAGGTCAATTTCTGCAAGGCACAACTGTAGGTTCGGCAAATACTGGAACTGGCAAATTATCTGTTTTTCAAGAAGGTACAGTTAATAATTACGCATATAACTATTGGTGTTCGCCAGTAGGAAATGCTTCAACAGCCATAGGAAATGAGGATTTTGGGATAACAATGTTAAACGTTCCAACGACATCAACAGCAAGCACACCAGTATCTACAACTTCCACAAGTTACAATGGTGTTTCTGGTACCGGCACTGTTACAATCGCATCTTACTGGATTTGGAGATTTTTATCTTCAAACGGATATTTTCAATGGATTCAATCTGCAGCATTGTCAAATATTGCTGCAGGACAAGGTTTTACGATGAAAGGCGTTAGCGGAACCGATACTACAAACCCAAATGAAGCGGTTGCCAACAATATTGGTAGTGCGCAACGATACGATTTTAGAGGAAAACCAAATGATGGAACAATTACCATTGGTGTAGCAACAGGTGCTTCGACATTAACGGGTAATCCTTATCCATCAGCAATTGATTTGAATTTGTTTTTAGTTGGCGGTCCTGGTCCAGATTTAATTTCAGGCACATCAGATGATATTCCTGGAAATCCTAATTGTGATGGTACTGCTCTTTTTTGGGAACACGATAAAACGGTCAATTCGCATAATATAGCGCAATACCGAGGCGGATATGGTACTTATAATGGCACAACAAGTATATATACTCCAGCAACATTTTATACCTATGATATTGCAGGTAATCAAGGTTCAGTTTTTAGTAATCCAAATACAATGTATGAAAGAAGATTTTCACCAATCGGTCAAGGTTTTATGGTAAGAGGAACGGCAAATGGAACCTTGCAAATGCGAAATGTTTATAGAGTTTTCATAAAAGAAGGTGTTGGAAATAACTCTCAATTTGAAAGAAGTGCTGATTCAAATCAAACAGTAAATTATGGAAACTATAGCGACATACCTAATGTTGCAGGTGTTGATTATACTCAAATAAGTAAAGCTCCAACGCCACATTTTATAGTTAATACTTCATTAAATAATCAAGCAGTTCGACAAATTGCCATCGGATTTTTACCGAATGCTATTGATGGTGTTGATTTAGCAGATTCAAAGTTTCCTGAACCAACTGAAAATATTTCAACCGATATGTACCTTTATTTGAATAACGAGCCTTATATTCATTCAGTTACTAGTTTTGATATTTATAAACGTTTTTCTATTGGTTTTAAAAATGCAAATTCAGGAGTAATGACTTATACATTAAAAGTTAATGAGTTCGTTAATTTTGATGTTCAAAACGTCTTTTTATATGATAATTTGACGGGTCTTTATCACGATATTAAGAATAATTTCTATGAAGTTGTTCTTGCGCCAGGAACGCATAATGATAGATTTGAAATAACTTTTACAGATCAATTATTATCGACAATTAATAATAATATTAAGAATCTTGCAGTAGTTCAAAATAATTCTAATCAGTTACTTTCTGTCGCTAATCCTAATGATTTAGAATTAAAATCTGTTGTGTTATATGACATTACAGGAAAATTAATTTTTAATAAAGCTAATCTTGGGTCTGCAAAATCTTATGAATTTTCAACAGCCTCATTAAGTGAAGGTGTTTATGTTGTAAAAATTGAGTCTAAAGATGGTCAAAGCTTGGGTCAAAAAATTATTGTTGAAAGACTTAAGTAAAAAATTTAAATACATTATAAAAGGTATCCCTTATATTTGGGATGCCTTTTTGTTTTTAAAGCGATAACATTAGTAACTTTGTAAAAAAAAATCTTGCAAGTCCTTACACAAGAAATACATCTAAATGCTACTACTGTTAAACTTTTTATTAAACGAGAAGATTTAATTCATCCGTTCGTTTCTGGAAATAAATTTAGAAAACTAAAATACAATCTACTTGAGGCGAAAAAGCTTAACAAAACTTCTTTGGTAACATTTGGTGGTGCCTATTCTAACCATATTGCAGCTGTTGCTTTTGCAGGAAAACAAAACGGATTTAAAACCGTAGGTATCATTCGTGGAGAGGAATTAGAATCGAAAATTTCTGAAAATCCTACTCTACAATTTTGCCAAGATAATGGTATGAAATTTGTTTTTGTATCAAGAGAGCAATATCGGTTGAAAGAAACGGAACGGTTTTTAGATAATCTTAAAAAAGAGTTCGAAAATTCGTATATAATTCCTGAAGGTGGAACCAATGATTTAGCGATTAAAGGATGTGAGGAAATTTTGAACCAAGACGATGATTTTTACAATTTTGTTTGTTGTTCCATCGGCACCGGAGGAACAATTTCTGGGTTAATAAATAATTCGTTTAAGAATCAAAAAATTTTAGGGTTTCCAGCGTTAAAAGGTGATTTTATAAAAAAAGATATTTGTAAATTTGCCAAAAATGAAAATTGGGAATTAATTTCAGACTACCATTTTGGAGGATACGGAAAGGTTACTGCTGAATTGATAGATTTTATTAATGATTTTTATCAAAAAAATGCCATTCCCTTAGATCCTATTTATACCGGAAAAATGGTTTTTGGCGTTATAGATTTAATATACAAAAACTATTTTCCTGAAAATTCTAAAATACTATTAATTCACACTGGCGGATTACAAGGAATTCAAGGAATGAACATAAAGTTGAATAGTAAAAAAATGCAAACTATTAATTTCGATGATTAAAAAGATAATTTTATTGTGTTTTATTGGTTTCTTTATTGCTTGTGGCTCTAACAAATCGGTTGTTAGAACTACAAAAAGTTCGGCTCCGACAAAACCTGTTGTTAGAACTGTAAAGAAGCCAATAACAAAGCCAAATAATCCGGTTGTAAAAATAGATTCTGAAAAAAGTAAAGATTCAAATGTGAAAAACGATGAATCAACGCAGATTCTGGAAGCAACAACTAGAGTTAAGGTTACAACGGCTTTGGTTTTAGAATATATTGACAAGTATAAGGATATTGCTAAAAAAGATATGAAGCAATATGGCATTCCTGCCAGTATTACACTCGGACAAGGAATTCTAGAATCTGGTGCAGGAACAGGTCCATTAAGTGCGCAAGCTAATAATCATTTCGGGATTAAATGTCATAAAGAATGGACTGGTCCAAGTGTAAAGTACGACGATGATAGCGCTCAAGAATGCTTTAGAAAATATAATAATCCCGATGAGTCGTATCGTGATCATTCATTGTTTTTAGTAACGAGAGAGCGATATTCTAATCTCTTTAAACTTGAAAAGAGTGATTATGTAGGTTGGAGTAAAGGATTGAAAAATGCAGGATATGCGACAGATCCAAATTATCCCACAAAGTTAATCGGATTAATAGAGCGTTATGAATTGCATAAATATGATGCTGAAGTATTGGGCGTTGACTATGTTTCTTTTGTGAATAAATCTAAAGATAATGTTGTAAATAATGACGCCGTACATCAAGTTTCAAAAGGTGATACATTATATTCAATATCAAAGCGATACAATATTTCATTGGATGACTTGAAAAAGAAAAACAATATTTCTGATAACGGTATTTCAATAGGTCAAAAGTTAATTATAAAATAAGATATCTAAAAATAATAAAAATGCTATATAAAAGAAGCAGTCAGTTATTTGCTGAAGCAGAAAAAATAATTCCTGGTGGAGTAAATTCGCCAGTTCGAGCTTTTAAAGGAGTAGGTGGAACACCAATTTTTGTAAAAAGTGCAAAAGGTGCTTACCTTTATGATGAAGACGGAAACAAGTTAATTGATTATATTAATTCTTGGGGTCCAATGATTTTAGGTCACGCGTATCAACCGGTGATTGATGCTATTACAGAACGCGCAAAGTTAGGTACGTCGTTTGGGATGCCAACAGAATTAGAAACGAAAATAGCTGAATTAGCCGTTTCTATGGTTCCAAATATTGATAAAATTCGTTTTGTTAACTCTGGTACTGAGGCTTGCATGAGTGCTATTCGTTTAGCTCGTGGTTATACAGGAAAAGATAAAATTATCAAGTTTGCGGGTTGTTATCACGGACATTCAGACTCTTTTTTAATTCAAGCAGGTAGTGGTTTAAGTACGTTTGGAGTGCCAAATTCGCCAGGCGTAACTCAAGGAACAGCAAAAGATACTTTGTTGGCAAACTACAACGATCTTGAAAGTATCAAAGCTTTGTTTGAAGCTAATAAAAACGAAATTGCTGCAGTTATTGTTGAACCAGTTGCTGGTAATATGGGTTGTATTCCGCCTTTAAAAGGATTTTTAGAAGGATTAAAAGCGGTTTGCGAAGAAAATAACGCATTACTGATTTTCGATGAAGTAATGACCGGATTTAGATTAGCTAAAGGTGGCGCACAAGAACTATTAAATGTGCAATCTGATATAGTTTGTTTTGGAAAAGTAATTGGTGGCGGATTGCCAGTTGGTGCTTTTGCAGCAAGAAATGAAATTATGAACTATTTAGCGCCAATCGGACCTGTTTATCAAGCTGGTACGCTATCAGGAAATCCTTTGGCAATGGCTGCAGGTTTGACAATGCTAGAGTCTTTAAATAAAGATGCTGAAGTTTTTACAAGATTAGAAGAGAAAACAGCTTATTTACATAACGGAATTGCAAAAGTGCTTACCGAAAGTGGAGTAGATTTCACGATTAATAGAGTTGGCTCAATGATTTCAGTTCATTTTGATAAAGAAGCGGTTATTGATTTTCAGTCGGCTAAAAAAGGTGATAATGAAACATTTAAAAAGTTCTTCCACGGATTGTTAAATGAGGGAATTTATATTGCACCATCAGCTTATGAAACTTGGTTTATCACAGATGCATTGACTTACGAAGATTTAGATTTCACGATCAATGCGGTTGAAAAAGTAGCAAAGACACTATAAAAAAAAGCTTCACAATATGTGAAGCTTTTTTTCTTAATTTATTTTTTCAATTTTTCAAACAATGCTTTATTTGCTTCCAAAATTGACATTTGTTTTTCATTTAAAGTCGCTCTGATTTTGGCATCCATCACTTGTTCTAACTCGGCTTTTTTCTCAGCAGATAAAGATCTATTTTCTAAAGTGGTATATTTTACTTCAAAAAGTCTATAAAAATCTTCAATTTGATTATCTTTTAATCCTACCAATTCCGCTAGTTCAATAGCATCTTTCTTTGCAGCTTCTTGTGAGGTAAGTCTTTTTTCTTGAGCACTTGCATTAATCGTAAAAAAACAAAAGAAAGCGAAAACTAAAAGTATTTTTTTCATTTTTATATAAATTTAAAATCAAAAATAAGAGATAAAAATGAGAATGCAAAATTTTATTTTAGTTACTTTCTGTTTTTTGAACTTTTTTCTTATTTTCTTTTAGTCTTTCGATTACCTTTTCTTTGCGCTCTTCTTGCTTTTGTTCCCATTTTGAATATTGTTCGGCCGTAAGAATTTTTTTCATTTCGGCTTTCATTGCATCACGATTTTTAATCATTTCTGCTTTTCTCGCCTCAACTTCTTCTTTAGATGGTCTTGCTTGTTGCTCACGTTCTGCTTTTAGTGCCTTACGTTCTTCTTTTTTTGCTTCTCTTTTTGCTACTTCCTTTTTCATTAAAGCTTGTACCTCTTTTACCTGATTTTCATTTAAGGATAATTCATTTGTTAGTTTTTTGACTTGTAATTCAACTCGATCATCAGCTGATAATTTTTCTTTTTTTTCTCCTCTTCGTCCTTGAGCAAATGTTGCTAAACTTGCAAGCAATAAAGCCGCTAAAAATACTTTTTTCATATTGTTATTTTTTAATTGTTATGATGATAAGACATCCAATTTGTAAAAAGGTTTATTCAAAAAAATAAATAAGTTTATCTTCAAGTTATGAAATTTGTGTTGTAATTTTGCAAAATGAATAAATGTATAATCCTAATTGCTTTATTGCTGTTCCTCAAGCCAGTATTTCCGGTTGTGGATTATGTTTTAAATTATGATTATATAGCTAATGTTCTTTGTGAAAATAAGGCCAAACCAGAGCTTAAATGTAACGGAAAGTGTCAGTTGATGAAAAACTTAGCCAAAGCATCTGATGAAGAAAAACCAATAAATTCAGATAAAAAAGACAACGCTAAACAAGAAATTGAAGTTTTGTTTTTCCATGCAATTGAGCCCTTATTTGTACAAAGAAATTTCTTTTCAAAAAACAAATCTGTCAATGATATTTATACCAATTTATACTTTCATTTGGTAGACAGCGCTGTTTTTCATCCGCCCACAATTATTTGTTAATTTTTATTATAGAGTCGATTCTAAAAAGTTGAATCGATTGGATTCTTGAGTCCACAAAAGTTTGAAGAAAGTTCTTCTCAAGCTTACTATTCCATAAATTTTAATAAATAAAAAATACAAAATGAAATTTCAATTAAAAAATAGTATAGCTGTTATGGCTATGGCTTTAGCATTCGGTTCTTGTTCAAATGATGATGATACAAATGATGCTGTAACAGGTCAAGGGAATTTAAAAATAGAATTTGATAACGTATATGGTTCAGCTGATTTTGCCGCAAATACAGCCTATACAAATTCCAACGGTGAAACGATAAAAGTCAATTTAGTTAAATATATCATCAGTAATATCGTATTAACCAAAGTGGACGGAACTACTTATGTGGTGCCAAAAGCAGATAGTTATTTTATTATCGACGAATTAACGCCAGCATCAACTATACTGACTTTGCCTAACATTCCTGCAGGAAATTATAAGAGCATTTCATACGGAATTGGAGTAGATAAATCTCAATTTGATTTAGGAGCGACAGGTCAAGGTAATTTCCTTACTACTGCGCAAAATGCTGGTATGATGTGGCCTTGGAGCGCTGGTTATAAATTTGTTGCCTTCGAAGGTACTTTCACATCTTCAACAGTAACAACGGATACTAATTTTAAACTTCACACAGGTCAAACAGGTACAGATTATAATTACACCACCATTTCAGTTGATTTTCCAGACAATGCTTTGGTAAGAACAACTATTACGCCTCAAGTGCATATTATGGCTGATTTAAAGCATATATTAGACGGTACAAATAAATTTAATTTATCACAAGGTGCAACAATTATGGGTGGTTCTAAATTGGCTTTAGCAACGGCTAACTTGGCTAATATGTTTGAAGTTCATCACGTTCACAACGATTAAATAATACAGAAAGCTGTTGGTTTATTCGGACTAACAGCTTTTTAAAATTTTTGTACAGATGAAAATTAAATTTTTAGTGCTATTTCTTTTGCCTCTCTTTTGGAGTTGTTCTTCGGATGAATCTGAGGAGTATCAAAATATTCCTATTGATTTTAAGGTTCCAAGCAATTTTCCACCTGCGAATTATGATTTCGCAAACAATCCGCTGACGGAAAAGGGTTTTGAATTGGGCAAAAAGTTGTTTTATGATGGTCGATTGGCTTCTGATGGAATTGTTTCTTGTGCTTTTTGTCACATTCAAGAAGATGCTTTTACTCATCATGGTCACACCTTTAGCCACGGCGTAGGCGATGCTATTGGTACTCGAAATGCTTCTCCAATTCAAAATATGGTGTTTCAAACTGCTTTTATGTGGGATGGCGCAACAACCCATCTAGATTTGCAACCCATTATTCCGTTTACAAGCGAAATTGAAATGCATGGGAACTTTGAGAATGCCATCAACATGATGAAAAATGATGCTACTTACAAAAAGTTATTTCAGCAGGTTTTTTCTAATGGTGAAATTAATTCTGAAAACATGCTTAAAGCGTTGGCGCAGTTTCAAATATTATTAGTTTCTTCTAATTCTAAATTTGATAAATATAGAAGAAATGAAGTAGGAGGAAATTTAACAACGACTGAGCTTGAAGGGTACGCCATCTTTAATCAAAAATGTGCGTCGTGTCATGCAACCGATATTTTTACTGATAATTCCTATCGAAATAATGGTTTGCCAATAAATCCCGCAATCAATGATTTAGGAAGATTTCGTGTTACAGAATTACCGCAAGATAGGTATAAATTCAAAGTGCCAAGTTTACGAAATATTGAAAAAACAGCACCATACATGCACGACGGACGATTTTTCACTTTAGAAGCAGTTTTAGATCATTATTCTTCGGGTGTTGTGAATTCTGAAACTTTGGATTCTAGATTAAATTCTTCGGGAGTTTTAGGAATTTCTTTATCAGCTAGCGATAAGTCCAAATTAATAGCTTTTTTAAAGACGTTAACTGATAATGAATTTTTAACAAATCCTAAATTTTCAGAATTTTAAACTTTTAAAATTTATCAATTGCAATTGGTGGCTATAGCTGCATTAATTATAGAAAAAAGACACTTTAATTAGGTCTAAACAAACAATTTATTTTATGAAAAAATATGTTTTATTACTGTTGTTTTTCCAGTTCGGATTTGCGGTAACTAAAGACACGATTCCAAATCGTTTTAGTTATTCTAAATTTGATAAATTTCTAAAAGAGGATTACGATTGCGATGCTTGTGGATGTTCCGCAAGTGGCGGAAGTATGGGTTTTTCATCGATGTTAAATACGAATTTTATAGGTGTTCGATATTTTAATCAAAATTATAAAAGTAGTAATGGCTTGTACAGTAATTCGCCGTGGTATGAAGAGCATTTTAATACCATTCAAATCTGGTCTAGGATTCCGGTAACCAAAAATATTCAAGTATCAGCATTAATTCCGTATCATTTTCATAACAGAGAAATCGCTACTGGAAGCCAGAAAATCAGCGGTTTAGGTGATGTTACTGTTTTAGGAATGTACCAATTATTTCAAACCAAAAAAGATAGTACTTTTTTTAATCACAATTTTCAAATTGGCGGTGGCATAAAAATTCCAGTAGGAAAATTTGATGCTACAAATAACGGCAGTGTCAATCCGAGTTATCAAGTTGGTACCGGTGCGTGGGATTATCTTCTAGCAACAGAGTATGTCATTAAAAGAAAAAAATTTGGATTAAATGCAATGCTAAATTATGTAATTAAAACTGAAAATCAGAAAAAGTACCGTTTTGGTAATCAGTTTAATTATGCAGCAACATTATTTTGGGTGCATCAAGGTTCGAAAATTTCAGTTGTTCCTCAAGTAGGAGTTGCAGGAGAAGTATTTGAAGACAATTATCAATACAATCAAAAAGTAAGAAATACTGCGGGTGATATTTTTATGGGTAAAATCGGATTTGAAGTTGGTCAAGATAAATTTTCAATTGGAGCCAATGCCATGCTGCCCATAAACCAAAATCTCACCGGCGGAAATGTGATTGCTAACTATCGATGGAGTTTAAATCTTAATTATATTTTATAAAAAAAAGCGTTTCATTTGAAACGCTTTTTTTTTATTTACTTGAATACTGAGTTAGTCTTACATACAACTCTTTGTTATTCTTCAGTGCATCTAATTGTTCTTCATTAAAAGCGCCTAGTAATTTTGAAGTATATCTTTCAAATACAGCTTTCTTTTCTTCTTCAGTTTTTGAATTATCAACTGCTTCTTTTCTCATATAAAGCAAATTGGTTAAATCATTTTGAAGACTTACTTCAACTTTAACAACTTTTGAAATTAATTGTACATCTTGAATGATGATTTCTTTAAAATTTTTCTCAGTTGCAGGTGCTGTTGCAGATAAAGCTTTGGCTTGTTGTGCATTAGCATTTATAGTAAAACCTACAAATAAGGCAATAATTGCTATAACTTTTTTCATAATCTTCTTAGAATTAATTTATTTAAAAGCGAATTTAATAATTTTATTCAGAAATCAATACTAAAATTGTGAAAATTATTATTTTAATTCAACTGTTTTATTTTCGCCTTCTACAACAACTTTAGTTAGTCCGTGTTTTGCTAGGCCTTTCATAGCTCCATCCCATTTTTTTCCGCTTAAACCCGATTTTTCTTTAAGTTGTGCTAACGATTGATTATTTTCTATTTTTAATAAACTTATGATGAATTTTTCGTCTTCTGTTAATTCCAATTGTTTTTTCTCTGGACGCATTTGTGGAAAGAACAAAACTTCTTGAATTGATTGATTATTAGTTAAAAACATAATTAATCGATCCATTCCAATACCCAAGCCTGAAGTTGGTGGCATTCCATATTCTAAAGCTCTTAAAAAATCTTCATCTATAATTCCATTAGCCTCGTCATCACCTTTTTCAGATAATGCCATTTGTGCTTCAAAACGTTCTCTTTGATCAATAGGATCATTTAATTCAGAGTAGGCATTGGCAATTTCTTTTCCACAAACCATTAACTCAAAACGTTCTGTCAATTCAGGATTGTCTCTATGTTCTTTACACAACGGTGACATTTCTTTAGGATAATCTGTGATGAAGGTTGGTTGAATAAAATTTCCTTCACATTTAGCTCCAAAAATTTCATCAATTAATTTTCCTTTACCCATAGTTTCATCAACCTCAATGCCCATTGATTTCGCAGCATCAAAAAGTTCTGATTCACTTTTGCCTGTTATATCATAACCGGTGAATTGCTTGATGGCATCAGTCATTGTTACTCTTGCATACGGCGCTTTGAAATCTACTTTATGTTCTCCAAAACTACTTTCGGTTGTGCCGTTAACTTCTTTTGCGCAATATTCCAAAAGATTTTCGGTAAACTCCATCATCCAGTTGTAGTCTTTGTAGGCTACATAAATTTCCATAGCGGTAAATTCCGGATTATGAGTTCTATCCATACCTTCATTTCTAAAGTTTTTAGAAAATTCATAGACACCATCAAATCCGCCAACAATTAATCTTTTAAGATATAATTCATTAGCAATTCTCATATATAACGGAATGTCTAAACTATTGTGATGTGTAGTAAACGGACGTGCAGCAGCACCACCAGGAATCGATTGTAAAACCGGAGTTTCAACTTCCATATAGCCAGCAGTGTTGAAAAAAGTTCGCATTGCAGTAAAAAGTTTGGTTCTTTTCATAAATACCTCTTTTACTTGCGGATTTACTACTAAATCTACATAACGCATTCTATATCTTAGTTCGGCATCATTGAATGCATCGTGCACTTTTCCTTCTTCGTCAACTTTTGGTAGAGGAAGCGGACGCAATGTTTTACTTAAAAAAGTGTATTCGTCAACACGCAGGCATTGCGCACCAACTTTAGTCGTAAAAAGTTCGCCTTCAATACCAATAAAATCTCCTAAATCGGTTAATTTCTTAAAAACCTGATTGTACATTGTTTTGTCTTCGCCTAAGCAAAGCATATCACGATTTAAATATAACTGGATTCTTCCTTCGCTATCTTGAAGTTCAGCAAAACAAGCTTTTCCTTGATCTCGAACACTCATTAGTCGGCCTGCAACTATCACCTTTTTGCCTTCTTCAAAGTTTTCCTTAATCTGCTTTGAGGTGTGATTTACAGGAAATAAATCTGCTGGATAAGGATTAATACCAAGAGCGCGCAAAGCAGCTAGTTTTTCTCTTCTAATGATTTCTTGTTCCGAAAGTTGCATATAATTGTTTTTAAGCCTGCAAAGATAAGTATTAGTTAGAAAGTATCAAACAACACATTTTAAAAATAATTGTTTGAAAGCGCATACTTTTAAAGCTAGCAACTTTTAGAAATTCTTAAAATGAGAACAAAGTTATTTTAATATATTTGTAAAATAAATCTATTAGATATGAGAAATTTCAAATTAATTACAGGAGTTCTTTTTGCTTTTATGTTTACAAGTTGTAGCATAACCGAAAAAATGATTATCAACGATAATGGATCAGGTAAATTCACTTACGACATTGATGGTTCGAAGATGATGTCTATGATGGGAAGTGCTTTTAAAGGTGATGATAATGAAGATACCAAAAAGAATAAAAAGGAAACTGTAGGCAGAAAAAATAAAAAAGTAGTTGATAGCACTTTTACTTTTAAAGAACTTTTTGCCACTAAACAAGATAGTATCTCTAAATTGTCTCCAGAAGAACAAGCCAAAATCAAAAAGATGGAGCGCTTTAGTGTAAGAACTATAGTTGATGAAGAAAAAGGAATAATGAGTTATAGTATGTTTACAGATTTTAATTCAATTGCAGAACTTCAAGATGTAATGTCGCCGGTTGAATCAATGAAATCACTTTCTCCATCTGGACAAAAATCGGGCGGAATGGGAATGGCTCCAACTGCGCTTGAAGATAATTCTTCTACAAGTTTTTTTTACGATGGCAAAACATTTAAAAAGTCAGTTGCTAAAATCGAAAAGAAAAAAGAAGATGCTGAGAAAGCTGATGAAGGTTCAGAAGAAGATGTTGCAAATAGTATGAAAGAATCTTTAAATATGATTTACGACCAATCTAGTTTTAAAGTTGTATATCAATTTCCAAAAGCTGTTAAAAAAGTTTCTATTGAAAACGCACTTTATAGCGATGATAGAAAAACGATAACCATTGAATATCCGCTTAAAGATTATATGGAAAATCCAGACAAACTTAATTTTGAAGTTGTTTTTGAATAATAATTAAATCACGACAAATTAAGAAAGTTTATTGCAAACCATTATAACTGTAAAGAGTGACCCGAAAGGTTGTCAAACTAGCGAAGCATATCTTATGTGACTGCTATAAAATCACATTTGTGCACACCTATGAATAAAAAAATCCAACTTCAAGATTTAGGAAAAAAAGATTACAAAGAAACTTGGGATTACCAAGAAGAACTTTTTAAAGGAATTGTTGATGTTAAAATTCAAAACAGAAAAGAAGATACTTCTTTGCCAACGCCAAATTATTTTTTGTTTGTAGAACATCCGCACGTTTATACTTTGGGAAAGAGTGGTGATATTTCTAATTTGCTTTTATCAGAAAAACAACTTCAAGATAAAGGAGCTACTTTTTATAAAATCAATAGAGGAGGAGATATTACTTATCACGGTCCAGGTCAAATTGTAGGATATCCGATTCTAGATTTAGAAAATTTTTTTACAGACATTCATAAATACCTTCGGTTTCTTGAAGAAGTAATAATTCTAACCTTAGCTGAATACGATTTAAAGGCAACAAGAAGTGAAGGCGAAACTGGAGTTTGGCTCGATGTGGGAACGCCATTTGCCCGAAAAATTTGTGCAATGGGTGTGAGAGCTAGTCGTTGGGTTACTATGCATGGTTTTGCTTTAAATGTAAATGCTGATTTAGGTTTTTTTGACAATATTATACCTTGCGGAATAAAAGGAAAAGCCGTTACATCATTGCAAGTTGAACTCGGTGTTGAAAGAGTAAATGAAGAAGAAGTAAAAACAAAAATTCTAAATCATTTCGCAAAATTATTTGAATCAGAATACGCTTAAATCAAAATCCGCAATTAAAAATCAAAGGAAAGCTGTTCGGGTAATAACCTGAAGCTCATTCTGTGGTACTTGGTTGGCCCATATTTTCTAATAGCTTCTCGATGTTCTTTAGTTGGATAGCCTTTATTCTTCTTCCAATTGTACATCGGGAATTCTTCGTGAATTTTATCCATATATTCATCTCGGTAGGTTTTTGCCAAAACCGATGCGGCAGCTATACTCATATATTTAGAGTCGCCTTTAACAATGGTGCTGTAAGGAATATTGTTTATGGGTTTAAATCTATTTCCATCTACTATTATATAATTAGGTATAGGATTTAACTTAATAATGCACTCTTGCATCGCTTTAATCGAAGCATTCAAGATGTTGATTTCGTCAATTATTATTGGTTCTAGATGCATAACTTGAAAAGAAATTGCTTTTTCTTCAATAATAGGTTTTAATTTTTCTCGTACTTTTTCAGAAAGTTGTTTTGAATCATTTAATAAATCCAATTCAAAAGTATCAGGAAGTATAATGGCTGCGGCGGTTACAGGTCCAGCCAAACAACCTCTTCCGGCTTCATCTGTGCCACATTCTAAAGGGAAGTCCGAGAATCTTAAACTTAACATAAAATTAATTTTGATAAAAATACAAATTTTAACGCAACCTTTTGCATAATTCTGCATCATAGTAGTGTGTTGCAACCACAATGTTAGTAAACCGCTTAAAAAATTTAACAAAAATAAATTGTAATATTCCGAAGTATTATTTGTTTATTTAAGAAATTATTAAGAAGTTTGCGGAATAACTAACTCAAATAAATTTAATATGAGATCGAAGTTCAAATGGATTTTTACGCTATTAGTAGCG
>NZ_JAIXTJ010000049.1 GCF_027483985.1 Flavobacterium sp.
GATAGTTTGCATCACTTTTACTCGAATATGTCTTCTGTTTAACACGGATAAGAACTTTTAAAAATTAACAAAGCGAAAGAAATTGCTCTTTCGCTTTGCAAAAATAAAACTATTTTTTTTAAACGCTTTACTATTTAGCGTTTTCTTTTTTTCTTTGTTCGATTCTGATTTCAGCCAATGCCATTGCCGCTTTTTGAGGCGTCAAGTTATTTGCTTTTGCATAATCAAAAATTTCTAACGTAGTATTATAGATATTTTCTGTTCTGCGCATTGCTTCTGCTTTATCATAATGAGCAATTTCTGCATAAACATTAATAATTCCACCTGCGTTAATCAAGAAATCTGGTGCATAAACGATGCCTCTTTCTTGCAAAATTGGTCCGTGAATATTTTCATTTGCCAACTGATTGTTAGCCGCACCAGCAATAACTTTAGCATTTATTTTATAAACCGTATCGTCGTTAATCGTTGCTCCAAGTGCACAAGGCGCATAAATATCAACATCTGCAGTATATAAATCGTTTCCAGAATAAATAGAAGCACCATATTTTTTGCTTACTTCTTCTAATCTTCCTTCGTTGATGTCTGTAATTTGAACCAAAGCACCTTCTTTAGCTAAATATTCTACCAAAGTTTCACCAACGTGACCAATTCCTTGCACTAGAACTTTCTTACCGTCTAATTTATCAGAACCAAATTGGTATTTTGCTGCTGCTTTCATTCCCATATAAACACCGTAAGCAGTAACAGGAGAAGGATTTCCTGAACCTCCACGAGATTCTGAAATTCCGGTTACGTGCGGAGTTACGTCACGAACCGTATCCATATCGGCAGTTACCATTCCTACATCTTCAGCAGTGATATATCTTCCTGATAAAGAGTGAACGAACTCACCAAATTTGCGCATCATTTCTGGCGTCTTTTGTGTTTTCGCATCGCCAATAATGACTGCTTTTCCTCCACCAAGATCTAAACCTGTAATGGCTGATTTGTAAGTCATTCCGCGAGAAAGTCTTAAAACATCATTTAATGCTTCCCATTCGTTGGCATAATTCCACATTCTAGTTCCGCCCAAAGCTGGTCCTAAAACTGAATTGTGAATACCAATTATTGCTTTTAATCCTGTATCTTTGTCGTTGCAAAAAACAATTTGCTCGTGATTATCAAACGATAGTTGTCCGAAGACTGGATCCATTTTTTGAAGCTCTTTTGGAGTTGTGATTTCTGTAGTCATAAAAATATATTTGGGTTGCGACTTTATCAATAAGTCATCGCAAATTTAACTTTTTATTCAAAATAATTCACGAAATTTAGTTTTAATTAGCATATTGTTAGTAAAAATTATTTTTATTGAATATTTTAAAAATGTATTATTTCTAATTTTTTAACATTTTTAGAGTTAGTACTAGCAAGATTTAAATAATTAAAATGAAAGAATTACAATATTTAAATAAATATTTTGTCAAATATAAATACCGATTTTTACTTGGTATTATCATCACAATTGTGGCACAAATTTTCAGATTATTCACTCCAAAGTTAATTAGTAAATCATTCAAAGCCATTGAAGACTTTTATAAAACAAACGCAAGCAATGATATAATTAAAGATCAACTTATTGAAAATGTATTACTTATCATTGGAACAACAATTATTGCTGGTGTTTTAACGTTCTTAATGCGTCAAACACTGATTGTAATGTCACGCCACATTGAATTTGATTTAAAAAATGAAGTTTTTAAACATTATGAAGTTTTAGATCAAAATTTTTACAAACAAAATCGCACTGGAGATTTGATGAGTAGAATTAGCGAAGATGTTGGCAAAGTAAGGATGTATGTTGGACCAGCAGTGATGTATACCATCAACACGATGATCACTTTTACTATAGTCATAATCTATATGTATAATGTTTCACCAAGATTGACATTATATACTTTGTTACCCTTACCTATTTTATCCTTTGTAATTTTCAAGTTAAGTGTTGAAATTAATAAACGAAGTACCATTTTTCAGCAATATTTATCTAAAATTTCGAGTTACACACAAGAGGTTTTTTCGGGAATTAGAGTAATAAAAGCTTATGGTTTAGAAAAACAACATCAAAATAACATTAGCGAATTAGCACTAGAAAGCAAATCTAAAAGTATGAAATTGGCCAATGTACAATCCTTTTTTGGTCCGTTGATGGTCACTTTGATTGGCGTTAGTAACTTGGTTGTGATTTATTTTGGTGGATTAATGTACATCAATGGCGAAATTGACAGCATTGGTAAAATTGCAGAATTCATTTTATATGTAAACATGTTAACTTGGCCTGTAGCTACTATAGGTTGGGTTTCATCGTTGGTTCAAGAAGCAGAAGCATCACAAAAAAGATTGAATGAGTTCTTGAAAGTTGATCCCGAAATTAAAAATACCAATCCTAATACTTCGATTATTAAAGGTGAAATTGAATTTAAAAACGTTAGTTTTACCTATGATGACACCAATATTGAAGCATTAAAAAACATTTCGTTTAAAGTTGAAAAAGGACAAACCTTAGCTGTTTTAGGAAAAACTGGTTCCGGAAAATCAAGTATTCTGACGTTATTAACAAGAATGCACGACGTGAAAAATGGTTCGATTTTAATGGATGGAATTCCGCTTGCGTCCTTAAATTTATATGATTTGCGAAATAGCATCGGAATTGTTCCGCAAGATGCTTTTTTGTTTTCAGATTCTCTTATCAATAATATCAAGTTTGGTAAAGAAAATGCTACTCAAGAGGAAGTATTTGAAGCGGCAAAAAAAGCCGTTGTGCACGATAATATCATTCAGTTCAATCAACAATATGAAACCATTCTTGGCGAACGAGGCATCACACTTTCGGGCGGACAAAAGCAACGTGTTTCTATTGCAAGAGCCATTATAAAAGATCCTGAAATTTTACTTTTAGACGACTGTCTTTCGGCAGTTGATACCGAAACCGAGGAACAAATCTTAAATAATTTGTTAGAAATCTGCAAAAATAAAACTACAATCATTGTGAGTCACAGGGTTTCGTCGGCTAAAAATGCTGACAAAATTATCATTCTCGAAGACGGAAAAATTATCCAACAAGGTTCTCATAATCAATTAGTAAACCAAGAAGGCTATTATAAAGAGTTATATTATAAACAACTTTCTGAAAAAGAAGTAGAATAATTCTTGCTTGGTAACATTTTTTTTATCATTTTCGTAAAAGAAAAACTACACTAAAATTGACAGAACGAATATGAGAGAACACGACATGTTAGAAAAAGATGAAATTTTTTCTAAAGTATTGAGAGCAGGAAGAAGAACTTATTTCTTTGATGTGAGAGCTACTAAAGCTGAAGATTACTACATTACCATTACCGAAAGTAAAAAATTTACTGAAGAAGACGGATCGTTTCACTTCAAGAAGCACAAAATTTATTTATACAAAGAAGATTTTACGGCTTTTAAAGAAATTTTAGAAGAAATGACTTCGTTTGTATTAAATAATAAAGGTGAAGAAGTTATTTCTGAAAGACACCAAAAAGATTTCAAAAAAGAATTTTACGCTGAAAAATCAGAAGGTGAAGAAGAACCAAAAACCAACAGTTTTACCGATATTGATTTTGACGATATTTAAATATAAAACAAACTCCAAAAGTTGAAAGATTTTTGGAGTTTTTAATTTATACCCATTTTTAAAGTTATGAAGTACTTAATCCTTTTTATGTTGGTTTGTTTTAATGCGTTTGCTCAAAACAATGTTGTTGATAAATTAATCATTAAAAATTAAAGCTATGAAAACAAAAATATTATTTTTAGCGTTAGTTTTTAAGACTTTATCATTTACACAAATAATAAATATACCAGATATAAATTTTAAGACTAAACTGATAAACGCAAGTACAAACAACCAGACAGCAGGTTAGCCAAACTAATAATTAAAAGATAAAGTTATGGAAAGGTTATTTTATTTAATTATTTTTATTAGTAGTCAAACTTTAGTTTTCTCACAGGTAATAAATATTCCCGATAGCAACTTAAAATTGAAGTTGCTACTAGCTGATGTGAATAGTTATCATTATGCTAAAAATGCATCGAATCAATGGATGAAAATTGATACAAATAATGATGGACAAATACAGCAAAGTGAAGCTTTACTTGTTACAAAATTATATATTTATTATGAAGGAAATCCATCAAATATATTTATAAACTCTCTCACAGGTTTAGAATATTTCTATAATTTAGAGTATATAGACTGTAGGGACAATCCATTAAATACTATAAATTTGCTTGCATCATTAATTTATTTAAAAGTTATATTAGCTAATAGTTGCTCCTTAAGTTCAGTTAATTTAAATGGGATGAATTCTTTAGAAGCTCTTAGTGTCGCTGATAATAATCTTACTCAAATTGATTTAAGTGGATTGTCAAATTTGAAAAGTCTTGGTTGTGATATAAATAATATATCTACTATAGATGTTAGTAATAATCCCTTTTTAACCTCTTTAACTTGTAGATATAATAATCTTAATAGCATCAACATTAAAAATGGCATCAATCATGATTTTAATAACTTAAATGGCTATTACACAGATTGCTGGAAAATAGGAAATCTGAATCTCTCAACAATATGCGCCGATGCTAGTGAACTAACCAGTGTGCAAAATTTTCTAAATGGTTGCGGTACAGCTCAAACTATAAATATTACTAGTAATTGTGGTTTGGGTAGTGATGAGTTTACAGCTAATAAAGTAGTTTTATATCCTAATCCAACTAATAATATTGTTACATTACATAACGATGAAGGTTTTTTTACCACTGTTGTTATTTATAATTATCTTGGTCAAGAGTTAAAACAATTATCTATTATTGATGAAATTGTAGAAATTGATTTAAGTAATTTTACCAATGGTATTTACTTTATAAATTTATTGGGAGAAAAAAACGAAGTAGTAAAAATTATAAAACAGTAAAAAAATAAACAAACTCCAAAAGTTGAAAGATTTTTGGAGTTTTTAATTTATACCCATTTTTAAAGTTATGAAGTACTTAATCCTTTTTATGTTGGTTTGTTTTAATGCATTTGCTCAAAACAATGTTGTTGTAAATAAATACAACAGCAACGGCTATAAAACTACAACTAACAATAATAAATATGGTGTAATAGACAGTACAGGAGTAGAAACTATTCCATTGATTTATGACCAGATTGGCGCATTTTCAGAAGATAAAATTTGGGTGAAATTAGGAGATAAAATGGGTTCGTTTTCAAAAACTGGGAAAGAAATCATTCCGCTTGTTTATGATTATGTTGGTAATTTTATAAACGAAAGAGCGGTTGTAGTAAATAAAGGAAAATACGGTTATTGCAATGCCGATGGCAAAGTAGCCATTCCGTTACTTTATGATATTGCTGACCAATTTAAAAACGGTTTCGCTATCGTGAGAAAATCAGGTAAATGTGGTATGATTGATGTTAACGGAAAAGTTGTACTTCCTCTAATTTATGATACTATTGACGGCTTTGATAATGGCGTAGCAAGAGTTTATCGCGATAAAAAATGGGGTTATATCGACATCAATTTTAAAGAAATAATTCCTTGTATCTATGAAAGAGCCAACTTTTTTAGAGATGGATTATGTCTATTATTGCTAAATGGAAAAATTGGCTTCGCTGATAAATCTGGTAAAATTGCAATTCCTTTTATTTATGAAATGGCCGAAAATTTTAAAAATGGCATAACTACAGTAACTTTAGAAGGAAAAACATTTAGTATAGACAAACAAGGAAAAAAACTTTAAAAATCTACAAACAATGCAAAAAATAGTCACTTTTTTAAACAAATATGCCTTTTATTTAAATATGATTAGCATCGTATTTTGGTCTTATATGATCTATGTAAATTTAAAGCAAATTCAAGAAAATAATTCTTTTGAAGAACGAAAAAACTATTTTATTGTTCCTGTCCTGTTTATTATTTTGTCTTTTTTTAATATTTATATGGCACGAATTCGAAACAAAAAGAATTAACCAATTCGCAAACCATTTTCCACTTTTTTATCGGATGTCAATAACACAATATCCTCTTGGTTTATTGAAGCTAAAACCAAACATTCACTGCTAAATTTGCCAATCTGCTTCTTAGAAAAGTTTAGAACGGCTATGATTTGTTTTCCAATCAATTCTTCTTTTGTATATCGTTTCGTTATTTGTGCAGACGATTTTTTAATTCCAATTTCAGCACCAAAATCAATTAAAAGTTGATAAGCAGGTTTTTTAGCTTCAGGAAAATCGTTTGCTTCAATAATTGTTCCTACAAACATTGCTATTTTTTCAAAATCACTCCAAGAAATTGGTTCCATATAATCGTGTTTAGTTACAAAAGTACAAATTGACGGCTAAACCAAATTAAAAAACCAAAGTTTAAAAAAAATACCTAACTTTATGATTCATAAACTTTGATATAGCATCTTAAATGAAAATAGCACTTTTTTCTAATGAATTTCCGCCTAATATCTATGGTGGCGCAGGCGTTCACATTGATTTTTTAAGCAAGGAATTAGCCAAACTTGGCCAAGTTGAAGTTAGATGTTTTGGAAATCAAGCAGAAGAAAAAGAAACAATGACTGTTATCGGAATCAAATCGTCACTAAATAAAATGATTGATGAACAAAATCCGCACATAAAAATGTTTCATAATTTAAGTAAAAATGTTGAAATGTCACAACATACTTTAGAAGCCGATGTAATTCATTGTCACACTTGGTACACGCATTTAGCTGGAATTTTTTCTAGAGAATTACTACAAGTACCATTGATTTTAACCACACACAGTCTAGAAACCCATAGACCTTGGAAAGTAGAACAGTTAGGAAATGGTTATTTTCTTTCGCGATGGATTGAAAACCACGCTTACAACACAGCCGATGGAGTGATTGCAGTAAGTGAGCAAATGAAAACTGATGTTGTTGAAGCTTATGGAATCAATCCTGAAAAAGTAACTGTAATTCATAACGGCATTGATCCTGATTTTTACCAACCAACATTTGACAACGATTTATTACTTGAATATGGTATTAATCCAGAAATTCCTTTTGTGCTTTTTGTGGGAAGAATTACTCGTCAAAAAGGGATTTCACAATTAATTTCGGCTGCAAAATATTTTAATAGAAATTGTCAAATCGTACTTTGTGCAGGCGCGCCTGATACCGATGAAATTGCCAAAGAAACCGAAGAACTAATTACTGAATTAAAATCAGAAAGAGAAGGTGTCATTTTAATATCTGAAATGCTGCCGAGAGAAAAAATTAAAGTTTTATACAGTCACGCTCGCGTCTTTGCTTGTCCGTCTTTATATGAACCTTTCGGAATCATTAACCTTGAAGCATTATCTTGTGAAACTCCAGTTGTAGGAAGTGCTGTTGGTGGTATTCCTGAAATCATTACCGAAGGAGAAACCGGCTATTTAATTGCACTTGAAAGTATTTCAAGAACCGATTTCAATCCAAAAAATCCGGACGTTTTTCAGAAAAATTTTGCTTCAAAAATCAATCTGTTGTTAGAAAACGAAACCCTGGCAAAAACTATGGGAAAAGCAGGAAGAAAAAGAGTTTTAGAAAAATTTAGTTGGGAATCTATTGCAAAAACAACCTATACTTATTACGAAGAAGTTATTTCAAAATTTGAAAAAGAAAAAGCATAAAATCTAGCAAGATGAAAAAAAGTACACTAGCCATAATTTTAGGTGGCGGACAAGGCTCAAGATTATCTCCACTGACTGAAAGTCGTTCAAAACCAGCAGTTCCAATTGCGGGAAAATACCGTTTGGTAGACATTCCGATATCTAATTGCATCAATTCTGATATAAAAAGGATGTTTGTTTTGACCCAATTCAATTCGGCATCATTAAATCAACATATCAAAAACACTTATCATTTTAGTCATTTTAGTACCGCATTTGTTGATATTTTAGCTGCAGAACAAACGCCTGATAATCCAACTTGGTTTCAAGGAACGGCTGATGCTGTGCGCCAATGTATGAATCACTTTTTAAATCACGATTTTGATTATGCTTTGATTTTATCAGGCGATCAATTGTATCAAATGAATTTCAACGAAATGATAAAAGCCCATCAAGAAAGTGGTGCTGATATCTCAATTGCCACTTTACCTGTTACAGCAAAAGAAGCTCCTGAATTTGGTATTTTAAAAACCGATGCTGAAAATTTTATCACTTCATTTATAGAAAAACCAAGTGCCGATTTATTACCCGAATGGACATCAGAAGTAAGTGAAGAATCAAAAAATGAAGGTAAACATTATCTAGCTTCGATGGGAATTTATATTTTCAATAGAAGTTTGTTAATCGATTTAATGTCTAACCAAGAAACCAAAGATTTTGGTAAAGAAATCATTCCTCAAGCTATCGGGAAACAAAAGATTTTAAGTTATCAATATGAAGGCTATTGGACTGATATTGGTAACATCGATTCGTTTTTTGAAGCCAATTTAGGATTGACTGATGATATTCCGAAGTTTAATTTATTTGATAATTCCGGAAAAATCTATACACGTGCTAGGGTTTTGCCTCCATCAAAAATTACTGGCGGAACAACGGTAGATAAATCAATAATTGCCGAAGGTTGCATCATCAACGGAACAAAAATTGAACATTCTGTCATTGGAATTCGAACAAGAATTAGCAGAGATTCTATCATTACAAACTCTTATTTGATGGGTAATGACTATTATCAAAATTTAGATGAAATTAGTCACAATAACTACAATAATATCGTTAACATTGGAATAGGAGAACGTTGTTATATAAATAATACTATCGTAGATAAAAATTGTAAAATTGGGAATGATGTGAAGCTCAATGGCGGTAAACATTTAAAAGATACCAACACCGATTTGTATACGATAAAAGATGGAATAATTGTGATAAAAAAAGGGGTAACCTTACCCGATAGATTTACAATTTAAAACTAGAAAACGCTCTTAATTGAGTGTTTTTTTTTTATTTTTTCACCAACACAACCTCTAATGGTTTATTAGCTTTTCGGCCAAATTGAACGACATAATCTTGAGCTTGATTAGAACACAAAACAAACAAATCGAAAAATCCTAAATCAACAATTTGTGTTTCGAACTTTCCACCATTTTCTGTTCCGTCAATATCTTCGATTTTAACTTTGACTTGATCAGCAGGAAATGTGTTTACGATGGATAAAAAATAATTGTCTTTTGCATAAGGAAAAAACCAACGTTCTTTCTTGTTTTCAGCAGCAACATCTGACTTTAGTTCCTCTTCAATTTTATAGTTAAAAGTAAAAACTAAAGGTTTGTTTTCATCCTTCCAGCTGTATTTACTGTTAGTATTTATCAATTCATTCCCATTTAAATCGACCAAAGAAACTTTTAAATTCTTGATATTATTTTTTGCACCTTCCTCGTGGATATTCAAAACCAAATACGACGTAAAATCATACCCACAATGTTGCGCTTGGCCCAAATCTTGTGCGTTTAATGAAATCGTGAATAAGAAAAAGATAAAAAGATGTCGCATTTAATTTTAGTAAAGTTTAAAAATATTAACTCGAAAGTATTTCAATAAAAAATCCGCCACGAGACGGATGCAAAATTAATTCATTGTAACATAATTATATACTTTCATCCTTTGTTCATCAGTTAATGGAGTATTTTTTTGCATATCAATTAAAATTGGAGCCCATTGCTCAGCTGTAAAGCTCTTTCGATTGTATAAATTATGGCATTTAGCACAATTATTTTCGTACAAATCTTTACCTTCTTGCAACTCAGCAGTAAGCATTTCAACAACTTGTGGTGCTGGCAACTGTTCGGTAACCACTTCGACTTCGGCAGCTTTATCTTCAACTTTTTCGACATTAGTTATTGGCGCAACAACTGGTTGATAACTCATTGATTTACTGCTATTTTTAGAAGAACCACACGAATATAAAAGCATTCCGACTAGGACAAAAACTGCTATTTTTATTTTCATAATTTATTGATTAGTAAAGTAAATATACAAAAATATCCCAATAAGATTAACTATTGGGATATTTTGCTATAATTTTATAAGGATTTCTTTGTTATTTCACGTCCATTAATTCAACATCAAATACTAAAGTTGCGTTTGGTGGAATTACACCTCCAGCTCCATTCGCACCATATCCAAGATAAGATGGAATTACGAAACGAGCTTTATCTCCAACTTGAAGTAACTGAATTCCTTCATCCCAACCTTCGATTACGTGACCTTTTCCTAATGGAAACTCGATTGGTTTTTTTCTTGGATAAGATGAATCAAATGTTTTTCCGTTTTCTAATTGACCTGTATAGTGTACAGAAACTGTTTTTCCGGCTTCAGCTTTTTTACCATCACCTTTTTGAATGATTTTATATCGCAAACCACTTTCTGTTTTATCAAATCCAGCCGCTAATTGTTCCATAGCTTCTTCAGCTTGCTTTTTAGCATCTTCGATTCTTTTTAATCTTGAACCTTCAAATGTTCTAAAAGCTTCGATTGCATTCCATTTTTCGGCCTCTTCTCCTACTCTAACAATTTCTAAAGTTTCAATTAAATCACCTTGAGCAACTGCATCAACTACCTCTTGACCTTCAACAACATGTCCAAAAACAGTATGCTTACCATCTAACCAATTTGTTGGAACGTGCGTAATAAAAAATTGAGTACCATTGGTGCCTGGACCAGCATTTGCCATTGACAATACACCTGGTCTATCGTGTTTTAAACTTGGGTGAAATTCATCATCAAATTTATAACCTCCATCACCTGTACCAATTCCTTGAGGGCAACCACCTTGAATCATAAAATCAGGAATTACTCTATGAAATTTCAATCCGTCATAATAAGGTTTTCCCATTGGTTTTGCAGTATTTTCTAGTTGACCTTCAGCCAAGCCAACAAAATTACCAACTGTTCCTGGTGTTAAATCGTGTGTTAATTTTACTAAAATTGAACCTTTTGACGTGTTGAATTTAGCATATATTCCGTTTTCCATTTGTATATTTAATTTATTTGAGGTGCAAAATTACAAAATTATAATTATTTATATTTACAAAATAGTATTTTTGAAATAGTAAGATCATTAAAATGACAAATGAATTAGATTATATCCACACAAATAAAAAAACTTGGAACGATAAAACTGATGTTCACATCGCTTCAGATTTTTATGACAATCAAAGTTTTTTGGAAGGAAAATCAACTTTAAATTCCATTGAATTACAACTGCTTGGCGATCTTGAAGGGAAAAAGATTTTGCATTTACAATGTCATTTTGGACAAGATACTATGACGTTTTCAAGAATGGGCGCACAAGCAACAGGAGTAGATTTATCAGACAAAGCAATTGGGCGCGCTAAAGAATTTGCAGAACAATTAAACTTGGATACTACATTTGTTTGTTGCGATGTTTATGAAGCTCCAAAACATATTACTGACAAATTTGATGTTGTCTTTACAAGCTATGGTACTATTGGTTGGCTTCCTGATTTAGACAAATGGGCGAAAGTTATTTCACATTTTTTAAAACCCAATGGAACATTTATTATGGCTGATTTCCATCCAGTAGTTTGGATGTATGACAATGATTTCAAGGAAGTATTCTACAGTTATTTTAATATTGAACCGATTATTGAAGAAGAATCCGGAACTTACGCCAACAAAGAGGCAACATTACATACCAAAACAATTAGTTGGAATCATCCCGTTTCAGAAATTTTAAATTCATTAATAAAAAATGGTTTAGGAATAAATAGTTTCAATGAATATGATTATTCACCATACAACTGCTTCAATGAAACAGAAGAATTTGAACCAAATAAATTTAGGATAAAACACTTTGGAAATAAGATTCCGATGGTTTATGCTATTAAGGCAACTAAGTTGTAAAAAAAGAACCGCTTAATTTCTTAAGCGGTTCTCAGGGTTTAAACAATTGTATATTAAATAATCTACAATTTCGTAATTATAAATTCAGATCTTCTGTTAGCTTGGTGTTGTTCTTCTGAGCAGTTTGATTGATTTGTTGGTTCGCAACCGCAATCGTTTACTAGCTGAGATTCTCCATATCCTTTACCTGTAATTCTGTTTTTGTTGATTCCTTTTGCTACTAACCACGCGATGGTTGATTTTGCTCTTCTGTCAGACAGTGCCATATTGTATTTAGCCGTTTGACGACAGTCTGTATGAGAACGCAC
>NZ_JAIXTJ010000037.1 GCF_027483985.1 Flavobacterium sp.
ATTTGGTGCAAAATTACAACATAGGTTTTGATTTTAATAATTTATTTTAAAATTTGTGAAATGTTTAAATGTTTAATCTTTTGAAAAACAACAAAATACTAAATGCCATTACATAAAGTCGTCTATTTGTCAAACAACACCAAACTGTATCTTTGGAAGATTACAGAAGATTATGATTCGCTATTCCACCAAGTAAGGCTCAAAGATTCGTCGTTGGCTCGATTGCAAACAATGAAGTCAGAAAGTCATCAAAAAGGATTTTTGGCTGTGCGAATGCTTTTACAACATAATGCTTATTCGGATTTCGATTTGATTTATGATGCATTCGGAAAACCACATTTGAAACCGCAAGGTTGTAGTATTAAAGATGTTGAAATTTCAATTTCACATTCAGGTGATTTTTCGGCCATCGCCATTAGTGATTCCAAAGTGGGATTAGATTTAGAACAATTGAAAGAAAAAGCACTCCGAATTGCAAAAAGATTTATGGACGTTTCGCATTTGGATAATCTATCTGAAGAAGAAAAAATAAAAAAAGCAACGGTAGTTTGGGGAATTAAAGAAAGTATTTTCAAAATCAAAAACGAAAAAGGCATCAGTTTTCCAAACCATATTTTTGAAGATGATTTTTCTTTTGAAGACAAAAAAGCAACCGCAACATTAAAATTTAATAACAAAGAAGAAACATTCCAAATTCAATTTGATTCGGTAGAAGATTATATATTTGTTTGTGCTTTTGAATCAATTAATAATTAGGAATTAAAAATTAGAAATCCGCGATAATCAGTAAAATCCGTTTTATCCGTGGCTAAAACAATGACAAACATCTATCAAAATATTTTAAATTCAAAAACCAAAGGTGAAAAGCTTCTAGCCATTCTTCTCGATCCAGATAAGTTGACAGTGGGAAACCTTTCGCATTTGATTCAAAACATAAACCAATCGCCAGCAACACATATTTTTGTCGGCGGAAGTTCCTTCGATGGAACCCATTTAGATGAATTAATTACTGAGTTAAAATCGAAAATCAACTTACCTTTTTTATTATTTCCGGGAAATCCATCACAAATTTCTGCTAAAGCTGACGGAATTTTATTCTTAACTTTATTATCAGGTAGAAATCCAGATTATTTAATTGAACATCAAGTAAACGCTGTTCCAATCATTAAAAAGACCAATTTAGAAGTCATTTCAACAGGATATATTTTAATTGAAAGTGGTAATGAAACCGCTGTTGAAAGAGTAAGTCAAACCAAACCTTTAGATAGAAACAACCACGAATATGCATTGCAAACTGCACAAGCTGGTGAATTCATCGGAAATAAATTAATTTATCTCGAAGCCGGAAGTGGAGCAAAATTATCTGTTCCAAAAGAAATGATTACATTGGTTTCGAAAAATACAAACATTCCGTTAATCGTTGGTGGCGGAATTCGTTCTAAGCAAGAAATTGAAAATGCTTACAATGCTGGTGCAGATATAGTTGTAATCGGAACCGCATTTGAAAATGACACTAATTTTTTTAATTCCTAAATCAAAATTCGAAAATCGACAATCGTTAATCCAATGCTAGAATTTCTTTTTGCACAATATAAAAACTATCCAACCTATGAAATAGTTCTAGAAATTACAGCAGTAGTTTTTGGATTATTAAGTGTTTGGTTTGCCAAAAAAGATAATATTCTCGTGTTTCCAACTGGATTAATCAATACTTCAATTTATGTTTTCCTGCTTTGGAAATGGTCGTTACTTGGCGATATGATGATCAACGCTTATTATTTTGTAATGAGTATTTATGGTTGGTATTATTGGACACGAAAAAATAATGGTGAGGAAATTTATCCCATTGCACGAATTACTAAGCAAGAAATTAAATTTTCAATAGTACTCTTTTTAGCAACAATTTTATTTGTTGTTGGAGTGTATCTTATTTTTGATAAATTTACAAATTGGTTGTCTTATGTTGACACGTTCATAACTGGAATTTTCTTTGTTGGAATGTGGCTTATGGCAAAAAGAAAAATAGAAAATTGGATTTTTTGGATTGTTGGTGATTTAATTTCTATTCCTTTATATTTCGCAAAAGGATACACATTTACTAGCATTCAATATTTAATATTTACAATTATTGCCATTTATGGCTATATCGAATGGAAGAACATCTTAAACAAGAACCTACAGAAATAATCAAAATTGCTATTGTAGGACCTGAATCTACAGGTAAAACAACATTAGCATCGCAACTTGCAGAAGAATTCAATACCAATTGGATTCCGGAGTTTGCACGCAATTATCTTCAAGAAAAATGGGATGCGAAACAAGAAATTTGCACCGAAGATGATTTAATTCCAATCGCGATTGGGCAAACGCAACTTGAGAATGAAGCACTAAAAAGGACTGATAAAATCCTATTTTGTGATACCGCTGTTCTGGTAACCAAAGTTTTTTCTGACATCTATTATAATTCGTGTGATGCTATGCTCGAAAAAGCAGCTAAAAAACACAAATATGATTTGATTTTTTTAACCGATGTTGACGTTCCGTGGGAAAAAGATGATTTAAGAGACAAGCCTAATGATAGAAAAGCATCAATGGATATTTTTGAGCAAGTATTGGTTGAATATAAAAAACCTTACATCAAGCTGTCAGGAACTAAAGAGCAATGTCTTGAAAAAGCAACCAAGATTATTTCTGATTTTCAAAAAGCAAAAAAGTTAGGTTTTAACTCTTTTGATTACCTAAAAATACAGCAAAGAAATGCTAATCTAGAGGTTATAGAAAATCAATTTGAGATTTTGAAAAACGGAATTCCGAAGATAAATCTTGATAGACCTGCCATTATAAACGATGGTATTTTGAGAATTTCTGATGATGAAGCGGCTTATTTTTCTAATTTTTTTGATGAAAAGAAGAGTAGGCTTAAATTGAAAAAGTTTGTTCCAGCATCGGGCGCAGCAAGCAGAATGTTCAAGTTTTTGAGCGAATTTTTAAATGAATTTAAACTCGGTGAAGAGAGTATAAATGCTTATATCAACAGAAAAAAGGATAAAAATTTATCTATTTTTTTAATTGCTAAAGAGAAACTTCCTTTTCACAATGAAATTTTAGAAAAAGCAAAATCTTCGCTGCCAGATTATGAAACTTGGGAAAAAGACACAAGAGATTATGGCTACATCAAAACAATGCTTTCGCCAAAACATTTTGATTATTCTAATAAACCAAAAGGTGTCTTGCCATTTCATAAATATCAAAGTCACACCGCTACTGCAATTGAAGAACATCTAAATGAATGTGCATTTTATGCGGCTTCAAATGGAAAATCTAATCTTCATTTTACCGTTTCAGAAGAACATCAAAATGATTTTGACAACATAATAAAGAATGTAAAATCTAAAATTGAAGCGCAAACCAATACTGAAATTACGGTACAATATTCTTATCAAAATAAGGCTACAGATGTTATTGCAGTAGATTTAAACGGAAATCCTTTTAGAGACGAAAACGAACAAATTGTTTTTAGACCAGGCGGACACGGCGCTTTAATTGAAAATTTGAATGATTTAAATGCTGATGTCGTATTTATCAAAAATATTGATAATGTGATTCAAAATCACCTACAAGAAATTGCACTTTATAAAAAAGCTTTGGCCGGAATTTTAATTCAATTTCAAGAAGTAATTTTCAAGTACATGAAAATCCTTGTTGCTGAAAATGTTTCTAACGAAGACTTGAATGAAATTGTAAATTATATCAAATCAAAATTGAATATCGATATTAAAGATGATTTTTCAAAATACACCAAAGAGAGCAAAATTGATCATTTAAAAACAATTTTAAACCGACCAATCCGTGTGTGCGGAATGGTTAAAAATGAAGGTGAACCTGGTGGCGGACCATTTTGGGTAATCGATAAAAAAGGAAAAACATTTTTGCAAATCATTGAATCGTCTCAAATTGATACAAAAGACGAAAGACAAAAAGAAATATTTCAAAGTGCCACCCATTTTAATCCTGTTGATTTAGTCTGCGGAACAAAAGATTATAACGGACAAAAGTTTGATTTAACGAAGTTCATAGATAAAAATTCAGGCTTTATTGTAGAAAAGAACAGTAAAGGAAAATCACTAAGAGCTTTTGAACTTCCTGGACTTTGGAATGGAGCAATGGCAAAATGGTTAACCGTTTTTGTTGAGGTTCCTTTAATTACTTTCAATCCAGTGAAAACGGTCAACGATTTATTAAAACCGGCGCATCAATCAACAAATTAAAATTTCAGCATCAAAAATTGACTTAGTGCCTTTGCGGCAAAATCACTTTGAGTCTTATAACTATGGAAAAAGATAAAATCATTTCAGAACTAACTTTCAAAGCCGTAAGAAGCTCTGGTGCTGGCGGACAAAACGTAAATAAAGTGTCGTCTAAAGTTGTTTTGATATTTGATTTACAAAATTCAAATGCTTTATCTGAAGAAGAAAAAGATCGTTGCCTAAAGAAGTTAAAATCCAAATTAACGCTCGAAGGAATTCTAATTTTGAACTGCGACGAAGATCGAAGCCAATTAAAAAACAAAGCAATTATTACCAAACGCTTTCTTGAAATCATAGAAAAAGCATTAATAATTCCAAAAGAACGAAAAGCAACCAAAATTCCAAAATCGGTCGTTGCCAAAAGATTAAAAGACAAATCAATAAGTGCTGAAATAAAACAGAACAGGAAAAAACCGGAATTGTAATTTCAGGCTTTATTTTAAATAGTATTATTTAGTTAATTTAATTTTGCAAACACTATTTTCACTTTCTATTTCTTGATATAAATAGTTGTTTTTGATTAAATATTTTTCATCTATTAGTTCTGCTTGTACATTTGAGTTTACACTATTTAAAAATAGTTTCTGTGTTTCAAATTTCAGAATTAAAGAATCATTTTTTACATTCCATTTCCCAGTTCCTGAATAAGAGCAAGTTGTAATTGAAAAAGTTGAATCTTTTTCTAAAGTTAATTTTACTCCAACAACAATGCAATTATTGGAAATATAATTAATCCATTTTTGAGTATAACTTGATTTTTCTGTTTGATATTTTCCAATCAAATTTGTGTCTACTGATTTACAGTTGATAAAAATAAACAGTGAAAATAGGATTAATTTTTTCATTATTAAAAATTTAAGGAAAGGTATTAATTTTAAAGTTATTAAATAGGAATTTTATAATGTAGAAAAATCGTAAGAAACCCGATTTGTAGAAATCCGATTATAAACAAAATTTGGAATTTGGAATTTTTATATTGGAATTTTAATTAAATTTGCATCGTCTCAAAAGGGGTGCTCTAAATTACGAGCTGAGATTATACCCAATGAACCTAGAACAGGTAATGCTGTTTAGGGAAAAGTGACAAAACAGAGTGCACGCTGAACTTTGTCACAGGAAA
>NZ_JAIXTJ010000045.1 GCF_027483985.1 Flavobacterium sp.
GGAATGCGTTTTGGTTCAAATGTTTTTTGATAGTAGTACGAACTTACGTCTTGCGAAAGACAAATAGTGAGTTTAATTGATAAGGCCTGCGTAATTTCTGCCGCTGACTACTAACGTTTCGCGGCTTTAAGAAGTTGGGGAGTTGTAAGCCCGAAACTTTCGATTAAACACCGAAAATCAAAAGTACAAAACAATCTTTAAATTAAGCCCAAAAACCCCAATTTCTTAAAACCGCTGTTGTGTGTAGTGCTTTTTATCTACTAACAGCTCTTTTCAATGACTCAAAATGCAATTCATCTTTTTCTAATAACGTTATTAATTCTCCAATTGCTTGTGACAAGTTTAAAATTATTTCATCGTGCATCATAACTTTTTCAAAAGTAGTGAAATGAGAAAAATGATGTAAAATTTTTAATTCTGTTGGTTCAGGCATTAATATTCTAATTCTTTCGTCAACTTGGTCTGTTGAATCGGGAATTTTCATAAGTGTATAAATTTCCAAAAATCTTCGCACAGCATTAGGCATTAAAATAAATTTTTCATCACTTTCCTGACAACCATTTTCATAAAACTTAAATATTAAATCAAATAAATAAATGTATTCAGATTTATAATCTCTCAATGATTTTGGTAATTCCTGTATATGAGATTCTGTATTTGAAATTCTCTTAATAAAATAGTATTCTTTCGTATTTCTCTTATTTATTCTATTAGAATCTTTTATAAATGAAAAGAATTCAAAATTATGAGTTGAGATAAATAATTGCTTAAAACAATTTACATATTGTTCAGGAATTGCTGGATTGACGTTTTGTCTAAAAAAGAACGAGTTAATTAATGAATAAATCTGTGCAATATGATTTCCGTCTAAACTTGAAATTGGGTCGTCAATACAAATTATATAATCAAATAACTTGTTTTCTTGAAATAGACTTTCTAAAGAAACTAAAAAATAAGAAAATGAAATAGCTGTTTTTTCTCCCTCACTTAAATTATCAGCTATTTGTCCATTTCTTTTTAAAATAAATTTATCTTCTTCAATAACCTCAATTTGAATATCTGAACGATTTAAAAACTTTTGAATGAAACTATTTAGCTCGTCTTTTCCTTTTACAAAACTTTTTAATTCTCCTTCAAGTTTTGCAATCTCAATTTTTACTTTTCTAACATATTCATCAAGTTTATTGATACATCTTATACCAAAATCGCTTTCTTTTTTCTTTTTGATGTAATCTTCAAATATTAAAAAAGTTGAAACTTGGTGTTTTTTTAAGAGCGTTCTAGCTTCGTCTTGTTTAGTTTCAAAATCTAAATATAACTGATTATGATTATTGATTAATTCATTAGTTTTTTCAGTCCAAGCATTTATTTCCAACTCAAGAGAATTGTCATAATCATTAATGCTTTTTTTAATGAATATTGATTCATTGTTTTTTATTTCTAGTTCACGAATTAGATTGTTTAAAAATATACTTATTCGTTCATTGATTGTAAAAAATAAATCTAATTGCGTTTGAAAATCATTTTGAAAGTTATCAAAGAACTCAAACTTACTTTTTGGTAACTCGATGTTGTTAAGTTCTTCAATACTTAATTTTATTTCTTCAATTTTTACAAGTATTTCATTTCTTAAGTTAGAAGAAGCATTATTAAAATATAAAAGTAAGTTATCTAATCTTTCTTTGCTTAAATCATTTTCACAGAAAAAACATTTTTCTTTTCCTTTATGCAGTGGAATTCCTGATTTTACCCAATTTGAAACATATGGATTTTCTTCAAGAATTTGAATAATATTATTTTTTTCAGGTTCTTGATTTAATAGTAAAACAACTGAATCATAAATGCTTTTTAAATCAATTTTGTTATTTATGACTTTAATTTCTTCTTTGTCTTTTGTAGACAAGGAAAGTTTTTTTATTCTGTTTAATTCATCTGTATCAGTAATTTGATTTCCCTCTAAATCTGCTATTACCTGTGATAAAATCGTTTTTAAATGACCTTTATTAAATTCAATCAAGCTATTAAAAATATCATTTTTAATAGATCTTGATTCTTCTGTGAATTTATGATTTTCAAATGTTTCAAATTCAGTTTTTAAAGATAAGAAAGGAGATTTTTTGCTTATTATTTCTTCTGAACCATTTACCTTGATTATTTGCTCTTCATATTTTTCAATTTTTTCTCTTAAGCCAATTGTTTCGCCAACGTCAAAAGTTATTCCATTGAATTTATTATTTAAGTCCCATTTTAAATTTTCTCTAATGTAATCGGAATTAAAAACAAGAATATTTAAGTTGTTGTCTCCAATATTATTTTGAGTTATTCTAGTGTTATCACTTAATATTATTTCAAATTCCGCATCTGGAAAAGAGTTGTTTATTTCTTTATTTTTGAGTGAAGATAATAATCTGGAAATTGTAGTTTTTCCCGAATAATTCCAACCATAAAAAATATTTTTTTCATTAAATTCGGGTAAAGTATTCCAAGTAAAATTTTGGAAAACACCAAATTTTTTCAGAGTATTAATTTTCTTTATCATATTTTATTTTCGGTTATTTTCCGCGTCGCTCGGAGCATTACACACAACGTTTTGCCGCTTGGCGCTGTTGCGGATTTTTAGACCAAACTTTCACAAATATAGACAAATTTTTATTTCAACACTCAAGCTTCCAAAAAATTACCGAAACCGCAATGGCGCCAAACGGCTGTTGGTAGCTGGCGTTCTTGTTACACGTAAAAGTTCTATTTTGCAAATATTATGCGTTTCGTTTTTCCGCTTTCCATTTCCACGTTATAATTTTTTATGTTCAAAGTTCCGAAGAATTTTAGCGTTTAGTTTTTTCACTTTTCAACTTTAAACACAAAATTTTTCAAGCTTCAGCTTTTTACGCTTCTGAATTTACGTTTCAATTTGCTGCACAAAACTTTACAAGTTTCTGCTTTTCAAAGTTCTGATTTCTACGCAAAACTTTTCACGTTTCTGAATTCTTTTTTCAAAACGCAATAGAAATCGTGTTTCAAGTTTCTGCTGTTTTTCGCTTTCGCTTTTCAAATGTTGCTGCATTTTTGTCCGCTTTGTAATTTCCATTATTGATAAAAACCAGACCTTGAAATTCAAAAACTAAGATTGAAAAAATAGAGTAGAAGTGGACAGAAATTCAGAAACTATTCAACGAATTCAATATCTGCGCAATTTCGGAATACGCTTGCTACCAACGTTTTGCCGCTTGGCGCTGTTGCGGATTTTTAGCACCAAACTCTCACAAATATAGACAAATTTTTAATTCAAGACTCAAGCTTCCAAAAAATTACCGAAACCGCAATGGCGCCAA
>NZ_JAIXTJ010000033.1 GCF_027483985.1 Flavobacterium sp.
AATCATTATAAAAAAACACAACTTTAGTTTAAAGATATGGCAAAGTTTGAATTGAAATTACCTAAAATGGGTGAAAGCGTTGCAGAAGCAACAATTACCAATTGGTTAAAAAACGTTGGTGATACTATAGCAATGGACGAAGCAGTTCTAGAAATTGCAACCGATAAAGTGGATAGTGAAGTACCGAGTGAAGTTTCAGGTGTTTTAGTAGAACAACTTTTCGGTAAAGATGATGTTGTTCAAGTAGGTCAAACTATTGCAATTATCGAAACAGAAGGTGGAAGTGTTGAAGCACCAAAAACTGCCGATGTTGCTGCTCCAATTGTTGCTGAAGTTGCAAAAACTGTTGAAGTAGCTAAAGAATCTGTTGCTCCAGCTGATTTCAGTGGTTCTGATAAATTCTTTTCGCCATTAGTAAAAAACATTGCCAAAGAAGAAGGCGTTTCTGTTGCTGAACTAGAAAGTATTTCAGGTTCAGGAAAAGAAGGTCGCGTCACTAAAGAAGATATTTTAAATTTCATTAAAAATAGAAAAAATCAACCTGTTGCTGCACAGTCTGTTGCGCCAGTTGCTCAACCCGAAACTCGTGTCTCGCAACCCGAAACCAAAGCCATTCCAGTTTCTGTAAACGGTGGCGATGAAATTGTAGAAATGGACAGAATGCGTAAGTTGATTTCAGGTTATATGGTGGCTTCGGTACAAACTTCGGCTCACGTACAATCGTTTATTGAAGTTGACGTTACTAACATTGTAAAATGGAGAAATAAAGTGAAAGACGCTTTTGAAAAACGCGAAGGCGAAAAGTTAACGTTCACTCCAATTATGATGGAAGCTGTTGCCAAAGCATTAAAAGATTTCCCAGGAATGAATATTTCTGTTGATGGCGATTACATCATCAAAAAGAAAAATATCAATTTAGGAATGGCTGCAGCATTACCAAACGGAAATTTAATCGTTCCAGTAATTAAAAATGCTGACCAATTAAATCTTGTTGGAATGGCAAAAGCCGTTAACGATTTAGGAAATCGCGCTAAAGCAGGAAAACTAAAACCAGACGATACTCAAGGCGGAACTTATACTGTGACAAACGTTGGAACTTTTGGTTCTGTATTTGGAACTCCAATCATCAACCAACCACAAGTAGGAATTCTTGCTCTTGGTGCAATTAGAAAAGTGCCAGCAGTTATCGAAACTCCAGAAGGTGATTTTATCGGAATTCGTCAGAAAATGTTCTTATCACATTCTTATGACCACAGAGTTGTAGATGGTGCGCTTGGTGGAAGTTTTGTAAAACGTGTAGCTGATTATCTAGAAGCATTTGATGTAAATAGAGAGTACTAAGAAAATAAAAAAAATATAAATTGCAACCCTTTCAATGATAACAAATTGAAAGGGTTTCTTAATTTTTGATTAAAACTTTTTAAATAATCGATAAACGGTAACAACAAAATTTTATATTTGTCGGCTAACATTTTTAAAAAATGGAATTAAAACTAAATAGACCAATTTGTTTTTTCGACCTCGAAACCACCGGAATAGACGTTGCAAGAGATAGAATTGTTGAAATCTCAATCTTCAAAGTATATCCTAACGGAAATAAAGAAAGCAAAACTTGGTTAGTAAATCCAACAATTCCAATTCCTCCGCAGACTACAGCTGTGCACGGAATCACCAATGAAAGAGTTGCGAACGAGCCAACTTTCAAAGAGTTAGCATCACAAATTCATTCTATGATTAAGGATTCTGATTTGGGTGGATTTAATTCCGATCGATTTGATATTCCGCTTTTAGCAGAAGAATTACTTCGCGCTGATGTTGATTTTGATATGAAAAACAGAGTTTCTGTAGATGTTCAAACCATTTTTCATAAAAAAGAAGAGCGAACATTAAGTGCGGCTTTGAAGTTTTATTGCGGTAAAAATTTAGAAAATGCTCATTCTGCTGCCGCCGATACTATGGCGACTTATGAAATTTTAACAGCGCAATTAGACCGATATCCTGATTTAGAAAATGATATGAAATGGTTGTCTGAGTTTACAACACGCAAAAAATCAGTCGATTTTGCAGGATTCATTGCGTTAAATAACGAAGGAAAAGAAATATTCACTTTCGGAAAAAATAAAGGGCAATTAGTAGAAGAAGTACTTGAAAAAGAACCAGGTTACTACGGTTGGATTCAAGGCGCTGATTTTCCTTTATACACAAAGAAAGTCTTAACAGGAATAAAATTAAGAAAATTAAATACAAAATAGCGATTAGTAATTAGTGAATAGTAAATAGCATTTTCTAATCACTAATTACTTTTTACTAATTATTAGAAAAATGAAAATCATTTGCATCGGAAGAAATTATGTAAATCACATTAAGGAACTTCAAAACGAACGTCCAGACGAACCTGTTGTGTTTCTTAAACCAGATTCTGCAATTTTATTGAAACAGCATCCTTTTGTGATACCTGAATTTACAGATGATGTTCATCACGAAGTAGAGGTTTTGGTTAAAATCAATAAAGTGGGTAAGTACATTGATACTAAATTTGCGCACACTTATTATGACGAAATTGGTTTAGGAATCGATTTTACTGCTCGTGATTTGCAAAGTAAGTTAAAAGAAAAGGGTTTACCTTGGGAAAAATCCAAAGCTTTTGACGGTTCAGCGGTAATTGGTGAATTTCATCCGAAAAGTGAGTTCAATTCATTAGAAAGTATTAATTTTGAGTTACATAGCAACGGAAAAGTGGTTCAAAGCGGAAATACAAGCCATATGTTGTGGAAAATTGATGAGTTGGTTTCTTACGTTTCCCAATTTTTCACATTAAAAAAAGGCGATATTATCTTTACAGGAACACCCGAAGGAGTTGCAGCTGTAAAACCTAACGATATATTAGAAGGATATTTAGAAAATAAAAAATCATTTAGAATACAAGTTAAATAATGGCAATAAATTATAACCTCTCAAAAGTTTACGCACTTTCGGACAACGATCCTGAATTTGTAATGCAAATTATCGAACTCTTTGTTACTGAAGTGCCGCAAGATTTAAAACAAATCGAAGCAGGAATAAAAGATAAAGATCATAAACAAGCTTATGCTTATGCTCACAAGATAAAACCTACACTTGATTTATTAGGAATGACCATCGCTTATGAAGAAATTCTTCAAGTAGAAGCTTGGACTCGAGCAGAAGGAAAACGAAAAGAAATTGAAGCAACTTTTGAAAGTATTCAAGATCAAATAGATAAAGCTATCAAAGAAATTAAGAAAGATTTCGAAATATAATAATAGTTGAAGCGAATGGTTCGGGATTTATCTGTCAGCCATATTCCAGCTTTCCTTCCAATCTTTTATTTTGTTGCCTGCGTGTGCCGCAGGCAACAAAATAAAAGGATTTCCATACAATCTGGGCTACTAAGTTTTCCTTATCTTTGTTGGGAAATTAACTCCGTATACAACCTATTTAAAATCTAGTATTCTTCGATAGAAAACATGCGATCGCATCTTTCCATTGGAAAAGAATCAGAAAACTTCAAATGAAAGCAACCATAGTTACCATTGGCGATGAAATTTTAATCGGGCAAATTATAGATACTAATTCAGGTTTTATTGCCAAAGCTTTAGATAAAATTGGTGTCCAAACACACGAGTTGTTATCGATTAGTGACGATAAAAAGCACATTCTTGACACCTTTTCATCACTACAAAACCAAGTAGATTTTGTAATTATAACTGGCGGATTAGGTCCAACAAAAGACGATATTACCAAAAAAACATTTTGTGATTATTTTGACGATACATTAGTTGAAAATCAAGATGTTTTGACGCACGTTACTGAAATGATCGAAAGCATTTTTAAGCGACCAATTACACAAATGAATCGCGATCAAGCTCTAGTTCCATCGAAGTGTGAAGTACTTTTTAATAAAGTCGGAACCGCGCCAGGAATGTGGATGAAAAAAGAAAATACGGTTTATATTTCGCTTCCGGGTGTGCCTTACGAAATGAAATATTTGGTTGAAAATGAAATCGTTCCAAAAATTGTAAAGGAATACGACCGACCTTACATAATTCACAAAACGATAATGACTTATGGTCAAGGTGAAAGTCTGATAGCAGAACGAATTGAGCAATGGGAAAACAATTTACCCGAATTTGTAAAGTTAGCTTATTTGCCAGCTCCAGGTAGAGTTAGATTGCGTTTAACTGCACGCGGCACTAACAAAGATGTGCTTCAAAATGCTATTGATGAAAATGTAACTTTACTTGCAAAATTAATCGGTGATATTATTGTCGGATTTGATGAAGACGAAACCATTGAAGTAGTTTTAGGAAGACAATTATCCAAATTAAATAAAACAATTTCCACGGCCGAAAGTTGCACTGGTGGAAAAATTGCACAAGTTATGACAGCCGTTTCAGGCGCTTCTAACTATTTTAGAGGTAGTGTTGTAAGTTATGCAACTGATACAAAAGTTACCGTTTTGGGAGTATCACAAGATACTATAAATCGCTATTCGGTTGTTAGTGCAGAAGTTGCTACAGAAATGGCATTAGGAATTCAGAAATTGATGAATACTGATTATGCAATTGCTACAACAGGCAATGCCGGACCAGCAAAAGGTGATGCTGATACTGATCTTGGAATTGTTTTCATAGCTTTAGCATCACCAAATGAAGTGATTGTAGAAGAATTTAATTTTGGACAACCACGTGAAAAAGTGATAGATAGAGCTGTAAATAAAGCATTTGAACTATTACAAAAAGAAATTTTAAAAAATCTATAACATTTTTTTGTGTATAAGGTTTCTTTTTTGTTACTTTGCACCCTCGAAATTGAATAACGATAAAAGATAAGCATAATGTCAAGAGTTTGTGACCTTACAGGTAAAAGAGCGATGGTAGGAAATAATGTTTCTCACGCTATGAATAAAACTAAGAGAAAGTTTTCTGTAAACTTAGTAAAAAAGCGTTTCTATCTTGCTGAAGAAGACAGATGGATTACTCTTAGAGTAGCTGCATCTACAATTAAAACAATCAATAAAAATGGATTGGCTGCTGTTTTGAAAAAAGCAAAAGTTGAAGGTTTTATTAAGTAATTCCTAATCCGATAAAAATAAAGTAAGATGGCAAAGAAAGGTAATAGAATCCAAGTAATTTTAGAATGTACTGAGCACAAAGGAACTGGTCTTCCAGGAACTTCACGTTACATCACAAACAAAAACAAGAAAAATACTCCAGATAGATTAGAGATTAAAAAATTTAATCCAATCTTGAAGAGAATGACTGTTCACAAAGAAATTAAATAATTAGAAGTTTATTAATTTAATCTTCGAATAAAACTTATAAGTCATGGCAAAGAAAACCGTTGCAACGTTACAAACAGCTTCTAAGAGATTAACTAAAGCTATCAAGATGGTTAAATCTCCAAAAACAGGTGCATACACTTTCGTAGAAAGTATTATGACTCCAGAAGAAGTGGATTCATTCTTACAAAAGAAATAATTCCCAAAATAATTTATATCAAAGCTACTTTCTATCGGAAGTAGCTTTTTTATTTTTATATTTGTCATTAAATTGTAAAATTAAGTTTTAGGAATACCTAAATTCTTATTAAATTTAAATATTAGAAATGAGTTTTTTCAAAAGAATATTTTCCTCAGAAAAAAAGGAAACTTTAGACAAAGGATTAGAACAAACGAAAACATCGTTTTTTTCTAAGCTTACAAAAGCTATTGCTGGAAAATCTAAAGTAGATGATGAGGTTTTAGATAATTTAGAAGAGATTTTAGTTTCTTCGGATGTTGGTGTAGAAACAACTTTAAAAATTATTACCCGAATTGAAGCGAGAGTTGCAAGTGATAAATATTTAGGAACTGATGAATTAAATCAAATTCTTCGAGAAGAAATCGCTGCACTTTTATCTGAAACTAAATCTGGTGAAGAATCTGAATTTAAAATTCCAGCAAATAAAAAACCATACGTAATTATGGTTGTTGGTGTTAATGGTGTAGGAAAAACTACAACCATTGGTAAATTGGCTTACCAGTTTAAGAAAGCTGGTTATAAAGTAGTTCTTGGTGCTGCAGATACTTTTCGTGCTGCTGCCATCGATCAATTACAAATTTGGGCTGATAGAGTAGGAGTTCCAATAGTAAAACAACAAATGGGAAGCGATCCTGCTTCTGTAGCCTTCGATACTTTACAAAGTGCTGTAGCTCAAAACGCTGATGTTGTAATTATTGATACTGCTGGACGTTTACACAATAAAGTGGGATTAATGAACGAACTTTCCAAAGTTAAAAAAGTAATGCAAAAGGTTGTTGAAGATACACCAAACGATGTGCTTTTAGTTTTAGATGGTTCTACGGGACAAAATGCTTTTGAACAAGCCAAGCAATTTACCGCAGCAACAGAAGTTTCTTGTTTAGCGGTCACAAAGTTAGACGGAACAGCAAAAGGTGGCGTTGTTATTGGAATTTCAGATCAATTTCAAATTCCGGTAAAATATATTGGAGTTGGCGAAGGTCTTGAAGATTTGCAAGTATTCAATAAATATGAGTTTGTCGATAGTTTCTTTAAATAATGGCTTATGACTAAATTTCTATCCTTTTTTAAGACAACATCATCCTTAATTTTGATTCTGATTAGTTTTGGAATTGGTGTGTTAGCTAAACTAGTAGAAATAAAATTTCCCGATATCGCAATGGGTTTACAAATAGTTACTTTTATAGTATTTGTATATGCGTTGATAAAGTTTTTTAATTCAAGATTTAAATAAAAGAATAAGTGCTTTATTGATATAACGCACTTATTTTTTGCCAAAGCACATCATCAAAATCAGATAAGGCTAAGTTTGAATTATCAGCAGCGTCGCCCATTCTTATAATTACCATTTTCTTACTTGGTATCACATAGATTTTTTGGTCATTTTTACCTAACGCACAGTACATATCTGCTGGAGCTGTTGGAATTAAACTTCCGTTGAATTGAAGTTGTGTTTGTGGTAATCTATAGGTCGACTTTCCATTAAGCCACCATAAGTAGCCATAAGCCTGATTTAAATTTTGTGAAGTAGTTGTTGCAGCAGTAAAAAATGCTTCATTTATCACTTGATTACCATTCCAGTTTCCTTTGTTTAATGCCAATAAACCAAATCGAGCCATATTTCTTGAGGTACTTCCATAGACGCTTAATCCATCGCCAGAATTTAACCAACTGCCACCAGTCATTCCGAGTTTGTCTCTCAGTTTTGTGTTAAAATAATTTGTCCAGGTTTGACCGCTTGCTTGCGCCACCACATCTTGTAGTTTTACATAAACATTGTGGTAAGCCCATCGCGTGCCTGCATCGGCAACATACTGAAGATTTGCTGGAGAAACGTTATCTCCAAGTGCGTCGTTCAAACCAGAATTCATTGACAACAAATTTTTGCACGTTATTAGATTTTCTTTTGCCAATGGTGCACTTGTCCAACCAGTACCTAGATAGTCTGAAACTTTATTGTTGATATTAATGAGACCTTCTTGTGCTGCAATTCCTGTTACCGTTGCTGTAAGTGTTTTACCAGCACTTGCCCAATACCAAGGTGTTGAAGCTGTATGTCCGTTAAAATAGTTTTCCATTACAATTCTTCCATTTACCAAGATTATAAATGATTTTGAATGTTTTAATTCTAAATAATTAAGTAAGGGTTGAACGGCTGATTGGTTCCAACCTAGACTTGAAATTGATTTTGTTTCCCAAACCACATTGCCATCATTTGGAGGAAAATACATTGCTTCATCTGATGGATTAGGAGTAATTGTTTCACTATCAGAATTGCATCCAATGATTAGAAATGACACTAAAACTAATAAAAATAAATTTTTCATAATTGGTAGGTTTTCAATTAAGACATTAAAATTTAAATAAGGTTTAATCAAAAATACTTTTTTATTGTATAAAATAAATTGTAATTTTAGATTTTATTAAATATATGAAAAATACAATTACACTTTTGCTTGCGTTACTGCTTTTAGTTTCTTGTAATCAGTCTATTACCGAAAAAGATATAGCTAAATTAAATGGTTATTGGGAAATAAAAAAAGTCGTTTTGAAAGACGGTTCAGATAAAGATTACAAAGTAAATGAAACCATTGATTTCTTTGAAGTAAAAGCAAACAAAGGTTATCGTCAAAAAGTACTGCCGCAACTTGATGGTAGTTACAAAACCAATAATATTAAAGAATCGATTTCAATTTCTAACGAAGACGGAAGTTATTTTATAAATTACTCAACAAGTTATGGTAAATGGAAAGAGGAAATAATTGAAGTAAAAGATTCAACCTTAATCTTAAAAAATAAGGATGAATTAGAATATAATTACAAACGTTACCAACCATTTTCTTTAAAATAATAAACTTTTGTAGTTTCAGTTTTAAAGTTTTAAATGTAATTGTAAGTTTTATGGCAAAAAGATTAAGTAACGAAAGTTCCATTTCAGATGTTTTACAACAGTTTATTCAGGTCAATAAGCTTGAGTCTGGTATGGATAAAATTGATGTGGAACAAGCTTGGAAGTCACTAATGGGCAATGGAGTAAATAGTTACACGCAAGAAGTAATTTTGAAAGGAAGCACGTTGTATGTTAAACTGACTTCAGCCGTGCTGCGAGAAGAATTGAGTTATGGAAAAGATAAAATAATTAAAATGCTAAATGAAGAACTCCGAAAAGATGTTGTTACTAATTTAGTTTTAAGATAAAAAAATCCCGATTCAATTAAGATTCGGGATTTTATATTTTTACGCACAAACAGCATAACTGCCAACTGCGACTTAACATTGAATACTAGAATTGTTCTCTTCCAGAAAAGTGAAAAGCACCTTCGATAGCAGCATTTTCATCAGAATCTGAACCGTGAACCGCATTTTCTCCTATAGAAGTAGCATATTTTTTACGGATTGTTCCTTCTGCAGCATCAGCAGGATTTGTAGCACCAATTAAAGTTCTAAAATCTTCTACAGCATTTTCTTTTTCTAAAATTGCAGCAACAATTGGACCTCTTGTCATGAATTCAACTAATTCACCAAAAAATGGTCTTGCAGCGTGTACTGCATAAAATGCTTGAGCATCAGCAGTTGTTAATTGAGTTAATTTCAAAGAAACGATTTTGAAACCACCTTCTGCAATCATGTTTAAAATACCACCAATGTGTCCGTTTTCAACAGCATCTGGTTTAATCATTGTAAATGTTCTATTTGTAGCCATTTTATTTGTTTTTATTTTTTAATTCGGGTGCAAAAGTACTTCTTTTTTGAAGAATTACAAGAAAATATCTACTTTAAAGTGATGATTTTGAATTCTTGTGATAAAGGTTTTAATTCTTTTAACAATACTTCAATTAATGAATTTCCAAATTCTAAATAAAATTCGCTAAAATTCACATAGCGTTCTTGGAGTTTTTGGTTAGGAAACAACTCATTTTGAATTGATAAAATGCGTTCCAATTGATCATTATGATTTTTTTTCTCGGCTTTTAACAAACGTTTTTCTAGATTTTCTAAACCTTTAATTTGTTTGCTTTCTTGTGCTTTTACCGCTCCTAAAAATGACTTATCGGTTGCATTAGCAATAGTATATAAGTTTTCAAACTGTTTTTTTAAATGTTCTTTTTGTGCAGAAAAATCAATTGTAAAAGCTGAAAATTCTTTCGTTTTTTTGGTTGTCAATTCACTTTGGGTTGAAAATAAATCGCTCCAAGATAAATTTAGTTTGTCGGCCTTTTTATTTTGTTTTTCAGTGGCAAGTAAAATAGAATTTCGTAACAAAAGCATTGGAAAGGTAATATTATTTGCATCAAAATTGGATTTGAGTTCCAACCAATAGGCGAGTTCGCCGCCGCCGCCAATGTAACATAAATTAGGCAATATAATTTCTTGGTATAACGGACGCAAAATTACATTGGGACTAAATTTTTCGGGATGGTTTTCTAATTCATTTAAAATTTCACTTTCTGAAAATTCTAGAGCAGTATTGTTGATTTTATAAATTCCGTTTTCAAAAACGATTCGTTCTCTTAATTTATCTTCGATATAAAACAAATTAATCTCACGTGGGTTGACTTGAACAAAGTAATCTTTCAGCATTTCGTTGGTTTTTGAAACCTTTTGAAACGAAGTTTGTTCTAATAGTTCTTTTTTTGCTTGGGAAATAAAGTGCCTTTTAAGCGCTTTTGAATCACCATCGATAATTACCAGCCCTTCATTTTTGAATAATTCATTGGCTAAAAAACGTGTTGCATCAGCCAAATTAGAATTGTTAATGTAAGCATTTTCAAAAAGAGTTTTAAGAGCTTCGGCATTGATAGAGGAGCCAATTTCATTGGCAAAAACTTTAAAAACTTTTTCTAAACCTTCTGTTGTTAATCTTCCAACTGGTCCGTTACTTTCTTTATTCCATCGAAAAGTTTTATCTTTTAACTTAAAAAAGTTAATCTCTTCAAAATCGTGATCTTCAGTCGCCATCCAATATACTGGAACAAAATTGTTATTTGGATATTCTGATTTTAACTGCTTGCAAAGATTTATAGTAGAGACAATTTTATATAAAAAATACAATGGTCCAGTAAATAAATTCAGTTGATGTCCGGTAGTGATTGTAAAAGTGGAATTATCTTCTAAAAGTTTTATGTTGTTTAAAGTCGCTTCAGAAGCATTGGAATTTGAATATTGCTTTTTTAATTCGGCAACTAAATTTTGTCGTTTAGAATTGTCGACAGTATTAAAATTTAGACTTTTTTCTTCGATTTGATATTTAAAATTTTCAATTTTCGGAAAATGATTGTAAAACGGTTTTAAAGCTGATTTTTCATCTAAATAATCAATCATTAATTTAGTGAATTGTCCTGAATTTTGATACGTTATACAGTCGCTTGGCATGGGTTTATTTTTTTGTAAAAATACTGAAAATTCAAATTCAATATGCATTTTGAATTTCACAATTAATAGTTAAAACTTAAATTATTAATTTTACTTTTGTTGCAGGATTTAAAACTTAAATACAAAACATTTCCATTGAAAGAACTTCTACTTATAACGCCACCTTTCACCCAACTGAATACACCTTATCCAGCAACGGCTTATATAAAAGGGTTTTTGAATACTAAAGAGATTTCGTCTTTTCAAATGGATTTGGGTATTGAAGTTATTCTAGAATTGTTTTCCAAAGAGGGTTTGACTGCAATGTTTTCAACTTACAACCCACAACCCACAATCGACAACCTTGAGAGAATTTATGCTCTTCAAAACGATTATATCAAAACCATTGACGCCGTAATTAATTTCTTGCAAGGAAAAAATCCATCTTTGGCGCGACAAATTTGCAGTAGAAATTTTCTTCCTGAAGCTTCTCGTTTTGACCAATTAGATGATATGGAATGGGCTTTTGGAAGTATGGGAATGCAAGACAAAGCCAAACATTTAGCTACATTATACCTAGAAGATTTATCTGATTTTATTGTGGAATGTGTCGATGAAAATTTTGGGTTCAGTCGCTATGCTGAACGTTTAGGACGAAGCGCTAATTCATTTGATGAATTGTATGCTAATTTGCAAAGCGAACCAACCTACATTGATAAAATTACGCTTCAAATATTAAAAGAAAAAGTAGAAGCGGTACAACCAAAACTAATTTGTTTTTCGGTTCCATTTCCCGGAAATTTATACAGTGCCTTCCGTTGTGCGCAATTTATCAAATCAAATTTTCCTGACGTAAATATAGCAATGGGTGGCGGTTTTCCAAACACTGAATTGCGTGAACTGAAGGATAAACGAGTTTTTGAATTTTTTGATTTCATTACATTAGATGATGGAGAACTTCCTTTAGAGTTGCTGTGTAATTATGTTTTTCAAAATAAAAATCACGAATTTAAGCGTACTTTTAAATTAGAAAATAACGAAGTAACTTACATCAATAACTCAACAAGACCAGATTATAAACAAAGTCAAGTTGGAACTCCTGATTACTCTGATTTAGCATTAGATAAATACATTTCGGTTATAGAAATCGCTAATCCAATGCACAGTTTGTGGAGCGATGGCCGATGGAATAAACTTACAATGGCACACGGATGTTATTGGGGCAAGTGCACATTTTGTGATATTTCATTAGATTATATAAAATTATACGAACCCATTGCTGCCAAAACTTTGGTAGATAGGATGGAAGAATTAATACTTCAAACTGGTGAAACGGGTTTTCATTTTGTTGATGAAGCAGCACCACCAGCATTGATGCGTGAAGTTGCTTTAGAAATTTTAAAGCGTAATTTAGTAGTTACGTGGTGGACCAACATCAGATTTGAAAAAAGTTTTACGGCCGATTTGTGCGTTTTGTTAAAAGAATCGGGTTGTATTGCCGTTTCTGGTGGTTTGGAAGTAGCATCTGATCGACTTTTAGATTTGATAAAAAAAGGAGTTACGGTGGAACAAGTTGCGCAAGTAACACGCAATTTTACTGAAAGCGGAATTATGGTTCACGCATATTTAATGTATGGTTATCCGACTCAAACAGTTCAAGAAACGGTGGACAGTTTGGAAATGGTGCGTCAGCTTTTTGAAATTGGTATTCTACAAAGCGGTTTTTGGCATCAATTTGCAATGACAGCACACGCTCCGGTAGGAATGTTTCCCGAGGAATTTGGTGTGATTCCGCAGCAAAAAGAAATTACTTTTGCTCATAATGATATTGAATTCAAAGACAAAACCGGAATCAATCACGATAAATTTAGCTTCGGTTTAAAAAAGTCGCTTTTTAATTACATGCACGGCATCTGCTTTGAATATGAACTTCAAGATTGGTTTGACTTTAAAATACCCAAAACTAAAATTGCTCCTGATTATATTGAAAGTTGTTTATTTGATGATAAATTAAACAGAGTTAAATCTTCTTCACGAGTGGTGTGGTTAGGAGGAATTCCAACAGTTCAAAATTTTACGAAATCCAAAAAAGGAGTTTCTTGGGAAATGACGAAATTAACTTTTCACAACAAAACTTCGGTTTATGATATTTTATTGGAAAAAGAGAAAGCGGAATGGTTGATCAAAACCTTGTCTAAAATAACAGTTCACTCAGAGCAAAAAACAACTTTTGCAACCTTAAAAACCGATTTTGAAGCTGAATTTGAGGATTTTGAATTGTTTTGGTATTCTAAACCAGTAAATGCATTGAGAGCAGCAGAACTTTTGATTTTATAAATTCAAAATTATTTTCAAATAAATATCGATTTGATAAATACAAATTCTAGTTTCTATCGTATATATTCTCAATTGAAGTTGTTAAAATCTAATTCGAAATTAATTATATTTATATTAACAATAGTTTATGTTAATTAATTTATAAATTTGTACAAAATACGATTAAGTTGATAAAGTTTCTGTTAATTTTTTTTATATCATTCGCATCAGTTTTTGGTCAACAAAAATCTTGTTTTGAAATTGCTAGAAAAGGAAGTCTTGATGAAATCAAAGTTTTATTCGAAAAAGATAATGCAGTTGTAAATGCGATTGATGACAAAGGCTCAAGTATGTTAATTTTAGCTTGCTATCGAGGAAACGATGCTGTTGCAAATTTTTTAATAGACAATAAAGCTGATATAAATTATAGTTCGAGTAATGGAACTCCTTTAATGGCTTGTGTTGTAAAAGGCGAATTCGAATTAGTAGATAAATTGCTGTTAAAAGGTGCAAATGTTGATTTAACAGATGTAAACGGCTTAACAGCTTTAATGTTAGCAGTGCAGTTTAATAATCCGGAAATGGTCAAAAAATTATTAAATGCAAATGCAAACAAAGAATTAAAATGTAAAAATAATAAGACAGCCTTTGAATATGCTGTTGAATTTAATTATGAAGATATAATAAACTTGCTAAAATAAATTAACTATGAAAAAAATTACTATTCTATTATTTGCTCTCGTATTTGGGTTTGAAGGATTTTCACAATCAAAAGCAACACAAGTTATCAATTTGACTTCAAATATGACTGCTCAATTTACCTTAAACAGTTCAACATCTAAGGTAACTCTGGTTTTAACTGGTCCATCGGATAGATGGTTTGCATTGGGTTTAGGTGTTGCCTCAGGTTTTAATATGTCTAGTGGTGATGTTGTGGTTTATACCACTTCACTAAACGATAGAAACTATGTAGGATATCAAAATCCAGCGGTAGATGCAAGTCAAGATTGGACTACGGTTTCAAATAATGTAAATGTAGGTACAGGAATAAGAACTTTAACACTTGAAAGAGCTCTAACAAATGCTGATCCTAATGATTTTCAATTGCCATATGCTTCTACAAATTCAATTAGTGTGGCTTGGGCTCGTTCGTCATCTGCAACGACTTCAGTTTCAAATCACGGTGGTGGTAATAGAGGTTTTGCCTCAGGAAGTTTTTCTCCTGTATTAGCAACTGAAGATTTTTCATTAAATGCGTCTTCCATTTTTCCAAATCCATCATCTGGTGAATTTTCGATTAAAACCAAAACCAATCTATCTAAAGTAAACGTATATAGTCAAACAGGAGCTTTAGTAAAAACAATTGATGTTGCTGATGATGCTAATGGTGTAGAAGTTACTGTGAGCGGATTACAATCAGGTGTTTATTTTTTAGAATTAAAAAATGATTCTGAAAAATCTTGGAAAAAAGTAATCGTAAATTAATAAAAGTAAAAACTATTAATCAATAGAGTTTACTTAATTGTAAACTCTATTATTATTTTAAATTATGAATAAAAAAGTAAAGTTTCTCGTCCTTCTAGTAGTTGTTGCTTTGGCTGGATATTTTGGATATAATTATGTTATGACTGGTGGTGCAAGAGATTTAGAAACTGAAAAATCAGAATTTGCTGTTGCGGCATCAGCTGTTTTTACTGAATTTTCTACCAACCCAGATTCCGCTACAACAAAATACCTTAATAAAGCTGTTGAAATTTCAGGAAAAGTTACTGCAGTAAATGGTACTGTAGTTACTCTTGATGAAAAAGTATCTTGCCAATTGAACGCAGTTGAAAAGGTTGACGTAAATAGTGAAGTTAAAATTAAAGGTCGTGTAACAGGTTATGATGACCTATTAGAAGAATTAAAGTTAGATCAATGTATAATCCTAAAATAACTAATTAATATGAATGTATCTAAAATTGCTTTTTCATTATTTTTTCTTTTTGTATGTGGAGTTTCCAATGCGCAAGATGATTTATTAAATGAATTAGACTCAGTAAGCACCGGAAAAAAAGAGATTGAAATTGCAGCGTTCAAAGGATTACAAGTATGTACGATGCAATCTACAAAACTTGCTGCTAAAGGCGAATGGTACTTTTTAGTAGCACACCGATTTGGCGATTTAACAGATGGTTTAGAAAACTTTTTTGGTTTAGACAACGCTCTAACTAAAATTGGTGGTTTGTATGGAGTTACTGATGGTTTGACTTTTGGTTTTTCGCGTCATACTTTAAACAAAAACTATGAATTAACAGCAAAATATAGACTTGCCAGTCAAGAAGTGAAAGGTTTTCCAGTAACAATTGTTGGTTATAATACTATGGATATAAATTCTCAATTAAGTAAAGATGAATTTCCAGAGTTGAAAGGTTCTAATCGATTAGCATTTAGTACGCAATTGTTGGTTTCAAGAAAATTTTCAAACAGCTTTTCTTTAGAATTGAATCCAATATATATTCATAAGAATTTATATGAACCATTGTTTGAAGAAAAAGATAATTTTCTTTTAGGTGTTGGAGGACGTTATAAATTGACTAAAAGAATTAGTTTGAATATGGAATATGCTGCAAGGTTGAATGCACGTGAAACTAGCTTATACCATAATCCTGCTACGGTTGGTATTGATTTTGAAACTGGAGGACACGTTTTTCAACTATTGTTCTCTAACAGTCAAGCGATGAATGATGTTAGCTATTTTACCAATGCTAACGGAATCACAGAAGGAAAAGGAATTTATTTTGGATTTAACTTATATAGAGTATTTTAAATAGAATTCGAAAATTGAGGAATGCTTTGTTCTAAACATTCTTTAAGATTGAAAATTTAATTATTAAAAATTCTCTAACAAATAAAATTATTATCATATGAAAGCTTTAAAAATTTTAATTCTAATTGCAATCGGTTCTTATATTGGCTTTTCTTGTGAGTCAGCTACTTATGAAGAAATTTCTGGTGAAGCAACCAATCCTACTTATACAACTAACGTAAAACCCATCATAGACAATAACTGTTTATCGTGTCACAGTGCTTCTGCCGGACAATTCCCCACAATGGAAACTTATGTTCAAGTTAGAGATGCTGCCGAAAATGGCGATATGATTTGTAGAATTGATGACCAATCTTGTGGAGCTGTAATGCCACAATCAGGAAGAATGCCTCAAACAAGAATTAATACTATTAAAAAATGGGCAGCTGACGGTTACCCGAACTAAGTAAAAACCTCCATCGTTTATTGGGTTTGTTGATTGCAGCAATCTTGATTACTATCGGATAAAAAAAAACATATATGAAAAAGATCTTTTTATTGCTTACCGTATTAATTTCAACCAGTTTGTTTTCACAAAAGATGATTACAAGAACAGGTGAAGTAAAATTTGAAGCATCGATGCCTGCTTTTGAAGAGATTGCAGCTAAAAATAACACAGCTTCTTGCATTTTTGATAAAGCTACTGGCGATATCGCAGTTTTGGCTTTAGTAAAAGCTTTTCGTTTTAAAATTCCATTAATGGAAGAGCACTTTAACGAAAACTATATCGAAAGTGATAAATTTCCGAAGGCTACTTTTAAAGGAAAAGTTACTAATTTCGACGCTAGTAAATTCACAGCAGGTAAAGCCACATTTGATGTAGAAGGTGATTTAACTTTACACGGAGTAACAAAAAAAGTTAAAACCAAAATTACTTTTGTGCAATCAGGTGAGAAATTGATTGCCACTTGCGGATTTAAAGTAAAAACATCAGATTATAACATTAAAATTCCTTCTGTAGTTAAAAGTAAAATAGCCGAATCAGTACAAATTGATTTAAAATTTGATTTAGAAAAGAAGGCCTAATATCAAATTCAAAAATATTTTTCAAAACTCTAGCTTTATCGTTAGAGTTTTTTTTGTTTTGTAAACTATAGTAAATTTCCAAATTTCTGGTAATTTTCAGTTACGAAAACGTTTTCTTTTGCTAATTTTACTGAAAATTAATATCAGTAAATATGAGCAATACTTACAAACTTGCGGTTAATCAAACTACTACATTTGATTTTTCTGAAGACGATTTAAAAAATCTTGATGCTGTTGGTGTGGCGCACGATCAATTTCACGTGTTAAAAAATAATGCACCATATAAAGTTGAAATCATTTCTTCCGATTTTTTAGCCAAAAAATATACTATTAAGGTTAATAATACCACTTATGAAGTAGCTATTGAAGATGCTTTGGATATTCTTATCAAAAGTATGGGAATTGAACGTGGCAAAACTAAAGTTGTTAATGCCATTAAAGCGCCAATGCCAGGATTAATTCTCGAAATCAGTGTAGAAGTTGGACAATCAGTTAAAGAAAATGACCCATTACTTATTCTTGAAGCTATGAAAATGGAAAACAGTTTCCTTTCACCTCGTGATGGAGTAATCAAGTCTATCGCTGTTGAAAAAGGTAATGCTGTAGATAAAGGACAATTGTTAATTGAATTTGAATAGAGTATTAAGATAAAAGTAGTAAGTATTAAGACTTTGTAAGAAGTTGAGATACTGAAATAAATTCTGTATAAATGAAAAAGATAACCAAAATATTAGTTGCCAATCGCGGTGAAATTGCCATTAGAGTAATGAAAACCGCTAAAAAAATGGGTATTAAGACAGTTGCAGTATTTTCAACTGCCGATAGAAATGCCCTTCACGTTAAATATGCAGACGAAGCCGTTTGTATAGGCGAAGCTGCATCAAGTCAATCGTATTTGCGTGGTGATAAAATTATTGAAGTATGTAAAGAGTTAAAAGTAGATGCGGTTCATCCTGGATATGGTTTTTTGAGTGAAAATGCAGCTTTCGCAGAAGAATGTGAAAAAAATAATATCATTTTCATTGGACCAAAATCTAAGGCTATTGAAATTATGGGTAGCAAATTAGCTGCTAAAGATGCTGTCAAAGCTTATGATATTCCAATGGTTCCAGGTACTGAAGATGCAATATCTGATATTAATGAAGCTAAAAAAGTAGCAACTCAAATCGGATTTCCGATATTGATTAAAGCGTCTGCTGGTGGCGGTGGAAAAGGAATGCGAGTAGTCGAAAAAGAAGCCGATTTTGAATCTCAGATGGATCGTGCAATTTCTGAAGCTACCAATGCTTTTGGAGACGGTTCTGTTTTTATCGAAAAATATGTAACTAAACCGCGTCACATTGAAATTCAAGTTATGGCCGACAGTCACGGTAATGTTTTATATGTTTTTGAAAGAGAGTGTAGCATTCAACGACGTCATCAAAAAGTGGTTGAAGAAGCTCCATCTTCTATTTTAACTCCTGAATTGCGCCAAAAAATGGGTGAAGCAGCTGTGAAAGTAGCGCGTGCCTGTGATTATCTAGGCGCAGGAACAGTAGAATTTTTATTAGATGATAAACTCAATTTCTATTTTCTTGAAATGAACACTCGTTTGCAGGTAGAGCATCCGGTTTCTGAAATGATTTCAGGTTTAGATTTGGTTGAATTACAAATAAAAGTAGCTCGCGGTGAGGAATTAGAAATTAAACAAGAAGATTTAAAAATTAATGGTCACGCAATGGAACTTCGTGTTTATGCTGAAGATCCAATGAATGATTTCCTACCCAATGTTGGTAATTTGACTACTTATATCATTCCTGAAGGCGAAGGAATTCGTGTTGATAACGGAATCGAAGAAGGAATGGATGTGCCAATTTATTACGATCCAATGCTATCGAAGTTGGTTACTTATGGAAAAACTCGTGAAGAAGCTATCGAATTAATGATTAAAGCTATCGACAATTATCACGTTGAAGGCGTTGCAACAACGTTACCATTTGGGAAATTTGTAATGGAACACGAAGCTTTTCGTTCAGGTGATTTCGATACAGGTTTTGTGAAAGCTTATTACAGTCCTGAAAAATTGAAAGCTAATCTAGACATCGAAGCAGAAATCGCTGCAATGATTGCCTTGAAACAATATATTGCTGATAAACAAATCTTGAGATTACCAATAGAGTAAAGAAAATTGTATTAAGATGTTAGTATTAAGAATTAAGATGTTGTATTGCTAAATATGCCTTTTAAACTTTTAAACACTTAAACTTTTAAACTTAAAATTAAAATGGAAGATAAAATTAAAATATTAAACGATAAAATTGCTCTAGCTAAATTAGGTGGTGGCGAAAAACGTATTGCATCACATCACGCAAAAAAGAAATTAACCGCTCGTGAACGAATAGAATACTTAATGGATGAAGGTTCTTTTGAAGAAATCGGAATGCTCGTAACGCACAGAACAACCGACTTCGGAATGGAAAAAGAACTGATTTATGGTGATGGAGTAATTACAGGTTATGGTACAATAAATTGTCGAATAGTTTACGTTTTTGCTCAAGATTTCACCGTTTTTGGAGGTTCATTATCTGAAACTCATGCAGAAAAAATTTGTAAGGTAATGGATATGGCACTTAAAAATGGTGCGCCAATGATTGGATTAAACGATTCTGGCGGTGCAAGAATTCAAGAAGGTGTTAGATCACTTGGCGGATATGCTGATATTTTTTACAGAAATGTGCAATCTAGTGGCGTGATTCCTCAGATTTCAGCTATTATGGGACCTTGTGCTGGTGGTGCGGTTTATTCTCCTGCAATGACTGATTTTACAATGATGGTTGAAGGCAACAGTTACATGTTTGTTACTGGACCAAATGTTGTGAAAACAGTTACCAACGAAGAAGTAACTTCTGAAGAATTAGGTGGTGCAAGTACGCATTCTACCAAATCAGGTGTGGCTCATATTACTTCTCCTAATGGAATAGAATGTCTTGAAGACATTAAAAAATTATTAAGTTATTTACCTCAAAACAATAGAGAAACAACTCCCAAAGTTGCCTATGTTACCAACGATGAGGTTCGCGAAAAGCTAAACACAATCATTCCTGATAATGCCAATAAACCTTATGCTATGCATGATGTGATTGAAAATATTATTGATGAAGATTCATTTTTTGAAATCCATAAAGATTTTGCCGAAAATATAATTGTTGGTTTTGCCCGATTAGGAGGAAGAAGCATTGGTATTGTTGCCAATAATCCGAAGTTTTTGGCAGGTTGTTTAGATGTAAAGTCGTCAATTAAAGGTGCGCGATTTGTACGCTTTTGTGATTGTTTCAATATTCCACTATTAGTTTTAGAAGACGTTCCTGGATTCTTACCTGGAACCGATCAAGAATGGAATGGTATCATCGTTCACGGTGCGAAATTATTATATGCTTTCAGCGAAGCTACTGTTCCTAGAGTTACTGTAATTACTCGTAAAGCTTATGGTGGTGCTTATGACGTAATGAATTCTAAACACATTGGTGCTGATATGAATTTTGCGTGGCCAAGTGCTGAAATCGCAGTTATGGGAGCAAAAGGCGCATCTGAAATTATCTTCAAAAAAGAAATTAGTGAAGCCGAAAATCCAGTAGAAAAATTAGCCGAGAAAGAAGCAGAATATGCTGAGTTGTTCGCAAATCCTTACACTGCAGCACAACGTGGTTTTATTGATGAGGTTATTTTGCCACAGGATACTCGAAGAAAACTATTAAAAGCGTTCAGTATGCTTGAAAATAAAGTAGTAGAAACACCAAAACGTAAACACGGAAATATTCCATTGTAACTGCTTAAAAAGAGATAGATTTTATGTAAATTTTGGTTTTAGTGCCAATAAAATAATGGGTTGATAACCTCGTTTGGAAATTTCTAAACGAGGTTTTTTTATTTTGTGCTCAAAGTCTTTAGCTGATTTGAGTTGGGAATGATTTTTAAATGAAATTGGATTGATTACTTTATTTTTTATTATGTATTTATAGCAACAAAATGGTTCGTTTTTTAAATTTAAGTTAAAAAAGACCGACTAAACGCTCTTTAATTTGTAAATTGCGAAACTTTAATGACGCAAATTTTGTGTTTTGATTTATTTAAACCAATGAGACTTTTTAAACTATTTATACTTTCCTTTCTTTTTTTATCAACCGTTTCTTTTGCACAAAAAGTTATTAAACACAAGGTTAAGTCTGGTGAATCGATTTATTCTATTGCTAAAAAATATGATATTACGCAGGCTGAAATTTTTGATTTGAATCCAAAACTAAAAGGTGCTGTGTTAGGATTAAATGCAGAAGTAAAAATTCCGAATAAAAAATTTAAAGAGAAAGAAAAGCCATCTAAAAAAGAGCTCGCTGAGAAGAAAGAATTGGTGAATGTTGTTCAAAATACTGAAGTTGATAACGGTTCTAAGGCAACGCATCTGGTGAAACCAAAAGAGACTTTGTATAGCATTTCTAAAAAATATGGCGTTACTATGGAAACGCTCTGCGAGTTAAATCCAGCTTTGAAAACTGGAAATCTCAAAACCGGAATGAAACTGCAATTACCCAATCCAGAAGAAGCTGCTGTTCCTGAAAAAGTAGTAAAAGACCAAAACACCACAAAAGAAGTGGTAACAGAAACTAAAATTGATCAGTTAATTTCTAATGTTGATGTGGTTCATAAGGTCTTACCAAAAGAAACTTTGTACGGCATTTCAAAACAGACAGGCGTTTCAATTGATGAATTAACAAGACTTAATCCGAGTGTTGCTAATGGTTTAAAAGTAGATCAGTTTTTAATTATCAGAAAAGGAACCGGTGAACCATCGACAAATAAATCGGAAGTAGTTGAAGTTCAAAAAGAAATTGAAACTGCTAAACCTTTATCAGCTGCGAATTTATCGAAAGCAGAGTTTTTGATTGAAAAAGCTTCGGAACATATGGGAACTCGCTATCGAAGAGGAGGAACTACTAGTGCAGGTTTTGACTGTTCAGGATTGATGTTTTATACTTTTAAAAATATTGATATGACGTTGCCTCGTTCGTCACACGAAATGGCTTTGATAGGCGAACGAATCAATAAATCGGAAGCTCAAAAAGGCGATTTAATATTCTTTGCAACCTTCGGTGGTTCGAGAATTAGTCACGTTGGAATGATAACCGAAGTGCTAGATGACGAAATTAAATTCATCCATTCATCGACAAGTGCAGGCGTTATGATTTCTTCCACTAAAGAAGGCTATTATTCAAGAAGTTTTGTACAAATCAATCGTGTGTTGAAAGATTAATTTATTCCACATTAAATTTAAAACCAATTCCGTGTAGGTTTTCAATCGAAATTCCTTTCTCGTTAGTCAAAATTTTACGTAGTCTTGAAATGAATACGTCTAAACTTCTTCCCATAAAATAATCATCGTTACCCCAAAGCGATTTTAGAATTTCTTCGCGTTTCATTACAACATTCTTGTTGTCGAGAAATAATTTCAAAAGTTCGGCTTCGCGCTGTGTAAGACTAATTTTTTCAGAATCAGTGAAAACCAAGTAATTTTTGTGGTCAAATTGGTATTTTCCAACAGTGTAAATTACATTTTCAACAGGAGTGTATTTCTGCGAACGCTTCAGAAAAATTTCTATTTTAAGTAATAATTCTTCAATACTAAATGGTTTTACCAAATAATCATCAGCACCCAAACGCAATCCTTTAATTCGGTCTTCTTTCAAGGTTTTTGCTGATAAAAACAAGATAGGAATATCGGAATTAAGCTGACGGATTTTTTCTGCCAATTCAAAACCATCCATTTTTGGCATCATAATATCTAAAATACAAAGGTCAAAGTGTTCGCTTTTGAACGTATTCAGGCACTGTTCACCATCAGTGCAATGGGTAACTTCGTAGTGTGACTCTAAATTGTCTTTGGTTAAAAAGGCAAGCGTTTCGTCATCTTCTGCATATAGAATTTTATATTTGGTCATTTTGTATGGATTTTATTTTAGCATCTCAAGAATGCTTGATATTTATTTACTTTTTGGTATTTCAATTGAAATGGTAATTCCTTTATCTGTGTTGTTATTTGGGTTGATTTTCCATTGGTGTTGGGTACAGATTTTCTTAACGTAATATAAACCTAAACCAAAACCATTAACTTCATTACTTTTGGTACTTGGAATTCGATAAAATTTATCAAATATAAAATTTAAATTTTTATTCAAAATTCCTATTCCATTATCTGAAAATTCTAATTTTATTAAGCCATTATTTTCTATCACATTGATGTTTATTACTGGATTTTCGTCACAATATTTTATAGAATTATCAAGTAAATTATAAACAATATTAGTAAAATGAAAAGCATCTGCACTGATATTTGTTGGGTCTTCTGCATTAATTTTCACTGTTAAATCGTTGTGCTTTAATTGCATATTTTCAATTACATCTTTGATAATTGGCACAATGTTGACCTCTTTTTTATCCATAACCATAGGAGCATTATCCGACTTTGCAATATTTAAAATTTGCTCAATATGACTGTTTAGCTTTTTGGTTTGATTAATAATGATTTCGGTATATTTTTCCAGCTTCGGATTGGTAGTTATCGACTCTTGTTTGTTTAAGTAGTTTGAAGCGAGTAGGATAGAAGACAGCGGAGTTTTAAACTCGTGCGTCATATTATTAATGAAATCACGTTGTAATTCGGAGTATTTTTTCTGCTGAATAATGGTATAAATGGAGTAAACATAAACCAATAAAATTATTATTAAAGCTAACGATAATACAAACCAAAAACGCAGAGAACTCAGCAAATATGAAGTTTCATCTGGAAATCGAATAGCAAAATAATATACTAAATTTTCGTGTTTAGGAAAATAAATTGATTTCACATCTGGTCCGCTATTGTCAAATGAAACATAGTTACCATAAACCATTTCGTCACTTTGGCAATTGTACATAGCATACTCAAAATCGGTATTGATATTGAATTTGGTAAATTCTGATTTTAGATAATGTTCCAAAATATCGGGTTGAAAATCATTTTCTACATTTACAATATAATAATCATTAGCAATTTTCTTTATCGGATTTTGAATTGGAAGTTCACTATTTTTTCCTTGATAGAGTTTTTTAACAACTTCTAGAAGTGCAATGTGCGTGCGTTGCGAAAACTTTTTTTCTTCTAAGTTAAACGCTTCTTTCGTCCATAAAAGCTGCGCAATCAATATTCCGATGGTTGCTACAAGTCCAAGAACGATGATGATATTTAGGTTTTTAGTTTTCATAAATTGGTGCGACTATCAAAGTCTCAGCATTATATTTTTGGGTTCTTCTATTAATTTCAAAGGGTAATATTACTAAAAAAAAGAGCCCATTTGTAGCAGTTAACAAGTCATTAACAAACATTTGAAACCGATTAACAGATGAGCAAACTTTATTGTTCTACATTTGTATTGTTCATAATGATGAACTCAAATTGTAAACAAATTTAAACAAATAAGAAGATGAAAATTTTAAAAATTTCAATGTTAGCTTTGGCTTTAGGATTAATGTCATTTACAGTAATTTCTAACGAAGAAAACACAATCGTAAAAACAACTGAAGCTAATGCCATTACTTGGAAAAGCGACGTCATTGAAGTAGGTCAGATTCCACAAGGAACTCCAAAATTGATCGAATTTCAATTTAAAAATACAAGTAGCAAAGCGGTAGTGATTACTAACGTAAAACCTGCTTGTGGATGTACTGCTGCTGATTATACAAAAGAATCAATTGCACCAGGAAAATCTGGATATGTAAAAGCTACCTACAATGCTGCTGCAGCTGGACCATTTACAAAAACAGTTACTGTTACTACAAGTGCTGAAACTAATCCAAAAGTTTTGACTTTCAAAGGTACAGTGGTTGCTAAATCATAAATTAATTTTAAGGTTGGTTAATAACGCGAAAACTCCTAAACTTGATTGTTTAGGAGTTTTTATTTGGTTTTAAATCGATTGATTTTATCTCAATCTTTTGTCTTTAAGTTTTTCTAATTTTTCTTTTCTATTTTCGATAAACTTCTTGTATTTTTCTTTTTGCTCAGCATTCAAAAACGTATTGATTGTTGAATCTGTTTTTTCAGAAATAGCTTCGATTTCTTTAGCTTTTTCTTCTTGTGGCGTTTCTTCGTTTTTTACGACAGCATAAATCTTTTTCGTGCTCGTTTCGATTTCCTTGCGAATAACAATAATTTGAAGTTCGTCTAGATTCAATTCTTTTTTTAAAGCCTCAACCGATTTTTCAATACTCTCCGCTTTTTCTTTTTCAATTTCTTCGGGACTTTTTTCGTAACGGCCAAAATTATTGGTGTTTTGAATGCTTTGTTGGTTAATTGTGCCTCTTCCCATTCCATTGTTCATTCCGTTTCCTCCAAATTGTGCAGAGCAAATGGTTAAAGAGCCAAAAAGAATACTTACGATAAAAAATGATTTTAATGTTTTCATTTTCAAATTGTTTAGAAATTCAAATTTAGAAAAAGTTTTTTAAATTACACAGGTTCACCGTACAAATCATATTCAGTAGCGTCAATGATTTTTACATTTACAAAATCACCTGTTTTTACATAGAATTTTGCGGCATCAATCAATACTTCATTGTCAACATCAGGACTATCAAATTCGGTTCTACCAACAAAATGTTCACCTTCTTTTCGATCAATGATACATTTAAAGGTTTGTCCGATTTTTTCTTGATTTAAATCCCACGAAATTTGTGATTGTAAATCCATTATTTCTTGCGCACGAGCTTTTTTTACTTCTTCAGGAACATCATCTTCTAATACAAACGCACCAGTATTTTCTTCGTGAGAGTAAGTAAAACAGCCTAAACGTTCAAACTTCATTTCTTGAACCCAGTCGCGCATTATTTCAAAATCTTCTTGCGTTTCACCAGGATAACCAACAATTAACGTTGTTCTAATAGTCATTCCAGGAACTGCTTGACGGAAGTCTTTTAATAATTGGGTAGTTTTTTCTTTAGTTGTACCACGTTTCATAGATTTTAAAATCTTATCAGAAATGTGTTGCAATGGAATATCAATATAATTACAGATTTTTGGCTCGCGTTTCATCAAGTCCAATACATCCATCGGAAATCCTGTTGGGAAGGCATAATGCAAACGAATCCATTCGATTCCTTCTACCTTTACAAGATTTTCAAGTAACTCGGCTAGATTACGTTTTTTATATAAATCCAATCCATAATAAGTTAAATCTTGTGCAATAAGAATCAATTCTTTAACACCATTTTTAGCCAAACCTTCCGCTTCTTTTACTAATTTTTCAATAGATTGAGAAACGTGCTTGCCGCGCATAAGTGGAATAGCACAAAAGCTACAAGGTCGGTCACAACCTTCTGCAATTTTTAGGTAAGCATAGTTTTTAGGCGTTGTTGTCAATCGTTCCCCTAATAACTCATGTTTATAATCTGCACCAAGTGCTTTTAATAAAAGAGGTAATTCTGTAGTACCAAAATATTGGTCAACATTTGGAATTTCTTTTTCTAAATCAGGACGATATCTTTCAGATAAACAACCGGTAACGAATACTTTATCTACGATACCACGCTCTTTTTTATCGGCATATTCTAAAATAGTATTTACAGATTCCGCTTTAGCGTTATCAATAAATCCACACGTATTTATTACAACAATATTTCCTTCTTGTTCGTGTACAACATCTTTACCGCTAGCTTTTAATTGTCCCATTAATACCTCACTGTCGTAAGTGTTTTTGGAACATCCAAGCGTGATGACATTGATTTTATTTTTCTTTAATGTTTTGGTTCTCATACCTATTTTTATTGGAGTGCAAAATTACAATAATTAATTTGAAGTTGATTCAGATTCTTGGATTTTCCTTTCGGATGTTCATTTAATAAAAAAAACCATCCGAATATCGAATGGTTTATTTCTTTTACTTTGATGCATTTACAGTTCAAAAACAAATGTGAGTGTAATATTGTCAGTTATATTTTCAATTCTTGCTGTATCAACAAGACCTTGCGAAAAGAATTGTAAATTATAGTTTCTTTTAGCGTGAGCATAAGATAAATCTACTTTGGTAGAACCAAAATTATAACCTAATCCACCAGAATATCCAGTTAAATCGCCAATTGTTCTTCCGTTTTTATACGGACTTTGTTCCCAACGATAGCCACCTCTTAAACTCCATTTTTTAATTTTATACTCGGTACCAACACGCACTTCATTAGAAGTATCAAGTAACGTGCTCATTGCTCTATTTTCATTTGGATAATCATTTCTTGGATTATAACGCATATTGCTGTAATCTTTTAAAGAGTAATCCACACTTATCAAACCTCTTTTACCAAAGATGTAAGCAAAACTTCCTGTCCATTTTCCTGGTGTTTGTAATTTATAAGGTTGAAAAATCATTACCACATTAGGATCTGTAATTTGTGTGCCATAAAGAGTATTGTCTTTATCTGCATTAAGTCCAAATCCTGATGTAACTAACTGTTGTGCTAATTCGTCTGTTAGTTTGTACCACGTAGGTGATTCATAAGCGAACCCTAATCGTACTGCTTTAGTTGGTTTAAAAATCGTACCAATATTAAAGGAGAATCCTGTACCGTAAGTATAAAGTTGGTTATTGAAACGAACTCTATCTACAGTAGTACCAGTGGTGTATATCGGATTGTCATTAGCTTCAAAAAAACTTGTAGACTGTTTGTAATCTAAAAAATGAGAATTTAAATTGATACCAATAGAGAATTTATCTTGATATTCAGCAGAGGCGTTGAAAGTAAGTTTTCCGTTGTATCCAGTACTTTCAATAGCGTTCTCTTGGTAATAATTTCCACCTGGAGCAATGTTTGTAAAATAGTCTACGTTATTTGCTGTAGGATTTACAGGATCAATTATATAAGAGTTGTAACCAAGAAAAGCTTGTTGCTCATTAAAAAAGAGTTGATCAAAATTAATATTATCTATGTTTCCGAAAGGTACGCCATTAGCATAACTTAAGAAATACTTATCTATAGAATTGTTTAGATTGGTTCCTGCTGAAAAAAGAGAATTGTCTAAATTTTTTGCATTTTCATAGTTTACGGCTATTGCAAATTTTTTCCAATCGCTTTTGGCACTTCCATTTTCAAATATGAAAACGGCACCAGCTTGATTCAAATCAAAACTATTGTTGTTTTCTGTAGTTTTGTTTCCGAAGTAATTCGAATTATTTTTGATATTAAAATTACTTAAGGTCAAGCCCACTTGATTGTTAGCAAATATAACAGAACCAGCAGGATTTACGTTAAGTGACGAAAAATCACCACCTAATGCTCCAAAAGCACCACTCATTGCTCTAAATCGAGCCGTTCCATTTAAATCAGTTTGACCATATCTTAGCGCGTCATTAATATCTTGAGCTTGTAATGATGAGATAGCTAATGTTGCTACCGCAATTGCAAATATCTTTTTCATATGCTTATATTTTATTTTAGAAATAACTTATTACATCTCTTTTTTACTTACTGCTATTTTTTTCGAACTCACAGTAAAAAGAAATTTCATAAATTTTTATTTTTTACAACTGATTATCTTCTTCCGCCGCCAGATGATCTTCCGCCACCGCCGCCACCACCAAAGCTTCCACCGCCGCTACTCGGACTTGGCGAATATGATCTTGGTGTGTCATAACTTCTTGTCGTCGTGTTAGTTCTAACAGGAGCTGTAGTTGTTGTTCTAACAGGAGTGGTATTTGTTGTTCTAACTGTACCATTATCACTTCTTGTAGTGCTTGGTCTTATTCCGCCTGTTTGATAATCATTTCGTGTAGTATTTGTATTTCTAACTGTAGTGTTTGAAGGTCTTACGCCACCAGTTTGATAACTATTTCTTGTGATATTAGTATTTCTAATAGTAGAATTAGATTGTCTTCCACCAGCAAAATTTGAATTTCTTCTATTTCCCATTTGGCTGCTTAATCCATTGTTGTAATTTGAATTTCTTCTTCCATTGGCATAGGCATAATTGTTTCCGTTCCAACCGTTATTCCAACCCCAACCATTGCCGTACCAACCATTGTTCCAACCCCAACCTGGACCGTACCAATTATTCCAACCCCAACCCCAGTTTGGTCCGTACCAAGAATTCCATCCCCAACCATTTCCATACCATCCGTTGTTCCAACCCCAACCATTTCCATACCATCCGTTATTCCAACCCCAACCATTTCCATACCAATTATTCCAACCCCAACCGTTTCCGTACCAATTGTTCCAACCCCAATTGTTATCATAAACATTGACAGTTATTGTTTCTGGATTGTTTGAACCCCAACTAGAGTAGCTTTCGGATGCTTGAGTATTTCTAGCAACAGTATCATTATAAGATGTATAAGTTTCAACATCAGTGAATAATTCTTGACTTTCTTGATTTAAAGAACTAAAGTAATCTTTGTAGTAACCACTATTGGCGTTTTCTTCCGAAGGTTTTTTAGATTTTTCATTTGAACCATAAATTCCATCATTATCGTAATAAGAGGTATTTTGGTATGAACCACAAGATGTTGCAATCAATGCAAAAACTCCAAGAAGTGAATAAATGGAGATTTTTTTGGTAAAAAAAGAATTTGTTTTCATATCTGTAGCATTTTTATTGTTGGACAATACAAAAATAGTTAGTTTTGCCGAACTATTTAGTTAAAATAAGTTAAACAATTTTTATGCCAAACTATTCATTATGAGTAAGAACTTAACAAAAAGAGAAGAGGATTATTCCAAATGGTATAACGAACTTGTAGTTAAAGCTGATTTAGCGGAGAACTCAGGTGTAAGAGGATGTATGGTAATCAAGCCCTACGGTTATGCAATATGGGAAAAAATGCAAGCAGAATTAGACAGAATGTTTAAAGAAACAGGTCACAGTAATGCCTATTTTCCTTTATTTGTTCCCAAGAGTATGTTTGAAGCAGAGGAAAAAAATGCAGAAGGATTTGCCAAAGAATGCGCCATTGTGACTCATTACCGTTTAAAAAATGATGAATCGCGTCCAGGAAAATTGATGGTAGATCCAAATGCTAAATTGGAAGAAGAGTTAATTGTTCGTCCAACTAGTGAGGCTATTATTTGGTCAACCTACAAAGGTTGGGTGCAATCTTACAGAGATTTACCACTATTGATAAACCAATGGGCTAATGTTGTTCGTTGGGAAATGAGAACGCGTTTATTTTTAAGAACGGCAGAGTTTTTATGGCAAGAAGGACACACCGCACACGCAACTAAAGTTGAAGCTATTGAAGAATCTGAAAAGATGATGAACGTTTATGCTGATTTTGTTCAAAATTTTATGGCAATTCCAGTAATAAAGGGTTTAAAGACAGAAACTGAACGTTTTGCTGGTGCAGAAGAAACTTATTGCATTGAAGCACTTATGCAAGATGGTAAGGCGCTTCAAGCTGGAACTTCACACTTTTTAGGACAAAATTTTGCAAAAGCATTTGATGTGAAATTTGCAAATCAAGAAGGAAAGCAAGAATATGTTTGGGGAACATCTTGGGGTGTTTCTACGCGTTTGATGGGAGCATTAGTGATGACACACTCTGATGATAATGGTTTGGTTTTACCACCAAATTTAGCTCCTATTCAAGTAGTTGTTGTTCCTATTTTTAAAACGGAAGAAGAATTACAAAAAATAAGTGAGGTTGTTAATGAGTTGCAGGCACAATTCAAGAAATTAAATATCTCTGTTAAATTTGATAACAGAACTACTCAAAAACCAGGATTTAAATTCGCTGAATGGGAACTTAAAGGAGTGCCTGTTCGTATTGCAGTTGGTCCGAAAGATTTAGAAAACGGAACATTTGAGGTAGCGAGAAGAGATACACTTTCTAAAGAAATTGTTTCTAAGGATGTTGTTGTTAGCTATATTAGTGATTTGTTGGAGACAATTCAAAAAGAATTATTTCAAAAAGCTATCGATTATAGAACAGAGCATATAACTGAAGTTGAGACTTTTGAAGAGTTTAAAGAGGTTTTAGAACATAAAGGAGGTTTCATTTCAGCACATTGGGATGGAACTGCAGAAACCGAAGAAAAAATTAAAGAATTAACTAAAGCAACCATAAGATGTATTCCATTGGATAGGGTAGAAGAAGAAGGAAAATGTATTTTTTCTGGTTTGAAATCTACTGGTAGAGTGTTATTTGCGAAAGCATATTAAAAAATAATTAAAAAAAGTGCTCGCTACTATTGCGTGAATTAAAAATAGTTGTATTTTTGCACTCGCATTACAAAATAATGTAATGGCCCGTTCGTCTATCGGTTAGGACGCATGGTTTTCATCCATGTAAGAGGGGTTCGAT
>NZ_JAIXTJ010000040.1 GCF_027483985.1 Flavobacterium sp.
ATTCCGAACAGAGAAGTTAAGCCCGATTGCGCAGATGGTACTGCATAACTGTGGGAGAGTATGTCGCCGCCTTCTTTTTGAAAACCCTATCCATATCGGATAGGGTTTTTTGTTTTATAAAAAGGATTGGTAAACGTGAAATATGTTACATCATTATTTAGTTGTTTTCTTTACTAAATGACCTAATTTGAGCATATGCTATGTTTGGTATTAAATAAGATTAGTGCGACCACAGGTATTTATTTATAAAATTTTGAACTATTGAATGATCATACATAATTTTTTACGTAATGATAAATGTTTAATACAGATATATTGTAGTATTTTTAGTTATTTTGAATTTCGTTCTAATAATATAAGTAAAGTTATAGATCTAAATAATTAGTAATTAATTGAAAAAAAAAAACAGCATCAATTTTGATGCTGTTTTTTTAGGTAATTTAATTTATAAAATTATCTAGGTTGTATTAGAGAGAGGGTAATCTTAAGCGAATTTATTTGTATTAGTAATTGATTTATTTGTGAAGCACGCTAGTTTACATATAGTTTAAAGTTCGTTCCAAAGCCATTCCCCTAGAGCCTTTGATTAATATTGTACACTTAGTGTAGATATTTGTTCTTAAATAGTCGCTAAATGATTCAAAATCTTCAAAAAATGAGTGATGTTTAAGTTCATTTTTATTTTTGTAAAAGTGTACACCGATAAAATTGCACTGAATGCTTTCCTCTTTTGTTAGATAATCTATAATTTGTTTATGTTCTTTAGTACTTTCATTTCCAAGTTCAAACATATCACCTAATATTATGATCTTTTTTGTTTTTTCTAATTTTATGAAATTATCAATTGCGGCCAACATACTTGTTGGATTGGCATTGTAGGCATCTAAAATGATTTCATTAGTTTTTTTAAATAATAATTGTGATCTATTGTTTTCTGGAACGTATTCTGCGATAGCCTTTTTGATAGCAACATCTGAAACCTCAAAATATTTCCCTATTACTATGCACGCACTTATGTTATTTGAATTATATAAGCCAATTAAATTTGATATAACACTACAATGACCATATGATAATTTTACAAATGGATTAGCTACTATTGATTCAATATATAGGTTTGCATTATTTGTTATGCTGCTAAATGTAATTCTATTTAAAGTTTTAGTTCTTTCGTTTTGAGTTTCATCATCTAAATTTACAAAAACTTTTTTTTCATAAAGTTTTAAATAGTCATACATTTCGCTTTTTCCTTTTATAACTCCTTCAATGCCACCAAATCCTTCGAGGTGAGCTTTGCCGAAGTTGGTTATATAGCCATAATCAGGTTTTGCTATTGTACATAAAAGCTCAATTTCTTTTTGATGATTGGCACCCATCTCTACAATTCCAATTTCTGTTTCTTCTGTAAATGATAATAGTGTCAATGGAACACCGATATGATTGTTAAGATTTCCGATTGTTGCTTTGGTATTGTATTTTTTAGAAAGAACTTTTTGAATAAGTTCTTTTGTTGTTGTTTTTCCATTACTTCCGGTGAGTGCAATAATAGGAAGTCCCAAGTAAACTCTATGATAACTAGATAGCTCTTGTAATGTCAATAAGCTGTTTTTAACAACAATTGTTCTCTCATCGATATAATAATCACCATTATCAATAATAACATATGCTGCGCCTTTTTCAAGTGCTTCCTTAGTAAATATATTGGCATCATATTTTTCGCCTTTGATGGCTAAAAACATTGTGTTATTTGTAATTTTTCTTGTGTCAATTACAAGGTCTTTACATTTTAAAAAAAGCTTATGAATTTCTTTTATTTCCATTTTATAATTTTATTAAAAAACAAAAAGCCCTAATTAAAGGGCTTTCGTTATAATTTATTTAGAATTATCTTTTCTTTTTATTTCTTGCTGATTTTTTAGAGTCAGATTTTGGTCCTACTCTAGACATTGCACATCTAAATCCAATGTAATCGGTTGCCATATCTTGTGGAAAGTATCTTCTCTGTGCTGGATCTAACCAATAAGCTCTATCTCTCCATGAACCACCTTTATAAACTCTAACATCGTCGTTCACCAAAGTTGTTCTTTTACTAGATTTATCAAACTTACGAATCATATTTCCAATGCTGTCTGTTGAGACATTATGCTTAGGAGAATCATACATTCTCTGCTCATCTTTTAATTTACCGTCACCTTCTTCAGATGTACCAAAATCAAAATATCTAGTTGATTGTTTGTCACCATCTCTATAATTTCTGTGGTCACTCTTATCAAAATTTTGTCTTAAGTAAGTTTCTTTTTCATCAACTGGTACTTGAGCAATTTGACCAATAAAGTTTCTTGCCATAACTCTACCATTTGGCAAAGTATCAAATTTTTGGGTTTCTTGAGTAACTAGTTCTACTTTTCCGTCTTCACCAATTTTATTCTTTGTGTATACGTTACCTCTAAAGTAATTAAAATCATTTGCTTCGTCGTCAACAATAGGTCTGTAAACATCCGCAACCCATTCTGCTACGTTACCAGCCATATCATACAAACCAAAATCATTTGGAGGATAAGATTTTACTTTGTTAGTGATATCAGCTCCATCATCAGACCATCCAGCGATTCCGCCGTAATCACCTTTACCTTGTTTAAAGTTCGCTAATTGATCACCTTTGATTTGTCTCTTTCCAGAACGTGTGTAACTTCCAGACCAAGGATATTTCTTTTGTCCTTTATAAATGTTGTATTCTCTTTGTCCTACATCTGCTGCTGCTGCATATTCCCATTCCGCTTCAGTTGGTAGTCTATATTCAGGTAATATTAATCCAGATGTTCTTTGAGCATATACGTTTTTCGCACCACTATTTCCATTCGCATTAGCTGTTCCGCCACCAGCACCAGCTGCACCATTATTTCGTGCGCCGCCTCTTTGACCTTTTTGTAAAACGATATCTTGGTTACCACCATAAGTTTTAGTTGGTGCTGCAAGATAAGTTTCTGTATCAAATGTAGCATCAGCCTTAGCATCAACAACTTTAGAATCTTTTTTCAAAAATCTTTGTTGCTCAAGTATAGACTCATTTACTCTGTTTGTTCTCCACTTAGCAAATTCAGTTGCTTGAATCCAATTAACTCCAACCACAGGATATTCGGCGTAAGCAGGATGTCTTAAGTAGTTGTTTGTCATTGTTTCGTTGTAACCTAATCTATTTCTCCAAACTAATGTATCTGGTGAAGCACCTTCATAAATGTTTTTGTAGTTATCTTCTTCTGGTGGAAAAACTCTTTTCAACCAATCAAGATATTCCATATACATAAGGTTGGTAACCTCAGTTTCATCCATATAAAATGATTGTACGTGTTGTTGGTTAGGTGTGTTATTCCAATCGTGCATTGGATCATCTTGAACCTTACCCATTGTAAATGTTCCTCCTTCAACTAATACTAATCCTGGTCCAGTAGCTTGCTTTTTGAATTTTGAAGCATACTGAAATCCACCTTTCTTGTCATTAATCTTCCATCCTGTGGCTCTTGATCCGCCATTAGAATTAGATTTTTTGCTACAACTTGTAACACCAGCCATTAAAGCCAGCACCAATAACAACCTGATTGCCATAAATTTGTTTACTTTCATACTCTTAGTAGGTAATAAATTTTCGAGGCGCAATATAAGAATTAACCTTTAAATTGCAACATCTTTTTTGATAATAGTAAAAATTATTTTTTCTTTAACTCTAATAAAACGTTAACTTGTGTTTATTATTGTATATTAAATAATAATTTTAATTTTACCAAACGTAATATTTTGTAATAAAATGCGTTTGTACATACTATGAAAAAGCTTCTATTCTTCATTTTAATTTTTAATTGTATTGGTGTAGTTGCACAGCAGACTAAAGATATTACTATTGAGTGGTTAGAAAAATCTAGCTATTCTTTTGGTGATTTTAAAGTTAATGTGCCCGTATTTAAGTCTGATAGTTACAATTTTGATAATGAGAAACGTGAGATTGTTTTCACGAAAAAAGAATTAGTAAACGTTACTATTGATGAAAATTCTTTGACCATTACTAATATTGTCTATGAAAATATGTCAGAAAGTAAATTAGGTGATTTAAATAAATCGAATATCAAATCCTCTATCTCGCCATCCTTGAAACAAGTTCAATCTAGAGATAAAATTTACGCCATTTTAACGTTTTTTCCTATAATTAAAGATGGGCTAGGTTATAAAAGAGTTAAATCGTTTTCTTATTCTTTCAATAATTCTTCTGTTGCCAACAAAAGTAATTTGTCTCAAAATCAATTTAGTGTTACAAATTCTGTTTTATCAAGCGGAAAATGGAGCAGGTTTTATGTTGAAAAATCAGGCGTTTATAGATTGTCCAGAGGATTTCTTGCTAGTTTGGGATTTGATATGAATAGTGTTAATCCACAAAAAATTAAGATTTATGGCAATGGCGGACGAATGGTGCCTTTAGCTAATAATGTTTTTTATCCTAATGATTTAGAAGAAAACGCTATTCAGGTTTTGGGAGAGCAAGATGGCTCATTTGACGCAGATGATTACGTATTATTTTATGCAGAAGGTGTTGATAATTGGAGTCAAGAAAATGAGACTCATTTAAATTTATATGCTGATCGATCCTATTATTATGTTAATGTAAATGGTACTGATGGAAAAAGAATAACTTCTTTGCAGCAGCCATCAGCGAATAGTACTTTAAATTTGACTTCTTTTGATGATTATCAGTTTCACGAAGTAGACTTAACTAATATCGGTAGATTAGGCCGAGTTTGGTTTGGAGAAAACTTTTCTATTGATGAAGAACAAACATTTGATTTTAATTTTCCAAATGTAGTTTCTGGAACTCAAGCCAAAGTGAGTATTCATGCTGGTGGAAATTCTTTTGTTGATACCTCTTTTGCGATTAGTGTCAATGCCGCAAATATTGGTTCTATTAATCTTCCTGACGTAGCTTTGAATTCAGGAAATGAGGCTTCGCATGGCTATTTAACTTCTAATGTTCCAGCAGCAACCAATTTTAATGTAAAATTAACTTACGATAATAATGGTGTGCCAACTTCAAAAGGATATCTAGATTACATTTCTATCTCTTGTAAAAGTAATCTAGTTGGATATGGAAAACAGTATAGGTTTTCTTTTAGCAACGCTAGTTCTCAAACAGGAATAGCACAGTATCAATTTTCGAATGCCTCTGGAATTTCGCAAATTTGGGATATAACTGATATTTACAATGTCACGGCGCTACAAAATAACAACCAAAGTAGTTTCGCTTTTAAGGCGAATTTAGGTACTGCGAAAGAGTATATTGCCATTGATCCCGCAGATTTTTATACACCTTTAAAAGAGAATAATGCTGCTGTTGCTAATCAAGATTTAAAAGGCACCATATTTAATAACAATCAAGGAAATTTTCAAGACATTGATTATTTGATAATAACACCGAGATTTATCAATCCTCAAGCTGAAAAATTGGCAAATTTCCATAGAAGTTATTCTAATTTAAATGTAAAAGTCGTAAACCTTGATGAAATTTATCAGGAGTTTGGCGGTGGAAAGCAAGATATTGGTGCGATAAGGAATTTTGTAAAATATGTATACCAAAATGCATCGTCACCTAGCCAAAGAGTTAAATATTTGAATTTGTTTGGTGATGCGTCTTTCGATTTCAAAGATAGAATTCCGAATAATACTAATATCGTTCCAATTTATCACGCAACTAATAGTTATTTTTCAGGAGAACTTTCGTTTGCATCCGATGACTTTTTTGCGTTGATGGATCCTAATGAAGGTGATCCATTGTTTTCATTTGGTGCAGATATTGCTGTTGGTAGAATGTTAGTGTCATCTGCTCAACAAGCTGAAGAAATGGTTAACAAAGTTATTGAATACCACGACATCAAATCATACGGAAGTTGGCGAAATAATTATGTTGCAATTTCAGATGATTCTGATAAAGATCCTGATGCTTCTTTGCAAGTAAATCAAAATAATCTTACCGATTTAATACACAATCAAAAGCCGTTTATTAATTTCAAGAAGATTTTGCTTGATGCCTACCAACAACAAACTTCCGCAGGTGGTGATCGCTATCCTCAAGCCAACGAAGATATTATTAATGCCTTTGAAAAAGGAGCCTTAGTTTTTAATTATTTAGGACATGGTGGTGAAGACGGATTAACAGGAGAGCGAATCTGGGATAAGTTTGATGGTTTTAATTTTAATAATCGTTACCGATATCCTTTGTTTATAACAATTACCTGTGAGTTTTCAAGATTTGATAATCCATTCCGACCTACAGCAGGAGAATATACCTATTGGAATCCTAGAGGTGGTGCTATCTCGATGATCACTACAATACGATCAATTGGTCAATTTAATGCCGAAGTTTTTAATGATAAACTAGCTGAAAAATTATTTTCTTATGGTTCTAATCAGTATGTTTCTATAGCTGAAGCGCTTCGATTGGCTAAAGCATCTAGTAATAATAATTCATCAACAAGAGTAGTTTCTTATCTTGGTGATCCTGCCATAATGTTATCAATTCCAGAACCAAAAGTTGTTTTAACTAAAGTTAATGATGTTTCTATTACACAACCTATTGATGATTTGAAGGCGTTAAGCTATGTAAAGTTGTCGGGAGAAGTCCAAGATGAAAATGGAAATTTGGCAACAACCTATAATGGGGAACTTTTCGTAAATGTATTTGATAAAAATTATAACAAGTCGACATTCGATAATGATGGTTTTAGTCCAGTAATGAGTTTTGTGAACATCGGTGAAGCTATTTTTAGAGGAAACGCCTCTGTAAATAATGGTAAATTTGAATTTGGATTTGTGGTGCCAAGAGATATAAAAATACCTTTAGGAAATGGTAGAGTAAGTTTTTATACCAAAAGAAATCAAATACTCTTAGATAGAACTGGTCATAATTTTGATATCAAAGTTGGTGGAATTAATACGAATGCTGTTGCCGATAACACACCGCCAAGAGTTCGATTGTATATGAATGATGAAAGCTTTGTGAACGGAGGAATTACTAACGAATCGCCTTTCTTTTTAGCGTTTGTAGAAGATGAGCACGGCATTAATACAGCAAGTGGTATCGGACACGATATTGTAGCAATTTTAGATGGTGACGAAACCAAACCCTATATTTTAAACGATTATTATGAAACGGAATTAAATGATTATACCAAAGGTAAGATTCGTTTTCCGTTTAGAAATTTGTCCAAAGGATTACATACTATAGTTTTTAAAGTATGGGATGTGTACAATAATTTTATTTCATCCGAAATACAATTTGTTGTTGCTGATAATGGTGATATTACTTTAACCAATGTTTTGAATTATCCTAACCCATTTGTAAGTTACACACAATTTTGGTTCAATCACAATAAACCATTTGAACCGCTTGAAGTTCAAGTTCAGATAATGACGATAACGGGTAAAGTTGTAAAAACAATAAATCAAATAGTGACAACCGAAGGATTTTTATCAAGAGAAATTACTTGGGACGGTAAAGATGATTTTGGCGATAAAATTGGAAAAGGAGTTTATATATATAAGTTAACAGTTCGGTCAACTATTTCAAATAATAAATCAGAAAAAATAGAAAAACTTGTTATACTTTAATAAAATACTATATTTGTTAAATAATAATGCTATAAAAATGAAATCGAAAATGCAATTAAACAAAAAAAATAAGGTCAATAGTGCTTCCAATTATTTTATAATGACGCTATTACTTGTTTTTTCAAGTCAAATTATAAATGCACAAGATAGAGTAATAACAACTGGAGTACCATTTTTATTGGTTGCTGCCGATGCTAGAGCTGCAGGTATGGCTGATCAAGGTGTTGCTACATCTGCTGATGCTTATTCTCAACAATGGAATCCAGCTAAATATGCGTTTGCACTCGATAAGCAAGGTTTTGCTGTTAGTTATACTCCTTATTTACAAGCTTTAGTCAATGACATTTCACTTGGTCAAGTAAATTACTACAATCGAATTAACGAAAGAAGTGCATTTGCAGGAAGTTTAAGGTTTTTCAGTTTAGGTGAAATCGAATTACGACAAACATTTGATGATCCTGCAATAAACGTTAAGCCTAATGAATTAGCGTTAGAGGGTTCATATGCACTTAAATTAACTGATCATTTTAGTATGGCAGTTGGCGGAAAATACATTCGTTCAAATTTAAAAATACAAGACGTCGGTAATGATGCTACTCCAGGCAGTTCTTTTGCTGTTGATATTGCAGGTTTTTATCAATCGGAAGAAATCGCTTTCAATGAATTTAATGGTAGATACCGTTTGGGATTCAATTTTCAAAATATGGGACCAAAAATAAGTTATGATAATACTCAAAATGATATATCTTCTAACTTTTTACCAGCCAATATGCGTTTAGGAGGAGGTTTTGATTTTATCTTAGATGAATATAATAAAGTTGCGGTAAGTGTAGAATTGGCAAAATTATTAGTGCCAACGCCTCAAGTTAGTAGTACCAACAATACAACTGATTATAATGGTGATGGTGTAGTTGATAGCGCTGATGTTTCTGATGCTTTTAATGATTATAAAAAAATCAATTGGGTTTCTGGAATATTCAAATCATTTAACGATGCTCCAGATGGTTTTTCAGAAGAGTTAAAAGAATTTACTTATTCAGCTGGTGCAGAATATTCTTATCAAGATTCTTTCGCAATGCGATTGGGTTACTTTAACGAAAGTCCACTTAAAGGTGCGCGAAGATTCTTTTCTTTAGGTGCAGGATTTAAATATAATGTAGTTAAAGTCGATGTGTCTTATTTGTTCTCTGCATCTAAAGTAAAAAATCCTTTAGAAAATACTTTACGTTTTTCACTGACTTTCAACTTTGGTGACAAATATGATGAATACTAGAATTTAAAAAATTAAATAATTATCCAAATTTCTTAACTGAAGTTTGGATTTTTTTTCCTCTATACTATAATGAAAGAAATCAACATTAATACAAAGTTTACCGCTTTTGAGAGCATAAATGATTTGCCAAGTGACATTCAGTCTTTAATGAATTTAGCAATCGAAACTAGAAAAAATGCTTATGCACCCTATTCAAAATTTAGAGTAGGAGCAGCGATAGAACTAGATAATGGTAAAATAGTTTTAGGGTCTAATCAAGAAAATGCTGCGTATCCTTCAGGATTATGTGCTGAGCGAGTAGCAATTTTTCAAGCAGGTGCCATTTATCCTAATGCCAAAATTGTTACTTTAGTAATTACAGCAGCATCTGATACTAATCCAACTTTGTCACCAATACCACCTTGTGGTTCTTGCCGTCAGTCAATTGCTGAGTATGAATTTAAACAAGATACACCTATCGAAATTTATTTTATGGGTGAATCTGGCGAAGTTTATAAGTCAAATTCTATTGCCAATTTACTGCCTTTCTCGTTTGACAAAAAGTATTTATAGCTATATCGATATAGTTGATATTTAAGACTAAACAGATATTAAAAAATAACATTTTAATTCTGAATTATTTTTACTTCTACTATCAATATCTTACTTTTGCATTTCGCAATTGTGAATAAATCAGTATTGCACAACGATTACAATATATTTAATCATAGTAATTCATTAAAAAATGAAACCAATTACAAAAGAAACTTACCTTCAATGGTACGAAGAAATGCAGTTTTGGAGAAAATTCGAAGACAAATTAGCTGCAGTTTATATTCAACAAAAAGTTAGAGGATTTTTACATTTATATAATGGTCAAGAAGCAGTTCTTGCTGGAGCAATTCACGCAATGGATTTGTCTAAAGATAAAATGATTACTGCTTATCGTAATCACGTGCAGCCAATTGCAATGGGAGTTGATCCTAAAAAAGTAATGGCAGAATTGTACGGAAAAGTTACAGGAACATCTAAAGGTATGGGTGGTTCGATGCATATTTTTTCTAAAGAACACGGTTTTTATGGTGGTCACGGTATCGTGGGTGCTCAAATTCCGGTTGGAGCAGGAATGGCATTTGCTGATAAATATTTTGAAACTGGTGGTGTTACTATGACATATTTTGGTGATGGTGCAGCACGTCAAGGTTCACTTCACGAAGCATTCAATATGGCTATGTTATGGAAACTTCCAGTAGTTTTTATTTGTGAAAATAATGGTTATGCTATGGGAACTTCTGTTGAAAGAACTGCAAATCACACCGATATTTGGAAGCTAGGTTTAGGATATGAAATGCCTTGTGGACCAGTTGATGGAATGAATCCTGTAAAAGTTGCCGAAGCTATGCAAGAAGCAATTGATAGAGCACGTCGTGGTGATGGACCTACGTTTTTAGAAATGAAAACTTATCGTTACAGAGGTCACTCGATGTCAGATGCCCAACTTTACAGAACTAAAGATGAAGTTGAAGAATATAGAAAAATTGATCCAATTACTCAAGTTCTTGACGTAATTAAAGAAAATAACTACGCTACTGATGCTGAAATTGAAGCTATTGATGAAAGAGTTAAAACATTAGTTGATGAATGTGAAAAATTTGCTGAAGAATCTCCTTTCCCAGAAGCTCAACAATTATATGATGTAGTTTACGAACAAGAAAATTATCCTTTTATTCCTCATAGATTATAATTATGGCAACAATAATAACAATGCCTCGTTTGAGCGATACTATGACAGAAGGAACTGTTGCGACTTGGCTTAAAAAAGTAGGTGATACAATAAAAGAAGGTGATATTTTAGCTGAAATCGAAACCGATAAAGCTACAATGGAATTTGAATCGTTCAATTCAGGTGTTTTATTACACATCGGAATTGAAGCAGGTCAAACTGCTCCAGTAGATTCATTGTTAGCTATTATCGGAAAAGAAGGCGAAGATATTACTTCATTACTTTCAAATACTTCAAATTCTAGTTCACAGGAAGAGAAAGCTGAAGTTAAAGAAGATATAGCTCAACCTACAACCCAAAACCTTCAATCTACAACCTTACCAGCAGGAGTAAAAGTAATCACTATGCCACGTCTAAGTGATACAATGACTACAGGAACTGTTGCAACTTGGTTAAAAAAAGTTGGAGATACGGTTAAAGAAGGCGATATGCTTGCAGAAATCGAAACAGATAAAGCCACTATGGAATTCGAATCATTCAATGCAGGAACTTTATTATATATTGGTATTGATGAAGGTGGTTCTGCGCCAGTTGATAGTGTTTTAGCGATCATCGGACCAGCAGGAACTGATGTTACTGGAATTGCTGAAAACTTTGGTAAAGGCGAAGCGCCAGCGGCAGTTGAAACTACAGAAAAAGCTATAGAAGCTCCGACAAAAGAAGTTTCTAAAGAAACAGCAACTGTTACAGCTACAGACAATGGAAGAATTTTTGCTTCTCCATTAGCAAAACAAATAGCTAAAGATAAAGGAATCAATCTTTCGCAAGTAAAAGGTTCTGGCGAAAACGGAAGAATAGTTAAAAGTGATGTAGAAAACTTTACAGCTTCTTCATCTCAACAAAAAACTATCATCCCGAGCGCAGTCGAGGGAACATTACCTACAACCCAAAACCCACAACCTAAAACCATAATTGCAGGTGAAGTTGTAACTGAGGAGATCAAGAATTCTCAAATGCGAAAAATTATTGCTAAACGTTTAGCAGAATCATTATTCACTGCTCCACACTACAACCTTACCATTGAAGTTAGTATGGACGAAGCAATGAAATCTAGAGCAATGATCAACGCAGTGCCAGATACCAAAGTGTCATTCAATGATATGGTAATCAAAGCTTGTGCAATGGCATTGAAAAAACATCCAAAAATCAATTCGCAATGGAAAGAAGATGCAATTACCATTAATCACCACGTGAATATCGGTGTTGCAGTTGCGGTTGAAGACGGATTGGTAGTTCCTGTTTTACGCTTTACTGATGCAATGAGTTTGTCTCAAATCGGTGGAAGTGTAAGAGATTTAGCTGGAAGAGCTAAAACCAAAAAATTACTTCCAAACGAAATGGAAGGCAGTACATTCACCGTTTCTAATCTAGGAATGTTTGGTATAGTTGAATTCAATTCAATTATCAACCAACCAAACTCAGCAATTCTTTCAGTTGGAGCCATTATCGAAAAACCAGTTGTTAAAAACGGTCAAATCGTAGTAGGAAACACAATGATGCTATCACTAGCTTGTGATCACAGAACAATCGACGGAGCAACAGGAGCACAATTTTTACAAACATTAAAATTGTTTATTGAAAATCCAGTGACGATGTTAGCTTAATCAAAGCAATATAAATACCAATCCCGTTCAGCAATGAGCGGGATTTTTTTTATCTGAACTTTTTAGATTTTTATTTTTATGGAGCGAGTGGTCAGGGCATTTTAGGTTTCCTTATTCCTGCTTTCCGTTCTACTTCGTGCCACTCCAATCAGGGCTAGATAGGATTCGTGTTGAAATGAAATCAGATAAACAGACAACATCTGCGAAAATCTTTAGAATAACGTATCTCCGTCGCAAAAAAAATCATTTTCTATTTTTCTCCTCAATCCATTTGCTCATATATTTTGTGCTAGAAACTAAATGATGTTGTAAAATCGAACCAATAAAGTTATTATTTCGATGTTGTTTTAAATTGGTTGCTAATGAATCAATTTCAGTAATAAAGTCTTTTTCAAAAAGTGCTTTTTTGTATCGTTTATCCAAAATTTCAAATCCATTTTCTTGACACTGTTTCCATAACTTTTCGTCTTTATAAAGTTGAACAGCTGCCTCTGTAAATTCATTTGGATTATCTTTTATAAAACCATTCCATTCTAAAGTTCCAGCCATAGCTTCTGCGCCAATTGATGACGTCACGCTCGGAGTTCCACATTGCATTGCTTCAAGTAATTTACCTTTAATTCCGGCACCAAAACGAATCGGAGCCAAAACAACTTTAGCGTTTTTAACAACTTCAAAAGCATTTTCCGCTCGTCCTTTGATAAAGAAATTTTGTTTAGGTTTATGTAATTCCAAAACTTTCTGTGTTGGGTAAGCTCCATAAATCAACATTTTTGCATCAGGTAATTTCTTATGCACTAATGGCCAAATTATGTCTGATAGATATTTAACGCAGTCCCAGTTTGGTTCGTGAAGGAAGTTTCCAATAAATACAAAATCGTTTCGATCATTGTAGTTTGGTATCTCCTTTAATCGTTCAGCGAAAATTGGTAAATGATAAATCAAATCTTTTGAAATCTTAAACTGATTTTGAAGTAAATCCATTTCAAATTCCGAAACCATCAACGATAAATCGCAACGATACATACTTGCAATTTCTCTCTTAGCAAAGTCCGAGAATAAATCATCTGATGTAAATTCACGACTCTCTTTCACTGCAAGTTGCCTTGCTTGACGCACAGAATGTAAATCTTCAGTATTTAATATTTTTATTGCACCAGGACAATTATCAGATACACGCCATCCAAATTGTTCTTCTACCATAAAACGGTCAAACAAGACAACGGTTGGATTCAACTCTTTAATATAATCATCAAAGCTTGAAGAGTTCAATTCAATATTTTTTGTGGTGACTCCTAAAAGTGCAATATCTTCTGAAAATTCTAAATTTTGTGCGGTGGTCGCAAAAGTTATTTCATAATCATTTCCTTGAAACATTTCAATTAATTGCATCATTCTATTTCCGGCAGCCGAAGATTTTGGTTCGGGCCAAACAAAGCCAATAATTAATAAAGTTTTAGATTTTAGCATAATATCAAATACAATTACAAAGAAAAGATTTAATTTTACAAGAAATTAAAATTATACAAAAATGTTAGGTCTAAAATTAAAAACTGACCCACGATGGGTAACAATAGTAGAATCAAACATAGAAGAAATTCTAACAGATCACGCTTGGTGTGAACAAAAAGCAGCAACCAATATTATAACAATTATAACCTACAATTCAGAACACGAAGAGTTAGTTACTGATTTATTAGAGATTGCTAAAGAAGAGCTAGAGCATTTCCAAATGGTTCATAATATTATAAAAGAACGAGGGCTTACTTTAGGAAGAGAACGAAAAGATCATTATGTAAACGAACTCTTCAAATTTATGAAAAAAGATGGAAGTCGCAATGACTCTTTTATTGACAGATTGTTGTTTTCAGCAATGATAGAAGCAAGGAGTTGCGAGCGTTTTAAAGTATTATCGCAAAATATCGAAGATAAAAAGTTAGCTGAATTTTATAGAGAATTAATGATTAGCGAGGCTGGTCACTATACTACTTTTTTAAAATTTGCAAGAAAGTATACAGAAAAAGTTGATGTTGACAAACGTTGGGCTGAGTGGTTAGAATTTGAAGGTAATTTAATTTCAAATTATGGTAAGTCAGAAACTGTTCACGGATAAAAAAATCTCAAATCAATTTATTTGAAATTGCTGTAAAAAAAACTCCTTAGATATCTGAGGAGTTTTTTTGTGGGCGATGAGGGGTTCGAACCCCCGACCCCCTCGGTGTAAACGAGGTGCTCTGAACCAGCTGAGCTAATCGCCCGATAATGCTTTTTGTATTATCAGTAAATGTGATAAAAGTGGTGGGCGATGAGGGGTTCGAACCCCCGACCCCCTCGGTGTAAACGAGGTGCTCTGAACCAGCTGAGCTAATCGCCCTTTTATCATGATTATGATTTCTCTTAATCAGG
>NZ_JAIXTJ010000046.1 GCF_027483985.1 Flavobacterium sp.
CTAAATTCCCTTTAGCTTTGGAGTTTTTCTGACGCCAAATTTTTAGGGTAATATTTATATTTTTTGCTGCGCTCATAACTCTATTATTTGTAATTTCTTGCGGCTATTTTAATAAACTCGTATTTTAATTCTTCTTTATGAAGCTCTTCTTTAGTGATGTCTTCACCATTGTATTGCCAAGCACCAACGAAAGAGAAGTTTTCATCATCACGCAAAGTTTCACCTTCAGCATCTTGATATTCTTCACGGAAGTGACCTCCACATGATTCTTTTCTTTGTAAAGCATCCATTGCCATTAATTGTCCTAAATCAATAAAATCGGCTACACGAAGCGCTTTTTCTAATTGCGGATTCAATTCATCAGCTGAACCAGGAACATATACATCTCTGTAAAACTCTTCTTTTAAAGCAGCGATTTCGGCAATTGCTTGTTTTAATCCTTCTTCATTTCGAGCCATACCAACTTTGTTCCACATAATCAAACCTAAACGTTTGTGGAAATGATCAACAGATTTAGAACCTTTTGTTGATAAAAACTTATTAATAGTTTCTTTAACTCTATTTTCAGCATCAACAAATTCTTGAGTTTCAGTTGAAATTTTTCCTGTCTTGATTTCGTCTGCAAGATAATTTGAAACCGTGTATGGTAAAACAAAATACCCATCGGCTAAACCTTGCATTAATGCAGAAGCTCCAAGACGGTTTGCACCGTGATCTGAGAAATTGGCTTCACCAGCAACGAAACAACCTGGAATTGTAGATTGCAAATTATAATCAACCCAAACACCACCCATTGTATAGTGAACCGCTGGATAAATTTTCATCGGTGTTTCGTATGGATTTTCATCGGTAATCTTTTGGTACATTGTAAACAAGTTACCATATTTTTCTTTCAACCATTGTTTTCCTAACGCCGTAATTTCTTCAGGTGTTGGGTGATGATTTCCTTTTGCAAAAGCAGCTTGTTTTCCTTTTGTCTGAATTTCTGAAGAAAAATCTAAGAATACACCTTCATTGGTATCATTAGCCTCAATTCCTCTTCCTTCGTCACAAACTTCTTTGGCAGCTCTTGATGAAATATCTCTAGGTGCTAAATTTCCGAAAGAAGGATATTTGCGCTCTAAGTAATAATCTCTATCTTCTTCAGCAATTTGAACAGGTTTTAATTTACCCGCACGAATTGCTTCAGCATCTTCTTTTTTCTTTGGTACCCAAATACGTCCTGAGTTACGTAACGATTCAGACATTAAAGTCAATTTAGCTTGATTTGTTCCGTGTACCGGAATACAAGTTGGGTGAATTTGAACATAACACGGATTAGCAAATAATGCACCTTGTTTGTGGATTTTCCAGCTAGCAGTAACATTACTTCCCATTGCATTTGTAGAAAGGAAATACACATTTCCGTAACCGCCAGATGCAATTACAACCGCGTGAGCTGAATGTCTTTCTAGTTCACCTGTTACTAAATTACGGGCAATGATTCCACGTGCTTTTCCATCAACTTTTACTAAATCTAGCATTTCGTGACGGTTGAACATTTGAACTCTTCCAAGTCCAATTTGTCTTGACAAAGCTGAATATGCTCCTAATAATAATTGTTGTCCTGTTTGTCCTGCGGCATAAAAAGTACGTTGTACTTGAGTTCCACCAAACGAACGGTTGTCTAGTAATCCGCCATAATCACGAGCAAAAGGCACACCTTGAGCAACACATTGGTCAATAATATTACTAGAAACTTCTGCTAAACGGTGAACGTTTGCTTCACGAGCTCTATAATCACCACCTTTGATAGTATCATAGAACAATCTGAAGGTACTATCACCATCATTTTGATAATTTTTTGCAGCATTGATACCACCTTGAGCTGCAATTGAATGCGCACGACGTGGTGAATCTTGAAAACAAAATGCTTTTACATTATAGCCCATTTCACCAAGTGAAGCTGCAGCAGACGCACCAGCTAAACCTGTTCCAACAACAATAATATCAATTTTTGGTCTATTGTTTGGAGCTACTAATTTTAAATGGTCTTTATAATCTGTCCATTTATCTGAAATATGACCTTCTGGTATTTTTGAATCTAACTTCATAATATATATCTGATGTTGATTATTTTAAGAAAAAATGAATGTAAACTGGAATAATTGCAAATAACAACGGAACAACAATTGCAAAAGCAGTTCCGAAAAATTTTATTTTTGGAGTCCAATTAGGATTATTAAGTCCTAAGGATTGGAAAGCACTTTGAAATCCGTGTAATAAATGGAACGATAACACAACCATTGCTACTACATAAAGTAGTGTTGCTATCAAACCAAATTTAGCATCCTTAAAGAATGCAACTGTAATTTTGTGTAGATCTTTATAACCTTCGCCAATTTTTACTTTAGCTTGAGTGTTGTAAAATTCTGTTCTGTTAGCGATATAAGTTTGAGCTCCAGATTTAGCAGCTTCCTCTGCTGATTTAGCAACTTGTTGAACAGGCATATAACCTTCATTAGTTGTTAAATATAACTCTTGTTTTTGGCCCATCATTTCTACTGTTACTGTTTGCAACGGCATATTTTCATCAAAGTGCATCTTTGCCCAAAAATTAACCATATGAGTAACAATAAAAACCAAAATTAATGTTCCTAAGACAGCCATATTTCTTGAAGAAAAAGAACTGTTTGCGCTAGGATTAGTTTTAGCATAACCAATTGGTCTAGCTTTTACATTTTGATAGGTTAGTAAAAAACCATCAACAGCGTGAAAAAGAATTGAAATGTAAGTTAAATAAGATAATAACTTAACTGCTGGATTTGAAGTCATAAATAACGCATATTGGTTAAAATGTAATGCGTCGCTAAAAATCAGTTGTAGATTTCCAGCTAAATGTCCTGCCAAAAACAAGCATAAAAATAAACCCGTAAGAGCCATCCAATATTTCTTTGCGATAGATGACTTTAAAAGTGCAGATTTTGCCATAAGATTGTATAATTTATTTTAAAAAATCACACAAAAATACAGCTATTTGATATTAACTACAACCTTTTCGATGTAATTTATAATCAATTTAAAGTGAGTTTAACACTTGTTGATTTTCAAGCTCTTATATTTAAAAAAACTATGGTATTTGTTAAACAAAACTATTTTGTAAACGAAGGAACCAATCCTCGAAGTCCCATATCAAGGACTGTTTCTCCTTGAGATGGATCAAATTTTCCGTTGCCGTTAGTATCAACCCATTCAAAACTTTTATTGGTAGATAGTGAAAGTGTGACAACAACATTCTTTTTTTCTAAGCCAGTAATTTCAAGTGGTGTATTAAATTTTCCGGTAACTATACCTGATATTGGCGATGTTGGTGACGAACCAGCAATGGGATTAGGCGCTGTAGTAGCTCCAACTGGTGCTTGCCCTGATGCGGAATAAGGGAAATCATCTAAGACAAAAGCCCAATATCCTTGCGGTTTATTGGCATCAACTTGAAAAAAAGTATTTCCAATATTATGTGTAGTGATATAAGTATTGAAACCAATAAAACTTTCTAAAGTTCCGTCATATTCTAAACTTGAACTTGGTTTACGAATTTTGACATTAAAATTTTGATAAGACAATAAGACTCTCATCCACTCATACTTTCCAATCGATAAATCTTTTAACGGAATTTCTAAGAAAGCCTCACCTTCGGCAACTATTTTTGCTTTACTAAAATCTATTGCGTTATCGCCTCCAATTGTGGTTTCTTGACCTTGATAAACTACATTACCATCACCAAGTTGGGTTGTAGCATCTTTTGCGAATTCAATATAATGTGAGGAAATCGTATTAAAAACCGGAGATTGGGCAGCATTTCCAAAAGGGACAAAGGAAGGTTGACCTAAATTATTTAATCGCGCTTGATTTGAATCAAATTTAAATTTAATAATCAACATTGGTTCCACTTGATTATCATCTAAATCTTCACACGAAAAAAAAGAAACACTTAAAGCAACTACAATTATGAATAAAACTAATTTTTTCATTTTATGGTTTGGTTTTTGACTTCAAAAACTTATTAATTTGAACAATTATTACAAATTGATTTTTAAAAGCACACAAATTTAATAGGTTTTTGTTACATCTTCATCTATAACGAGAATAAAGTCGGCTTTATTGTAATTTTCTTTTTCTAATTTAGTAATGTCTTTCTGCTCAACTGTTGAAATAGTTACAATTTTAATCGCTGGATTATAGGTTTTTAAATACCAGTTAATTCCGTCAAAGTTGTCTGAATGAAAAGTTCCATTATAATGAATAAAAACAGTATTAGGTTTCAAATTTTTAGTAATAAAATAAGCCATCGTGGCATCTTTGGTAGCTTGAGCTTTTGGCATATTCGGACTAGTATGTTCGCCCATCATCTTCAACATTTCAACATATCCTGGAAGCGATGCGTCATAAGGAATTGGTTGTGGTGCTATCCAAGTTTTCTCTTCTTCTGTTAATGTAGCCAACGCTTCAAATCCTTTTTTAGAAACCATCGAAGCATATCTTCTAGGAATATTCGTTGCAATAAAGTCAAATTTATTTTCTTTAGCAAAATCAACTAATGGCTTGTAATCCGTAGCATAATTTTGCCAAAGTCGAGCTGTCGAATCCAATTGTTTTTGATTAATTTCTCCCTTTAGATATTGATTTAATTGTTTTTGATTGTCGGCTTCAATCATTTCGGCACCAAGAACAACTTTTTTTGAAACTGCAACATCCTTAGTCAATTCTAATTGCAACCAGTGTGAAATTGAATTGTTATGATATTCTCCAAAAAGAACAACTTGTGTTTTTAACGAAGCATATATCAGTTTGTCATAAGTAACTTTGTTTCCGTTTTTATCAAATAATTGATATGGTGATTTATCTTGTGCTTGAAGAGAAATTGTAAAAAAAAGAAGTACCGACCATAAATTAGTTCTCATTGTGAATTTTTTTATAAAAATATAGATTTTAATCTGAGTTGAAAACTATTTAGATATTTTTGTTGAAACTTTTGCAGATGACGGTTTTAAAAACAAAAGATGCTTTTCTTGATTATTTATGTCAATTTATCGACGTAGAGAATGATTCTGTGCAAGAATTAATATTGAAAGCAAGAACTACATTTAAGGAGATTTTGTTGAAGAAAAACGAATTCTTTGTGAAGGAAAATGAAATTTGCCAGCATTTTTGCTTTGTAGAAAGCGGGATTTTACAACATTCGATAGAAGTTTTCGACGAAGAAAAAACCACTTATCTTGCTTTAAGAAATTCGGTGACTTCCTCATTAAGCAGTTTTTTATTTGGAAAACCTTCTAGGAAAAGCATTAAAGCCATTGCCGAAACTAAACTGTGGATTGTAGATTTAAAAACATTCAAAGATTTAATTGAAAACAACAAGGCATTTCAGCAATTTTATTACAATGTTATCGAAAAACAAATTTGCTTAATCGATGATTATCGCATTGATTTATTGACACTAACTCCTGAAGAAAGATATAAAAAACTACTAGCAACTGAACCCAAATTACTACAAGAAGTTCCATTGCACTATTTGGCTTCGTTTTTAGGAATTTCGTCGCGACATATGAGTCGTATCCGAAAAAACATAAATTAATAATTACCGCAAATTCGCAAATTTTTTTTATCTTCAGATGATTATAATTTGCGAATTTGCGGTTAATTAAAATAACGCCATTTGGCTACATCTTGAACTCAATTATTACTTAATTTTGTGTAGAATAAAGTTATTCACTAATTACTATTCACTAATTACTATTCACTAATTACTATTCACTAATTACTATTCACTAATTACTATTCACTAATTACTATTCACTAA
>NZ_JAIXTJ010000016.1 GCF_027483985.1 Flavobacterium sp.
GATCCTACTTCTGGTCGTGTAATTCTAGAACCAGGAAAACGTATGTCGGTTTTGAATCAAAATCACAACATGTTTGATGAACATACGGTTTTAGAAACAGTAATGATGGGTAACAAAGTGCTGTATGCAGTAAAATCTGAAATGGATGCTTTATATGCCGATTATGATGATAAAAATGCCGATAGAATAGGTGAGCTGCAAGTGCAATTTGAAGAAATGAACGGTTGGAACGCCGAATCGGATGCGGGTTCAATGCTGTCTAACTTAGGTATTGGTTCGGATTTGCATTATACTTTAATGGCCGATTTGGAAGGAAAACTTAAAGTTCGTGTGTTATTAGCACAAGCGCTTTTCGGAAATCCTGACGTTTTGGTAATGGATGAGCCAACTAACGACTTGGATTTTGAAACCATAACTTGGTTGGAAAATTTCCTTGCGAATTATGAAAATACCGTAATTGTTGTTTCGCACGATAGACACTTTTTAGATTCGGTTTGTACACACATTTCAGATATCGATTTCTCAAAAATTAATCATTATTCCGGAAATTATACGTTTTGGTATGAATCAAGTCAGTTAGCGGCGAAACAAAAAGCACAACAAAATAAGAAAGCCGAAGAGAAGAAAGCCGAGCTAGAAGAATTCATTCGTCGTTTTAGTGCGAATGTGGCGAAATCAAAGCAAGCAACTTCTCGTAAGAAGATGATTGACAAATTAAATCTTGATGAAATCAAACCATCAAGTAGAAGATATCCTGCGATTATTTTTGATGTTGAAAGAGAAGCTGGAGATCAAATCTTACATGTTCAAAACCTTGCTGCATCAGTGGATGGCGAAGTGTTGTTCAAAAATGTAGATTTGAACATGGCTAAAGGTGATAAAGTAGTAGTGTTTTCAAAAGATTCACGTGCTACAACAGCGTTTTATGAAATCTTAAACGGGAATCAAGTCGCTGATGAAGGAACGTTTGATTGGGGAATTACAACGACTCAATCGTATTTACCAAATGATAACAGCGAATTCTTTACCGACGGAAGTTTGAACCTTGTAGATTGGTTGCGTCAATTTGTGAAAACCGAAGAAGAGCGTGATGAAGTCTACGTTCGTGGATTCTTAGGAAAAATGATTTTCTCTGGTGAAGAAGCTTTGAAAAAATGTACTGTACTTTCTGGAGGTGAAAAAGTGCGTTGTATGTTATCTAGAATGATGATGATTCGTGCTAACGTTCTAATGCTAGACGAGCCAACAAATCACTTAGATTTAGAATCGATTACAGCATTCAACAATTCACTTAAAAACTTTAAAGGTTCGGTATTATTTACAACGCATGACCACGAGTTCGCACAAACAGTAGCTAACAGAGTGCTAGAAATCACACCAAACGGAGTAATCGATAGATACATGACATTCGACGAATATCTAGAAGACGATAAAATAAAAGAATTAAGAAAGAAAATGTACAACTAGAAAATAGTTGAAAAAAAAAAGTCTAAAATTTTAATTTTAGACTTTTTTTATACTGACCACTGAAAACTGACCACTGAAAACTGAACACTGAACACTGACCACTAAAAACTACCTCTTATGTTTCCAACGCTTATGAGTCCACAAGTAATATTCCGGTGCTTCGTAGATTTGTTGCTCCACTTTACGCATAAATTGTTCGGATAATTGATAATCAGGAATCGAATTTATATCTTCAGTTAATACTTCAAATGAAGCTTGGTAATAACCTCTTTTGATTTTAGTTACTTTCAGAAATATGACATTCATATCATATCGTTTAGATAACATTTCTGCTCCAACATGAATCGGAGTTTCAAGTCCCAAAAAGCTATTCCAATATAAATTGTCCGATCTTCTTGGTGTTTGATCACTGGCAAAACCAAAGACGCCTAAAACACCGTTTTTAGCATTTTCTTCAATAGTAACTTTGGTTTCTTTAGTAGTGATTAAGTAGGCTTTAAATTTGGCTCTTATGTCTTTAACTAATTTATCAAAGTATGGATTGGCTATTTTCTTATAGATGGCATATCCTTTAAAATTAATATGGTTATTCATCGAAAGTACCCATTCATAGCTGGCATAATGAGCGCACATCAAAGCAATACTTTTTCCTTTTTTCTCAAGGTCCAAATAAACTTCTAGATTGGTATACTGAAAACGCTTATTAATTTCTTTTTCTGATATCGACATTGTTTTTACCATTTCAAGAAACATATCACATAAATGGTGGTAAGATTTTTTTTCAATAATGAGGCGCTCTTGTGCTGATAGATGTGGCAATGCTTTGGCCAAGTTGTCTCGAACAGTTTTCTTTCGATAACCAATTACATAATAGACTAAAACATAAACTAAATCAGAGAAAAGATATAATATTGGAAAAGGCAAAATGGAAATAAGCCAAAGTATGGGATAGAGTAGGATATAAATTAATAATTGCATTCTTTAATTTTTATGCAAATATACGGTTTATGTTAATTTAATTACTTGGTTTAACAAATCCTAAAGAACAATTCTTACTTTTGAAAAAAAATAGTTTTTATGGAATTCAATTTATTTTTAATCGGATTGATAGCCGCAAATGTCATTATAAGTTTCAAAGGATTTGAGGATTCATTATTTTTTAGAAAGTACCAATTTCACGTAGGTAGCATTCGCTCTGGTGAGCAACTCCGAATGATTTCGTCAGGATTTCTACACGTTGATATACAGCATTTAGCCTTCAACATGTTGTCTTTGTATTTTTTTGCACCTTATGTATACGGAATACTCAATAATTTTTCATTCTTATTAATTTATTTTGCAAGTCTTATTTTTGGAAGTCTGCTCACTATGGTTTTTCATAACAACAATTACAGTTACAGCGCTGTTGGTGCTTCTGGAGCCGTGATGGGAATTATTTACTCGGCAATTTTATTAGAACCAAGAATACAAATTTACGGATTTATCCCAGGCTATCTGTTCGGAATTATCTACCTTCTTTACTCCATTTACGGAATGAAAGCTCAAAATGATAACATCGGACACACTGCCCATTTTGGTGGCGCTGTTGGTGGCTATGTATTTACTTTGATGAAAAAGCCTTCGTTGTTTTTAGATAATACGTTTATGGTTATTGTGTTAGCAGTTCCAATTGTGATTCTCTATGTAATGGCGAAACGCGGTAAGTTATAATTGGCACGGCTTTTGGATATTTAATTTATAGAAAATGCAGTAGTATGAAATCGTAACTAGTAATTGTGAGTTTCACCTCAATAATTTAGGATGCCAACATAGATCACTGCTAACAAATCAAAATTTATAGATATGAAATCGCCATTAACAACAATTTTGCGCAAGCAAACACCAATAAATAAAAAGGCGATACCACATATGACCGCTAACAAATCAAATCTTACATATATGAAAAAATCAGTTTTAATTTTAATGACATTTATTGCAACGATGACACAAGCACAAGAACAAAAGCAAATACCTCAAGTTTCAGTTACTGGAGAAGGAAAAGTGATGGTAAAACCAGATCATATCGTCATCAATTTTGGTGTTGACAATACAGGTAAAGATGCAACCGAAGTAAAAAAGCTGAATGATGAAACGGTTGATAAAGTCGTAAAGTTTGTCAAAAAATTCGGAATTCCAACGTCCGATTTTCAAACTACCAGCGTAAGTTTAAATAGGAATTACGATTATGAAAAAAAGAAATATAACTACCAAGCATCGCAATCAATTAGCATAACTTTAAAAGACATTACCAAATACGACGCTTTAATGATGGGATTAGTTGATACAGGTATTAACAATATTAGTGATGTTGAATTCAAATCGTCTAAAATGGAAGAATACAAATCAGAAGCAAGAAAATTGGCGATTAAAGATGCCAAACACAAAGCTGAAGATTATGTAATGGTTTTAAATCAAAAAATAGGGAAAGCGATTTTAATTACAGATAATACGCAATCTTTTTACGCGCCTGTTATGTATAAAGCAGAAAGAATGGCCGCAGTTGCTGCTGATGAACCAAGAGAAACGCTTGCCGTTGGTGAGATTGAAGTTACAGCAAATGTGTCTGTAAGTTTTATTTTAGAATAGTAAAAATCTGATGATAAAAAAAAACTCCTCAATTTGAGGAGTTTTTTTGTTTTTATAAAGTTCTTATTTTATCTTTTTAATGAGAAATGAGCTTTAAATTGTTTGATCACACCAGCTTCTGGATATTCAACAGTGAACCAGTAATCCGTTGAAGGCATTAGGTTTCCGTTGTAAGTTCCATCCCAACCTTTGCTTGCTGGACTGATTTGTTTCATTAATTTTCCGAA
>NZ_JAIXTJ010000004.1 GCF_027483985.1 Flavobacterium sp.
AATTCAATGATACGTTCGTTCAAATGGAAGTGTTTTTTAATTAGTTTTTGGCTAAATATTATTAGCTTTGCAATCATTTCAAATTTAATGAAATTAAACAAGCCACTTGATTAAATTCAACATTTAGTTATAAACAAATTTATGTCAATAATTACCCTTACTACCGATTACGGAACAAAAGACCATTATGTTGGTGCTTTGAAAGGGAAAATTCTATCGCAAGATGAAACGGCAAAAATTGTTGATGTTTCGCACGAAGTCGATCAGTTTAATATCAGCGAGGCGAGCTATATTATTGGTTCTGCTTATAATAGCTTTCCAACAGGTACGGTTCACGTAATTGCAGTTGATGTAGAATTGAAAGAAAATAACCTTCACATTGCGATGGAATGGAATGGCCATTTTTTTATCACGGCAGATAATGGCATTTTGAGTATTCTGATCGAAAAAATTAAACCCCAAAAGATAGTAGCCATCAACATTCACGACCGTTTGCTACCCGATGCTACCGATATGGATGTACTCATTACGGTAGCGCTCCATCTCTCTAAAGGTGGTTCGATGAGCGTTATCGGTAAAGAAATTAACACGTTAAAAGAAGTCACTGAACTACAAGCTGTTATGACCAATGATGGCAATACGATAAAAGGTTATGTGGTTTATATCGATCGTTTTGGAAATGCAGTTACCAATATTACTAAAAAAATGTTTCTGGAAGTTGCCAAAACAAGACCTTATGAGGTGACTTTTAAAAGTAAAAAAATAAAAAGTATTTTCGCACGCTATTCCGATTTAGAAGCCATCGATAAAAGACCTTTGTCTGTGGTGAGCGGAATTGCTGTTGCCATCTTTAATGAAGCTGGTTTTCTAGAGATTGGATTGTATAAAAGCAATCCGAAAGTGGCAACAGCTGCCAGTTTACTCGGAATCACGTATAGAGACGCCATATCAATAAATTTTAATTAAAAATAAATGTTTGTTAGAATTGTAAAATTATCTTTTCACGAAGAACATATTCCGGCCTTTTTGGAAAATTTCGAATTAATGAAAAACCACATACGAAACTCCGAAGGAAATCGTTTACTAGAATTGTATCAAGACAAAAATAACCCTTGTATTTTCTTCACCTATAGTTATTGGGAAACCGAAGCTGATTTAGAACAATACAGAACATCTGCCTTATTTGATGAAATATGGACGTTTACGAAAAAATTGTTTAATGATAAACCTGAGGCTTGGAGTGTAAACAAATTAGTAAGTTTAGAATAGTTGTCGGTTCTCAGTTATCAGTTTTAAAAAACAGACAACCGAAAACAGACAACAGACAACAAAAAATATGAAATCAATATTATTAAGAGAAATTAAGTCCTTTTTTGGTTCGCCAATTGGATATTTAGTCATTGCCATTTTCCTGTTACTTAACGGATTATTTCTGTGGGTTTTTGATGGCGAATTTAATATTTTAAATAGCGGTTTTGCCGATTTAACGCCGTTTTTTACCTTATCGCCTTGGATTTTGATTTTCCTGATTCCCGCAGTAACGATGCGCAGTTTTTCGGATGAGAAAAAACAGGGAACGATTGAGCTGTTGATGACCAAACCCATTTCGATTTGGGAAATTGTTGGAGGAAAATTCTTTGGTGCGTTTTTATTAATCGTCATCTCGATCCTTCCAACCTTCATTTATGTTTACGTACTTTATGGTTTAGGAATGCCCGAAGGAAATATCGATATGGGAAGTACGATGGGTTCTTATTTTGGATTGTTATTCTTGATTGCAGCCTATACCTCTATTGGGATTTTTACTTCTACCCTTTCTGAAAATCAAATTGTAGCTTTTATTGTTTCGGTATTCTTGTGTTTTATCTTTTATTATGGTTTTCAAGGCGTTGCTTCACAAATAAAAAGTCTGGAAGATATCATTGCCCTTTTCGGAATGGATTTTCATTTTAAAAGTATGAGTCGCGGCGTTATTGATACGCGAGACGTTCTTTATTTCGTGAGCATCACCATTGCTTTTTTATCTGTAACTGTTTATAAATTAAAATCACTAAAATCATAATGGAAGCTAAGAAGTCAAATTTAAAAGTACTACTTACAACTATTGGATTTTTAGTTGTAGTAAATTTTGCAGGAAACTTTTTCTTTAAACGTTTCGATTTAACTGCGGACCAGCGTTACACCCTTTCTGAAACCTCTTTAAATATTATCAAAGAAGCCAAAGAACCTTTGTATGTTGATGTTTTTTTGGAAGGAAATTTTCCTGGAGAATTCAAAAAACTACAAACCGAAACCCAACAGCTTTTAGAAGAATTTAAAGCTTACAATCCTAATATCATTTTTCAATTTGTAAATCCTTTAGAAAAAGAAGACGAACGCGATGCGGTGATGCAATCGTTTTACGAAAGAGGTTTAACACCTTTAAATGTTACACTTGACGAAAAAGGAAAACAAACACAAGAAGTAGTTTTTCCATGGGCAGTTGTGACTTATGGAAACAAGAGCACCAAAGTACCTTTATTGAAAAATATGTTAGGTGCTTCTACAGCAGAGAAAATTGTAAGTTCCGTACAACATTTAGAATATTCTTTCGCCAATGGTTTCAATACCATTTTAAAAACAAAAGAGAAAAAAATTGCTATCATTAAAGGAAATGGAGAATTAGACGATAGAACTATTGCTGATTTCCTGAAAACCGTTCGTGAAAATTATTACATCGGACCATTTACCTTAGATTCTGTTGCCAAAGATGCTGGAAACACTTTGAAAGCCTTAAAAAAATATGATTTAGCAGTCATTGCTAAACCAACAGAAGCCTTCACCGACCAAGAAAAACAAGTGTTAGACCAGTTTATTATGAATGGTGGAAAAACACTTTGGTTAATCGATCAAGTCAATATGGAAATGGATAGTTTGATGCAAACTGGAGAAAATCTTGCTTATCCAAGAGATTTGAATTTGAATGATATGTTTTTTAAATATGGAGTTCGAATCAAACCAGATTTGGTAAAAGATTTACAAGCAATACCAATTTCATTAGCTACAGGACAGCAAGGCAGCGCTACACAATATAACCAATTTCCTTGGTTATATTCACCGGCAATTTATTCTGAATCACAACATCCAATTGTGAGTAATTTAGACGCCTTAAAATTTGAATTTACAAATCCGATAGAAGTTCTTAATAATGATATTAAAAAAACAGTTTTACTATCATCAACTAAATTATCAAAAGCTGTTGGAACTCCAGTAGAAATTAATTTAAACATAGTTTCTGAAAAACCTGATTTCAAAGAATTCACAGGAAAAGGAAATCTTCCTGTTGCAGTTCTTATGGAAGGGAAATTTCATTCTGTTTATGAAAATCGCGTGTTGCCTTTTAAAGAAAGTAGCTTCACTCCGATTGGAAAAGAGAATAAAATGATTATTATTTCAGATGGAGATGTCATTAAGAACCAGTTGGATAAAAACTACCAACCGTTAGAATTGGGTTATGACAAATGGACCAACAACTTATATGCTAACAAAGAATTCATAATGAATTGTGTGAATTATCTACTTGATGATAACGGACTTATTAACATTAGAAGTAAAGAAGTTGATTTGCCTATCTTAGATAAAGAAAAGGTAGTTGAAGAATACACTTTTTCACAAATCATAACTGTCGGAGTTCCAATTATAATTTTAGCACTATTTGGATTCGTGTTTACATTCTTAAGAAAAAGAAAGTATAGTAAGTAATGTTAATAAAAATCTTTTCAAATTCTATTTCTTTAAGATATATTTGTAAAAAATAACAACAGATGAAGTTTATTGTATCAAGCTCGTATTTATTAAAACAACTACAAGTTTTAGGTAGCGTTATTAACAGTAGCAATACCTTACCCATTTTAGATAACTTTTTATTTGAATTAGATAAAAAATCGTTGACTGTTTCTTCTTCCGATTTAGAAACAACTATGTCAGCTACTTTAGAAATTGAGTCGACTGACAAAGGAAGCGTTGCTGTTCCTGCAAAATTATTATTAGATATTCTAAAAACGTTTCCAGAGCAACCGTTAACTTTTACTGTAGAAGAAAATAGTACTATTGAAATTAGTTCGAATTCTGGTAAATATGCTATTGCGTATGCTCCAGGAGAAGAATTTCCAAAATCAGTTCAATTAGAAGATCCATCATCAACATTAGTTCCTGCAGAAGTTTTAGCAACTGCAATTAGCAAAACTATTTTCGCAGCAGGAAACGATGATTTACGTCCAGTAATGAGTGGTGTTTTCTTTCAGTTTTCACCAGAAGGTTTAATTTTTGTTGCAACAGACGCTCACAAATTAGTAAAATATGCTCGTACTGATGTTAAAGCATCACAAGTAGCCGATTTTATTATGCCAAAGAAACCTTTAAATATATTAAAAAGTATTTTAGGCGCTTCTGATGCAGAAGTAAAAATTGATTATAACGATGCTAATGCGACGTTCTCTTTTGAAAACTATGTATTAACTTGTAGATTAATTGACGGAAAATATCCGAATTATGAAGCCGTTATCCCGAAAGAAAATCCGAATAAGTTGTTGATTGACAGAACACAATTCTTTAGTTCGGTTCGTCGTGTGGCTATTTTCTCTAACAAAACTACGCATCAAATTCGTTTAAAAATTGCTGGTGCAGAATTAAATATTTCGGCAGAAGATATTGATTACTCTAACAAAGCTGAAGAGCGATTGACTTGTGATTATCAAGGTGATGATATGCAAATTGGTTTTAACTCTCGTTTCTTATTAGAAATGTTAACCAATTTACAATCAGACGAAATTCAATTAGAAATGTCGATGCCCAACCGCGCAGGAATTCTAACTCCAGTTGATGGATTAGACGAAGGCGAAACTGTAACAATGCTTGTTATGCCTGTTATGCTTAACAACTAAACATACAATTAACTAACCCAACCTTAAAAACCGTCTTGATTTATTTCTTGACGGTTTTTTAATTTTTAATGCAAAGCCAATATTGGAACTTCACTATTGTAGGACATTTTTTCTGTTAAACTTGAAGTGAATAAGGATGCGAAAAAACTACGTTTGTAGGTTAACATTGCCAGCACATCAATTTCTTGATGGATGATAAAATCAGCTATGGTTTGACTTACCTCTTCATTTGGCAGAATAAAAAACGTAATCGGTTCGTTTTTAAAAAGTTCGTTCCATTCCTTGATGGTAGCATCGGTTCCATCATCTTCTGTATTTTTTACGTACAAACATTTTACGCTTGCTCCTGCAGATTTTGCTATTTCAATCACCTGACGTAAAGCTATTTTATCTTTTTCACGATATCGTGTTGTAAAACCAATAGTTTCTATGTTAGCATATTTGCATTCTTTGGGAATGCTCAAAACTGGAACGCTTAAATTCACTATGGCTTCGCCCGTATTTGTGCCCAAAAATGCTTCTTTCCATCCGGTTGCACCTGAGGTACCCATAACCACAAAATCTATTTTTTCTGTTTTAAGAACCTCGTTAATACTATTGATTAATTCACCACTAACAAGTAGCTGCGAAATTTGAATTTCCTCATAATTATTAGCGGTTGCGATAGCCTTTAACTTTGCTATTTCCTCTTTAAATTTTTTAGTGTTAGAACCTTCTAACGATGCGATAAGTACTTCATAATTTTGTACTTCAAATTGATTGTCAATTAAAGGCAATTCATAAGTATGCAATAGAATTAATTCCGCATCAACTACTTTTGCTAAACCTAAAGCGTGAACGAACGCATTGTTTGCAGTTTCAGAAAAATCAGTTGGAACTAGGATTTTTTTCATATTTAGGTTCTTTAAATAGTTAGGTAAAACTACTAAACTATAACGCTAAAAAATATGATAATTATCATATTTACTGGTATTTATCAGAAAAACTATTTTTAAAAATTCCATTAGAATTCAAAAGGAAATAAAATTTTAAAAATGGTATCTTTGTCGTCTCAAAAAAACTGTTATGATTTACAACGATACTATTGTTGCCTTAGCTACACCTTCAGGTTCAGGCGCTGTTGCCATTATTAGAATGTCAGGAAAAAAAGCTATTTCCATTGCATCGGATGTATTTCAGTCGGTTTCAGGAAAAGATTTAGTGCGTCAAAAAACGCATACCATTCACCTTGGAACTATTGTTGACGGTTCCAAAATATATGATCAAGTACTGGTTTCGCTGTTCAAAAATCCGAATTCTTATACTGGTGAAGATGTTGTCGAGATTTCGTGTCACGGTTCGGTATTCATTCAACAACAAATCATACAGCTATTACTTCGAAAAGGCTGTAGAATGGCTCAAGCAGGTGAATTTACGCTTCGTGCCTTCTTAAACGGAAAATTAGACTTATCCCAAGCCGAAGCTGTTGCCGATTTGATTTCTTCTGATAATGAAGCTTCACATCAAATTGCTATGCAGCAAATGCGTGGTGGCTTTAGCAACGAGATTGCCAAACTTCGTGAGGAATTATTAAATTTTGCTTCCTTAATAGAGCTTGAATTAGATTTTGCTGAAGAAGATGTAGAATTTGCCGATAGAACCCAATTTCACGATTTATTGAATCGAATAGAATTTGTTTTAAAACGTTTGATTGATTCCTTTGCTGTTGGAAACGTCATCAAAAATGGTATTCCGGTAGCCATTGTTGGTGAGCCTAATGTTGGTAAATCTACCTTATTAAATGCTTTGTTGAACGAAGAACGAGCGATAGTTTCTGATATTGCTGGCACCACTCGTGATACTATAGAAGATGAATTAGTGATTGATGGCATCGGATTTAGATTTATCGATACCGCAGGAATCAGAGAAACGATTGATGTTGTTGAAAGTATCGGAATTAAAAAAACATTTGAAAAAATTGAGCAAGCTCAGGTTGTCCTTTTTTTGATAGATAGTTCGCAATTATCGGATAACAGTTTAGAATCGATTAAATCAGAAATTGAGCAAATAAAAAACAAATATCCGTCAAAGACTTTGGTAGTCATCTTTAATAAAATGGACTTAATGAAAAGTGAATTGGTTGAAAATATTAATTCTGAAATTTCGAATGCCATTTTAATCTCTGCTAAAAATAAGATTGGAATTGATCATTTAAAAAATCAATTGTTATCGTTTGTCAATACCGGTGCGTTAAGAAATAACGAAACAATAATCACTAATACAAGACATTACGACTCCTTACATAAAGCTTTAGAAGAAATTCAAAAAGTAAAGTTTGGATTAGCATCCAATATCCCATCGGATTTGATGGCCATTGATATACGTCAGGCACTTTACTACTTCGGAGAAATCACAGGTGAAGTTACTAATGATGAATTATTGGGGAATATTTTTGCTAATTTTTGTATCGGAAAGTAATAATCATTCTCATATTTGTTAACTACCTATTTTTGTTGACTTTATAACAAATATTCTTCTTTTATTTGTTGCCCGATAACCTTTTATTCGTTATATTTGTTGTTCTATTGTTGCCCAATGATAGATTTTGTTGCCCAAATTTAAAGGCGACAATCTTGGCGAAATGATGCTACATATTGCTACACTTCGCTACATTATGCAACACAACGCAACATATTATGAGTAGCAATATGGCAATTCCGAAAACCTGTTCTTATTGTGGTAAGGCTTTTATAGCTAAAACCACTTTAACCAGATATTGTGGCCATACTTGTAATTCCAGACACTACAAACAAAAAGTAAAGGAAGACAAAATTCAAAACTCATTAGTTGAGCAACAGCAAACAATGCAAAGTTTGCCAACCTTGCAAACTGCAAACTCCAACTCTCTTACATCCAAAAACTTTTTATCGGTTCAAGATGCAGCAGAACTAATTGGCGTTAGTCGATGGACAATCAACAGGATGATAAAACGTGGAGAACTGCAAATTCACAAGTTTGGGAGAAAGAAAATAATTCAACGCACACAGATAGATAAACTTTTTAATTGATGGTACAATGAAAGTAACTTTAAGACAAAGACAGAAAGCAAACAAAATTAGCTTGTATCTTGATTACTATAAAAATGGTAAACGAGAATATGAATATTTAGGTTTATACCTCATCCCAGAACCCGAAAAAGGAAAGCTAACACAAGCTCAAAAAGACGAAAACAAAAAAATCCTTTCGTTAGCGGAAAGTGTTCGTTCCAAAAGACATTTAGAAATTCAAAACGGAATGTATGGTTTCAATGACCAGGAGAAGTTAAAAGGCTTCTTCATTATCTATATGGAAACATTAGCCGAAATGAGAATGGAAAGCAAAGGCAATTATGACAACTGGGATAGTACCATCAAGCATTTAAGAAAGTTTTGTCCAAAAGATATTTCCTTCGGGCAATTGGATAGAAAGTTTGTTGAAGGCTTCAAAGACTATTTAACCAAAACAGCAAAGACACCAAGCAATAAAAACCTTTCTGATAATTCAGCACATTCCTATTTCAATAAATTTAGAGCAGCTTTAAAACAAGCCGTTAAAGATGGAATTATCCGTTCCAATCCTGCCGAACAAGTAGACTGTTTACCTCAAGGCGACAGCGAAAGAGAGTTTCTAACACTTGAAGAACTACAAAGCATACTCAAACACGAATGTGAAATTCCAATTCTAAAAACAGCGTTTGTCTTCAGTTGCCTTACTGGTTTAAGATGGTCAGATATAAACAAGCTAGTTTGGTCAGAAGTGCAGCACTCAAATGATTACGGTTGGTATATTCGTTTCAGACAAAAGAAAACCAAAGGCGCAGAAACATTGCCAATGTCAGACCAAGCTCGTGATTTATTAAAAGAAATCGGAGAACCAGAAGAAAGAGTTTTCAAAGGATTAAAATACAGTGCGTGGCACAATCTAAAATTACAACAATGGGTAATGAAAGCCGGAATAAGTAAAACAATAACGTTCCATTGTGCGCGTCATACTTATGCAACTTTGCAACTCACGTTAGGAACTGATATATTTACAGTATCGAAATTACTAGGTCATAAAGACATTAGAACCACGCAAGTATATGCCAAAATAATTGACGAAAAGAAAATGGAAGCAGCTAACAGAATTAAACTCGATTTTTGATATGGAACTAACTATTTTTAAAAGCATTGTTTACGGTGAATTAAAACCCTGGGCAAGCAACGCCATAAATGATAAATTTTACAGACAAAATCTATCAACAAACTTTATTAAGCCTACACCAACTATAAACGAGTACTACAAGGCATTAAAAGAGCTTCACAAAGACAAACCAAACTTATTCAAAGAAGATGGTTTAGAAATCTATATGGCGCAAACAAACACTGATATAAGTCACGAAATACTGCATCCATTAGTAGAAGTTTCTTTAGCAGAACCAATAACAACAACACAAAAGTTTTATCATTTTCTTTTATTCAACGAAGCTACACGTTTGACTGATAGAGTTTTCAAGTCTATGAACAAAGACATTGACGAAATTCAAAAAAAAGAGATCATACAAAACGTTGTAAAGTCGTGTAAAGATATTTTGTTTTGTATTGGAACAGACAAAGAAGACTTTCCAAAAACAGAATTAACCGCCTATGTAATACCTCAACTTATTACTAACGTAATCCGTTTTTTAATAGAAACCGAAAAATTATATCCGCAATATTTGACAGACATACCATCAACTAAAAATGAACTATTTGGAGAATTACTAAAACAACCTATTCCAGAAATTGATTTAGATAAAACAACTCCTGAATTTCAAAAGGTTTACAATATTCTTTTAGGTATTGATGATTTTAAGATACCAAAAAACACTCGTTTATCATTTGGCTTTAACGGAAATACAATCAAATTAAAATCGGTTCTACTAGCTTTAAATAGAATTATTGAGCTGGTTAATGAAGACCATACCTCTGTTGATAATTTAGTAAGCGTATTAACTAGTCTAGACTTAAAACTCGGTGCTCCACAAATACATTTAGGATGCGAAACAACCCAGTTCAGTTATATAATTTCAAAACTAGAACATTATTTCAGCAATTTCAATCCTACTTCAATAGAACAATCAAATTTGTTTTACTCTAAAAAAGGAACACCTTTAAAACGAAATAATCTGTATAAAAACAATATCAAGTTTCCTAAAGAACAAGACAATATTGATGAAATAATTAAACAACTATAAATAAAAACAGTAAGATGAGTAAGATATAGTAGTAAGACATTACTAACTTACTATTTACCATAGCGTTACGCAGGAATTTAGCCGTCAGAAATGATTGTTAAACCATTAAAAACGTAACGCAATGAGTAACGAAATTTTAATTTTAGAAAAGCTCGAAAAACTAGAGCAAAGAATTGGAGAACAAAATCTCCTAATGAAAGAAGTCCTAAACTTCAACGATGCCTGCAACTATTTAGACATAAGCGCATCACACCTCTACAAATTGACCAGTCAGAAATCAATTCCACATTTCTGTCCACAAGGTAAAAAACTCTATTTCAATCGTGCAGAATTAGACGAATGGCTACAGCGCAATCGTCAAACCTCAACCGACGAAATCGAGACAATGGCAGCCAACTATTTACTAACTCACAAAAGAAAGTAAGCGATGCCATTCTACGAACCTTCAGAGAAAATGTTCCAAGAAATCCAAGAACATTTAAAAGAGATTACTGTTATTCTCAAAGAAAAACAGCAAATGAACCCAGACGACTTATTCTGCGATAATCAAGAGTTTATGAAAATTATGAACATAAGCAAACGATTAGCGCAAAGTTGGAGAGACAGCGGATTTATCGGCTATTGTCAGTTAGGCAACAAAATCTATTATCGCCTAAAAGACATTCAAAACCTACTTAACGAAAACTATAAACCGAAGAAAAAATGAGTGAAGTAGTAAACAAACAGCTGATGGTAAGCGTGTATAAAGAGTTTAAATACAACTTGGGAGAAAGAAACCTTATTGATGTTCTTCAAGAAATCAAATCCGATAAATACCAAAGTGAAGTAAATTCAATTCGATACGCATTACACAAAGGAGACGAGAAAACAGCCGATGAAATCAAAAGCAGCTTGAATGGTTTTACAATGTCCGGCACGTTTGGAACAAGTAGAACCAAAAGCAATCTTAACACTTATTCTCAAATGATCGGATTAGACTTCGACCACATTCCAGTTCCAGAACTCTACACTTTAGTTAAGCTAATAAACGACTGCAAATACACGTTCGCATCGTTTATTAGTCCAAGTGGCGAAGGAATAAAAGTATTCATTAAAATCAACTCCAATGCAACACAACACGCTATCGCATACAATCAAGTGGCAACTTTTTATAAAAACCTATCAGGTTATGATTTTGATGCAAAATGCAAAGACATTACCCGATTGTGTTTTGTTTCTTATGATCCAGAGATTTATATAAAGGAGGATGCAACAATATTTGAAGTTAAAGAAGAAGCAATACCACTTCCAAAACCGCAAAAAGTGGAAACAATTTCTTTTGAAGCAACGGACACTTTATTGGACAAATGCCTAAAATTCACAGAACAAAAAGAACAATACACTAACGGCAATAGAAATAACTTCATTCATCTATTTGCATCTAATGCCAATCGTTTCGGGATTTACGAAGCCGATACGCTAGACTATTGTACTACTAATTTCGATTTAGACGAAAAAGAAATCAAAGCATCGGTTCAAAGTGCCTATAAAAATCAGTCGGCAGATTTTGCCAAGTTTGCCGACTTTGCCAACCGTAAACCTGTACAACAAAAAACAAGTAGTAGTAAAGCAAAAAAGGAACCAATAGACGACGAAAACTATTTATTAAATACACCAACTATTCCGCAATCGGTTTACGACAACTTACCTCCTATTCTTAAACAAGGTGCAGAAGCATTCTCCGAACCAAGAGAAAGAGATACGTTTCTAACAGGTGCTTTAGCAATTTTATCGGGTAGTTTACCAAATGTTACTGGTGAGTATGGTGGCAGAACCGTATATCCTCATTTATTTTCTTTCATTCTTGCTCCTGCTGCGTCAGGTAAAGGTGCGTTACAATCTTCTAAAGAGTTAGCCGATAAATACCACGAAGAAGTCCTAAAAAATTCAAGAGAACAAAAAAAAGAATACGACCTAAAAATGGCAGCTTACAAAAAAGCGCAACGTTTCAAAACGAAAGACGACAATACACAAGAAGAAATTCCAGAAGAACCACCATTCAAAGTAGTATTCATTCCTGCCAATACCAGTAATGCAAAAATTATCCAACACTTACAACAAAATGACGGTACAGGTATTATCTGCGAAACCGAAGCCGATACGCTAGGTCAAGTATTCAAAAACGATTGGGGTTCTTATTCTGATTTGTTACGAAAAGCATTCCATAGCGAAAAAATATCCATTTCAAGAAAAACCAATAATGAGTATTTCGAAATTAACAATCCACGTTTAGCTGTTGCACTTTCGGGAACACCTCAACAAGTCTATAACATTATTGCATCTGCCGAAGATGGTTTATTCAGTCGTTTTGTTTTTTATGTTTTCAAAACCAACAGCAAATGGATTGACCCTTCTCCGTATGGTTCAAGAGTGAATTTAACCGACCATTTTGCCAAGTTATCAAACATTGTATATGAAATGGTTTTGTATCTCGATAGTGGCAAAACAAAAATACATTTAACCAAAGAACAATGGGACAAATTCAACCCAACATTCAGCGAGTATTTAAGTCAAATCAGTGCCTTTGTTTCAGAAGATGCCCAAAGTATTGTAAAACGTTTGGGGTTAGTTTTATATAGAATGTGTATGATTTTTACAAGCATTCGTAAATTCCAAGCACAAGAACAAGCAACAGACATTCAATGTTTAGACGAAGATTTTGAAACAGCATCACAACTGATTGAAGTCTATTTAAAACATAATATTCTAATGTTCGAAAACCTACCAAAACAGGAAGACGAAGAAAATGGACCTTTCAAAAAAGGACAAAACAAAAAACTGTTCTTTGATGCCTTACCAAATAATTTCACACGAAAAGAGGCAGTTGAATTAGGTGCTACTTTCAATATAGCAGAAAGAACGGTGGGTTCATTTTTAAAATCTTGTTTAGGCAATTACTTACAACAACCTGAATATGGGACATATACAAAAATCATCTAAAGTCAAACAAAAACAAAAAAAAGAAGTTAAATTTTACTATTTTTGACAAATAACAAACGTTTTGTTTCCATTGCATTTTTTTTTAAAATAAATGAATAAAGAATCACATATAGAAGAATCATTAATTAAGCAACTAACGGAGCTTAAATATACTTATCGACCTGACATAGTCGATAGAAAATCGCTTGAACAAAACTTCAAAAATAAATTTGAAACGCTGAATCGTGTTCATTTAACAGAGAACGAATTTTTAAGGCTAAGAGAAGAGATAATTAATCCTGATGTGTATTCCGCTTCGAAATTGTTGCGTGAAAGAAGCTACTTTCAGCGTGAAGATGGAACGCCTTTGCATTATACGTTGGTGAATAACAAGGAATGGTGTAAAAATGATTTTGAAGTAATTAGTCAGTTACGCATAAATACAGAAAATAGCCATCAGCGTTATGACATTATTTTGCTCATTAACGGTTTGCCTGTAGTGCAAATCGAATTGAAAAAAAATGACATTTCTCCACGAAAAGCGATGCAGCAAATAGTGGATTATAAAAATGAAGCTGGTAATGGCTATGGTAATTCTTTGCTGTGCTATATGCAGTTATTTATTGTAAGCAACAAAACAAACACGTACTATTTTGCTAATAACAAAAATCAGCATTTTGCATTCAATGCTGATGAGCAGTTCTTGCCTATTTATCAATTGGCTGACGAAAGCAATAAAAAAATCACTCACCTTGAATTGTTTACAGATAAATTTCTAACCAAATGTACACTTGGAGAAATGTTAAGTAAATATATGGTGCTTGTAGAGAGTGAACAAAAATTACTCATAATGCGTCCGTATCAGATTTATGCAGTAAAAGCTATTGTGAATTGTATAAAAGAAAACAGAGGAAACGGTTATATATGGCATACTACAGGAAGTGGAAAAACATTGACTTCTTTTAAAGCTTCTACCCTTTTAAAAGACAATCCTGATATAGAAAAATGTTTATTTGTAGTGGATCGTAAGGATTTAGACAGACAAACACGTGAAGAATTCAATAAATTTCAGGAAGGAAGTGTAGAAGAAAACACCAATACCGAAACATTGGTTAGGCGTTTGTTATCTACTGACTATGCCGACAAAGTAATTGTTTGTACTATTCAAAAATTAGGCTTAGCATTAGACGGTTCGAACACAAAAAACTTTAAGGAACGCCTAGAACCATTAAAAAATAAAAGAATTGTTTTCATATTTGACGAATGTCATCGTTCGCAGTTTGGTGACAATCATAAAGCAATAAAAGAGTTTTTTCCGAATGCTCAATTATTTGGTTTTACTGGCACGCCCATTTTTGATGAAAACGCATCTTATCAAATCCGAGAAGGTGAAGAAGCTTCATATAAAACTACTGAAGATATATTTCAACAGAGATTACACGCCTACACCATTACCCACGCTATTGAAGACAGGAATGTATTAAAATTTCACATTGATTATTTTAAAGGCAAAGGCACACAAACTCCAAAACCAGGTGAAGCCATTGCACAACAGGCAGTTATAGAAGCCATTTTAGATAAGCACAATGCAGCAACAAATTTAGGACGTTTCAATGCCATTTTGGCAACGGCTTCCATTAACAACGCCATTGAATATTATCAACTATTCAAAGAAATTCAAAAGAAGAAACAAGCCGAAAATCCTGATTATGTTATGTTGAATATAGCTTGTGTATTTTCTCCACCAGCCGAAGGAAACAAGGATATACAGCAGATTCAAGAAGACTTAACACAAGAAAAGGAAGATAATAAACAAAATCCTGAAGAGAAAAAAGAAGCTCTAAAAACCATTATTGCTGATTACAATCTACAATTTGGCTCAAGTCATACCATCAACGAATTTGATTTGTATTACCAAGATGTGCAAAGACGTATCAAAGACCATAAATACAGCAACAAAGAATATCCACACAAAAATAAAATTGATATTACTATAGTGGTGGATATGTTGCTCACAGGCTTTGATTCCAAATATTTAAACACCTTATATGTAGATAAAAATCTGAAATATCACGGTTTGATACAAGCATTTTCCAGAACCAACCGAGTTTTGAATGACACCAAACCTTACGGTAACATACTCGATTTCCGTTCTCAACAAGATGCCGTAAATTATGCCATTGCACTTTTCTCAGGTGAAGACAAAGGAAAAGCCAAAGAAATTTGGTTGGTTGAATCTGCTCCTACGGTAATTGATAAATACAAAAAAGCAGTAGAAGCCTTAGGCGTGTTTATGCAAGAACATAATTTAGTAAACGAACCGCAGGAAGTATATAATCTAAAAGGTGATGCTGCGAGGATTTCTTTTGTAAAAAACTTTAAGGAAGTACAACGCATTAAAACTCAATTAGACCAATATACCGACATAACTGAAGAACAACAGGCCAAAATAGAAGCTATTTTGCCGAAAGAAACCTTACAGGAGTTTAGGAGTTCATATATAGAAACAGCAAAACAACTAAGGGAAATACAACAGAAAGGTGGAGATGATACACCACCTGAAATTCAACAATTGGATTTTGAATTTGTGCTTTTTGCTTCTTCCGTGATTGATTACGACTATATAATGAACCTAATAGCAGATAGCACACAACAAAAACCTGCTAAAGAAAAAATGACAAAGGCGCAAGTAATAAGTTTGCTGAGTGCCAATGCCAATATGATGGACGAACAGGAAGATTTAACGGAGTATATAAATGGATTGGACTGGAACAGCGGACAAAATGTAGATACGCTAACCAAAGGCTATGATATTTTTAAAATTGAGAAAAACGATAACGAATTGGCAACAATTGCTCACCAACACGGATTGCAAACTGTAGACTTAAAAGCTTTTGTAGATGCCATAATGAGCCGAATGATTTTTGACGGAGAAAAACTCACCGACCTATTAGAACCTTTGGAACTAAGCTGGAAAGAACGCAGAGTAAAAGAATTGGAATTGATGGAAGATTTAGTACCACAATTAAAAAAAATTGCCGAAGGGCGTGAAATATCAGGTTTAACAGCTTATGAACAAAAATAAAAAATTGATACCTGAATACCGTTTTCCTGAATTTAATAATCAGGGCGAATGGAGATACAAAAACGGTGATGAATTATTTGAACCCGTATCAAATAAAAATCATAATTCAGATCTGTCCATTCTCGCTATTACCCAAGAACAAGGTGCTATTCCAAGAGAAATGATAGATTATCACGTTTCTGTGACAGACAAAAGTGTTGAAAGTTACAAAGTCGTCGAAGTTGGTGATTTTATTATTAGTCTAAGGTCTTTTCAAGGTGGAATTGAATATTCGAATTATTTAGGTTTATGCAGTCCTGCTTATATCATATTGAGAAAGAAAATTGATGTAGTAAATGATTTTTATCGATTCTATTTTAAGTCAATTCCGTTCATTCGAGACTTAAATAAAAATTTAGAAGGAATAAGGGATGGGAAAATGGTTAGTTACAAACAGTTTTCAGAAATTTCCATTCCCAACCCTGAAACCATAGAACAACAAAAAATCGCTTCCTGTCTTTCTTCTTTAGATGAAGTGATTGCTGCACACGTCCAAAAGTTGGATTTACTCAAAGCCCACAAAAAAGGATTGATGCAAAACCTTTTTCCGCAAGAAGGGGAAACAGTGCCTAAGTTTCGTTTTAAAGAGTTTAAGAATGATGGGGAGTGGGAAAAGGATACACTTGTAAATATTGCAAAATTCAGAAGAGGGAGCTTTCCACAACCCTATGGGCTACCAGAGTGGTATGATGATAGTAATGGTATGCCGTTTATTCAGGTTTTTGACGTAGATGATAATTTTCTATTGAAATCAAAAACCAAAAGAAAAATTAGTAAACTAGCTGCAAAGCAAAGTGTATTTATACCGGAAAGAACTGTAATAATTACTATTCAAGGTTCAATAGGAAAAGTAGCTATCACACAATTTGACGCATACATAGACAGGACTTTATTGCTGTTTGAAGAATTTTACAATGAAATAGATAAAGTATTCTTTGCCTACGTCCTTTTTATGCTTTTCGAAATTGAAAAAGAAAAGGCTCCTGGTGGTATAATCAAAACAATAACAAAGGAAGTGTTAAGTGATTTTATTATCAGTTTCCCTGAATTCAAAGAACAACAAAAAATCGCTGGTTGTCTTTCATCTTTAGATGAACTTATCACAGCAAAGGCACGTAAAATAGAGCAATTGATGTTACATAAAGCAGGTTTAATGCAGGGATTGTTTCCTAAAATAATTGATTAAATATGAGTACAATTACAAATTTCACAAACTTAACTGAAGTTGCTCAACATTTCCGCAAGGATTTAATTGGAGACCATCGACCTATGAAAGATTTAGTATTACTATTTGCTCATAACGCAAGCGGTAAAACAAGATTATCAATGGACTTTAGACAAATTGGAAAAACTTTCGATGCTGAAGGTAATATAACAAGTCGAGATACACTTTACTTCAATGCTTTTACAGAAGATTTGTTTTCTTGGAATAATGACTTAGAAAATGACACAGAAAGAACTCTTATTTTAAATTCTGATTCAGCATTTTTTAATGGTTTACGTGAATTAGAGTTAGATGCAAAAATAGAATCATTCTTAAATAATTATGTTGATTTGAAGTTTGATATTAATTATGATGAATCAATAGTAACATTCTCAAGAAGTATTCTTGTTGATGGAAACGAACAAACTATTTCAAATATTAAAATATCTCGGGGCGAAGAAACTCTTTTTATTTGGTGCTTTTTTATGGCTATTTGTCAATTAGCAATTGATAAAGATCCAGCCTACAATTGGGTGAAATATATATATATTGATGACCCTATATCATCACTAGATGAAAATAATGCTATAGCGATAGCCTGCGATTTATGCAGTTTATTGACAAGTTTGGGTAATGAAATTAAAACTGTAATTTCTACACATCATAGTTTATTCTTTAATGTTCTTTATAATGAATTTGGTAGAAAAGTAAAAAACAAAAAATACTTCTTACATAATAAAGGTGCTAATGGATATGCTTTGCAGGATACAAATGACACACCATTTTTTCATCATATAGCTACGCTTAACGAACTTAAAAATATAGTTGATAAGCAAAGTGATGAGAATCCTCCTAAAATTTACACCTTTCATTTTAATGCCTTAAGAAGCGTATTGGAAAAAACGGCAACATTTTTTGGTTACGACAAAATTGATAAATGTATTGACGGCTTGGATGATGAAGTTCTTTTTGAAAGGGCGTTACAATTATTTAGTCACGGTAAGTATTCAATATTTGATCCAGTAGAAATGGGTGATGATAATAAAGAACTTTTTATTCGAATCTTTAGTGGATTCACTGGAAAATATACATTTTATTTTCCCAAAATCTTTAATGAAGCTAATCTAACAGAAACAGCATAATAATGACAAATAAAGACCAACAACAACTGGGTAAAACTCTTTGGAATATTGCAAACGATTTAAGAGGTGCAATGAATGCAGATGATTTCCGTGATTATATGCTTTCCTTTCTTTTCTTAAGGTATTTGTCGTACAACTATGAAGAAGCGGCAAAGAAAGAATTAGGCAAGGACTATCCAAACTTGCCTGAAACGGACAAGACAACGCCACTTTCAGTATGGTATGCATCCAATAAAGATGAAGTAGAGGATTTTGAACAACAGATGCGTAGAAAAGTTCATTATGTTATCGAACCAGCCCACTTGTGGAGTAACATTAGCGAAATGGCTCGTACCCAAAACTCCGAGTTATTAGTAACACTTGAATCAGGTTTTCGATACATAGAGAACGAATCTTTTGAAAGTGCTTTTCAAGGCTTATTTTCTGAAATCAATTTGAATTCTGAAAAACTAGGAAAAACTTCTGCCGAAAGAAACAAGAAACTCTGCACAATCATTCAGAAAATTGCGGAAGGCATAGCGGAATTCTCTGCCGACTCAGATACTTTGGGAGATGCTTATGAATATTTAATTGGTGAATTTGCAGCAGGAAGTGGTAAAAAAGCAGGTGAGTTTTATACACCTCAACAAATTTCAACCATATTATCTGAAATTGTAACCTTAGACAGTCAAGAACCAAAGACAGGAAAGAAAGGGAAATTAGACAAAGTTTTTGATATGGCTTGTGGTTCTGGATCTTTATTGTTGAACGTAAGAAAACGTATTAAAGATGCGGGCGGAAGTGTAGGTAAAATATATGGACAAGAAAAAAACATTACCACCTACAATCTTGCTCGAATGAATATGTTGTTGCACGGAATGAAAGACACCGAGTTTGAAATATTTCACGGAGACACATTAGAAAATCAATGGGATGTTCTTAACGAAATGAATCCAAGTAAAAAGACAGAGTTTGATGCAATTGTTGCCAATCCTCCATTTAGTTTACGTTGGGAACCAACAGATACTTTAGCCGAAGATTTTCGTTTTAAGAGTTATGGATTAGCTCCTAAATCAGCTGCTGATTTTGCTTTCTTATTGCACGGCTTTCATTTCTTAGGTAAAGAAGGAACAATGGCAATCATACTACCACACGGTGTATTATTCCGTGGCGGTGCTGAAGAACGAATCAGAACAAAGCTTTTGAAAGACAATCACATTGATACAGTTATTGGCTTACCATCAAACTTATTCTACTCAACAAGTATTCCAGTTTGTATTTTAGTTTTGAAAAAATGTAAAAAGCACGATGATGTTTTGTTTATTAACGCCAGCGAACATTACGAGAAAGGGAAAAAGCAAAACACTCTACGAGATAATGAAGATATAGACCAACCTAACGACATTCGAAAAATAGTTGCGACCTATCAATTCAGACCTGAATATATTGAAAGATATGCCCGAAGAGTATCAATGGATGAAATTGAAAAGAACGCATACAACTTAAATATATCAAGATATGTAAGTACATCATTAGATGAAGTAAAAATTGATTTAAAAGAAGTTAATGCAAAATTGACAACTATCAATGAAAGTATAAAAACGAATACAGACAAACATAATGAGTTTTTGAAAGAGTTGGGTTTACCAACAATTTAAAAAGCTTAAAATTTTTAAACAAATGAGGGAAACCGTAAAAATATAAAGTTAAAAATGATTTTATTTGAAAAAAGTTAAAAATAATATATCAGGAAGCTAAAATATTTATAATTTGGAAAACCTTAAAATAAACATCATCCCATTCCAACATCCTTCATTACAGAAAGAGTTTGGTTTTTATAAAGAAAAAAAAGAAGGCTACTATCCTATTCATAGAACAGAGTTGCCTAACGAATTATGGGACACGCAAAAAGAGGAAATAGTAAAATCAAAGTATTACTACACCAATTTTATAGACACAATTGATTGTGATTTTAAAACTAAAGTAGATTTTGCATACAATGCAAAGTTTGCCAAGCATTATTATACGCATTCAGTATATAAACATTTTGCAAATATTTCCGATGTAATACAATTAAATTATGTAAAAGATATTGAAGTTTGGTTTTTAGATACTGCGTCAAGTACTAAAGACTATAATAACTATAAAGTTTTCACTTTAAAAATAGAATATTCAGCATTAACAAAAAGTCCTGCTCTACTACTATCCTATGATGGAAATTCTAAAGTAGCAACAACAAGCATTGATAAAATAGAAATGCCATCAAACTATTTTAAAACAGTGATCTACAACAATGAAATATTCAAATTCGATTCACTTTCAGAAGATGCAAAGCAAAATTTAATAAATGTATATCCGCTACTCAACATACCTATAAAAAATCATTTACACATACCACACGACAAACCTAAAAAAGGCAACAGATACTTACCTTACTTCAACTACATTAACGATTTTTATAATAACTATCTAAATACGGAAGCTTTTAGAAGTATCGTACCATTAGATAAAAATGGATTTTTTACAATTCCAGAAAACGAAGTCTATCATACCAATTACAAATCAAACAATTTAAGATTTTATAATAATACTGAAATTGATCCTAAAGTAGGAATGAAAAAAATAGGACCATACAAACCAAGTCCTCATCCAAATGTGCAGTTTTTCTTCATTTACCACAAACCAGACCGCAAAGAATATGTTGCCAAATTATATGATTATTTTTTAAATGGTTACAAAGGTTTTTTTCCATCATTAAAAAATCATATAAAGCAACCATTTTTTATGGATGATAAAAATAGTAGTTTAGGATTTGAAAGTCCTGCAACAGCAATCAAAGAATTAAAAATACATTTAATCAATTTAGAAAAAACACCAAACACAAGATATGTAGCAATCTACATAAGTCCAATTCACAAAGAAGACCAAGACAACAAACAATTATACTACCAAGTAAAAGAGGAACTACTAAAACACGAAATAACCTCACAAGTAATATTTAAAGAAAGTATTAATAATAACTATTTTGGTGCTTTTTTAGAGAACATTACTCCTGCCTTATTAGCAAAAATAGATGGCATTCCTTGGCGATTAGATAGAGATTTAAAACAAGAATTAATAGTTGGTGTGGGTGCTTTTAAATCAGCAGAAAGCAATACCAGATATGTAGGTAGTGCATTTTGCTTTACCAATAAAGGAGAGTTTAAAGGATTTGATTGTTTCAGAGATAATGAAATCGAATTAATAGCTGGTGCAATAGGAAAACAAATCTTAAAATTTATTGTTGATAATAGCAACGATGTAGAAAGATTAATAATCCACTACTACAAACCAATGGGAAAAGAAGAAATTGACCCAATCCAAAAAGTATTAAACAAACTAAATATTGATGTTCCAATAATCATTATCACAATCAATAAAACAGAAGCTAATGATTACGTAGCATTCGACACAAGCAGTCCAGAATTAATGCCATTAAGCGGAACCATAATAGAAATTGCAAAGCTAAAATACTTACTATTCAATAACACTAAATACAGTCAAGACGGCAAAGCGTTTGATTATCCTTTTCCTGTAAAATTAACCTTGAACTGCACAGACGACGAATATTTAAACGACATTCCAACAGTTAAAGAGTTAATAGATCAAGTATATCAATTCAGCCGAATGTATTGGAAATCAATAAAACAACAAAACCTACCAGTAACCATAAAATACCCTGAAATGGTAGCCCAAATATTTCCACACTTCGAAGGAGACAAACTACCCGATTTCGGTAAAAATAACCTTTGGTTTTTGTAACCAAACCAACAGATTTATTTCTCCAAAAAAAAAGTGCTATAGTTTAAATTTTAATAAAAAAAATATAAATATGTCATTAGAAAAAAGCTATTACTCGGTTCAACATAATCAAATGATTTCTTTGGATGATTTTATCTTTAACAATTTCTCACTACCAATTAGATTTAGAAGAGAAGAAGCACTTACAAAATTTTTTGAATTAATCAATTTAAAGGATAATCAATCTACGATTAAATTAATTTATCATAATCATCATATTGAAAGAGATTTTGATAGCGGTGTAATACAAGAATTTGATGTGTTTCCAAAAAGAGTTTTGTTTCAAGTTGTGAATGGAAAAGTCGAAATTGATTGGACAAATTGGATCAATGAAACTAGAGAATATACTAACGAAGGCGAAGTTAATTTCGGTAAATTAGTCAAAGCTAAACTTCCAAATGGAAATATAGGTGAAGTTTATAGTGATAAAATATGCCGAAAATTAAATATTGAATACGATTACTTTGATTGGGAAGATTAATTTTTTTATTTCATTTTAAATTACAACCTAAATCAGAATACTTTTTTTTATTAAGAAAATTAATTAGGTTTACAAACTAAGAATTTAAAAGTACACGCATTGAATAATTTACCAATATACAATACAGAACAAACAGCTGAAGAAATAAAAACCCAATACTTATTTGAAAGTGTAGGAGAAAAAACAATAATCAAAGCTATTGAATATACTCCTGTAGCAAATATGGGAGGAAGAACAGTATATAATTTAGGCTTTGGCGATTATGATGAAGCATTAGGCACAATAGTTGATGATGTAAATAGTAATAATGGAGATATATACATAGTATTCAATACAGTATTAAGTACAGTACCTTTGTTTTTTGCAATAAACGAAGATGCTGTAATTCTTGTAAGTGGTAGTGATAGTCACGATGAGTTTATAAATGATTGTTTACCTACTTGCAAAAAGAAATGTATAGAACATTGTAAAAACTATCAAAGACGAATTAAAACATATAGATATTATGTGGATAAAAACTTTGAAGAATTAAGTGTAGATTATATCTTCTTTGGACGTAATAAAAGTAAAGCAAATACGTTTGTACAATACATACCAAAACACGAATACGATGATATTTTGGTTTATAAGAAAAAATAATATAACTTTGCAAAACATTAAGTACTTGTTATTTAATTAAATACTAATACACAGACAATTATGGAAACTACAAAAACAACTGTAAAAGCTTCTAAGGTTATTTCTATGTCTGCTAAGACAAAAGAAAAGATTGCTACTGTTGCTGCTTCTCTTAAAGGTAAAGAACTATTTACTGATAAGATAGAATTAGCAAAGAAAACACTTAGTGAATTAAAATCACTTCCTATTTAAGATACAATAGTTATAACATAAATAACAATCGGTTTAGAAATCTCTAAGCCGATTTTTTTTTGATTTATTTTAATTATTTAATTTAGTACTTATTTAAATTAAGTAGCTGATGGAAAATACAATACTCACAAGACAAGAACTTTACGATTTAGTTTGGGAAAATCCATTATCTAAATTAGCAAAGAAATACAACCTCTCTGATAATGGCTTAAGAAAAGTTTGCAAAAAACTAGACGTACCATTACCAAAAAATGGCTATTGGCAAAAAATTCAATACAACAAAAAGGTAAGCAAAGAAAAACTACCAGTAAACAATACAGTAGAAACCTCAATAACTTTAAAATTTAGAGACAATTCTGAAACAATTATAAATGGAGAAGGAAACGAATTAAATCATCTAACCAAAGAATTACAAAACGTTCTAAAAGAAACTATTGTATTTCCAGAAAAATTAACAAGACCACATCAGTTAATTATTGATGCTAAAAACGACCTAAAAACAAAAGAACCTTCTTATCAGCATAATATAAAAGGACTTTTAAATACTTCCACCGGCATTCTCAATATTACTGTAGCACCACCAAGTGTAAAAAGAGCATTACTATTTATGGATGTTTTTATAAAAGCATTACAAAAAAGAGGTCATAAAATAACTGTAAAAGAAGGAACCAAAATAGTAATTGACAATATTGAGATGGGTATTGGTCTAAGAGAAAGATTAAAAAGAAAAATTGTCAAAGGCACATATTATGACTCAACAGAACTTTATCCTTCAAATATTTTATCCCTTAGTTTATATGTTTACCCTGCAAAAGATTGGACAGATACTGACACAAGTAAATTAGAAGATAAAATTCCAAACATAATTGCCAAATTGGAATTACAAGCTATTGAAGAAAAACGGAAAGCTATTGAAAGAGAACTTTGGCACATCGAATACGAACGTCAGCGAAAAATTGAAGAAGATTTTAAAGCAAGAAAAGAACAAGAAAAAATCAAAACCAAAAAGTTATTTTCTGATGCTGAGAAATTCGATAAAGCAACAATATACAGAAACTATATAGCAGCAACAGAACAAAAAGCAATCCAAGAAAATAACCTCACAGAAGAACTAAAAGACTGGATAAAATGGGCAAACGAAAAAGCCGATTGGTTCGATCCGTTTACAAATAAAGAAGATGAATTATTAAATGATAACGACAGAGAAGAATTCCATAAACCAAAACAACCCAACAACTATTACAGATTTTAACCTAAAAAAGTAGTACTTAATAGAAACAACTGCTAGTAACGGTGGTTTTGCGCTATTGGGGCAGTTGTGGTAAATAGACGTTAAATCTTGTTTTTGAACTAATCAACAAAGCAGAAAGTACGCTGCTCTTAAATCCCCAACAGACGCAAAGCCAGCCGTTACTAGCAATTGTAAACCTCCGCATCACGTTTACGTTAAATACAACATTTATCTTTCCGCATAACTTCTTCCGAAACCAAACTGACGCAGACAATCGAACCGCATAAAAAGAAATAGGAAGTATTTTCATATTGACATTGTAAGTATAAAAATTGCTTTAAGTGTTTATTTTTTTTTTGGTTAAAGCAATTTTCTATACCCACAATCCCAATAGTGCCAGTAAGAGTATTCTTTTTTATTTGCCACAAAACCCCAAGTCATTGGCTTTCCGTCTGCTTGATACCTAGCGTTTTCAAAACATTAATTGTAGTAACATTCAAGTTTTATCTTTCTATTTACGTGCAGGCATCAAGCAGCCAAGAAAACCAATCAGAACAACCCAATAAGCAAATAAAAAAGAATACCCTTACTTCGAGCTTCTGCCAGCGCACTAGGAAAGAGTTTTCATTGTTTTTTGAAGATGCCATAACATTTCCGAATAACATTTTGATAAAATTGAAAAACCTCATTTCGAAGGAACAATAAGGCATCCTCAAAAATCAAATTTGCCCACAAGAGTATAGTTTTTCATTTGCCAGAACCACAAATTATAAATCAACATTCCGATAAGCAAATAAAAAACTACACACTTGTTTCGCTACTGCCATCGCACTAGGTAAGTTCAGTTGGGGAAATCTTCCATTTCCCCAAACCCCATAGGATGCAATTTTTTTCAGAAAGAATGCCACAAAACCTCCACTCTGATTGACGTTATGCGGTAAGCATTCTTTCTAAAAAAAACAGCTCAAGTTGAAGTCTTATCCGAATGTTGATTTTTGAATGGAAAGTTAAGGGCATACTTGGATTTTTTCTTTGGATAAAAAAACGATTTATTCTTTTTCTCTCAATAGATAGATATTCCGCACTTGTTTGCACCATTAGCCCTATATAAGTCGCCATTATAGACAAATTGATGCAAAACAAAAAACCCTCTCTTTCGAAAGGGTAATTGGTTTTAAAGTAGTAAACTTTACAAACTGATGGTCTTTTTTAGAACACTTCTTGAATTTTCATTGCATTACCTGCATTAAATAAATAGTAGTTCACTCCTACTTGCTGATAAAATTCAATTCCGATACTACCCAAAACAGAAACATTAGTTGTTATCGTTGGAGCACCTGGTAAAGTTGCAACTACATCAATTAAAGAAGTTACAGCATCAACAGGAGTATAAGCGGAATATGAAATGTTTGAAGTTTCATTTAACAATGGTTCTGCTGGCTCATAAGCTCCAGTTGCAGGATTGAAAACAAAATCCGAGATTACTGATAAAGCATTGATAATTCTGAAATGTGTTGCACCTGATGGAATATTTAAAAAGTTCAAAGGATTAAATGCCGGAACACTTAAAGTACTTTCGTTTCTGTCTACGTTAGCCGATAAAGTAAACGGAGCAGAAAAAATGCCATTGAAGGAAATATTTCTATTGAAATCTAAACCTTTTAAATATTGTGGTTGTTGCGAAACCAAAACAGCTCTTTGCCCTCTTGCCTCTGAACCATCCTCAATATTTATTTTTTTCATAATAGCAGTTAGTCTTCCTGTAAATTGACTATCTGTCATTTGTTTCATTAAAGCAGACAAACCAATTCTCACTGATTTACCAGCATTAGCACAAGCTGCAAACTCGGACATATTTTCACGAGTACGAATAAAGCCTGGTGCAGTTTTTACTTGCTCGGCAGTTGGACCACCTTTTAGACCTGCAAAGTAACCTTCATTACCTTTAATTTTGAAGTGACGAACTTCTCCTAACGTCCCAACATATTTAATATGTCCTTTTTGTTTTGCCATTTGTTGTGTGTTTTAGCAATTATACAATATTTTTTATTAAATTTACATCATAATCAACTGATAAACAACAACTTAAATAAAGCAATATAATGCAATTAAACGCTAAAGAAACCACCATTACAAAAAGTCTGCTCAAAATTGTAAAATTTGTTGATGGAGATGGAATAATTTTGGAAGATATTGTATCAAAAAAAGAATTTGAAGTTCGTTTATATGGCATTGATGCACCAGAAATAAACTACTGCAACAAGATAAAAAAAGACGAAATAGAATTACAAGTTCCAGCTGCTTTACTAATCAAACTTGGTTATTTATCATTTAACTTTTTAAAAGATCAAGTTAATTTGGGTGATGTTTGCACATTAGTACAGGAACAAAATAATTTAGTTGATAAATACGGAAGACTTTTAGGCTATCTAATTCTAAATGATGGTAGAGTTTTAAACGAAATAATGATTAAAGAAGGCTATGCAAAGCCATATAATGACGTATTTTGTGAAATGCTACCAATGTATCAAGAATGGAATTTACAAGCTAAAAACAGTTCAAAAGGATTATATTCGATAGTAAACAAATTTTAAATATTTTGTCTATATTTGTCTTGTATTTATTGATGTTCAGACCATTTTGATGGCTATTTGTTGCCCAATCTTCGACAACTATTGTAAATACTAAAACCTTCAAATATTGTATCGGCAAATAGTAAGTCCAATAAAAATCTCTTTTTTTAAGATCTTGGCTTATTGATTCCTCTATCATAAAGAACGATGCTACCAGCAACCGAAACATTTAAACTTTTTTGTGATTTAAACTTTACTACGAAATGACATTTTTCGATAGCTTGTTTACTTAAGCCGTTATCTTCAGCACCTAATAAATAAACACATCTTCTTGGATGATGAAACGTTTCCAAGTCTTCGGCATTATCATCAAGTTCGACACCAACAAGTCGGGCACCTTTTGGTAAGTTTTTGAAGAAGTCTTCGAAATCTTCGTAATGAAAATAGGGCATTGATTTCACTGCGTTGTGCGTATCAGAAGCTTGTTTGGCATACCTATTTCCGATTGTAAAAATAAAACTTGCCCCTAAATTTTGAGCGGAACGCCACAATACACCTAAGTTTTCAGGAGTTTTTCCGTTTTGGATTCCTATTCCAAAAAATTCGTTTATGAAATTATCATTCATATTTTAAGCCTACCTTTAATTTTCTTTGAAGTTTATCAAAAATTACTGTACTACGATTTTCTTAATTATCGTTTTAGAATCAGAAGTTATTTTTGCAATATAAATTCCGCTAGCCCAATTGGTTAGAATTTGACTAGTACCAGTAAATTTTGAATCCACTATTTTAGAGCCAACATTATTGTAAACTTCAATGGTATATTCCTGTTCAATACCTGAAATTGTTACAAAACCTTTGCTGGGATTTGGATATAGCAGCACTTGACTATCTTCAAAACTTGCATTTGAAAGCGTTGAAAACCATTGTTGCCCAGTGTTTCCGCCCCAAATATAATCGGCTAAATTAGGATAATCAATAAATGGATTTCTATTTACTTGCCACGTGTAGATGTAATTATTTCTATTCATTTCAAAATCATCTCTAGGATCTAAGGTGTTCCAGTTTAACAAAGTTGCTAAATCACCCAATTGACCTACTGTTGTATCAGCAATATCGCCATTTACTACACTAAGCTGGTTGTATCTTATTGCCATATAAAAAACAGAACGAGCGACATCACCCTTCCAAGAATTTTGATTTCCGCTAGGTCCATTGTAACCTGTCAAACCATAATCTTTATTATTTCTGATACTGTTTTCAGGTCCATCTTCTGCACGAATATGGTGTGCATCGGCGTGACCTGCTAGAATATCATTTGCATTTGTTGGTAACCAAACATTTATTCCATCGGCAAGTTCAGAAGTACCATCGGTAAAGCCACCACGAGACTGCGGATAAATATGTTCTCTATTCCATTTACCAGCGTTGTTACTTGAAGTTTGAAAATCAAATTTGGCTTTGGGTACTTCTTTGTACATCAACCACACTTGATTGCTATTCAATGGATTTTGATCTGCTGTTTTTAAAATATCAGTAATATCGCCATAGCTATGTGCTCGCACCATATTGGGATTAGCAATAATATCTTGTAATCCTTGTTTTAAAGCCGCTCCAGCAAGTCCTTCAAGAGTAGCATAATAACCGGCTGGTGCTGTACTTGAGACATTACCGAAAGTCGGATTTAGTGGTGTTCCAAAAGGCAAGGTATAAAAATCATTGTCAATAATTCTAACTTCGATTTCATCGTTCAATCTATTGTATTGTGCCGGAAGCGTTCCGAATTTTACTTTAGCTAATTCATCGCCTTCATCCAATGCATCATTAACAAGTGTAATTGTTGTTACAAAACTATTAGAACCTGTTGGAATGAAAACCGAAGTGTTGCCTGTGAAATCTGCTGTAATAAACGAACCATTATCTAAAGTGAAAGAAAAATTCAAATCGGATGTTACATTGGTTTGTGTGGTAAAAGTTACATTAAACGTTCCAACTTCAGTGGTACTATTTGTTGAAACTGCGATTGTAATTCCGTTATAAATGAAACCACTTCCATCATTGTTTGCTCCAGGTGTTGGTGTTTTACTTTCGTACGTACCGTCATTTTTTCTTTGAATTGAATTAACAGTACTTCCGCCAACGCCACTGCTTTCGTTTAATTGGGTTGTAACTCCTAAAATAGACATTAAACTTGTTGCATCAGGATCATTTGTCCCGTAAACGATTGCGCTAACCAAATTGGTAGCTGTGGCCAATGTATTATTAGGAAAATCGGAAGAACTACCTAAATAAAGTGCTACACCATCAGGACCATTTTGAAAAATACTTTCGGGTAAAAACTTATCAGGAACTGGAGACACTAATTGATTCCCAACCACAAAAATACCATTGATATCAGTTGCGAAACCATCTAAATCAATTACGTAATAGCTCAAATTAATTTGTGATCCAGTGCCATTGTATAATACTAAAACATAGCCATCGAGCGCAAAAAAAGGAGTTGCCGATTTTAATTCGATGAATTCTTTATCATCAGTGCTTGGTGTGTCGCAGTCGAGCTCGTTGATAACAATTTGAGCATAAGAAGTAGCAGCAAACAAGAAGGCAACTACTAAAAGTATTTTTTTAATCATCAGGCACAAGTTTTAAATACAAAATTACTATTTAAATCTTCAAACTATGTTAATTGATTAATAAAAAGCAAAAAAAGCATTTCTAAAACATATTATAAAAATGAGGGAAACTATTTTTATTTTAAATACTTTTGCAAAAAATTTTAATTTAAAATATAAAATGAAAAAAATAGTTTTTTTAATTGCCTTATCACTGACAATATTAAGTTGTAGTAAAGTAAAAAAAGGAGAATTCTTAATTACTGGAGAAGCTAAGGGCTTGCCTAATGGTAAAATGATTTCTTTGAAGACTCAGAACGATATGGGTATTGTATTGAATGTTGATTCTGTTAAAGTTCAAGACGGTAAATTTGAATTTAAAGGAAAAGTAAAAGAACCTAGCATGTTTGCTCTATACATTAAAGACATACAACAACCCGTACCTTTCATTATGGAGAGTGGTGAGATTGTAGTTAAAGTTGATAAAGACAGTATTTGGAAATCAAAAATTAGCGGAACCGATAGTAATGATTCTTTTCAAGAATTCAACGATAAAAGCAATAGCATTCAAAAAAGATTGGTTGAATATCAAAACAAGAACATCCAAAAGTTGATGGAAGCGCAACAAAAGAAAGACAATATGGCTATTGAGAGTTTGAAAAGTGGCTATGTTAAAATTCAAAAAGAGTTGGATGACTATATGAATGTTTATCCAGAACAAAATACAAATTCTTATATTTCCTTGTTATTGGTTGAACGTTTATTTAATTCACAAGACTTTGATTTCAAAAAAGTAAAGAAAACTTTTGAAAATTTAGATGTTGAATTGAAGAATACGGTTAAAGGAAAAGCCATTGCAACCAAATTGAAAGCAATCGAAAAGAATATGAAAAATCCAGCTGCTGCTGAAAAACTTAACACATTAAATTTGGCTCCAGAATTTTCTGCAAAAAATCCAGAAGGAAAAACTATTACGCTAAAAGAATCGTTGGGTAAAGTAACTATCATCGATTTTTGGGCTTCTTGGTGTGCACCTTGTAGAAAAGAAAATCCGAATGTGGTTGCTTTGTATAATGAATTTCATTCTAAAGGTTTAAACATCATCGGTGTATCGTTAGACGATGACGCTGCAAAATGGAAAGAAGCCATCGCAAAAGATAAATTAACTTGGAATCAAGTATCTAACTTAAAAGGTTTTGAAGATCCTATTGCAAAGATGTATGACATTCAACAAATACCAACTACTTTCATTTTGAATTCAAAAGGAAATATTGTTGCAAAAGACTTGAGAGGTGCCGAATTGAAAGCTAAAGTACAAGAACTTTTGGCTCAGTAATTCGTTAACTTTCCTGTAAAATAAAAAAATCTCCATGTGGAGATTTTTTTATTTTATTCATTACCAAAAGATTAAAAAATAAGATAAAATTATTTAAAAAATATATTTGGAAAGTTTAAAAGTGTTCCTATATTTGCATCCTAGTTAAGCGAATGGGGAGATACTCAAGCGGCCAACGAGGGCAGACTGTAAATCTGCTGACTACGTCTTCGTAGGTTCGAATCCTACTCTCCCCACAAAATAAAAATCTCAAGAGTTTCTTGGGATTTTTTTTGTTTTATGCTGTGATAATTTACTTGTAATCAACTTTCAGTACAATTAAAATCATTATTTTTGCTTCAAAATTTATCACAAAATGATGTTTAAAAATTCTACAAAGTATATTTACGTATTTCTTTTTACAGTCGTATCACTTTTAAAACCAAATCAAAGTTTTTCTCAATGCTTTGAAATTGAAAGTATTTTAGTAGACGCTTGTTCTCCCAACAACCCCACAAATGAGGAAGGATTTAACGAAATGGTTAGATTCAGGGTTGGAGCGGCCAACATCAATGTTAGCAATTTAAATGTAACTTGGCCTAATAATCCGTGGCTTGGCTTAGTTCAAAATGCAACGACAGCTTCTAAAGTTGCTGCTTTAAATGCCAGTATTACGGCAGCTGGTAATTGTGGTCAAATACTTGAGCCTACTGGTGGTGTTTTACCGGCTAATGCAACAGTAATTTTAGTATCAAGTTATAATATTAATACTGCATTTAATTCCTTCGGAGCTTTAACTACCACCATTTATATGATTTTTCAAGATAATGGTGCTAATATTGGAGGACATTTTGCAAATTATAATGTCATTCCTGGTGTTAGAACCCTTACCATGTCCTTCGGAGCTTGTTCTGATACTGTATCTTATGAGCGCAGTCAATTAATTAATTCATCAGGGACTTCTGGAGGAACCACTGCAGATAACGACGGAGCAACTGTAAATTTTACTCCAGCAGGTGTTGCTAGTTATGCAAACACAGGATGTAGTGCACCAATTCCACCCTTTTTTACTAATGCTGGACCTACAATCACGGCGTGTAAAGGATCTACAATAAATTTGAATGGAACTGCACAAGGACATGTAAGTACACTTTGGTCTGCACCTGTAGGAACTTTTTCGAATGCCTCAAATTTGGTTACCAGTTATACTATACCAGCCAATACGCCCGGAACTAGTGTTGTTTTGACACTTACTGGAACCAACGTTTGTAGTTTAACAAGAAGTTCTACCCTAACCATTAATTTTACAACCGTTGCAACTCCAACGGTAACTAGTCCGGTAAATTATTGTCAAAATGCATCAGCGATTCCGCTTACGGCTGTTCCCTCTGCAGGAGGAATTTTGAATTGGTATGGAACTAATGCTACAGGAGGAACTGCTTCTTTGGTTGCACCTACTCCATCGACTACCACTTTGGGTACGACTACCTATTATGTGAGCCAAACCGTTGCTGGATGTGAGAGTGATAGAGTTCCTATTAATGTGGTTATTGCTAATACAGGTCCATCTTTAAATTTATTTTGCGATTTTGCAAGTCCCAATACCACACCAACGTCTTTGAATTTTGATTTTAGCAATGTTGGTCAAACCAATTTTACCTATTCTTATTCTATTGCTGGCGGTGCGCCAATAACAGGAACTTGGGTAGCACCTTCAAATTTTACAGTTACAGGATTAGCTCCGGGTACTTCAGTAACTTTTACATTGACAGCCAATGGAGTTTCATGTGTTTCTCCAATGACTACTACTTGTAATACAGCATGTCCATCAATAACTGCACCCAATTTTGCAGCCATTCCGCCAATTTGTATCGGTGCTGCAGTTCCAACTTTAGCAACTACTTCGCCCAATGGAATTAGTGGTACTTGGAGTCCTTCAACCATAAGTAATACTACAAGTGGAACGTATACTTTTACTCCGAATTCTACCCTTTTCCCTTGTGCGTCTAATCAAGTTTTAAATGTAAGTGTTGTCAATCCGGTTACTCCGACATTTAATCCAATTACACCTATTTGTTTTGGCACCGCTGCTCCTACTTTACCAACAACATCTACCAATGGAATTACAGGTTCGTGGTCGCCGGCGGTAAGTAATACTTCAAGTGGAACCTACACGTTTACACCAAATACTGGACAATGTGCTACAACCACTACTTTGAATGTAACTGTTAATCCGTTAATTGTTCCAACATTCAATGCTGTTCCAACGGTATGTTCGGGTGCTACCATTAGTCCTTTACCAACAACTTCTACTAATGGTGTTACTGGTACGTGGTCACCTGCACTTGATAACACAGCAACAACTACTTATACTTTTACACCTATTAACAATCAATGTGCTTCTACTGCAACACTGACCATAAATGTTACTACGGCTGTAACTCCAACATTTAATCCGGTTGCTACGATTTGTTCTGGTGGAACTTTGAGTGCCCTTCCAACCACATCTAACAATGGAATTACAGGAAGCTGGACACCAGCCTTAAATAACACTGCAACAACAACCTATACCTTTACACCTGCTACAGGACAATGCGCAACGACGGCCACACTTACTATAAATGTGACCCCGAATATAACACCAACCTTTGCTGCTGTTGGTCCAATTTGTGATGGTGATGCCTTGACTCCGTTACCGACTACTTCGCTAAATGGCATAACAGGAAGTTGGTCACCAGCTTTGAATAACACTACTACAACTACATATACTTTTGTTCCGACAGCTGGTCAATGTGCTACAAATCAGACATTAACTATTACCGTAAATCCAAAAACAACGCCTACTTTTAATCAAGTAGCTCCGGTTTGTAGTGGCACACCAATTGCACCATTACCAACAACATCAACCAACGGGATAACAGGAACTTGGTCACCTGCATTAAATAATACAGCTACAACGACCTATACTTTTACGCCAAATGTCAACCAGTGTGCTAACAGTACTACAATGACAATAACCATTATTACGACACCTACAACGCCAACTTTTAACTTTCCAACGACAATATGTTCAGGTTCTTCAATAAGTCCTTTACCGGTACTTTCACAAAATGGAATTTCAGGATCTTGGTCGCCTGCCTTGAATAATACAACCACCACCACGTATACTTTCACACCAAATCCGGGACAATGTGCAGGACCAACTTCAGTACAAATCACTGTAATTGGAAGTCCAACGATTACCTCTCCGAGTAATTATGTAGTATGTGATGAGAACAATGATGGCGAGAGTTGTTTGTTTGTTTTGTCTACAAAAGATGCAGAGATTTCGACTCAACCGGTCCAGATTACTTATCATTTAACTTCCACTGATGCACAAACGGGATTTAATGCGATAAATAAAACGACTTCTTATTGTAATATTATCAGTCCGCAAACCATTCACGTTCGTGTTTTTGACCCATTAGCCCCAGCGTGTTCTTCGTATACGAGTTTCCAATTAATTGTTACACCAAAGCCTGTTTCAGGTACGGTTACTGATTATCATTTGTGTGATAGTAATCCAAGTGCAACCATTACAGAAGCTGTATTTAATTTAACAAGCGTTGT
>NZ_JAIXTJ010000008.1 GCF_027483985.1 Flavobacterium sp.
ATCGTAGCAACACTAGAATCACTAATACAAGGCGCAACTCCTGCTAATGTATAGGTAAACGTACTTAAAGTAGCTCCAACTGCTGGAGTAAAAGTACCATTAACAGCATCAAATGTACCGCCCGAACCTGAAGTTCTTACCCAAGAACCTCCTAACTGTTCACCTGTTATAATACTATACAAATCAACAAGACCACTTGAATCACAAACAGTTAAAGATCCATCCAATCCAGCGTCCAATTGTGCAGTAATATTTACTGAGGCTACACTTGAATCTGCTCCACAAGGTGCAGCGCCAGTCACTGTATAAGTAAATGTGCTAGAGGTCGTTCCAGCTGTTGGAGTAAATGTTCCTGATGCTGCGACAAATGTTCCGCCACTACCAGTGCTACGAACCCAAACACCTCCCGAACTCTCGCCCGTTATTAAACTAAATAAATTTATTGACGTTAAACTGCTTCCGCAAATATTAATACTGCCATCTGTGCCGGCGGTTACTGGAGCATTGACAGTTACTTGAATCTCTTGAAAAGGTCGACAAGTTGTATCTGTTGGTATTGGATTTGCTATTGCATAAACATAATAAGTTCCAACCGTATTCGGAAGCGACCCAGCTAATCCAAGAGCAGGAGCATCGTAGGATGATGAACCAGCCGCCGGTGTAGAATTGCCTAAAGGAATTCCTCCTGCATACATAGCGTCACCTGTTTGCTGTGCATTGAAATACACATAACTAATAGCGTCTGTTCCTGTAAAAGTTGTATTTACAGAGAAAACTGCAGGATCACCGTTTAAACATAAAGCTTGATTTGCCGATGGATTAGTTATTGTTGGGCAAGTTGTAATTGCAGTACATACTAATGATGAAGAAACGAAACAGGAACCGGCAACTCCAACTGGTGTAAGTGTAAAATTGACATTATCACCAGATGACAAACCTGTAACTGCATATGTAGTAACATTTCCTATGGAACCTACTGGAATCGGAGAATTAGAATTTACTTGATAAGAAGCCAAATAATCGATAGTACCAGAAAGTGCAGTCCAGTCGAAAGTTACAGAATTAGACGTTGAAACTCCACAAGTAATAACTGGTGCAATAGTTGTATTTGTAACAAATAATAAGAATGACTTAATTTCAACACAATTTGATCCTGAAGATAAATCTTGAATTGCTACCCATATTTCTTGACCGTTAACACCTGGAAAAGCTGTTAAATTTGTTATTGGAAATGCAATATTTTGTGCATCGATAAGCGAATTATGATAACTAATTTCATAATCTGACGCACTCTGACCATCAAGTATAATTGGAGTATTAGTTGAAAGATTAAATGTTGAACCTGTACAAATTGTCAAATCTATTGGCTCATCAATAGGCATTGCGGGTAAATATTCTACCGTAACGCAATCCGATATTGGGCAACCTATTCCATATGGATATGCAGTTGCACAATACACACCGGGTTGATTAACACTTATAACCGGACCAATTTCGCCAGGAATTGGATTTCCATCTCTTGTCCAAGTATGAGGAATAGTTGCAGCTAAACCACTATTTAAAGTAGTTGAAGTACCAGGACAAGGTGCAAAACCATTTGCAACCAAATAATCCTGCGGAAAATTAAGTTGCGCCGTGTTAAAACTTTGAGCTTGCAAAAAAACAGCAGAATCAAGTGAATTGTCTCCAACATTCGCAATGGCTAATTTAATATGATAAGTTTGACCACACTGAACTGTTGCCGTTGCAGCTATTACAGTCGTAAATCCGTCATATTGTATGGTGGTATTTATTCCAGGAGTTACTCCGGCACCATTATTTACATAATAAGTGGGATTTAAAACATCATTGACATTATCAATAGAAATTGGGATAGTTGTTGATGGCACTAACGCAATATTTGCAGCACCTCCAGTAAAAGTGCCCGTTATACCTGGACCGCTTAAAAAAAAGCCGAATACATCATTAAAACCGCCATTAACAAATTCTAAATATTCCTCTGAACCAAAAACAAAATTAAAAGTTAAATTTTGCCCAACAGGAACAAAATCAAATTCCAAAACGGCCTTATTCCTGATATTTGCTGAAGCAAGAATTGCTAAATCAGCATCTCCTTGAATTGGATTTGCGGTTGCATCAGTCGCACCTGATTGGTCATTTGGCCCAACCGCAATTTGAGCATCACCTGTTGCTAATATTAATCCATTATTAATTCCAATATTGGTTGTGTTACCACCAGTAAAACTTCCTACTTGATCACGAACTGTATTTGCATTTAATGCCGTACCGTTAAAAGTAATATTCGAAACTGTAATTCCTCCTCCTAACAAAACATTCTGAACTAACTGTGCCGGCGTTTGTGTAGTATTATTGACAACAAGTTGAGCAAAAGCGGTGTTGAAAAAAGCAAATATAAAAAGGAGTAGTATTTTTTTCATATGTGTAGCAACTTAAACGTCAATTAAAAACGTTACAAATGTTAATTAATTGTTTAAAACTCCAAATATAAACAATCCAAAAAAATAACTTTGTTAAATTTGTAGAAAATTACAAATCATACAATGAAAGTCACTATAAAAGAAACCCAAAATCCAACCATTTTAAAATTTGAATTCCCAGATTTTATAACCCAAAATGAAAACTTTGAATTCAAGAACATTGACGAAGCTAAAAATTCGCCTTTAGCGCAACAACTATTCTATCTTCCGTTTGTAAAAACCGTCTACATTTCAGGAAATTTCATTGCCATTGAACGTTTTAGTATTGTAGATTGGAATGATGTTAAAGAAGACGTAGCGGAACAAATTGAAGACTATGTAAAAAATGGCGGAAAAATAATAATTGAAGATCCACTTAGACCAAAAAAATCAGCAATTACAGTTTATGGCGAAACTACTCCGAATCCTGCAACATTAAAATTTGTTGTAAACAAAAGAGTCACTAAAACTGCTGTTGAATTTAAAAATATCGATCAAACAGTCGCATCGCCTTTGGCTAAAGAATTGTTTAGCTTTCCGTTTGTGAAAGAAATTTTTATTGACGAAAATTATATTTCAATTACCAAATTCGACATCGCATCTTGGGAAGAAATTACACTTGAAGTTCGTACTTTTATAAAACAATTCATTGAAAATGTTGGCACAGTTGTGGACGAAACTATGATTGTTCAAGACGCAAAACAAGAAAAACAACAAATCAATAATTTTGATAATCTTGATACCACATCACAACAAATTATAAATATTCTTGAAGAATATGTAAAACCAGCCGTTGCAGCCGATGGCGGAAATATTTTGTTTGACTCCTTCGACCAAGACACTAAACGCGTAAAAGTGGTACTTCAAGGATCGTGTAATGGTTGTCCTTCCTCTACATTTACTTTGAAAAACGGAATCGAAAACATGTTAAAAGATATGTTAAACGATCAAGACATTATTGTTGAAGCGTTAAATGCATAATAAGCAAAAAAGAAAAATGCCTTTCGTAATTGAAAGGCATTTTTTTATGCAGTAACTTCTTCTGAAGATTTTAAGTTAATTGGTTTTCCATCAACATCATAAAATTGGTAACGGTATTTCAACTTTCCGTTCACCTCTTCAATATCTACGTGCATTTGGTAGAAACCATTATTCCATTCTACAATGATATCAAAATAGTAATCTCCTACTCCAAAACTGGTAGGCAAATTACTCACATAAACCAACTTTTTAGATTTTAAATTTAAAGTATTAACCTCAATATTATTGTAAGCACCAACATCTTCGTTAGCAAAAGTTCTTCCCATATAATTATATTCTTTGGCTTTTTTCTTGCTCTTTCCTTCTTTTGGATCGTTATAAATATCTTTTACAGAAAAAATTACCTCCTTCAACGAGAATTTTCCAACATTTACAATAGAAAATTTTAATTGATGAACATAAGTTATGCGTTGTCCTTTTTTTCGAGGTTCATCATCTGCCAAATCAGAACTTTCACCTAAATCAATATCTTTAATTTCAATAATTGGAATATTTTGTCCAGAAAACTGCGACAACACTTCGGGTTTTGATAAATCTTTATTGTCTGTCTCAACAATTTGCTCTTTGGTTTCTTGAATTTCGTCGCTTAAAACATCAATTTTTTTATTCGTAATATCAATTTCAGTTTCGCTTTTTTCATCTATAGAAATCGCTTCGTTACTAGAACGATATAACGAAAACAATGCACCAGTAATTAATGCAAAACCAATAAAAGCTAAAATAAGTGCAGTCATAGACGGATTCTTTTTCATTCCAATAAATTGGTTAAATCTCAAACTCAGAGATGCTACAAAAATACTGATTGAAAAGGGATCACTAGTAGTTAATAAAATAAGTTCTTAACATAGAAATTAACCAATAGTGTAGAAATAAAAAAGTCCAAACTTTCATTTGGACTTTTTGTGCGGATAATAGGACTCGAACCTACACGCCTTGCGGCACCAGATCCTAAGTCTGGCATGTCTACCAATTTCACCATATCCGCGAATTGTGGGTGCAAAGATAAACATTACTTTGTAATTTCCAATACTGAAAGAACAAATTCCAAAAAAAAATTAAAACTTCTTTAAAAATTGGAATTTTGAATTTAAAAATTGGAATTTGTATTCGTATATTTGACATTATAATCAAACAATTAAAAATGAATAATATAAAACAATACGTTCAAGAAAACAAAGAGCGTTTTCTAAACGAATTAATTGAACTATTAAAAATTCCTTCAGTAAGCGCCGATACAGCTTACTCTCAAGATGTTATTGACACTGCCAATGCTGTGAAAGCATCATTAGAAAAAGCAGGTTGCCATCACGTTGAAATTTGTGAAACTCCAGGTTACCCAATTGTTTTTGGAGAACATATTATTGATAAAAATCTTCCAACTGTTTTGGTTTATGGACATTATGACGTGCAACCGCCAGATCCGATGGAGCTTTGGACCTCACCTCCATTTGAACCGGTAATAAAAACCACAGAAATTCATCCTGAAGGTGCCATTTTCGCTCGTGGTGCGTGCGACGACAAAGGTCAAATGTACATGCACGTGAAAGCTTTTGAATATATGATTCAAAATAACTGTTTGCCTTGCAACGTAAAATTTATGATTGAAGGTGAAGAAGAAGTCGGTTCTAAAAGTTTATCATGGTTTGTTACACAAAATCAAGAAAAACTAGCTAACGATGTCATTTTAATTTCAGATACTGGAATGATTTCTAATCAACAACCGTCAATTACAACTGGATTACGTGGTTTAAGTTATGTTGAAGTTGAAGTAACAGGTCCAAATCGCGATTTACATTCTGGACTTTATGGTGGCGCAGTTGCCAATCCGATAAATGTATTGACTAAAATGATTGCTTCGTTGCATGACGAAAAAAATCACATTACCATTCCAGGATTTTATGATAAAGTAGAAGAACTTTCTGCTGCCGAACGAGCCGAAATGGCAAAAGCACCTTTCAATTTAGACAACTACAAAAAAGCCTTAGAAATCGATGACGTGCATGGCGAAACAGGTTATGTTACTAACGAAAGAAACTCCATTCGCCCAACATTAGACGTGAACGGAATTTGGGGCGGATATACTGGTGAAGGTGCAAAAACGGTTATTGCAAGCAAGGCTTACGCTAAAATATCAATGCGCTTGGTTCCAAATCAAGATTGGGAAGAAATTACAGAATTGTTCAAAAATCACTTCGAAAGTATTGCTCCAAAATCAGTTAAAGTAAAAGTTACACCACATCACGGCGGACAAGGATATGTAACCCCAATTGACAGTATTGGATATCAAGCAGCCAACAAAGCTTATACTGAAACTTTTGGTGTTCCAGCAATTCCTGTTCGTTCTGGCGGAAGTATTCCGATTGTTGCTTTATTCGAAAAAGAATTAAAATCTAAAACTATATTAATGGGATTCGGATTGGATTCTGATGCCATTCACTCTCCAAACGAACATTTTGGAATTTTTAATTACTTAAAAGGTATTGAAACTATTCCATTATTTTATAAGTATTTTGTGGAGTTATCTAAATAGTTTTACCGCAAATTCGCAAATTTTAAATCCGTTTATTCTTAATTGAGTAAACGGATTTTTCTATTTGGCGTTACCTTGTTGCACCACATCTTCTTACACAACAATACTTCATAAGCAACAAGGTCGGGCTTTCCGTTCCCAATCTTTTTGTTCGTTACCTTCGAGAACCTCAGGCAACGAACAAAAAGGATTTCCACTTCAAACGAAGTTCTCTGAACACCAAATTAAATAAATGTAAAGTGAAGAAATCCCTAACGCACTCGAGCGCAGCGAACAGACGAAGTAAACCCAGTAAAACCGAAGCAAATGTTAAATTTTAATTCTACACTTGTAGAAATAAAATTTTATTCTACATTTGTAGAGTTAATTCTAAAAACGTAGAACTATGCAATTATCCAATTCAGAAGAACAGTTAATGGAATATTTATGGAAACTCAAAAAAGCTTTTATGAAAGATTTGCTTGAAGCTTTTCCTGAACCAAAACCTGCTACAACAACAGTTGCCACATTGTTAAAACGAATGATTGATAAAAAATTTGTGGCTTACAACGAATTTGGAAATTCACGAGAATATTATCCGTTAGTAAAAAAAGAAGATTATTTCTCCAAGCACGTTAACGGATTGATTAAAAATTTCTTCAACGATTCGGCTTCACAATTTGCTTCTTTCTTCACAAGAGAAACCAATCTAACCGAAAAAGAATTGGAAGAACTAAAAAAAATCATTGATGTTGAACTTCAAAAAAAGAAAAAATGATCGACTTTCTATTAAAATCAACCATCAGTTTAACCGTTTTTCTTGGCTTCTATCATCTAGTTTTAGAACGAGAAAAAATACATCAATTCAATCGATTTTATCTTTTGCTTTCGATTGTAATTTCGTTAGTGATTCCGTTTCTAACATTTGAAATCATTAAAATTGTTCCTGTTGTTCAAACTTTTGAACCTTTAAATACGGTAATAACTTCATCAGTACTTCCAGAAAATGAAATTCAAGGAACTAGTGCACCAATAGAAGAAAAAATCAATTTCACTCCCTACGTTTTATGGAGTTTGTATGGGTTAATTAGCTTTCTAATGCTACTTCGATTCGGAAAAAACATTTGGCTTTTAATCTCAAAATCTAGCTCCAATCCGAAAGTAAAATACAAAAAAGCTAATTTGGTTTTGGTAGAAGAAAAGACGCTTCCTCACACCTTTTTAAATTCAATATTTATCAATTTTGAAGATTATAATAATCGAAATATTGAAGATGAATTGTACGCACACGAATTGGTTCACGTAACTCAAAAACATACTTTAGATATTTTATTTATTGAATTCTTAAAAGTAATTTTTTGGTTCAATCCGCTGTTTATTTTCTACAAAAAAGCTATTCAACTCAATCACGAATTTCTTGCCGACGAAGAAATTGTGAAAACTTACAACAATGTTCCGTTTTACCAAAACTTGCTTTTGCAAAAAGGCAGCGGACAAAAAACGATTTACTTGGCCAGTAATTTGAATTATTTAGTAACCAAAAAACGACTACTTATGATGACCAAAAGCACATCACAAAAAATTGCAGTTTTAAAAAAGATTGCAATTGTTCCAATCCTTGCCGGATTAATATATTTTTTCTGTATTGAAGTTGTGGCTCAAGAAAAACTAGTTCCAGATACAACGATCAAAACTGAAAGTAATTTGACAAAAGATGATATCAAACGAGATAGATACTACGCAAATGTTAGAATAATTGCTAAAGATATCAGAAAAGACACTACATTTAAAATTAATAAAATGTATGAAGATTTAACTTTAACAGAAAAGAGAAACTACTTAAGTTGGATTCCTGATAAGATAAATCCAAAAAAAGTTAGCAAAGAATTATTTATAAAACTTAGCAACTCAAATAATGAAGCCGTTTGGATTGATGGAAAAGCTGTGAAAAACTCTGATTTAAAAAAATACAAACCATCTGATTTCAGTTATTATACAAATAGATTTATTGATAAAAGAGTGCGATTAAAACAATTTCCTCAAGAATATCAGTATACATTGTATACGAATGAATATTTTGATAAAAATTTAAAAAATAATCATCTTAAATATGATAATGACACTTTAATAGTAACATTTTCTGAAATGAATACTGAATGGGAAAAACTTGATAAAATACTAAAAACAAAGACGAAAGATGTTAAGGCTGAAACGGAATGGTATTCAAAAAATGAAGAAGGTATTACGATACATAGAAATAAGAAAAAACAAAAGAAAATCATTGTAATTGATGCTGGTCATGGCGGAACTGATTTTGGTGCTACAAATAACGAATGGAATGAAAAAAACTTAACTTCACTGATAGCAAAAAAGATCAAAGAAATGCATTCCAATTCTGACTTAGAAATTCATTTCACTAGAACTGATGATGAGTTTATTGATTTGAAAAAAAGAGGTGATTTCATAAATAATTTAAACGCAGATTTAGTAATTTCTTTACACGTCAATCAAAATAAGAATACAGATGCAAATGGATTTGAAATATTTATAAGTGATAAAAATAATTTAATCGCAGAATCAAAAGTTTTTGCAGAAAAACTCTCAACAAAATTATCTAAAACACCACTAAGAAATAGAGGACTAAAATTTGCCCCATTTATGATTTTAAAAAATTCACCTTGTCCTTCGATGGTTGTTGAACTTGGATTTATTTCAAATGAAAACGACAGAAAATTTATTACAAGTGAAAAAGGTCAAACCGAAATCGCAAAATATATTTTGGACTTCATATCTGAAGTAAAATGATTTTATATCATTAGTCATCATCAAAAAATCCGCTCTAATCAAGCGGATTTTAATTTTAAAAACAATCTGTAAATCAATGGCTAAACAAACTAATTTTCATCATTTTACAACATTATAAAATTTTTGGCGTTAAATTTGTATAATCATCATCAATCAAAATCAATCATTATGTTAAAACGTTTTTTTATTCTTTGTTCAGGTGTCGATACTGACATTGTGAACGGTTGTTCCAACGGCGAACAAAACAAATATGCCGGAATTGGAGCCACAGTTTTCTTCACAGCAATTATGGCTTTTGTAGCCAGTAGTTACGCACTTTTTACGGTTTTTGACAATGTCTATACCGCAGTTTTCTTCGGGTTAGTTTGGGGATTTTTAATTTTCAATCTCGATAGATTTATTGTATCGACTATCAAAAAACGTGATAATTTTCTTGACGAGTTTATTCAAGCAACTCCACGAATTGCTTTAGCGATTATTATTGCAATTGTAATCTCAAAACCATTAGAAATCAAAATTTTTCAGAAAGAAATTGAGACCGTTTTGTTAAAAGAGAAAAACGAAATGGCAATGGCAAACAAAAAACAAGTGACCAATTATTTTCAAAGCGATGTCGATAAAAACAAAGCCGAAATTGATAGCTTGAAAAGTGATATCACTAAAAAAGAAAAAGAAGTAAACGATTTATACTCAGTTTTCATCACAGAAGCTGAAGGAACTGCAGGAACAAAAAAATTAGGAAAAGGTCCGGTCTATAAAGAGAAACGTCAAAAACACGATATGGCATTAAAGCAATTGGATTCAATGAAAGCTGCTAATGCTATAAAAATTAAAGAAAAAGAAGCTAAAGCCAAAACACTTCAAGCCGATTTAGATAAAAAAGTAACCGATTCGCAACCTATTATCGATGGTTTTGACGGATTAATGGCAAGAATTAATGCGTTGAATAAATTACCGTGGTTGCCATCGTTTTTCATAATGTTGTTGTTTTTAGCTATTGAAACTTCACCTATAATTGCCAAATTACTTTCTCCAAGAGGTGAATACGATTTCAAACAGGAAGATGCCGAAATGGGAATTAAAAATGTGATCGCACAAAACCGTTATCAAAGTGATTTACAACGAAAAACCGATGCAGAAATTTACGACAAAGTGTATGCTGACATCAAAGACGACAAAGAATTATACAATTATAAGAAAAAAGGTGCTTTGGAATTATTGAAGCTACAAGCAGATGGTTTTGTTGAAAAGCAGAAGAAGTCAATGTAGATTTTTTAACCGCAAAGAAGCAAAGTTGTTTTCGCAAAAGAACGAAAAGAAAAACCCAACACCATAATGTTGGGTTTTATATTTTTTAAACTTAGAGAACCTTGCGCAATTCTTCGCGGACTTTGCGGTTAATCTTTTACAAATAACTTAAAATTTCATTTTTCAATTTGTCATATTCTCCTTGCAGAATTAAACCATTATCTAATAATTTTTTGTAATTCTGAAGTTTTTCAAATAACTGATCTTGCGTTAAACTTGCTAAACCACTTTCAGCATTTAATTTTTCATCAGGAAATTGTTTTTCATCTCTGTATCCAGATTGTTCCACGGGAATAATTTCGGCAAAATTAGTTACTTCTTCTGTTTCCATTTCTTCAACCTCAGCAACTTCTTCAAAAGTTATTTCTTCTGCAATTACAGGATTACTTGTAGTTGTATTTACAACTGGATTTTTCAATAAATCCAATTGCTCTTTAGCATAAGTATATAATTTTCGTGCTTGATTTTTTGGCAAATAATCAACTGTATGCGTTAAATCTGATTTAGTATTGAAAGTAAAATCTGCACCAAGAATTCCTTCTTTTACAAAACTTCCTGCAATATCATCCCAATCATAATCTACAAATTCCATTGATAAACCAAGATTTTTTGGTTTACATAGAATTATTCTTTTATTGGTAACCACAATACTATCTGGCAAAATTGTCACAGCTGGTTTTTTTTGTACAGCAATATATCCAATTTCTTCATTAGACATTAATAAATTACTCAATTTAGAAGTAATTTTCTCAATCGCTTTTGGATCTTGGTCTTCGTTTAATATTTTCTTTAAATTATCAATCATGATAGTTGTTTTGAATTTTATTCTAATTGTTTCACAAAAGTAATGCCTAAATTAATACAAAAATAAAAAAGAGGCTGACAAATCAACCTCTCTTTCTTTGAAAAATAAAAATAAAAATAAAAATCACTTATAATGCAATGCTATTTGGCCTATTTGCCCTAATATTTTAAAAGAATCTTTGAATGATAATTTTGAACCATCCATATGAACCCATCTATCTAAAGGTTTTTCACACAATAAAGTTTTGGCCGTTTCTAAACCATATTTCTGTCTCATTCTCATAAAAATTTCAACATCAAATAACCATTTGGTCAAAAATTTTGTTTGAAACGTATCTTCTACAACATCTTTAGTCATGATTTTTGCACCACATTGTGTGTCCTTAAAATCCATTCCTAATGTTTTTCTAATAATAAAATTTATAGTTTTACTAATTATTGCTCTTGCTGATTCTTTTTCAATATCAGCACCCATTCTTGTTATTCTAGAACCGCTTACAATTTTAAAATTTGAATCTTTAATAGTGTCAACTAAAGCATCAAAATCTTCAAAATTGGTAGATAAATCGGCATCTAAAAAACCTATATAATCAAATTGTTGTTGTTTTGCCAAATGCAACATTCCTAAACGAACAGCTTCTGCTTTTCCTCCATTTTGTTCGCAATTGTAAACACTAATTCTTCCTTCGTTTTGCTTTTTTAAATCGTATAAAACATCTAAAGTATTGTCTTTACTTCCATCATTCACAAAACATAAATGATAACTTAAATTTGAATTCACAAATTTTTTAAACTCTTCACTCATCAATCGTTTTTCTTCGTTGTAGCAAGGAATAACTACCCCAATAACTTTATTCTGAATGAATTTATTTTTATTCACTGAATACGAAATATTACTCGCTCCAATTAGTCTTTTTACTCTTATACCAATTTCATTTAAACTTAATGGCTTTTTCATATAATCTGTTGCACCTAAAGCAAAGCCTTTTTCAATCACATCTTCGTTATTATTTCCTGATAAAATCATAACTGGTATATCATGATTCTTTTCAACTTTTATATAATGAACAACATCAAGACCTGAGCTAGTGTTTATTGAATATTCATGATTATTCAAAACAACTTCTCCTGTATATTCTGGCATATTGATATCAGCAATAACCAAATTTGGCATGTAACTATCGTACTTTTCTTTTGCATCATTTACAGAGTTTGAAGTCATAACTTCATAACCTAAATCGGTTAAACATTTTTCTAACGATATCAATACTAACTCTTGATCGTCTACGATTAAAATTTTCATTTTTTTTATTTTTTATTGTTATTTTTCATGACAAAAGTACTTCGAAACTACAAGGTCAATTTTTATTTTAGACCAAAGAATAAAGAAGTGTCGACGAATGGTTTTTTTCTGTAGATATATAAAATTCAACGATAGGATGATTATTACTATATTTACATCATCAAGAAAGCACTTATAGTTTGTGAGAGAAAAATCGAATAAATATTTACTGGCTGCGTTATTAATTGGATTGGTTTTCCATGGAAGTGCTATTTTTTTCACTTTAGAAAACACTTATGATGCTTTAATTCATTTATTCTATGGTAATCATTATGCTACTAGTTGGTTTGAACCATGGAATTACAGTTGGTATACTGGATTTACCGTTATGGGTTATCCACCATTAGTGCATCAATGTATTGGATTATTGTCATTTATTGGTGGATTAAAATTCGGATTATTTACCGTTGCCATCATTGCAATTCTTCTTTTTATTACAGGTGTTTTTAGATTTTCACTTTTACTTACAGGCAATCGAAATGTTGCTGGATATGCTGCTTTATTAGCTGTTTTTTCTTCTTCATTTGTTGAAACACTTCATATTTTTGGTCAGTTGCCAAGTATTGTTGGGATTTCTATTTTAATGCATGCGTTGCCAGAAATTTATCTTTGGATAAAAACCGGACAAAAGAAATATTACTTCACATCTATTTCATTAATTGCTGTAACCGTTTGTTCGCATCATGTTACGCCATTATTCGGAATGATATTCTTCATATTTCCGTTAATCGGAATGACGGTTATGGATGTGGCTCGCGAAAAAGTGAATTCGTACAAAGAAGTAACAATGAAATTATTTGTACAAACTACTATTTCATTGCTAAAAAGAATCATTGCATTTGGATTTACTTCTGTCTTTTTAATTGTTTTTTGCATTTTCCCTTATTGGATTAATTCGAAAAACAATCCAATTACACAAGTGCCAATTCCACACGGAAGTCGTGATAATTTTCTCGAAGTAACTTCGTCTGGATTGATGTTTTTTGTTATTCCTTGGGGAATTTTATTGTTTTTGTTACCTTATATATTTTATAGATATTACAGCAAACGCTACATTTTCTTTGGATTATCAATAACATTATTAAGCGTTTTAGGAACTGGCGGAACAACTCCAATTCCGTTAAAGGTTTTAGGTGAAAATGCATTTAATATTTTAACGCTCGACAGATTTACACTTTGGGCTGCAATAATGAGTTTACCAATGTTTGGCGAATTTGCCTACCGATTAGTTGAAGGCGATTTACGAACTAACTTGCAAAAACGATTTGGTTCGGTGTATTACAAAATCATTTCTGGTTTGTTTGCTGGTTCGTTTTTATTCATGGCGATTTTTACGATAACATTAGGTTATTTTCGTCCGTTTCAACCACAAAAAATCAATACGTTACCTATTATCAATTTCTTAAACCAAGACCAACACGATCAATGGCGCTATTTGCCTTTGGGTTTTGGCGATCAAATGGCAACGTTGTCTTATCAAACAAAAGCTTTGACTGTTGATGGAAATTATCATTCGGCACGACGATTACCTGAACTAACTTCGCGAGCAGTTGAACGTTTGGAAAATTCAAAATTTAGAGGTTTGGAAGGTATTGGTTCGCTGCAACAATTTTTAACGGTTCCAGAAAAATACAACCTGAAGTATGTTTTTTCTAATGATAAATTCTACGATCCAATATTATATTTCTGCGGTTGGCATCGATTAACGCAACTGGAAAACGGAATTATGGTTTGGGAAAAACTCAACGTGCCACCATTATCCAAAATTCTTCCATTTGAAGATGTTCCGCTATATCAAAAATTGATGTGGGGAATTATTCCTATTTTAACTGTGGTTATTGCTTTTGTTTTGAACGTACAAATGATTTTATATCAAGCTTTAAAACTGAAACCAATTACGCAACCCGATTTTTTCAAATTCACTATTGATTATAAAAAATTTCCAAGAAAACTGGTTACGCTACTTCACATTTGGACTGGAATTGTTTTGTTAATTATATTTTATTTTGTCTATCAATTTTATGTCAACAATTCGTCGCAATTAAGTCCGAAAAATGTTGTAAAAGCTTATTATGATGCAATTGATTTTAAAGAATTTGAAAAAGCACATTCCTATTTAGATCCAAAAGGAAACAAATCGTTATCGCAATTTATGTTGGAAACTGCGGTGCAAGACGGTATTTTAAATTCGTATGCCAAAATGGATGCTATTGACATTCAAATTATAAATCAAACCGAAAATTCAGCCAAAATCATTGCCAAAACCAAATGGGTAACACCTCTGGAAATCATTGAAAAAAACTACACGCATGAAGTTATTAAAGAAAAAGGCAAATGGTTTATAGTTCCAAATAAAATAGATTTGGATATTCCGCCTGATCAGTTTGTTTCCAATAACGGAACCGAATATTTCAAACACGGAAGACGCGCTGTTTCTACCCAAATGACTTATCATGATGATGTTTTGAAACAACCTGTTTTAGAAATCTTGTCGGCAAAACTCATTCAATACAATAAACAATACATTATAATTGGAGAAGTTCAAAATGTCGATAATGTTCCGGCCGACGTAGTTTTGAAGGCTACTTTATATGATAAAAACGATAAGAAATTAGCATCGTTCAACGCAAAATATGAAATAAAGCATAAATTGATGCCCAAAGAAATCACCAGTTTTAAAGTCAATTTTGAAGACATTGCTTGGGCAAAAAATACCGATGTAAAACCAAAAACATTCAATCCAAACGAATTTTCTCCATTAGAAATTATTGAAAATCCTGTAACATTTGACATTCAATGCGCCGGAAATGTTGCCATAACCGATTTGTATACACAAGTAGCACTTTCTGATTTTGCTATCGAAAACAATCACATAAAAGGAACTTTGTTTAATTTCGGAATTCAAGAAAGTACAATTCCAGAAATTTTAGTGTCGTATTATAATGACAAGAAAGAACTGATTTATGTAGATCATTTCTTTATGCGTGAAGGTGTTCGTGTGCAACGCAAGAATTATTTTGATTACGAATTGCTGAATTTAAAAAAATGCAAAACACTAAAATCATCGTTAGAAAATTGTTTTGTGAATGGTTTGGCCAATGAATCAATTTCTAATGCAGTGGTTCCAAATCGAAAAGCTTCTCAAAATGAGGAACAATTGCAAAAAGTAAAAGGTAACGGATTTGATTACATCAAAATCGAAATTAATAATTATATAGGAAATCCAAGATAATGAAAAAAGCAATTTACCTATTGTTTTTATTAAGCGCTTTGCTCCTTTTGGCATTCGGAACTGCTTTGGTTTCGGATAAAAAAGCGTCGTTTGAATTGGTTTCGAATACTAAAACTTTCATCGCTGGAAACAGAATTGAACTAGAATTTCATCCTAATGCTGACAGTGAAAAACCGCAACTTTTCATCATTCATTCGTATGGAAAAACATTACTTGATGCAACCATTGAAAAAGGAAATTACATTTTTAAAATTCCTGAAAATTATTGTAAAAAAACAGGTGAAGTTTCTTGGTTTTTAATCAACGAAAATGAAACTAAAAATTCAGGAACTTTTGAAATTGTGCCAAATGATACAACTAAAACTGTTGTTGAAAATTATCTTGGTCCACGAACCATTCTAGCTGGCGGAAAAGAATTCACCATGATGGTAACGGTTCCAACTGATGGTTTTGACAATCCAAAAAAAGAAAACACTAATGTGATTTTGAAACATCAATTTTTGCAAAACGTAACCAATCTCAATTTAAAAACTAAAAACTTTATTGCTTGTTACGATATCTATTCTCCAAATAAATCAGGAAAAATGTTGGTCTCAACAGAATGTGACAAAATCGCAACCAAAGAAATTGAAACCGAAATCTATCCAAATATTGCAACCAATTTCACTATAGATTACAAAAGAAATCACGAGTTTGCCGATGGAAATCAGATTACGCATTTTACAACATCTAGCATAAAAGACCAGTACGGAAATGTGGTTAGCGATGGCACTTTGGTTTCGTTCCTTATCAAAACTAAAAACAATTTGGTATTGAAAACTTTTGGAACAACCATAAACGGAATTGCTTCAGCTCAATTATTGCATCCAGATCATCAAGAAGTATATTCTGTGAAAGGATTTGTAACCGGAATTGCCGAAAGTAATTCAATCACCATCAATTACAAACCTATTATTTCGACTTTTAATTATTCGTTTTCAAATAAAAATAGAACGGTAAAAGTTGGACCAATAACAAGTTTTATGAATCAATTGGTTCCTGATGGAATAAAAGTAATTGTAAAGGTTTTCCATAAAGATAAATTAGTGGCAACTTTGCAAGAAGACACTTCCAAAGGATTGGCAATTTTTGAACTTTCAGAAGATTTTTATAAAGAGAAAAACTATCGTTTTGAAATTACAACATTAGGCATTAGCAAACAAACAGAAACACTAAACTATGAGCTTCATAAATAATAAAAACACGATTCGTACCGTCTTGATTAGCTCATTTATTTTACTAAATGTGCTGTTGCTTTTTGGATTAAGTAGCATTTTAGAATATTTAAATACTGGCGCCGATAGAACTTCGATGTTGCATTTGGAAAAAGAAACTGTAAATACTTATTTACCAAAAGTTATTTGGGAAGAATTGAATAATGTGGGTAGAGAAATGGAACCAAATACCTTAAAAACTATTGAAAAAGACTATTTATTTTCATGGTACATCAAAAATAAATCGCTAGAAAACAATAAAAAACAAGGCATAGAAGATTATTACACACAAAATGCTCGAGTGAATTTGTACAACAGCATTGATTATAATTTGAAAAACAAAATCACCATTGAAAGTACTACTTTAAAACACAATCCGAAATTAGAATTTTATAGTGAAGACGGACAACAAGTGGTTTTTACTGATAAAAATGTTATCGAATTTCAAAAAGTTTATAAAGACAAAAAATTAATTTCAGAAGTTCAAGATACGGCAACCTACAAAGTTATGATGTTGTTGGAAGATGGTTTTTGGCGCATTCGTCACATTCAAAAAATGAAACCTGAACCTTTTGCAAAAGACACTTTGAAAGCCAATCCGGAATTTAAAGTTGTTGGAAAAAAGATAAAATACAACAATGCCGATTTTATAAGTAAAGGAATTAATTATTATCCTAAAAATTCGGCTTGGGATACTTTTGGCGAATTATTTAACAAAGATACCATTGCAAAAGATTTTGATATTATTAAAATAGCAAAGCTCAATTCGATTCGTATTTTTATTCAATATGAGGATTTTGGCAAAGCAGATATTAAACCAGAAAAACTGGAGAAACTTAAAACTTTATTGGATTTAGCAGAAACAAAAAACCTAAAAGTTGTGGTGACTTTATTTGACTTTTATAGTGATTATACTTTAGAAAGTTGGACATTGACTAGTCGACACGCCGAAAAAATTGTTACTGCCTTTAAAGATCATAAAGCTATTTTGGCTTGGGATATTAAAAACGAACCGAATTTAGATTTTGAAAATCGCGACAAAAACAATGTAATAAATTGGTTGCAACAAATGATTACTGTAATTAAAGAAAATGACCCGAATCATTTGGTTACAATTGGTTGGTCGAATTCTTATGAAGCAACCAATTTAGAAGATAAAGTTGATATTGTTTCCTATCATTTTTACAACGCCATTGACGATTTTGAAACAGAATACGGAATATTAGATAAAGTGACTAAAAAACCTATTGTTATTCAGGAATTCGGAGTTCCATCGTATCGCGGAATTTGGAATTGGACAGGAACAACTAAAGATGGTCAAGCCGAATACCACAAAAAAATGCAAGAATTATTCAAAAAGAACAATCTTGCATTTATGTCGTGGACTTTGTATGATTTTCCTGCTGTGCCAAATCAAGTTGCCGGAAAATGGCCTTGGCAGAAAAACAGACAGAAAAAATTTGGTTTTATTGATGAAAAAGGAAAAGAAAAACCTGCCTTTTTATACATTTCTAACTAAAGTATTTACCATTTTATTAATTTCAATTTCTTTAAATTTTTGAAGGTACATTTCAACAATTTTATCCATTGAAAGTGCGCAAGCAGCTTTGTAATTAGTTTTTGCAATGCGTCTTCTGTAATTATCATCTTCAAGAATAGTACTGATAGCTTTTGCTAATGAAGAAGCACTTTCTGGATTAAAGAATTCACCTTTGTAACCTTCATCTTCAACTAATAAAGCTAGATCACCTAAATCAGGCATAACAACTGCTTTTCCGTAACTTCCTGCTTGATGTAAAACTCCAGAACTTCCTGTAGTTGATGTATAAGGAAATGCAACTATTGTGCTTTCAGTAAAGATACGTTCTACATCATTTTCTTCTACATATCCAGTAAAAGTAATTCCTTCAACATGTGAGTATTTTTCTTTAACCGATTGTAAATATCCTGGTGTATTTGGACTATCAGTTCCAGCAATTACAATTTCGATTTCTTCATTATTAGTCTTGCGAATTAATTCAACTGCGTCAATTAGAATATCAACTTTTTTGTACGTTCCAAACTTTCCAAAAGCCATTACTTTTTTTGGTCCAGCTGGTAAATCAAAACTAACATTCTTTGGAGTTTCAAACGAACCATGTGGAATTAACGCAACATTATTAGTTTTATATTTTGCATTTAAAACATCAACATATTTATTGATAGTTACTGCAACAGTATCAGCTTTCAAAATACAACTTGTAAGAGTAGTTCCGATGAAATTATATATTTTTTGAGCAATTTTATTTGATGTAAATCCAGCATTTGCTAAATCTACTTGTTCCATAATATTGTGCAATAAAACTACTGTGTTGCATCCTAATATTTTTAAAATCATTGGCAACAACAATCCTAAAGCAGCAGGAATTTTTTTATCGCCAAATTTTACAAATTGTAAATTGAACAAAACAGCATCTGGTTTTTCTTTTAAAACCGCTTTTACTATGGTGAAAATGTTAGCATAGCTATTAAATTCCCAACATTCGTTAACGGAAACTTTATTGCTGTTTTCAAAATCCAATTGTTTTGGTTCTGATGTTCTATCCGTAATTAAAACCAATTCTGAAACTTCTTCTTTTTGAACAAAGTTTTTTACTAAATGGTAACCATATTCGTTTAACGTAACTTTACTAGGTGGAAATGCTGTTACAACTGCTATTTTCATTTTTTTATTTTTTAGATTCATTTTATTTTTCATGACAAAAGTCCAATAAAATCAGTAGTCAAATTTTTAAATTCGACGAATGGAAATTTAGTTTAGACGAACATTCTTTTTATTCTGATAAAAGAAATAAGCTAATTGAAAAAACAATAAGATTACCATTGAAATAATTTGCATTTCAACCACTTGTTCTAGTGATTTATGAAACATCACAATTAAGATTATTTGGGTTAATCCTAAAAGTGCTGAAATTACAACTGGAGTATACTTATTAATAGAAAGAAAATAGTAAGCAAAGATATTGGCAATAGCAAAAATTGATGTTGATAAAGCGTATTTCCACAATAAAGGAGCTATTGAAAGATAGTCTTCACCAAACATTAAATTGACAACTAAATTTGGAAAAAAATAAGTAGTTGCAACAATTATTACAGACAATGAAACAATATAACCAACATATTTAATCAAAATAGGTTGCGTGTTTTTTCCTTCTTTTTGAAGTGTAAGTACTTTGGGCAAAAGTAGCATTACAAACATCCAAGCTACAAAATAAACTACTCTTCCAATCAAGGCAAGAGAAGCATACAATCCAGCTTCTTGGTTGTTAAAATAGTGCTTCACAAGAATTACATCGCTATTGTTGATAATGATTTGGGTAAGCTCGTAAAAAGCTGTAAGGGCAAAAAAGGTGGCGATGTTTTGAACACTCAACATTTCTCTTTTTTCAAGCGTAGGTTTCTTGAAAAAGATTTTTTGAAACGGTTGTAATCCAAAAACAAAAGACAATGTAATTCCGGAAGCAACAATAATAGTAATAGGTAGATTTGGGACAAAAAGGATGGCGACGATAGTTAACAATAAGCGACTAATCATTTCTGAAGTGTAGGTTTTCGACAGATTGAAAAGGTTGTTTTTCCCTTGGTAAACACCTCGATTCACACTCATTAAAAAGTAAAGCGGAATTCCGGCACCAAACAAAACAAACATTAATGCAGATTGTGTATGAAAGACTTTTTGTAGTAGGTTACAAGAAGCCATGATGATTAATCCTAAACCAATTCCAGACAAAAGAGCGGATGTAGTCATTAATCGAATAAAAGCAATACGTTTTCTAAAATTGTAGATCACTACATATTTAGTAGTTACAATTTGAAACGTCATTCCAATAAAGGAAAGAATCAATAAAAATGTAATTAAAATAGCAGCATCGGCAAAAGCTTCTGGACCTAAAACTCGTCCTAAAATTAAATTGTAAAGATAATTTCCGCCATTTACCAACAACATGGTAAGCATAAACATTTGTTCAGCGCTGAACTGTTTTGAAACAAATGGCATTCTAAACTGTGCTGATTTTAACATCTTAAAGTCGTTTATCATTTTAGAAATTACTTAAAATTAAGCTACATTATTGTTTAATAAAAAACTTAACTTTTCTTCTTTAAATAATTCAACTACTTTTTGATTTTGATGTCCAACTATATAAAATGCTTTGTTTTTTGAAAGTGCTTTTTTGTATAAATTAATAATTGTTTGAAAAGCTGTTTTGTCAATATCAATTGTATTATTAAGTGAAATCATTATAAAACCGGATTCATTAATTAATGCTTCAAAATAATTTTTTAATGAATTGGTGTTTTGAGAATTTAAACTTCCGTTGATTTCAAAAATTCCTGCGTTGTTTGTAATTTGTAATGCCATGATTTTGATTTATTTTTATTGTTTTATTTTATTTTTCTGATGCAAATATCTGATGATTAACTACGAGACATCATTATTATTCGACGAATGGTAAGTTGCTGTAGATGAAATATCAAAGGTTTATGTCTAACTTGCACTCATTAATAATTACACTATCGACGAATGACATTATTTAAAAAAATAACTCTAATTTTCCTTTTCACTTATAGTTTTATAGGTCAAGCTCAAAACATGATTGAAGGATTTAGTAATCTTGAAAAAGGAGAATTTGATAAAGCTGAAGTTTTCTTTACTACTATATTAAAGGACTATCCTCAAAATAAAACGGCAAGACTTTGTTATGCTCGTGCAGTTGGGTTGAATAAACAACCTGAAAAAGCTTTAACATTATTCACAACATTAAAAAGTGAATATCCTGATGATTTAGAAATAAAATTGAATTATGCTGAATCCTTATTATGGAATAAAAAGTTTGATGATGCTAAAATCTACTACACTAAATTAGTTGCTGACAATCCAACCAACTTTGTTGCTCATCTTGGTTTTGCTAATACGTTATCCAATTTAAAAGAATTTAAAGATGCTTTGTCATATGTAAATAAAGCTTTGGAACTATCTCCAGGAAATGGCGGAGCTTTGGTTTCTAGAAAATACATAAAACTGGGTTATGCTAACGAAATGGTTTCTGCAAAAAAATATACTGAAGCCGAAACTTTTTACAATGAAATTCTAACTGATTTTCCAAATGATAAAGAAACGTTATTGAATAAAGCCAATTTGTATTTGATTACTAAAAATAGTGTGAAAGGAAGAGAAACTTATAATTTATTATCTACATCAGATCCTATTTTAGCATTAAATGGTTTATCATTAGTAGAACATATCGCAGGAAAAGAAAGCAAAGCTCTTGAGATTTCTGAACAAGCAATGTCTAAAATTGGTGAAACCAAAGATGAAAAACTAATCAAGCAAACACAAGAACGCTATGTTCAAGCGCTTATTTGGAACAAAAAATACAAATTAGCAGAATCTAAAATTTTAGAATTAAACAAACTTTATGCAAACGAAAATTGGTTATTAGCTTTATCAGCAACATTAGCGATTTACAAAAGTGATTTTAAAGATAGTATTAAATATTACGAAAGTATTTTGGTAAACGATTCTAAATCATTCGACGGAAATCTTGGAGTTGCCAATGCTTATTATGCTTCGGGAGAAACTGATAAAGCTTTTAAAGCCGTTTATCAAACGTTAGAAATCTTCAAAAATCAGAACGATGCTACGAATTTTTTGAAGAAATTAAACGAAGAACATACGCCATCTGTTGAAGAAAAAATAAGTTACTCATTTGATAATGGTAACAATACTGCCATAACTTCGAGAACATTAATAACGTTTCCGCTTTCTACCAAATGGTCTTTAAACACTACTTATCAATATAGAAAAACAGACAATTCTGTTACCAATATTAGTGCTGATGCTAACGATTTTCTAGTTGGAGCATCTTATAAATTTCATCCTAAAATTAGTTTTAATGTTGATGGTGGAATTACCTCAGCAAGTTCACCAACAGCAAGCTATACTTCTTTATTGCTGAATTCATACTTCAAAATTAAACCAATGAAATTACAAGATTTAGAAATTGGATATAAGCGCGACTTGCAAAATTTTAATACTGATTTGATTGACAAACAGATTTCGGCTGACAACTATTATTTTAATTATAATATTGGATCAAACTTTAAATTGGGTTGGTTTACACAATATTTTTATACAACTCAATCAGATAATAATACTAGAAATTTATTGTTTACCTCACTGTATTATAGCTTTTTATCGAAACCTGTTTTAAAAGGTGGATTCAATTACCAATTCATTTCGTTTAAAGACCAAGTGCCAACGGTTTACTTTAGTCCGAGTCAATTTAACGCTTACGAAGTTTTTGTAGAATTATTGAAAGATGAAAAAATTGCAGAAAAAGGTTCCTTCTTTTATAATTTGAACGCTGCAACTGGATTTCAATACATCGAAAAATTAGACAAGCAATCAACTTATAGAATTCAAGCAAAATTAGGTTATAAATTTTCAGACCGATTGTTAGCTAACGTTTACGGATTGAAAAGTAATATTGCTTCGGCTGCTGTTTCTGGATTTACCTATACCGAATTTGGATTTCGTTTAAAATGGTTGTTTTTAAGCAAACCAATTTTTAAAACCAATTTACAATAAGTTCAATCGTTTCATCAATTCAGGACGATTGGCGCGACTTACCGGAATTACTTCTTTGGCAATAAGTACCGAATTGTCTTCAATATCAATGATTTTTTTGGTATTGATAATGAACGAACGATGTACTTTTAGAAACAAATCTTTAGGTAATTTATCTTCTATTTTCTTTAAAGTAGAATGTACCACGTAGTTTTTGACATCGGTTTTTATGTGAATATAATCGCCTTTGGCTTCAACAACACTTACCGAATCGAATTCGATTTTAATTAAACGTCGGTCAATATTTACATAGAATTCTTTGCTGTTATCTTCTGTAGTTAACTTAACTTCTTTAGTCGAAGTTGAACTAGGAATTTGAGCTGCATTTGCTTTAACAATAGCTTTTTGAAAACGTTCTTCAGTAATAGGTTTTACTAAATAATCAACAATACATTCGTATTCAAAAGCTTCGATGGCGAAGTTTTTATCGGAAGTTATTAAAACGACTTTTGGTGGATTTTTTATGGTTTGAATAAAATCAAATCCTGTAAAATCTGGCATATGAATGTCTAAAAATATCAAATCAACATCATTTTGATTCAAATATTTAATGGCTTGCATAGCATTTGAAAATTCCTGAACTAAATTAAGTTCTTTATGGGTAGAAATCATCTGAGCAATAATTGCTCTAGCCATTTCTTCATCATCTATAATAATGCAATTCATAAGCCAAAAAGGGTTTATAATTTATCTACAAAATCTTGCATCATTTTTAAAATTGATTCAAATTCAGATTGCAATATGGTAGATTGTTCTTTTAAATTATCTTCATATTCTTCGGCAATATAGTAACTTTTTTCTAGACCAAGAATAGAAACTTTATGTTTCAGTTTGTGAACGCTTTCTGCAGCCAATTTATAGTTTTTAGTTTTAATTTGGTTTTGATATAAAGCCACTTCTTCAGGCAATTCTCTTTTTAAGATTCCGATAATTTTGGCTTTAAATTCTTCGTTATCGCCTGATAACTGATTGATATAATTTGAGTTTGGTTGTTCCATTAGTTTTTTGGTATTGTAAAATAAAACGTAGTTCCAATTGCTTGTTGGCTTTCTAACCAAATTTTACCTTCATATAAATCGATGATTTTTTTCACAATTGAAAGTCCAATTCCTGATGATTGATCGTTATTTTCTAATTTGGAAAACAAATCGAATATTTTGGCTTGGTAACGTTCTTTAATTCCGATTCCGTTGTCTTTTATATAAAATTCGATTTCAGTTTCGTTCTCCTTACTTCCAATTTCAACAAATCCGTTTTCTTTATCGTTGTATTTTATGGCATTTTGAATCAAATTTTGAAACAATTGCTTGAATCTAAAATCGTTTCCAAACACTTTTGGCATTTCATTTTTAAAGATTATTTCAATGTGATTTGGAACCGTAATAGTTCTGATAACCTCATCAATTAAAATATTCAAATCAATGGTTCTGTCTTCGGTTTCCTGTTTATCAATAGACGAATAATCTAAAATTCCTTTGATTAACAAATCCATTTTTTCAACATTTGACAAAATTAAATCAAGTGATTTTTGATTTTTTTCATCTAAAATTTCGGCGTTATCTTCTTTGAACCAATTAATTAGCGTGTCAATACTTCGCAAAGGCGCTTTTAAATCGTGTGAAACTACGTGCGCATATTCATTCAACGCTTGGTTTTGCTTTTCTAGATTTTGAAGTAATTCCTCACGTTGTTTGTTGATTCGTACAATTTCTAAAGATTGCTCTTTCACGTAATCGGCCGAATTTAATTGCGTTGAATTGGCTAAAAAATTGTTTTCTAAATTCATCGAATTCAGAATAGTTTCTAAATTTTTATTTATTTCCTTTAAACTTTTAGCTTCGTCACGTAGTTTTTGATTGGCTTCAAACAACTCATCAGAACTTATCTTCATTGCGCGTTGCAACAAAGAAATTTGGCTTTCAAAGTTGTTGTAAGAATCGTCTACCGCATTAAAAAATTGATCGATATCGTTCAATCCGTTCTTTAATTTTTTTTCAATTTGTCGTTTTAAAAGTGAATTCATTATTCGCTTATCAAAGTTAAAGTCATTGTTTGATTGTGTAATTCGCAAGAAGAATCGCCGTTAAATGGCGCCATTTCTCCGTAAGAGTAAAATCCTGTAATGGCTACATTTTCGCCTATAATTTCTTGAACTTGCTCTATTTCTTCTTCTACTCTTTGGTTCATCACTAGCTTTCGACCAACGCAACTCACAATTAAAGCAATTTGCGGCGGATTTTTACGATCTTTCATTGCGATTTCGGCTGCGTGTTGTGCGCCATCAGCAATACCGTCAATGGATGCCATCATTAATTGCACTCTCGAATTAACTGGAACATCACCAGCTAAAACCATAGAATTATTTTCATTATTAATACTTAAAATAGTTCGAACAACAGGTTCATTTTTTCCTTCAGGAGTTACATTTAATGGATATAATAACGATGCTTGCGGCAATTCGCTTGCTTTATCACCAAGGTATTTTTTGTATAAATCTAAAGCTGGCATATCATCAATTTCAAAAAGAATATTGGCTTTAGAACTTGTAATTTTTCGTTCAGGACCAAACGGAATCCAACCGCCAAAACTAGCAAAAGAAATGTCTAAAGTTTCACCATAAAATCCGATTAAAACTACTTCGCCTTCTTTTGGATTTTCTTTGTATGAAGCTACGGTTTTTTCAAATCGGGCATCATCTCCACACATTCCGCCTGTTAATGAAATTGATGAATTTTTATTAAATTCTAATCCATTTATTAAAGAACTTCCGTTTACAAAACTGCCTTCAGAAACTACAAATAGGTGTTTTAAATTTTCTTTTGGCATTTCATTAAATAAAGCTTCGCCAAGTGGTTTTGCTTTTTTATCGTACTTTAAAATGTTGTCACTTTTTACAATAAATGTGCTTTTTTCAAATTCGATTGCGGTTACAGAAATGGAATTATCATTTACATTACAACGAATAATTTCACCTGATGTAGAACCAAAAACAATATGTTCGTAAGGAAATTGGTTTCGAATATCGGCAATAACCGTTTCATCTTCTAACAAATAACGATTCGCAAAAACTAATACTAATGGGTTTTTTAATTCGATTTTATCTTGTAAGAATTTCCAATCTTGATTTTCTAGTTTTGAGGCTTGAACTATTTTCATCTCGAAATTTTTATTTGTTTAATTGTATGAAAAATGTGGTTCCTTTTCCGTTTTCACTTTCAATCCAAATTTTTCCATTATAATTATCGACTATTTTTTTTACTATCGAAAGTCCTAATCCAGTAGATTTTTCAGATTTTTCTAACGATTGAAATATTTTAAATATTTTTTCCTGGTTCTCTTTTGCAATTCCTGGACCGTTATCTTTAATTGAAAAAATGAAATGTTTTGAATCTTCCGAACAACTTACTTCTACAATTCCGATTGGTTTATCAATATAATTTACAGCATTACTTATTATATTCTGAAACAATTGTTGCACTCTAAATCGATCGGCGTCAATAATAGGCAAAACATTAGTTATCGTTACTGAAATATGGCTAGGAATATGAATAATATTAATGATGTTTTGAATGATTTCTTGAGTATTCACTTTTTCGCAAACCACATCAACTTTGTCAATTTTTGCATAAGTCAAAATACCTTCAATTAAGTGATCCATTTTTTCAACTTTACCTTCAATCATTGAAAGATACTGAGTTGTTTGTTCGTTAAGTTCTTTGTCGTTATCTTCTTTAATCCACGAAATTAATGAATGAATGCTTCGCAAAGGCGATTTTAAATCGTGCGAAACAATGGCTGCATAGTCTTCAAGTTCTTTGTTACTTTTTGCTAAACTTTCTACTAAAAACTCGCGTTGTTGTTCCAATTCTTTTTTCTTGGTAACATTTTCTTCTATAGCAAAATATTTTACAATTTCGCCATTTTTATTGTATAATGCTTGACCTTGAATACTCACCCAATATTTTTTTCCGTGTTTTGAATAATTAACAACTTCACAATTAAAAGGCAATCCTTTTGCAATAGCATCTTTCATATAATTGACAGTATCTGGATTGGTTTCTTTTCCTTGCAATAAATGTCCGGGTTTTTTGCCAAGAATTTCTTCCATTTGATAACCTGACATATCCAAAAAGCTTTTATTTGCCCATTCAATTTTACCATCAGCATCAGAAATAATAACCGCATTTATATTTTTTTCGGCAATTAATGACAATAAATAAAGTTGCTCTTCTTGTTCTTTTTGTTCGGTAATATCAAGATGAATTCCGATGGAACCAACAACTTTTCCGTTAATGTCATAATTTGGCGCGCCACTAATCAACCAATTACGATTTTTCCCTGATTTATCAATGACTTTCACTTCATAGGAATCTGTTTTACCTTCTTCACGAAGAACTTCCTTACTTTTAACTGTTTCTCTACTATCATTTGTAAGCAGTAAATCGGCAGCCTTTTTACCAATTAATTCGTCAGAAGTGTAACCACTTATCTCTGTAAAACTTTGATTTGCTAAGGTAATTACATCATTTTTATCAACCTCTAAAAGTCCTAGATTCATATTGGCAATAATACTTCGGTATTTCTCTTTTTCGATTTGCAGACTCTCGTCGTAGCGCTTTTTTAACGAAATATCTTCAATCATAGCAAAAAATTGAAGCACTTGTCCGTCTGGATTTAAGATTGGTTGTCCTTTGGTTTTTGCCCAAAAGTTACTTCCGTCTTTTCTTCCGTGTTTTAACTCAACATCAAAAGGTTGACCTTTAAAAAATGAACTTGTCATTTTCTTTAGTTCGCCTCTATCGGTTTCTTCAATAAACCCAATTTCAATTGGTGTTTTGCCAAGAATTTCTTCTTTAGAATATCCAGAATGTTTAATGTAAGATTCGTTACACCAAAATATTTTTCCGTCTGGTTCAGTAAATACAATTCCGTTCTCATTGGAACTTGCTACTAAGGAAAGTCGGTTTAACTCTTCTTTATCTTTTTTTAATTTATTTTTTTGATTGTTAATTGTAGTCAACAATTCTTTCAATTCGTTAGAAATATTTTCCTGGTTGTTTAATACGTGAAGCAAGTCTAAAAGCGGATCGTGTAAAGCAAAATCGTGCAACGTCAGTTTTTTTTCAACCACCTCATTCATCGAATTGAACCAAGGCGAACCAACAAATAACAATGAATCTCCAACTAGTTCAAATTGTCCTCGAAGTGATAATTCACTTTTTTTACATTTAACAACAGTAAGTTGATTACTATTTAAGACCAATTCGTTAAAAGTTGGATTTTCAAATCTTGGTCTGCTTACTTCAAAACAATCAACAAATGAAAAGGAGTTTTGAATTTCGGGGCAAATTTTGGCTATGCTTTTTCCAAAACTTTTTATTTTTAGAGTAGTATCAATTAGAATATAAAAAGGGAATAATCGATTGAAATTATCTTCGCTAAATTTAAATTCTAATGCTTCCATATTACCAATTTATTTTGAAAATTTCGTGAGTACTACCTTCATCGCGACTTTGAATTAATTCTAGTGAAACCGGAGAATTAAACATTTTGCCTAAACCTTGAAGTAACCCACGAACAAACTCTTGCAAGCCTTGTCTTTTAGAAAAATAATGCAAATTCAAACCGTGTTCTGTAACATCACTTACTTTAAATTCTGGTGGTGTTAATTTTGGATAAATCAACATCACACGATTATGAAAATTAGGTAAATTTACTAAAAAATCCCTTAAATTATCGCCGCCTGAATTCATTAATCCCGGATATTTTTCGGTTGTAGTTTTAATAACCCACCATTCACCAAAAGCAATTAGCACATCACTTAAAGACATATTCATTTCTTCAGAAACCGCTATAGCCAATTTAAAAGTCACGTCGTCATCATATGGCTCGCTACTGATAAAAAAATCAATATCAACTCCGCTTCGTTCTTTGATTGCGTCCCATTTTTCTTCACCAAAATTGGTAATTACTAAATCTTCAATCGCTTTATTTACTATTCCGTACATATTATTGAGAAATTAATTCGTTTGTACTCCAATATTCGAGCATTTTTTTAATTCTTTCTACGTAATCGTCATATTTTAATGGTTTTAAAACATAACCAGCAATGCCAATTTTATAGCATTCTAACACATCTTTGTGATTATTAGATGTTGTTAATATAATAGCTGGAATGTATTTTAAATAGTCATCAGCTTTAAGTATTTGCAAAAATTCAATACCGTTTATTTTTGGCATATTTAAATCTAAAATAATAATATCAGGAATGATCTCTTTATCTTTTAATATTGATAGAGCTTCTTCACCATTATTAGCCTCAATAATTTTATGATTCAAACCAAGTGTTTTTATAACTCGATTGAATTTCATTACTTCGATAGTATCATCTTCTATTAAAAGAATGTTTAATGATTTAGTCATCTTTACTTTTTAGTGTATTTATCCAATTTCAAAAATAATTTAAATCACAGCGATTTGCTTATTATTTCGTTAGTCTAACTATAAGTGTAGACGAATGGTAAAAAAGTGTAGACGAACGGTTTTTAAAAGTTAATTTGCTTTAAAACTAATATTAATAACAAATTTGAAATAATAAATTTTGTCGAATTATGTCTACATTAGTAAAAACAACACTTTAAAGAAATTTGATGAAAAGCAAAAAAATACGTCTATAAACCTATTCTATTTAAAAATATAAGAATTATCTTATTTAAAAATTTATTGTATTAATTCACTTTGTACTTTTTTTGTCAAACTTGCAAACACCAAATCATAAGAATGATTTATTAGTTCCAACATCATTTTATTGGAAACATCACCATTAAAATCGATAGTATTCCAATGAATTTTACTCATGTGATAACCTGGATTTATGGCTTCATATTCGGCACGAAGTTCTAATGCCTTTTCTGGATCACATTTCAAATTTAAAGAAGGTGTTCCTTTTTCCCATTCTTTTAAAGAAGTAAGACAAAACATCTTTCCACCAACTTTAAACACCAAAGTATCTTCGTCAAACGGAAAATGTTCGGTTACACCTTTTTTGGAAAGACAGAATTCGTAGAGTTGTTGAATGTTCATTTTTTAAAGTGATTAGTGATGAGTAATTAGTGATTAGCTTTTGACTATTCACTAATTAATATTTACTTGTTATTATTTTCTCCATCATTTTTTCAGGATGCGCTAATGAATTAAATCCGAATTTTTCATATAAAAAATGAGCGTCAGAAGTTGCTAATCTCCAAATTTTGACTTGTTGTAATTTGGGTTCGGTCATCATTGCGTTTATTAAAATTGATGAATAGCCTTTTCCTCTGTGATTTTGATCAATAAAAACATCCATTACGTAAGCAAAAACTACATAATCGGTGATTACTCTGCAAAAGCCAATTTGCTTTTCATCCAAATAAATTCCAAAGCAAAACGAACTATCAATTGTGGTTTGAACTTCTTCTATCGTTCGTCCTGCAGCCCAATAAACATCTTTCAAAAAGTTTTGAATAAATGGAATGTCGAGTTTGGATTTGTCTGTTGAAACGGATATCATTTGATTAACGATTGTTGATTAACGATTGTTGATTTTTGAAGTTCTGAAATCTGAAATCAAAATTCAGAAATCTTAAATAATATTGGTTTTGATGGCGAAGCATCATTTTCAAACGAAGCAATTTGTAAATTTAAAATATAACTTCCATCTTGAACAGTATCTTCTACAAAAATCATTTCGGTTATGGTGCAATTCAAGCGTGCATCATCGTTTAAATTATTTACATCTTTAACATTCCAAAATGCTTTATGTGCTAATAATTTTCCTTCATCTTCTTCTCTATCAACACTCGGCAAATCGATTAATAAATGTTGAATTCCGATTTCTCGGATGTAAATTGCTGCTTCTTCTGATAAATATGGCGGATTGGTTTTGGAATAATTTTTATGTTTTTTCGATTCTGAATTTGGTAATGTTCGAATAATAAGTGCTTGTGGATTGTCGATTTGCGCGTGTAATTTCTCCTGCGTCGAAATGACAAAATGACTTTGAATTTGTTTCTTTGTAATTACCAAATCACCATTTATATTTTCTGGTGTAATCGAAATCAATTCGGCTGTGAAGAAAAACTGTTTCAAACATTGATTTATCGAATAAAACTCTCGCGTAATGTGTCCGAGACATTCGGTATGCGTTCCGTGTCCGTGTGGATTGAAGAAAATATTGTTGAAATTGGTCGAACTTCCTTCAGAAACTTTTCCTATCCAATCGCCAAAAACTACTGGTTCAATTTCGGGCTTTTTGATGTACCACGCAATTGGGTTTTTATCAGTATTGGATAATGGAATGGAAATATCAATTGGTTTTGATAAGTCGATTTGGAAATTTTGGATTTTTGCTATCATTTATGCTGAACTTGTTTCAGCATCTTTTCAACTTTACGTAAATCTGTTAAAAAGACACTAATTTATAACTCCAAATATAAATCTTTTAATTCAGGATTTGAACCTTTTGCTAAATTCCATTTCCAATCTTTATGCCAATTCTTTAATTGTTTTTCTCTTGCAAATGCATCTCTATAATCATCAAATTCCTCAAAATATATTAAAATAGAAGCACTATATTTTTTTGTAAAAACAGCTCCAGTTCCATCTTTATGACATTCTATCCTGTATTTCAAATCTTTCGTAGCACCAATATATAAAACCGAAAAGTTTTTGTTTGTCGTTATATAAGTGTATCCTTTGATCATATTTAGTTTTCTTACGTTCAACAGATGCTGAAACTAGTTCACACATTTTTCTTACTATTCAACAGATGCTGAAACTAGTTCAGCATAAACAAATCACTTGCAATTCCATCGCTTAAAAACTTTCCTTTTTTGGTTGTTCGCAAAACATTTTCGTCTACAAAAAGTAAGTGATCTTCAATATATTTTGCTGCTTGTTGGTTGAGATAGTCTAAAAAAGTTGTGCCAAATTCAGTTTGAATTCTATCTAAAGAAATTCCCCAAATGGTTCGCAAGCCAGTCATAACATATTCATTATATCTATCGGTTTTGGATAACATTTCGGTTTCTGATGGTAGTTTATTTTCTTGAATGGATTTCAAATACAAAGTATTATTTGACACATTCCAACTACGTTTTTCTCCATCATAACTGTGAGCTGAAGGACCAATTCCGATGTATTTTTTGCCTAACCAATAACTCGAATTGTTTTTAGAGAAATAATTTTCTTTTCCGAAATTGGATAATTCGTAGTGAATAAAATCATTTTCAGATAATTTATCAACCAAAATCTGAAAATGCTCTTGAGCTACTTCATCATCTGGTTGCGGAATAATTCCTTTTTGGATAAACGAATGCAAAGCGGTTTTTGGTTCAACCGTCAAAGCATAGCTTGAAATGTGTGGAATATTAAAAGACAAAGCAGTTTCGATATTCTGAAGCCATTTTTCGTTGCTCATTTCTGGAATTCCGTAAATTAAATCGACTGAAATATTATCAAAATATTGTGTGGCAAATTCGAGACATTCTTTCGCTTCCGCAGAATTATGAGCGCGATTCATCATTTTTAAGTCATCTTCAAAAAACGATTGAATTCCGATAGACAAACGATTTATTTTATTGTCTGACAATTCTATTATTCGTTCTTTCGATAAATCATCTGGATTGGCTTCAACCGTAATTTCAGGATTTTCAGTTACTTCAAAATTCTTATATACTTCATTAATCAAAAATCGTAAATCCTCAATCGCTAATATAGATGGAGTTCCTCCACCAAAATAAATGGTTTCTACCACTTCGTTTTGAAACTCACTTTTACGCATTTCAATTTCTTTAGCCAACGCCAAAACCATCTCGTCCTTTTTCTTCAATGAAGTAGAAAAATGAAAGTCGCAGTAGTGACAAGCTTGCTTGCAAAAAGGTATGTGTATGTAAATTCCGGACATTTTTAGTAATTGAATATTAAAATCATAGGCAATAAAATACTTAAAAGAAAGAAAATAAATCCAAATAAATTATCAGCAAATAAACTTACATCGCCTGAATAAAATAATTCTCTAGGAGGAATTTTTGGATCTCTTTTTTTTCTTTTCCAAAAAGGTATTAACATTAATCTATATAACAACAAAGAATATAAAGGACTGTACCAAAACAACAAAAAATTGGGTTTTGAGAATTCATTTACACTAATTTTATAAGTTGTGATGAAAGCAAAAATGATTGTAATTAAAAAGAGTATCATAAATGACTTTTTTTCCCTTAATGCCTTCCTACTTATAAAAAATATTGTTGGGATAAGAATTATTGCAATGAATGAAAACTCCTCAAAAAATTTACTCATAAACTATTTTTTAACTCGAGATTCATTTTCTTTAACAAAAGCATCCCAACCCGAATAACTTTTTTCGCCCACGACTTTTCCGGAATTGAAAAAATGACAAACAGCGGCTGCTAATCCATCGGTTGAATCTAGGTTTTTTGGTAATGTTTTTAAGCCTAAAAGTTGTTGTAGCATTTTGGCTACTTGTTCTTTGCTGGCGTTTCCGTTTCCGGTTATTGCCATTTTTATTTTTTTGGGTTCGTATTCTGTAATTGGAATATCTCTTGAAAGTCCGGCTGCCATTGCAACGCCTTGTGCTCTTCCCAACTTCAACATTGATTGCACGTTTTTGCCAAAAAATGGTGCTTCAATAGCAATTTCGTCTGGATGATGCGTGTCGATTAATTCGATTGTTCGTTCAAAAATGACTTTTAATTTTTGATAATGGTTGTCGTATTTACTCAATATCAACTCATTCAACTGCAGAAATTCCATTTTCTTGTTGACTACTTTTATCAATCCAAAACCCATAATGGTTGTTCCTGGGTCGATTCCTAAAATTATTCTTTCGTTTGCCATTTTCAGTTGTCAGTGTTCAGTTGACAGTTATCAGTTGCTTTTAGTGAGTAATATTCACTCTCAAAATAGTACATTTGTAACAATGATTACAATTCCTCACAAAGCTAAACAATTCTTGGTTTTTTCAGTCAAACTTTTGATTGTTGTTGGTGCATTTTATTTTATTTACAACCAGTTGGCTTCCAATGACAAATTGGATTGGGATAAATTTTTGGTTCTATTTTATAAAAATCAATCGTTTGCAGGAATTTCGTTTATTTTACTTTTTAGTTTTTTGAATCGATTTTTTGAAATTCTGAAATGGCAAAATCTGGCGCAAGTTGTAAAACCTATTTCTCTTAATGAAGCTACGAAACAAGTTCTTGCAGCTCTAACTTTGGGTGTTTTTACTCCAGTTGGCGTTGGTGAATATGCTGGGAAAGCATTGTATTTTGAGAAAAAAGATACCAAGAAAATTATTTTTCTGAACTTAATTTGTAATGGTGTTCAAATTGTTGCCACAGGAATTTTTGGCATTCTTGGGTTGATGATTTTAGGTTATTGGCTTTGGAGTTTCGGAATAATAGCAATTACAATTGCATTTTTTCTGTTTTCTTATTTCACAAAAAAAATCAAAATTAAAGGCTATTCTATTGAAGATTTGATTGAAAAAATCAATGAAATTCCGAAGAAAATTCATCGTAAAAACTTGATTTTAGGATTTTGTCGATACTTAGTTTTTTCGCATCAATACTATTTTTTGTTTTTAGCATTTGATGTCGATTTGCCTTATTCAACTTTAATGGCAACTATTACAACGGTTTATTTTTTAGCTTCGATTGTTCCTAGTTTTCAGTTTTTGGACTTTGCTTTGAAAGGAAGTTTGGCAATTTATTTCTTTGGATTGCTTGGTGTTAACGAATGGATTGTGGTTTTTGTAACGATGCTGATGTGGTTTTTAAATGTGGTTTTGCCTGTGATTTTTGGTAGTTATTATGTAATGATTTTTAAGGTTTCTAAACCAGTAAACCTAAGCATTTCCGAAAAAAATTAAACACATAGAAACATAGATTAAAAATATCCTAAAAGAATCTTCGATTTTTTAAAGTTAACATAGCTATGTGAAAAATAAAATGTCTTTTTCATTTCTTTAAAAACAATATGATCTCTATGATTCTATGTGTTTAAAAAAGTTGAAATACATTTATCCTTGCCAATTGTAAGTTTGTGAAATCCTTTAATTTGTGTAAATTCGTGCAATTCGTGTAAAATCGTTACTTATGATTGAAATTGTATTATTCGTTGTTTTAGTAATTTATGTTGTGTTTCTTTTGCAACTAATAATTGGTTTTGATAAAATAAAATCATTTGTAAGACCGGATGAAAAACCTGTTACTAAATTCTCGATAATTGTTCCTTTTAGGAATGAAGAGAAGAATTTACCGAAACTTTTAAAGTCGATTTCTAAGCTAAATTATCCGAAGGATTTATTTGAAATTATAATGGTAGATGATTTTTCTACCGATGCTTCGGAGCGCGTTTATATCAAATGGCGTATGGAAAATGGATTGATTGAAACTACACTTTTAGAAAACTTACGATTATCCAATTCACCAAAAAAAGATGCGATTTCACGAGCTATACCGATTTTGAAACACGATTGGGTTGTTACCACTGATGCCGATTGTGTTGTGAAAAAAGATTGGCTGCTGACTTTGGACAATTTTATTCAAAAAAATAACGCCGAAATGGTTGTTGGTGCTGTGGTTTATAAAACAAAAAACAACTGGTTTCATCAGTTTCAGCAATTGGATTTATTGAGTTTGCAAGGAACTACGATTGGAAGTTTTGGAATTGGAAAACCATTTATGTGTAACGGAGCAAATTTTGCTTACACCAAAAAGCTTTTTAATGAAATTGGAGGTTTTGGAGGAAACAACAAAATGGCAAGTGGCGACGATGTTTTCTTATTGCAAAAAGCACTGAAAAACCATTCGGATAAAGTGCAATATTTAAAGAATACTGATACCATTGTAAAAACAAAACCTGAAAACGATTTGTATAAATTGTTTATGCAACGCGTTCGTTGGGCAAGTAAAACAACTGGATATTCTGGATATTATTCTAAAAGTTTGGCGGTTGTGGTTTTGGCTATGAATTTTGGATTGGTTTGTTGTTTATGGTTTGTAGTTTGTGATTTGTTGTCTTGGAAAACGTTACTTATTGTGTTTTCAATTAAATATTTTGTGGATTATTTATTGTTGTTGAAATCGAATCACTATTTGAGAAAAGGCAAATTTATTTTTCCGTTGGCGAGTAGTTTGGTATATCCTTTCTTTTGTAGTTTGGTTGGGATTTATTCGCTTTTTGGTAGTTTTTCTTGGAAAGGTAGAAGTTTTAAGAAATAGTTTTATTGAAAACGATTGCCCTAGCCCAGATGGAAATGAAAAGCTTTTTATTGAAAAAATATAATTTTTCTTGATGAAAAAAAGCGACCAACGGAAGCTCTTTTTTTATCGTAGAAAAACTTATTTTTTAATAAAAACTTGTAATGTATAGCTGGAATTAGCTTCAAAAAATTACTTTTCGGTTTTGATAATTACTGGTAAAATGAATTGCGTTTTTACCGGAATTCCACGTTTTATAGCCGGATTTACTTTAGGAAAATCAACTAGTTTAATTTTGAGAATACTATCAATTTTAATGGTGTCGTAAGCAACCGTATCTTTTGGAAATTGTGGTTCGAATTGCATTGACGCATCAGGATTTACGGTTACTTTAACTTCGATGGTATCAAGCTTTGGGAAAAGAATTCTTAAAGTATCAACGCTTAATTTTTCTTGAATTGTGCTGGATAAAACCTCAAAAAAACATTGCTTTCGTTGAGCATCGTCAGTAATTGCCTCACAATCTACAATTGAAGGATATTGGTCTACTTCTTTCCAATTGATTTCTTTTAGTTCTTTTTCAAGCAATTCTTGTTCAGAAGGCATTGGCTTCTCAAAATATTGACAAGATTGTAAAACAAAAAGTGCTGTAAAGAATAAAACCTTTTTCAATGGACTATTTTTTGGAATTTAAATATTCAGAATAACTTCTGTTGAACCATTCTTGTTTGGATTTTTGGGCTTCTTCTTTTTGATCTTTGTATAATAGTCCGAGTTTTTCAGAGTAAATTGCAATTTTAATAGTGTAAGTATAAAATTCTTCTTTAGTTAAAACGATTTTGGAATCACTTTGTTTTTGGAAAAACTCAAAGAATAAGGTGTCGAAGTCTTTTTTACTGTAGGCTTGGACTTCTTTTTTATATTTGGTGTAAATTGCCTCTTTGACTGCAATATCGGGATCAACAACTGGTTTTTCTTGTCCGAAAGCATTGCTTACTGCACAAAAAATTAGGAAGTAAAAAACTGTTATTTGAATTATTTTTCTCATATTGGTCTCAAAAATACTAAAAAAATAGTTTAATGGATATTATATTAGTTATTCTTGGTTTAATTTGCTGTATTGTTGGCCTTTTTGGGAGTTTTTTACCGGCTTTGCCTGGACCACCAATTAGTTGGTTGGGTTTATTGTTTTTGTATTTAACCAATTATGTAGAAAATAATTATTGGGTTTTGGGGATAACGTTACTGCTAACGGTTATTATTTCAATTTTAGACTATGTTATTCCTGCAAAAGGCGCCAAGAAATTTGGTGGCACAAAATACGGAATTTGGGGAACCAACATTGGATTAGTAATTGGACTATTTTTTCCGCCAATTGGCTTTATAATTGGATTGTTTGTAGGTGCTTTTATCGGGGAGTTAATTTACAACTTTGAGGATAAAAAAGGCGCATTGAAAGCTGCAACTGGAGCATTTCTTGGATTTTTGGTTTCCAGTTTTATGAAATTTATGTTGTGCTTGTCGTTCTTGATTTTATTTTTAATTGTATCTATCAAAAACTTATCTTGGTAAAAAAATAAAAAAGCCATCTCGAATAAACGAGAAAGCTTTTCATTGGTCTAACTACTAAACCTTTTTGCTACGAGTTACAAAGTCGTAGCGAAACAACACAACTATTGTGAATGATTTGTTTATTTACTAACAACTCATTTCATTTACTTCTTTGGGCAAAAAAGCACTTCATTTCTGAAGTGCTTTCCCAATTAAGCGGTCTGGACGGGACTCGAACCCGCGACCCCATGCGTGACAGGCATGTATTCTAACCAACTGAACTACCAAACCTTGCTTTACTTATTCACTTATTGCTTATTTCAGTGGCCTTCCGTGAACTTGTTTGCGGTTGCAAATATACACACGTTTTTTATTTCTGCAACTATTTTTTTACTTTTTTTTGATTTTTTTTCAATGAAATCAACCAAAGTTTTGTTTTTCAACCAAGTAAGTTGTGAGAATTTTTTCAAAATTTGCTCCAACATTTACTGGAACGTACTTTATTTTGTTCTGAGCACAGGTTAAAGACAGTTTTTTAAAGTAGTCTGAAACCTTTTTTTCGTATTCTTCTTTAATGTTTTCAGAATAAAGATTTACAATTTCACCAGATTCAACATCGATAAACTTTCTTGGTGTGTTATCAAAGTTGAAATTTAGCTCTGTTTTTTCGTCAATAACATGAAAAACGACTACTTTATGCTTGTTGTGCTTTAAGTGTTGTAATGCATTTAAAAGCTGCTCGTGATCGCCGTCTTGAAACATATCTGTAAACAACACAATCATCGAACGACGGTGCATTTTTTCGGCTATTAAATGCAAGTACGTTATCGTATCGGTGTTTTTGGGTGTTTTAGAATTTTCAAGCAGATTGTCTAATTGATTTAAAAGCATTCTGTGTTGCCTGTCGCTACCTTTTTCTGGTGCATAGTATTCATATTTATCTGAAAAAACGCTTAACCCTACCGCATCGCGTTGTTTCTTTAACAAATTCATCAAAACTGCTGAGGCTAAAACTGAAAATCCGATTTTACTTTCGTAAAATGATTGATCGCTTTTTAGTTTTGGAAAATGCATTGACGAAGAATTGTCAATAATTAAATGACATCTCAAATTGGTTTCTTCTTCGAATCGTTTGGTGTACAGTCTATCTGTTTTTGCAAATAGTTTCCAATCGATGTGTTTGGTGCTTTCGCCCGGATTATAAATTTTATGTTCGGCAAACTCCGCTGAAAACCCGTGAAATGGCGATTTGTGCATTCCTGAAATAAAACCTTCGACTACTTGATTGGCCAAAAGTTCAAGATGCTTGAATCCTGAAATTATTTCTTTTTGTTCTTCTATCTTCATAGTTCAAATGTAAATAAAAGTTTAGGAGTTTAAAAGTTTAGGGTTGTTAAAGTTACCAAATGTTGTTGATAATACTTACTTCACAAAAATAGATTACCATTTAGCCCTGATAGGAGAATGTAGCTCTCGTTTTTACGAGACTACTTCGGATAGCAGGAATATGGTGCACAAAAATGACCAAAACATTCGCTCAAAAAAAAGTCCAATCAAGTTTTGAAACTCAATTGAACTTTTTAGTATATCAATTTTATACTACAACAATGCGTCGATTGCATCAGTGTAGGTCTTTTTTGGTGCTACACCAACTTGACGACCAACAACTTCTCCGTTTTGGAAAATTAAAACTGTTGGAATGTTTCTTACGCCATATTTTGCAGCGAACTCTTGATTAGCGTCTACATCTACTTTTCCTACTACAGCTTTTCCTTCATACTCTGCAGAAACCTCATCAATAACTGGTCCAACCATTCTACACGGTCCACACCAAGCTGCCCAAAAATCTACTACTACAGGTTTGTCTGATTTTAATACTACTTCATCAAAAGTAGCATCTGTTATTGCTAATGCCATATTTTTATATTTTTAAGTTTCTAAATTTATACTGCAAAGATAAAGAAACATTTTTGTAATGAAATGTAACTTATATTACTTTTAGCTATTTTTTAATTGAAAGAATTGATTAGTTTAATTTAAAATTCAAATTCATCTTCTCTAATTCCTCTAATAATTCTTTAGAAATTTTGACTTTGAGCTTTCTGCTTTTCATTTCTAATGAAGTTACTTTTCGTAGTTCTTCGACTTCGGTTTTAACGCTTTGAATTGGTAATTCGTCTAAATGTTCTCCATCAGATTCTAGTTCCATTTCATCCATTTCAATTTCAGAATCTTCGTCAGATTCAGTTGAAATAATTTCGGTTTTGGCTGGAATTGTTTCGATGGTTCGTTTTACTATTTCAGTTTCTACTACTTCAAAATCTACTTGTTTATCACCTTCATTCGCTTTAAAAACCGCACTTAATTGTTGCATCAAATTTTCTTTTAAATCGGATATATTCAGTTGAATTGCTAATTTTTTTGCGAAAGTTGGTAAAACATCGGCTAATAACTTGGCATCGATAAAATTTATTTGTGGATCAGATTTTTTTCCAGTTTCACGATTTACCCAACCATCTTTGACGTGGATTTTGAAATAAATGAATTGATTATTAACCAAAAAATGACGGAACTTTAAATATTCTTCATTAAAAATTCTAAAATCGTGACTTTCGTCATAGCCTTCTAGCGTGAACATCGCCCAATCCTTTCCGTTTTTACCTGTTCGATATTGCACATTAGTAACAATTCCGCCAAAGGTTAGATTTTTTCCAATTAAATTTCCTAAACCCTTTAAATGCGTCAACTTAACATTGCAGAAATAGTTCATTTCAAATCGATAATCGTCAAGCGGATGACCCGAAATGTAAATTCCAACCACTTCTTTTTCTTTGGCTAATTTTTCCATTGTACTCCATTCTTCGCAAGGTGGTACAATTGGTTCGGCAATTTGAACATCGCTGGCTTCACCAAATAAACTTACTTGCGATGAATTTTCGTTTTCTTGAAACTTAGAGCCAAATCGGATGGCTTTTTCTAAAAATGTAATTCCTTCACCTTCAATATGGAAATATTGCGCTCGATGAGTATCTGTAAAACAATCAAAACCACCGGCAAAAGCCAAACTTTCAAACGCTTTTTTATTAGCAGAACGCAAATCAATTTTTTTAGCCAAATCGAAAATGGATTTATAACGAGCTTCTTTTCTATTTTGAACTATAGTATCCACTGCATTAGCTCCAACTCCTTTAACAGCGCCCATTCCGAACCGAACAGCATTGTTTTCGTTTACCGTAAATTTATAAAACGATTCGTTTACATCTGGACCTAAAACTTGCAAGCCCATACGTTTACATTCTTCCATAAAAAAGGAAACCTGCTTGATGTCGTTCATATTATTTGACAAAACCGCAGCCATATATTCCGCAGGATAATGCGCTTTTAGATAAGCCGTTTGATAAGCAATCCAAGCGTAACAAGTGGAATGCGATTTATTGAAGGCGTAACTTGCAAAAGCTTCCCAATCTTTCCAAATCTTTTCTAAAACAGTAGCATCGTGACCTTTGGCTGCAGCTTGTTCTATAAATTTAGGTTTCATTTTGTCCAACGTAGCACGGTCTTTTTTACCCATTGCTTTACGTAAAACGTCGGCATCACCTTTAGAGAAATCGGCTAACGATTGTGACAAAAGCATTACTTGCTCTTGATAAACGGTAATTCCATAAGTTTCGCCCAAATATTCTGCACAAGCATCTAAATCATATTTTATTTCTTCTTCGCCATTTTTTCTTCGGACAAATGAAGGAATATATTCTAATGGTCCAGGACGATATAGGGCGTTCATCGCAATCAAATCACCAAAAACAGTTGGCTTTAAATCGCGAAGATATTTTTGCATTCCAGGTGATTCGTATTGAAAAATTCCCACGGTTTCACCTCTTTGGAACAATTCATAAGTTTTAACATCATCAATTGGAAAAGTATCTGGATCTAATTGAATTCCGGTTCTGTACTTTACTAATTTGACGGTATCTTTTATTAAGGTAAGGGTTTTCAAACCCAAGAAGTCCATTTTTAGTAATCCGGCACTTTCTGCAACTGAGTTGTCAAATTGGGTTACATATAAATCAGAATCTTTGGCTGTTGTAACTGGAACGAAATTGGTAATATCACTTGGCGTAATAATTACACCACAAGCGTGAATTCCGGTATTACGAAGTGAACCTTCTAAAACTTTAGCTTGTTGAATGGTTTCACCTGATAATTCTCCGTCGTTTGCAATTGCAATTAATTCTTTTACTCTATCAAATTCATCAGAACGTAATGCTTTTTTAACATCTTCTTCTTTTTCGGAAATGAATCGTGCCAAATTCCATTTAGAAGGCATCATACCTGGAATTAGCTTTGCAATTCTATCAGCTTCAAAAAGAGGTAAATCTAATACACGAGCGGTGTCACGAATAGCCGATTTAGTTGCCATTTTACCATAAGTAATAATTTGAGCAACTTGATTAGAACCATATTTTTTGATTACATAATCCATCACACGACCACGACCTTCATCATCAAAATCGATATCAATATCGGGCATCGAAACCCTGTCAGGATTTAAAAATCTCTCAAAAAGCAAATCGTATTTGATTGGATCAATATTGGTAATTCCTAAACAATATGCCACTGCAGAACCTGCAGCAGAACCACGACCTGGTCCGACGGAAACATCCATTTTTCGTGCTTCGGCAATGAAATCTTGCACAATTAAGAAATAACCAGGATAACCCGAATTGGATATCGTTAATAACTCAAAATCAAGTCGTTCTTGAATTGCTGGAGTTATTTCGCCATAACGTTTTTCTGCTCCTAACATTGTTAAGTGACGGAGATAAGCATTCTCACCACGAACACCACCATCAACTTCATCTTCGGTATTTATAAATTCATCTGGAATGGCGTATTTTGGCAATAAAACATCACGGTAAAGCGAATAGGTTTCAACTTTATCAATAATTTCTTGAATCGTAATAATTGCCTCAGGTAAATCTTGAAATAATTTTTTCATCTCTTCCTCCGATTTGAAATAATATTCCTGATTTGGCAATCCATAACGATAACCTCGTCCTCGACCTATTGGCGTAGCTTGTTTTTCACCATCTTTTACACATAACAAAATATCATGTGCGTTGGCGTCTTCTTTGTTTACGTAGTAAGTATTGTTAGTTGCAACTAATTTAACATTGTGTTTTTGTGCAAATTCAATCAAGGTTTTATTCACTCGGTTTTCATCTTCTTGATTGTGACGCATTATCTCTAGGTAAAAATCATCGCCAAATTGAGATTTCCACCAAACTAGTGCTTCTTCGGCTTGGTTTTCACCGATGTTTAGAATCTTACTTGGAATTTCACCATATAAATTTCCTGATAAAACAATAATATCTTCTTTGTATTGTTCGACTACCGTTTTATCAATTCTTGGCACATAGTAAAATCCATCGATATATGCTATTGATGCCATTTTGGCTAAATTGTGATAGCCTTTTTTATTTTTAGCAAGTAAAACTACTTGATATCCGTTGTCTTTTTTGGTTTTATCCTTATGGTTGTCGCAGATGTTGAATTCGCATCCTACAATGGGTTTGATTTCGCAATCGGTTGGTTCTTCACCTGCTTCAATTGCCGCTTCAATTTTGGGCTTAACCGCTTTGTTATGATTCATAACGGCACTCACAAAATGAAATGCTCCCATCATATTTCCGGTATCGGTCATACTCACTGCTGGCATTTTATGTTTAGCAGCAGCAGCAACCAAAGCAGGAATTGCGATGGTAGATTGTAATACAGAAAACTGAGAATGATTGTGAAGATGAGCAAATTTGGAATGCTTAAAATCTTTTTTGTCTTCGTCAGAAATTTTTGTTTGAACCGTTTCGTTTTCAACTTTTTGAAGTTTCTGTCTTATCTGGTCAGAAGCTTCTTTTAAATTGATGTGTTTGAGACCAATTAACTGAATTGATCTTGGGTTTTTAAGTTGAAAATCTTCAAAATATTCCTGTTCAACTTCAAGTTCTTGTTTGGTAAAAGTTTCGTTACGAATTAATTCAAAAAAACAACGTGTGGTTGCTTCAACATCGGCAGTTGCGTTGTGGGCTTCTGCAAATGGTTCGTTAAAAAGATATTGATGTAATTCGGTTAATGTGGGTAATTTAAATTTTCCTCCGCGTCCGCCTGGGAGTTTTAACAATGATGCCGTTACTTCGGTACAAGTATCTAAAATTGGCATTGAAGCCATTGGAGATTGGATTCCCATTCTGTAGAATTCACATCCCATAATGTTTACGTCAAAACCGACGTTTTGCCCAACAATAAATTTAGCTTTGGATAAAGCGATATTAAATTTCTCCAACATTTCTTTAAGTTGGATACCGTTTTGTTGTGCTAATTCGGTTGATATTCCGTGAATGCGTTCGGCATCATATGGAATATTAAACCCATCAGGGTTGATTAAATAATCTTGATGTTCGACAAGGTTTCCCATCTCGTCGTGCAATTGCCAAGCGATTTGGATACATCTTGGCCAATTGTTGGTATCGGTAATTGGTGCGGCCCAACTTTTAGGTAAACCTGTGGTTTCGGTATCGAAGATTAAATACATCTGAAAGTAATTAGTGATAAGTGAATAGTAATTAGCAAGAAAAAAACTAATTAATAATTACATTTTCAAAAGTACATTTTAAGGAAGAGATTGTCAATTTTAGTTATTAACAAAAAGAAAAATGGTTTGCTATTTAGCCCTGATGCAAGGGAAAATCCTACTATTGTTGCTTACGAGAACCTCAGGCAACAAAAGTAGCTTTGGAAAGGTAGCAGGAAAAAGGATTACAGATAAAACCCAAACAATCCGCTCTTGAAACAAATTTTAATGGAGAATCTGAACAAAGTTCTAATTGAGATTCTGAAACAAGTTCAGAGTAAAAAAAAACCATTCGAATTCTCGAATGGTTTTTGTAGTATAATAAGTTTGAAAAACTAGTATCTTCCTCTGTTACCGCCACCACTGTTTCTATCGTTGTAGCTTGAACCACCACCACGAGAATTACCACCACCGTTGTAACCACCACCACTTGGACGGTTGTTAGAAAAAGATTTTCTTTCTCCTTCTGGTTTTGGTTCTGATTTGTTTACTACAATTGTACGACCTTCAACAGAAGCACCGTTCAATTCAGTAATTGCTTTTTCAGCTTCTTCATCGTTTTCCATTTCAACAAAACCGAAACCTTTACTTCTTCCAGTAAATTTATCAGTAATAATTTTAACAGAACTAACCGATCCGTACACTTCAAAAGACTCTCTTAAATCTGCTTCCTCAATACTCCAAGGAAGACTTCCAACAAAAATGTTCATAATTTTATTTTAAAATTCCTGTCAAAGGTACACTAAATAAAATGTAATCTACTACTAATTAGATATTAATTATTATTTTAACAAAAAAGCCATCCGAAAAATCAAATGGCTTTGTATAAAATATTTTAATTATTTAGGGTGCTGGAATAATTGGAATTCTATAAAACGTTCCGTTTCTGAAATTAACTAATTCTCCACCAAGAGGATTGTTATTAGCATTTACAGCATTGAACTTGAATGTTCCTGTTATTGTATCACCGATTTCGGTTATTATTACTTCTCCATTACTTCCTTCAACATTAAGTACTCTAACTTTAGCGTTATTTCCTCCACCAGTTATTGTTATTACATCTCCAGCTTTATATCCGTTTCCTGGTGAAGCTACTTTTACAGAAGTTACAACGCCACTAGCATTTGTAATTAAACTAAGTGTTAATCCAGAACCTGTTCCTCCAGTTGTTGCATGCGAACTATTGCAAGCATAACCACCATCTAACAACACACAATCTGACGTATAACCTGTTCCGCCAGCTATAATTTGATTGCTAATGTTTGCAACTGGACCATTAACGATTTTGGTCTCGTAATACAACTCAACATCGTCAAAAGAAGAAGAGTAAGTTGCTACGGTATTTTGATTTGTTGTTCCAAAAAAATAGGTTCCTTTGGCCGAACTTGCAATATCAATTTCAACTTCTTCATCTTGAGCAAGTGCAACTAAAGTGATAGAACCATTAGCATTTTTATAGGCTTTGACGTCGATTCCGTTAAAAAAGACATCATCACGATAAGCCTGTAACGCCGGATTACTAAATTTAATTTCTTCGCTACACGAAATCAGAAGAATCGCAACTAAAAATATTGAAATTATTTTTTTCATTTTAAATATATATTACAACCACAAAAATAACTTTTTTCATCAAATGACCTACATTTTTTAACTAAAATTCATTTGAAACTAATTTTTATTTCTTGTATTAGTTTGAATGAAAAAGTTTTATATCTTTGCACCCTTAAATAACCGAGGTCGAGAACCTCAAATTAATCAAAAAGATTATGTCAGTAAAAATTAGATTACAAAGACACGGTAAAAAACAAAAACCATTTTACTGGATCGTTGCGGCTGATGCTCGCGCTAAAAGAGATGGTAGATTCCTTGAAAAATTAGGAACTTACAATCCAAACACCAATCCTGCTACTATTGATTTAAACCTTGACAAAGCTGTTCAATGGTTACACAATGGTGCTCAACCAACAGATACTGCAAGAGCAATTCTTTCTTACAAAGGTGCTTTATTGAAGCATCACCTAGATGGTGGAATTCGTAAAGGTGCTTTAACTCAAGAACAAGCTGATGCAAAATTAGCTGCTTGGATTGAAGAAAAAGCTGGAAAAGTTGATGCTAAAAAAGACGGATTGTCTAAAAAGCAAGCTGAAGCTAAAGCTAAAGCATTAAAAGCTGAAGTTGCTGCTAATGAAAAACGTGCAAATGCTGCTGCTGAAGCTGCAAAAGCATTAGAAGCAGAAGCTGCTGCTGAAGAAGAAGTTGCAGTTGAGGAAACTCCAGCTGTAGAAGAAGCTCCAGCTACTGATGAAGCTAGCGAACAAACAGAAGCTTAATTTAATGCGATAATGCAAAAAGAAGATTGTTTCTATTTAGGCAAAATCGCTAAAAAATTTAGTTTCAAAGGCGAAGTTCTGATTTATTTAGATACTGATGAACCTGAGCTATATGAAGATATGGAATCGGTTTTTGTTGACTTCAACAAAAACTTGATTCCATTTTTTATTGAAAATTCTAATTTACATAAAGGCGATTTCCTTAGAGTTAAGTTTGAAGATGTGGATAATGAAGAACAAGCGGACGAAATTATCAATTGTGACATTTACCTTCCGCTAACGATGTTGCCAAAACTTGAAGGCAACAAATTTTATTTTCACGAAGTTATAGGTTTTGAAATAGAAGACCAACGATTAGGCGTTTTTGGAAAAATCGTTTCTATAAACGACACCTCAGCACAACCATTATTTGAAGTTGTTAACGGAAATGTAGAAATTCTTGTTCCGATGATTGATCAGTTTTTGGTTCAAATCGACAGAGATAACAAAAAAGTTATAATGGATTTGCCAGAAGGCTTGGTGGAAATGTACTTGTAGTTTTCAATCGTAGTCACAGTTTTCAGAATTCTTAAATCAACAATCGTTAATCTTCAATCGTTAATCATTTTGTTTACATTCAAACAATTTACTGTTCAGCAAGACAAATGCGCTATGAAAATTGGCACAGACAGTGTTTTGCTTGGTGCTTGGTGTCCGATTGATAACAATCCGTTTTCGGTTTTAGATATTGGAGCTGGTACCGGAATTCTTTCTTTAATGTTGGCACAAAGAAGCAATGCCGAACAAATTGATTCGTTAGAAATTGATGAAGAAGCCTACGAACAATGTGTAGAAAACTATGAAAGCTCTCCTTGGAGTGATCGCTTATTTTGTTTTCACGCAGGTTTAGATGAATTTATTGACGAACCTGAAGATGAATACGACATCATAATTTCAAATCCACCGTTTTATTCGGAAGATTTTAAAACTAATTCTGCTCAAAGAGATTTAGCAAGATTTCAAGACGCAATGCCTTTTGAAGATTTAGTTGAAGCAGCTGATTTGTTATTATCTGAAAACGGAATTTTTGCTGTGATCATTCCTTTTAAAGAAGAAGAACGATTTATTGATTTATGTGCCGAAGTAGAACTTTTTCCTGTGAAAGTTACTCGCGTAAAAGGTTCACACACCACACCTATTGTTAGAAGTTTATTAGCTTTTAAAAGATACGAACTTTCTGTTTTAACAGCCGACGAATTGGTTATTGAAATCAACCGTCACGAGTATACTGATGATTACATCAATCTTACTAGAGATTTTTACTTAAAGATGTAACCCTCGCCCAGATTACTTCACATTGTATTTATTTTTCATTTGAGTTCAGTGAACTTCGTTTGAAGCGGCATCCTTTTTCTTTTTTCTTTAAAAAGAAAAAGATAAAGCGAATAGCTGGAAATAGCTTCAAAAAATAACAAACGTTGAACAATTACTCAAATATGTTTTCATAACTTTGCAAACGTTTTCGTGAAATCGATATATATCATAAAACATTACAATATACAATAATATGAAACCAGATTTATTTCAAGCTCCAGATTATTACTTGTTAGACGATTTGCTAACTGAAGAACATAAATTAGTACGTGATTCTGCTCGTGCTTGGGTGAAACGCGAAGTTTCTCCGATTATTGAAGATTATGCTCAACGTGCTGAATTCCCAAAACAAATTATTAAAGGTTTAGGAGAAATTGGTGGTTTTGGACCTTATATTCCAGAAGAATATGGTGGTGCAGGATTAGACCAAATTTCTTATGGATTAATTATGCAAGAAATTGAAAGAGGTGATTCTGGTGTTCGTTCTACTTCGTCAGTTCAATCTTCATTAGTAATGTATCCTATTTGGAAATTTGGAACTGAAGAACAACGAATGAAATATTTACCTAAGTTATCTACAGGTGAATTTATGGGTTGTTTTGGATTAACTGAACCTGATCACGGATCGAATCCAAGCGGTATGACCACAAATTTTAAAGATATGGGCGACCATTATTTATTGAATGGGGCCAAAATGTGGATATCCAATGCTCCGTTTGCAGATGTTGCTGTAGTTTGGGCAAAAGATGAATCAGGAAGAATTCACGGATTGATTGTTGAACGTGGTATGGAAGGTTTTACAACTCCAGAAACGCACAACAAATGGTCGCTTCGTGCAAGTGCTACAGGTGAATTGATTTTTGATAACGTAAAAGTTCCAAAAGAAAATTTATTGCCAGGAAAATCGGGTCTCGGTGCTCCAATGATGTGTTTGGATTCAGCAAGATACGGAATTGCTTGGGGTGCAATTGGTGCTGCAATGGATTGTTACGACACAGCGTTGCGTTATGCAAAAGAGAGAATTCAATTCGACAAACCAATCGCAGGCACACAATTACAACAAAAGAAATTGGCCGAAATGATTACTGAAATCACTAAAGCACAATTACTTACTTGGAGATTAGGTGTTCTTAGAAACGAAGGAAAAGCTACAACAGCACAAATTTCGATGGCTAAAAGAAATAATGTTGATATGGCTATTAACATCGCTCGCGAAGCACGTCAAATTCTTGGTGGAATGGGAATTACTGGAGAATATTCAATTATGCGTCACAGCATGAACTTGGAATCAGTAATTACTTATGAAGGAACACACGATATCCACTTGTTAATCACAGGTGCAGATATCACTGGAATTCCTGCTTTTAAATAAATTCCAATAATAAAATTTCAAATTCCAATTGTTTTGGAGCGAACCTGCCTGCCAGTAGGTAGGTGGCTTGGGCATTTTAGCAAACCATTTTCCCGCTTTTCGTTACAATACTTGCTAAAAAGCAAGCATTTTCTCTACAATCGGGGCTAAAGAATTTTCTTTTGGTTTCATTGCACAATACAGATTAAACAATAAATAAAATTGATATAAAAAGCTTCTCATTTTCGAGGAGCTTTTTTACTTTTGAAAGTATATTTAAAAAACCTTTGTATTTCAAAATACGTATATCATAAAAAACACTTGCTATGACTATTCAAATAATTAATAACAAAATTCAAGAACATAAAAACCAGTTATTGTCACACTCACTTTATGAAAAAGTGCGAACAATTGATGATTTGCATTGTTTTTTAGAAAATCACATTTTTGCAGTTTGGGACTTTATGTCTTTATTGAAAGCTTTGCAAAATAAATTAACGTGCACAACAACACCTTGGTTGCCGATCGGAAATCCAGCAATTCGTTATTTAATCAACGAAATTGTGGTTGCCGAAGAAACTGATATGACCATCGACGGCAAACGTTCAAGTCATTTTGAAATGTATATTGATGCTATGCAACAAAGCGGCGCTTCTACAGCACAAATTGATGCTTTTTTAGCGAATGTTGAAGCTACCAAGAACATCTTTGTGTCAATTAAGCAAAGTGATTTACATCCTAATGTAAAAGCCTTCTTAGATTTTACTTTTAGAGTTATTGAACAAGGCAAACCACACGAAATAGCTGCTGCTTTCACCTTTGGAAGAGAAGACTTAATTCCGAATATGTTCACAGAAATCTTGAAAAATTTTCAACAAAACTTTCCGGAAACTGATTTATCAAAGCTTATTTATTATTTCGAAAGACACATCGAATTAGATGCTGATGAACACGGACCAATGGCAATGCAAATGATTACAGAATTGTGTGGCGACTCAGAGCAAAAATGGAAAGAAGTTGAAGAAGTATCGGTACAAGCATTAGAAAAACGAATCGGACTATGGAATGCTATTGAGGAACAATTGGAACTAAGACTTGAAATGGCTTAAGAATACTATGGATAAATTAAATTTCATTACTTTTGATTTCCAAGAATACCATTTGAATTTTGGAATTTACACTAATGGAATTTGAACCTTATGTCATCTCAAACAAGATTAACGCGCGCTTACAATCAAGCAAAAAGAATTTCATTTACTAATCAAGATAAGTTTATTTTGTTTAGTGACTGTCATCGTGGCGATGGAAGTTTTGCAGATGATTTTGCCAACAACCGCAATATTTATATGCACGCATTAAATCATTATTACAAAAATGATTTCCAGTATATTGAATTAGGTGACGGCGACGAACTTTGGGAAAATCTATCTTTTAAAGATGTTCTTGAAGCAAACAAAAACGTTTTCTTATTGCTCAAAAAATTTTATTTGCAAAACAAACTGCACATGATTTATGGCAATCATGATATGGTTTATAGAAATCCGTCGATTGTAAAAAAGAATTTTGCAGAATATTTTGATACTGGCGAAGGAAAAAACCTGCCTTTAATGCCAAGTTTAGAATTTCATGAAGCTATCGTTTTAGAAAACTCTGAAACCGGTCAAGAGTTGTTTTTAACACACGGACATCAGGCTGATTTTTTTAATTATGTGGGTTGGAAATTCAATCGTTTTTTTGTGCGAGTTTTATGGAAACCTTTGCAGGTTTGGGGAATAAAAGACCCAACAAGTCCGGCAAAAAATTATCTAGAATCGATAAAAGTCGAACGCAGAATAAAAAAATGGATTGCTGAAAATGGAAATAAAATGACTATTGTTGGTCACACGCATCGTCCACATTTTCCAAAACCGCAGGATAATTTGTTGAATTTTTTTAATGATGGAAGTTGTGTTCATCCAAGAAATATTACCGGTATTGAAATTGAAAACGGTAAAATTGCTTTAATAAAATGGCTGATAGACACTAATGATGATGGCGTTTTACAAATTGTGAAAGAATATATTGAAACTCCTGTTCCTTTAATTTCTTATATAAAAAAATGATAAAATATTTCAAAATAATACTTCTTTTGTTTTATGGTTTATTCCTAACGAGCTGCTCGGTTAGTGAAGATAAAGTTTCCGGGCAAAATCCAACTACTAAAACCATTAAATATTTGGCACTCGGAGATAGTTATACCATTGGTCAAAGTGTTTGCGAAAGTTGTCGATTCCCAATTCAATTGCAAGATAGTATTAAGAAGAGTTTTCAACCTAATGATGTTTTTATAACCAATATAATTGCACAAACTGGCTGGACAACTGCCAATTTAAAAGCTGCAATTGCCTCTCAAAATCCTTCAAATGATTATGATTTAGTTACTCTTTTAATTGGTGTGAACAATCAATTTCAAAACAGACCTTTCAGCATCTACGAACAAGAATTTCCTGAATTGGTAAATATAGCGATTGAAAAGGCTAAAGGTGTAAAAAACCGTGTAATTGTAGTTTCAATTCCTGACTATGCCTACACGCCATTTGGAAACGGAAACACTACTATTTCAACACAAATTGATGCTTATAACACCTTTGCCCAAAATTACTGCACGCAAAACAATATTACATTTATAAACATTACAGACATCACTAGATTGGGCTTGCAACAACCAAACTTAGTGGCAAATGATGGTTTGCATCCTTCACAATTAGCTTACAAAAAATTTGTAGAGCGCATTTATCCTGCGGTAAAAATTAAATTAGGATTCTAAATTACTTTTTAGATTTCCAGATAAAACCATCTAATAAATAATGGGTAAATTGTGGAATAGTCAGTAAAGGAACCCATAAAAACTGCCATTTAGCATCTGCCAAATTTGCAATAGAAAACTGTTCGTTCCATACTAATATTTCCCATAGATATTCTTCAGCAAAAGCAATAAGTACTAAAATTAGGATAAAAATCACGATACCTTTAAAGTGTTTCAAATATCGTAAAGCTCCTAATTCTTCCACAGGTTTTTTATCTATTTCATTTAAATAAATTAATGCCATATAAGGAATTCCGTGTGAAACGACATTAAGTAAAGTAAAAACTAAATCGTTATTAAAATATACAATTCCGAAATACCACGATAAAATTGTGCCTATAATTATAGCGTTCTTTGGAATATTGAAGCTTTTTGTTTTAATTGCAAAATATACTAATCGAATAATGTAAAAACCAATAATAAAAAAGTAAGCATACGTCAAAACGTGCAGCGCTTTCGGACTTTCTAATCTAAGAAATTCATTTTCGACAAACCAATTAAACTTTCTTTTGGAAGATAAAAACCAATAAATCATTGGATAAAGGGTTGCCGTATAAATAATTAAGTTGTCTATCCAAGCATGTGTTTTATTTTCAAATCTAGAATACAATCGCATAAAGCCATATTGTTGTCTAACAAAATGAAAAACAGCTACATATGCCAAAACTGACCAAAAAACAGCGCTTCCAAATGAAAACAAAATCATTCCGATGACAAAACATAAAATGGGTAAAGCAATTAGTAATTTCTTTCTTTGTTCAAACGCTGATTTTACAAAATAGGTTTTAAATAACGTGGCATAAACGTGAGCAACATCGATAAAAACAATTAAAAAAAGCCAAGTATAAAACGAATAATTTTCTTCAATAGTCGTTAACCATTTTTGACCTATAAAAACAATGGCAACTACTATAAAAGAAGGTGCAAGTATAAAAATGCTATCGGTTTTTGCTTTATGTATCCAAGGTTGCGTCATTATAAAATTTTATTTACAACGTTAATTCCGTGGTGAAAAGCTTCTTCAAAAATAGAAATTCCGGATAAATCTGAATGTGCAAAGAATATTTTATCCTCAATAGATTGTGCAGCTTCTTTGCGATTTTCACTAAAAATAAATCCTTGTTTCGGACTTATCATTCCGTGACCTAAAATATGGATATCAATACTTTCTGTAAATTCTTCAATATTTGGATGTGCTATTTTTAAATCTTCCAAAACAAATTGTTTCCAAAATTCTTTTGATTTTTTATAAATTTCTCTTCTTGTTTTTGCACAATCATTTGTAGAAAAACTGTAATAATAAGTGATTACTTTTTTATTCTGAACTTGTTGTATTGATTGATGCTGATTGTAAATATAACCCAATCCTTTTGCACCGTGCGTCACATTATCCCAGCACAAAGGAAAACTGGAATTATCAGTTAAATCAGAAACAACCAAGGTAGCCAAAAGCCAAGGAGCATAATGAAAGTTTTTGGTAAATTCCTTTCTGTTTTCAATTAAATATTGGTTTACAAACTGTGGTGTTGCCATAATAATTTTATCGGCAATAATTTCAATTGAAGTTTTAGATTTATCATCAAAAACCAATGCTGTTGGTTTATTATCTCGAATACTAACTTCATAAACCAAATGATTTTTAAGCGCTTTATTTTTAGTATATTTTTTTAAATGCGATGATAATCTTGCGTTTCCTTCGGGCCAAGTTAGCACAGTATCAAGTTTGTCTTTGGTTGCATTTTGTTTTCGTGCGGCAAAATAATGAATTCCAGCATATGCCGAAACAAAAGCAATTCCTAATCCAAAATCATCTCTGCAACAATAATCAATATAAGTCAATAAAGGTTTAGACTTAAAATTATTTTGATGTAACCACTGCAACATAGTTACATCATCCAAATTTTTAACCTCAACGCTGTGAGATGACAAATTCATTGGAATACTAAACCAATACAAACCAGAGGTATCCTTTTTCTGTCTGAAATCATCCATTAAGATAAAAAAACGATTCAACTCATCATCTTCTTCCTTGCTGTTTCCAATCCTAGGAACAACACCTTCTTGCCAATTATTTTTGTAAAACAATCGTTCATCTGGGGCAAAAGTTAGTTGCATTTCATCGAATTTTGGGAATCCGTTTTCGTCGTAACCTAGAATGATTTTTTCTTCCTCTAGAAATTGCAACAACTCTTTATCCTCCAAATTTGGTAAGGGTAAATAATGTGCACCTAACGGAAATTTAGAATATTGATTTTCTCCATTAGAAGAATTTCCGCCCAATTCATTTTCTAATTCTACAATCAAAAAATCATTAAGTCCTTTTTTTGAAAGCTGTCTTGCGGCACTCAAACCAGTAATTCCGCCACCAACAATTAAATAAGGAATTTGAATTTGCTTAGATGGTTTCGGAAAATTTTTGATACGAAGTTTATGTCCTAAAATATGATTTGTACCTGATAAACGAATCAATAAGGTTATAATTTTTTCTTTACAAGCGTTTACTAGCGGTACAATCAATAAAGTTGCCGCTACCGATTTGAAGAAATTTCTTCTCGAATGATTATAATTTTCCCCATTCTTCATCGAAGTAACGTACTAAAATTTGGTTGTCTAATCGATTAATCTCGATGTCATTCGAAATCATATCATTTGAAAAATAATTGAACTTTTTATAGTTGTAATTATAAAACTTTAAGTCATTAATAGTTCGGTTTACTTTAGCAAAACTAGTTCCGAAACCGTTGATTGCAATAGTGTAACCCCATTCTCCAAACGACGGAACATAAGCGTGATAAGCATCGACCTGCGGTAAAACTTGCCCGATGGTTTTGTTAATACACCAAAATGATTTTGGAGCAAAATAAGGTGAAGTAGTTTGAACTACAACAACAGCATCAGTAGTAAGAATCTTTTGAAGTGTGTTATAAAAATTAAGAGAATATAATTTTCCTAAACTGTAATTTGACGGATCGGGAAAATCGATTACTACCACATCATATTTTTCTCTAGATTCCTTTGCCCACACATAAGCATCTTTATTTAAAACCGTAACTTTTGGGTTATTTAACGAATTTTTATTGAAACCTGTTAGAACTTGATTAGTTTTAAACAACCTTGTCATTCCTTCGTCAAGATCGACTAAGGTAATTTTTTTGACTTCTTTATATTTCAAAATTTCTCTTACGGCCAATCCGTCACCACCGCCAAGAACTAGAACATTATCCACTTTTTTTGCCATTGACATAGCAGGATGAACTAAAGCTTCGTGATAGCGGTATTCATCGGCAGAGCTAAATTGTAAATTATTATTCAAATACAATCGATAATCATTCTTATTGTGTGTTAAAACGATGCGTTGGTAAGGAGTTGAATGTGTATAAATAATATTTTCACCATACAATTTTCCTTCAGAAAACGCGAGAATATTTTCGGAAAAGTAGAAAGTCACTACCAAAATAAGAAATGAAAAAATAGCTTTTGCACGCAATAATTTTACTTTTTTAAGTTCCGCTTTAAGCAAATAACAAAGCACAATTGCGATTGAAATATTAATCATTCCGAAAAACAATGATGTTCCGATGATTCCTAATTTTGGAACTAAAAGTAATGGAAAAAGAATTGAAGCAAGTAAAGCACCGATGTAATCAAACGTAAATACATTAGAAACCAAATCTTTAAACTCTACTTTGTCTTTTAGAATATTCATCAATAGCGGAATTTCTAAACCCACTAAACATCCGGTTACGAAAACTAAAAAATATAGTATGAATTGAAAAGCAAAAGCAGTTTCAAAGAGTAAAAAAAGGACAACCGAACTTAAACCGCCAATTAATCCGACAAGGATTTCAATTTCGACAAAAGTATTTAGCAAATCTTTGGTTAAAAACTTTGAAAAATACGAACCAATACCCATTGAAAAAAGGTACACTCCGATAATAAAAGAAAACTGTTTTACAGAGTCGCCCAAAAGATAACTCGCTAAAGTTCCTGCGACTAATTCGTAAATTAAACCACAAGTTGCAATAGTAAAAACTGCAAAAAGTAATAAATATTCGAATTTTAAAAACTTTTTACCCATGAATTGCAGCGCTAATAATCATTGAAATTCCAATAATTAAGGCACCAAAAACTATGGCAACAGCTGTATTATTTTCTTGAGTAATTTTTTTCCAAGTATTTTCGGGTGTGATTTTCTCTATTATGAAGTAAGCAATGAAAAGTATGGCTATTCCAACACCTGAAAATATTAATGAATTGATAACAAGTTGTGATATATGCATGATATTATATTTTTTAATTATTTATGATAAAAACGATTTACAGAATTGCGCCCTGAATTGGTAGGTTTATAGTTCTCTGTTGATTCACAGTCGCACAAACTATTTCCTTGCGTTGTATAGTAAAGAAATAATCCATAGAAACACAAACCAATTGCTAAGGCAATATAATTTTCTTTAATAAAATTTAGTACTTTCTCCATAGTCAATTTAATTTATCCGTTCCATCTTTTTTCTTCGAAGTATTTTGAGCCATAATAAACTATTACAACAAAAACAGCCATAAATACAAGAGTCATAAAGAAGTTTCTTAAGGATGGTTTATTCCAAGTGGCGCTGACGTTAACAAAACTATTTGAAAGATCTTCAGGCGCTTTTAACGGTGTTATCGTAAAATGATATTTTCCGGCCGCTACTCCGCAAATATTAAAATCTTCGGATGTACTACCTTCTGACCAACTTTCTCCATCGGTATAACCGTGATAATATTCAACATCTTTAGATGCATAAACCTCTTCATTAGTTTTTTCATTGATTAATGCTACTTGAACATTTGCCCAAGAATTATCAACATTAGAGGAAACAGTAATATTTAATGGTGCTGAACTGCCTTTTAATTCAAAAGAAGGACTTACAAAATCACTTGTGGCATATTTATCAAAAGGAATAGTTGTATTCAACACTTCTTGAGTCGACCTATCTTTGTTCAAAAACCAATGTGACAATAAAATTAAAATAGCTACACCGCAAAAAATCATCACTAATTTTCTAACATCAATAAAAAAAGGTTGTGCCATTCCAATTTCTGACTTTGATGGAATTGCTGATGAATCAAAAGCACTTTTAATGGCACTTCTAGAAATGTGCTTTCCATAAAAAGCGGTTTGTTCTTGACCAAATTTTTCAAAAGATAAAATATGAGGCGGATTTATATATTCAATCAACTCTATTTTATCTAGAACATTATAATCAAAATAGCCTTCAGCATACTCTAACTTTGGATAAGAATAATCATATCTATCAAAAACAAGATCATCATAATCGAGTGTAAGTGGATGATTTCCAACTTTTTTTGTGAATTCAATTAGTTCTAATAAAATGAAATTTCCAGATGATTCTGATAAGTAAAGAAATTCACCTTTTTCATTTTGCAAAAGATATTCAGCCCATCTAGTGTTAGCATCATACCTTTTTATTTGTAAATTTATTATAGTGAAAGTCTCGCCGTTGAATTGCGCTTTTTGTCCAACTGCAAACGGATTGTTGTAAATACTTTTTTTAAATCGGTCTTTAAAGATAAAATCACCATTCTTGTTTTTAGAATACAGTGTGCAACAACTTGGACAAGAAAAAAAGGAAACATCGAGTTTAACATCGAGTTTCGTTTCAGTATTGCAATGGAAACAAGGAAAATTCATATTTTACTTATCGATTAATTTCAAAATCTTTGATCACAACAGCATTAAAAAAACTAACATATTCATGTACAAGCTCTTTGACTTTACTAGAATTATCTTGAAGGTAGTTACACAAATAAACATCTAAAGTTAATTGTTTAAACTCTGGCCAAGTGTGGATACAAATATGGGATTCTTTTAAACAAATAGCAATGGTAAAACTATTATTTTCAAAATTATGAACAATTATTCCTACTTTTTCTAAATTATATTTTAATAATAAATCTTCAGAAAAAATAATAAAATCATTTGAATTACAAAGTTTATCAACGTCATTGACTTGCAAAGTAACCAATTTATGTAATCCAGGAGAGTATAAAGTTTGATTCATCAAAATAGAATTCCAAATAATTTAAAGGAATATTTTGATTATACGTAAGTGTTAAAGTTTTGTTACAAAAAAAGCGAGAATTTCTTCTCGCTTGTATTATTGTTCTGGTGCAATTTCAAGTTCTAATCCATTGATTGCATCTGTAATTGGTATTTGACAACCCAATCTCGAATTGTCTTTTACGTGATAAGCTTCCCACAGCATTGCTTCTTCATCAGGATTTCTTTCAAGTGAAATTACATCATTTAAAACGTAGCATTGACAAGAAGCACACATGGTCATTCCGCCACAAACACCAATGGTTCCTTCTTCGGCTAATTCATAAGCGCGAATAAGTTCCATTACATTCATATTCATATCGGTTGGCGCTTGAACTTCGTGTCGGTTTCCGTTTCTGTCGGTGATATATACTGTTACGTCTTGTGGCATTAGTCAATCGATTTTACAACTGCTTTTTCAGCTTCTTTTCTCGTTCCATCGAATCCGTCAACTCCTGAAACAGTTGTGTATTTTAAAACATATCGTTTTCCTGGATTAATTCTTTGGTAAACACTTTGACACATTAAAGTTGCTTCGTGGAAACCACATAAAATCAATTTTAATTTCCCAGGATAGGTATTCACATCACCGATGGCATAAATTCCGTCGATATTGGTTTGATAATCTAAAGCATTGTTTACTTTAATAGCATTTTTCTCGATTTCTAATCCCCAATTGGCGATCGCTCCAAGTTTTGGAGTCAATCCGAAAAGCGGAATAAAATAATCGGTTTCAAATATTTGTTGAACGCCTTCGTTTTCTAAAACAATACTTTCAACATGGTCTTTTCCATTGATAGCTACAACTTCAGCTGGCGTAATTAAATTGATTTTTCCAAGTTTTTTCAATTCTTGTACTTTTTCAACGGAATCTAAAGCACCTCGGAATTCGTTTCTTCTGTGAACCAAAGTAACTTCGGAAGCTACATTGGAAAGAAAAATACTCCAATCTAATGCAGAATCACCTCCACCTGCAATTACAATTCGTTTATCACGGAATAATTCTGGATCTTTTACAAAATATTCAACACCTTTTTCTTCGTAAAAAGCAATGTTTTCTAACTGTGGTTTTCTTGGTTCAAAAGTTCCTAAACCACCAGCAATAGCAACCGCTTTGGCGTGATGTTTTGTTCCTTTATTTGTAGTAACAATAAACGTTCCGTCTTCTAATTTATCAATTGTTTCAGCAGTTTCAGCTAAGGTAAATCCGGGTTGAAATTGTTTGATTTGTTCCATCAAATTGGTCACTAAATCACCTGCTAAAACTTCGGGATAACCTGGAATATCAAAAATTGGTTTTTTAGGATATAACTCTGCCAATTGCCCTCCAGGTTGCGGAAGCGCATCAATTATATGACATTTTAACTGTAAAAGTCCTGCTTCAAAAACGGCAAAAAGTCCTGTTGGACCTGCACCTATTATAAGTATATCTGTTTCTATCATTTTTTGCAAGTTTCAAAATAGCAAAGTAACATAGTCACTAAGGTTAAAAATAGGATTTATATCCTATTGGTTTTAGGAAATATTTTCTACCGTTTCGATTTGTGGAGCATACTTTTTGATGGTAGTTTCAACTCCTGCTTTTAAAGTCATTTGATTTACGCTACAACCAATGCATGCGCCTTCAAAACGAACTTTTACGTGCTTTTCATCTTCAATAGAAACCAATGAAATATCACCACCATCAGAATTCAAAAAAGGTCTGATTTCTTGTAGTGCTTTTTCGATATTTACTGTTAATTCTTCGTGTGTCATTTTATTTAGTTTTCAGTTTTCGGTTTTCAGTCGCATTTTTCAGTTTTATCAATAACTGCTTACTGTAACTGTTTACCGAACACTATTTCTTCACAGCAGAACATCCTGCCATTGTTGTTATTTTGATAGCTTCTGTTGGTGCAAGATTTTCGTTTCTGTTAACTGTTTCTTGAACCACATTTCTTGCGATTTCTTCGTATATTTTTTCTAAAGGTGATGCCGTTTGCAATGCTGCCGGACGACCATAATCTCCAGCTTCACGGATGCTCTGCACTAACGGAACTTCTCCTAAGAATGGCACTTGCAAATCTTCTGCGAGATTTTTGGCGCCTTCTTTTCCGAAGATATAATATTTGTTATCAGGTAATTCTTCGGGAGTGAAATAGGCCATATTTTCGATAATTCCTAAAACTGGCACATTGATAGCATCACTTTGGAACATTGAAACACCTTTTCGAGCATCAGCCAAAGCTACATTTTGAGGTGTACTTACCACAACCGCACCTGTTATTGGTAAAGCTTGCATAATTGATAAGTGAATATCACCTGTTCCTGGAGGCAAATCGATTAACATAAAATCTAATTGTCCCCAATCGGCATCAAAAATCATTTGGTTTAATGCTTTTGCAGCCATTGGTCCACGCCAAATACCAGCTTGACTTGGAGAAGTGAAAAATCCGATAGAAAGCAATTTTATTTCATAACTTTCGATGGGTTTCATTTTAGACTTTCCGTCCACTTCTATAGAAATTGGTTTTTCGTTTTCTACATCAAACATTATGGGCATACTTGGACCGTAAATATCGGCATCAAGAACACCAACTTTGAATCCCATTTTGGCTAAAGTAACAGCTAAATTGGCAGTTGTTGTAGATTTTCCAACGCCACCTTTACCTGAAGCTACCGCAATAATATTGCTGATTCCAGGAATAGATTTACCTTTAATTTCGTTTGGATTTTCTTTAGCTTCTACTTTGATATTTACTTTCACAACAGCATCTGGAGAGAATTGTTCGTGAATTAGTTTTTTAATATCGTCTTCAGCTCTTTTTTTGATGTGCATTGCTGGAGTTGAAATCAACAAATCAACTACAACTTCATCGCCAAAAGTGATTACATTTTGAACCGCACCACTTTCGACCATATTTTTTCCTTCACCAGCAATAGTAATTGTTTCTAATGCTTTTAGGATTTCTTTTCTATCTAACTTCATCTTCTTGTTTAAAAGTTTATGAGTTTAAAAGTTTAAAAGCTGTTTGACTTTTTATTTAAACTAAATATGAATTGCAAAGATAGTAAGAAGTTTAAAAGTATGATAATAACAAGCTTTAAAGTTTTGTTATAATGAGATAGTTGGATTCTATTGTTTTTTGTAATTAGTTGTAAATTTTTCAAAAATTAGGAAATAATTAAACGTCCATTTCCGGCATCCAAAAATATTTTTCAAAATCTACAATTTGATTGTCAATCACTTCAATTCCTTCGTTTTCTAAAAGTTGTTGCATTAAATTGGTTCCACCGAAATGATGTTTGCCAGAGAGCAATCCGTTTCTATTAACAACACGATGTGCTGGAACATCTTCACGATTATGACTAGCATTCATTGCCCAACCTACCATCCTTGCAGAACGTGCTGTTCCCAATGCTTTGGCAATAGCGCCATAAGAAGTTACTTTTCCTTCGGGAATTTGTTTAACGATTTCATAAACGCGTTCAAAGAAATTGTCTTCCATTACAGATGATACTTTATAACATTGTATAAGGTAAATAATGCTACAATTCCGGTAATGATTCCGATGATTTTATTCATGTTTTGCATAAAATAATCGGTTTTAGATTTCATTTTAGTAAAAAACAAAACATATAAATAGAATACCAAAAATGATCCTAAAACAACACCAAAAACCAAACTATAAATCGATAACGAATTGAAAGTAAAAATATTATAAGAAGCTAAAGTCACACTAACAAAAACATAATATGGAATAGGAAAAAAGTTAATTGCAGAAATTAACATTCCCATAAAAAAACGACTTCTTTTGCTTTTTAAATGCAATGAATCTGCCGCTTTTAGTTTAGGTTTTTTTGCAAAAAATAAAAAGTAAATAGATAATATTGAAAAGATAACCAAACCAATTTCACGCAATAAAACCACAATCTCTTGATGGCTATTTATATATTGAGCAAAAATTACCGAAATATAAGTTTGAAAAAAGATAATAATCAATGCTCCGAGAACAAAAACCATTGCGCGTTTTCTTCCGTCGGTAAAATCAACTTTGGCAGCAGTCATATTTATTAATCCTGGTGGAAGGATCCCTATAACAGCAGCGATAAATCCCGATAAGAGTGGAAGGATGATGTTCATGTTATCATTTTACAGTTCTCAGTTTTCAGTTTTCAGTGTTTTCAAAACAGATAACTGACAACAGACAACACTACTTTTTAATTTTAAAACGAATATACGTAATTGCTTTGTTAATTTCCAAATATTGTTTTTCGTAAAATGTTTGAATTTCAGTCACTTCGCTTGTCGCACCTTCATTTTTATATACATTATGATTAGCGTATAAAACTTCGTGACCTTCACCATGTAAAAGACCTAAAGTATAACCGTGCATAAACTCAGAATCGGTTTTAAGATTAACAACACCATCAGGTTTCAAGATTCTTTTGTATAATTTCAAAAACTCTGAATTGGTCATTCGGTGTTTGGTACGCTTATATTTTATTTGTGGATCAGGAAATGTTATCCAAATTTCAGACACTTCACCGTCGGCAAAAATATGATTGATTAATTCAATTTGAGTTCTAACAAAAGCCACATTATGCATTCCATCATCAACAGCTGTTTTAGCACCACGCCAAAATCTTGCTCCTTTTATGTCAATACCTACAAAGTTTTTTTCGGGATAGCGTTCGGCCAAACCAACAGAATATTCGCCTTTTCCGCAACCTAATTCAATGATTATTGGGTTATCATTTTTAAAGAAATCACTATTCCATTTTCCTAATAACGGAAACTCATTTCCTACGACTTCTTCTCTTGTTGGTTGAAAAACGTTGTTGAATGTTTCGTTTTCCTTGAATCTTTTTAACTTATTTTTACTTCCCACGTTTCTCTAAAATATTTTGGCAAAATTAAGCAAATAATATCCAACACAAATAAAGTTTTGATAATGTTTATGTAACCTTAACAATACAGCTGTTGGCCTATTTTTGTAGAAACTATAAATTTTGAAATCGCAACTACAAATACTTTGTAAAACAAATACTTATAAATCAATGCGATTGCATATGTTACCTCTAAAAAATATCCTTTGAACATATGAAAAAAAGAAAAGTTGAAGTTGTGGTAATTTCTGATGTTCATTTGGGAACTTATGGATGTCACGCTAAAGAACTATTGCAATATTTATCTGAAATCAAACCAAAAATACTTATCCTTAACGGAGACATTATTGATATTTGGCAATTTAGAAAGTCTTATTTTCCGGCAAGTCACTTAAAAGTAATCAAAAAAATCATTTCGTTAAGTTCGAAAGGTACCAAGGTTTATTATCTTACTGGAAATCACGACGAATTTTTAAGAAAATTTACCGATTTGCATTTAGGAAATTTAAGTCTGCTTAATAAATTAGTACTAAATTTAGATGGAAAAAAAGCTTGGATTTTTCACGGAGATGTTTTTGATGCTTCGATAAACCACGCAAAATGGCTGGCTAAACTTGGCGGTTGGGGTTATGACATTCTTATTCTTATCAATCGTTTTCTGAATTGGATTTTAGCTCGAATGAATAAAGAACCTTATTCGCTTTCAAAGAAAATTAAAAATAATGTGAAATCGGCTGTAAAATTTATCACTAACTTTGAAACAGTTTGTACTGATTTAGCAATTGAAAATAAGTATGATTATGTAATTTGCGGACACATTCATGAGCCAAAAATAGAGTATATTTCAAACGAAAAAGGCAACACAATATACCTTAATTCAGGTGATTGGATAGAAAATTTAACTGCTCTAGAATACAACAATAAAAAGTGGAAATTGTATAAGCACGCACCAAGTGATCTTATTACTGAAGAAGAACAATTTGAATATGAAAACCAACTTGCTGAACAATTTATCACGTTATTAAAAAACTAAAAATGAACAAAAATATTCTCGTTGCACCTTTAAATTGGGGATTAGGTCACGCTACTCGATGCATTCCGATTATTCGTGAATTAGAAAAAAATGGGTTTACTCCGATTCTAGCTTCTGATGGTGTAGCTTTAGCTTTATTGAAGAAAGAATTTCCGCATTTAACCGCTTTAGAATTGCCTTCTTACAATATTGAATATGCTAAAAAAGGAGAGAATTTTAAATGGAAATTGATAAAAAACAGTCCAAAAACTATTAGTGCCATTTTAACAGAAAAGCAATTGGTCAAAAAATGGATAAAAGAACATCAATTAATTGGAATTATTTCAGACAATCGATTGGGCGTTCATTCTAAAAAAGTATCATCCGTTTTTATGACACATCAATTGACGGTTTTATCAGGAAAAACGACTTGGATTTCGAGCAAGTTACATCAGTTTTTTATAAAAAAATTTAACGAATGTTGGGTTCCAGATGTTAACGACATTCCGAATTTGACCGGAAAATTAGGGCATTTAAAAAACGCTAACTTAAACATCAAGTATATTGGAGTCTTAAGTAGGTTAGAAAAGAAAGTAGTAGAAAAAAAATATGATCTAATGATTTTACTTTCTGGTCCTGAACCGCAACGAACTATTCTAGAAGAAAAGTTGATTAAAGAAATAAAAAACACCGATAAAAAAATAGTTTTTGTTAAAGGAAAAGTTGAAAAAGAACAAAAGTTAGAACAAATCGAAAATGTTTCTTATTACAACTTTATGCAATCGGAAGCGCTTGAAAAAACGTTTAACGAAAGTGAAATAGTACTTTGTCGATCAGGATATACAACCGTTATGGATTTGTGTAAATTAGAGAAAAAAGCTTTTTTTATTCCAACACCAGGACAATTTGAACAAGAATATTTAGCAAAAAAATACAAGAAAGAAGGTTTGGTTCCTTATTCAAGACAAGACCGATTTAAATTAGATGATTTATTAGCCGTTACGCTATATTCCGGATTACCAAAAATGGAATCGAATACAGTTAATTGGAAACAATTATTCCTTCTTTTCGAGCGTAAATGAAAACTCTGAACCTTTCTTAAACTCACTTTCTACATATATTTTTTCGTCGTGACCTTCAATAATATGTTTTACAATTGAAAGTCCTAAACCCGATCCGCCTTCACTGCGGGCACCACTTTTATCTACTCTAAAAAAACGTTCGAAAAGTCTCGGAATATTGTTTTTCTCAATTCCTTCGCCATCATCGCGAACTCTAACTATAATTTTGTTATTAACCAAATCTTCTATTGAAACTTCGGTAGAGCCGTTTTCCTTTCCGTACTTTATAGAATTTACTATCAGATTCGTTAACACTTGTTGAATTTTTTCTTGATCAGCAAAAACCTTAATTGGTTTGTTGTATTTTCTATCAAACATTAAGATAATGTTTTTCTTGTCGGCTTGCATTTCTAGTAAATCAAACACATTTTGAATTAACTCCACAATATTGAATTCGGTAAAATCTAAATTCAAATCACCCATTTCTAATTTAGAAATCATATCTAAATCTTCCACAATGTAGATTAAACGTTCGACACCTTTTTCAGCTCTTTCAAGATATTTTTTTCTTAAATCTTTATCTTTCATTCCGCTATCAAGCAAGGTTGAAATATAACCTTGAACGGTAAAAAGAGGTGTTTTAAGCTCGTGTGAAACATTACCCATAAATTCGCGTCGGTATTCTTCACGCACTTTTAGGTTTTCAATTTCTAATTTTTTATCGGTGGCAAATTTTTTGACTTCTTTAGTCAAAGTCGCCATATCGGTAGTAATGGATTGACTTCTTAATGTGGTTGAATCTAATAAGGATACATCATCATATATTTTTTTAACCCTTCTGTAAATAAAATGTTCTACGCGATATTGTAGCACAAAAAAGGAAAAAAGCGCAATTGATACTGCAAATGACAAACAAAATAGCCAAGAAAATTCGGTAAACAAAAACTGCAAAACAACAATTAAACCCGTTGAAAAAAGGGTAATGTAAGAAGTTGAAATAACTGCGAAAGTATATGTTTTTTTGAAAGTCAATCCCATTAGCTTGGTATTTTCGATATCTTATATTTGATATTATTTAGAAGATTTTTTAAACTTCAAACTTGTAACCAACACCTTTTATTGTCTTGAATAATTCTTCGCCAATTTTCTCACGAAGTTTTCTAATGTGAACATCAATGGTTCTGCCACCAACAATTACTTCATTGCCCCAAACTTTATCCAAAATTTCTTCTCTTTTGAATACTTTACCAGGTTTAGAAGCAAGCAAATAAAACAATTCAAATTCTTTTCTTGGAAGCACAATCTCGCGTCCTTCCATCATAATTTTATATTCTTCACGATTGATTTCGATGCCTCCAACATTTAAGTTTTCGCTTAAAACAGTTTCATCTTTTAATCTTCTTAATAACGCTTTTACTTTACTAACAAGTAATTTTGGTTTGATTGGTTTAGCTATATAATCATCTGCGCCAGCATCAAAACCTGCAACTTGCGAATAATCTTCACTTCTTGCCGTCAGAAACGTGATAATGGTATTACTTAACTCTGGAATTTTTCTTATGTTTTCACAAGCTTCCATTCCGTCCATTTCGGGCATCATTACATCCATTATAATAAGTTGTGGACGCTCTTTTTTTGCGACAGCAATTGCCTCTCTTCCGTTAGAAGCAGTAACAATTTTGTACCCTTCTTGTGTAAGGTTATATCCTACAATTTCTAGGATATCTTGCTCATCATCAACCAATAATATCTTTATGTCTTTTTTCTTCATAAAGCAAAAATTTTAACTGTTTTGCGATGTAAATATAACATAATATCAGTAATTAAATCTTATTAAAATTGAGTTAACTGTAATTTAATCTGTTAACATTTAGATAATAATTACAAAACCTAAAGATAAATTGCAAGTAACTTGAACTTTACATTGTAGAGGTTTCTTTGCATCAAATTTATAACTAAACACAACAATGAAATTTAAATTATTATTTTTGACTCTATTACTTAGTACACTTTCTTTTGGACAAACCAAAGGTACTATTTCTGGAGTTATAACAGATAAAGATTCAAACAATTCACCTTTACCCTTTGCAAATGTTATTATAAAAGGTACCCAAAACTCGGTATCTACTGATGAGAACGGAAAATATACTATTTCAGTTGCTCCAGGAAATTATACAATTCAATTTAGTTTTGTTGGATATGAATCGACAGAAGTTGCAGTAACTGTTACAGCAGGTCAAGATGTTAAAGTTAATAGAGCATTAGGTGCAGGAGGATATAAACTTGATGATGTAGTAATAAAAAAAGCAGCTACAAATAGAGAAAAAGAAACAGCATTATTATCAGAACAAAAAAATGCTGTTGATATGAAACAAGCTATTGGCGCCCAAGAATTATCAAGAAAAGGTGTTGGTGACGCAGCTGGTGCTGTAGCAAAGACAGCAGGTGTTGCCGAACAAGAAGGAGTGAAAAATGTATTTGTAAGAGGATTAGGCGATCGTTATAATTCAACTTCATTAAATGGTCTTCCATTACCATCAGAAGATCCGGAGTACAAAAACATTTCTTTAAAGTTTTTCTCTACTAATATCATTAAAAATATAAACGTTAATAAAACTTTTAACACTAATCTTTATGGTGATGTTGCTGGAGCGAACATTGATATTGCTTCAAAAGATTTAGATCAAAAACAAGTACTAAACTTAGCAATCGGAACTGGGTATAACACTAATACAATCAGTTCTGACTTTTTAGTTGCCGATGGTAATAACTATTTTGGTTTACTTAAAAACGGAACTGCGGTACCTCTTTCTAACTTAAATACCTATGCATTTGATAATAGTTTTAAGCCATCAGAAAAAAACAATGTAATCAATACTAATTTTTCTATTGTTGGAGGTAAAAAATTTCAAATTGGTAGCGATAAAACATTAAACTTTTTTGGTGTAATACTTTCAAATAGTGATTATGTTTACAAGGAAGGTATCGCAAGACAAGTGAATTCTCAAGGTGGTTCAAAACAAGATTTGAACTTTAAAAAGTACGATTATGTTGCTTCACAAGCCGCGTTAGGAAGTATTAAATACAAGTTTGGAACTGGAAAAAGCTTAACTTATAATGGTTTATATATTCACGACAGCAATCAAAGTGTTGGAGATTATAGCGGTTTTACAACAAGTATCAATGACAATGATTTTGCTACCAACTCATTTATTAGAAGACAACAGATAAACAATAATAATCTTTTCTCAAACCAATTATTGTTAGAATATAAGTTCTCACCTAAGTTAGAAACTTCAGCTGGATTTTCATACAACACTGTACGAGGATCAGAGCCAGATAGAAGAACAAACTCTTATGATTATGACTATGACGGTACAGATGGAACTAAAAATTATGTAGTAGGTTCAAATAGTGTTGCTTTGAATAATCGTTTTTTCTCAACATTAGACGAAGATGATTTAGCTGCAAAATTAGATTTCACTTACACTTTTAATCCTGAATCTGATTTAATGAAAAAATTATCATTTGGTGCAAATTATAGAAATACTGAAAGAACATTTAATTATACTCAATTTAACTTCGATTTTGCAGATAACACTACTGCAATAGAAATTAACAATCCAGATGCTGTTTTCAATCAAGCAGGTTTAGCTAGCGGGAATTTTGAAATTGTAACTGGTAGAGGAACAGGCGCCAACGCTTTTGACCCATTCTACTACATTGGTAAAAAGAAAGTTGTTGCAGCATATACACAAATAGTTTATCCTTTTTCAGATAAATTAACGGTACAAGCTGGATTTAGATATGAAAATGTTGACCAGAAGGTAGACTGGGATACAAACCTTTCAAGCAGTGTAAACAGTTTGACTGTAGATCCGTCTTTAATTAAAAAAGATTATTTCTTACCTAGTTTAACAGCTAAATATTCGTTTAACAAAAAAAATATTGTGAGATTAGCAGCAAGTCAAACTTATACTTTTCCACAATTTAAAGAAACTGCACTTTTCTTGTATGAAGATGTGAACTTCTCAAGTTTTGGTAATCCAGATTTAGTTCCTGCAACTAACTTAAATTTCGACCTTAAATATGATTTTTACCTTTCTAACAAAGAAATCATTTCGTTAGGAACTTTTTACAAGAAAATACAAGATCCAATTAACAGAATTCGTGTTGCTTCTGCAGCAAATGAATTATCTTATGTAAACTTTGGAGATGCCTTTGCAACAGGTTTTGAACTTGAAGCTAGAAAATCAATTATCGATGTTAAAACGGATGCTACTACTAAAAACTTAGCTTTTGGTTTAAACTTATCGTACTTGTACACCAATCAGAAAATCATTGACAATAAAAATGATAAACTTACTGTACAACCAACTAACACTGAAGATAAATTAGAAGGAGCTTCTCCATTGTTAATCAATTCTGATATCAGTTACAACTTCACAAATTCTAAAAATAGTTTAACTACTTCATTAGTATTTAACTATTTCTATGATAAAATTTATTCAATCGGAACAGCTACAAACCAAAACATTGTTGAGAAATCAGTACCAACATTAGATTTGGTTAACAAATTCGACTTTATAAAAAACAAACTTGGTATTAACTTATCAGTGAAAAACATATTGAATCCAAACTTTAAATTAACGCAAGAAACTTCTCAAAATAATACGACTACAGAAACTATCGTAAGCAGTTATAAAAAAGGAGTATTTGCAAGTTTTGGAATTTATTGGAATTTATAAACAACAACTTTAATAACAACAATTAAAACTTTTTAAAAATGAACACAACAATTAAAAGATTTCTTTTGCTTTCGGTTTTTGCCGCAACATTTGTAAGTTGTAGTAGTGATGATGACAACAACACAACTGCACCTGCACTTGACGGAGTTATTACTTCATTAACAGATGCTGATTACAGCGCAACTGATTTAAAAGGAAACATCGGTGCTGACATTACTTTACCAGTAGGTGAGTACATTTTAAATGGTGCTTTGGTAGTAAAAAGCCCGTACACATTAACAATTTTACCAGGAACAACTTTTAAAGCTACAGCTGGTGGAACTGCAATTTATGTTGCTGTTGAACAAGGTGCTAAAATTAATGCAGCAGGAAGCGCTACAGCTCCAATTCGTTTTACTTCTAATGCTTCTAATAAAAGATCTGGAGATTGGGGTGGATTATTGATTATGGGTAGAGCTCCATTAAGTGGTGGTGGAACTGCAACTACAGAAGTTGTTGATTTTACTTATGGTGGAACTGTAAACAATGACAACTCTGGAACATTATCTTATGTTATTGTTGAATATTCTGGAGCTAGAATTAACGGAGAAAAAGAATTTAACGGAATTACTTTCTACGGTGTTGGTAACGGAACAACTGTAAACAACATTGCCTCTTTAAACGGTGATGATGATGCAATCGAATTTTTTGGTGGATCAGTTAATGTAACAAATGTACTTGTTGTTAATGCAAAAGATGATATGTTAGATTGGACTCAAGGATATACTGGAACAATCAACAATGCTTATGCAATAAGAGAATTAGGATTCAACGACATTACTTCTGACCCAAGAGGAATTGAAGCAGATGGAAACTTAGACGGTTTATCTCCAACTCAAGCTGGACAATCAGATGTTACAGTTACTAATGTTACAATTGTAAATAACTCAATCGTTTCATTAAACGATATCATCAAAATCAGAAGAGGAAGTAAAGCTACAATTACTAATTGTTTAGTAAAACAAGGTAACACAACTCCTGCTCCTGGAGATTTAGTTGACTGTTCAGATACTTTAGGTTCAGCTGCTGCTGGTACTACAGTTACTTTGGTAGGTTCAGGAACTAACTTAAATTTAGCAGATAACAATCTTGGTTCAAATGCAGCTACAGTTAATGCAACTGCTGGTTCAACTGGTGGAGCTAACACTTCAGTTTTAACTTGGACAGGTTATACTTTTAACTAATAAGTACCTCTATAAAAATCAAAATCCCTCAATTCGAGGGATTTTTTGTTTTTGTAAGATTTTTTACATTCTTTTGGAACTCCAAAATTTTCAATAAATAAAACTATACTACTCGCTGAAATAAAACTTAAGAATGAAATTGTCAACTTAATTTACTATTCGAAATTTTACCAAATAAAAAAAGCTCATCGTTACTGATGAGCTTTTTTGTTTTAAGCAAATAAACTTAATCTTTATCTGCAATACTATTTTGTGCGAACTTTTTTACATCAACAATACGATTGTCAACATAACTTACTTCACTTACCGTACTTCCATTGGAATAAAACATCCATTTTCCTGATTTTTCACCGTTTGTATATTCAGCAATAGCGCTTACGTTTCCGTTTACGTCATACGAAGTCCATTTTCCGTCTAACTTTCCGTCTTTGAAATATCCTACTTGTTGTACAGCACCGTTATTATAGTGATAAGTAGCTTTCACTAAACTTCCTTCAGCTTCTAAAACAGGTTGAATTTCCTGACCAAATGCAACACCTGACAACATTAAAACTAAGATTACAACTAATATTTTCATAGTATTTGGGTTTTTGAATTAATAATTAGATAACAAATATATAACTATTTTTACAATTACCAAACTTTTACTTAACAATTTGGTAACATTAGAAAATTTATCTAAAAAAGTATTGCTCAAGTAACCTACTTAAAACCGTAAAAAATAATTATTGTGTGTCACTGTGTTAAATTTTTGAATTTTGGCATTGTATTTGAAAACTAATTTATATATTTGCTATAACCAAGTTGAATTATGAACAAAAACTACTTTTATATTATTCTTTTATTCCTATCGTTAAGCACTGCAAGTGTGATGGCGCAAGATGGAAAATCTGCATCAAGAGTGCAGGAGAATACTATTGATGGATTAAGTTTTTATCCAAACCCTGCAACTAACGGTAAGATTTATATCTCTTCAAGATCTAACGAGGACAAACAAATCACTATCTTTGATGTACTTGGAAAAAAAGTACTACAAACAACTCTCTCATCAAGAGAATTGAACATTTCTTCATTGACACCAGGAATCTACCTTATTAAGATAGAAGAAGGTGACGCAAGCGCTACTAGAAAATTAATTGTCAGATAGTTAAATAACGCTATTGTTAACCTTTTTTTTACTTTGATTATTTTTATTTAAAAAAATAGTCTTTATCTTTGTATCCTAAAATCTTATATTAAAATTATGAAAAAAATTTACTTTTTGTTTGCTATTGCTTTAGTTAGTTCACTATCTAACGCTCAAGTTGTAATTAGCCAATTCTATGGCGGTGGTGGAAATGGTGGTGCGATTTATACAAACGATTTTGTTGAATTATTCAACAGAGGAACTGTAGCCCAAAACTTATCTGGTTGGTCAGTTCAATATGCTTCAGCTACTGGTTCATCATGGGCGGTGACTCAACTTCCAAATGTTACCATAGAACCTGGTAAATACTATCTTATTCAACAAGCCGCTGGAGCAACTGCAGCTGCAGCATTACCTACTCCAGATTTAGACGCAACAACTTGTGCATGTTCGTTTTCAGGTGGAGCAACACCTGCAGCAATTCCTGGTATTTCAATGGCAGGTACAAATGGAAAATTAATATTAGTTAATACTATAGTTGCTGAAACTACTGCAACACCTTCTGGAGCTCAAATCATTGACAAAGTTGGATATGGTTCTGCTACAAACTTTGAAGGAACCGCTGCTACAGCACCTTTATCAAATTCAACTGCTGGTTTAAGAAACAACAATGGTTGTACTGATACAAATGATAATGCTGCTGATTTTACTGTTGGAACACCAGCGGCTAGAAACTCTGCAACAACAACAAATACTTGTAGTTTAGCCAATAACCAAAACGCTATCGCTGGTTTATCAGTTTTCCCTAATCCAGTGAAAAATGGTGTTTTCTACATCAATACTGATGCTAATGCTGAAAGAACAGTTACTGTTTTTGACGTATTAGGCAAACAAGTATTAAACGTTACAACTTCTGAATCTGCTATCAATGTAAACAACCTAACTGCTGGTGTATATATGGTTCAAATTTCTGAAGAAGGAAATACAGCTTCTAAAAAATTAGTTATTGAGTAATTAGTTTTAAAATTATATTAGAAAGCTCCAATTTATGTTGGAGCTTTTTTATTTTCATTACTTTTGCAATGCATTTGAACTTATTTCAGATATAATAAAAAGACTCTAAACCTTGATTGCATCTAACGATATATTCACAATTTCCAACCAAAAGCAATTTGAAAAAATAGCTCTAAAAGTTTTTCGTTTTCAATACGATAATAACAAAGTATATCGCGAATTCTGTGAGTTATTAAAAGTAGAAAAAGGAACTGTAAAATCGTTGCAACAAATTCCGTTTTTACCGATTCAGTTTTTTAAAAGTCACGATGTTTTATCTTCAAATGATGCCATCCAAGAGACTTTTACAAGTAGCGGCACGACTGGAATGATTACAAGTAAACATCTAATAACCGATGTAACTTTATATGAAGAAAGCTACCGCAATGCTTTTTCAGAATTTTATGGAAATATAGAAGATTATGCCGTTTTAGCCTTACTTCCATCCTATCTTGAACGTTCTGGCTCTTCTCTCATTTATATGGTAAAAGATTTGATTGCACTTTCCAACAATGAAAATAGTGGTTTTTATTTACACAACTATGACGAACTCATTTCGAAATTAACTGAACTTGATGCATCAGGACAAAATGTACTGCTAATTGGTGTAACTTATGCTTTATTGGATTTAATTGAACAACGAAAGTTTCAATTAAAAAATACCATTATTATGGAAACTGGCGGTATGAAAGGCAAACGTAAAGAAATCATCCGCGAAGAATTGCACGAAATGCTTTGCGAAGGTTTTGGCGTTGCAAGTATACATTCAGAATATGGAATGACCGAATTGTTATCGCAAGCCTATTCTTTAGGTAACGGAATTTTTGAATGTCCCAACTGGATGAATATTTTAATTCGCGATACCGAAGATGCATTATCATATATCGAAGCCGGAAAAACTGGCGGAATAAACGTTATAGATTTAGCCAACATCAATTCGTGTTCCTTCATTGCGACACAAGATTTAGGAAAAAAATATCCCAACAATTCCTTTGAAGTATTAGGTCGCTTTGATAATTCAGATATTCGAGGTTGTAATTTGATGGTTTTGTAATTTATTGCATTTATAAACGTTATTTCATAAACTGAAACTAATTTTATGCGTTGTCTTCTTTACCTTCTATTCTTTCTATCACTTTCAGCATCAAGCCAAATTGATTTAAAAATAGACGCCATAACTTCAATTGATTCTATTCCTGATGAAAGAAAATTTATCATCACTTATCATATTGAAAATCTTGGCGATAAAGAGGTTTCTTTTTTCTTTAACCCAAAAGGATTAGTTCCAAATGCTAGAGCATCTATGTCTAGAGCTTTAGTTTACAAAGTGTTTCAAAAAGACGAGCTTGTTGATATTGACAACATTTTTGATGGCCGAAAAGCTAATTCTTTTGAAGAGCAACTTAAAGCTGCAAAAACGGATGAAGAACGAAAAGCAATTATTCAAGCAAGATTCAAAGAATTGAATATTGATGAAAAAACGGATATAGAAGAAGCCAAAAACGATGTGAATTATTATTTGAAACAACAAAGTAAAAGCTTAATGGCCGATATTTTTACTATAAAAGCTAAAGAAAAAATTACGTTTACAAAAGTGATTCATTGGGATAAAACACGTTATTTTAAATTTGGAAATGCCGAGTTTTATCTTGACGAAAACACACCTCATTATTTGGAGCTTACTTTACACCTAATGAAAGAACAATTTAAAGAAAAACTGCTTCCAGAAGATTATGAAAAGATAATGAAAAACCCCAATTTTATTAGTGGTTGGATCATTTCCAATAAAATGGAACTTAACTTTAGCGAATAAAAAAAGGAGCTAAAAAGCTCCTTCCTAATTTATATTACTTTGATCAAATAATAATTTTTCTTTCCTTTTTGAAGGACTAAAAATTTATCTTTCACCAAATCTTTTTCGGTAATCACGTAATCCTCAGCGACTTTTTCTTTGTTTAAAGAAACTGCATTCTGTTTCAATTCACGTCGAGCATCGCTATTTGAAGCTAAGAAACCTGTTTTCGCAGCAAGCGCAGCAATCATATCCAATCCGGCAACGATGTCTTCTTTTGCAATTTCGGCATTTGGAACGCCATCAAATACTTCAACAAAAGTTGCATCATCCAATTGCGCTAAATCATCCATAGTTGGACTAAAAAAAGCATTTGATGCAAAAATTGCTCTTTCTAACTCTTCTTTTCCATGCACAAAAATCGTTATTTCTTCAGCTAATCGTTTTTGTAAAACACGCAAATGTGGCGCTTCTTGATGTTCAGCAATCAAAGCATCAATAGTATTTTTATCTAAAAAAGTGAAGATTTTAATGTATTTTTCAGCGTCAACGTCGGTTGTATTCAACCAAAATTGGTAAAATTTATAAACCGAAGTTTTATCGGCTGTCAACCAAACATTTCCACCTTCTGATTTACCAAATTTAGAACCATCAGCTTTGGTAATTAACGGACAAGTCATAGCATAAGCTTTAGCACCTTCACCATTCATTCTTCTTACTAACTCTGTTCCTGTTGTGATATTTCCCCATTGGTCTGAACCACCCATTTGCAACAAACAATGGTGTGTTTTATATAAATGATGAAAATCATAACCTTGAATTAATTGGTAAGTAAACTCAGTAAAACTCATTCCTTCGCCAGTTTCTCCGCTCAATCGTTTCTTAACCGAATCTTTTGCCATCATATAATTCACTGTGATACGTTTTCCGACATCACGCGCAAAATTGATAAACGAAAAGTCTTTCATCCAATCATAATTGTTAACTAAAATGGGAGCATTTGCTGCAGTTGAATTAAAATCTAAAAATCGAGATAAAACCGCTTTAATTCCGGCCACATTTTTATCTAAAGTAACTTCGTCTAAAAGATTTCTTTCATCAGATTTTCCGGATGGATCACCAATCATTCCGGTAGCACCACCAACAAGAGCGATAGGTTTATGACCAAATTTTTCTAAATGAACCAACAAAATAATAGGCACTAAACTTCCAATATGCAACGAATCACTTGTTGGATCAAATCCTATATAAGTCGATGTCATTTCTTTTAAAAGTTGCTCTTCGGTTCCGGGCATAATATCGTGAACCAATCCTCTCCATTGCAATTCTTCTACTAAATTCTTCATTTTATTTAATAATTTGCGCAAATATAACTCTAAGATTTTAGATTTCAGATTTCAGATTTCAGAATTTGAATTATTTTACTAAATAAATAAGTACTTGAAGTTCTCTGTTCAAACTTTTAAACCTTTAAACTTTTAAACTTGTTTCTTAAATCTTATCTTTACAGAATGATATTAGTTACAGGCGCAACCGGATTAGTAGGAGCTCATTTACTTCTTCATTTGATAGAAAATGGCGAAGAATATGTTCGTGCGCTTTATCGAAAGCAAAGGAACATAGAAAAAACCAAAGCACTTTTTGAATTATATAAAAAAGGTGAATTATTCTCAAAAATCCATTGGATTCAAGGTGATATTTTAGAAGTTCCAACCTTAGAACTAGCTTTCGAAAATGTTACTTATGTCTATCATTGTGCGGCTTGTATTTCTTTTAATCCAAATGACGAAGACCAACTTAGAAAAGTCAATATTGAAGGTACAGCTAACATTGTAAATTTTTGTATTGATAAAAATATTAAAAAACTTTGTCACGTTAGTTCTATTGCTGCACTCGGAGATTTAGCACCTCATGAAAAAGAAGTTAACGAAACAACCGAATGGAATCCTGAAGTTCTACACAGCGATTATGCCATTTCAAAATACGGCGCAGAAATGGAAGTTTGGCGCGGACAGCAAGAAGGATTGAACGTAGTTATTGTCAATCCGGGTGTGATTTTTGGACCAGGTTTTTGGCAGCAAGGAAGTGGTGCTTTCTTTACTTCTATCGAAAAAGGAATGCCGTTTTATACCTATGGAACGTCTGGATATGTTGCTGTTAGCGATGTAGTGAAAATTATGCATCTACTGATGTTAAGCGACTGCAATGGAGAACGATTTGCACTATTGTCAAAAAATTATACCTATAAAGAAATAATTTATTTGATAGCAGATAAAATAAGTGCCAAAAAACCTAAAACCGAAGCCAAACCTTGGATGCTTCATCTAGCGTGGCGTTTAGACTGGTTATTTTCGACTATTTTTAGAACAAAAAGAAGAATATCTAAACATTCGGCGCAATCACTTTTAAATAGTGACACTATATCTAATGAAAAAATAAAGAATTATTTAGGTTATAATTTTGAAGAAATTCCAGCTTATCTGGATCGTATTTTAGTTCACTATAAGAAATAATTATTTTACAATTCCTTGCTCTGGATTTTGAATAGCAGGTGAAATACGATTCATTTTTTCTTTATCTTTATTCAAACGCTCTTTTACTTCTTCATACATTTTTTTGTAATCTTTAGCATCAGCGGCGTAATATTGAGAGCTTTTAGCAAAAGTCAAACTATCAACTTTATACTTTTCTCTTAACAATTCACTTGGCTTAGGATAAACTTGGTTCATTGTTGCTTGATTTTTGGCAGCTTCAAGAACGGCTAAATCATAAATGATCTCTTTCATCTTATCTTTATCGATAAGATTTTTTGGTTTTTCAACAAAATCATCTTTACAACTCAAGGCTGTAAACGAAAGTACCAACAAAAAAAATAGTGATTTTTTCATTTTTTATCTATCAAAAAGTAAACGTTTACCTGCTTTAATTTCTTTCACTTTAGAGTTTTCATACACCAACTGTCCGTTTACAAATGTATGTGTAATTCTTGATTTAAAATTAGTTCCTTCAAAAGGTGACCAACCGCATTTATATAAAATATTATCTTTGTTTACACTCCAAGGTTTTGCTGGATTTACTATTGCTAAATCGGCATAATAACCTTCTTTTATGAATCCTCTATTTTCGATTTTAAAAATTTTAGCTGGGTTATGAGCCATCTTTTCAACGATTTTTTCAACAGAAATCTTACCTTGATGAAACGCTTCAAATAAAGCTACCACTGCATGTTGCACTAATGGACCACCAGAAGGCGCGTTGGCATATTTTTGAGATTTCTCTTCTAATGTGTGCGGTGCGTGATCGGTTGCAATTACATCAATCCTATCATCCAATAACGCTTTCCACAAAGCTTCTCTATCTGATGCTGTTTTTACTGCAGGATTCCATTTTATGAAATTTCCTTTGGTTGCATAATCTTCTTCTGAAAACCAAAGATGATGGATACAAACTTCAGCAGTAATTTGTTTTTCTTCAAGCGGAATTTTATTGGTAAACAACTCCATTTCTTTAGCCGTTGACAGATGAAATACGTGCAATCTTGCTCCGGTTTTTTTCGCCAATTCGATTGCCTTTGAAGAGGATAAATAACAAGCTTCCTCACTGCGAATTAAATGATGAACCGTTGGCGGAATATCTTCACCAAATTCAGCTGTATATTTTTCTAAATTAGCTTTAATCGTTCCTTCATCTTCACAATGAACAGCAATTAGCATTTTAGTATTTGAAAATATTTTTTCGAGTGTTTCTGTGTTATCCACCAACATATTTCCGGTTGATGAACCTAAAAACAATTTGATTCCAGCAACATTCTTCGGATTGGTTTTTAAAACTTCTTCCAGATTATCATTGGTTCCGCCCATCATAAAAGAATAATTGGCATAAGAACTTTGTGCAGCTATTTGGTATTTATCTTCTAATAATTCTTGAGTAACCGCATTTGGAACAGTGTTTGGTTGTTCGATAAACGATGTTATTCCGCCAGCAACTGCAGCTCTACTTTCCGATTCAATGTTGCCTTTGTGCGTTAAACCTGGTTCACGAAAATGCACTTGATCATCAATCGCGCCCGGAATTAAATAATTTCCTTCGGCATCAATAACTTTACAGTTTGAACTTTTGTGGCTTATGCTCTCGGCAATTTCTTTAATTATCTCACCTTCAATAAGAACGTCACCTTCAAAAATTCTACCTTCATTTACAATCTTTGCATTTTTTATTAAAATGGTATTCATATTGTATTTTTATAATCGATTAAATAATTTTTTAATTCTAAGAGATAAAACCCCAAAAATAGCTTCTTTAATAATAGATCCACTCATTTTAGATTGACCTTTAGTTCTATCTGTAAAAATAACTGGCACTTCTTGAATATTGAAATTCTTTACAAAAACGCGGTATTTCATTTCAATTTGAAAGGCATATCCAATAAACTTTATATTATCAAGATTAATACTTTCTAATACTTTTCGGCTGTAGCAAATGAATCCGGCAGTGGCGTCCATAATTTTCATACCCGTAATCATTCTCACATAAACTGATGCAAAATATGACAACAAAACCCTACTCAAAGGCCAATTCACAACGTTAACACCAGTAACATAACGCGAACCTATGGCTAAATCGGCACCGCCAAAATGGCAAGCTTCATACAATCGTTCTAAATCGTGTGGATTATGCGAAAAATCGGCATCCATTTCAAAAACAAATTCATATTCTCTTGACAAAGCCCATTTAAATCCGTGTACATAAGCTGTGCCCAGACCTGCTTTTTTAGTTCTTACCTCAAGAAAAAGTCTTTCAGGAAATTCTAATTGCAATTCTCTTACTCTATCTGCAGTTTTATCGGGAGAATTATCATCAACTATTAGTATATGAAATGGTTTATGCAAAGAAAATACAGCTCTAACTATACTTTCAATATTTTCAATTTCGTTATACGTTGGAATAATTACAATACCGCAATTCATAGTAATCAATAAAAGTTTGTGCAAAAATACTCATTTTATTACTTCATAATCTTAATAATATTATAATACTAATCAACAAATAAAATTTAGTAATTTTGCACTTTATGATAGCATTAGAATTACATCCTCGAATTATTGCAAGCAAAGATTGGGCAACTATCATTTTTGTGATTTCTTTGTTCTTAATTGTTTTAGCAAAAACGATATTTGAAACAAGATTCAACGATTATATTCGACTATTAGTATCTGATAAATACACCAAAATTTATAAAGAAAGTAGTCACTTAATGAGTGGTTTTAATGTCATTCTATTTTTAGTTAATGTTATTTCTCTTTCTTTTTTTATACAACTAGCCTTAGCCAATTATGAAGATGATATAAAACTCAAAACCGATTGGGTTTTATTTGTTAGAGTATTCACATTATTGTCGGTTTTTATATTGTGTAAATTCTTAATTGAGAAGATCTTAGCTGCAACATTTGGCATTGAATCACTACTAGAACAATTCAATTTACAGAAAGTTACCTTTAGAACTTACATCGGCTTACTGCTATTACCGGTTTCTATAATTTTATTTTATGGTAATTATTCATCAGATTCTTTATTTATCACATTAATCATTATATTATTAATAATAAATTTAGTGACTTATCTTATTTCATTAAAAAATTATCAAAACTTTGTATTTGGTAAGTTGTTTTATTTTATTTTGTATCTTTGCGCACTTGAAATAGCGCCCTATTATTTCATATATTATTTGATTACAAAAAATTAGAGTTTAAACATGTCAAATTTGAAAGTAAGAACGATTTTGGTGTCACAACCAGAGCCAAAAGTAGAGAATTCTCCTTATTTTGATTTACAACAAAAGCATAAGGTAAAAATTGATTTTCGTTCTTTTATTCACGTAGAAGGCGTAAGTGCGAAGGACGTTAGAGCTCAAAAAATTGACCTAAACAATTTCACGGCTATTATCCTAACAAGTAAAAATGCAGTAGATCACTTTTTTAGAGTGGCCGAAGAAATGCGCTACAAAGTACCAGAAGATTTAAGGTATTTTTGCCAATCAGAAGCTATTGCTTTTTATTTACAGAAGTATGTTGTTTACAGAAAGCGTAAAATTTATGTTGGTCAAAAAGATTTTGCAGATATGTCAACGCTTTTCAAGAAATATAAAGATGAAAAGTTTTTGTTACCAGCTTCTGATCAATTAAATGCTGATGCGCCTGTAACTTTAAACAACTTAAAAATCAATTGGACGCAAGCCGTTTTTTATAAAACAGTAATGAGCGATTTATCTGATTTAGCAGATGTTTATTATGATGTTTTAGCGTTTTTTAGTCCAACAGGAATTAAATCATTGTTTAAAAACTTTCCAGATTTTAAACAAAATGATACAAGAATTGCAGTTTTTGGAAGCACCACTCAAAAAGAAGCTTTGGAACACGGATTAAGAATTGATATCCTTGCTCCAACACCAGAAACACCATCAATGACAATGGCTTTAGAACGTTATGTTGCCGAAGCTAATAAAGGAAAATAAATTTCAATAACACTATATAAAAACCCCAAATTCAGATGAATTTGGGGTTTTTTAATTTAAAAAAAACTCAACATTACTGCTGAGTTTTTTCGTTTGGTTTGATAAAGTTTGTTTGTTATTTTTATAATTGCGGTCCGGCATTGACTAAATTCTGCCCTTCAGCATTATCTGTATATTGAACGAAATTTTTAATAAATCTTCCTGCTAAATCAGTTGCTTTGGTTTCCCATTCAGAAACATCTGCATAAGTATCTCTTGGATCTAAAATCGCTGCATTAACATTATTTAATGAAGTTGGAACCACAAAATTAAATGTTGGAATAATCTTAGTTTCTGCATTTTCAATTGAACCATCTAATATAGCATCAATAATAGCGCGAGTATCTTTAATAGAAATACGTTTTCCTGTTCCGTTCCAACCTGTATTCACCATATAAGCTGTTGCTTTGTGCTCTTCCATCTTTTTAACTAACTCTTCACCATATTTAGTTGGGTGAAGTGATAAAAATGCTTTTCCGAAACAAGCTGAAAAAGTTGGTTCTGGTTGTGTCACACCTCTTTCAGTGCCAGCCAATTTAGCTGTAAACCCAGATAAGAAATAATATTTAGTTTGCTCTGGAGTTAATTTAGAAACTGGAGGCATCACACCAAAAGCATCTGCAGTCAAGAAAATTACCTTGGTTGCGTGTCCTGCTTTTGAAACTGGTTTTACAATATTCTGAATGTGATCAATCGGATAAGAAACACGAGTATTTTGAGTAACAGAACCATCTTTAAAGTCGATTATTCCATCTGCATCAACCGTAACATTTTCAAGTAAAGCGTCTCTTTTTATTGCTCCAAAAATATCAGGTTCGTTTTCTGCACTCAAATCAATGGTTTTTGCATAACAACCGCCTTCAAAATTGAAAACGCCGTCATTATCCCAACCGTGTTCATCGTCTCCAATCAACTCACGTTTTGGATCAGTTGATAATGTTGTTTTTCCTGTTCCAGACAAGCCGAAGAAAACAGCTACATCACCATCTTTTCCTTTGTTTGCAGAACAATGCATCGAAGCTATTCCTTGTAATGGCAAGTAGTAATTCATCATCGAGAATAACCCTTTCTTCATTTCTCCTCCATACCAAGTTCCGCCAATTAATTGTATTTTTTCGGTAAGATTAAAAGCAACATAAACTTCTGAATTCAAATTGTGAGCTGCGAAATCTTTGAAACTTGTTTTAGAACCATTCATCACAATAAAATCTGGCTCACCAAAATTCTCAAGTTCTGCATCAGTCGGACGGATGAACATGTTTTTTACAAAATGAGCTTGCCAAGCAACTTCCATAATGAAACGCACTTTTAAACGGGTGTTTTCATTAGCACCACAAAATGCATCTACTACAAACAATCGTTTACCAGAAAGTTGTTCAACTGTAGTTTCTTTTAAGGCATTCCAAGTAGTTTGAGAAATGGGTTTGTTGTCGTTTACTGCTTTTTCAGAATTCCACCAAATAGTGTTTTCTGTGATGGCGTCTTTAACAATATATTTATCTTTAGGCGAACGACCTGTAAATTCTCCAGTCATTACATTAACAGCACCAAGTTCTGTAAGCTGTCCTTTTTCGTAGCCTACCAAATTAGAACTTAACTCTTCGTTATATAAAAATTCAAAAGAAGGATTGTATATAATTTCTTGTACATTTTTGATTCCATAGGCTTCCAACGAAATCGATTTCGTAAATTGGGCAGTATTCTCCATAAAATTGTATTGTGTTGCAATTATTAAATTGACTGCAAAGGTAAAAATTAATTATTACAACGTTGTAGTTTATTGAAATTTTATGATTTTTTCTTTAAAAATTGAAAAGTAAATAACGCCCAAGCTAGTATTAACAGCAATCCACCAATTGGTGTCACAAAACCGATGACTTTAAAATTAAACGCATTTAAACTATCGGTAGCTAATAAATAAATCGAACCCGAGAACATAATTATACCCAAAATTGTAAGTACTAAAATACTTTTTTTGGTCTTCAAACTTAAATGAGCATTCAATCCTAAAAATAATAAAAATAATGCGTGATACATTTGATATTTAACTCCAGTTTCAAAAGTATCTAATTGATCAACAGTCAATACTTTTTTTAACGCATGCGCTCCGAAAGCACCCAAAACAATTGCCGTCATTCCAAAAAAACCAGCTGCCGAAAATATTTTCTTATCCATAGTATTTATTCTTAGTAATATTTAACAAAAATATCAGTTATATGTGGAATGCTAAAGGATTTTTATGTTTTCCTTTTGATTTTAACAATTTTAAAATTTTATATTTGTACTCTAATTTATAACTATGAAAAAAATAACCTTTATAACGGCGATATTATTGATTTTCTGTTCTTTTAAAGCAGATACTAAGGCGGTTATTCCATCAGGTGAACGACTAGTTTATTCTGGATCTTACAACATGAGTGGATTGATGACACAATTGGCTCAGGTAACAATGTCTACCGATACAGAAACTACTTCTAAAAACAGTTACTTGCATTTAAATTGTGAATTAGCAACGTTTAGCAAATGGGATAAGTTTTTTAGAATTCGTGATATTTATGAATCTTATGTAAATCCGTCAACATTAAAACCTAGTTTATATAAAAGAAGTATTGACGAAGGTGGATATACCAAAAAAGAAAAGTACGTTTTCAAAGGTAATTCTGTAACTAGCACTGCAAAAAAAAGAAACAAACCTGAAACTACAAGAACATTCAACATTGGAAGTTCTACTCAAGACGTTATCTCGCTTCTTTACAAAGTAAGAACTATCGATTTTTCTAAAATGACATCGGGACAAACCAAGTCTTTCATTATTGTTTTTGACGAAAAAGAAATTCCAGTAACCTTAAAATATATGGGAACTGAAACTGTAAAAGCAGGAAATCTTGGCGATAAATCGTGCTATAAATTATCTATCGGAGCAAAAACAGACGCTTTAAAAGGCAAAGATAAAAACTTAATCTGGTTGACTGCCGATGCTAAAAAAGTTCCAGCATTAATGAAATTTAGTATTCCTGTTGGTACAGGTCAATTGGCTTTAACTTCAGCAACTGGTATTTAAAAAGTAAAAAGAATTTAGAAAAAAACAATTACAATCTAAGAAAAATATGAGAAAGACGTTATTAATTTTATCGATACTATTTGTAGTACTTAGTGTTGTTTTCTCCATATTACCATTAGACACGTTAGCATTCTTACCAATCGGAATCGGATTAATTTTGTTATTTCTAACGTTTCAAAAATCAGAAGTACCTCAACGTAAAACGGTTAAAATTTTATTTGCCATAACGTACATTTGTGGGTTAGTTGTTCTCGGAAAAACGTTTCTTATAAAAGATGAAATCGCAACCGACCAGAAATTTGAACAACAAAAAATTGAAACCAAACAAGAGGCAAAACAAGAACTCGAAGACCTTGAAAAAGATCTAGAAGGCTTAGAATAATAATCATAAATACACTGCAATAATTCCAAATTCCAATTAATAATGTTGGTATTTGGAATTTTTTATTGGAATTTCTTTAGTTTTGTATCCAATTACAAACAAACCATGAGAAACATTCTTATCATCGGCGCAGGTCGTTCGGCTTCTTCTTTAATTCAATACCTTCTAAATAAATCAGAGCAAGAAAATCTTCATTTAACTATAGGTGATTTGTCGCTTGAATTGGCTCAAAGAAAAACAAACAACCACAAAAATGCAACTGCAATTCAGCTCGATATTCATAACGAAAATCAACGTCATACCGAAATCCAAAAAGCAGATATTGTCATTTCAATGTTGCCTGCACACATGCATATTGAGGTTGCAAAAGATTGTATCACCTTTAAAAAACACATGGTTACAGCATCTTACGTTTCTGATGCTATGCAAAATCTAAATGAAGCTGCCGTAGAAAACGGTTTGATTTTTATGAATGAAATCGGACTTGATCCAGGAATTGATCACATGAGCGCAATGAAAGTCATTGATGAAATTCGTGAAAAAGGCGGAAAAATGATTTTATTTGAATCGTTTTGTGGCGGATTGGTTGCTCCTGAATCTGACAATAATCTTTGGAATTATAAATTTACTTGGGCACCAAGAAATGTGGTTTTGGCCGGACAAGGTGGCGCAGCAAAATTCATTCAAGAAGGAAAATACAAATACATTCCGTATAACAAATTATTTCGTAGAACCGAATTTTTATTGGTTGAAGGTTATGGTAAATTCGAAGGTTATGCCAATCGTGATTCGCTAAAATACCGAAGCGTTTATGGTTTAGACGACGTTCTAACGCTTTATCGCGGAACGATAAGAAGAGTTGGTTTTTCAAAAGCGTGGAATATGTTTGTACAACTCGGAATGACCGATGACACTTATGTAATGGAAAATTCTGAAACTATGAGTTTCCGCGAATTTACTAATTCTTTTTTACCTTATCATCCCACAGATTCTGTTGAGATTAAAATGCGTTTGGCCTTAAACATCGAGCAAGACGATATTATGTGGGACAAACTTCTAGATTTAGATTTATTCAATCCGAACAAGATTGTTGGGATGAAGAATGCAACTCCTGCACAGATTTTAGAACGAATTTTAAACGACAGTTGGACTTTGCAACCTGACGACAAAGACATGATTGTAATGTACCACAAATTTGGGTACGAACTCAACGGTAAAGAACAACAAATTGATTCTAAAATGGTTTGCATTGGCGATGACCAAACCTATACAGCGATGGCTAAAACGGTAGGTTTACCAGTCGCAATGGCTACTTTGCAGATATTGAACGGAAACATAAAAACTCCTGGTGTTCAACTTCCCATCAAAAAAGAAGTTTATGAACCAATTTTAAAAGAATTAGAAGAATTCGGAGTGATTTTTAAAGAAACAGTTGCTCCTTATATTGGTTACAATCCTGACAAATTAGCGGTTTCTGTTTAATACTTATTTGATTTTAAAACAATATAGCTATTTTTGCTTTAAAATTACAAGCAATGAAAATCAATCAACTTCAAATTGAAATAGACGGAATCGATAAAGAAATTCTTCGCTTTTTGATGGATGATGCTCGAAAACCTATTTTGCAAATAGCAAATAAAATTGGAATTTCTGGAGCAGCCATTCACCAACGTTTAAAAAAATTAGAAGATGCTGGCGTCATTTCGGGTTCGAAATTTATTGTAAACAACAAAGTTCTTGGTTATAAAACTATGGCGTTTATTGGTGTTTATCTTGAAAAAGCAGCGTCAAATGCGGAAGCTGTAAAAGAATTAAAAAAAATTCCTGAAGTTTTAGAATGCCATTATACCACCGGAAATTGGAGCATTTTAATTAAAATCATTTGTCGTGACAACGAACATTTAATGCAACTTTTGAACAAAAAAATCCAACCTATTGATGGTGTTTCTCGAACAGAAACGTTCATTTCATTAGAACAACAAATAGAACGACAAATACAATTGTAGGACTTAAAATAAAAAAAATGAACCTCAACAAATTTTCAAAAGAAAACATTACGATCGCATTTTATACCATTTATATATTACTTGCTGGAATATGTTATGAACTTTTTCCAGGCGATGCTAAAACTCCAAATATTGGTGTATTATTATTTTATGTGCTGATACCAATAAGTTTAATTTATTTTATGGTTCATCTTACAAAACAATTGTATGGCGGAAAAGGCTACGTAAAATGTTTAGTTATTCACGGAGTAGTTTGGGTTTCCATTTTGGTAATACTCTCTTCCTTTATAAAATAAAAAAATCCGTCGGTTGACGGATTTTTAGTTTATGTTATTTTTATTATTCTCTGCGACCTAAAACTTGGAAAGCCCAATATAATAGTGATGCTAATGCGCCAAGTGCCGCCACAACATAAGTTCTTGCGGCCCATTTCAAAGCATCTTCTGAACCTGCGTATTCTTCTTGACTCAACATGTTTTTGTTTTTTAACCACGCTAGAGCACGATTACTTGCATCATATTCAACTGGCAAAGTAATAAAACTAAATGCCGTTGCAATCGCCATTAAAACTAATCCAGCTACTGCTATGTAAAGACCAAGCGAAGTTCCTTTAGAGGCAATTCCTAGAATCAATCCACCCATAATCAACCATTGCGATAAAGTCGAAGAAACATTTACAACAGGCACCATTTGAGAACGCATCGTTAACCAAGAATAAGCTTGTGCGTGTTGCACCGCGTGACCACATTCGTGCGCAGCAACTGCAGCAGCAGCAGCATTTCGTTGATTATAAACTCCTTCCGAAAGGTTTACCGTTTTGTTAGCAGGATTGTAATGATCCGTCAACATACCTGGAGTTGAGATTACTTTTACATCGCGAATTCCGTGATCGGCTAGCATTTTTTCTGCAATTTCGGCGCCGCTCATTCCATTACGTAAACTAATTTTTGAATATTGCTCAAATTTACTTTTCAGTTTTGAACTTACTATCCAACTAAATAAAGCTATAACTCCTATTATTAAAAAATACATAATTATTAAAATTTAAATTAAATAATAAATATCAAATTACACGCCAAACTTTAAAAATGACAGTTTGACATTAGCTTATTTGCAAATAGTTACAAAGGCAATCAACTCACTTGATTCATAATATGTAAACGAAACATTGACGATTTCATATCCTTCCTCTGATTTTGAATTCAAAAAATCTTCTACTTGTTGCGTCAGCTCTTTTTTCATACTTGAAAAACCAGATTTTTTACTCAATATGTGAATTTCGTGTTTTTTACTCATTTTAATGTACTTTACGGTTTTAAGGAACTAAATTCAAAATTATTGTTTCTTATTTATACGTAAAAAATCAAAAATGTTACAAAAAGACTACAACAATGTGATTCCGAAGACAAATCGGTTATTACCTTGCTCTTTTACTGTATTATTCACACTTGCATAATCCGACTTCCATTTTCCGTTAGTAATTGCGAATTCATAACCTGCATTTAAACGAAGTTTGGTTGATTTATTTTTAAAAAGATATAACGAAGCCGAAGGTCCAAAGTAAACCATACTGTTTTTAAGCGAAACATTTCCGACATTGTTTACTGGCGTCAAATCGTTTAAATCAAATGCATTATTTTTAGCATAAATATTTAATTCGCCTTGAGTATTTGACAAATTCAATCCAGTGGTGAAAGCAATTTTTTCTTTATTGATTACGTTGTAATGCACTCTTAATCGTGTTGTAAAACCAATATATCTGTTTTCATTACCAGCATTATCGTTTTTAGAATTCAAAAAACCAAAATCAAGATCTCCCGAAAATTTTTTGTCAAATAAAGTCATTCCGATAAATAATTCGGGCGTAAAACTATTAACCTCGGGCAAACCTGCCGCACGTAACTTTTTATCAATAGCCAACTCATCGTGGACTTGAGCATTTAGTCCGTAAGTGAAATAAAATTTTGGCTTCTCTTTAGTCGTGGTTGACGTTGTTTCTTGAGCAAAAGTTACACTAACAAACAGTAATGCCAGCAAAATCTTAAAATTTTTCATACGTTATTTGTTTAAGTTATTCTTATCAAAACTACAAATCGGATTTAGGATGTAATTGCTTTTTAACTTTAAATTATAAATCATCTAACGTTTATTGTTTTGAAAATAAAAACAATAGCTATAAAAAACAGCAAATTCGCAAATTTCAATAAAGTTATTTGCGAATTTGCGGTAAATAATAATTGAAAAAATTATCCCACCAAATTGATGATTTTTCCCGGAACGATGATTACTTTATTAGGAGTTTTTCCGTCTAATTGTTTTATCGTTCTTTCGTCGGCCATTACAATTTCTTGAATTTGCGGAACGGTTAAATCTAAAGGTAGTTTAATAGTAAAACGCATTTTGCCATTAAATGAAACCGGATATTCTTTTTCAGATTCTACTAAATATTTTTCTTCACATATTGGGAAAGCCACAGTTGAAACCGAACCTTCATTACCTAATTGATTCCATAATTCTTCGGCAATATGTGGTGCATATGGTGAAACCAAAATCGCTAATGGTTCTAGAATCGCTCTGTGATGGCATTTCATTTGTGCCAATTCGTTTACACAAATCATGAACTGTGAAACCGAAGTATTGAACGAGAAATTCTCGATATCTTCAGTAACTTTCTTAATGGTTTTATGTAATGACTTGTACATTTCTGCCGTAGGTTCATCGTTAGTTACATTCAAACCAGTATTTTCATCAAAATACAAACGCCATAACTTCTTCAAGAAACCTGAAACTCCTGTAATTCCAGCAGTATTCCAAGGTTTTGCTTGCTCTAACGGACCCAAAAACATTTCATACAAACGCAAAGTATCCGCGCCATAATCAGTACAAATATCATCTGGATTGACAACGTTGTATTTGGATTTTGACATTTTTTCTACCTCACGACCAACAATGTATTTTCCATCTTCTAAAATGAATTCTGCATCTTTATAATCAGAATATAGTGGATGGTTTTTAAATGCTTCAATGTTTAATTCATTGGTAATATCATTTATCACTGATAAATCAACGTGGATAGGAGTAAAATCAAATTTCACACTAACACCACAACTTTCTAAATTTGATATTTTATTAGTTATTAAAACCTCAAACTTCTTTTCAATTTCTGAAATTCTTTGATTTATTTCATCTGTAACATTTCCTCTTTCGATACTTTCTTTAATGCCCTTAGAAAAAAGAATTGGATTTTCATTTATTAATTTTTTAAATAGTTCAGTCATCTCATTAGTTGAGTTGTCTTGTTCAACCCAAGTTACGTCAAAATAAGCTCTATAAACAAACGCACTCATTCCCAAAATCATTCCTTGATTGATCAATTTTTTGAATGGTTCTTCTGTTGGAGCGTAACCTTTGTCTTTTAGAAATTTGTTCCAAAAACGAGAATATAATAAATGTCCGGTTGCGTGTTCGCTTCCGCCAATATATAAATCTACGTTTTCCCAATATTTTAGTGCTTCGGCTGAGGCAAATTCGTTTTCATTGTGCGCATCCATATAACGCATCCAATACCAAGAACTTCCTGCCCAACCTGGCATCGTGTTCAATTCTAAAGGAAAAATTTTAACGTTATCTATCAACTGATTACTAACTACTGAACACTGCTCGCTATCCCAAGCCCATGTTGTTGCGTTTCCTAGCGGTGGTTGTCCGTCTTCGGTTGGCAAATATTTCTCCACTTCTGGCAAAACAATTGGTAAATGTTTGGCATCAATCATCTGTGGCAATCCGTTCACATAATACACCGGAAATGGTTCACCCCAATATCTTTGACGAGAAAAAACAGCATCGCGCAAACGGTAATTGGTTTTGCCTTTACCTTGATGGATTTTCTCTAGCTCTTCGATACTTTTTTTCGTTCCTTCTTTGTAACCCAATCCGTTTAAGAAATCTGAATTTACTAATTCGAAACCACCTTTTTCTCCATAAGCCGCTTCAGAAATATCTTGATTGAAAATATTTTTGATTTCGGGCATTCCGTTTTGACCTTTAAAGAAATTTGCGAAAGCATAATCACGTTCGTCACCACACGGAACTGCCATAACTGCACCTGTTCCATAACCAGCCAAAACGTAATCGCCAATCCAAACCGGAATTGGTTCTTTTGTAAACGGATGTTCGGCAAACGCACCAGTGAAAACTCCTGAAATGGTTTTTACGTCGGCCATTCGTTCTCTTTCAGAACGTTTAGCAGTTGCATCAACATAAGCTTCAACCGCCGCTTTTTGTTCTGGAGTTGTGATTTCTGAAACCAATTCATGTTCTGGAGCCAAAGTCATAAACGTAACTCCAAAAATAGTATCAGGTCTTGTTGTGAAAACTGAAATTAATTTATCTGAATCTTTCAATTTGAAATCTACCGAAGCTCCAACCGATTTTCCAATCCAATTTCGTTGTGATTCTTTTATCGATTCACTCCAATCTATAGTTTCTAAACCTTGCAATAATCGTTCGGCATAAGCAGAAATTCGCATCGACCATTGTGTCATTTTTTTACGAATAACCGGATGACCACCACGTTCTGAAACTCCGTTAACAATTTCGTCGTTGGCCAAAACGGTTCCTAAAGCCGGACACCAATTTACTTCGGTTTCTGCTAAGTAGGTTAATCTATATTTTAAAAGAATTTTTTGCTTTTCCTCATCTGTATAAAACTTCCAATCTGACGGAAAAAATATTTCAACATTATCATCGCAAACTGCTTGTACCGTTGAATTTCCTGCCATTTCAAAAATGGTTATTAAGGTTGAAATGTGTTCGGCTTGATCGGTTTTTTTATTGTACCAAGAATTGAACAACTGAATGAAAATCCATTGCGTATGCTTGTAATAATCTGGATTAGATGTGCGCACTTCTCTACTCCAATCAAATGAAAATCCGATTTTATCTAGTTGTTCACGGTAACGTGTAATATTCTCACGAGTAGTTTTTTCAGGATGTTGTCCTGTTTGAATCGCATATTGTTCGGCAGGCAAACCAAACGAATCATATCCTTGCGGATGCAAAACATTAAAACCTTTGTGACGTTTAAATCGAGCCACAATATCGGAAGCAATGTATCCTAATGGATGACCAACATGCAAACCTGCACCTGATGGATAAGGAAACATATCCAAAACATAATATTTTGGTTTAACTACGTTCAGTTCGGCTTCGCCTCGGGTTTCGCTGTTATTAGATGCAGCAAAAGTTTGATGATCTGCCCAATATTTTTGCCATTTGGCTTCTACTTTTTCGTGATGGTATTTCATATGTTAAGATTCTGAATCGTTGCGATTGTGATTGACTTAGTTTTGTTTTAATTAATTACAAAATTTTGGTTATCGAAACCCAATAACTTGTAAGAATTTACTTTGATAAAAATTTAGGCTAAAACCTTGAAAGTTAATCGAAAGTTAATGTTTACGCTAATTGGTCACAAATTTACATTTATTGTACTAAACTCAAAACTTTAAACGTTATAAACTATGAATAAACAAATTCTTTATTATTTTTACGGCTTAAAATACAATATATGTCATCAAATTTCGATAAATTCCAAAAAAGAAGAGTAATTACATCCTATGTTTCGGTTGTGATGAGTGTATTCTTAGTTCTTTTTTTGTTAGGAATGTTAGGTCTTTTTATCATCAACTCCAAACGCTTATCTGATAATTTTAAGGAAGATATTGTAATGACTGTTTTCTTTAAAAATGAAGCTAACGATACCATTTTCAAGCAATTTGAAGCCGAAATGACCGCCGGAAAATTTGCTAAAGATTTTAAATATGTTTCTAAAGAAGAAGCTGCAAAACAACACAAAGAAGTGATTGGTGAAGATTTCATGCAGTTTTTAGGAGTTAATCCGTTGCAAAATTCCTATGATATTCACCTCAAAGCAGATTATGTAACCAATCCAGGTTTTTCTAAAGTTGAAAGTCAAATTCGTAAAAACCCGTTAGTTGCCGATGTTGTTTATGACAAACAATTGATTACTTTGGTTAACGATAATGTAAAAACCATTAGTATGTGGGTTTTAATTGTTAGTGGCGTTTTTGCTTTTATATCGGTTTTATTAATTAATAGTTCGATGCGACTTTCTATCTATGCCAATAGATTTATCATTAAAACGATGCAAATGGTTGGAGCAACCAAAGCCTTTATTAGAAAACCATTTGTAAAACGAAGCATTATTCTTGGTGTTATTGGCGCTATTCTAGCCGTTTTCGCATTGTTAGGTGTTCTTTTTTATGTTTCTAGTAATTATCCTGCTTTAGATATTTTTAAAGATATCGAACTAACCATTATAGTATTATTAGGTGTGTTAGTTCTTGGTGTGTTAATCACTTGGATCAGTACGCACTTTGCAACCCAACGTTTTTTAAACTTAAGAACCGACGATCTTTACTAATTTTAAACTCTCAGCATAAATGAAAAATAACGAACAAAAACCAGACTTTCTTTTTGATCAAATCAATTATAAATTTCTTTTGATAGGAATTGCAGTGATTGCAGTTGGATTTATTTTAATGGCTGGTGGCGGCAGTGATGATCCAAAAGTATTTAATGAAGCAGAGTTGTTTAGTTTTAGAAGAATTAGATTAGCACCAACAGTTGTTTTACTAGGATTTGGTGTAACCATTTATTCGATTTTTAAAAATCCTAAATCTAGTAAATAGTGAATGATAAATAGTGAATAGTTTTTTAATTCTATTCATTAATTACTTCTTGACTAGTCACTAATCGCTAATTACAAAAAAATGGATTTACTTCAAGCAATTCTTATTGCAATAGTAGAAGGATTAACAGAATATTTGCCGGTTTCTTCAACAGCTCATATGATTTTTACAAGCTCGTTCTTTGGTATTCAAGAGGACGATTTTGTAAAATTATTTCAAGTTTCAATTCAATTTGGAGCCATTCTCGCAGTTGTTGTTTTGTATTGGAAAAAGTTTTTTGACTTCAAAAAAATCAATTTCTATATCAAATTGGCTTGTGCCGTAATACCTGCTTTAATCTTAGGAAAAATATTTGATGATAAAATTGATGCCGTTTTAGGAAATCCGATTCCAATTGCCATCGTTTTAATTCTTGGCGGAATTGTTTTGCTATTTATTGACGGTCGATTTAACAGCCCAACTATTGCTAACGAAGAAGACATCACTATAAAAAAAGCGGTAACTATTGGTTTTTGGCAATGTTTAGCGATGATGCCAGGAACAAGTCGTTCGGCTGCATCAATAATTGGAGGAATGCAACAAGGATTAACAAGAGAAACCGCTGCCGAATTCTCTTTTTTTCTCGCAGTTCCAACGATGTTGGCTGTAACTACTTATTCTCTTTTCCTTAAAACTTATGAAGTTTCACAATTAAAAGGATACGAATTGTTAACACAATCAAGTGATAATTTAAAATTGTTTCTAATCGGAAATATTGTCGCCTTTGTTGTGGCCATAATTGCAATAAAATTCTTCATCGGAATCATTAAAAAATATGGCTTTAAACCTTGGGGTTATTACAGAATTATTGCTGGAATTATTTTATTGACTTATTTTTCTTTAAACAAATAAAATTTGAAAACAGCAGAAGATTTTCTTGAAGGTCAAGTTCTTTTAATTGATAAACCATTGACTTGGAGTTCTTTTCAGGCGGTGAATAAATTGAAATATCATTTAATAAGGAAATATGAACTTCCTAAAAAATTTAAAATCGGTCACGCCGGAACTTTAGATCCATTAGCAACCGGATTACTAATTATTTGCACCGGTAAATTCACCAAACGAATTACTGAAATTCAATCACAAACCAAAGAATATACTGGCACAATAACTGTTGGAGCAACTACTCCAAGTTATGATTTAGAAACAGCTGTTGATGCAACATTTCCTACGGAACATATTACAGAAGCTTTAGTACTTGAAACTACCAAACAATTTCTTGGTGAAATTGACCAAAAACCACCTGTTTTTTCGGCCATAAAAAAAGATGGAAAACGACTGTACGAAAGTGCTCGCGAAGGAATTGAAGTTGAAATTACCTCAAGAAAAACTACGATTTACGAATTTGAAATCACACGAATTGCACTTCCTGAAATTGACTTTAGAATTCAATGCAGCAAAGGCACTTATATTCGCTCTATAGCTTTTGATTTTGGTAGTGCATTACAATCTGGTGGCTATTTATCTAAATTACGTAGAACAAAAATTGGAGATTATTCAGTTGAAAACGGACATTCGCCCGAAGCATTAGACCTTTTTTAACTATGAAAAAGTTGTTCTTATTTATAGTATTTTTACTTCCATCTCTTTTGATAGCTCAAGTGAAAAAAGACAGTCTGCAAGTTTCAAAAAGTCATTTAGAATCTTATAACGAACAAGAAAAACCAAAAGCGTTATCAGATAATGGCCAATTTTTTATTTATGACTTTAGTATTCCTTTTCGTGGTAATGAAACTTATGGCGAAGTCGATGAAAACGGAAATCGCAGCGACTATTGGTTTCTACCCGACGGAATCGGAGCCAAATTTGGTTACGGAATTCATTTCAGCGAATGGATTGTATTTAGTTTAAACGCCGGATTTGACGTTGTTGCACAACAAAAGTTATTCAGCGTTCCTGTTTATGGTTCAATAGTTTTAACGCCTAGAATTTCAGACGAAAACTCCATTTTACTTCAATATGGTTATGGAAAATCTTTTGCGATAGGTCGAGGCAATCTCTCAGGATATTACAATAAGTTTCGAATAGGATTTGGAGATGATGACTTTCTACTTTTTGCTGATGTTAGTTTAAACGGTTTTGGTGTTCGCAATATTGAAAACACCGGAAGTTTCAGCTTAGGAATAGCAATTCCAACATATAAATAAAGACTTACAGCAACGCAATGATTTCCTTTTGAGTCGACATCCCTTTATCGTTCAAATACCATTTTTGCAATTCAATTTTAGCAGTTTCATCTACCATTCCGTGTAATGCTTTATAATCTAAAATGAGTTGTTTAGCGGCATTTGGTCGTGGTCCGAAAACATTAATAACCTCACTAGTTTCATTTTCCAAAATAATTAATTTAGGTATAGACTTTGTTCCATTGGTTAAAAACAAATTCATTAAATCTTCATTATCGTCACGTAACACAATTCTTAAATCTATTTTTTCTGAAACCGCTGCCATTTTGTTAATAATAGGAAGTATTTGCGCAGCGTCACCACACCAACTTTCTGAAAGTACCAACCAAGTGTATTGTTTGTTTAAATTATTTAAAACCAATTTTACTTCTTCAATCACCTCCATAGTTTTGTCTAATCTATTCATTCGCGTTTCGTTTAATTGCGTGTAATGAATTAAATCCTCGCGTTGTTCGTTTCCAGTAGTTTTATTTTGAGTTGCTAAATTCGAAACGTGTGCTCTATATTCTGGGTACGAAAAACTATTTTTTAGACTATTGGCTATAATTGATTTCATTTCTTTTTTTAAATTTATTCCACAAAATTAGTATTATTTTTACATACTAAATGTAACACAGATTACACTTGAAGTATCTAAACAAAAAACACCTATGGATTTACAATCAAAATCAATCGGATTAGCATTATCTGGTGGTGGTTCTAAAGGACTTGCACACGCAGGCGTTTTAAAATTTTTGGATGAACTAAATATAAAACCATCACAAATAGCCGGAAGCAGCGCTGGTGCCATCGTTGGTGCTTTATATTCTTGGGGTAAAACTCCCGAAGAAATTTTGAGTTTTTTTAAATCAATTTACTTTTTTCATTGGAAACATTTTACGCTAAAAAAAGCAGGCATCATAGATTCAGAATCGTTTATAAAATATTTTGAAGAAATTTTTAAAGACCATAAAATGTGTGATTTGAATATACCAATGCAAATTACCGCCACAGATATGGTCAAAGGAAAACTAAAAATTTTCAACAACAGTACCCGAATTGTTGATGCCGTTTTAGCCTCTTCAGCCGTTCCTGGCGTAATTTCACCTTATGAAGTTTATGGAAATTTGTACAGTGACGGTGGTATTTTAAATCATTTTCCGACCGATATTTTACACGGAAGATGTGATACAATTATTGGTGTATATGTAAGTCCGATTCAAAAGATCGAAGCTAAAGATTTAAACTCGATTAAATCAGTTACCACACGAGCATTTGATTTGCTTTCGGCAAATTCTAATTTCCAAAAGTTTAATCACTGCGACTGGGTTATTGAACCTGAAGAATTGGTCCACTTCAGTACCTTTGAAACGAGTAAAATTAAAATGGATGCCATTTTTGAAATTGGATATCAAGCAGCAAAAAAATCATTTGAACAATTGACTGTATAATTTTTAAATTACTATTTCACAAAATCATATATTAACTATATTTGCACAAGAATTACACAACTAAAAACAATAATAAGAATCTTAAAAAGATGAGATTCTGAAATAAATTCAGAATAAATGAAATACAAAAGAATACTTCTAAAACTGAGTGGCGAAGCATTAATGGGCGAAAGACAATATGGAATTGACCCTAAGATTTTGGCCGAATATGCAGAAGAAATCAAACAAATTCACGACAAAGGAGTAGAAATTGCTATTGTTATTGGTGGCGGAAATATCTTTAGAGGTGTTGCTGGAGCAAGTAACGGAATGGACCGAGTGCAAGGTGATTATATGGGAATGTTAGCAACTGTTATTAACGGAATGGCTCTTCAAGGCGCACTAGAAGATAAAGGAATGTTAACTCGTTTACAAACAGCACTAAAAATTGAAGCTATTGCTGAACCTTATATCAAAAGAAGAGCAGTACGTCATCTAGAAAAAGGAAGAATTGTAATCTTTGGAGCAGGAACAGGAAATCCGTATTTCACAACAGACACTGCGGCTGTTTTGCGTGGTGTTGAAGTACACGCCGATGTGATTTTAAAAGGAACTAGAGTTGATGGAGTTTACACAGCCGATCCTGAAAAAGATAAAACGGCAGTAAAATTTGATTACATCTCTTTTGATGACGTTCTTAAAAAAGGGTTGAACGTAATGGACACAACAGCTTTTACTTTAAGCCAAGAAAACAAATTACCAATCGTGGTATTTGATATGAACAAAAAGGGAAACCTACTAAAAATCTGTGAAGGCGAAAGTGTTGGAACAGTAGTGAATATATAATTAAAAAACTTTTAGAATAAAATCTGAAATACAATGGAAGAAATTGACTTTATAATTGATGAAGCTAAAGAAGCGATGAACGGTTCGGTAGCACACTTAGAAAAATCTTTTTTAAATATTCGTGCCGGAAAAGCATCACCACAAATGCTAGGAAGTGTTTTTGTTGAGTACTATGGTTCACAAACACCACTTTCGCAAATTGCAAATGTGAATGTTCCTGATGCAAGAACTATTACAATTCAACCTTATGAAAAAAACATGTTACAACCTATTGAGAAGGCAATTATGATTGCTAATTTAGGTTTTAACCCAATGAATAATGGTGATTTAATCATTATCAGTGTTCCACCACTTACAGAAGAACGTCGTCGTGATTTAGTAAAACAAGCCAAAGCCGAAGCTGAGGATGCTAAAATTGGAATTCGTAACCATAGAAAAGATGCCAATTCCGACATCAAAAAACAAGAAAAAGAAGGTGTTTCTGAAGATGTTTGTAAAGTAGCTGAAGAAACTATTCAAAAGCTAACCGACAGTTTCATTAAAAAAGTAGAAGAGCATTTGGTTCAAAAAGAAGCTGAAATAATGAAAGTATAATTTTCGTTAAATGTATATTAAAATCCGTTCGATAGTTCGAGCGGATTTTTTTATTTTTAAAAATCACGTAAAACTACTTAGTGATAATTATAAAAATTTTAATATCTTCGAAAACTAGCAACTACAACCTCTTTCAACAAAAACTAATAAATGAGTAATCATGAAAAAAAATCTTTTTTTATTGATAGCCTTTTTAACTACTTTAAATAATTACGGACAATGTTTTACTAAAGCAAATGCTGGCGCATTTAATGGAGTAGCTATAAAACCTAATGGCACAATTTGGGGTTGGGGTAATGGTAGTAATGGCCAACTAAATAATGGTACTAATTTTGACGAATATGAACCAATACAATTAGCCACAACAGCAGATTGGAGTTATATCTCAAATGGTAATGGAAATACTTTTGCTATAAAAACAAATGGAACATTATGGGCAACAGGTTATAATGTTTATGGAAGTTTAGGAATAGGAACTACTGCTCTTGGCTCAGATGTGTTTGTCCAAGTTGGTACTGCCACCAATTGGAAAGAAATTGCTGGCAGTACTTCACAAACTATAGGTATTAGAGCCGACAATACCATTTGGGGTTGGGGCCAAAATGATTTTTATCAAACTGGTATTGGCACGTGTTGTGCTAATGTATTAAGTCCAGTACAAATAGGTACGGCCACCGACTGGAAAATGGTTGCTGTTTCAAAAGTTAGTTCTAGTTTTGCTTTAAAAAATAACGGCACACTTTGGGCTTGGGGTCAGAATATCTGTTTTATGTTAGGAGATAGTTCGGTATCGGTTTGGCAAACACCAACACAACGATTTCCTGATACCGACTGGAAAACTATAAACGCAGGTTTTGGACATATGCTAGCTTTGAAAACAAATGGTACACTTTGGGCTTGGGGTTGCGGAGGTGAAGGTGAAAGAGGTATTGATCCTAATTCTTCTTATGCCGGTTCAGTCCCAAATCAAATTGCTGGTAACTGGAAGGAAATTACTGGTGGTGATCAGTTCACATTAGGCATCAAAACCGATGGTACTTTGTGGGCTTGGGGTAAAAATGATTATGGTCAGTTGGGTAATGGTTCAACAACCAATACTTTTACACCTACCCAAATTGGCACAGATAGTAATTGGGCAACGGTTTCTGCTGGTCGTTACCACGTTGTAGCAATGAAAACAAATGGTGGTGTTTACACTTGGGGTGATAATACTTATGCTCAATTGGGTAATGGTACAGCTACTTCTACAACTTCACCAGGTTTATTAAACATAGCTGGATGTACCTTAGCAAATAATGAGTATAAAACAATACAAAATAATGTAGTACTAAGCCCAAATCCAACAAGTTCAGAAGTAAGAATACGTTATCAAGGTACAATTAACGTCAACACTATTATTATTTATGACATAACTGGTAGAGTTGTACATAAAGAACAACCTCTTGAAGCAACAAATTTTTCTGCAATTCTAAATATTTCATCACTAGAAAAAGGCACTTATGTAGTTGTTTTAAAAAACAATGAAAGTGCAGTTGTTAGTAAAAAATTGGTGAAGGAGTAATTTTCGTTAAATGTATATTAAAATCCGTTCGATAGTTCGAGCGGATTTTTTTATTCCTACATTTGTCACTATTCGTTTAAACGATTGAAACAAAATCAACTTAATGAGAAATTTTTGCATTTTTTGGCTGCTTCTTTTTTGCAATTTTGCTTTTTCGCAAACTATAATGAAAGGTCAAGTTATTGATTATGATACTACTGTACCAATAGCTTTTGCAAAAATAACTTATAACAATAAAACCATAACTTCCAATTGGGAAGGCAAATTCAACCTTGAAATTAAAGACGACAAAAAACCAATAGTCATCTCTTATAAAGGTTATTATGATAAAAACTACTATTTAACAGTTGGCGCAAAATTTCTTTTAATAAAAATGGTGAATAACAACACCATGAAAGAAAAAGAAATTTTTTCAGAAAATCAGGTAAATCTTATCATTAAAAAAGTTATTGAAAACAAGAAAAACAACCAACCTGAAAAAGCTTTAAATACTTTTGAATATAAAAATTACGAACATTTATTAGTAACGGCTAATCCCGATTCTATTTCAAACAAAATTGATACAATCTACAAAAAGTCACTTTTTGGCAAAAAGAAAATGCAATTTGACTCAACCAATTATAAGTTTAAAAAACTCGTAGAAAAACAACATATCTATCAAACCGAAAAAGTTAATTTACTTCAGCACAATAATTATGGTACCAAAGAAACCGTAATTGCATCAAGAATGGCAGGTTTCAAAAAACCTCTTTACGAATATTTAGGACTTAATTTAGTTTCTTACTCCTTATATGAAAACAGCTTAGAAATTTTAGAAATTCCAATTCGGAATCCGATTTCGAACTATGGAAGAAAATTATTTGTTTTCAAAATCATTGATACTGTAAAAATTCAAAATCGAACCGTTTACCGAATTTATTTTCAACCTAAAAAATTAAATTCAGATAAGCTTCGTGGTTTGTTATATGTTGACGCTGAAAATTTTGCCATCGCAAAAGCATTCTACCGAATTTATGGAATTATAAACATCAATGCAACTTATACTTTTAATTATCTAAAAGATCACAAAGTATGGTTTCCGGAAAAAAGAAAATTTATTGTTGTAAAAGGAAATAATAGCGAAGATTTAAAAGTATTAGGTGGCACTATTAAATTTAATTCTAGTATCGAAGGACTTCAAAAAGATGCCACCGATCAAATGTATCTTAAGCTAGAATCAACACCTTATGATATTAAAATAAATGAAGCTGTTGCATTTAAAACACCAAGTATAAAAATTGATGTTCCTGACGCAAGTATGTCAAAACCTGATTCTTATTGGCAATCGTTAAAAAAAGACACTTTAGACCGAAGAAAACTGCGCACGTATACCAATCTAGACAGCTTGTCGTTGGCCGAAAATATTGAAGAAAAAATATTTTTAGGCAAAAAAATAATCAATGGTTATGTACCTGTGAGTTTTATAGATATTGATTTAAAAACCTTAGTTAAATACAACAATTATGAAGGATTTAGACTTGGAATTGGCGGTACAACTAACAACAAATTATCCAATAAATACAAAATCAACGGTTATGTTGCCTACGGATTTAAAGATGACAAATTAAAATACGGAATAACGCCTTCATATCTATTAAACAAAGAAACCAATACCTGGTTAAGCGCTTCTTATGTCGAAGATTTAAGTGAAATTGGTCAAATTCAATTTGCTACACAAACACGCCGTTTCAAAATTTATGATCCGCGACCAATTAATATTTCAACTTTTTATAGTAACAAAACCTATGCATCGTTTATAGAAAGTAAGTATGTTCCGAAAACCGAAATTTATTTTGGGCTTGCACGATCGGAAGTCCAACCGCTTTTTGATTATACGTTCAATACCAATGATAAATCGTATGCTGAATATAAGATGACAACAGCGCAGTTTGCCATTCAATGGAATCCGTTTAGTAGTTACATGCAAACTTCTTCAGGACGACTAGAAATCGAGAAAAGGTTCCCCAAATTCTCTTTTCAGTTTACAAAATCATTTGAAAATATTCTAGACAGCGATTTTGATTTTTCAAAAATTGATTTGCGAATAACACACGAAATACCTTATCTATCAGGACAAAATACTTCGTTAATTTTTCAAAGCGGATTTGCCTTTGGAGACGTTCCTTTAACGCATTTATACAGTATTGCACCCAACAATTTAAATCGTGAAACATTGTTTAAACGAATTACATTTGCCGGAAAAAACAGTTTTGAAACAATGTTTTTTAATGAATTTTTCTCTAGCAAATATGTGAGTTTTCACGTAAAACATACGTTCAATAAAGTTAGATTAGCTTATAAAATTAAACCATTAATTTCAGTCGTAACAAGAATGGCTTGGGGCGAAATGGATAAACCAGAACAACACATTGGCTTAAAATACAAAACGATGGAGCGAGGTTTTTTTGAAAGTGGCGTTGAAGTCAACCAAATTTTCAAAGGATTTGGATTGACCTTTTTTATGAGATATGGTCCAAATGCTTTACCAAAATTTGAAGATAATTTTGCTTTAAAATTGAGCTATGTTTTGGATTTAGGGTTTTAGTTTCAAGGCTTAATAATCAAAACCGACGGAATATTACTTAACCAAACACTTTCAGAATCTACTAAATTTTTCCAACTTTCAAGTGATATCATCATCATGTCTTGTTGTAAAAGAAAACCAGCTTTCATTTGAGTTTCATCAATAGTTGTAATTCTATCTACAAAAGAATTTTGAAGCGTACTTATAGCATTTTCAATAACAAAATTATTTTTAACCTGATTGTTAATGTCTAAAATAGTGATTTTGGTATCGTTGTTATAAATTAATTTTTGAGAATATTCCATCAAAAAAGCATCTTCTGAACCAAATATTGGAACAAATACATTTTCAACTTTTACTAAATCTTTATCAATTAAAATACCAAGTGGTTTTTTAGTTTTAGAAATCACTAAACGTGTTCGATCATCAAATGGTGAATTGACAAACAAACCTTCTTTTCCGGTAAATTTATCTAATAATCGGTCAGGGTTTATAAGTCGTGTGGTAAATCCTAAAACTTTTCCTAGAAACGAACCTTCAAAAATTGATTTTCCTAAACCAACTAGTACCAAATCATATTCTCCTCTAACGGCAATATCAGCGATATCATTCTCAATATCTATAGTAGATTTAAATATCGTGGTTAATTTTTGATTCAACACCTGTGATTCTTCAAGTATTGGTTCAAAAGTTTCTTTTTCATATTCTTCTAGGTTGTAAGAATGCACCTCATCACTCAAAGACAAATGCAAAGCAGTAACATTGCAATTCTCTTTCTGCTTTTTGACAAAACTATTGGCCAAACGAAGAAGCGATTTTCCTTTTTCATTATTCCCGAAAGAAATTAATATTTTAAAATTACTGTTACTAATCTCGGTAGGAATAATAACTTCTCTTCGCTTAAAAATATAATTAATAAAATCAATTGCTGGTCCAGTCATAAAGGTTGTAAACAAGGCCATTATCACCATCATTGTAAAAACTTCCGCAGAAAGCACACCTAAGTCGTAGCCAATATTAAGTACAACTAATTCCATCAATCCACGAGTATTCATCAAGGCACCAATTGTTAAACTATCACGCCAATTTTGCCCCACGAATTTTGCTGCAAGAGCACTACCCACAAATTTTCCGACAACCGCCACAAGGATAATTAAGCCAGTAACTTTCCATAAATAAATGTCATTTATCAAACCTATTTGTGTGCGCAAACCGGTAAAAACAAAAAATAATGGAAGTAATAAAATCAGTGCTACATCTTCAACTTTTTCAATAAATATTTTTCTGATATTGATGATGTCTGGCATAATTGCACCAGTCATAAAAGCTCCGAAAAGTGCATGAATTCCGATAATTTCAGTTAAATAAGATGAAATTATTAAGGTCAGCAAAAATATGGCAACAACAGGTTTGCTTAAATTATCTCTGGTAGCATATAAGTCTCCAATCTTTTTCAAGAATGGTTTCACCAAGAAAAGCATCATTAACACATAAAAAGTCGCTAATAAAATGATGTATAACGAACTCACAAATGTTCCTGCTTTTACAATGGCTATAACTGCTGCAAGCAAACACCAAGCTGTGATATCGTCGGCTGCAGCACAGGTTATAACGATGGTTCCGAGTTTGGTTTTGTGAATTCCTCGTTCTTGAACAATTCTTGCCAAAACCGGAAACGCCGTGATACTCATAGCAATTCCCATAAACAAACTGAAAGATAGAAATTCAACGCCTTCGGGCGCAAATTTATAATAAATAAAATAAGACAATCCTATTCCTAAGGCAAACGGAAATACAATACTTGCGTGACTAATAACTACTGCGTCGTTCGCTTTGTTTTTTAATACTTTTAAATCCAATTCCATTCCAATCACGAACATAAAAAGAATCAAACCTATCTGACTTAAGAATTGTAAATTACCTAATGACTCTTTCGGAAAAAGCAGTGACGAATATTCAGGAAAATACATTCCAACAACAGATGGACCGAGAAAGATTCCGGCAATAATCTCACCAATAACGCTAGGTTGACCAATTTTTCTAAAAATCCATCCGAAAAAACGAGCCACAATGATAATGGTAATAATCTGCAACAACAAGATAGCCAATGGATGTTCAAGATTGTGTATCAATGAATTAAGAAACTGACCAAAAAAAGTATCATTTGACGTTTTGGTAATCACATCGCGACCAATTTCCAAATCTTTTCCTTTGGTGACAATCCAAAACATTAGCGCTATAAAACCGCCCGTTACACCAATGTAGAATATTCCATTTTTAAATTTCTTCATCTTAAAAAACACTTTTTTCCACTACAAATATGAGAAAACTTAATTATAAATTGGCGCAATATTATAAAATTAATATAAATTTTAAATCCCTGCTTTTCTAGTTAAATTTAAGCATAAAAGATAGCATTAAATTCTTTAAGTCCAAGCGGTTTTCACTACCTTTGCACTCGTTTTAAAATTTCAAATGAAAAAGTTATTAGGTATTGGTTTTTGGGAATTAATTGCCCGAATTATCCTTAGAAATAGAATTTTACTCTTGTGTCTAGTTGTATTGTTTACAATGCTAATGGCATTTCAGTGGAAGAATTTGAAATTTACTCAAACTGAAGCCAACTTAATTCCTGCTGATGACAAAGTAAATGTTGACTATAATACGTTCCTTAAAAACTTTGGTGAAGAGGGAAACCTTATTGTTATTGCCACAAAAGACAAAAAATTATTCACTCCCGACATTTATAAAAAATGGAGCGAATTGATGCACAAAATCAAATCTGATAAAGAAATTGATTTAGTGATTACCGTTGATAACCTTCAAAAACTCAGTAAAAACAATGCTTCACAAACCTTTGAACTCAAACCTTTAGTAGATCAATCTAAAACGCTTGACGAAAATTATTTAAAACAAATCAAAGCTGAATTGTTTAACAAAATGCCTTTTTATGAAGGATTGTTGTTCAATAAAAAATCAGGCGCTATTCGTTCAGCTATTTATTTAGATAAAAAAATCGTAAATACTATTGCAAGAAAAGAATACATCTTAAAAAAGTTTATACCTGAAATCGATAAATTCGAAAAAGAAACTGGAATTGACCTTCGCACTTCAGGAATGCCTTATATTAGAACACTAAACGCAAAAACAATTGTAGACGAAATCGGAATATTTATTGGAGCTGCATTGCTAATCACTTCTTTAATTTTCTTCTTCTTCTTTCGTTCGTTTAGGGCAACTTTAATTTCGCTCCTTATAGTAATAATCGGTGTAATGTGGTCTTTCGGCATCATTGCGCTTTTCGGATATGAAATCACCGTTTTAACTGCTTTAGTACCAACATTGGTAATTGTAATCGGAATTCCGAACTGTATTTTTCTAATAAATAAATACCATCAAGAATATCAAAAACACCACAATAAAGCCAAAGCACTGCAACGCGTTATTACAAAAACCGGAACAGCAACGTTGATGACCAATTTAACGACTGCTTTTGGTTTTGCTACTTTTATTGCTACAAACAACACCTTATTGTCAGAGTTTGGTGTGGTTACTTCTATCAATATTATTGCAATTTATTTGCTTTGCTTAATCGTAATTCCGATTTTCTTTAGTTACATTCCTGCGCCAATTCCAAGACATTTAGGACATTTAGAAAGAGAGTATCTCACCTCGTTTATGAACTGGATTGTTCGCACAGTAAAATTCAATCGCGTTGGAGTTTATGTAACGGCGGTAATTCTTCTTGTGTTTGGAATCATAGGAATTTATGAAATAAGAATTTCGGGAAGTATTATTGAAGATATGCCTAAAAAAACGGCCTTCTTTGATGACATTCGTTTCTTCGAAAAAGAATTTGATGGTGTAATGCCATTAGAAATAATGATTGACACCAAAAAGAAAAATGGTGCTATGAAATTGACCAATTTGCGAAGAATGGAAGATTTAGAAGAAACCATAACTGACATTCCTGAACTCTCTAAACCATTGTCAATCGTTAATGTTGCCAAAAGTTTTAATCAAGCTTACTACAACGGAAATCCAGAATTTTACTCGTTGCCTTCACCAAATGAAGAGTTTGCATTGTTGCCTTACATAAAAAATTCGTTAAAAAATTCGAAAGACAATCAACTGAAAAGTTATATTTCTAATGATGGAAGTATTGCTCGAATCACCACTTTTATTAAAGATGAAAATGGTGAAAAAATGAAATCAATCGAGGCACAACTTCGAAACAAAATCAATAAAATATTTCCGTCACCAAAATATGAGGTTATTATCACCGGAAAAGCTTTGGTTTTTCAAAAAGGAACTAAATATTTATTAGATAATTTGTTGTCATCATTATTGTTCGCATTTTTAATCACAGCAGGTTTAGTTGCCATAATGTTCCGCTCGTTTAAAATGGTTTTGGTTTCTATCATTCCAAATTTATTGCCACTGTTAATGACCGCTGGTTTGATGGGCTTTTTAGGAATTCCGTTAAAACCATCAACGATTTTGGTTTTTGGAATTGCTTTCGGAATGTCAGTTGATGACACCTTGAGATTCTTAGCACAATACCGCTTAGAACTTTCTAGAAACGATTGGAAAATAAAAAAATCGGTTTTTGCCACTTTCGACGATGCCGGAATCAGTATGTTTTATACATCAATTGTTTTGTTCTTTGGATTTTCCGTATTCATGTTATCAAGTTTTGGCGGAACCATTGCTCTTGGCGGATTGGTTGCTTTGACACTATTCTTCGGAATGTTATCTAATTTAGTTTTGCTTCCGTCATTAGTATTAACTTTGAACAAAACATTGGCAAACGAACAAGAATTGAAAACTCCAATAATTGATATTTTAGAGCACACCGACGAAGAATTAGACGAGTTAGAAAACAAAAATAAATAGTTTTTCAGGAGTTAATCTAAGTATCTGCTCTCTCATTTTCTTTTTGTAAAGAAAAAAATAAAAAGGTAAATGCGAAAGCAATTAGATATCTGGGCTAAATCAGTAGAATAATTTATATTTGCAATAAGATTCATATCTAATATTTAATATTTAAAATCTAATATTTATAATGAAACATACAAAAGTTAAAGACTTATTAAATAGTTCGAAAGCGAATTATGAAGTAAATGCAAAAGGTTGGGTTAGAACTTTTAGAAACAATCAATTTATAGCGTTGAACGATGGTTCGACAATTAATAATATTCAATGTGTAGTCGATTTTGA
>NZ_JAIXTJ010000038.1 GCF_027483985.1 Flavobacterium sp.
CATAGAGTTTACCTGGTTTCACTACAGCCGAACTGTACATACTTTCTGTTGCACTTGTCCTCGTCTTTCAACGGTTGGGCGTTACCCAATATGCTACTCTTTGGTGTCCGGACTTTCCTCTTATTATTACTAACAAGCGATAAGGCGGTCTGCGGTGCAAAGGTAGAATTTAATATTAGATTTTAGATATTAGATTTTAGATATTAGATTTTAGATATAAGATTTTAGATATGTATAAAACTCAATATTTGATTTTAGAATTATTTCTCGAACTTTTAAACTTTTAAACTTTTAAACTTTTAAACTTTTACCTACATTTGTAATCCAATAAAATTCTATGGAACAATTTGTAGTATCAGCTCGTAAGTATCGTCCGCAAACGTTTAAAGACGTTGTTGGTCAGCAAGCTATTACGAATACTTTGTTGAATGCTATAGAAACCAACCATTTGGCATCTGCCCTATTATTTACTGGTCCAAGAGGTGTTGGAAAAACTACTTGTGCGAGAATTTTGGCTCGAAAAATCAATCAACCTGGTTATGATGATCCGAATGAGGATTTTGCATTTAATGTTTTCGAATTGGATGCTGCTTCTAACAATTCAGTTGATGATATTCGAAATTTAATTGACCAAGTTAGAATACCTCCACAAACCGGACAATATAAAGTTTATCTTATTGACGAGGTTCAAATGTTGTCACCGGCTGCTTTTAATGCGTTTTTGAAAACATTAGAAGAACCACCTAAACACGCTATTTTTATTTTAGCAACTACAGAAAAACACAAAATTATTCCGACGATATTATCTCGTTGTCAAATATTTGATTTCAAGCGAATTACAGTTAAAGATGCTAAAGAACATTTGGCAGAAGTAGCTACAAGTCAAGGAGTTCAATTTGAAGATGATGCTTTGCACATTATTGCCCAGAAAGCTGATGGCGCGATGCGTGATGCTTTGTCGATTTTTGATAGAGTTGTTTCGTATTGCGGAACCAATTTAACACGTCAAGCTGTAACCGAAAATCTAAATGTTTTAGATTATGAAACCTATATTAAAGTAACCGATTTGATTTTGGAGAATAATATTCCACAAATTTTAGTTACTTATAATGAGATTTTATCAAAAGGTTTTGACGGACATCATTTTGTTTCTGGATTGGCTTCTCATTTTAGAGATTTATTGGTTTGTAAAAATCCAGCAACTTTAGTTTTACTTGAAGCTGGTGAACAAGCACAACAACTTTATGGATTGCAAGCCCAAAAATGTACTCAAGATTTCTTGCTTAAAGGAATTGAAATCGCCAATGATTGTGATTTAAAATATAAGGTTTCTCAAAACCAACGTTTGTTAGTTGAACTTACCTTAATGCAACTTTGCTCTATCAACTTTGATGGAGAAAAAAAAAAGTTGACTTTATAATTCCACCGACTTATTTCAGAAATAATAGTTATTCTATTCAGGAAGTTCCAAATTTGAAATCCCAAATTCCAAATGTTAAGGAAGTTCCGGGTTCCGAGTTGAGAGTTGAAAGTTCTGAGTCAAAAGTCGAAATTCCAACACAAAACTCACAACCAGAGACTTCGGAAGAACTCGAAACCCGAAACCCGAAACCCGAAACTAAGGAACAACCCGAAACCCGAAACTCGAAACTCGAAACTTTACAAGAACCTGAAACCCGAAACCTGCAACCCGAAACTGGAAAAATTTCTGCATTATCTTTAGGTAGTATTCGTGCCAAAAAAGAGCTAATGGAAGCTCAAAAAGGTGTTGTAAAAGCAGTAGAACATTTGCCAAGTGAAGCTTTTACTGAAACTCAAATGCTGGAATTTTGGTTTAAATATGCACAACGTTTAAGTGACAAAGGCTTAATGATTATGTCGTCATTGCTTCAAATAAGTGATCCAAAATTAGAAGGTACACGAATCGTTTATGAACTTCCAAATGAAGGTTCTAAAATTGATTTTGACCGAGCCAAACCAGAGTTATTAGGTTATTTAAGAGGACATTTACACAATCACGACATTACAATTGATGTTATTGTAAATGAAGAAGTAAAAGTAAAAAATGCGTTTACACCTCAGGATAAGTACAACCGACTGAATGAAATCAATCCGAATTTAGAAGTTTTAAGAAGAATGTTTGATTTGGAAATTTAAAAAAAGCGTTTCGATAATTGGAAACGCTTTTTTTATACTCTTTATTTCTTCAGAAACTCAATCAAACCTTTCATATACGTTTCTTGATCGTCATACATACTCATATGACTTCCGTTGGCACAATATAAGTAAGTTCCTTTTGGGAATTGTGTTGCCATCCATTTCATATATTCTGGATCCATTGTATCATATTTTGCTCCAATAACTAAAGTTGGAACTATGATGTTTTTTAACTCTTTAGAAACATCCCAATTAGTTAATTTTCCCGAAATTCCTAATTCACTTGGACCTTGCATAGTAATGTAAAGTGAAGAATTTAATCTTCCCATTGAGCGATTTACAGGTTCTGGCCATTCGTTTACTGGCTTTCTTAGAATATGTTGGTTATAGAAATTTGCCATCAACAATTCCATATATTTTGGATTGCTATAGTCTTTCTTTGTTTCTAAATCTTTAATGGTTTTTAAGATTTCAGGATTCATTTGTTTGGCCAAAACTTTAGAATATTCTCCATATTTAGGACAACTGGCCATCATATTGGAAACAATTAATCCTTTTAAATTATCTTGATATTTTAAGGCATATTGCATTCCAAGAATTCCGCCCCAAGAATGACCTAATAAATAAAAATTATCTTTATTTAAATTTAAGGCAACTCTAACTTGCTCTAATTCTTCAACATATCTAGGCAAATCCCACATTGTTGTGTCGTTCGGATTTTCAGAAAAACCAGTACCTAGTTGATCATAGTAAATAAATTCTATTCCTTCTTTTGGTAGAAAACTCTCCATACACTCGAAATATTCGTGCGACATACCTGGACCACCATTGAGTAAAAGCAATTTAATTTTTGGATTGTTTCCAATGCGTTTTGTCCACACCTTAAATTTTCCTTTTGGAGTTTCAATGGTTACCATTTTTACACCTCCAATTTTTATTCCAGCTTCTTCTGAACTGAAATAAGTTGATGAATTAGACTCTTGCTTACAAGAAATTACTAGTAAAAACAGCGCTAATCCGATAAAATACTTTAGGTTTTTCATATACAATAAATTAGATTTTTCCGTAATATAAAGCTTTAACAATTCCATCTGAAAGTCCGATTTTCGGTACATATATTTGTCTGGCGCCACTCCATTTCATAGCGTTTAGATAAATTCTTGTCGCTGGAATAATCACATCGGCACGATCGGTATTCAATCCTAATTCGGCAACTCTTTGTTCGTAAGATAATGAACTTAAATATTGGTATTGCGAATTCAAATACAAGAAAGACAGCGGTTTATCTTGTTGTTTTCCAGATAATTTGAATAATTTATTAATATTTCCACCTGAACCTATTAAGGTAATATTTTCGTAAGGTTCACAATTAGTTTTAATCCATTTTTCAATTTCTTGCCACACTACATCGTTTACCATTTCGTTAAGCAAGCGCACCGTTCCGTTTTTGAACGATTTAGAATTAATCATTTTTCCTTCAGAAAATAGTGAAAATTCAGTACTTCCGCCACCAACATCAACATATAAATAGGTTTTATCGGTTGCAAGAAAACTATGCAAATCAGATGAAGCAATAATTGCAGCTTCTACTTTTCCGTCAATGATATCAATGTCTACATTTGATTTATTCTTAATGATTTCAACAACTTCTCTGCCGTTATAGGCTTCACGCATTGCTGATGTTGCACAAGCTTTGTATTTTTCAACTTTATATACTTTCATTAATAAACGAAAAGCCTCCATAGCATCAATCATTCGATCAATATTTTCTGGCGTAATTTCTCCGACTGTAAATGCATCTTGACCTAATCGAATTGGAACACGAATTAAAGCCGATTTATTGAATTGAGTTTCTTTTCCGTCTTGTTCAACAATGTTGGTTATCAACAATCGCATCGCGTTAGATCCAATATCGATTGCTGCATATTTTTTTATTGAAATCATCTATTCGCTTGGGTTGTATTTTAAAAATTATCGTTATTTTCTTGCTGATTTTTATAGTAATTATAGGTTTCGTGTTGCGCACGAAAGACAGCCTCACCTTCTTTTCTTACTCTGTATTTATTGTCTAATTTTTCAGAGTGTAAACGGGCTTTCACATTACCTTTCCAACCTACTTCAAAAGTTTCTATTAATTGTTTTTTGATATCTTCTTGATAAATAGGGCAAGTCACTTCTACTCTACCATCAATATTTCTTGTCATAAAATCAGCAGATGAAATAAAGACTTCAGGATCGTTGTCATTGCAAAAAATAAAAACTCTTGAATGCTCCAAAAAATTGTCTACAATACTTATGGCTTCGATATTTTCACTCATTCCTTTTACTCCGGGAATTAATGAACATATTCCTCTAATTTGCAATTTCATTTTAACACCAGCATTACTAGCTTCATATAATTTATCAATCATTTGAAAATCAGATAAACTATTCATTTTAAGATTAATATAAGCTGGTTTTCCAACTTGAGCATTGAGAATTTCTCTATCAATTAATTTATTAAATCTAGAACGAGAATAGTGCGGTGACACAATTAAATGCTTGTATCTATGCAATCTATAATTGATGTCAAAGAATTCAAAGATTTTGGTACAATCTTTTAAAATCTGGTTATGGCTCGTTAATAAAGTTACATCAGTATAAAATTTAGCTGTAGTTTCATTGAAATTTCCTGTAGAAATGAATCCGTATCGTTTTGTTTTTCCTTCTTCAATTCGATCTATTACACAAATCTTGCTGTGTACTTTTAGGCCTTTAATACCAAAAATAAGCTCAATTCCTTCTTGTTGCATTTGCTCAGCATAAGAGATATTATTTGCTTCATCAAATCTAGCTTGAAGTTCAATTTGAACCACGACGCGCTTGCCATTTTTTGCAGCATTTATTAGTGAACTAATGATTTGAGAATTTTTGGCTAACCTATATAATGTAATTTTAATGGTCGTGACTTTAGGATCTAAAGCAGCTTCTCTCAAAAATTTAATTACATAAGAGTAGGATTGATAAGGAGCGAAAATTAAATAATCTTTTTTAGCAATTCTATTTAAGATACTACCTTCTAATGACAAACCTTCGACAGGCATTGGTGGTTTTTGTTGGTAAAGCAAATCAAAACGGCCTAGATTAGGAAAATCCATATAATCTCTACGATTGTGATATCGACCACCAGGTATTATACTATCGGTTGATTCTATTCCCATTCTATTTAAGAAAAACGATAACGTATCTTTATCAATAGTTTTATCGTATACAAAACGCACTGGCTCACCTATTCTTCTATCTTTAACAGAAGTCGCAATTTTTTGCAACATACTTTTAGACATATCACTATCAATATCTAATTGTGCATCGCGGGTAATTTTAATCATGTGTGCCGAAATGCTTTCGTAATCAAAAATATTGAAGATACTACTCAAATTATATCGGATCACATCATCAATTGGCATTATATATTGCTTTTCACCAATTGCAGGAAGTACAACTATTCTATTAAATGATTTTGGAATCTCAATTATTGCATAACGAACTTCCTTTTTTGGTCTAACTAATCCTAGAACTTTAGGTTTCTGTTCTGGTTTCATAACCAATTTGATTGCTAAATATCCAACGGTATCTTTTAGTAGAGGAAACTCGGCTAAGTCATTTAATATAATGGTAACTAATTCTGGACTAACCTTTTGAATAAAAAAATCGTGAACAAAGTTCTGATGCTCTTGGCAAAGTTGATTTTCATTAACAATAATGATGTTTTCCTTTTCTAATTGTTTTTCAATTATTTCTAATATTCTTAAACTTTCCGATTGGTGCTTGATGACAATTTCGGTAATATCTTTAACCAATTGTTGCGATGTAATTCCTCCAAGAATTTTTTCTCCTGTCAAACCTGAAAGACTTAATCGTCTAACGGCAGCGAATCGAACTCTAAAAAACTCATCTAAATTATTGGAGAAAATACCTAAAAACCTAAGTCTATCCAACAACGGAACCGACTCATCTGCAGCTTCTTGCAAAACTCTTGCATTGAATGTTAGCCAACTTTTTTCTCTATCTATATATCTGAAATTATTATTTGAATTCATAGTTAAATATCTCTTGGAAATATGATTTTTTCTGTTCTACCTTTTCTTAAATTTTGCCAATCGTCGGCATCGAAATTAATTGAAACAAAGCCCGATGTTGGCACATTATCAATAAAAATATCCCCAAATTTATTAACAAAATCTGTAATAGCACTATTATGACCAAAAAGAATTAACTTATCGAATTCATTCGGACAGGTTTTGATAATTTTCTCAAGTATATTGCAATCAAAAGTGTACAATTCATTTTTATAAAACACTTGATTATCAGTTGTTACATTCCAAATAGAGAAAAATATCTTTGCAGTTTGAACTGTTCTCTCAGAAGCACTCACCCAAATTAATGATTGATTATCAAAAAATATAGTGGTTTTATGCGCCATTTTTATGGATTTATTGATTCCTTCTTCTGAAATTGGTCTTTCAAAGTCAATTAGATTATTATTCCACGAGGATTTACTATGACGAATTAGTAGTAAGGACTTCATAAAAATTTAAAATAGTTCGTTAAACAATTCATAAGACATAATTATTGTAAGATTTTACATAGCTTTTAATCGATAAAATGTTATTTATCTATGATATTTAGCACTTTATCGATTATTTATTTGTTTAATAAAAAAAACCACTCTAATTTCGTCGAAAATTATAGACGTTGCAAATTGTGCTAGTTTACAAAAAAATAATGTACAAAATTAACTAGAAAAACATTTATTTCGTCGAATTATTTCGACTACAAAATTATCATAAAAGCAATAAACATAATGTATTAGACAATAAAAATAAAATTATCACAACGTTTTATCGAGTATTCATGCAATTCATAGATAAAATAGTTTGATTGCGAAGTTGAGTAGTACTTTTGTATGCTGAATAATTACGCAATGTTGTTAATAAATTTTAATAAGTTGAGTTCAAAAAAAATAAGCATTAAAAAAATTATGCAAAAAAGTACGCCCATGAAAACAATAAACTACAAATCGTTTATCCTTTCATTATCATTTATTTTATTTTCTTCCTTTATGTTTGGTGAAGGAACACCAACATTATCGCCAAATGCGGCTAATATTACAGCTGTTTTGAGTGCACCTGATTTACAGAGTGGCTCTTACTTTAACTGTAGTGAAGATAATAGAATTTATTTTAATATTGCGAATGCAGGTACAGAGCGACTGTATTTTGGTTTTGATTGGAGAGGATATTCTGTTGGAACACCTGCTAGATTATCTAATCTATACTACAGAATCAAAAATCCGAGTGGTGTAGTTGTCTTGTCTGGGTTATGGAACAATACAGTTGGTTCTGCCGGAAGTATTGATACGCATGCACAAGCATTAGCTGGACCTAATATTGGTGCGGTTACCAATGGTTATGTGCCTTTAGTATTCAACCCAACGGTCAGTGGTGAACACTGGATTGAATTTTATAGAAGTAATGATGGAGGTGTTACTCCATTAGTTGCTGAAGCAAATCGAGCTGTTGGAGCATTATTTGATATGACCGTAGCAACCCTTGCCGGAGTGAAACGTAACGGACGTTTACACTCAGATAAATGGGGATTTGTAGCTGTTGATTCAAATTATGGGAACATCGCAACGGCTAGTTCTGAACCAAATTTTTATGTATATACTGCTGATCAGGTAATATTATTTATTGATTTTAGACCTGGTTTTCAACCAATTGCATATAATTTAGCGGTAAATAGTTATGGTGTTAGTCCTAGTGGTGCTTATACAACAACAAGAAAATCAATAAACACTCCCTTTATACCTATACTTTCTAATGGTTACAAGGTCTTTTTAAATAATCCAGATATTACATTATATCCTGTAGCAGCAATTCCGAATCCACCAACATTTGGCACTCCTGCAATATCAGGTTGCGGACCTTATCTTATAAATTATAATATTTCGAGAGCTGGTGATGTTAGATTAGTTATTGATTTAAATGGCATTGCAGGTTATCAAGCAGGAACTGCAGACGTAATTTTAGAATCGTATGGTGTTCCGGCAGGAAATAATACTTTCTCTTGGAATGGTTTAGATGCATTTGGTGCGGTTGTTCCAGATGGCGCGCAAATGAATTTAACTCTTAATTATTTAGCTGGAAGATTTAATTTGCCTTTATACGATGCAGAGCTAAACAAAAACGGATTTAATGTTCAGTCAATTGCTCCTACTGCAATCACTAACTCTCAAATGTATTGGGATGATAGCGATTTAATAAATGTTGGTACAGACTGCACCAACTCAATTAATAACTTAACGGGAACAGGTTTAAATAATTCATTAAACGGAACACCTAGTCCAACAAGAGCGTGGAGTGGTGATGGAAACTTGACTAATGCTGTTCCGGCACCGGCAATTGGTGCAAATGAAACTGATGGTGTTACTTGTAATGACTATGGAAATGGCCGTTTACTAAATACTTGGGGTTGGGGTTTAACAAGTTCAAGCGTAAGCACTACTATTTATAAAGGTTGTTCTGATTTGAAAGTTGAAAAAACTGTAAGTAATGCTACTCCAAATGTTGGAAGTAATGTAACATTCACAATTACAGCTAGCAACCTAGGAATTAGTAACGAGCCTAATGCAATAGCGACTGATATTTTACCAAGTGGCTATACGCTAGTGAGTGCTACTCCTTCTGTTGGAATTTATAACAATGTAACTGGAGTTTGGTCAATCGGACCATTAAGTAATGGTGCAAATGCTACATTAAGTATCGTTGCAACAGTAAAAGTATCGGGTACTTATGCAAACACGGCAACAATAACAGGGACAAACGTAGATCCTATTTTATCAAATAATACATCTACTTCTACACCTTTACCTGTTCCAATAACCGACTTATCTGTGGTTAAAGTTGCAAATAATATGAGTCCAAATGTTGGAAGTAATGTAACATTTACAATTACAGCTACAAATAATGGACCAAGCCCTGCAACTGGAGTTATTGTTAATGATGTTATACCAAGTGGTTATACACTTATTAGCGCAATTCCAACAAGTGGAATTTGGACTGCTCCCAATTGGAATATTGGTAATTTAGCAAGTGGTTCTTCAGCTTCAATCGTTGTTATTGCAACTGTTAGAGCTACGGGTACTTATGCAAATACTGCTACAATTACTGGAAATCAATCTGATCCAAATTTATCAAATAATACTTCAACTTCTACTCCTGTTCCCGTTGCAATAGCTGACCTAAGAGTAGTAAAAGTAGCAAGTAACATGGCTCCAATTATCGGAACAAATATTACATTTACAATTACTGCAACTAACAACGGTCCAAGTAATGCAACTGGTGTTACCTTAAATGATGTTATTCCAGCTGGATATACTGTGCTATCAGTAACTCCATCAACTGGAACTTGGACTGCGCCAAACTGGGCAATAGGAAACTTAAATAATGGTTCAAATGCAACATTGACTGTTGTTGCTAGAGTTAACGCAACTGGTTCATACACCAATACTGCAACAATTACTGGTAACCAAACAGATCCTAATACAACTAATAATACTTCGACTTCTACTCCAATTCCTGTAAATGCGATAATAAATGCTATAAATGATTCTGGTACTTCTGTAAATGGATTTGTTGGCGGAACTGCTTTTACTAACGTTCTTACTAACGATACTTTAAATGGTGTGGCTGTAGTGCCTTCTCAAGTGGCTACTACTTTCGTGTCTTCGACTAATCCTGGTGTTACTTTATCAGGTACTAATGTTGTGGTTGCGCCTGGTACACCTGCTGGTTCTTATACTTTAACTTACCAAATTTGTGAAGTACTTAATTCAAATAATTGTGATAC
>NZ_JAIXTJ010000029.1 GCF_027483985.1 Flavobacterium sp.
GCAATAAAAGAAGCACAAAAATTAAACATTCCAGTTTTCGCAATGGTTGATACAAACTCTGACCCACGTGAGGTAGATTATGTTATCCCTGCAAATGATGATGCTTCTAAATCAATTGACAAAATTTTATCTTTAGTAACTGATGCAGTTAAAGACGGATTAGCTAACAGAACTTCTGAAAAAGAAGCTGATGACGCTACTGAAGTTGAAGCTGTTGCTGCTCCAGAAGCTGCTGTTGTTGAAACTGCTGCTCCTGAAGTTGAAGCTACAGAAACTAAAACTGAAGAATAAAACACAGAAAATTCCAAAATATAAATTCCAAATCCCAAGAAATTATCAATTATTTGATGATTTATTAAAACTGGAATTTGGGATTTATAAATTGGAATTTCTTTTTTTACACAAATTATTTTTAATCTTAAAATAAAAACAAAATGGCAACAATTACTGCTGCAGACGTAAATAAATTAAGAACAATCACTGGTGCAGGTATGATGGACTGCAAAAAAGCATTAGTAGAAGCTGATGGAGATTTTGATTTAGCAATCGAAAACCTTAGAAAAAAAGGTCAAAAAGTGGCTGCTAACAGATCTGACAGAGAATCTACAGAAGGTGCTGCTATTGCAGTTGTTAACGCTGACAAAACTTCTGGTGTTGTGATCACATTAAATTGCGAAACTGACTTCGTAGGTAAAAATGAAGGTTTCGTAAAATTAGCTACTGATTTAGCTAACCAAGCATTAAACTTTGATACTAAAGAAGCATTTTTAGCTTCAGATTTTAATGGTATTACTGTTGCTGATAAATTAATTGAGCAAACTGGTGTAATTGGAGAAAAAATTGAAATCGCTTCTTTCGAAAGATTGAGCGGAGCTTTCGTTGGTTCTTACATTCACGCTGGAAACAAAATTGCTGTTTTAACTGCATTATCTGCTAACGTTGAAGGTGCTGAAGAAGCTGCAAGAAACGTAGCAATGCAAGCTGCTGCAATGAACCCAATTGCTTTAGATGAAGCTGGTGTTGATGCCTCAATCATTGAAAAAGAAATTGAAATCGCTAAAGACCAATTACGTCAAGAAGGAAAACCTGAAGCTATGTTAGACAATATCGCTAAAGGTAAAATCCAACGTTTTTACAAAGACAATACTTTAGTAAACCAAGATTATATCAAAGACGGTTCTATGAGCGTTGCTGGTTATATTAAATCGGTTGATGGTTCATTAACTGTTACTGGTTTTAAAAGAGTTGCTTTAGGATAATTTATTCTGAACTTGATTCAGAATCTGTATTTCTTAAATATAGATTTTAAATATAAACCTCGGTTCTTAATTGAATCGAGGTTTTTTTATACCCTAAACTTCCTAAAAATAATGTAAAAAAATAAACGTTATTAAAACAAGAACAATTTCTAATTATATTTGTTTAAAAATCATATACTTTGAAAAAGATAATCGCTGCCTTCTTATTATTGTTGAGTTTTACTTCTATTGCTCAAACAGAAAAAACATTGCTATGGGAAATTTCTGGAGACGGTTTAACTAAAAAATCTTATATCTATGGCACGATGCATGTCAATGAAAAGATTTCTTATCATTTGTCAGATGCCTTTTACAAACACTTGCTAGAAGCTGATATCGTGAGCAACGAAAGTAATCCTGAAAGTTGGGAAGTGCTTTTTGAGCTATTAACTAATGAAGAACGAGAAGAGTCAGATAAACTTTACAATCGATTCAACTTAAGTCCAATTCAAAAGACCGCTTTATACTCTGTTTTCTCTAATGTTAATATTTACAACACGATGACTTCTGGAAACAATAGCGAACAAGCTGATTTTCAAGAAAACACTGTTTTGGATATGTTTATTCATCAAACCGGTAAAAAATACAACAAAAAAGTTACAGGTTTAGAAGACGCCAAAGAGTCATTTTTAAAGATAATGAAAATGCAAAATGACGTCGACGAACCTAAAGAAGAAGATAGATTGGCTTTAATGAAAATTCTAAAAAACAGAAACTTTCAAACCGTATCTAACGACTTTTATAGAGAAAAAGACATTGTAATGCTAGACTCCATTTACAAATTAATATATCCGAAAAAGCAACACAAAATATTAATTACGGAACGAAATGTGACAATGGCTAACAGTATTGAATCTATAGCCAAAACTGGAAGTTTATTTGCCGCAATTGGCGCAGCACATTTGGCAGGAAAAGAAGGTGTATTGCAACTACTAGTAAAAAAAGGCTATACAGTAAAACCAATAATTGACGTACTTACGCCTGTTGGAGAAAAACAGAAGAAAACTATTGAAGAGTTTTTTCCGGCTCCGATACTGACTAGTTTTTCAACAAAAGATGGTATGATTAAAATGCCATTATTCAAAAACCCAAGAACAATTGAGGAAACAACCGCTTGTATTGACTTAACTAATGGTGGATCGATTAACATAAAACGATTGCCCTTAAATTATTTTTTGAAGAAAAAAGAAGACACTTTTAATCCCAAAACTTTAGACAGTCTTTTCTTTGAAAACATACCCGGAACTATCATTGAAAAAAAGTTTTTTGAAACAGAAAACTACAAAGGATATGATGTTAAAAACAAAACCAAATCAGGCAATTCACAACACTACAAATTCTATATCACGCCATTAGAAATTATAGCAATTTCAATGAATGGTACTGGTGATTATGTAAGACAAAACGAAAATCAAATCTTTGAGAAAATTGAAATTAAAAATCTGCAATCTACTTGGGATGATTTCAAACCTTTAAAAGGAGGTTTCACTGTCAAAATTCCATCTTATAGTGTCATTCACGGCAATGACGTTGATAAAATAAGCAATGATATTAGTATTCAATCGTATGACAAAAATGAAAACGCCTATTATTTTTTAACTGAAAAATCATACGACAACACGGCTGAACTTGAAAACACTGCATTTGAACACAAACAAATACAGGCAGAGTTTTATATGCAAAACGAACTTGATGAAGTAGACCACGACCTAGCAAAAAACGAGTCTTCCTCAAAAGTTGGAGAAAAAAACATCAAATTAAAAACGTTTATAAAAGGCAATAAATATTTTCTTTTAGGAACAGTAAACGCCTCTGATAAAAATACTGAAACTTTTTTTAAATCGTTCGCGATTACTACCGCTAACCGAGAAGTAACCACCAAAATTTATACTGATACTATAAACAACTTCAAAATCGAAATTCCGGAGAAAATAAATCAAAAAATATTTTTAAATCTTGATGATTATCAATTTAAAACAAAAAATTCCTTTTTGTCGAAAAACAAATTCTATACTTTTTATTCTGATACAGGGAAACAAATCAAATTAGAATATAACAAATTCCATAAATACGAGTCGTTTCAAAATATTGATTCTTTGAAAAATTTCTTTTTTAGAAGCTACAGTAAAGATTTCAAAACAATAGACGACATAACACGACAATTTAATGACTATGATGTTGCAGTGGACGAAGAGTATGAAGATGAGGAATACGACTACAATCCGAACTTACTTTCTATTTCAAATTTATCTGATAAAAAAGGATTCATCGCTTCTCAATGGGATTATTTATTGCTAAAAAATGATAACAAATATGAATTTATAACAAAATCATATAATTTTAATAAAGAAAATAACACTCATATATTTGAAGCTATAGTAACGAAACCTAATGCAACGCAAGCCATAAAATATAAAACGATTGTAAAAGGAACTGCTTACTATGAATTGCAAACACTAGTTGAAAAAGACTATAAAAACACTAACAACTTTATAGAAAAAACATTCAACACTCTTGAAGTGACCGCTAAAGATTCAATTTCGATGTTTGCTGATAAATTTGATGTATTTCTTAAGGACGTTTACAGCAAGAAAGATACGGTTAGATTTTCTGCACTAGAATCAATTGAGGAATTGAAAATAGCAGATAAAGACTTTGATGCGGTTACTAACTTTATTGATACTTTCAAATTTAAAGAATCTGAAAAAGAAACAATCACAACTTTATTGATGGGAATTGGTGCTTTAAAAAACGTAAAAGTAATTCCATATTTAGAAAAGAAATATAAAGATGAAAAAACAAAAACTAATACACAAATTGCAATTTTAAAAGCATTAACGGCGCAAAAATCGAAAGTAGCTTATCAAAAAATTATTGAGTTATTAGAATACGATTTACCAATAACCGATAGGCAATCTGACATAAAAGGTCTGTACTCACTTTTCAATTACGATTTAGAAAACAGCAAAGAATTGTTTCCAAAAATATTTCAGTTTTACAGCATTAAAGAATACAACAAACCTACATTAAAACTTTGTAATGCCTTATTTGATAAAAATTTAATTTCGCCAAAGAAGATAAGCTCCTTCAAAAAAATGGTGTTAACCAATGCCAAACTTGAATATAAAAGAGTAGTAAGTTGGAAAGAAAAAAACAGCACTACAGACGAACCAATGGCTATATCAGAAATTCAACTAGACGAGGTTGTAGATTCAACTGCTGTGTCGTTTGATGAAGACGATCAAGATTTTACTGTTGAAGATAGCTCAGCGCCTGTTGAAGACTTGATAAATTATATAGATTTGTTATATGCTTTTCAATCTGATAAAGACACTGACGCGCTTTTTGGAAAAATAAAAGCTTTGGATATTCCTGAATTAAATATTGAATTAATACGATTAGGAATCATAAATGACAAAATTACCAAAGATGAAATCCGTGCAACACTTGAAGATGAAAAAACTAAATTTCCAACCATTCAACTGCTTCAATACAAGGATAAATTCAATCTTTTAGCAACCATTACCGATAAGGAAATTGTGGAATCAGCTATCTTAAATTTCGAAAATCTCAAAACAAAAGATTCCATAAACTTTATTGAAAAACGAATTGAAACTAAAAACAACAAAGAAATTAGTTTGTTCTTTTATAAATTTGAAAAAAAGAAATCGTACCAAAAATTTAAAAACACATACATCTACACCATAGCTTTTATTAGCGAAAAAGGTAAAATTAATCCGACCGCTTATAAAGTCGTTAACAAAAAGAAAATTGAAGAGGATGATGATATTAAAAAAGTAATTGATGGCATAACCAATAAAACTTTAAACGAAGAACACAGGCGAGCTACTTTTCAAAAAGATTCGAATCGAGAGCGTTTTAGTAGGTATGATTATTAAAAAAATAAATAAGGATGTTTCAAAACAGAAAAGATATTGTTTATGTAATTCTAGCAGGAATTTTTATAACAAATGCTATTGTTGCTGAATTAATTGGTGGAAAATTAATTGATGTTTTTGGCGTTCCGATGAGTATTGGCATTTTACCTTGGCCTATTGTGTTCATCACAACCGATTTAATCAATGAATATTTTGGTGAGAAAGGCGTAAAAAAACTCTCGCTAATTACTGCTGGATTGATTATTTATACCTTTATCATTTTATCTTTTGCTGTTAAAATTCCGTCAACTGGAATAAGTTCGGTTACCACTGAACAATTTACAGCGGTTTTTGGTCAAAGTCAATTAATAATTATTGGAAGTATAGCCGCGTTTATTGTTTCTCAATTAATTGATGTTTCTATATTTCATTTTGTAAAAAATAAAACTGGCAACAAGATGATTTGGTTGCGTAGCACAGGCTCAACAGTCATTTCACAATTGATTGATAGTTTTATCGTTCTAGGAATTGCCTTTTATTTACCTGGAATTATGGATGGAAAAACTTACATTATCTCGGGATTTACTGGCTATTCTGTGAAATTAGTTATTGCGATATTAATGACACCAATGATTTATCTAGGACACTATTTGATTGAAAAATATTTAAAAAATGAAAGTGTTCAAAAAAATGGTTAATTTTACTTTATGATTACCAAAAGTCAACAAAATATTATCATTGAAACATTAAAACCATTTCATCCTAAAAGAATTGGTTTGTTTGGTTCTGTTGCTCGAAATGAAGAAGATGCAACAAGCGATATTGATATTTTGTTTTTATTAAAAAACCCAATTGGTTTATTTACTCTCTCTGATTTACAATTTGAATTGGAACAAAAACTTCAAAAAAAAGTAGATTTAGTTTCTGAAAACGGATTAAATAAATTTATAAAAGAACGTGTTTTAAAAGAAGTAAGATATATTTATGAAGAATAATACTAAAATATTTCTTTTACACATTTTAGAATCTATTGAAAAATTGGAGGAGATAACAACGACAACTTCTAAAGAACATTTTTTAGAAAGTTGGATTATTCAAGATGCAATACTTAAAAACTTCATTGTAATTGGCGAAGCTGTTGCCAATATTGACGAAGAAATTAAACAAAAATATTCTTCGATAAATTGGCGTGGCGCAAAATCGATGCGCAACTTTATTGTTCACGAATATTTTTCTGTTGACTTAAATTTTGTTTGGGAAACTATTATAGAAACCATTCCAAGTTTTAAAAAAGATATTTCAACAATCATTCAAGATTTTGAATAGTATGGAAACTAAACTACGTTGCGCTTGGTGCGAAAAAGACGATTTGTATCGAGATTATCACGATAACGAATGGGGAAAACCTGTTTATGACGACGATAAATTATTTGAATTTTTAATTCTGGAAACCTTTCAGGCAGGATTGAGTTGGTATACTATTTTGAAAAAAAGAGAGAATTTCAGAAAAGCATTTGATAATTTCGATTATAAAAAAGTAGCGCAATATGATGAAGAAAAAGTACAAGAACTACTTCAAGATGCAGGAATTATTAGAAATCAATTAAAAGTTCGAGGCACAATTTCTAATGCCATTGCGTTTATGGAAGTGCAAAAAGAATTTGGAAGTTTTTCAAAATACATTTGGAATTTCACTGACGGAAAACCACTTGAAAATAATAGAAAATCATTAAGGGAAATTCCATCAACAACACCACTTTCGGATGCAATTAGCAAAGATTTAAAAAAACGCGGATTTAAATTTGTAGGTTCAACTGTAGTTTATGCGCATATGCAAGCAACTGGAATGGTAAATGATCATCTAGTTGATTGCTGGACGCAGAAGTAAAAATTTAAAGACAAGCAGTCATTTATTATCCTCCGAATTCACTACCTTTAATACAAACTAAGAAACTATGTTTCGTCATAAAGGCAATCGAAGGACTTTTGCACACAATTTACGATTAGCATCTACATTATCGTTTATTGCCGGAATTGTCAATATTGCTGGCGTTTTATCAGTTGCGACTTTAACCACAAATGTCACAGGTCATTTCGCTTTTTTTGCCGAAGAAATTGCGCTCAAAAATTATTCTAAAGCCATCACAATCCTAATTTATATTTTCTTTTTTCTCTTTGGAGCATTCACCTCTAATTTTATTGTTGAAATTACCTCAATAAAAAAACCGAGAATTGCGCATACTTTACCAATGCTTCTAGAAATTGTGCTTCTAGCCTTTGTCGGATTATCACAAACTTTAAATCCTAACAATATTGCTTATCTACTGTTGTTTGCTATGGGATTACAAAATGCTTTAGTAACCAATATTTCACAATCGGTTGTGCGAACAACGCATTTAACTGGATTGTTTACTGATTTAGGAATAGAACTATCGCAGCTATTTTTCTATAAAAAGGAAGCAGAATTAAAACGATTGACACGCAATATTTCGCTACGCTTGTCAATAATTACTTTCTTCTTTATCGGATGTGTTTTAGGCGGATTATTATATGAAACCTACAAGTTAAAAATTCTTATACTTGCAGCCGTAGTCTTATTTCTGGCGCTCTTTTTTGATAATTTAGCAGTATACTATAATCTAACAAAAAGGAAAATAAAATCCAATTTACACTAATCACTTCGATTTCAAAATCATCATAAAAGTAGCTCTTGAAATTTCAAAAGCGCCTAATTTTTCTAAATGATCGTTGTGCACTTGGCAATCTAGAAGTTTGTAGTTGTTTTGTTTTAAATACTCAATTAGTTTCACAAAAGCTACTTTACTGGCATTTGGCACTTTAGAAAACATACTTTCACCACAAAAAACGTGACCTAAATCAACACCATACAATCCGCCAACCAATTCCGAACTTGATTGGGAATCACCTTTTTGCCAAACTTCAAATGATTTTGCTTTGCCTAATTGATGCAACTTGGTGTATGATTCAATAATTGCATCTGAAATCCAAGTGCCGTCTTGGCCTTTCCTTTCAATTTTTTGACAATTTTTTATAACCGATTCAAAATCCTTATCGATGGTCACTTCAAACATATTTCTATTGATAATATTCCGAAGGCTTTTAGAAACTTTATAATCCATAGGATTCACCACCATTCGATCGCTTGGTGCCCACCATAAAATTGGTTCGTCAGCATCAAACCACGGAAAGATTCCATTGTTGTAAGCAAGCATCAATCGTTCAACGCTCAAATCACCACCAACAGCAAGAATTCCTTCATAGGAAGCTTCTTCAACTGGAGGAAAATAAAGTTCTTTGGTTAGGAAATACATAAGGGAAAATTCCAAATAATAAATGACAAAATCCAAACAAAATTCAAATTTCAAAATCAAAAATTCTAAACACAAGTAGGTTTTGAAAATTGAATTTTTATAAATTGGAACTTATTTGGAATTTGGATATTGAAACTTGTTATTTACTTTTTAATTTTCAATTAAAAAGGTAAATCGTCGTGTTCTTCTTCTTTAAAGTTGGTTGCTGGAGCAAATGCTTCTGCTGCTGGCATTGGTGGCATTTGTTGTGCTGCTGGAGCTTCTGATTGAAGTTTTTCAACTCTCCAACCTCTTATTGAGTTAAAATATTTAGTTTCTCCTTGTGGATTCACCCATTCTCTACCACCTAAATTGATAGAAACTTTTACAGCATCACCAACAGAAACATTATTCAATAAATCACTTTTATCTTGAGTAAATTCAATCATAATGTGCTGCGGATATTGCTCATCTGTCGTTACCACTAATTCTCTTTTTCTGAAAGTAGCACTAACTTGAATTTCTGCGCTTACTACTTTTACTTTTCCTGAAACTTCCATAATATTATTGTTTATTGTTTTGCTAAAAGCACTTTCCAAGCGGTAAGCACCTCGTTTTTATCTAAATATTCTTTGGCTAATTGGTGTTTTTTAACCTCATCATCAGCACTCAAAACACCTTTCACTTCAAAATTTTGTTTTACAAATATAGTAATTTCTTCATTGGTTGGCAATGCTTCTACATTTCCTAATTTACCTAAATCATTACCATTAAAAATAAGGCTTTCTTTCACAAAATCTGGAATCGCATCTACTCCTATTCCTAAAGTTGCCAATGGCTTTTCTACTTCAAAAAGTCCTTGATTGGCTCTCGAATACCAATTTCCTCCTAATCTTGAAACCAAGTCAATTTTCATTGGATCAATATTACCTTCAATGTCTAAAACCGATTCATTGATGTGCATTTTAACCACTTCACAAATAATCATATTTCCAGCACCGCCTTCTGTTCCAAGAGGAATAATTTGATTGACTTTACATTCAAATTGCACCGGACTTTCGGCAACGCGATAAGGTTTTACTAGTTCTGATGGAATTGCTGTTAAACCTGCTTTTTCAAACTCATTTACACCATCGGCATATTCTGTACTTGATAATGACATTTGTTGCACAATATCAAAATTCACCACATTAATAACTACTTGACGGGTTTCCTCACAATTAATCAACGTATGTTTCGTTGTATTATTTCTAACTCTTCGCGCTGGAGAAAAAACCAAAATGGGCGGATTAGAACTAAAAATATTAAAAAAACTAAACGGTGATAAATTAGGCTTTCCGTTTTTATCCATCGTACTTGCAAAAGCAATTGGTCTTGGCGCAATCGCACTTTGCAAATAACCTTGCAATTTCATCGGAGAAAGTTCTTTTGGATCAATTGTTAGCATATAAGTGTATTTTGTACAAAGATAATTTTTTTGAGCGAATGGTCGGTGAATTTTTGTTAACCATTATCCTGCTGCCTTTCCAAAATCCCGATAAAAAATCGGGAGTTTTTCCCTTGCATCAGGGCTAAAGAGTAATCCATTCTTGCAGAATCACGTTTTTTTACTACTTTTAAACAAATTTTATATATGCAATTCTCTGATAGAAGAAATACAACACGTTGGATAATCATCATCACTTCATTTGTGATTGTACTTCTCATTTTATGGAATACCTATTCGTTTTTTCAAATTTTTAAGCAAGAAGAACGAGTTAAAATGCAACATTGGGCATTATCCCAAAAAAAAATCAATACCGACGATTTAGATGCTGATTTGGAATTGCCTTTACAAATTATTCAAACGGCCAATATTCCGATAATTGTTACTGAAAAGGATTCAATTATTAATCAAGTAAATATTGAAGAGGATGTTTTAAAGGACAAAACCAAATTAAAAAATTTTCTGCAACAGCTAAAAAATCAAAATGACCCAATTGTAATGAAAATTTCAGAAGGTCGAACACACAATTTATATTACGGTGACTCTTCTTTATTGAACAAATTAAAATACTACCCAATTGCTCTTTTGTTGATTATATTCTTGTTTGGCGCCGTAGTTTATAACTTTTACAGAAGTACCAAAATGGCCACACAAAACAAGCTTTGGGCAGGAATGGCAAAGGAAACCGCACATCAAATTGGAACGCCTTTATCTTCTTTAATTGGTTGGCTAGAAATTATGAAAGCCGATAATGTTGACGAAACCACCGTTGCTGAAATTGAGAAAGACATCAATAGATTACAAACTATAACCGAACGATTTTCTAAAATTGGTTCTGAGCCTGTTTTGGAAGTAAAAGATATTGTTGAGGAAACCAAAAATTCTTTCGACTATTTAAAATCACGGTTTTCAAAACAAGTTGAATTTTCTTTTTCGGCACCAACATCACCTTTATTAGTTTCCATAAATCCAGCTTTGCACAGTTGGACTATTGAAAATTTAATGAAAAACGCCATTGATGCTATGAAAGGAAGAGGTTCGTTAAAAATCAAAATTGAAAAAGAAGGCCAAACTATAAAAATTAATGTAATCGATTCGGGAAAAGGAATTCCGAAAAATCAATTTAGGCGTGTTTTCGAACCTGGATTTACTACTAAAAAACGTGGTTGGGGTTTGGGCTTATCATTAACAAAACGTATTGTTGAAGAATATCATAACGGCAAAATAAAAGTAGCTCATTCTGAAGTTGATAAAGGAACCACGATGCAAATTCTTTACCGAAAAGCTGTAAACTAATTTCTAACTCCTGCTCTTTTAAAAAACATTTTTTGACGCTCAACTTCCGATTTTAAAAGATATTCATTAACAAATTTTAAATTCGATTCATAGTCAACTTTCATACTGTTCATAGCTCTTTTCAAGTCGTTTATAGCAGATAAATTTTCTCTGTTAATGTCTTTTAAATCGTTAACGTTTTTTAAGCAATTAATAAGCATATCATAAGGAATCTGAATTTTAGATTTTAATTCCTCATCAGATACATTCGGTGTAAACTGTTTGTTTTTAAACTTAATATACTCGCTGTACTTTTTATTTAATTCATTGAAATTTGCAATAATATCTTCTAATTTATTAAAATCTTTCTTTTGATTAAAATAAGTAATTCTCTTTTTTTCAAACTCTAATTTTTCGGTAATCAATCTGTTTTTTATGCCGCTTTTTTGAATTCTATCTATTCGTTGCTGAATTTGTTCTTTTTCAGATAAATTTTTAAGATTGTTTATTTCTTTGTTGAAATCAAAATTTATTGTTTGATCTGTTGCTTCTTTTTTAGATTCATAAAATTCTTGATTATTGATTGGTTTATTTGAAAGTTGCCACAAATAATCAAAAGGCATGTGCCTATCAATGAAACTAATTGGTTTCGCCTTGAAAAAAATGTTGTTTATTTTCTTGGTAAATTTTAAATCATTTACATATCCTGAACCCCAAGTTGGATCAAATAAAAACCATTCATTATTGATTTTAGAAGCACACCACACGTGAGAAAGTGTCGCGATTTTACCGTTAGTATCCTTGGTATAACCATCAACAAGTACGGTTTCAACATTGAGCTTGTTCATTATATCATAAAAAATCTGTGCATAATGCATGCAAACTCCTTTTTTTGATTTTAGTGTTCTGTTTATTTTATCCTCAGGCGTTTGATTAGGTGGCTGATTTAGCATGTTCTCAACATCATAACTTATTGTTGACGCTGTCCAGTAAAAAGCGGCACGAATTTTATCCTCTTGACTATTGAAATTTGAATTGATAAATTCTGTAATTGACGATGTAGAAACCTCATAACTATCGGGCATTTCATCTATTTTCTTATCAACATTTTCATATTGAGAAAAAGACATGTTGACCAAAAGCAAAAGACTTAAAATAAAATAGTTTTTCATTACCTGATTATTTAGAATAGAATATAAAAAGAAATTCCACTAATTTAAAAAAATTAATGGAATCTTTAGTTATAAATTGTTTTGAATCGCTTTAGCCAAATCTTCAAACTCTTCTTTGGTGAGCGTTACTTTATTTTGGAAACGCATTTCATCCATTTCGTTTAACGGAATCAAATGAACGTGTGCGTGCGGAACTTCTAATCCGATAACGGCCATTCCTACTCTTTTGCACGGAACTGTTTTTTCAAGAGCGACTGCAATTTTTTTAGAAAACGCCATCAAACCAAGATATAAATCATCTTCAATATCAAATATTTTGTTGATTTCTTGCTTGGGAATACACAAAGTATGTCCTTTAGCATTAGGATTTACATCTAAAAATGCTAAGAAATTGTCGTCCTCTGCAATTTTATAACAAGGAATTTCTCCGAGGATTATTTTAGTGAAAATTGAACTCATTTCTTTTGATTTACTAGTTTATTGATAATTCGATAATCTTCAGAATTTAATCGCGTGAAATCTCTACAATTTCAAATTTCAACGTTCCGTTTGGAACTGTAATTTCAGCAATTTCTCCAACTGATTTTCCTAGCAAACCTTTCCCGATAGGAGAAGTTACCGAAATCTTTCCTGTTTTTAAATCGGCTTCACTCTCTGCAACTAAGGTATACTTTAACTCCATACCGTTAGCTTGATTTTTAATTTTCACATTAGATAAAACTAACACTTTAGACAAGTCTAAATGACTTTCGTCAATTAATCTTGCGTTAGAATAAACTTCTTCCAATTTAGCTATACGCATTTCTAGCATACCTTGTGCTTCTTTGGCTGCATCATATTCTGCATTTTCAGACAAATCGCCTTTATCTCTTGCTTCTGCAATATCTGCCGATGCTTTTGGTCGCATCACGCTTTTTAAATGATCTAATTCTTCTTTTAATTTCTTCAGTCCTTCCGCTGTATAATAAGATACTGTACTCATAATTTCATTCTTTATTTGCCTTCATCTCTCTTGTATGAAGTTATTTTTTTGTTAATAGTATATCTAAAAAGGCTATTTCAACGTTATCATAAAATAGAAAAAATCCCATCGCAACGGGATTTCTTTTTTCAAAGATATATTTTTTGTTTATTAAATTCCTATTTTTGTTTAATAATGCAATACAAAGTTAACTAATTTAATTTTTTTTGAACTAATCTTTCGGCAAAATTTTCAACATGAAGAAAACAATTCTACTATTAGCAATGACTACCTTCATTTTAGGATGTAGTAAAGATCGTTTTAATAACGAAAATCCGAATTTGCCTAACTACAATTTTTCGATTGATTTAAACACTAGTTTACCTGCTTACGCAAATTTAAAATTTACAGGTAATGCCGTAAAAGCATTTCCGGCAAACGGACCAACAAGAGGAGTTATTGTATTTAACAACGGAAGTGGTTATAATGCATTTGATGGCGCTTGTCCGAACCAAGCACTAACCTCTTGCTCTAATTTAAATATTAGCGGATCTAATGCGAATTGTACTTGTGGTAATGAAAATTATAATTTGTTTACCGGACAAGCTGCGGGACAACAATATGAATTAAAAAGATATCGTGTGGAAGTAAATGGTGATGTGGTAAGAGTTTTTAACTAATAAAAAAAGCCAAGCTGATTAATTTCATACTTGGCTTTTTATTTAAGATATATTTTTTAAAAGGTTAGTGTCGCACCAACTAAAAAATTTCGTGTCGCTTGCGGAAAATATCCTGCACCTTCAATGGTAGTGATAACTCCTGGCGTTGAAAAATCATCATCATAAGTATAGAAATAACCGTTGGATATGTATTTAGTATCAAAAATATTATTTACCAACCCTGAAAAAAGCACTGATTTTATTCCTTTATTAATGTTCCACAAATAAGTAACATTAAAATCGTGAACGTTGTATTCTTTTAGAATCGATTTTTGAGCATCGATATTACCCATAAATTGTTTTCCCACAAACTTATTTAAAAGTGCAAGATTCAAATTCTTTTTAGGTGAATAGGTAAAAATATTTCCTATGATAAGATTAGGTGAAAATGCGATATCAGTTGACCCTAAATTTTGAAGTTGTCCGTCACGTTGAAAAAAGAAATCTTGATTTTTATTCTGACTCAAAGTCACGTTAGGCTGAATTGTAAATTGCGTTCCTAATTTAAGCACCGATTCGATTTCTAATCCGGCGCGATAACTTGATCCACTGTTAGTGAAAATTGGCGAACCAACATCGTTTAAAGCACCTGTTAAAACCAATTGGTTTTTGTACTGCATGAAAAATACATTAGCATTAATCATCGTTTTAGTCGCATTAAATTTCCATCCCAATTCAATATCTAATAAACGTTCAGGCTTAGTACTTCCGTTTTCATAATCATCTCGTCTTGGCTCTTTATTGGCAATTCCCGCAAAAGTGTAGAATGCATTATGTTTGTTAAGTTGGTAATTAAATCCAATTTTAGGATTAAAAAATCTAAACGTATCATTTACATCATCAAATCGGAAACTATTGGCTTCATAAAATACTATTCGATATTGTAAATCTGCAAACACATTAAGTTTACCAAAGGTTTGTGAAGCTTTTACGTAAGCATTAATATCATCTTTGTTTCCAATATTATTGTAATATCTATTTGAATTTGGAACATAAAACTGCGTCCAAACTACTTCACCAAAATGTTTTCCTAAATATCGGTTTGCAGCGCCACCAAACAAAATATCAGTAGATTTATTTTTATAGTTTAACGAAAAAGTAGTTCCGAAAAAATCATTGTCTAACCATCTTTTTCTAATTAGATCGGCTGTTGTATTTCCTTGAAAATCGGGTAAGAAATAATCAGATAAGGTTTCATCTTCTCTGTATTGTTCAAAATAGCCTTTTCCTATAGTGTAATGCAACGCCACATTAGAAGACCATTTTTCTGACCATTTTTCTGACCAATGCAACTGAAAGTGATTTTGCCAATAATTATCGGTTTCGTTATCGTGAAAACGCATTGTCCCATCGGCATCAAAATACATTCCTGCTGCATTGAATGTTCTATCGTTATTTAGTTTATCAAGATCTTCAATTCCATACCAAGCTTGGTAGGTTTTTTCTTTTCCTCCAAAAAACAACGCTTTTATTTGAGTTGACTTATGGATATAATTTGCATTGAAAAAATAACCAAATAAGTTGGTTTCAGCTCTATCAATATAACCATCAGAAGCAATTTGCGAAATTCTTCCGTTAAATTCGAAGTTATCGTGTAAACCAGTACCAAAAGCTAAAGTGTGTTTTCTAGTGTTGAAACTTCCAACGGAATTAGCAATTTCTGCATAAGATTTTTCTTGAAAAGACTTGGTTTGCATGTTCAAACTTGCGCCAAAAGCACCAGCGCCATTCGTTGATGTACCAACACCACGTTGCAATTGCAGACTTTCTACAGATGATGCAAAATCAGGCAAGTTTACAAAAAATGTTCCTTGGCTTTCGCTATCGTTAAACGGAACACCATTTAAGGTAACATTGATTCTCGAACCATCAGTTCCTCTTACACGCATATACGTGTAACCAATTCCGTTTCCTGCATCGGTTGTGGTTACAACAGAAAGCAAATAATTTAACAAAACAGGAATGTCTTGCCCGAGATTTCTTGGTGCTATTGCTTCTTTAGTAACATTAGTGAACGTAACTGGGTTTGTTTTTTGAGCTCGAACTCCAGCTATTAAGACTTCATCTAGCTTCTTGACTTTAGTAGTGTCTTTAGGTTGCTCTTGTGCGAAAGAGAGAATAGATACTAGAAAGAAGAAAATAGAAAATAGACTACATAATTTGAATCTTTGTACTTTCGAGTCTTGTAGGCAAGTTTTTTTAAATAAAATTTCCATTCGTAAAATAAATTGTACGAATAAAAAGAGGTAATTATTCTTGGTTAAAAAAAATAAAAATGTTTGTTTCCTGTGACAAAGTTCAGCGTGCACTCTGTTTTGTCACTTTTCCCTAAACAGCATTACCTGTTCTAGGTTCATTGGGTATAATCTCAGCTCGTAATTTAGAGCACCC
>NZ_JAIXTJ010000036.1 GCF_027483985.1 Flavobacterium sp.
ATGAATTCGGATTAAAAAACACAATTAAAAACATACAAATCGCTAATAAAATGATTGCTGAAGCTGTAAAAATTTACAACAACGAACGCTTGCACTGGAGTTTAGAACTAAAAACACCAAAAGAAGTACATCGAAAATACAACCAACAACCTTATAAATCCTATGCACGAAAGGTTGCGTAAGGAATGTTGGTAACTTTTTTAAAACCCGAAGGGAATTTTTTAAAAAAAGTTATCAATGTTCCGATTACAAATCCGTATTTTTGATTCAAGTAATAACCTAAAAATGGTCAACGTATTTTAGGACAAGACAAAAACTGAACGAAAATAACACCAATGAAATTTAAATCTGATTTTATAGCTTTATTAAATTACAAAAAATCGGAAGATGGTGGACGTCAAAATTTTGCATTATCTGGATATAGACCTGCAATAAAATTTCCTTTTTCTGAAATGCAAACTTCAGGAATTCAAACTTTTATTGATAAAGAAAAAGTATTTCCGGGTGAAACTGTTAAAGCAGAGATAAAAATACTTTCTGATGAATATTTTAAACATCAACTTTGCGAAAATTTAGAATTTGACTTTCGAGAAGGACCAAATATAATTGGAACTGGAAAAATTATTTCAATATTAAATCCTAAATTGAAATCAGAAAAACATACAATTATGGATTCAAGAATAATTTATGAAGCAAATAAAACCTATCATAACAATATTGAATGGTTAATGCCTTCTACTAAATCCGAAAGTGAATGGCTTTATTTAAAGTTTGAAGAAACCAATAGCAAAAAAATTATACAAGAAATAATAGACAGTTTTTTTGAAAGTGAGATATTATTTGTCTCAATAACAAGAAATGAATCTTTTCAAACGGAAAAGATTAATATTAACGCTAAAATCGAAGAATATCTTAAAAACCAAAATTTTTCAATTTGGAATCAAGAATTTAATAAAGTTATAGAGTTTAATAAAATTGGAATATATAGAAAAGGAATAAAAGCCAGCCACTAACAGCGGTTTCAAGAAATGGCGAGGCACGGGATTTATCAGAAATTGGAAAGGTCTTTAATTAAAAGTTTTTGTTATATTTGTAATGGCTTGGTCTTGGTTCATCGCCACTTCTTGAAGCCGCGACACGTTAGCCGTCAGTTTCGCGAACCGCAGAAAAAAGAAGAACACTATGAAATCACAAATTTTAAAAATAATACTTTTTGCATTTATAGTTTCACTATTTATATCGTTCTTAATTTCGTGGACAAATTATAATTCAACTGAAGGAAATGAAGCAAAACAAGGTATGTTTATTCTTTTAATGATAAACACTTTTTTATGCTTTATAAATATCATTTTATCACTTCCAGGATTATTAAATCTAAATGAAAAGATACTACGAAATAAAATATTGAGTTATCTCACTTTCATAATATTACCTTTGACATTATATATTTTACTTTTAGTAATGTTTTTTATAACTCAAAGTTTAAAAGAAGACTTTATGGATTTTGTAGGTATGTCAGCTCCATCAATAATATTTTGTATTGCAGTAACTTTACAATTTTATAACTACAGAAAGAAAATGGAGGCTAACAAAACATAGGTTTGAAAATTGAGAAAATATATTGAAAATAAATAAAACCGAACGGCTAACAGGCGTAGCTGTTGCACAACCACAATTTTTAAAAAACAAAATCATAAATCATAAAATTTCAACCTCTTTTAAAGTAATTTAAAGGAGGTTTATTTTTTAATTGTAGTTCAAAATTCTAATTTTTTGAAGGCTTATAATTGAGTTATTGTTGCCTAAAAAGACTGATTTTATTAAAGCAAAGTACATCCCTTGTTTTAGGGAAATAACTTGACTGAAAATTGATGGTTTTTTGATGGTAAAGCGTAAGTATTTCTTCAAGTTGTAGGTTAAACTTGCCATTAGTACGTGTTTGTTGGCGTTTTTGATACCTCTTGTATTTACTCGTTTCATATTGGTAAAGTTAACCAAGGTTCCAATAACAGGTTCTACTGTTTTACTTCGTATTCTGGACATTTTCTTAGCATACTCAGGGTTTTGAGTGAGTTTTAGATGCATTCTATCATAATGTTCTTTGTGGATGCTGTCGCCTGCCTTCTTAAATTTTGTGTAGTATTTTTTTTTCCTTGCTAATGAAAATCTAAAAAAAATTAAATTTATATACAAGGTTTTGTATATTTGAGTTGCGCAACAAGGACAGCCGTTTTACATTATTGCTGGGCTTTCTGTTACTATTTTGTCTTCATCGAGGGTAATCGAGTGAAAACAATTTTATCTTTCTAAGAAAATTATAGGTTTGCTTGGTCAGTGTTAGCAACGGCAAATTACATAAAGTCTAAAAACGTTTAAACATATATAGCTTGAATAAAAAATTTGAAATATTACAAAGTTTACCAGTTTACGGAGACATGTATAGTACAATTCCCGAAAATGCTTACACTCAATTTTCAGAAGGATTAGCCGTTAAGTTTATAAAAAAAGATCGTAGCGAATGGATTGGAAATCTCGAAAAGGGAAATTCAACTTTTAAATTTGGCTCAGAATTGCAAGATGGAACTATTTTAATTATTGCGCTTGGAATTTGTTATATTTTGGATATAGAAAGCAAAAAGGCTATCAAAAATTTTGGTTTTGACTATAAAAAAGTTTTTGAATATAAAAATTCTTTGATTTTAATTGGAGAATATTGCATCTCTATAGTTGAAAACGCCCATAACATAAAGCATTTTGACAATTTGTGTTATGAAGGAATATCAAACGTTGCATTGGAAAACGAAAACATAAATGGAATTCTAAATACTATTGATTCATCATTTAATAATAAAGAAATCGCTTTCTCGTTAAATCTTGAAACCTTTGAGGTTACTATAAATGGAAAGACAAAAAGTCAAGCTTCAACGGAACGTAAAAAGTGGTGGAAAATATGGTAACATACGCTACCAACATCCAACTCTAGGAATAATAATCCGCTGGATTTATCGCAAACCAAAAAGTTCTTTTATTTAAAACTTTATTTATATTGGTGAAAGCTATAAAATTAGTTCATCACTACTTCATTTTGCAATAAAAGGTTAATTTGATATTTCAAAAAAAACAAATAAATGAAAAACATCTTCAAAATATTTATCGTAGTTATTGGATTAACATTTCTAATGTCAAATAATCTGTATGAAGAAGCAGCAAAAAACAGTTCAGAAAAAAAACGAAATGGTAAACAAAAAAGTGAGCAAAACTCATTACTTTTTAATTCAATAATCGGGATTTATGAATACAAAACAAATGTGAAAAATGAAAATCATTACATAGTTCTGGATTCGATAAACGGCAAATTAGTTGGAATGTATTTTGGTTCAGAAAATGAAGGAGAACACGGAATTGCATTTTATGAAAATGCTATGGAAAACTTAAAAATTGAAAAAAATAAGATAAGTTTTGAAATCTTAAGCCGAGAATTGTTTGCAAAAAGTCAATTTAAAATTGTCAAAAATAATTCACAGAAAGAAAAATCTATTGGTTTATCAAAAACTAAGTTAGAATTTATTGGGAAATTTACCAATTCGACAATCGAATTAAAATGTGAATCTAAAAATGGAGATTGTTGGGAGCCAAAAATAAAATTTATTAAACTAAACAAAAAAAACGTCCGCTAAAAGCTGTTTGCTACTAAAAAGAGTTTCGAAATTTACCTAAAGTTTGTTACTTTTGATTTTATGTAGCATAATATAAAGCATCCGTTTATTAATTCTAACTGCGACCATTGATAGGAATTAAAAAAAATACTAAAACTTGATGCAACAAAATCTGATGAAGTAATATAAACTAAAGTAACCCAGTAAAACAATGCAAATAATTTTTGGATGGCGCGAGTTTATTATTGAAAAATATACTAGTACAGAAATTGGTATTGACGAAACTGTATTGCCTAAAACGCAAATTCGATTGGCTCAAGAATATTTCCATTTGTTTTTTATTCCTTTTTTCGGAACGGATAAAACCTGGTATTATCATTCTAATGGCAAATGGTTAGTTTTAAAACCAGAGCACGAAGCGCAAATACTACCCAAATTCTATAATAAATTTACACCTTGGTATCAATATGCCGGAATACTATTGCTCCTATTAATCGCATTTGGTTATTATATTTTTGGATTGGCAAGCGCCATAAAAAGTGTAAATGACGAGGAAACACACTTGCAAATAACAAAAAGTAAATACAATACTCAAATAAATCATCTTAATGAAAACTTCTACATAGGTCTTGAAAACAGAGCTAATGGTAGTATAGAAGGTATACTTTATTTGAAAATTGATAGCATTATTAGCCAGAAACTACATTGTTCCTTAATCAATCCGAATAAAAGCTATGACATCACGCCATTTTATATCGACTCGTTGTATAACAATCGCAAAAGTGAATTAGATACAATTTCTATTACCAAACAACTTTTATTGCAAGCTATTCCTATAAAAAATGGTGAACAGTATAACACTTCTGCATCGGGCATTTCAGTTTATGACAAACGGTATTCGGTTATTGAACTATTCGAACATAGCAAACCCTATCTAAGCAAAGGGAACAAAAGTAGTTTCAATACCGATGGAAATTTTATGATTTCATTTAAAAATCAACTTGATGGTGGTCAGATTATTGGTATCGAAAACAGCAAAACAACTAAATTAAATTGGATAACAAAATTCCCAATTGCTATCCCGATAGGTTGCTCCACGCAGGATAAAAATGACAGAAATAGCATTTTCGAACTTAATGGTACCAATTACAACGCCGAACAACCGTTTGAGTTCATCTTAAAATGCCTTACCAAACAAAATAAAAAAATCAATTATTTAGTAAAAGGCACTGCATCGGACTATCAAATAGAAGAAATTTATTAAAAAATTAATTATCCTAAATCATAATGACAAAGCTCAAAAGTAACATCTATATTGTATTATTACTTATACTTGCGTTAATGAGTTTCAACAGTCAAGAATACAATGTAGAGGGTTTGACTATTACGTTCAAGAAAATTTCTGAAGATTATATCAGACCTGACGCACCTAACGGACCAATGGGATCAAGACCAATAGAACCGACTGAAGGAATGAAATTTGTTAAATTAAAACTTACCCTCAAAAACCAAGGCGAAAAGGATTGCACATTTGATTTTAATGACGTATACCTTTCAACGCAACAAGATAGTTTGTACCGATTTTTAACCTTTCAATCGTACTTTACTGGTACAAAAACTAAAATAAAACCAAATAAAGAACTCGATAGAATTATATTATTTGAATTTCCGGACACTGCCACACCTAAAGAATTATTTATCGAGGATAAAAGATATTCCGTAAAGTTAGATAAATGATAGAAATGTACAGAAAAAATGGTAGAACAAACATAGCTTTTTTCTACAATTCTGTAACTACTTCGTCCAAATTTAATCTTGATTTACTTTTGATTTGTGGCTGATTAGGATCACTTTCATCTCTATATCCAATAGCTACAGCAAATAAAGAAGTATAATCAGTAAGTTGTAAAATGGAATCATACTCCTTGGATTGTATACCTTCCATTGGCGTTGAGTCTATATTCATACTGGCACAAGCGCTTAAAAAACATCCTAAAGAAAGATAAACTTGATGTTGAAACCAAGCTTTTATTTCAGCCTCAGGCAAAGGCTTTATGTACTGATTATAATAACCAACAGCACCTTCGGGTAAGTTGTTGTTGATTTGGTTTTCAAATGTTTCTATCACATCAACCGCACAAAATACTACTAAATGGCTTGCATCTTTTATTTTTTGTTCGTTAAAAAAAGATACTGCTGCCAATCTATTTTTAATTTCCTCATTAGACACAAAAATAAATTTCCAAGGTTGGCTATTTATAGAAGATGGACTTAATCTTAAAATTTCTTTTAATTGTTCAATTTCATCCGAAGAGATTTTTAGTTCGGGATTGTACTTTTTTGTTGTATAACGACTTTTTGCTAGTGATATGAAATTCATTTTTTAAATATTTAAGAGATGTAATTTGCTTTTAATTTTATTGATAGATTAACTTTTAGAACCATTATTTTTTCAATCGATAAATATAATATGGTGGTGTACCCAAATCTTTCGTACCAGTAAACGCAGTAGTTTTATGAAGTTGATTCACAGCAATATAAATATATCCATTTTGTATACTTATATTATCAGGCCACAGTAATCGTTCATCTCGAATGATTGGCTTTAACGTTTTGGTAGAAGCGTTCCATTGATCAATTCCTTTATCATTCAAATTGGTAAAATAATGATGTCCGTCTTGATCAGTTACAGCTCCATCTGATATGGGCTTCTCTCCTACTTTAACAATAGTCTCCAAAATAGCAGCATCACTCAAACCAGCTCTAATAGCTTTTGCAGAAATACTATACCAAGCTTTTCCATTCATTGCACCATAAAAAACAGTTTCTTTATCATCAGAAATGGTAATCGGATCAATAGCCACGCGAGATGGTTTGCCACCAAAATAAATAATTTTAGAATCTATAACTGTATCTATATTTTCACTTAAAAAAGAATCGTGTTGTTTTAAACGTCTACTCGCTTTCGATTTTGTATTAACCACAATTAATCCCGGATTTTCGATATCTGCAAGATAAACAAAACCGTTCTTTAAATCGACAGCCAAATCTTGAACAAACGAACCTTTTGGCGCTACTTCTTGTGGTAATGTTAGCGCAAAAATAGTTTCTTTGGTTACGGCATCAAAACAAAACAATCTAGTGCTTCCAATATTTAAACCCATATCAATAACCCACAAATTTCCGTTTTCATCTGTCGTCACGCCAAGTGGTGTATCAAACGAAGTTTCGGTTGCTGAAGTGCCGTTTTCCCTTTGCCAACTTTTATTCGGAAATGCTTCAATCGTTTTTGAATCTTTAACCGTTACCAATTGCAAAGACGGATTGCCTAATGGATGAATTGTCGCATAAATAGTACCTTTGTTACTAACTGCTACATTGCCTGGACGAACATTCATTTCGACTACTACTTCTAAAGAATTAGAATTTAAACTTTTTTGTTGTGCGCAAACTTCACCTCCAAAACTGAAGATAAAAAGGCTGGTCAAAACGATGTTCTTAATGATGTTGATTTTTTTCATTTATTTGAAATTGTTAGATACTATAATTTTTATAGTTGCAAAAGTAAGTATAGTAATTTATCTTTGCAATAACGGATAAAATTGATAGTAAGCGATGTATTGTATAGATAATAAAGAATTTCCTTGCAGCACTAGTTTGACAATGAACTACATAGGAGGAAAATGGAAAGCGGTTATTCTAATTCATTTAATTGAAAAAAAACGCTACAACGAACTACGAAAGGAACTTTCAATGGTGACCGAGCGCACCATAAGTCTTCAGTTAAAAGAATTAGAAGCCGACGGATTGATAAAACGCACCGTGCATACCATAAAACCACCACTTAAGGTAGAATATGAACTTACTGAATTTGGCAAAACCCTAATACCCATTTTAGAAGCAATGGCGCAATGGGGCGAAGTTGCAGCAGAAACAAAACTTAGAGTTTCGATTTAAAAATAACTTGTACTTAAAGGTTAACGATAATTGTAATACTACGGTTAATTGCATTCATTCAAAAGTAATTGAAGAAAGTTAAAAAAATATGATCTCCAGCAAATTAGTAATACCCATTTCATTTTTAATCCTTAAAAACTTTTGCTTCTACACCTTAATAAGACGAAAAAAAGTACCTCCAGTGCTACTTATTTTTATTTATTATCTTCAAACTGTTTTAGCCATTTATTTAAATGTAAAATTCAATGAAAATAAACATGATTCTTTAAATAAAGCTTTACCGATACTGATAAATCTAGATTTTTTATTTTATCTGTTCTATTTTGTTTCGATTTCTTACTTCAAATTATCCAAGAATATTTTTAAAACCAATCTTATAAACCCTTTAGCATTTTTTATCAAACCATTTAATGATGGTGAAAACTTGAAAAGGAATTATATTCTAATTACAATTATAGAAGTGATTATTGTCGTTTTAGTTGTAATAAAAAACTAAACAAATACAATTAATCATCTTCACTTTCTAAAGACTCAAAACGCTAGACCAGCAACCAAATAATATTTATCAAACAAAATTTAGGATCAAATCCCCAAATCAATTGCAAAATAATCACCGACAAAGTGATGATAATAGGCTTTTTGTATTTTAAAACAAATGCTTTCATACTATATTTTAATTTGTGAAAAAACAAAATACAATTCAGAGGCAATTTGCAAACTGCGTTCGGCATACTTTTCATTCATTATCTCAGTGCCATCAAAGGCTTTTGGATCGTCATATTTTATCGGAAATCGTGCTTCGGCTCCAAATACCATTGGACAACCTTCGTCAGCGTTATTGCAAGTCATAATCGCTCCAAAATTGTTTTTGGGGTTAAAATCATCAAAATAAGTTTTTGAAAAACAAATGATTGGATGTTGATTTTCATCAAATTTCACCGCATAAACCGGATTTTCATTCGAACTTAACTTCTGAATATAAAAACCTTGATTCTGTAATGTCTCGCCCACTTTCGAAAACATAGCCGTAGCTTCAGTTCCTCCTGAATAACAATGGACTTTGCTGATTCCGAAATGAAACGCCATCGTTTGTGCCCAAATTTGTGATAAATGACTTCTTCTAGAATTGTGTGTGCAAATAAAGTTCAATCGAATTTCTTCGCAAGCGTCAACTTTATTTTGAATGTAATCTACCAACTGCTGCAACACTTCCTTTCGCTCACTTGAAACGGGAATAGTATTAAGTTCATTGATGGTTTTTGCTAAATTTTGAAACATTATCTTTAATTTTGATTATACAACACCTATAAAAACAATCTATTATAGATTTCTACTTAATTAAAAGTTGCAATTAAAATGCCTTTTAACAACAACCTGAATCTGGCGTGCAACACGAACTTTCTTTCGGTTTCCACTCACCTATTTTTACTTTCAATTTTTCTGGCGGAATGCCACAATTGTCCTTCGCCAAACAGTCGGTAAGTTTTGACTTTAGTAAAAAATTTGTACCATCAAATTCTAAGGCAAATTTCCCAATGGTTTCCTTCATTTGATATTCCACTTCAATTTCTAAATCGGGAATTTCAAGTTTAGTTTCTGATAATTCAATAATATGTAGCAATTTCTCAGGATGCAAACGATGGTCATAGTCATTGGCTTCCCAAAGCTGAAAATTAGCCACTTCTTCTTTGCGCACCACACCACCACAATCAATAAAATGTTTACTGATTTTTCCAACCTCAGTGACGTGAAAATGATTCGGAACCAACTCACCATTAGGTAACTGGAAAGCAATCTGAGACAGATTTGTTAATTGTTTTTTTATTTCGGATAGTTTCATAGGTAAGAGTTTTAAGTAATAAGTATTAAGTATTAAGACTTTGGAATTAGGATTTTAGATTTTGGAATTTGGGATTTGGGATTTGGGATTTGGAATTTGGAATTTGGAATTTGGAATTTGGGATTTGGGATTTGGGATTTGGAATTCGGAATTTGGGATTTGGGATTTGGGATTTGGGATTTGGAATTTCCCTAACAACATTTATTTTTTAACTTGTGCCTAATCATACCAAAATGATTCTCAATTTTATCAATCGTATCTGGATTTATGCAATAGCAAATAGCAGTGCCTTCAATTGTTCCTTTAATAATATTGGCGTTTTTTAATTCTTTTAAATGTTGTGAAATCGTTGGCTGTGCTAACGGCAATTCGTTAACAATATCGCCGCAAATACAAGAATCTACAGTCAACAAATAGTCCACAATAGCAATCCTTGCCGGATGTGAAAGTGCCTTGAATAATGAAGCCATTTCGTTATGTGCTACTGAAAAGGATTCTGATTTTGATGCTCCCATTTTTTATATAGTTTATTATATTGCAATATTACAATAAAACAATAAGTCGATACAAGTCTTTTATGTTAAATTTATAGTCAATAGTAGTCTTCCCTATTCCAAAATTATTTCCTACTTTTGAAATCTAAAATTTAATCAACAATGGCAACAATAACTTTAGGAGGAAATCCAGTAAATACCAACGGTGAATTACCAAAAGTAGGTTCGAAAGCAACCGATTTTCAATTATTAAAAACCGATTTATCAGTAGCAACTTTAGCCGATTATGCAGGAAGTAAAGTAGTATTAAATATTTTTCCTAGCGTCGATACCGGAACTTGTGCAGCTTCAGTTAGAGCTTTTAACGAAAAAGCAAACGCACTTGAAAATACCAAAGTTCTATGTGTTTCAAGAGATTTACCTTTTGCGCAAAAACGTTTTTGTGGTGCCGAAGGATTGGAAAATGTAGAAAATCTATCAGATTTTAAAGATGGAAGTTTCGGAAAAAACTACGGCCTTGAGTTAGTTGATAGCGCTTTTGCAGGATTACACTCAAGAGTAGTAATTGTATTAGACGAAAACGGAACGGTTAAATATACCGAACAAGTTGCTGAAATTGGTGATGAACCTAATTATGAAGCTGCATTAGCATCACTATAAATGGATTTTGAAAGAGATAAAACATTCGTCACTGGACGTTTTAAAAGTTTGGGCTTTGCGTTAAAAGGTGCTATTAAATTAATCACTACCGAACATAGCGTGATGGTTCAAAGTGCATTAGCTGTAATAATGATTATAGCAGGTTTTTATTTTGATATTTCCCACGAAGAATGGTTAATTCAAACCTTGGCAATCGGATTGGTCTTGAGCATTGAAGGATTAAATACGGCTGCCGAAAAAATTGCCGATTTCATTCATCCAGAATACCACGAACGCATTGGTTTTATAAAAGATATAGCCGCAGGTGCCGTATTTTTTGCAGCAATGACCGCTATTGCAGTAGGTTGTATCATTTATATTCCAAAATTTTAAACAGCAATAAATTTCTATTTTTATACCAACTATTTAATTTCGAATGGCAAAACAAGTAAAAAAAGAAAACACAAAAACAACCGAACCAAGCGAAAAACTTCCTTGGAAAATGAAGAAACAATACAAAGTCGTTTTGGGTTGTCTTTTAGTGATTTTATCCATAGCCTTGTTAGTGGCTTTTATTTCGTTTTTCATACATGGTCAAGACGATCAAAGTGTGGTTTCGGAAGTATCTGATCGAAACAAACCTGCCGCAAACTGGCTTGGTAAAGTAGGTGCTTTCTTAGCCGATTTCTTCATCTACAAAGGTTTCGGTGCCGCATCGTTCTTATTCGTGAAATTGTTTTTCATTACAGGCGCTTTCTTGGTACTTGATTTACCTTTAAAGAAGTTAAAATCGACTTGGTTTTGGGATTTATTTGTTGTAATCATTTTGTCTATTTTATTCGGATTTTTTGCCAATTCAATTCCTGAACTTGGCGGAACGATTGGCTATGAAATGAATTTATTCTTTCAAGATTACATCGGAAAAATTGGAACGTTCTTAGTATTAGTATTCGGATTAATAATTTATTTGTTATTCAAAATAAAAATTTCTCCCGATAGCATCAAAGCCTTTTTCGAGAAAAAGCAAAACGAAATCAAAGAAGATCTTGAATCAATGAAATCAAAATCTTCAGAAGATAGTACTGCAGCTTACAACCTTGAAGAATATGCTATTGAAGAAGCTAAAGACGATTTAGATACCGTTTTTGATGAGCCTTACATCAAACCAACACCTTCGCAATTTGAAGTCAATAAAGAAGCCTTAAAGCCAACAATTTCAAGTTATTCTGAAATTGAATTAGAACCAACGCTTAAAACCGAACCAAAACCTGCGGTAAAACCAACGCTTTCTTTAGAAATCGAACGTCCTGAACCTCAAATCATCGAACCTGCTAAAGAAATCATCAAAACCAATGATGAAGCTTTTGTGATCGAAAAAGCTTTAGATGAAGAAACAGTGGAAGAAAATTTAGCATCTAAACTTGTAGCTGATTTCGGTTTGTTTGACCCTAAATTGGAGCTTTCGAACTATAAATTCCCAACCATCGATTTGTTAAAGGAATATTCTACCGTTGGAATTACAATTAATCAAGAAGAATTAGAAGAAAATAAAAACAGAATTGTTGAAACTTTAAGAAATTACGGAATAACGATTTCGCAAATTAAAGCAACGGTTGGACCTTCGGTAACTTTATACGAAATTGTGCCTGACGCCGGAATTCGTATTTCTAAAATCAAAAGCTTAGAAGACGATATTGCCTTATCTCTTGCGGCACTCGGAATCCGTATCATCGCACCAATTCCAGGAAAAGGAACGATTGGTATTGAGGTACCAAACAAAAATCCAACAATGGTTCCGATGAAAACCGTGATTACTTCAGCCAAATTTCAAGAAGCTGAAATGGAATTACCAATCGCGCTCGGAAAAACTATTTCTAACGAAACATTTGTATTTGACTTAGCCAAAATGCCTCACCTATTAATGGCTGGAGCAACGGGACAAGGAAAATCAGTCGGATTGAATGCTGTCTTGACTTCGTTATTATACAAAAAACATCCTGCTGAAGTGAAGTTTGTTTTGGTCGATCCTAAAAAAGTAGAATTAACGCTTTTCAACAAAATCGAACGCCATTATCTAGCCAAACTTCCTGATTCTGAAGATGCCATAATTACTGATAATAGTAAGGTAATCAATACTTTGAATTCACTTTGTATCGAAATGGACAACCGCTACTCTTTGTTAAAAGATGCGATGGTTAGAAACATCAAAGAATACAACGAAAAATTCAAGCAACGCAAATTAAATCCGGAACACGGACACCAATTTTTACCTTATATTGTGCTAGTAGTCGATGAGTTTGCCGATTTAATTATGACTGCCGGTAAAGAAGTAGAAACTCCAATTGCACGTCTAGCTCAATTAGCGAGAGCAATCGGAATTCACTTGATCATTGCTACGCAGCGTCCTTCGGTTAACGTAATTACGGGTATGATCAAAGCCAACTTTCCTGCGAGGATTGCCTTTAGAGTTACCTCGAAGATTGACTCAAGAACCATTTTAGATTCTGGTGGTGCCGACCAATTAATCGGACGTGGAGATTTATTATTCTCTAACGGAAATGACTTGGTGCGTGTGCAATGTGCTTTCGTGGACACACCTGAAGTAGAAAAAATTGTTGATTATATTGGTGCACAAAAAGCTTACGCAAGCGCTTTTATGTTACCTGAATACGTTGGTGAAGAAGGAAGTGTCAAACTTGACATTGATATTTCTGAAAGAGATGCGCTTTTTAGAGATGCTGCAGAAATAATTGTTACTGCGCAACAAGGTTCGGCATCATTATTGCAAAGAAAATTGAAACTAGGTTACAATCGTGCGGGTAGATTAATAGATCAACTGGAAGCTGCCGGAATTGTTGGACCTTTTGAAGGAAGTAAAGCTCGAGGTGTAAACATTCCTGATTTAGTTTCTTTAGAACAATTTTTAAATAATGAACAAAATAATGATTAAAATGAAAAAAATTCTTTCTATTGCGTTACTTCTTTTAGTTGGTTTAAATGCTAATGCAGAAGATAAAAAAGCAAAAGAACTTTTAGATGAAGTAACGGCTAAAATCAAAAGTTATAAGAATATTGTAATCGATTTTAAATATTCTTTGAACAATGCCAAAGAAAATATCAATCAAGAAAGCAAAGGAAATGTAACGCTTGAAGGTAACAAATATGTCCTTAATTTTATGGGCGTAACCAAAATCTATGACGGAAAAAAAGCGTATACTATTAATCCTGAAGATGAAGAAGTGACCATTTCTAGTGTTAACGATAAAGATGAAAAAGCCATCACTCCAGCCAAGATGTTAACCTTTTTTAACAGCGGCTACAAATACACAATGGATATCGCTCAAAACATCAAAGGACGCAAAATTCAATACATCAAATTAATTCCGAACAACGCTAAAGACCAACGCAAAGAAGTTTTATTAGGTATAGATGTGCAAACCAAAACAATCTATAACCTTATCGAAGTTGGTAAAAACGGTACAAAAACCACTTTGACTGTTAATTCTTTTAAAACAAATCAGCCTTTATCAAAAAATCAATTTACCTTTGTAGCCAGTAAGTATCCAAACTACTACATCAATAAATTAGATTAACTTTTGTGAAGATAATAGATAAGTATTTATTAAAAACATTCTTGATTACATTTACTACGGTATTTGTAATCTTGTTTTTTATATTCATTTTGCAAACCGTATGGCTATTCATTTCAGAATTAGCGGGTAAAGATTTAGAGTTTCTTTTAGTTGTAAAATTTCTATTATTTTCAATGCCAAGGATTGTGCCTTTGGTACTTCCACTATCGGTCTTGTTGTCATCGATTATGACTTTTGGTAGTCTTGCTGAAAATTATGAATTTGCAGCAATGAAATCTTCTGGTATTTCGTTTCAAAGATCAATGCGAAGCATTACGGTATTCATATTTTTATTAAGTATTCTATCATTCTTTTTTGCCAACAATGTAATTCCTTATGCAGAATATAAATTCATCAACTTTAGACGCAACATTGCTCAAGTAAAACCCGCAATGGCCATTGCCGAAGGTCAGTTTAGTGAAGTAGGTTATTACACCATTAAAGTAGATAAAAAATTGGGTGAAAAAGGAAACTTACTTTCCGGAGTTACCATTCACAGAAAACTACCCAACGGCGAAGGAAACACTACGGTAATCAAAGCCAAAAGAGGAGAATTGATCAGTAGTGAAGCTTCAAACACCCTAAAATTAGTTTTAACAGACGGACATTACTACGAAGATATCATTCCAAAAAAATACGAAGAGCGAAACAAAATTCCGTTCGCCAAAGGTTCGTTCAAACGCGATGTTATTAACATTGATTTATCCAAACTGAACCAATCAAGTATGGATGAAATTGATATTTCGAACACGAATACGATGCTTAATTTAAGCGAGTTGCGTTACACCATCGATTCACTAAACGTAAATTACAAAAAGGATTTGAAATCCTACACCGAAAACATTTATATGCGTACTGGTGTGGCTAATACGTATTACAGGCCTGAAAATAATCCAGCTATGGTAAAAATCCCAAGTAGTGATTTATTAAAAGGGATGTCTCCTATTCAAAAAAGTGACATCTTAAAGGTAGCCTTCAGCAACATCGAAAATACGGTTTTCTCCATCGATACAAGTATTTTTGACATGCAAGCAAAATTAAAAAGCATCAACAAACACTGGATTGCCTATTATGATAAATTCATGATTGCTTTTTCGTGTTTACTAATGTTTTTTATTGGTGCACCTTTGGGCTCGATCATTCGTAAAGGTGGTTTGGGTTTACCTATAGTTTTTGCGGTATCAATCTTTATTATTTTTCACTTCATAAATACCTTTGGAAAAAGAGTTGCCCAAGAAGATGGTATGACGCCTTTTATGGGTGTTTGGATGTCTTCAATAGTCTTGACTCCATTGGCAATCTTACTGACTTACAGAGCTATCAATGACATTGGCGGAATGATAAGTTTTGACGCAATTTTAATGCCTATTCAAAAGCTTTTTAAAGTTAAAACTAATGTAAATAAGGCCACACCAATTCCTGACGGTACAGCTGAGGAAGCAACAAAACCTCAAATAGATCATTCTTTTGATACAAAAGCACACCTCCTAGCCTTCAATAAAAATAGTACAATTACTAGTATTGTATATTTTATAACGCTAGCTAGTGCGTTCTTTTTAGCATTACAAACTAATGTTATGACAATGATTTTATTTGGATTGGCGATTTTGATGCTATCCTATTTTATCTTTAAAGAACAAAAGATAGTATCCAAAATAAGTACAGCAAACTGCTTGACAATAGAACCTGGTTTAGGAATAGCACTCCTAACCGGATTCCCATTTTATCCACTCTTATGGTTTTACACTAAAAGCCAATTAAGAAAACTAACTACAACATAATACTATGTCACAAAACATACAACTAAACACCATCGAAGAAGCCATAGAAGACATCCGTCAAGGAAAAGTAATTATTGTGGTGGATGACGAAGATAGAGAGAATGAAGGTGATTTCTTGGCAGCAGCCGAAAAAGTTACTCCCGAAATGATTAATTTTATGGCCACACACGGCCGTGGATTGATTTGCGCACCACTGACAGAAAGCCGTTGCAAAGAATTAGGATTGCATCCAATGGTGAGTAACAATACCGATCATATGGAAACTGCTTTTACAGTATCTGTAGATTTAAAAGGTAATGGTGTTACAACGGGAATATCAGCTGCCGACAGAGCTAAAACTATTTTAGCATTAGTTGATGAAAATACCAAACCTCACGAATTAGCAAGACCAGGACATATTTTTCCCTTAGTTGCAAAACAAGGAGGAGTTTTAAGAAGAACCGGTCATACCGAAGCCGCTATTGATTTTGCAAGACTAGCCGGATTTAAATCAGCTGGTGTGATAGTGGAAATAATGAACGACGACGGAACCATGGCAAGACTACCGCAATTGGTAGATGTCGCTAAAAAGTTTGATTTAAAACTAGTTTCTATCGAAGCCTTGGTAGCCTATAGAATGCAACACGACAGTCTGATTGTCAAAAAAGAAGATTTTGATATAGAAACCCGTTTCGGAACCTTCCGCTTAAGAGCTTATGTTCAAACCACAAACAAACAAGTACATATCGCATTAACAAAAGGTACTTGGAATGCTGATGAACCTATACTTACACGTATCAATTCTTCGCAAGTTAATAATGATCTGTTAGGCACATTAACCACCAATGCCGACAAACAATTGGACGCCATGTTTAAAGTGATTAATGAAGAAGGAAAAGGCGCTGTAATTTTCATTAACCAAGACATGCAATCGGTTAGTCTATTAAACCGCATCGTTGAATTAAAAACATTGCAAAGTCAAGGTGTTATGAAAGCACCAAAAATCATAATAGATTCTAAAGATTTTGGAATTGGCGCACAAATTCTACACGATATTGATATTTCTAAAATACGATTGGTATCGAATACGGAGCAAACCAAACGTGTAGGAATGATTGGTTATGGCCTAGAGATTACGGAATATGTAAATTATTAGTAGTTTTTTCGAAAAAAAATAAAACTCTAAAACTAAGAAAATGAAACGATTACTTTTTATTATAAAAATTAATCGTTTTTTTATTGAATTTCTATTTGGAAAACTAAAAAAGGTTCTTATATTTGCACTCGCAATCAGGAAATGATAGCAACATATTGGAGAAATGGCAGAGCGGTCGAATGCGGCAGTCTTGAAAACTGTTGACTGTAACAGGTCCGGGGGTTCGAATCCCTCTTTCTCCGCCAGCTGGAAAGCAAATTGAATTAAAACCCTTAAAATCGTATGATTTTAAGGGTTTTTTCTTTTTATCACATATCAAATTATTCATTCATTCGTGAACCTAAAGGGATAAAATCGGTTACCCTAAACAATCCAAATTTTGGGTAACCGATTTTTATTTCAGACTAGTATTCACAAGGCTTTACAGCCAGTTCAGTAACCAGTTTAAAAACTGTACATCTTGTGGATTAGTCATATTGAAGTTAAATTTAATAACAACTAAAAAGGTCACCACAATGAAAACAAAAGTTTCAATTCTCTTTTATGCAAAGAAAGCGAAAGCATCTGCAAATGGTTTAGTTCCTATCTACACCAGAATTACTATCAATGGAAAACGTATCGAGCTAAGTACAAACCGATTTGTAGAAATATCCAAATGGTCTACAGAAGCAGGTAAAATGAAAGGTACTTCCGAAGAAGCTCGTTCAATAAATAATCATCTTGATATACTGAAAAGTCAAATTAGAGATGCTGAAATGGAATTAATCCATAAAAAGACAGTTATTACTACTGAAACAATTAAGAGTAAACTTTTAGGAGTTGATGAAAGAGCAAGAATGCTCGTTCCTATCTTCCAAGACCACAACTACAAAATAAAAGAATTGGTTGGAAAAGAATACGCTCCAGGAACATTAGAACGCTACACTACTTCCCTCAAGCATACGATCGAATTTATGCAATGGAAATACAATGTTTCCGATATCGATATTACAAAAATTGATCACGCTTTTATAACGGATTACGAATTTTGGTTACGAAGCGTTAGAAACTGTGCTAATAATACAGCTGTCAAATATCTTAAAAACTTCAATAAAATTATCAAGCTTTGTTTGGCCAATGACTGGCTTGATAAAAATCCATTTGCTAACTACAAATCTAAAGTTAAGGAAGTTGAACGAGTTTATCTCACTGAATTAGAAATCCAATCCATTATCGAAAAAGATTTCAAAACAGAAAGACTATCACTAGTTCGAGATATTTTCCTTTTTAGCTGCTTTACTGGTTTGGCATACATAGATGTCAAAAACTTAACAAAGTCGCATATAAGCTTCGGTATTGATGGCGAGAAATGGATATTTACTCACAGACAAAAAACCGAGAGTGCTTCAAAAATTCCAATCCTTCCTGTTACACAAATGATAATTGACAAATACGAAAATCATCCACAATGTAATAACGAGGATAAACTACTTCCCATCCTATCCAACCAAAAGATGAATGCGTATTTAAAAGAAATAGCTGGAGTTTGTGAAATCGAAAAAGAATTAACCTTTCATATTGCACGACATACTTTTGCTACTACGGTAACGCTTACAAATGGAGTTCCAATAGAAAGCGTTAGTAAAATGCTTGGTCATAAAAACCTAAGAACTACTCAACATTACGCTAAAGTGTTGGATAGAAAGGTAAGTGAAGATATGCAGATTTTAAAATGTAAATTCTCTTTGTCAGAAAAACACAAAAAAGTTTCTTCATAAATAATTTATGTATAGATTTAATAAATTCAACATTCATTCAAAATTGATTAGTTTCTTTGCAATATGAAAATTTTAATAATAGAAGACGAAATAGAAATTGCTACAAGTATCAAAAACTACTTGAGTAGTAATGATTTTGTTTGTGAATCAGCAAGTACACTAAAGACAGCAATAGAGAAAATCGATTTATATTCATACGATTGCATTCTTTTAGATTTAATGTTGACAGATGGTGATGGTTTTAAAATATTAGAAATACTCAAAAGTCAAAATAAAACCGATGGCGTAATAATAATTTCTGCCAAAGACACTTTAGAAACTAAGATTGAAGGTTTGACACTTGGTGCAGATGATTACCTAACTAAACCATTTCATTTATCAGAATTATTAGTGCGCATTCAAGCATTGGTTAGACGAAAACAATTCAACGGAAACAATGTGATTTCTTTTAATGAAATAGAAATAGATACAATAAGTAAGTCGGTCAAAATCAAAGGCAACAAAATCGAGTTTACCAAAAAAGAAATGGATTTATTACTATTTTTGATTGGTAATAGAAACAAAGTCTTGTCCAAAAGTGCTATTGCCGAGCATTTATCAGGTGATATGGCAGATATGTTAGACAATCACGATTTTGTTTATGCACACATAAAAAACATGAAAAAAAAGCTAAAAGAAATGGGCGCAGCAGATTATTTAAAATCAGTGTATGGCACAGGATATAAATGGGAAGATGAATAAAAAATTACTTCAAAAAACACTTAGATATTATATTATATTCTCACTTGTAGTAATGCTGCTAGGTGTTCCATTATTCTTTTTTATTAATCAGTGGCTCTATTTACATGAGGCTGACGAAGCTTTACAAGTAAAAAAAGAAGAGTTTGTGAAATTTTTTGTTCCTCAAATAAAAGAAAATGAAATTGTAATATTTAATAAACTAAATAGTGATTTACATATAGAAAAGAATAATGAAGGTATTGTGAAAGACACTATTTTCGAAAGAAATTTCTATAATCACATGGACAAGGAAAATGAACCTTTCAGGATATTGAGATCACCTGTTACTATCAACAATAAGTCATATATCTTTTCAGTTAGAGCCAATCTTGTTGATGATTATGAATTAGCTCTAATAACTTTAGCTGTTTTTACAGTAATCATTCTTATACTACTAATAGGACTATTTATCATTACGCGAAGATTATCAATTACATTATGGAAGCCATTTTACGAAACTTTAAAACAAATTGAACAATTTGAAATTGATAAAACTTCTAATCCAAAATTAATACCAAACGACATTGAAGAATTCAACCGATTAAATAATGCCATAAATAATTTAATCCAAAAAAATAGTAGTATCTATCAAAGTCAAAAAGAATTTATAGAAAATGCAGCACACGAATTGCAAACACCTATAGCTATTTTTAAAGGAAAATTAGAAAATATTTTACAACGAAAAGACTTAAACTTTGAGCAGTTCAAATTAATTGATGACCTAAACAATACTACTACAAGACTGGTCAAGCTTAATAAAAATTTGTTAGTATTATCAAAAATTGATAGCAATTCATACTATGGTATTGAAAAAATAAATCTCCACGAAATCATCTATAATCAACTAACCTTTTTTAGTGAACAGGCACTTTCAAAAAAAATAAGTATTACTACCGAAATAGAGGAAAATGTTGTAGTCAGTTCAAATCATTTTCTTGCAGAAATGCTAATCAGTAACTTATTTTTAAATACTATAAATCACAATGTTCTCGATGGTCAGATTACTATAAAACTGACTAATGATAAGTTGTTATTCTCAAATACTGGTTCACTTTTACCTTTACAAACTGAAAAAATGTTTGAGCGATTTTCTAAGTCCAATCCATCCTCGCAAGGTAATGGTTTAGGATTATCAATCATTAAAAAAATTGTTGACACGAACCACTGGACTATTAACTACAATTTCACAAACATAATGCACACTTTTGAAATAGTTTTCTAAAATTCAATATTTCTTCAAATTCCAGTTAGAACTTTGACCAAAAATTAAAAGGAAAAAGTATTATGCAAATTAAAAAATTTCTATTAGTAGCAATGCTACTGTTATCAGTAGCAAATTTAAGGGCACAAAATAAATCAGTTACACTATCTGGAAACACCAAAGACAAAACTACAAAGTTAGCTTTGGCATTTGTAAATGTGGCATTAAAAACTTCAAAAGAGGGTACTTCAATTGCCGGAACAATAACCAATGAAGAAGGTCGATTTTCATTGGCCAATATAAAATCGGGCAACTATATTTTAGAATTCTCTTTTATTGGTTACAAAACCAAAACACAATCGATTTATGTCGGCTCACTTTCCGAGTTTTTAGATCAAGGCACTATCGAACTGGAAGAAGATGCTACAACCTTACAAGAGGTAGTTATAGTTTCCAAACAAAATACAGTGAGTGAGAAAATGGATAAAAAAACGTTTTCTATGGCTGATAATATTAATCAAAGTGGCGGCTCTGTTTTACAATCTATGCAAAATTTACCGGGTGTTACTGTCCAAGACGGAAAAGTACAAATAAGAGGCAATGATAAAGTGACCGTATTGATAGATGGAAAACAAACAGCATTAACAGGTTTCGGCAACCAATCAGGTTTAGATAATATCCCAGCATCAGCAATCGATAAAATCGAAATCATTAATAATCCATCTGCCAAATACGATGCCAATGGTAATGCTGGAATTATTAATATTATCTACAAGAAAAATAAAAAAGAAGGTTTCAATGGCAAAGTAGGTTTTACTTCAGGTTTAGGTGCTCTGTGGGGACGAAAAGAAAATCTGCCTACAATAAGACCACAATATTCACTAACACCAAAAATCAATCCTACGCTATCACTCAATTACCGTAAAAACAAAATTAATGCGTTCTTTCAAGGCGATTATCTAAATACAGAAACGCTAAATAAAAATGAATTTGTAACACGAACATACAATGATGGAACAATAATTAACCAACAATTAAAAAGAAACCGAAACACCCATTTTACAACAATTAAATCGGGAATTGATTGGACTATTGATGATTACAATACGCTGACCGTTTCGGGTTTATTTGGTTCTGAAAAAATAATTGATAATGGCGACCAACCTTTTTTTAATTCAGACTATTCCGAACGATTGCGACTTTGGCAGTTTTTAGAAGACGAATTGAAAACTACAATCATGGGAACCGCAGCCTATCAACATAAATTCAAACAGGCTGGACATTTATTAAATATAGGTTTCAATTATACGTTTCACAGGGAAGATGAAAAATATTTCTTCGATAATATTTTACCAAGCTCTTCGAGTAAAGATTCTTTCAAATTATTATCTGATGAAAGTGTAGTAGATCTAAATATCGATTACATAAAGCCATTAAAATACGGACGAATTGAAACAGGTTTTAAATTTCGAAACCGAATTATTCCAACCAATATGCAATTCTTTCCAGGAACTAATTCTCCTTTGGATGCAAGTGCAGGTGGTAAAGCAACCTATGAAGAAATCATTCCAGCGGTTTATGGAAACTACATATACGAGACTAATAAAATCGAAGCCGAAATTGGATTGCGCCTAGAATACTTAGATTTAGAATACGAAGTAAATCCAAACCATCCAACTTACAAAACTGATGGCTACTCATATTTCGAACCATTCCCTAATTTCCGTTTTACCTATAAAATCAATGATGACAACAAAATATCATTGTTTTACAACCGCAGAATTGACCGACCAAACGAGGTAGATATTAGAATATTTCCAAAGTATGACGATGCAGAAATTATTAAAGTTGGTAATCCTGCACTAAGACCGCAATTCACAAATTTAGTGGAATTAGGTTTCAAAAGAAATTTGAAAAAAGGCTATTTATACTCCGCTATCTACCATCGTTTTGCCAATGCTACAATAACAAGAATAGCTTCTACAATTCCTAATAGTAATCTAATTTATGCCATCTTTCAAAACGTAAATAAAAGTTCAAATACAGGTGTTGAAATGGTCATTTCACAAGATATTGCAAAATGGTATTCTTCCAATCTTAATCTTAATGCCTATTACAATCAAATCGGTGAGTTTACTGTTCAAAATTTATATCCTGAGCCCAATACCTTTTCCGCAAACAAACAAGATGTTTTCTCTGGAAATATAAAGTGGAACAACACATTGCACTTAACTAAAAAAGTTGATGCACAAGTAACAGCAATTTATTTAGCACCAGATATTATTCCACAAGGCAAAATAAAATCTAGATTTTCAATTGATTTAGGGATAAAAAAATCAGTTCAAAATGGCAAAGGAGAATTTTTTATAAATGCAACCGACCTATTTAATACGTTGGTAATCAAAAGAGAAATCCAAGGACAGGATTTTAGTTACACCAGTAATGATTATTACGAAACACAAGTAATTAGATTGGGTTATAATTATAAATTCTAAAAAACATTTTTTACAAAGTAACCTACTAATTCAAAATTTCTACAAAATTGGTTTTCACCTTTGACTATAATTTAAAAAAATAGTCCTAATGACAAAATCAATATTAATATCAAAATCAACAAAGCTTAATTAAAATTTTCATGTTTTGAGCATTTACACTTTAGTGTGAGTGCTCATTTGCTTTAACCAAACTTAACCAATACATTATGTTCAAAAAAATCAATTTTTCTAAACGCTACAGCTTGCTTTTAGCATTCATATTATGGTTTCTAACATTCTCATTCATTTTACGAATAATCTTTATCATTTGGCAATATGATGAAGTTTCATTTAATCTATTTACAATCTTTGGTACATTGCTTACAGGACTGTTTTACGACATTGGTACAATAAGTTTTATTGCAATTCCTTCAGCACTATATTACTTTGTTTTCCCCAATAAATGGATTGGCTCATGGCTCGATAAAACCTTGGTTTGGTTTTTCACATCCTTAACCATTTTCATATTAGTTTTTACATTTTTTGCAGAAATTACATTTTGGGACGAGTTCAAAACAAGGTTTAACTTCATCGCAGTAGATTATTTAATATACACGCACGAGGTAATATCAAATATCCAAGAATCATATCCATTGCCTGTACTGATTTTTGGAGTTTTAGCCATTACCGCAATGATACTTTTTGTTTTCTATAAACTTAAAATTATTAAAAACACCTTCCATTCAAAAGCAACTGTAAAAGACAGAACAATTATACTAGCAATTACAATAGTGACTGCATTATTTTTTAGTTTTTTCATCACAAACAATCAAGCAGAATGGTCTAAAAACAGGTACAATGCTGAAATATCAAAATCGGGAATCTATTCATTTTTTGCAGCGTTTAGAAACAATCAAATGGCTTATAGTGAGTTTTATACATCTATAAATAATAAAGTAGCTTTTAATATTATCAGAAATAAATTAAGTGATAAAAACAGTAAATTCAAATCCGAAGGTTTATCAATTCACAGAACAATTACAGACACCTCTGAACAAGAACCGAGTAAGAAAAATGTAGTCTTCATTTTGGTTGAAAGTTTAAGTGGTAGCTTTATGAAAGAGTTTGGTAATAAAGAAAACATAACACCATTTTTAGACAGTTTAGCTCAAAAAAGCATCTTCTTTGATAACTTATATGCAACAGGCACAAGAACTGTTCGAGGTATGGAAGCAATGACACTTTGTATTCCACCAACACCCGGACAAAGTATTGTAAAACGTCCCGAAAATCAAAACCTATACACCGTTTCCAATGTTTTCAAAAGCAAAGGATATAACTCTAATTTCTTTTATGGTGGCGATGGTTATTTCGATAATATGAACGCCTATTTCGGCGGAAACGGATTTACGATATATGATCGTGGTCGCGGAAGTGTTTTGAGTGATAAAATTAAAACAGTAAGAAATAATATTAATGATGATGAAGTAACCTTCGAAAATGCTTGGGGAATTTGTGATGAAGACATTTACGCTAAAATGCTGAAAGTGGCTGATGAACACTATAAAAGCAATAAACCATTTTTCAATTTTGTAATGACAACTTCCAACCACAGACCATATACTTATCCTGATAATGCAATTGATATTCCTTCGGGAACTGGACGTGAAGGTGCAGTAAAATATACTGATTATGCCATCAAGAAAATGTTTGAAAAAGTCAAAAACAAACCTTGGTTCAAGAATACTGTTTTTATAATTATTGCCGACCATTGCGCTAGTAGTGCTGGAAAAGATGAAATAGATGTTGCCAATTATCACATCCCGGCATTTATTGTAAATTTTCCGGAAAATCGTAACCAAAAAGTAAATAAACTATGTTCTCAAATAGATGTTTTTCCAACATTTTTCTCATTGATGAATTGGAGTTATCAAAGTGATTTCTTTGGAAAAGATGTATTGCAATCAAATTTCGAAGAACGAGCTTTGTTAGGAACTTACAGAAAATTAGTCCTTATGAAAAAAAATCAAGTAATGATTTTATCCGACCAAAAAAAACAAGCTTTTTACAAATGGAATAAAGCAGATAATAGTTTGAAACCATTACAAATGAACAAGACATTTCTCGATGAAACAATATCATGGTATCAAACAGCCGATTATTTATTCACTAAAAAATTACTTAATTAATGATTTACATTCATTTTATTGTTAATCCAATATCAGGTAGTGGTAAACATAATATTGGCAAAACCGAATTAGAAAATTATTTTCCAAAGGACATTTATAAGATTGAAGTAGAGTATTCAAACTATAAAACACACGCAATTACACTTACTCAAAACGCCATTGTTAATAATCCTGACTGTATCGTTGCATGTGGTGGTGATGGAACCATAAATGAAGTAGCATCGTGTTTAATTAATACCAAAATAAAATTAGGAATTATTCCTGTTGGTTCTGGAAATGGTTTAGCTTCTAATCTAAGTATACCAAAAGCATTAGAGAAAGCAACAGAAATTATACGCAAGGGGAAAACACAGTTCATTGATGTTGGTAAAATAAATGACAATTATTTTTTCAGTAATGTGGGAGTTGGTATTGATGCATTGATTATAAAAAAATATGAGAGTTACAAAAAGAGAACTTTGATATCTTATGTTCGAGCGTCACTAACCTCAAGCATTCAATTCAAATCAATGCAGACGATACTTTCATTTAACAATCAGATTATCAATACAAATGCCTTTATGCTTTTTATTTCAAATTCTAACGAAATGGGATATGGAATGAGTTTAACGCCTAAAGCGAGTTTAAATGATGGTATGTTAGATTTAGTCATGGTCTCTAAACTAAACTTTTTTGATAAACTAATTTTAGGTATGCGTGTAGTATCAAATAAAATAGAAAAATTCAAAAAAGCGCAACACACTTTAATCGAAAATATCAACATAGAAATGCCTGAGAAAATTTTCTTAGACACTCAAATTGATGGAGAATTTCATAATTTAAAGACGAATAAAATAGCAGTTTCTGTAATAAAAAGCGGATTAGAAGTTTTGACAGAATAAAATTTAAACTAATTAAGTCATGAAACAGTATCAAATTTTTGCTCTAATATCGATGTTCTTCGCTGGTTTGACATCGGTAGTTGCGAAAGCAGGGTTAAAGAATGTAGCTTCCGATACAGGCTTAGCTATTCGGACTTCATTTGTATTTATTTTTATTTGGTTTAACATCATAGTTTTTAATAATTATAAAGATTTCTCTAATCTTACCAAAAAAGATGTTTTGTTATTAGGAGTTTCGGCTCTAACAACGGCAATTTCTTGGGTATTTTATTACAGAGCAATAAAAATAGGCACAGTCTCCGAAGTGGCATTAATCGATAAAGGAAGTATAATTATCACACTAGTACTTTCTTTTATTTTTCTAAATGAGCAATTTACTTGGCGCATAGCTTTGGGTGGATTGATGATTATTGGCGGAATACTAATCTTAACAATGAAATCATAATGGTATAAAACTACGCGTAACCCTTTAAATTATTTACCATGTTTAAAACCATTTTATTTTCATTTTTAAGTATAGCTACATTACATGCACAGAACCAGATTGAAAGTGTTCAAGAGAAGAAAATTGATACAGATACTATTCCGAAAAACGACAGCACGCATAAATTCAAATTCAAACAACTTATCATTCCATCGGTTTTGATAGGATATGGTGTAATTGGAATTGAAAGTGATCAATTAAAGCTTTTCAATACTCAAATAAAAGAAGAAGTTAATGAAGACATTGATGAAAAAATAACCATTGATGATTTCGCTCAATATGCACCAGCGCTATCAGTTTATGGTCTTAATGCTTTTGGAATAAAAGGTAAACACAACCTTAAAGACAGAACAATCATTTTAGGAACTTCATATTTATTAATGTCAGCTCCTATACTAAGTTTAAAATCAATTACAAAAGTAGAACGCCCAGACGGTTCCGCTTTCAACTCTTTCCCATCAGGACATACCGCTACTGCTTTCGCAGGTGCAGAATTCCTTTGGCAAGAATACAAAGATGTTTCCATTTGGTATGGTATTTCGGGATACATTATAGCTACTGGTACAGGAGCATTTAGGATTTACAACGACAAACATTGGCTAACCGATGTAGTCGCTGGTGCTGGAATTGGAATTTTAAGTACTAAAGTTGCCTATTGGATCAATCCATGGATACAGGAAGAAATATTCAAATCCAAAGAAAAAAATAGTATGTCAGCTATCGCTCCTTTTTACAACGGCAAACAATTGGGTGTTGGTTTCATAAAAACGTTTTAAATTATATCAATTTATATTCTATTTCTCAACTTTTATTCAAAAAAATATTCAAAATTGAATTCGAAAATAAACTTATTACTAACTAACCTTAATGAACAAATCAATTTTATTGATTTAGAAATTGACAACCCAATCAATAAATGCGAAAAAGCTATTGAGATAATTTTAATTTCTATAACAAATCTAAAAAAAGCTATTCAAAAAAATAATTTTAAATCTGTATCAGAGGAAATTGATTTCTTTAAAAACATCAAACCTCGATTTACATCAAAGTTAATATATTACAATGCAATATTTAAAATTGAAACAAAGAAGCCACATGGCGGAGAAAGAATTCTCAAAAAATATCTTAATAACGAATTAGATAAACTTAAAAGTTATTTTGATAGTAATTTAGACTTCTACAGATACTATAGAACAGGAAGCAGTTATTTAGATCATAAATATTTTGTACGAGGCAAGTTCGATGTAAAATTAGCTTTAGATAGCTTTTATTTTGAGGCAGATCACACCTTTTCAACTTCGCATGATTTTAAAGTGGCAAAGATTTTGGCGCACGATTTAATCCAAGTTTATCTTGAAGATAAATTATTGATTATGGAAAATAAAGACCCAAAAGAAAAATCACAAGTCCAACCCAAGGTGAAGCAAACTTGGACTGGCTCAAAAGTCGCGCTAATAGAGCTTTTATATGCTTTACATACCGAAGGTGTGTTCAATAACGGTACATCAGATTTAAAAGATATTGCAGAGTATTTCGAAAATGTATTTAACATCAATTTAGGTCAGTATCATAGAGCTTTCCTTGAAATTAGAATGAGAAAATCAGACCAAACTAAATTCATTAACTCACTAAGAGAAAAATTAACAAAACGCATGGAAAACACTGACGACTTGCTTTAACACCAACAAATACAATACTTTGAATAAAAATCATTCACAACTTGTGATTGACTTGTGATTTAAAACTATTCAAATACTACAATTTTGTACCATAACAATCTAAAACATACGTTATGGCAATCGAAGTTATTACCCGTGAAGACTTAAACGAATTCAGAAGTCTTCTTTTGAACGATTTAAAAGAAATCATTCAATCCAAACAACAACAAACTAAACAGTGGCTCAAATCTAATGAAGTCCGTAAACTGTTAAACATCTCTCCAGGTACATTACAAAATCTCCGCATCAACGGAACACTAACCTATACCAAAATAGGTGGCATAATGTATTATGACAATTCAGATATTGATAAGTTATTAAACGGAAACAAGGTAAATGCTATACCTACCCTCTTTAAGTAAACTCTTTGTGAGTTTAGCGTTGTCATCCTTAGCTTGTCGAAGGACTTTGCCCTCTTTGCGGGTAAAACTCTACTAATCACTTTTCACTAATTACTAATCACTAGTAAATGAATTACATAAAACACCTAACTGGTTTCTTCGAAAAAGTAGCCATAGACAAAACACTCAATCCAACACACGTTAGCTTATATATTGCGCTATTCCAATTCTGGAACTGCAACCGTTTTAAAAATCCAATCAGTATAAATCGCGATGAGGTTATGCGAATAAGCAAAATCAGTTCCAAAGCAACCTATCACAAATGTCTGAAGAACTTGCATAGTTTGGGTTACATCAATTACGAACCATCTTACAATCCATTCAAAGGAAGTCACGTCATATTATTTAATTTTTCAGAAGATTTAAAACCGTTGTCAAAATCCGAAAGAAAACCAAAAAATGAACCACTTATTGAACTTGTTTCTGAACATGCTTTGAACAAGTCTTGTACTAGTAGTGAAACAAGTACTGAACAAGCACTAGTACCTTCTATAAACTATATAAACAATACAAACATTTTAAACGATAAAAACGTTTCAAACTTGGAAAAGCAAGCAAAAAAATTTGAAGAAATAAATAATTCAATTTTAAAAAATGAAATTGAAGAAGAGAAAGAAAAAAAGCTGCGCGAAAAAAAGAAAGAGAAATTTATTATCACTTCGAACGTAGTCGAGAAGCCAACAATCGAAGAAGTCAAAACCTATTTCCAAGAAAATAACTTTCCGGAACAAGAAGCTCAAAAATTCTTCAATTACTTCAAAAGTGTCGGTTGGTTAGTCGGTGGAAAAACACCAATGGTCGATTGGCAAGCAGCAGCACAAAATTGGATGATTAACGCACCAAAATATATTTCAAATGCAGAACAGCCAAACAGAGCAAAACAACTCAACACAACAACCGACAAAGATTATTCAGAACCGCTTTAACCTGAACTTGTTTCAGGTTCTCACAAATTGTCACACTGAGCATTTGATATTAAGAGGAGGACTGCCAGTGGCAGTCAGGTATTTTAAAACTTTGCGAACCTTGCGGTGAACCTTTGCACTCTTTGCGGTTAAATCTTAAACTATGGAAAAACCATTAAAATCACATTACAGCTACACCGAGGTAACCGACTGGCTCGAGGCAAAAGGAGTTGAACTATACGGTAATCATTTCAAAATCCTTGAAACTGATTACCCAATAGTTTACAAACTAATCGCTTATTTCCTAAAAGACGAGCCAACATGTTTCCAATACGGAATCAACCTCAACAAGGGTATATTATTAACGGGACCAATCGGCTGCGGAAAAACATCATTAATGAACTTAATGAAATACCTCACTCCTACTGAAAATAAATTTACAGTAAAACCTTGCAGAGATATAAGCTTCGAATTCATCCAAGACGGCTACCAAATAATCCACAAATACAGTATTGGAAAACTACACCAATCCGAAACAAGAACCTATTGCTTTGACGATCTTGGAACAGAAAACAACCTAAAATACTTCGGTAACGAATGCAACGTAATGGCAGAAATCCTATTAAGCCGATACGATCTATTCATTTCAAAAAAACTTCAAACCCATATAACCACTAACCTATCAGCCACAGAAATTGAAAAACATTACGGCAACAGAGTTAGAAGCCGTTTACGTCAGATGGTAAACCTAATTGCATATGATAAAACAACATCCGATAAACGCTAACGTTAGTTCGAGTGTTTTTTGTGCAATGAAACAGAACAAAAAATGACCCGAGGCAATAGCCGAATTGAGCGAAGCTAATCGAGAACCTTTCAAACAACCGAATAACCTAATGAACACAATAACCAATTTCTGGAACCACTTCCAACAAAACAACTTCGTTTTCCTACTCATAAACGAAATCCCGACAGACGAACTAAAAAAACATTTAGATAAACTAATCGGGATACTACATCAATACAACAAAGACCTAGACCTAATCATAAAGAACAAAACTAAAGGCGGCGAATTAATAATAACCGCAAACGGAAATCCTTATCTTTTCAAAGAAGTAGAATTACTAGTCTATTACGCACCAGTTGTCGAGCGTTGGAAAATAACAGCATTCCTTCAACCAGAAACAAACCTAACCAAATACGAAAACGGCACCGATAAACCACTAGAATATTACGGCATCACTTTGAGAATAAGTGAAATGTATTTCATCCCATTAGAAAACCCAAAAAAAACCACCGATTTAGGAATAAAGGTATTACTCAAAAACTACATTATCCACAAAGACGACCCAAGACTTCGAGAAGCTGTTTACGTTCACATCGAACACTTAATCGGAGAAAAAGCTTTTGCTAATGATATAGCATTTATTGAAATTGAACAATTAGAAGGAGACAATGAAAACCAAATAGAATTGTATAATCTAAAGTCATACATCGATATTGAAATGAATAATTAAGTTTAGGCGATAAATCCAATTTACTTCTAAAATTCATACAGTATTCAATAGGTGAAACACTGCACAATTAATCGTAAAAATCTATAAAACAGTATATTTTAAAACCATAAACAAATGCTATAGAATCCACCTAGGATATCGACATAACAAGTACTTAATCTTCCAAAAGTATCTTACTAGCAGTTAATTATATTTATATTCCTAGTGGAAGATTAATAATTGCTGTAAAGATTAATAATTGTATTGATTGAACTACTAACAAATTAAGTATTTTTAACTTTTGATAATTAAAAACAAAAAAGTACATTTGATTAATTTGATTTCTTTAAATAAATCAAAAAAAAAGCGACAACTTTTGATTGCCGCTTTGAATGTTTTCACAACGGAATAATCCTTATTGTGAATTGCTTCAAAATTGTAATGCAATAATACAAATTAAATTTTAATATACAATTGCGGTTTTCCGTAAAATAAAAATATTTCTTTAAATTAATTTTAGCGATTAAAACAGTAAAGTATGAAAAAAATATTAGGTTTAGATTTAGGTACAAATTCAATTGGGTGGGCACTAACAAATAATGATTTCGAAAATAAGAAAGGTAATATTGAAGGATTAGGTAGTAGAATAATACCAATGAGCCAAGATGTGCTTGGAAAATTTGATAGTGGTGTGTCCATTTCTCAAACTGCTGAAAGAACAAAATATCGAGGTACTAGAAGATTAGTGCAACGATTTTTATTAAGAAGAGAACGTCTACACAGAATTTTAAACATTCTTGATTTTTTACCTAAACATTATTCTGATGCAATCGATTTTGATAAGCGTTTTGGTCAATTTAAACGCGAAAAAGAAGAAAAACTTTCTTTTTATAAAAATGAAGTTGGTAAAAACCAATTCATATTTATGGAAAGTCACCAAGAAATGCTTACAGAATTCAAATTGACAAATGCAGGATTAAAACAAGTTCCATATGATTGGACTATTTACTATTTGAGAAAAAAAGCATTAACTGAAAAGATAAGTAAAGAAGAACTTGCTTGGATTTTATTAAACTTTAATCAAAAGAGAGGGTATTATCAATTACGTGGCGAAGAACAAGAAGAAAACAAAAACAAATTAGAAGAGTTCCATACTCTTAAAGTTGTTAATGTTGTTGAAAGAGAAAAAGGAAAGTCCGGTATTTGGTATAATGTTATTCTTGAAAATGGATGGATATACAAAAGAGAAAGTAAAGTCGCATTATTTGATTGGGTAGGAAAACAAAAAGAGTTTATTGTAACCACAGAATTAAATGATGACGGAACTATAAAACTCAATAAAGACAATGAAGAAAAAAGAAGTTTTAGGTCTCCAAAAGAAGACGATTGGGGACTAGTTAAAATTAGAACTGAACAAACTATTAATCAAAGTGGAAAATCTGTTGGTTCTTTCATTTATGAAAATTTACTTAAAAACCCACATCAAAAAATAAAAGGTGAACTAGTTAGAACAATTGAAAGAAAGTTTTATAGAGAGGAGCTATCTAAAATTCTAAAAACTCAAATAGAATTTCATTCAACTATTTTAAAGGATAAAAATCTTTACAAAAAATGTATTAATGAATTGTATAGGCATAATGATGCTCATAAAAGTAATATTAAAGATAGAGATTTTGAGTACTTATTTTTAGATGATATTATCTTTTATCAACGACCTCTAAAAAGTAAAACTTCTTTGATAAGTGATTGCAGTTTAGAATTTAGACCAATCAAAGATAAAAAAGGTGTTTTACTTAAAGATGCCAATGGAAATCAAATTTTAAAACCTTTAAAATGTATTGCGAAGTCTAATCCTATATTCCAAGAATTTAGATTACTACAATTTGTTAAAAACCTAAGACTATTTAAAAAAGGAATAATAGATGATATTGATGTAACCGATGACTATTTGAAATCGGAAGAAGATTTAGTAGAACTGTTTAATTGGCTCAATGATAAAGCAGAAATTAGTCAAAAACAGTTTTTAGCTTATCCAAAATTCAAGTTAAAAGAAGAGAAGTATAGATGGAATTTTGTAGAAGACAAAATCTATCCATGCAATGAAACAAGAAATCAGTTTTTGAATGCCATTGCAAAAATTGATATAGATAAATCTTTTTTTGATTCAAAAAATACTCAAGAATTATGGCATATTTTATATTCGGTTACTGATAAAATTGAAATTACGAAAGCAATTACAACTTTTGCCATAAGACATAATTTATCGGAAGAGTTTATAACAAACTTTTCAAAATTAAAGCCTTATAAAAAAGATTACGGCTCTTTTTCTGAAAAAGCAATTAAAAAGTTATTGCCTTTGATGCGTTTTGGAAGTAATTGGAATGAAAATAACATTGATCCTAAAACACTAGAGAGAATCGATAAATTGCAAACTGGAGAGTTTGATGAAAATATTAGAACTCGTGTTCGAGAAAAAGCTATTAATTTAAATACCCTTTCAGATTTCAAAGGTTTACCATTATGGTTAGCCTCATATATTATTTATGACAAGCACAGCGAAGCCAGTGATATATCTAAATGGAAAACTCCAGCAGATATTGAACACTTTTTAAAGCACTATTTTAAACAACATTCACTTCGCAATCCAATAGTTGAACAAGTTATAACTGAAACTTTACGTGTTGTAAAAGATATCTGGCAACATTATGGAGAAGGCAAAGAAAACTTCTTTGATGAAATTCATATTGAATTGGGTCGAGAAATGAAAAATAATGCTGCGGACAGAAAGCTAATTTCTGAAACTATAAATCAAAATGAAAACACAAACTTACGTATCAAAGCCATTTTAACTGAATTAAAAAATGGTGGTATAAATGATATTCGTCCCTATTCGCCAAGTCAACAAGAGATTCTAAAAATATATGAAGAAGGAGTTTATAGTAGTGAAAACAACAAAGAAAAGTTAGAAGAAGTTGATAAAATTAGAAAAAATGCTAAACCAACAACTTCTGAAATCAACAAATATAAACTTTGGCTAGAACAAGGTTATATTTCACCTTATACAGGAAAATTAATTCCATTAAGTGATTTGTTTACTACAAGGTATCAAATCGAACATATTATTCCACAATCAAGATTATTTGACGATTCGTTATCTAATAAAGTTATTTGTGAATCGGAAGTCAATGAACTTAAAAGCAATATGACTGCGCTAGAATTCATTCAAAAAAATGAAGATAGAATTGTAACCTTGACTGGAGGAAAAACGGTTAAAATATTTACTGTAAATGCTTATAATCAACACATAACTAATTATTACAATAAAAATAAAAGCAAACAAAAACGATTATTGAGTGAAGATATTCTAGAAAAATTCATAGAAAGACAGTTGAACGATACCAAATACATCAGTAAGATTGTAAAAAATCTTTTGAGTAAAATAGTTCGTGAAGATGACGAGCAAGAAGTGACCTCAAAGCATGTTGTTTCTTTGAATGGATCAATAACTTCACGAATGAAACAAGATTGGGGTTTAAATGATGTTTGGAACAAAATTGTTACACCTCGTTTTGAGCGTTTGAATGCTATCACTAATTCAAGTGATTTTGGTAAATTAGAACTTAAAAAAGATGAATTTGGAAATAGTGGTAAACAAATTTTTCAAACCGCAGTTCCTGATGCCATTGCAAAAGGATTTTCTAAAAAAAGAATAGACCATCGTCATCATGCTTTAGACGCATTGGTAATTGCTTGTGTTACAAAAGAACATATTAATTACCTAAACTCAATTAATTCCGAAAGAACTAATTATTCATTAGTTTCTAAATTACGTAAAATAGAAGAAATTGTAATTAATGAAAAAACTCAAAAAATAGCAAAAGAATTTCATAAACCTTGGGAGAATTTTACAAAAAATGCAGAAGATGAATTGAATCAAACCATTATTAGCTTCAAGCAAAATACTAGAGTTATCAATAAAACTGTAAATAAATATCAAGTTTGGAAAGAAGAAGATGGCGCATTTAAAAAAATCACTATTAAACAAGTGAAAGGCGATAATTGGGCAATTAGAAAACCAATGCACGCAGAAACTGTAAGTGGAAAAGTATTTTTAAAGCGAATCAAACAAAGTCATATTACGATTGTAAATGCTATTGAACAAGTAGAATTGATTGTTGATATTGCAGTTAAAAAGCAATTAATTGATAAAATAAAACAATACCCAAATAATATTGAAGGATTAAAGAAACATCTTAAAGCATTTCCTATCAAAATAAATGATAAAGTTATTGATAAGATACAAGTATATGAAACAATTCAAGCTACAGCAACAAGAAAAAATTTAGACATAACTTTTGATGAAAAAAGAATCGAAAAAATAACCGATACTGGAATTCAAAAAATTCTATTGAATCATCTTAGACAAGAAAAATATCAAAATGTTGTTGATGAAAGTGGCAAAAAAATACCTGCACATGAAGTTGCCTTTTCTGAAAATGGTTTAGATGAGTTAAATAAAAATATTACTGTATTAAATAATGGTAAAAAGCACCAACCAATTATTAAAGTTAGAGTTTTTGAAGAAGGTGGAAAGTTTAGTTTAGGACAAACAGGTAATAAATCTGATAAATATGTTGAAGCTGCTAAAGGTACAAATTTATTTTTCGCCATTTATCAAGATGAAAAAGGGAAACGAAACTATAAAACTATTCCTTTCAACGAAGTAATTGAAAGACAAAAGCAAGGTTTAAGTTCCGCTGTAGAAATTGATGAGAACGGAAATCGTCTTTTATTTACTCTTTCTCCAAATGATTTAGTTTACATTCCTACTGATGATGAAAAAGAAAGTTTAACACTTCATAATTTTGATAAATTATCAAAAGAACAAACAGAACGCATATATAAATTTGTCAGCTGCACTGGAGGAGAAGGACATTTTGTTTCTAATAGTTATTCAAAAGAAATAATTACTAATGAGAATGGTTCAAATAATAAAAATGAAAGAATGCTAGAATTGAACAATTCAAATACTATATATGATGAAAAAGAAAAACCAGTAATGATTAAATCCATTTGTTGGAAACTAGAAGTTGGTAGACTTGGAAAAATAAAAAGGATAATTAGATGATAAAAAAAACACTTTTCTTCGGTAATCCTGCTTATTTAAGTACTAAAAATGAGCAATTGGTAGTAACTTATCCAGACAAGGAACAAGAAACCAAAACTGTGGCTATTGAAGATATAGGTGTTATAGTTATGGAAAATCAGCAAATTACTATCACTAATGGATTGTTGGAAAAGTTGACTAATAATAATGTGGCATTAATTAATTGCGATCAATACCATTTACCTATTGGTTTGTTAATGCCATTGAGTGGTCATACCGAACAAACGGAGCGCTTCCGCAATCAAATTGAAGCGTCGCAACCGTTAAAGAAAAACCTTTGGCAACAAACTATCAGCGCTAAAATTAGTAATCAAGGTGCTTTGCTTAAAGAAAAGGGAATTCCCATGCGAAAGATGGAATTGTGGGCTAAGGAAGTTACTTCGGGCGATTCCTTGAACCATGAAGCAAGAGCTGCAGTTTATTACTGGGATAATTTATTTAAAATAGACGGATTCACAAGACAGCAAAAAGGATTACCTCCCAACAATTTGCTAAATTATGGTTATGCAATTTTGAGAGGAATAACTGCAAGAGCTATTGTGAGTTCTGGAATGTTACCTACTTTGGGGATATTTCATAGAAATAAATATAATGCCTATTGTTTGGCAGATGATATTATGGAACCCTACAGACCTTTTGTGGATTTAATCGTTTGTCATTTAATGGAGACGGAAGATACTATCGAGGAATTAACAGTTGAAATAAAAAAACAGCTGCTAAGTATCGCAACTATTGATGTGAAAATTGATGGCAAAACAAGCCCTTTGATGATTGCAATGAGCCGCACTACAAATTCATTATATGAATGTTTTGAAGGCAGCTCGAGAAAAATATTATACCCGGTATATGTATGACGAACATTATAGCAGATTAAACCAATACAGAAGTTTGTGGATATTAGTATTCTTTGATTTACCCACCGAAACTCGGAAGGAACGTAAAATAGCTGGATTGTTTCGTAAAAAGCTACTTGACGATGGTTTTTCTATGTTTCAGTTTTCTATTTATATGCGGTTTTGCGCTAGCAGGGAAAATGCAGAAGTTCACACTAAAAGAATTAAAAATAGTTTGCCCGAACATGGCAAAATTGGCGTGATGCAAATTACCGATAAACAATTTGGAATGATGGAGTTGTTTTACGGAAAAAAGCCAGTAGAGACTGATAAACCATCGCAACAATTGGAATTATTTTAATTTTGGGTAGGATTGTAAAAAACTAACTCCTTCTCTACCCTATTAGTTTAACTAGAAGTATTTTCGAATTCTAACATTACTCATAAATCCCAGCATTTCAGTCAATTATAACTGTTTATGTTGGGAATTATAAGTAAAAATACAATTTTGAAAGCAATTCACAACCTGTAACGGGCGCATCTGCTCCATTTACTCGTTGGGAATTATAAGTAAAAATACAATTTTGAAAGCAATTCACAACTGTTTTTATTGGCGTTTAAAATAGTTCCGGTTGGGAATTATAAGTAAAAATACAATTTTGAAAGCAATTCACAACTAAATCTAGTTTCAATACTTGTTTCCGCTAGTTGGGAATTATAAGTAAAAATACAATTTTGAAAGCAATTCACAA
>NZ_JAIXTJ010000027.1 GCF_027483985.1 Flavobacterium sp.
ACCACTTTTTTTGTTTTGGATTTCGTAAGCTAATTTTTTTAAGCCCCAATCCTCTTTAGATACCATCTTTGCTCCTCTACTTGTAAGAAAATCTTCAAATTTGCTTACTGTTTCCTTTATCTGAACGTCAGATAAAACGGGATTTAAGATGAAAACAGTTTCGTAATGATTCATAATAAATATGTTTTAATTATATAAAATTGGGTGCAAAGGTAACAATAAATATTTGTTACGCAACTTCAAAACCTAAAATATCGCCTAAATGCAAAAAAATACTGCTTAAAAGCAAAAAAAATCGACAAACGTTATTTTCTTTAAAAAAAAGTACTATATTTGTATCACCAAATCTATAATAACACTGAATTATGAAATTAAATTGTGTAGTAGTCGATGACAGTTCTTTACAAAGGATGGTCATTGCAAAGTTAGTAAATAATCATCCTAATCTACAATTAATAGGTGATTTTTCAAATGCAATTGAAGCTAAAAATTGTATGACAGTACATACTGTTGACCTTATCTTTCTAGATGTAGAGATGCCAGTTATAAGTGGTTTTGATTTTATTGATGGTTTGAAAGTAAAACCTCAAGTAATATTCATTACCTCGAAAGCTGAATATGCTCTAAAAGCATTTGATTATGATGCAACGGATTATCTTCAAAAACCTATCGTATTAGAACGTTTTAATTCGTCGGTAAAAAGAGCATTAGACCTATATATGTTGCGTCAAGACAATCACGACGATGAAGGCGATCACATCTTTATAAAGAGTAACCTTAAAAAATTAAAAGTTTTTACCAATAAAATCAAGTGGATCGAAGCTTATGGCGATTACGTAAAAGTAGTTACCGAAGATGATACTAACCTTGTACTATCAACAATGAAATCTTTTGAAAAGGACTTGTCAAAAGATAAATTTATCAGAGTTCATAAATCCTACATTATAAACATTGATAAAGTAGAACGTTTCAATAGTAAATTTGCTGAAATTGGTGTAACTAAAATTCCATTAAGTAGAAACAAAAAAGAAGATTTAATTAAAGCATTAGCAATAGCTTAATAAAAATCAACGTTTACCGTAACTTTTATAGCTCGGTATTGCGGAATAACATCAAAACTATTCAGTATTTTCTGGATAGTTTTTTTTGTGTTTGGTAGTGACATATTTTGAGGAATCTTCACCATAATCGTTCGAATATATTCGTTTCTTATTCGGTTAATTCCTGGTTCTTCCGGACCCAAAACTGGCAACTGCAAATGTTGCTGCATCACTTGATACAACCACATTGATCCTTCTTTTAGTTTATCAAAATCTTTGTGCTTTAAAGTCAATTTTATCAAACGAAAATAAGGCGGATATTTATAAATCTGACGTTCATATAGTTGCTCTTTATACATTCCAACATAATCATTGTGAGTAACTTGCTGAATTATATTATGATTTACATTATACGTTTGAATAATTACTTTTCCGCGTTTATCGGAACGTCCTGCGCGTCCTGAAACCTGTGTCATCATTTGAAAACTTCTTTCAAAAGCCCTAAAATCAGGATGATACAACATCGTATCGGCATTCATAATTCCGACCAACGACACATTATCAAAATCCAATCCCTTCGCAAGCATTTGGGTTCCAACCAAAATATCTATCTCACGATTTTTAAAACTATCAATTAATTTTTCGAAACTATACTTACCGCGAGTCGTATCTTGATCCATTCGCTTTATATTCTTAGTCGGAAACAAAGCTGCTAATTCTAATTCAATTTGCTCCGTTCCAAAACCTTTGGCAGAAATATCGATACTCGAACAAGAATGACAATTAGTAGGTTTTGCAATAGAATAACCACAGTAATGACAACGCAATTGATTTTTAAATTTGTGGTAAGTCAAACTCACATTACAACTTGTGCATTGCGGAATGTGACCACAAGTCATACACTCTAAAACTGGCGAAAATCCACGTCTATTTTGGAATAAAATGATTTGCTCACCTAAACTCAAAGCTTCTGTTATAGCTTCAATTAAAGTCAAACTAAAATGACCTTTCATTCTTTTTTTGAAGTAATTTTCTTTTAAATCGACCAATTCAACTTCGGGCAACGGTGCTTTTCCAAAACGCTCAAAAATTTCAACCTGACCATATTTACCAGATTGCGCATTAAAATAAGTTTCAATACTTGGTGTCGCAGAACCTAATAGTACTTTGGCTTTTTGTGAATTTGCCAAGACAATAGCAGCGTCACGAGCGTGATATCTCGGCGCTGGATCTTGTTGTTTGAACGTTTGCTCGTGTTCTTCATCGATAATAAGCAAACCTAAATTAGAAAAAGGTAAAAACAACGATGACCTCGCTCCTATCACTATAGTAGCTTTTTCTGAATTTTCTAAAACTTGATTCCAAACTTCAACGCGTTCATTATTTGAATATTTAGAATGAAAAACGGCAACTTTATTTCCAAAATGTGCTGTAAGACGAGAAACTAATTGTGTGGTTAATGCAATTTCGGGTAGTAAATACAAAACTTGTTTGCCTTGAGCAATATAATCTTCAATCAGTTTGGTATAAATCTCGGTTTTTCCGGAAGATGTCACACCGTGAAGTAATACAACTTCTTTGGACTGGAAACCTTCTTTAATACCTTCAAATGCAGCTTGTTGTGCATTACTTAAAACAAGATTATTTTCTTTTTTATTTTTATCAAAATTGACTCTGTCTTCTTGAATGTAATATTCTTCAAAAATAGATTTATCAATTAAAGATTTAATGGTTGCTGTTGTTACAAGTGAAATATCTGTCAGCTGTTTAACTGATATTGGTTTTTTTTCTTTAGCGTTCCATTGAAAATAGTGCAGTAAAACTTCTTTTTGTTTTGCACCTTTTAAGGAATCTAGCAAGGAATTTAAACTTTCATCGGAAGCATATTTTTCGTGTAAACGAATGTATCGAATTACTTTAGGTTTGTATTCTTCTTGGATTTCTTCTTGAAGCGAAAGCACGTTCTTGTTCAACAATTTCTGAACAACAGGAAAAATATTTTTCTTGTTTAAAATTGCCATTACATCTTGAACTTTCAGCGAACTTTGATGTTGCAGTGCTTCATAAATCAAGAATTCTTCATCAGACAGCTCTGCTTCTGTAATGGTTGCATCTTTCTTTTGAGAAATAATAGTTTCACTTTCTAAAAGAAAAGCCGATGGCATTGCACCACGATAGACATCGCCAAGATTACACATATAATAAGACGAAATCCATTGCCAATGTTTAATTTGAAACTCGTTAACCACAGGTTTTTCATCTAAAATTTGATGAATTTCTTTGGCTTCATATAATGTTGGAGGCGTTTGATGTAAATCGACAACCAAACCGGTATAAATTTTACTTTTACCAAACGGAACGGCAACGCGCATTCCTACTTTAATATAATCGTACTCGGCATCAGAAACGCTGTAGGTAAACGTTTTGGGTAGCGAAAGCGGTAAAATTACTTCTATAAAATACAAGTTGACTATCTTTTAATTCTTATCCATTTTTGAGACCTTCCCAAAAGTGAAATTCCGATATAACCTCTCACGATTAATTTATCTTTAGACTCCAGTTTTAGATAACATTTGTAAATCTTACCACTTTTAGGATCTAAAATTTTTCCACCATTATACTCATCACCATCTTTAGAAAGTCCGCGAATAACAACCATTCCTATTATAGGTTTGTCTTTATCGCTTCCGGTGCAGTTACTGCATTTTCGGCCTCTATCTTCTTTATCGAGAAGTTCAATTATTTTTCCGTAAATTTTTCCGTTTTCTTCATAAATTTCTACAATACTTTTCTCTCTTCCGGTTTCATCATCAATGGTTTTCCAAGTACCAATAACACTTTGTGAAAAAGCATTAAAGCTAAGGAATAAGCTAAAAAATAAAACATATTTCATAATTCAAATTTTTAAATTACTTATTGATTGTCAGTAGATTGTGTTCTAAGTTTATCTTTAGTTGATTGAATAATAGCATTTAATTCAAATCCTAATAATAAAATCATACAATTAATCCAAATATAAAACATTACAACTAAAAGTGTTCCAATCGAACCATAAAGCTCGTTATATTTAGAGAATTTCACCACCCAAATTCCGAAGAAATAAGAAGATAAAATAATTAAAATCGTTGTAAATACAGAACCTATGGAAATAAAAGCACGTTTGCCATTGCGTTTGATTCCGAATTTGAATAATATTGAAGTTGTAACTAATATCATCAAAATCAAAAAGATATAACGACCCATTTCGATTATAGGTATGTTTTCTGAAAGTACATCTTGTATTTTAGTTTTTTGAAGTACGACTTCAAATATTACGATGGCCGCAACCGTAATTATGAGTAGTAATGATAATAAAATTGACATTCCAAGTGATACAAGATACTGCCGAACGAAAGCTCTTTTAATGGTAATGTGTCTTGAATTTTCAAATCCACCAAGAATTGCATTTACACCATTGGTCATTAATAAAACGGCCATAAAGATACCTGTTGAAATCAAACCCGAATGGCTGTTATTTAAAATATCATTGATGATTTTATATATCGCATCATAAGTTGTTGGCGGAACACCATCTTTAACAAATCCAAGAAAATCCTCTTGAAACCCTTCAATTGGTATGTATGGAATTAAATTTAAAATAAAAAGTGCAAAAGGAAACAAAGCCATAAAGAAACTAAAGGCAATAGCTGCAGCACGATAAGACAAAGCTCCTTCAATAATTCCGGTTATGTATAATTCTAAAAGTTCGTATAATGACAAACCATACAACCAAGGTAACTTAATTGAAGTACCAAAAGCTATAAGTTGCTTAATTATCGGTAAGCCTTTTATTTTTTCTTCTAAAGTCATTTAATCAATTGCTTTTAAACTCAAATCCATATTATAAACGGAATGTGTTAATGCACCTGAAGAGATATAATTTACACCACATTCTGCATATTGGCGTATGGTATTTTCATTGATATTTCCAGAAGATTCTGTCAAACATTTTGTTCCTATTAACGCAACAGCTTTTTTTGTATCTTCAAAATTAAAATTATCAATCAAAATTCTATAAACACCTTCGCTTTGCAAAATTTCTTTAATTTCATCGAGGTTTCTTGCTTCAACGATAATTTTTAGTTCTTTATTGTTTGCTTTTAAATACTCCTTAGTTTTATTGATAGCGTTGGTAATTCCTCCAGCAAAATCGTTGTGATTGTCTTTTAACATAATCATATCGTAGAGTGCAAAACGATGATTTTCGCCTCCACCAATTTTTACTGCCCATTTTTCACAAGCTCTAAATCCAGGCGTTGTTTTTCTTGTATCAAGAATAGTGGTATTAGTTCCATCTAATAAATCGACATACTTTTTAGTTTTAGTAGCAATTGCGCTCATTCGTTGCATCGAATTCAACACCAATCGTTCAGCTTTTAAAATCGATTGTGAACTTCCTGCAACGTGAAAAACTACATCGCCAAATTTTACTTCTGAACCATCTTCGATGAAAGTATCTACTTTCAAGTTGGCATCGACGTACTCAAATACCATTTTGGCAAATTCAACTCCGGCAATGACACCATCATCTTTTACCAATAATTTAGCTTTACCTTGAGCATCACTTGGAATGCAGGCTAATGACGAATGATCACCATCGCCAACATCTTCACGAATGGCATTTTGAATAATAAGTTGTAGTTCGTTTTGGAATTGTGTTTCTGAAATCATACTCTAAATTTGATTGGCTAAAATAATTAAAAATGTTGATTAGAGTAGCGATATAAATCTGAATTTATAAATAGATTAACTAAAATTATTTGCTAGTTGAAATTCAGAAATAATTCAACTAGTTAACAAATAAAAAGGTAAAAAATAAAATGCATTCAACGATTTATCTGTCCTATTTGTCTATATTTACGTGGTAATATTAAAAACCATCAACCATGGCAAAAAGTCAAGACGCAAAAAAAACCGTAAAAAAGGAACCTCTTAAAACTGCAAAAGAGAAAAAAGAAGAAAAAAGAATCAAGAAAAATACTCCTAAAAGAGATTAAATAAAAAAACCATCAAAATAAATTGATGGTTTTTTTTTATGAATTATCAAAAATTAAAAACTGTAACCTAAACCGATAAAAATACCACTCAAACTCACATCACCAGTTCCTAAAGAATATTTTGCACTAACATCAAGGTCATCTGTGATATTATACATTGCACCTAAATCGATATTTAATTTAATTTCATCTTCTTGTGCATCTAATAAATAATTGATACTTGGTCCGACAAGAATTCCGAATTCCTCTGCAACATTATATTTTGCTAAAACAGGTACACTTAAAAAATTCAAATCTTTAATAGAAACGTATAAAAGTTCTGGTTGTACCGAAAATTTTTCGGAAACACCAATATTAGCAAAAGCTCCCACAAAAAAACCAGTTTCAGATGATGTTACTGAGCCACCAGGAAATTTTACTTTAGCCGTAGCTAAATCCACACCTGCTTTTACACCAAATTTTGTTTCTTGAGCTTGTGAAAATCCTACTGCAAAAAGCGCTGCAGCAATAAAAAGTACTTTTTTCATAATTTTAATATTTATTAGTTAAGTTTCAAAAATACTTTATTCTTTTTTCAACTGGTATACGTAAAAATACGTATTATGCAAGATGATCTGGGAAAATTTTTCCGGGATTTAAAATATTATTAGGATCAAAAACGCGTTTTATGCTTTCCATTAATTCTAAATGCGATCTTGTGAAAGCTATATCCATAAAGTTTTTTTGAACAAAACCAATGCCGTGTTCGCCTGAAAGCGTTCCTTTTAATGCCACAGTCAATTCAAATATTTCACGAATACCAACTGGTACTTGAGTGTTCCAATTATCGTCGGACATTTCACCTTTTATGATATTTACGTGCAAGTTTCCGTCACCAGCGTGTCCATAACAAACCGATTTAAAACCATATTTAGTTCCGATTTTCTTGATTCCGTTTAGTAATTCAGGTAAAACATATCTTGGAACTACTGTATCTTCTTCTTTATATATAGAATTCGATTTCACAGCTTCTGCAACAGAACGTCTCATCTTCCACAAAGCATTTTTTTGTTCATCAGAATCGGCAAACAATACCTCATCAATTTCAAATTGCTCGACAACTGTCATTATTTTCTCCGCTTCGAGCATCAAAATTTCAGGATAATTTCCGTCAACCTCAATCAATAAATGTGCTTGAACTTGGTCATCGACTTTAATGCTTATAGTATTGTTATATTTTAAGGTCCAATCAATAGCATCACGTTCCATAAACTCTAAAGCACTTGGTGTAATTCCAGCTCTAAAAATTGCCGAAACTGCTTCACAAGCCTGACTAGCTTTGAAAAACGGAACCAACATCAACACATTATGTGAGTTAGTTGGAAGTAATTTAAGAACAATTTTTGTTATAACACCCAACGTACCTTCGCTACCAACCATTAATTGGGTTAGATTATAACCGGTTGAATTTTTTAAGGTATTTGCACCGGTCCAAATGATTTCTCCGTTGGGTAAAACTACTTCTAAATTCAATACATAATCTTTAGTTACACCATATTTTACCGCACGAGCGCCACCAGAATTTTCAGCTACATTGCCGCCAATCCAACAGCTACCTTGACTGCTTGGATCAACAGGATAAAACAATCCTTTTTCTGCAACAGCTTCTCTCAAAACTTGAGTTATTACTGCTGGTTCAACGATTACTTGAAGATTTTGCTCATCGATTTCAATAATTTTATTCAGTCGTTCCGTCGAAAGTCCGATTCCTTGATAAATGGATAATGCGCCGCCACTTAATCCAGTTCTCGCTCCAATTGGCGTTGTTGGAATTTTAAATTCGTTAGCCAATTTCAAAATTTGAGAAATTTCAGTAGCATTAGCTGGTTTTACAACTACATTTGGTGGAAAAACATAATCCTCTGTTTCATCGTGTCCGTAATGATTTCGGGTTTCTATATCGGTATGGACAAATGATTTTCCTACTATTTCTTCAAGTCTAAGAAGTACTTCTGGTGCTAAGTTATTATTTGACATTGTATTTGAACTAGATTTAAATAAAACTAAGTTTCAAAAATACTATTTATTTGGTTGCGGTGTCATTCTTAAATAATATTTTATTCGATTAAATCCTTTCGGAAACTTTGATGGAATATCCTCGTCTTTTATAGCTGGCGCGATGACAACATCGTCACCATCTTTCCAATTTGCAGGCGTTGCTACACTATAATTTGCTGTAAGTTGTAAACTATCAATTACTCGCAATAATTCATCAAAATTTCTTCCTGTAGACGCAGGATATGTTAGTATAAGTTTAATTTTTTTATCATTTCCAATAATAAAAACCGATCTAACTGTAAACGTTTCGTTGGCATTTGGATGAATCATATCATATAAATGGGCGATTTCTTTAGTTTCGTCAGCAATTATCGGATAATTTAAAGATACGTTTTGAGTTTCTTCAATATCTTTTATCCAAGCTAAATGCGATTCTAATCCATCAACACTTAACGCAATAACTTTTACATTTCGTTTTGTAAATTCAGGTAAATAGTTGGCTACTGTTCCGAGTTCGGTAGTACAAACTGGAGTAAAATCTGCTGGATGCGAAAATAAAATTCCCCAAGAATCTTGTAAGTAATCATAAAAATTTAGATCGCCTTTGGTTGTTTTTGCATCAAAATTTGGTGCTAAATCTCCTAATCTTATTGTTGCCATAGTCTTTTTTTTATTTCAAATTTAAGCCCATCAACAGCTAAAAAAATTGAAACGTCAGTTAAAAATTTGTGAATTTGAATCGAATTATTGATTTGGTAAAAAATTAGGGTTCGTTTTATAAATAATGTATTTTATAGTGTTTAGATTGCACTTTTAGCATCTTTACTTTCTAACAAAATTATTTTATTTTATAAAATATAAGACGCTTGAATCTTTACTGAGATAAATTACAATGTTTTACTATAACTGAACATTTTTATTTAATTTTACTACATAAATTTTAAAAGTGGATTCTCCAAAAAATAACATATCGGCTCTTACAGAAAAAGAAGGTGTCCCGCAACCTGAAACGCTCAGTTTGGTTTCACTTAAAAAAGTGATATTGAAAAGGAAAAACCAACCTTCGGCACAAGAGTTGATTGAAAACATTTTGAATCACGATAAAGTAGCCTTAAGTCGCGCAATAACTTTGGTTGAAAGCACTAATCCAGAACATTTAGAAAAAGCCAATGCCATAATTCAAGGTTGTTTGCCACATTCTAACCAATCAATTAGAATAGGAATTACTGGAGTTCCAGGCGTTGGAAAAAGTACATTTATTGAAGCATTTGGTAAACATCTAACGTCGTTAGGAAGAAAAGTTGCCGTTTTGGCTGTTGATCCTAGTAGTAGCATTTCAAACGGAAGTATTCTTGGTGACAAAACCCGAATGGAAGAGTTGGTTAAAGATGAAAACGCTTTTATTCGTCCAAGTGCCTCTGGTGAAACTCTTGGTGGTGTTGCCAGAAAAACTCGTGAAACCATTATTTTGTGCGAAGCTTGTGGTTTTGATACCATAATTATCGAAACTGTTGGCGTTGGTCAAAGTGAAACTGCGGTTCACAGTATGGTTGATTTCTTTTTATTACTAAAAATTTCTGGTGCTGGAGATGAATTGCAAGGCATCAAACGCGGCATAATGGAAATGGCTGATGCTATCGTAATCAATAAAGCTGATGGTGATAATATTGCCAAAGCCAAACTTGCTAAAACCGAATTCAACAGAGCTTTGCATTTATTTCCTGCTAAAAAAAGTGGCTGGATTCCGACTGCAGCAACCTGTAGTTCTTATACCAAAGAAGGAATTGACGATGTTTGGAAAACCATTTCAGATTATTTTGAATTAGTAAAAGCCAATCATTATTTTGAAGAAAAACGTCAAAATCAGAATCAATTTTGGATGCTGGAAACTATTAATGAACAATTAAAATCGAATTTCTACAATCATCCTGATGTAATTAATCAATTATCAGAAAACAAAAAAGCCGTGCAAAATAATGAAATATCACCTTTTGCAGCGGCTATGAATTTATTGAAGAATTATTTTCGTTAATTGATCAAACTTAATCCCTTATAACGTGTGCCGTTCCTGCAATGGTATGATTTCCAGTTGAATCAGTGTAATTACCATTAAACGTAAAATCTATAAATCCTCCAATTGAACCAAATTGACTGACTACTAATTGTACATTGTTTACAGTACTGCCATTAAGAATGGTTACACTTCCAAAAGAAACACCTGAGAATTGCATTGAAAAACTAGAAGTGGTATACAATCCTATTGAATTAAAATTAAAAACGCTTAAATTAAAGTAGCTTGGTGAATTTGTAGTAGTTCCAACAAATAAACCATTCCCGACTGGACCATTAGTAGTGGCATTTATACCTGTAAAAATATAGTTTACAGCATTGTTATCAACTTGATATGTAATAAATTCATTGATGGTGTTGCAAGCATTGATTACTCCAATATTTGTTATTGGCGCACTTGCAGTAAAATTTATTGTATCAGTTGTCTGTAAATTCAAATAATCTTCTCCAATTACCTTAAAAACTTGACTTGAACCACAAATACTAGTATTGAGTGAAAACGCACCATTTGAAACTGGCTGAATAATTGTAGAAAAATAATTTGAAGTATTTGGATTAACCAATTTAACTAAACCATTAGTAACATTATTATTGGAGCAAGTTTTTAAAGTTCCAGCAATATTTAACGTAGAAATTGAAGATTGACTTAAAATAATTATAGGCAAAACATTAGAGCTATTTGAAGAAAAAGGACCAATTGACGAAGAATAAATGACATTTCCACAGTAATCTTTAACCTTAATAGTAAGAGTCTCATTTGCTGGGACGATTCCAGACACTTGTCCAAAAGAATTTGTAATTCCCGTTGTACCATATGACTGCAGAGGTCTAATAATTTCTACATTTAGATTTGATATTGCCAAGCCAGCAGCATTATTCGTAGTAACATTTAAATTGCATTGTTCAAATGGTGCGTCACAATTCCACCAAGAGAAATGAGAAACATTGCCTACATATTTATTACCTACTTTAGTTGCTGAACCTTCTTCTTTCCAAAGACCAATGGCTTCATCAAAAGACCAAAGCGGTATAGTTTGAGGAGCTAAACTTAACTGTGTTGGATCGATTTCAAAAGTAACTTCAGCTGTATGACCATTTGCTAAATTTAATTTCTGTCCGCTATTGCCAATTAATTCTACATGCACCATTCCAAATGTTTCTAAAATTCTTGCATCACCATTGGAATTACTAGCTAAAAGTGAACCTGGCATAATTTGATTTAGATAAGTATTTGACGGTTTCAAGTGATATAAACCTACTTGGATATTTCCAGAATAAGCGTTACCGTTCGCATCTTTGAAAGAACCATCAAATTTTACTTTTGTTCCATTTGATAATTCAACTTCACTATTTATACCCGAATTTATTGTAGCTATTGTTGTACTTGGTATAAGCATAATATTTATTCTATTATCTCCAGGAGTTGGTACAATAACTCTTGAACCATTTACAAATCCAGTCTTAGAAACTTTTATGTAAGCAAATTTTTCTTTTACTGTAACATTTTGAATAGTAAACAAGCCGCTACTATTTGTTTGAACTGAAATTGCTCCTATTGAAACTGTAGCATTATTAATAGGGTTTCCTGATGTATCTAGAATTTGCCCGTGAAAATCACGCGAGACAGAATTTCCCTGATCATAATCATTAATATTCGGTTCTAAAGACTCCTCGCTGACACAGCCTATTAAACAAGTTATCAAAAAGATTGACACAAAAAGGTTCGTTATTTTCTTCATCTAAAGTAAATTTAAATTGTTTAATGGAGTGGTTTATTTAATTAGGATGCAAAAAAATAGAAATGGTTGCTTCACAAATACTTTTTTTTAGTAATTATTTTAATAATAAACGTAAAACGATTATCAGAAAACAAAAAAGCCGTGCAAAATAATGAAATATCACCATTTGCAGCGGCTATGAATTTATTGAAGAATTATTTTAAATAACTACTCTTCGTAAGCTTCCATTTCTTTATCGTAGAATTCTCCGGCTAGCGTAATTAAATGTTCCATTTCAGATTCTAATTCGGTTTCGTCTTCGCCTTCTAGATCTTCTAAAAACTCCACTTCATCATCTTTCAAATTGATTATAAAACGTGGAAAATCCAGATGAATAACGAATATATCATCTGGAAAATCGGAATTGTCGGCTAGTACAAACTTTGGTAATTGCATAGTATTTATTTTTTAAACTTTAATGTGTCCCCAATTTTCGCCAGTTCTTATACGATATAATTGTTGAGTTGTAATATTAAATTGTTTTGCGATCATCACTAAACGAGTTTTGTTATTTTCGCGTTGCAACATTTTTTTAATTCGGATGACTTGTGTTGAAGTCAGTTTTCTCCCATCCGCTTTAATATTATGTTGAATTGTTTTAATCTTTCCGCTTATTACTGATGGATTTTTTATGTGATGCGCGGTTAATTCTTCTTGATTGGCCCATCGTAAATTCTCTACACAATCATTTACTTTATCATAATCTAGGTGAAGAACAAAATTACCATCACCTTCTTTCTTAGGTATAAAATATTCTGCTACTAATCGATAAAAGAAGTAGCATTTGTTAACGATTACACCTTCATTATTATATTTAAATCGGAAGACTTTGTATCCTTCCAATCGACCACCGAATAATTCTCTTCCTTCAAGAATATCGGTTGTAAAACTCACTAAGCGACCTTGATTTGAAATAGCATATTTTAAACGTAACGGTGCGTTGAGTTTTATTTCTCTAAATTCTTCTCCTCTTAATAATTTAATCATTTTGGGGTTATTTTAAACTATTTTTCAAAATTAGTGATTTTGTTAAAAAATGGAAGCGAATATACAAAAATATTGCAGCAGCAGTTAATCCAGCAACAAGTCCTAACCACACACCAACTGCTTTTAAATCAGTATATTCACCCAAATAATAAGATATTGGAAAGCCAATAATCCAATAGGCAACAAAGGTTATATACATAGGAATTTTCACATCTTGTAGTCCGCGTAAAGCACCGAGAACAACAACTTGAATTCCATCTGAAATTTGAAAGATGGCTGCAACTAATAATAATTTGGCTGCAATGGTCACAACATCAGTATTATCAAGCAATTGAACCTGATCTTCCATATTCATAAATAATGGCGGTAATATTTGATGTAAAACCACAAATAAAACAGCAAAAATTACTTCAATAATGATGGCTAATAAAAATATCGAACGTGCTACAACAACTAAATAATTATAATCTTGCAACCCTTTTTGATTGCTTATTCTTATCATAGAAACAACACTCAATCCCATAGCAAACATAAAAGTCATTGAAGCCAAACTTAAAGCAATTTGATTGGCCGCTTGACTAGTTTTTCCTATGTTTCCACAAAGCCAAATTGCAGCTGTAAATAAAACGACTTCAAACAACATTTGCATCGCTGAAGGTAAGCCTAAATTTACAATTTTTTTAATAGTTTCTTTTTTAATTTGATCGAAACTAAATCCTTTAAAATACTCCTTTAATCGTTCTTGTTTTGCTAAAATAAAATGCATAAAAACTACCATAGCAATTCTTGAAATCACCGTTCCAAGTGCTGCACCTATGATTCCCATTTTAGGAAAAATCCAAATTCCGTAAATTAACAAATAATTGATGACCACGTGGATGATATTGGCTCCAACAATAGCATACATTGAATATTTGGTCATTGATAAACCATCAGCAAATTGTTTATATCCTTGATAAATAATAAGCGGAACGAGCGAAAAAGCAACCCAATCTAAATAAGGTTTAGCCAACTCAATAACTTCTTTGGGTTGATGAAGCATTTCCATAATCGGCTTGGCCATAACAACCATTCCGAATAATGCAAAACCTAAAATGGTACACAAAAGCATTCCATGATGAAAAGCCGAACGAATTTTATCGTTATCCTGTTCAGCATCAGCTTCACCAATAATAGGTGTCAAAGCAGTAGAAAATCCTATACCAATCGACATTGCGATGAAAATCAAACTATTACCTAACGAAACCGCAGCCAACTCAGTGGAGCCTAATTTTCCGACCATAATATTATCAACAATACCAATTAAAGTATGACCAAGCATACCCAAAATAACTGGATAAGCCAATTGTAGATTGTATCGAAACTCTTTGGTATATTGAGATAAATTCACGCTATTTTTTTTGAGTTTGCAAAGATAATAGAAACAAACTCAGAATTAATAAATTTAAGAAATTAATAAAATCTGTTTACTTTAACTTTTTAATTGCTCTCTGTAAACATCAATGTTTGCTGCTACTTTTGGATCTAATTCAGGTTCGGTTATATCGGTTAATTTTTGCATTTCTTCCCAAATTGTTTTAGCAACTATATACCTAGCAACAGCTTTATCATCGGCTGGAATAACATACCAAGGTGCATTTTCTGTAGAAGTTTTGTTTATTGCTTCTTCATAATAATTCATATAATCATCCCAACGTTCGCGTTCTTTTAAATCACCTGTAGAGAATTTCCAATTATCTTCCGGATTTTCTAAACGTTTCAATAATCTTAAACGCTGTTCTTCCTTACTCATATGAAAGTAAAACTTCAAAATTGTGGTGCCATTTTGTGATATATGTTTTTCAAAATTATTGATTTGCTCCAACCTGTTTTCCCAAAATTGAGGTGTTATATCGTCTACTTTTTCAATTCCTGGCAAGTTTTCAAACAAAATATACTCTGGATGCACTCTTGTTACCAAAACATTTTCGTAATGCGTTCGGTTGAAAACAGCAAACTTTCCCTTTTCTGGTAAAACCAAATAATGGCGCCACAAATAATCGTGTTCCAGCTCTGTTGAATTGGGCGTTTTAAAACTATGAACCACTACGCCACGCGGATTAAATTCTTTAAAAACCTCGCGAATTAAGCTATCTTTTCCGCTTGTATCCATTCCTTGCAAACAAATTAAAAAAGAATGACGGTTGTGTGCATACATAGCGTCTTGCTTTTTACTCAACTTTACTTGAATTTTATCTAAAGCTGCTTCTGCTTCCTCTTTATCTATATCGACAGTCAATTTTGTTGGTATTTTTGACAGATTAATGGTTCCAACAACTTTAAAGTCTTCTATGTTAATTGATTTCATAATATCCTTTTTATTAATGTAAAAATAGTATTTTTGGGTTCTTATACACTACAAAATGGAAAAATTTCAACTTTCACTACTTTTTAAAATCATTGGACTTGGATCAGCATCAGGGTTAATTTATCACGATAATACCATTTTTGCAATTGGTGATAATAGTTCGTTTTTATATGAATACCAAATGGATAACAATAAACTAGAACGTCATCCGTTGGCCGAAAATTCAGAAGAAAATATTGCAAAAAGCCTGAAACCCGATTTTGAAGCCATAACTAAATATCAAGACAGCTTGTATCTTTTTGGATCTGGATCGACAGAAAATCGCACAATAATGGTTCAAGTTAACGCCAAAACTAAAGAAGTTGTTCGATCTCAAGATTTAACCGATTTATATCTTTCAATGCAATCGTTTGGAAAAATTAAATCAGAAGATTTTAATCTTGAAGGCGCAATTTATTATGGAGAAACTTGGTTTTTATTCAATAGAGGAAATGGTAAAACCAACAAAAATGTAATTTTCACCATTGATGGAAAAAATCTAGCCACTGAATTTAGGATGGTTTCCAACGAATATAAACTTCCAAAAATAAAAGGTGTTCGCACGAGTTTTACCGATGCCATTCTTGTTGATGATAAAATTTATTTCCTGGCAACAGCAGAAAATACAGATTCAACCTATGATGATGGTGAAATTTTAGGAAGTATAATTGGAAGAATTGATGTCAAGAAAATGAAAATAGACTACACAAAAAAAATAACAGACACCAACAAATTTGAAGGCATAACACTTTTCAAAAAATCAGAAAAAGAAATTGAATTTTTACTTTGTGAAGATAATGATACTGAAGTTTTGGAATCGAATATTTTTAAGTTGGTGATTAGTGATTAGTGATTAGTGATTAGTGATTAGTGATTAGTGATTAGTGATTAGTGATTAGTGATTAGTGATTAGTGATTAGTGATTAG
>NZ_JAIXTJ010000026.1 GCF_027483985.1 Flavobacterium sp.
ATTGCTTTTTATCTTTAAAATCGTATAATAATCTTTTCTTGAGGTCTTTTTAAAACCGAGTGCAAATATACAACGATTTTTATTACTTGCAAGTAGTTTTTTAAAAATATTTTAATTTCTATTTATTATCTTTGCAACCTTAAAAATATACTATTATGTTTCACAGAAATATCAAACTAATTTTAACTGGTTTAATCTTTATCGCTGCGATATGGCAGTTTACTGAAAGCAATATCGGAAATGGAATTTTTCTTATCCTATTGTCCTTGATTCCGTTGTTTCTTTATTTTAGAAATGAATTTATTTTACTGGCTTTTTTACAATTAAGAAAACAAAATTTCCCTGGAGCAAAAGCTTGGTTAGATAAAATTAAAAATCCGGAAACAGCTTTAGTTCAAAAACAACAAGGTTATTATAATTACCTAAACGGAATTATGTTATCGCAAACCAACTTAATTCAAGCAGAAAAATATTTCAAAAAAGCTATCGAATTAGGATTGAATATGGATATGGATTTGGCTGTTGCAAAACTAAATTTAGCTGGAGTTGCGATGTCAAGAAGAAGAAAACTTGAAGCTACCAACTTAATTGCAGAGGTCAAAAAATTAGACAAACAAGGAATGTTAGCCGATCAAATTAAAATGATGAAGGAACAGATGAAGAAGATTTAGTGTTCAGTTTTCGGTTATCCGTTTTCGGTTATCAGTTATCAACGTTCAGTTATCCGTTTTTGGTTGGCAAGTACTTAAATAAAAAAGTTCGCAGTTTTTGCGAACTTTTTTTATGTTTAAATCTTTGTGCCAACTGAAACACTGATTACTGAATACTTAATATTAATAACCTTGCGTTGGTATTTCTATAATATACTTTTTCTTTGCAGGATTACTTAACTTTTTATCTCTTAACCAAGGATTGTGAATTTTTAAAATCTTGTAGTTAATTCCTTGTGACTTGGCAAAAGTTGCTAAATCGGTTATCGAGCTGTCGACTTCAATAGTTTTTGTTGGAATGTTATCATACAACTCGTGTTTCGCTACCTCAAAACCATATAAAGTTGGGTTTTTCATAATTTCTTTTAAAGCTAAAATTCTGAACACGTATCTTGAGGTTTCATCGGTCAATAACAAATCATAATAATCTGAAACTTTTTGCTCCACAATTTTGTTGTTAATTCCTGACATACCACCATTGTAAGATGCAGCAGCAAGTGTCCAATTTCCAAATTTTTCTTTGGCTTTTAACAAGTACTTACACGCAGCTTCGGTTGATTTTTGCAAATGGTAACGTTCGTCAATACCTTCGGTAACTTCCATTCCTTTTTCTTTGGCCGTATCGGGCATGAATTGCCAAACACCTCTTGCTCCAGCAGATGACACTGCGTTGGTCAACGAACTTTCAATCACGGCTAAATATTTAAAATCATCTGGAACACCATATTGTTTTAATATAGGTTCGATGATTGGAAAAGCGCGGTTAGCTCGTTTTATAATTAATATGGTTGAAGAATGTAAATTAGCATTAATCAATAATTCTCTATCAAATCGTTCCTTGACATCAGCAATTTGTAATGGCGCTCGTTCACCTGCAAAATCTACCGTACTTGGAAAATATTGTGACGTCTTTTCGCCTAACTCCTTTTCTCTAGTTGTTCCTGAAATTGCAAAAATAAATAATCCGCTTGCGAAAATCATAACAACGGCAATTCCAAACATTTGAATCTTTTTCATTTTCTGAGTAATTTTATTAAGTGACAAAACTACAAAAATCGAGCCGCAAATTATTATTTATCCAAAATGATTTTAGGCAAATTAGCATTAAACCATCTGTATTTACTAATAATCATTGCGTGCGTTCCTCCTTTCACATTTATAAAATTTTTAATGTTTTTAGAAGGAAAAACCTCATCAGCATCTCCGTGAATATGAATGATTTCGGCATCAATTTTAGTTCTACTCCAACACACCATTTGCTCAATTGCCCAATCTAAATAAATTTTGTCGCGCATGTGCAAATACTTCTCATATAACTTTAGTTTTCGTTTTAAAGTATCGCCAAAAGCATATTTCACTAATTTTTCGACATCTTGCATCAAGCCTGTAGGCAATAGTTTGTAGGCTTTAGTGGTTTTTGCAATCTTCATTCGCCTTGGCAATTCCACATTAGATTTCACACTCGAAATAATGATTACCTTTTTAAGATTTAAAAAAGCTTTCATTTCTTGAACCAAAACGCCTCCGAAAGAAACACCTATTAAAACGGCATTATCGTGTTTAACATCTTCTGCCATTCTTTTGGCATAATCTACTAAAAGCTCATTAGATTCGGGCAAAAACCAACTTAACAAATGCACTTCAAAAACATCCTTAGGCAAATCAATTAATTCAAATATTGTTGGACTTGCTGCTAATCCTGGCATAAAATAAACGTGTGTCTTACTCATAATTTAACTTAATTCAGTGGCTTTATCCATATTTTATTCCGAAATTTGCATAAAATTAATTTATTTATCCCACTTATACATGAACTCAGAGTTAATTTTAGAAAAAATGGAAATTAAAGACAATACCTTCGCTAGACAGTTTGAAACTTTGGTAGATGGAAAATTGGTTTCTGTTGAATATTCGTTTCAAGAAAAAAAGATTTTCTTAACTAGAATTAATGTTCCGGAAGGATTTACCGATGAAAATTTTATTACTGATTTATTAAAAAACATTATGGAAATTGCCTACGAACGCAAGTTAAAAGTGGTTCCGATTCTACCAAAAATTGCTTTGTTTTTCAGAAAAAATGTAACCTACAGAGATTTATTACCTCCAGGTATCAAAATATAATTTGAATTTCCAAAAAAGATAAAATCCCAAATTCTATATACACTAGTAGAATTTGGGATTTTTTAGTTATTTTTATGCAATGAATGCAGAAGAACTTAACCTCAACATTATTTCTTTTTTTGAAGAAATCCCAAAATATTATGGTTGCAAAACCGAAATTACAGAAGGATTATTTTCAGATTTAGAAGTATTGGATGCCAACCTTACCACTTGGAATTTATCTGAATTTGATTTAATTCGCTCTGCCTATCGCAATAACGGCAAACGATTTATGTTTGAAGGTTCTTCAATGTACTACGAAATTTCGGGTGAACGCATTGTTGGTTTTAAACAATCTGGAAGAAACAAATTTGAATTCATCGAACAATACAGCGCAACCGTTTTTAGAATTACAAAATTAAGATTTCACTACAACTATTAAATAGTCTACAATAAGCAAATTTTATTGTTATTTTATCAAAATTATTATTTAAAATATAAGAAATCCATTTGATAAAAATAAAATTAGTATCTAATTCTCATTTTAAAAATTCTTGGCATCAAATTTGAATGGTCAAAATTTGTAAATAATTCGCTTAGTAAATCCGGAATACTAAAAGTTATTTAAAGACAAAAAATCAATCTTTAACATTTTAAAAATTTAATTAAATGAAAAATTACCCTTTTTATTTAAGTGTATTCCTATTGCTTTTATTCAGCAATTGCAAAAACGGATCAAGCTCAGAAAATTATGCCACAGATACAACATCGGTAGCAATTGAAACCGATTTAAAAATCGAATCTATCGAAAATGAAAACAAAGATTCTAACTCAGAAAGTTATGCCGAACTAGAAGAAAATCCCTTTGAATCTCCAAAAAACAATCCGCTATCAACCTTTTCTATTGATGTTGATAATGCTTCTTACACCAACATTAGAAGATTTATAAACAACGGACTGAAAGTTCCAAAAGATGCTGTTAGAGTTGAAGAAATGATGAATTTTTTCAAGTATACTTATCCGCAACCTACCGATAATCATCCGTTTTCTATCAATACTGAATACAGCGAAAGTCCTTGGAATGAAAAACACAAATTATTAAAAATTGGTTTGCAGGGAAAAAATATTCCGATGACTAATTTACCTAAATCTAATTTGGTTTTTCTAGTCGACGTTTCGGGTTCGATGAGTGATGACAACAAACTTCCATTATTAAAAGAATCAATGAAAATTTTGGTCAAAGAACTCCGAAAAGAAGACAAAGTTTCTATTGTAGTTTATGCTGGTTCTGCTGGCGTTGTTCTAGAACCAACCTCAGGATTAGAAAAAGAAACCATTATGGATGCTTTTGACGATTTGCAAGCTGGAGGAAGTACTGCTGGCGGAGAAGGAATTGAATTGGCCTACAAATTAGCACAACAAAACTTTATAAAAGAAGGAAACAATCGCGTAATTATTGCAACTGATGGCGATTTTAATGTTGGCGCTTCTTCTGACGATGAGATGATTGATTTGATTGAAGAAAAAAGAAAATCAGGTGTTTTTCTAACCGTTTTAGGTTTCGGAATGGGAAATTATAAAGACAGTAAAATGGAAATTTTAGCCGATAAAGGCAACGGAAATTATGCTTACATTGATAACATTCAAGAAGCCAATCGATTTTTGGGAAAAGAATTTAAAGGTTCGATGTTCGCCATTGCCAAAGATGTAAAAATCCAAATTGAATTCAATCCAAAACACGTTCAAGCTTACCGATTAATTGGTTATGAAAATAGAAAACTGAAAGCGGAAGATTTTAAAAATGACGCGATCGACGCAGGCGAATTAGGAAGCGGACACACCGTTACTGCTTTATATGAAATAATTCCGGTTGGTGTTGAAAGTAGCTTCACTCCTTCTGATTTGAAATATACTAAAGTAAAAAATGACGAGGTAACTTATAATGAAGAATTAGCCACAGTAAAATTTAGATATAAAAAACCTGACGGAGAAAAAAGTGTTGAACTAATTCAAACCATACAAAATCAATCAGTTGCATTAGTTAATAGTTCTAAAGATTTTAAATTTAGTAGCGCTGTGGCTTGGTTTGGATTGAAATTACGAGATTCAAAACTAATAGCTAATGCCTCAACTTCTGAGATAAAAAAATTAGCAAAATCAGGATTAGCCTCGGACGAAGAAGGTTATAAATCAGAATTCCTACGTTTGGTTGAGTCCGTCAATTAAGTTATTTGTAAAAAAAGAAACCCTGAAAACAGCTATTTTCAGGGTTTTATATTTTTAAGCTTCAATGTTTATAAATTCCATTCTCACACTTCCATCTTCGTCTATTCTTGTCAAGTTGATTTCGTGCAAAGTATTTACTAATTCAGGATTCCAAGGCGTCTTTACTTTTACATAATTCTCTGTAAAACCGTGAATGTAACCTTCTTTATTTTCACCTTCAAACAAAACTGTTCGGTTGGTTCCAATTTGACTTTCGTAAAAAGCACGGCGTTTTTTTACCGACAATCCGCGAAGCATTTTACTTCTTTTTGCTCTCACATTCATTGGAACCACTCCATCCATAGTTGCAGCTTCCGTATTATCTCTTTCGGAATAGGTAAAAACGTGTAGGTACGAAATATCCAATTCGTTTAAAAAATTATAAGTTTCTAGGAAATGTTCGTCCGTTTCACCAGGAAAACCTACAATGACATCAACACCAATACAAGCGTGTGGCATTACTTTTCTGATATTTTCAACTCGATCAACATAAACTTCTCGTTGATAACGACGTTTCATTTTTCCCAAAATTTCATTACTTCCTGATTGCAAAGGAATGTGAAAATGAGGTACAAAAGTTCTGCTTTTTGAAACAAAATCAATGGTTTCGTTTTTCAATAAATTAGGTTCGATAGAAGAAATTCTTAAACGTTCTATTCCTTCAACTTCATCAAGAGCTTTTACTAAATCAAGAAATGTGTGCTCGTGTTTTTTATTTCCGAATTCACCTTTGCCGTAATCGCCAATATTTACGCCAGTTAAAACTATTTCTTTAATTCCTTGTTGTGAAATTTCATAGGCATTTTTCAATACATTTTCTAAAGCATCACTTCTAGAAATTCCTCTCGCCAATGGAATGGTGCAATACGTACATTTGTAATCGCATCCATCTTGCACTTTAAGAAATGCACGCGTTCTATCACCAATAGAATAACTTCCTACATAAAAATCGGCTTCTTCAATTTCGCACGAATGCACTTCGCCCATATCATTTTTGGACAAATCATTAATATAATCGGTGATTTTAAATTTTTCTGTGGCACCAAGAACCAAGTCAACACCATCTACAGCAGCGAGTTCTTCGGGTTTTAATTGCGCATAACATCCAACGGCAGCAACAAAAGCTTTATCGTTGAGTTTCATTGCTTTTTTGACAATTTGCTTGAATTGTTTGTCGGCATTTTCTGTAACCGAACACGTATTGATGACGTACATATCTGCGACTTCTTCAAAATCAACTCGTTCAAAACCTTCGTCTTGAAAATTTCTAGCAATAGTTGATGTTTCTGAGAAGTTCAACTTGCATCCTAAAGTGTAGAATGCTACTTTTTTTCTATTTTCCATAAGTAAACCCAATTGATGAAACCTGTCTGCCGACAGGCAGGTCGTTGTCAAAAAATTGAGAGTGCAAAGATAATTAAACAATTAATTAATGAAGCAATTAATTTTCATATTGTTACATTGCTTAATTACTAAATCCGACTACTCTTTTCTATATTTCTTAGTTTCTTCAAAAACGTGTTCGAGAATTCTAGCATCTTCTTCCGAAAATTCTACATTTCGTCTAGCCATTACAATTTTAGCCGTTTGAAAAGCTTTATTGGTTAAGTAAGTTGTAAATCCGGATGCTCCACCCCAAGAAAAACTCGGCACAAAATTTCTAGGAAAACCACTTCCAAAAATATTAGACGATACACCTACAACTGTAGCTGTATTGAACATCGTATTGATACCACACTTACTGTGATCACCCATCATTAATCCACAGAATTGTAATCCAGTTTTTGCAAAACCTTCGGTTTCATAACTCCACAAACGTACTTCTTCGTAGTTGTTTTTTAAGTTTGAATTGTTACTATCAGCACCAATATTACACCATTCACCTAGAACAGCATTTCCTAAAAATCCGTCGTGACCTTTATTAGAATATCCAAAAAGCACTGAATTACTAACTTCGCCACCGATTACTGAATGTGGTCCAACTGTAGTAGCACCATAAACTTTAGAAGATAATTTTACTCTTCCCGATTCGCACAGTGCAAATGGTCCGCGAATAACAGAACCTTCCATAATTTCGGCATTTTTACCGATGTAAATTGGTCCAGTTAAGGCATTTAAAGTTACGAATTCTAGCTTTGCTCCTTCTTCAATGAAAATATTTTCGGCAGCCAAAACATTTACTGATTTTGGAATAGGTTGCGAAATTCTTCCTTCAGTTATTAAATCAAAATCTTCTCTAAGTGCGCTATCATTTTTGGCAAAAATATCCCAAGTATTTTCGACTGTTAGACAATCATCGTTGAACTCTATAATTTCGTAAGTATCAAAATCAACCTCTTCTTGAGAATCGTTAGTATAAAAAGCTATGACTTCATCACCTTTAAATATGGCTTGATTTTGTTCTAGATTTTTGACCATTTCTGATAAAATTTCATTGGGCAAAAACGATGCGTTAATCATCACATTCTCTTCTAATTCAACCATTGGATATTTTTCAGAAAGATATTCTTCAGTTAAAGTTGTGGTTGTATATCCTAAATATTTTTCCCATTTTTCACGAATAGTTAAGATTCCGATGCGTATTTCGGCAACAGGACGCGTAAATGTGAAAGGTAAAAGTGCGTTTCGAACGGTTCCGTCAAAAAGTATATAGTTCATTATTGGTTGCGAATTTAAAGTTGCGAGTTCAAAGTTACAAAAGTTTAGTTCATAAAAAAACCTCCCAAAAAATTGGAAGGTTTTAATAAAATTTGAACTACTAAAAAATTATTTTGCTTTCTTAGCGTATTTGCTATTAAATTTATCAATACGTCCTGCAGTGTCGATAAGTTTAGATTTACCTGTGTAAAATGGATGTGATGTTCTTGAGATCTCCATTTTAAAAACTGGATATTCAACTCCTTCGTGAATGATTGTTTCTTTAGTTTCTACTGTTGATTTAGTAATAAAAACATCTTCATTTGACATGTCTTTAAAAGCAACTAATCTGTAATTTTCTGGGTGAATTCCTTGTTTCATTGTGTAAATCTTTTATTTGTTATGAAGTAGTTTGTTGTGAAGCTTTTAGAATAAAAGGTATCAACTGGCTACGACTTTTAATTATTATTTTATTTTGAGTGTGCAAAAATACAACTATTTTTTATAATTCAAAGATTTAAAGCACTTTTTTTAATTGAATTATATATTCGGCAGTAATTATGGAATTACTATATTTGTGGATTAATTTTAAAGACAATAAAATGAATGAAAATAAATCGGCTGCTAAATCAGGATTGAACTATGGTTTGCTCTTTGGCGCCATAATGATTTTGGAGTTTGTAATTGGTTATGTAATGAATATTGATCCTCAGACAAATCCAACTTATGGAACAATAATCAATGTGTCAAACTTTTTAATTCTTCCATTCGTTTTTATTTATTTAGGTTGTAACAATTACAAAACTAACATAAATGGAGGATTCGTTAGCTTTGGAGAATGTTTAAAAATTGGCGTTACAATATGCGTTATTGCAGGACTTCTATCTGGAATTTTTATGGTAGTTTTTAACCTTATCTTGCCTGAATACATGACGGAAATGTATGATAAAGTTGGTAAAATGATGGTTGAAAAAAATCCTGAATTGACATCAGAACAAATTGAAATGAGTATTTCTATGATAAAAAAATTCTCCCATCCTGCTATATTATTACCTGTTACGGTACTTATGTATGCTTTTATTGGGTTAATTCATTCACTAATAGTTGGTGCTATTGTTAAAAAAGACCGCAATCAAGGTTTCTAAGTAATGAATCTATCTATAATTATCCCTTTATTAAACGAACAAGAATCGTTACCCGAGTTGCATTCATGGATTGTAAAAGTCATGAAAGAAAACAACTATACCTATGAAATTCTTTTTATAGATGATGGTAGTACCGATAATTCTTGGCAAACTATTGAAAATTTATCTAAAGAAAATTCTAATGTAAAAGGCATTCGATTTTTAAGGAATTTCGGAAAATCACAAGCACTTCATGCCGGTTTTGCAAAAGCGCAAGGCGATGTTATTATCACTATGGATGCTGATTTACAAGATAGTCCAGACGAAATTCCGGGTTTGTTTAAAATGGTTACTGAGCAGAATTTTGATTTGGTTTCAGGTTGGAAAAAGAAACGTTACGACTCTGTTGTTTCTAAAAATCTTCCGTCTAAATTATTTAATTGGGCAGCTAGAAAAACTTCTGGTGTTCATTTAAATGATTTTAATTGTGGTTTAAAAGCGTATAAAAATATTGTAATAAAAAACATTGAAGTTTCGGGTGAAATGCATCGTTATATTCCGGTTTTAGCAAAAAATGCTGGCTTCGGAAAAATTGGCGAAAAAATTGTAATTCACCAAGCTCGAAAATATGGCGAATCTAAATTTGGAATGAGCCGCTTTATCAATGGCTTTTTAGATTTAATCACCATTTGGTTTTTGTCGCGATATGGCAAACGACCAATGCATTTATTTGGTGCAGCAGGCGTTTTGATGTTCATCATTGGTTTTTTAGCCACAGGATTTATCATAACTTTGAAACTGATCAAACTATATTCAGGGTTTGAAACCATTTTAGTAACCGATAATCCCTTGTTTTATATTGCCTTAACCTCAATGATTATTGGTTCGCAATTGTTTCTTGCAGGATTTTTAGGAGAAATTATTCTTCGGACAAAAAACAATGAAGAACGCTATAAAATTGCTACTGAGATAAATTTATATTAATACAAAGCGAAATATCGCATTTCAAGATAACATTATGCACATCGAACAAACTATTTTAGATAAAGTCAATGAGTGGTTAACACCGACCTTTGACGAACAAACCCACGATGCTATCAAATTAATGATGACTTCGGCTCCAAAAGATTTGGAAGAAAGTTTTTATAAAAATTTAGAATTCGGAACTGGCGGAATGCGTGGAATAATGGGCGTTGGAACCAACCGAATCAACAAATATACTCTTGGAAAAAACACACAAGGTTTGTCAAATTACATGATAAAATCATTTCCAGGCGAACAGTTAAAAGTAGCAATCGCCTATGATTGTCGTCATAATAGTGATACTTTGGCAAAAGTTGTGGCCGATGTGTTTTCGGCAAATGGCATTCACGTGTACTTATTTTCAGATATGCGTCCGACTCCAGAATTATCTTTTGCCTTAAAATATTTAAACTGTCACGCCGGAATTGTTTTAACCGCATCTCACAATCCACCAGAATATAACGGATATAAAGTATACTGGCAAGATGGCGGACAATTAGTTCCACCACAAGATGGCGAAATTATTGAAGTAATTGAAGCTTTGAATTATAGCGAGATTAAATTTGAAGCCAATAACTCTCTAATTGAATATATAGATGTTGCCATTGATGAAGCCTTTGCAAAATCGACGGTTGAAAATGCAAGTTTTAACACTCCAAAAGAAGCAAAAGAAACCTTAAAAATTGTTTACACTTCGCTTCACGGAACATCAATTAAGTCAATACCAAACGTTTTAGCAAAAGCAGGTTACACTGACGTGAATATTGTTAAAGAACAAGAAGTTCCAAACGGTGACTTTCCTACGGTGAAATCTCCCAATCCAGAAGAACCTGAGGCGTTATCGATGGCTTTGGCTTTGGCTAATGAAATAGATGGTGATATTGTAATCGGAACTGATCCTGATTCTGATAGACTTGGTGTTGCTGTGCGCGATACTGATGGCAAAATGATTTTGTTAAATGGTAATCAAACTATGGTTATTATGACTGCCTTTCTTCTAGAACAATGGAAACGTGCAGGAAAAATTGATGGAAAACAATTTATTGGTTCCACCATTGTTTCTACGCCGATGATGCTTGAATTGGCTTCAGGATATAATGTAGAATGCAAAGTAGGTTTGACAGGATTCAAATGGATTGCTAAATTCATAAAAGATTTTCCGGAATTGAAATTTATTGGTGGCGGCGAAGAAAGTTTCGGATTTATGGTTGGCGATGCTGTGCGCGATAAAGATGCTGTTGGTGCTTGTTTGTTAGTTTGCGAAATTGCAGCTCAGGCAAAAGCAGCAGGAAGTTCACTATATAAAGAATTATTAAATCTATATGTAGACTTCGGATTCTATAAAGAACATCTGATTTCCTTGACTAAAAAAGGAATTTCTGGAATGCAAGAAATCAATCAAATGATGATTGACTTACGCGAACATCCAATGAGTGAAATCAATGGACAACGCGTTGTTTGTATTGAAGATTATGAAAATTCAACTTCTAAAAATATGTTTTCGAATGAAATTGAATCTATCGCAATTCCGAAATCTAACGTATTAATATATTATTTAGAAGATGGCTCTAAAATTTGTGCACGCCCAAGCGGAACCGAACCTAAAATTAAATTCTATTTTAGTGTAAATGCACCTTTAGATACTGTTGCAAATGCCAAAGAAATCGAATCAGAATTGGATACAAAAATTAAAAATATAATCGCAGCAATGCAGTTAAACTAATGGACGAAAATATAAAAAAAATAATTCCTTTTGTAAAACCTTATAAATATCACGTGATATGGAATGTGATTTATAATATTTTATATGCCTTGTTCAGCACTTTATCATTCGTAGCTTTAATACCAATGATGGATGTTTTATTCAAGAAAGAAAATAAAGTACTTGAAGAACCAACCTACACCACCATTTGGAATATTGTAACTTATGGTAAACAGTACTTATATTATCAAATAAACACTTTGTCTAAAAATGACGGTCCGCAATTTGCTTTAATTCTTGTAGTTAGTTTGGTAATCATTACGTTTTTATTTAAAAATTTATTTAATTACTTAGCTTCCAATCATTTAATGCATTTAAAGAATGGCGTTTTAAAAGATTTAAGAACGACTATGTATGATAAAATCATTGGTCTTCCAGTTTCTTATTATTCCGAAAAAAGAAGAGGCGATATTATGGCAAGAATGTTGGGCGACGTCAATGAAGTTCAAAATTCCTTTTTCTCTATTTTAGAATTGGTAGTCAAAGAACCAATGACGATCATTTTCACTATAATAACTATGTTCGCTATCAGCGTAAAACTGACGCTTTTTGTATTCATCTTCATACCTATTTCGGGCTTTATCATTTCAAAAATTGGAAAATCATTAAAAGCAAAATCAGAACGAGCGCAATTTGAAAGTGGTTTTTTAATTTCTATTGTTGAAGAAAGTTTATCGGGTTTAAAAGTTGTAAAAAGTTATAATGCCGAACCTAATTTTAAAGAAAAGTTCAACAATTCGGTTACAAGATTACTAAATTTATCCAACAGTATCGGACGAAAAAATAATTTAGCCTCACCATTTAGTGAGTTTATGGGAATTATTGTAATTGCCGTTTTACTTTGGTTTGGTGGTAATATGGTTTTGGTAGATAAACTACCTAACGGAAAAGAGGTTTTAGAAGGCGCACAATTTTTGATTTATATGGGATTGGCTTATAATATTCTAACACCAGCAAAATCCATTTCGAAAGCGAGTTATTCCGTTAAAAGCGGACTTGCTGCTGCGCAAAGAGTATTTGAAGTTTTAGAAGTTGAAAACACCATTACCGATAAACCCGATGCCATTAACAAAGAAACATTTGATAAAAATATCACTATTGAAAACATCAACTTTAGATATGAAGAAGAAAACATTTTAACCAATTTTTCATTAGAAATTCCAAAAGGCAAAACGGTAGCACTTGTAGGTCAATCGGGCAGCGGAAAAAGTACAATTGCCAATTTGCTTACTCGTTTTTATGACGTGCAAGAAGGAAGTATAAATATCGACGGAATAAATTTAAAAGATATGACGATGAATTCTTTGCGTCAAATGATTGGTTTAGTGACTCAAGATTCTATTCTTTTTAATGATACCATAAAAAATAATATCTTAATTGGTAAACCCAATGCTACCGATGAAGAACTTATTGCAGCGTTGAAAGTGGCGAATGCTTATGAATTTGTAAAAGATTTACCAAATGGTATTGAAACCAACATTGGAGATGCTGGTGGAAAATTATCTGGTGGACAAAAGCAACGTATTTCTATTGCGCGTGCGGTTTTAAAAAATCCACCCATAATGATATTGGATGAAGCAACATCAGCATTGGATACTGAGAGCGAGAAATTCGTGCAAGTTGCTTTAGAAAATATGATGCAAAATAGGACTTCGGTAGTTATTGCACACCGACTTTCAACCATTCAAAAAGCAGATAAAATTGTCGTGATGCAAAAAGGTATCATCGTTGAGCAAGGCAATCACGAAGAATTGTTGGCTAAAAACGGAATGTATTCTAAGTTGGTTTTGATGCAAAGTTTTGAATAATTAAATAATTTTAAACGATGAAAAGAGAGTATATTATTGGTTTATTCCTAATTGTTTTTATTTCAATTGTTTTAATTAGTAGCTATGCTTTCAGCGAACAACTAGTGGAGGAATATCTTTTTAAGTTTATTGTGGTTTGGCTTCTTCTTGCCATCTATGTTGGGCAATATTCAATGAAATTTCCTAAACGTTTTTAAATGTATATTAACAATCCAAATATCACACTTCCAGAAGATCCAGATACGGTAGTTTGGAAGTATTTGGACTTATCAAAATTTCTAGATTTACTTTTGTCTAGAAAATTATTTATGTCGCGATCGGATAAATTTGAAGACCAATATGAAGGAACTTTTAGCGAACCCACATTTGAAGAAATAAAAAAACTTGCTGCAAACAATCCCGAATTTTTAAGTTACTATAAATCACATCGTGAAAAAGTAGTCATTAGTAGTTGGCACATCAATGAATATGAATCCTTTGCAATGTGGCAAATTTTCACTCAAAACAGTGAAGGTTTGGCAATTCAATCTACCATTGGAAGGCTTCAAAAAGCATTAGAAGTTGAAAAAGATTTCAATCAATATATAGGTGAGGTTAATTATATTGACTACAAAAAAGAATACATTCCGTTTGACGATATGTTTTTCCCTTTTCTATTCAAACGAAAAAGTTTTCAATATGAACGCGAAGTGCGAATCATTGCCGATTTATCACAACAAGAACTAAAAATAAACGACGGATTGAAAATTGAAGTTGACATTGATCAATTGATAGAAAAGATTTACATCCATCCAAAATCGGAAAACTGGTATAAAAAGTTAGTTATTGAGTTGGTTGAAAAACTCGGATTTGACTTTGAAATAGAAAAATCAGATTTAGAAAGTGATATATTAATTTAACATACGTTTCGGTCAGTTTTTTCTTAATAGTGTTTTGGAATTAATTATTTTTACAACGCAATCAATTTTGAAACAACGTGAAAATCAATTTTTATAAGCCAAAAAACAAAATCCTTCAAGACTATATTGAAGGCTATTATTTCTTGACCAATTCAAAAGAAGATTTACCAATCGAATATTTTACCTTCCCAAATAATTATAGCATTGTTTCGATTATGCAAAATGCAGAGGTTTTATATGCAGAAAATCAAGGAATTATTAAGGAGAAAAAAGGTAATCCATTGAGTTCCGATTTGATTTGCCATTACAAAAAGCCAATAAAATTAAGCTACGAAGGCGATATTAATGAACTTACTTTTTATTTCAAACCACTCGGATTGAATGCTTTTTTAGACAAATCTTTATGCAATTATACCAATAATTTCTTTTCAAATTTCATACCTTTTGATGATTACGCAGAACGTTTTAGTGCCATTTTAAATGAAAAAGAAACAAACAAAAAAATTGATTTAATAGAAAATTACTGGTTATCAAAACTAAAAGCATTTCAGCATCCTTTTTTAAACGAGGTTATTGCTGATCTTAAAGATTTAGAAAAAGACTACTCCATAGCAGATTTAGCAAAAAAACACCATACTTCACGTCAAAATCTCACAAAGCATTTTGAAGCCAATTTATGCAAATCACCTTCTGATTTCAAAAAAATTCAACGTTTTAGAGAAGCTTTAAAGAACAAAATGAGTAAAAAATCTACTGATAATTTAACATCATTGAGTTATGATTTGTTGTTTTACGACCAATCCCATTTGATAAAAGATTTTAAGTCACTAACAGGTTTGACTCCGAAAAACTTTTTCAAAAATATTTCATTGCAAGAAGATGGCGAAGTGAATTGGTTATTTGTTTAAGTTTACATTTTTACAATTTTTAAAAAATTATATCGACTACTTTTACTAAAATTAACCAATACATTTTTGAATTATGATTAATCTAATTGTAAAAATCGTTGTTGCTACTTTAACCTTGGTAGTTAGTTGCTTGTTTTAAGTTTAATTTAAAAGCTAGCTGAAGCACATCATATTCAAAATCATTCCTTTATTTTTGAATAGAAAACTTCTATGATGTTTAATTTTTAAATTTGAAATACCTTATGAAAACAATAGCACTCTTATTGCTTGGAATTCTTTTGACTTCGTGTGGCGAAAAATCTAAAGCTAACGAAAATTCAAAAAACGAAAAACTTGTAAAAACCTATTTCGAACATTTCAATAATCACGATTGGATAAAAATGGCTGAAATGTATACTGAAACAGCCGATTTTAAAGATCCATCCTTAGGTAGTGGCGTCGTTAAACAAGCACAAATGCAAACTATTGCTAAGTATACTGCACTCAATAAAATATTTCCAGATTTGAAGGATGAAGTAAAAACAGTATATCCATCTGGAGAAAATCATATCATTGTAGAATTTATATCTACTGGAACTGCTCCAGATAATACAAAATTTGAGTTGCCAATTTGTACCATTTTCACCATCGAAAACGGAAAAATAACTAAAGATTTCACTTATTATGACAATTTTGAAGAGTAATTAATTTATGAAAAAAGCACTACTATTTATCCTACTATCCTCACTAGGATTTGCACAAACAATCAAAGATCCTGATACATTTTTGATTCCAAATAAGGATAATTTACCCAAAATATTTTTGGTTGGAACTTTTCATTTTGAATACTACAACAAAGATGCCTACAAAGTCAATAAAGACCAACAAGTAGATATTTTATCTGATCAAAAACAAAAGGAACTAAAAGAATTACTTGATTATATTGCTAAATTTAAGCCTACAAAAATTTGTATTGAAGCGCCTGAAAAATGGGATGCGATGGGCAAATACAAATCCTATAAATCTGGTAAAACTGTTTTAGGAAAAGATGAAATTCAACAAATTGCCTTTCGATTATTGGAACGATTTAAGCTAGATACTGTATATAGTGTCGATGCAAAAGCGGTGTATCAAGATTTGATGGAAAGTAAAGATTCCACAGTTATCAATCCGTATTTCGAAAGAATCTTTAAAGATTATACTTTTAAATCAAATCCCGAATATAAAAAATGGATTGAGTATGAAACTGAAATGAATCTGAAAACACCGTTATTGGATTATTTTAAATACTTCAATTCCGAAAAAAGATTTTTAAGAGATTACGGATTTTATTTAACCGAAGATTTTAAAAACGGAAAATTCGAAGGTGCTGATGCTTTAGCCACTTATTGGTATAGCAGAAATTTAAGGATTTTCAGAAACATTCAAAGAATAACGACTTCACCTAATGATAGAATTTTAGTATTATTTGGAGCAGGTCACATATCGATCTTAGACCAATTATTGAAATGTTCCACCGAATATGATTATATTAAATTTAATGATTTAAAATAAAACTGATGAAAAAAGCACTATTATTTCTACTAATCGGTTTAACCTCATTCGCGCAAACTAAAAACGAAAAAATCAAAATCATCCTGATGGGAACGTTTCATTATGGCGCCACTGGAGACCGAAATTCCACCAGTTTTAAAGATTTATTTTCAGAAAAAAGACAAAAAGAATTGGATTTTATCACCTCAAAACTAAATGCTTTTGGTGTGAAAAAGATTTTTGTGGAAACTGATTTTCGCCAACAAAAAAAATCGGATAGTTTGTATGATGCCTACAAAAATGGAGTTTTAAAAGATTCTGTTTTATTGCGACGTGAAGAAGTGCAAGTTGCTTTTAGGCTAGGAAAAATAAACAACCTTCCAATTATTGCAGCTGATAATCGACAAGACTTAGATTACAGTCCGATGAACGAATATGAAAAAAAGCACAAAGATGACAAGCCTAATCCCGATTCGTTTTTTGAAGTTCCGTATCCGTTTACCGAGAAATTGAAAAAACTTTCAGAAACGCCTCTACCCGATTATTACATCCAGTTGAATTCGCCTTATGCGCGCCAAGCCAATCAATATGACTATTTGCATTACGCAATGGCTTATGGTGAAAAAGACGATTTTACAGGCGAACAATTTACCTTATCGTTTTATGACCGAAATTTAAAAATTTATAACAATATTCTTCGCTCTATTGATATTAAGAAGGATAAAGTAATCTTGGTATTATTTGGTGCTGCTCATACCAATATCATCCGACAATTTTTTGTAAACCATCCCTATTTTGAAATTATAGAACTGGAAACCGTCTTTAAATAATTTGTTTTTAACAAAACTAATTTTACTTTTGGACAGAATATTATTTCAAAAAATAAGAAAAAATGCACCCCATTCTTTGCAAAAATTGCGAACATACATTTGACGGAAACTTTTGTTCTAACTGCGGTCAAAAATCAACTGTTGGCGAACTAAAAATGCACGACTTTTTACACGAATTATGGCATTCAGTAACCCACACCGATAGTGGAATTTTAAAACTTATAAAAGATTTAGTTCTTCGTCCAAAAAGTGTTTATTCGGGTTATTTTTATGGTAAACGAAAGACCTATTTTAGTCCAGTTACATTTTTTCTTATCGCAGCCACGCTTTTACTTTTAATTGGAGACAAAATATATGACTACGAAGATTATGTGCGACTTGCCGATAATCCGAATGGTTATAATGAAATGGGACGTTATGTCTTTGATATGACTAAATTTAAGACCTTGATTCTTTTACCGTTTCAAGTGCTTTTGATTTGGATTTTTTATCATAAACGATTTAATTTAGCCAAAATAATAGTCTTCTTTTTATACTTTCATGGACTGATTTTTGTAATTCAAATACTTATTGCTCCTGTTTATTTTATATTTATTTTACACAAAGAATTGCTTGATTCTATTGTTGCAATCACCACTTTTATTGTACTTTTTTGGCACCTAAATTTAGTCTTCGGACAGAAAAATTGGAAAACTTATCTTTTAAATTTTATCCTTTTGAATGCCTTTCACATCATAAATTATCTTATCATTTTTTATTTACTTTATGGTGCCACACTTTTTGAACAAACAAAAACGAATACTATTTTTGGCTTTATACGCGAACTATATAAACTATAACCATGCACCATCATCTTTGTAAAAACTGCGAACATACATTTGAAGGAAACTTTTGTTCTAATTGTGGACAAAAAACCAATACCAAACGATTGGATTGGAACTACATTTTTGATGAGTTAAAATATACTTTTCTCCATTTAAATGGTGGTTTACTTTATACTTGCAAACAACTGCTTGTAAGACCTGGTGATATGGTTCGGGAATTTATAGAAGGTAAACGAGTAAAACACTACAAACCTATTTTATTAGTATTTGTTTTGGCGGGTATCACAACACTTTTATTGCACTACAGCGGTGATATGGAAATACTTGCACAGTTAAAGCCGCAAAAAAACAATCCGTTTAATCCAAAAGTTTATGCAGATATACTATCTAAATATTACACTTATATTCAGTTGGCATCGATACCAATAATTTCGTTATGCACTTGGCTTGGCTTTAAAAAATGGGGTTACAACTATATTGAAAATATAATTATTAATTCATTTGCTGTAGCGCAATCATTATTATTAGGAATACTAATTACACCAATAAAGAATTTATGTATTGGTACTTCTGGATTTTTTATAATTACTACCGTTCTAAGTTTATTTACTATTGCGTTCCAGATTTGGTTGTACCTGCAACTTTATAAAAGCAGAGATTTAGGTTTTCTGATTCTGAGAATGGTTTTAAGTGGAATAATATTTGTAGTACTATTTTTATTAGCGATAGTTCTTGGTGTGGTAATTGGATTTTCGGTTGGTATTCTAAAACCTTAGATCGGATTGTATTCCACCACCTTTAAATCTTTGTCTAATAAATCAACAAAGTAATAATGAATTTTGTCTTCTTTGTCGAAGGCTCCGTTTTTGTTGATGTCTTCGATGGTTCTGAAATACAATCTGTTAAGTGATTCTATAACACTCCAATCGATGAATTCGTGAAATTCTACTGATAATTTTTTAAAGTTGCTACCATCAATCGCGCTGATGTACAAATCTTTAATGTCATTGCTGTCAAGTTTTCCGTCTTTGTTAGAATCCATATCCTCTAAAACATAAACTAAAAACTGCTTTTTGGTTTTGTCTGCTATCGATTTTAAATAAGTTACTCGTTCGATTAAAACTGGTTTATTGGTTAAAATAGTTAAAGAATCCTGACCAACTTGCTTGAACTTTATATTACTTAAATACCCTGTAATTTCATATTCGTTAGAATTAGAAACCACAAAACTTTCTCGTTCTGAACTTGAATATTTAGCTTTTGCAGTTCTATTCTGAACCGCAAACTCACCTATTGGAAATAATAAAACCGAAGTTCCTTCCATTTGTACAGGTAAATCAGCTACTAATATTTTTGAAGTATCTGCTTTAGCTTGAGGTTGTTCTTTAGAGCTGTTTTCATAAATCACTTTAGGTTTTTCTGCTTCTTCTTTGCAACTAACAAAAAGTGTGATTAAGACAAGAACGCTATATTTTAAGAAATTTTTCATTGGAACAATTTTAAATCGGTTTTCAAAGATAAGATTTTTGACTATATTTTTGAGTTTCTATGAAATTTTAGCAGTGTTAAAATATTTAGAATACCAATACCAAAAAAGGCAAAATACAAATACCACAATTTCTTTCTAAAAGAAAATAGTATTGCACTTTTTTCTTTTTCTTTCTTTTCAGCTTCTAACTTCAAAGTTTCTAAATGAGTGTAATAACTTGTACCACATCTAATTCCTAAATTAGTTGATTTTACTGTTTTTCTAGTAATATTTCCTAACACATATAAATCGTTATCAATTTGGTAAAACGTATTAGTCTTTTCGATGGCTTGAATATCTAAAACTCTTATAAAAACTTCATAATTCATTTGCTTTCCAAAATGCACTTTAATTCCGTTTATTGAATCGTTAGATTGATGCAATTTCCTTGTGGCTAATTGAAAATTATCTAGCTTAGTTTTTTCCTCCTCAAGTGAAGAATTAAATTCGTAAGTGATATTATTTCTTAGTACAGCTTTAGGATCTTTTTTAATAATCATCTTTGAAAATTGTTCATCAATTGCGTAATCCATTGATTTGTAATCTACAAAGTATCCGTTAGAAAAAATATACCAAAAACAAATTATTGGTAAAACTACCAAAGAAATCATTCCAGGAACATAAAAAATCGTTTTATGTTTCTTAATTTTCATTTACAATCTAGCGGTCAATTTGATATTAAAAACGCGCGTTGTCATATAATTGGGAATTCCATATTGATTTTTCGAAAAAGAGTCACGAACCCAAGTATTGGTTATAGCATTTTGATTATTAAACAAATTATAAACCTCAAAACCTAGTGATAATTCTTTGAATTTTTTCAACCAATGTCCATCAGGTTTTTGCTCATTTCTTTCGGTAAAAGAATAGAAAAACCCAACATCAGCACGACGGTAATCTCGCAAACGATTTTGATATTGATAAGCATCAGCATAAGATGGTGAACCACCAGGCAATCCAGTGTTGTAAGTTAAATTCAAATACAATTTTACGTTAGGAATATTGGGCATATAATCTTGAAACAAGATACCAAATTTTAACCTTTGATCGGTCGGACGAGCAATATTGCCGCGATTGTTTTGATTTTCTTCAGTTTTTAAATAACCAAAAGTAAACCACGATTCTGTACCAGGAACAAACTCTCCGTTTAATCTACAATCAAATCCGTAAGCGTAAGCCGTAGCTTCATTATTTGCTCTGTAGCGTATTCTAACATTCTCTAATGTATAAGTATTTACATCATTCATAGTTTTATAGAACGCTTCTGATACTAATTTGAATTTTCTATCCCACATTTTGAAATTGTAATCATTTCCTGCCACAAAATGAATCGATTGTTGTGCTTTTACATTAGCTTGTACTGCGCCATTTTGGTCACGCAATTCTCTATAAAAAGGTGGTTGGTAATAAAACCCAGTTGAAAACCTAAATATCATGTCTTTTTCCCAATCGGGTTTTAGAGAAACTTGTGCCCTTGGACTAAATACCGTTTGACTTGAAGAAGTAATAGCATCGCCTGAAACCGTCCAATTGTGGGCTCGAACTCCAGCATTCAACCATAATTGACTAGAACCTAAAGTAGTTTTAGTATTCCACTGTGCAAACGCTGAAATTCTATCAATTGAAACAAAATTTAAAGCTCTTACATTTTGATAAGGCACTAATGGTCCGACATAAGGATTGTAAGGTTGATCGTTTTGCGGTAAATCAATGATTGGTGGATTAATTGAAAAACCAGCCGAATCAATTACTTCATACTCCACTATTCTATCGCGAATGTTTTCATGTGTATATTTCACACCCCAATCTATTTGGAATTTCTTTTTAATTGAATGGCTTCCTTTTACTTCAGCATTGATTATCAAAGCATCTAGATCATTTCTTGCGTGATTTAATTGTGAACCAATGGCACGATTAAATGTAACATTTCCAAAAGTTTCAGAACCAATATTACTATCCACTTCGCCTAAAAAATATGCGGCATCAATGTCATAATATTCTTGCTCTTGGGTGTGATAGGCTGAAGCAATAAACTTGTAAGTGTTATCATCATTCGATTTGAAAGTAGATTTAATAGCTCCAAAATAGGTTTGATATTGATCTTCTTCTTGACCTTCATAAAAAACTTGTAAAGCAATTGGCTCGCTCAAAGTTCCGAAATTGGTTTGACGAGTTAAGGGTTGATAACTATATTTATTTTGAGAAATATTTCCTAAGAAACTCCATTGCCATTTTTTTGAAGCATCATAATTAACAACAGTTTGAACATCGGCAAATGTTGGTCGGTAATTACTTTCTGTTTCTTGGCTGTTAACTAAAAGTGAATTATCGCGGTAACGAATTCCCGTCATTGCGCTCCATTTTTTATTTTTAGAAACGCCTTCTGCAGAAATACTTCCGCCAAGGAAACTGGCTTCAAGTGAAGCTCCAAATTTTGTTGGTTTTCTATAAGTAATATCTAAAACAGAAGACATTTTATCGCCAAATTTAGCTTGAAAACCTCCAGCAGAAAATTCTATATTTTGAATCAAATCCGTATTAGTAAAACTCAAACCTTCTTGCTGACCTGAACGCACCAAAAACGGACGATAAATTTCAACTTCATTGACATAAACCAAGTTTTCATCATAATTTCCTCCACGAACAGAGTAAGCTGAACTCAATTCTGTATTAGAATTAACTCCTGGTAATATTTTAATAAGGCTCTCAATTCCTCCAGAAAGCTTTGGAATATTCCTAACTACTTCGGGTTCAATGTTTATAATTCCGGTAACTCTATTACGATTATTGGTAATGATTACCTCACTTAATTGGTTGTCTTTATTTGTTACAACCGGATTAAATTCTACCGTTTCGTTAGGTTTTAGTTGAAACGTTTGTGTCACACTTTTTAACGAAACGTGTGAATAAACCAAAACCACTTTTTGATTCGCCGGAATTGTAATTACATAAAATCCTGTACTATTCGTAACTACCGATCTACTTTGATAGCTAATGTTTACGCCTTCAACTGGATTGTTGTTTTCATCTAAAACTAAACCTGTCACTCTTGCTGTTTGGGCCGATGCAAATAAACTAAAAAGGAAAAAAACTAGATATATTGATTTTTTAATTGCTTTCATATGTAAATATTACTCTTTTTTTGGTGCATACCTTTCTGCCGACAGGCAGGTGTACCGCTATTTTTCATTGGTGTTTATAGCGATTTCAAAAGATGTTATTTTTTTTGACTTCTGTTAAACTGAGTTTCAAAGATAGTAGAATTTCCAACATTATCGGTAACCACAATTTTCAATTTGTTGGCGCCTTCTTGTAACAAATCATCGCTAAAAACGTGCGTCAATCGTTTTAATTTTGATTCATATTCAAACAAAACCCATTTATCGTTAAGATATCCGTTATAGGTTTTTATTCCAGACAAATCATCTGAGATGTTCACGCTGATGCTTTTTTGGTTGGTAATCCACTTACCTTCAATACTTTTTGCCATACTTATTTTTGGAGCCGCAGTATCTTTTGCCAAAGTAAATTGACCTAAGGTTCTTGCTTTACAAGAAAACGTATTACCTGATAGTTTTGTTGTGATGTATCCTAATTTACTTCCGTTAGTTGATGCAATAAACATCTTTTTTTTTTCTTCTTCACTAGATTTATTATCTTCGATGGAGATGGTAAAATTGGAATGCGCTGGAACAGTATCGTCATGGAGGAATAGCGTATTATTTCTAACATCAAAATTCATATAAAAATCTTCATAAAAAGTACCTGCCGGAATATAAACCGAGAAGTTATCTTTCTCAAAATTAGATTCCACTTTAGATTTCACAAAATATTTGGTTACTTTTTGCTCTTCTTGCACAAGTGCGGGTTTAACAGAATACTTAACTGGAATAGTAATTATGGTTTTGTTATTAAAGAAATCAGAAACCTCAATTCGCTGCACTTCTAGCGTATTTGGGGTAATGTTTAAAATTCCGTTTTCATAATTTTGATAAATATTACTAAATGGATACGCATTTTTCATAAACAATTTCTGAACTCTTTGGCGCGTTTTTTTATACCTATTATAATCAATAAAAGTATTTATGTATCTTGCTTCATCAAAAACCATTGCGTCAAATTCATATCCAAAAATAACCTTTCCATTTGACATCAATTGGGTTTTATAAACGCCATTAGGATTATATGAAACATTATCCGTGTCGTAGGCACTAATTCCAAATCCGATTTTACCACTTGCCAAGACAGGTTGAGATAAGTACGTACCATCAGGTTGTAGTGACAAACTAAGAATCACCGGTCGTTTAGATTCATTTACAACCGAATTTTTATCAATTGGATATGCTAACAAACTCGAAACAATAGGGTTTTTGGTATCTTTAGTTTGAATGCCAAAAAATAACGGATTTATAATTTTCTCGGTTTTGTTATCTCTAAATTCAAAATGCAAATGCGGACCTTCAGAACCACCAGTATTTCCTGAAAGCGCTATAATGTCACCTTTTTTTACTACTAATTCGCCTGGTTTGAAAAAAGCCTCAATTTCGTAATTTTTTTCTGCATATTGCAAGGCAATTATTTTGTCTTGTAGAAAACCAACCGCCTTTTGTAAATGTCCATAAACAGAAGTGTAACCGTTGGCGTGAGTTATATAAATTGCTTTACCATAACCTGATGTAGAGATTTTTATTCTCGAAACATATCCATCTCCTACCGCATAAACATTCAAACCTTCTTTTTGATTGGTTTTAAAATCAAATCCGGCGTGAAAATGATTTGGACGTAATTCACCAAAATTACCTGACAATTGCAAAGGAATATCTAAAGGAGATCTAAAATAATCATTAGGATAGTTGTTTTGTGCCGATGAAAAAATCGAAAACAATAAAAATAAAGGAATATATTTCATTCTATATGGTTTTTTGCTAAAGTATAAAAAAGTTTATTATTATAAAAAAAATACTAAAATCTTAATTATAACTAACTATTTTACAAAATATTAGAAATGAATAAAAAAATAAATTCAATTTTTAACGAAAAATATTGCTTTAATAGATTAGGAATTATAAATTTGTAAGATTAAGTAATGAATTGTGTCATAGATGAGTGAAATTGCAGAAATAATTGATACTCTTGAGAATAAAATTCAAAAATTGTTTAAAAGGATAAACGATTTAGAACAGAAAAATCAAGCGTTACAACAAGAAATTGAGATTTCTGTGAAGGCACATCAAAATCAAACTTTGACGTATGAGACGTTAAAAAAAGAATTTGAATCATTAAAAATTACCAATTCGTTGCTAGGCAGTGAAGAATATAAAAGAGATACAAAGCTTAAAATAAATTCATTAATTCGCGAAATTGATTACTGTATAGCACAACTTGCAGATTAACACTATGGATGATAAGCTTAAAATTAAAATATCAATTGCAGACAGAGTCTATCCGTTAACGGTTAGTATGCAACAAGAAGAAGCTATGAGAAGCGCTTCTAAAAAGATAGATTTAATGATTAAGCAATTTGAAGAGAATTATGCTGTTAGAGATAAGCAAGATGTTTTAGCGATGTGTGCCTTGCAATTTGCCTCACAACTTGAACAAAAAAAAGTTGATAATGCAATTGACGGAACAGCATCAATTGACCGATTGACAAAAATCAATGAATTACTAGACGATTATCTAAACAAATAACAAATTACAAAAAAAACGTTCTTTTAAATAAACTAAAAATACTGCCTACATTAGTTCATATTTTGGTAAACTCAACACTAACAAATTAAAATGAGTAAATCATCACTACTATAGTAAGCCCATTAAGTTGGGAAACTTGAACAGTGAGTTAACTCAAAACTTGTCCTTACGAGTTTATTCAAGCAATTAATGTAGGTTTTTTTTATATATAAATTTTTTATACAACCATGGACATAGTATCTATTATTATTGGCGTACTAGTTGGACTTGCTGGAGGTTTTGCGATAGCAAAAATGCTCGAGAAAAGCAATGTATCTAACTTAATTAAAAACGCAAAAAAAGAAGCTGCATCAATTTTAAAAGATGCTAATTTAGAAGCAGAAAACGTTAAAAAAGATAAACTTCTACAAGCAAAAGAGAAGTTTTTAGAATTAAAATCGGAACACGAGAAAGAGATTTTATCGAAAGATAAAAAAATGGCCGAAGTTGAAAAGCGAATTCGTGATAAAGAATCGCAAGTTTCAAGTGAATTAGCAAAAGCTAAAAAAGTAAACGACGATTTTGAAACCAAAACTGCAGAATATACTTCTAAAATTGAAATGCTTGACAAAAAGCACCAAGAAGTTGAAAGAATGCACAAAAGTCAAGTAGAACAACTGGAAGTAATTTCAGGACTTTCTGCAGAAGAAGCTAAGGAACAATTAGTAGAAAGCCTTAAAGCTGAAGCTAAAACCAAAGCAATGGCTCACATTCAAGAAACCATTGAAGAGGCTAAATTAACTGCGGCACAAGAAGCTAAAAAAGTAATCATCAGTACCATTCAACGTGTTGGAACAGAAGAAGCTGTAGAAAATTGCGTTTCAGTTTTCAATATTGAGTCAGACGATGTTAAAGGTAGAATTATTGGCCGTGAAGGTAGAAATATTCGTGCTCTTGAAGCGGCAACTGGTGTAGAAATTATTGTAGATGATACTCCAGAAGCTATCATCCTATCGTGTTTTGATCCAGTAAGAAGAGAAATTGCTCGTTTGTCATTACACAAGTTAGTTACTGACGGACGTATTCACCCAGCGAGAATTGAAGAAGTGGTTGCCAAAACTACTAAACAAATCGACGACGAAATTATTGAAGTTGGTAAACGTACCGTTATCGATTTAGGGATTCACGGATTACATCCTGAATTAATTAAAATCGTAGGTAGAATGAAATACCGTTCTTCTTATGGTCAAAATTTACTACAACACTCAAGAGAAGTAGCAAAGCTTTGTGGAATTATGGCTGCTGAATTAGGATTGAATGTTAAATTGGCTAAACGTGCTGGTTTACTTCACGATATTGGTAAAGTACCCGATGCGGAAAGTGATTTACCTCACGCACTTTTAGGAATGCAATGGGCTGAAAAATATGGTGAAAAAGAAGAAGTTTGCAACGCAATTGGAGCGCACCACGATGAAATTGAAATGAAATATTTAATTTCACCAATCATTCAAGTTTGTGATGCTATTTCTGGAGCTAGACCTGGTGCTCGTCGCCAAGTATTAGATTCTTATATTCAACGTTTGAAAGATCTTGAAGAAATTGCTTTCGGATTTAACGGTGTTAAAAGTGCCTATGCAATTCAAGCAGGAAGAGAACTTCGTGTAATCGTTGAAAGCGAAAAAGTAAATGATGATATGGCATCAAATTTATCGTTTGAAATATCTCAAAAAATTCAAACCGAAATGACTTATCCTGGTCAGGTTAAAATTACAGTGATTAGAGAAACTAGAGCAGTTAATATTGCTAAATAACTAGATGTAATAAAACTAAAAAAACCGTCAATGATGACGGTTTTTTTTATGCTTTAAAATTAAGATTACATAAATATGGTTTCAAAATCTTGTTGTGTCATTGGTTTATAAAAATACTTATTAACCACTTCATCATATTCTTTATATCTATTAAAATCAGTAACATCATTGGAAGAACTTACTAGATAAACTGTAATGTCTTTGGCCAATTTTTTCTTAATTTTTCTGAATTCTTCTAAAAATTGCCAACCATCATAAACGGGCATATTAATATCTAGCAATATCAAATCAGGCATACAATCATCAGTCTCAATCTTGTTTTTTATCTCATCAAGCGCCTCAAGCCCATTAAAAAAATATTTAGTTTCAACATCAAGATTACATTTAGAAAATAATTTTTTTATTATAAAATGATACACCATATCATCATCTACAATAAAAATAGTATTAAACTTCTTCATTAAAATATATTTTAAAAGTGGTTCCCACATTTACTTTACTTTCAACTTCTATGCTTCCACCCATCGATTCAATTTGATTTTTGGTGATAAACAATCCAATTCCACGTGCATTAGCGTTTTTATGAAAAGTTTTGTACATACCAAACAATTTTTCTCCATGTTTTTCTAGATTTATTCCCAATCCATTATCTTGTATTATCAACACTAGTTTACTGTTTTCTTGATAAGAAGAATAACTTATTTCCGGATTTCGGTCTGGATGCGAGTATTTAATTGCATTGGTTGTAAAATTTAAAAATAAACTTTCTAGATAAGCTGGGTTAAATTTTATAGTATCTTTTTCCCCAATTTTATTAACAATTTTTACGTTATTGTCTTTGACTTCTTTACTTAAAACCTCTAAAGTTTGATTCAAATAATGAGCAAGATTCAAATCTTCTTTTTTGTGTATTATTGTAGTGTGAATATCAACCAAGTCTTTTAAGTGATCAATAGTTTCCGACAAGGCATTGGAAGTAGTTTTTAAATAGGACAGACATTCATCTTTACTATGATCGTCCTCAGCATCATCAATAATATTTAAAAGCATTTGGAAATTCCCAGTATGTGATCTTAAATTATGGGAAACAATATGTGCAAAATTAAGCAACCTATTATTTTGCTCAATAATAATATCTAAATTATCTAAAAGTTCGTTTTCTTTTAATTTGTTTTCAGTAACATCACTATGAATACCAATAATTCTTGTAGCATCGCCATTTTCATTGCGTTCAATAACTTTACCTTTACTTAAAATCCATTTATAACTACCATCTTTAGCCAAAACTCGTTTGGTATTTTCGAAATAAGGAGTTCTATTTTCAATGTGCGATTGAATACTATTGATATAATTATCTAAATCATTTGGGTGAACACGCTCATCCCATTTTGAATTCGTATTAATACCATCTTTATCAGATAGTTGTAGTATATCCAAGGATTGTTTAGAGAAAAAAACAGCTCCGGTAACAAGATCATAATCCCAGATACCTTTTTTTGCTGCTTCAAGAGCAAACTGATATCGTGTTTCTGATTCTTTAACTTTTTGTTCTCTTCGCTTAATTTCAGTGATATCCGTTAAAGAACTGTAAAAATTTGTATTATTTCGTTCGTCAAGAACCACATTGGCGTCAACTTTAAACCACGTAAAGGAATCTCCATTAGATAGCACTCTAAATTCATGACGCCAAGGTCTACGTGTAAGTCTAGATTTATTGAATGAATAAATCATTGATTGGCAATCACTCGGATGTATTTTACCAGAAATTACATCAATTGGATTAGCTTTTAATTCTGCTTCGTTAAAATCAAAATAAGAAATTACGTTTTTATTTAAATAAGTGAAAACAAACTCATTCTCTGGTGATATCGTCAGATGAAAAATCAAATCAGGAACTTGATTTAAAATTTGGCTAAAAAAATGAACTTTCTCTTCTAATGAAAAATCATTAGAAACAACATTTGTCTTCATATTAGTGATAGGTTTGGGGCCAATAAATTTTTACATTTAAATGAAAAATCAACGGCAAAGATAGTAATTTTTACGACAAAATGCACTTTTTTACGACAAAATGCATAATTCGCTAGTAATTATATATTTATACAGAACTATCTTACTAAAATAAAAGGCTACTATTTTTTGAAAAAAACTTTAAAAACAGAACCTTTATCGATACTACTTTCAACCTCGATTTTTCCATCCATTACATCAATTTGATTTTTAGTAATATGAAGACCAATTCCGTTAGAATCTTTATTAGTATGAAACGTTTTATACAACCCAAAAAGATGTTCTCTGTTGGTATCTAAATCAATTCCGATTCCGTTATCTTCAATAACCAAAACTTGATAATCGTTTTCACATTCTAATGAATATTTTATTACTGGCGTTCTATCTGGTGAAGCATATTTTATGGCATTGGTAGTTAAATTAAGCAACACACTTTCAAGATAAGCAGGATTAAATAAAACAGTGGCATCTGCTGGAATTAAATCGACAATAGACACTTTTGCAAAATGAATATCTTCGGTAAGAATATTAAAAACTTTCTTTAAATATTCTTTCAGATTCAGATGATCTTTCGTGATGTCTTGATTGTTTTGTACTTTAATTAAATCCGATAAATTATCTATTGAGTCATTTAATTCGTTTGAAATGGTTTTAATATAAGCTAAAAACTCTGTTTGCTCAAACATACCACTTTCGTTAAGCTTGATTAAGGTACTCAAATTTCCGCCATAACTTTTCAGGTTATGCGATACTATGTAAGCAAAATTCAACAATTTATTTTTTTGATTATTAACCAAACGAAGCGTTTCTTCAAGATGCACTTCTCGTTCCTTTTGTGAAGTAATATCAGTATGGGTTCCAACCATTCGCAATGGCTTTCCTTGCTTGTCTCTTGCTATAACTTTACCTCTGTCAAGAATCCACTTGTACTTTCCGTTGCATAAAACACGATGATAGGTTTCATAATAAGGAATTTCTTGATTGAAATGTTTTTTAATATTTCCAAAATAGTCTTCTCTATCATCCGGATGAACTTGCGCATCGCAAATTTCAGGATTAGAAACCATCGCTAGATTTTGTTCTGGTATTTCAAGAATTCTTAAAGATTCTGGCGAATAAGCGACCTCATTGGTGATCAAATTCCAATCCCAAACTCCAACATTGGAAGCCATATTGGCAAATTTATTGCGTTCATCGGTGACTTGATGTGCCTCTTCAACTAATTTCTGGTTTGTAACATCCGTTATAACTCCATAAAAAACAACTTCATCGTCCGATATTTTTTCGACTGTTGCCACCACTTTCATCCACTTTAACCCTTTGGTTGGCAGCACCACACGGTAATCTGAATCCCATTTTTGTAATGTGATATACGAAGTGCAAATCGAATCTTTAAAATGCATCAAATCTTCTTCATGAATTCTGCTTTCAATAGCAGCAATAGCGTCTAGCTCAAAAGTTTCTTTTGATAATTCATAAAAATCGAACAACGATCCTTCAATAAAATCAACACTAATCTTGAGCGTGTTATTAATGGTAAATTGAAAGAACAAACTAGGTAGCTGACCAATAATTTTTTTTAAATATTGGTTCTCAATTTTCTCAGTCATTGTATTTTCGGAAAACATCATTTCTGTTCATTTAATCGATGACAAATAAAATGAATAAGAATATAACTACAATATCATAGTTTGTAGAAAGAAAACTACTTTTAAAAACTTTAACTTTTGTTGTAAGAAGCTATTTTCTAGGATGATAGGAATTCATAACCTGTGTTAAATGTTTTCTATCTAAATGCACATAAATCTCAGTTGTGGTGATAGATTCGTGACCAAGCATTAACTGAATAGCGCGTAAATCAGCTCCATTTTCAAGCAGATGAGTAGCAAAAGAATGCCTAAAAATGTGTGGACTAATTGATTTTAGTAAATTAATTTTTACTGCCAAATCTTTTATAATAGTAAAAACCATTGCTCGTGTTAATTGTTTTCCTCTGCGGTTTAAAAACAAAGTGTCTTCGTGACCTTTATGGATGGCCAAATGATTTCTTATGGTTGATTTGTATAACAAAATATACTTTTGCGTCACTTCACTAATGGGCACAAAACGTTGCTTGTTACCTTTACCCGTTATTTTGATAAAGCCTTCATCAAAAAACAAATCCGAAATTTTTAAGTTCACCAATTCTGAGACACGCAAACCACAGCCGTAAAGTGTTTCTAACATCGCTCTGTTGCGTTCACCTTCGGGTTTAGACAAATCAATGGCTTCAATAAGCGCATCAATATCTTGCACCGACAAAGTATCAGGAAGTTTTCGACCCAAACGTGGCGCTTCAATCAACTCCATTGGATTGTCTGTGCGATAATCTTCAAAAATTAAGTAGGAAAAAAAACTTTTTAGTCCAGAAATAATTCGAGCTTGGGACCGTGCATTGACTTCTTTAGCAACAGCGTAAATAAATTGCTGAATTGTTTCCTCGGTAATTTTTATTGGTGAAACCGTGATGGAATTTTGCTCCAAAAAAAGACAAAGTCGTTCTAAATCAAAAGAGTAATTATCAATGGTGTTTTTTGACAATCCACGTTCGATTCTGAGATACGACTGATAGCTTTTTATAAGGGCATTCCAATTCATTTTTCAAAGATATTAGAAAAAAAAGGAAATCAGAAAGATTCTAAGATAAGAGCTACTCGTCAAATTATATATTTACAAGAAAGTGAGATTCTGAAACAAGTGAGATTTTGAAACAAGTTCAGAATAAAAAAAACCCCACCGAAGTGAGGTTTTCATATTGTAATCTAAAGTTTAGATTAGAATTTGTAGTTAACTCCTAAAGAGATAGCTCTGAAATCTCCGCCTAAAGCAAAAGAATTAGTTTTTTCTGCACCATTTCCACCGTTGTCGTTAGAAGTATAACCTAAAACAGCAACACCAGCTTCGATTGAGAAGTTAGATGATACGAAATAGTTTAAACCTAAACCTAAACCTAAACCAAATTCTTTAGTTTCAAAAGAAGGAGTGTTTACTGTTCCATTTTCTAAATCAAATTCTTCATCAGTTGTTGTGTAATCAACACCTAATTCAGCAAATAAAGAAAATTTGCTTGCAGGAGTAAAATAGTAACGACCAAACGCACCAAAACCAATTCCATTGTTAGTTACATCATCAGTTCCGTTATCAAGTTTTAACGAATTAAAACCTAAAGAAGCACCAACTGCAATGTTTTCAGTTACGAAAATTCCAACTTTTGGAGCAATTTCAAATGAGTTAGCTTTAAAGTCACCAGTTTTAGATGAACCAAAAGATACAGCACCTGTTACAAACACATCACCATTAGAAAATCCTTCAGATGATTCTTTTTTGTCTTGAGCATTAGCAAATCCGAAAGCGAATACTGCAGCTACAGTTAAAATAATTTTTTTCATGTTTTATTTTGTTTAAAATTAACGGAACAAAGCTAGACATAATCTTATTTTATCCATTTATATTAACATTTTGAGTTATTAACATAGTTATTAACAAAATTAACAATAAATACCCTTGAAAAACAATAAGTTATAGCTAATTTCTTCCAAAAATTAAAAACACACCGTGATTAATTTTTCGAAAATATAGTGTTAGAATCCAAAAAAAAGGTCTGATTTTAAGAAATCGAAGTACTTTTTCATCTAAAAGGAACTTTCATTTTCCATTTAGCACACATCAAATTCATTTTCAAAATCCAGTCTCAAGTAGAAAAATAGTTGAGTTATTGAAAAACTGAACATTATGACAAAAAAACTTTATATAAAACATTTGTAAACCTTCTTTTTCGTAAATTTCATAATCTTTTCTAAAACTACTTTTTAATAAGAGTGGTTTTTTTACTTTTACGGAAACCTATTACAAAATGAAAATACTAATTATAAACGGACCCAACCTAAACTTACTCGGAAAACGCGAACCTGAAGTTTATGGTAGTACAACTTTTGAAACTTATTTTAATCAACTGCAAGAAAACTATCCTATGGTTTCATTAGAATATTACCAAAGTAATATTGAAGGTGAACTGATTTCAAAAATTCAAGAAGTTGGTTTTTCGTATGACGGAATTATTCTTAACGCAGCGGCATACACGCATACTTCAATAGGAATAGGCGACGCTATAAAAGCTATAACTACTCCAACTATTGAAGTTCATATTTCAAATACTTTTTCAAGAGAAACTTTTAGACATCAATCGTTTATCTCACCAAACGCTAAAGGTATTATTATAGGTTTTGGATTGAAGAGTTATGAATTGGCTTTACAAAGTTTTTTATCCAATTAAAATCTATTTTTTACAATGCAGATTTGAGAAATTTAAAAAATCTTAAAAATTCCTTTTGCAATTGATTTTTAGAATTCATACAACCTTTTCAAGTTAATAATCGTCTATACTTAAAACGCTATACCAATGAAAAAAATTACTTCACTCCTATTATTATTGTTTTCTATTTTAAGTTTCGCTCAAATTAAAGGTACTGTGACCGATGTCAGCGGAAAACCAATGGCTTTTGTAAACATTTATGTAAAAGACACCTACATTAGTACTACGTCTAACGATCAAGGAAAGTATGAATTGAACTTAAAAACAACAGGTTCGTATGTAATTTTATTTCAATATTTGGGTTATAAAACCGAAAAAAAAGTAGTTGAAGTTTCTAAAACTGCTCAAGTTGTGGATGTGACTTTGGTTGAAGAAGAAATAAAACTGAATGAGGTTGTAATTAACCCAAACAGTAATCCAGCCATTGACATCATAAAAAATGCCATTGCAAAAAGAAAAGAAAATTCAAAATTAACCGAAAAATATAACGCCGATTTCTATTCAAGAGGAATTTTTAGAGTTAAAAATCTTCCAAAAACGATACTAGGACAAAAATTAGATTTCTTTGATGAAGTAATTGATTCGACTAGAAGTGGTATTTTATATTTATCAGAAACCGTATCAAAAATTACTTTTCAAAAACCCGACAAACTTAAGGAGGTGATTATTGCCTCTAAAGTAAGTGGTAATGACAACGGTTTTAGTTTTAATAATGCGGCACAAGCGAACTTTGACTTCTACGAAAACTACCTTGACTTTGATGTAAAAGTAATTTCACCTATTGCCGACAACGCTTTTAATTATTACAAATACAAATTTGATGGTTCGTTTGCAGACGAAAACAATAAGGTCATCAACAAAATAAAGGTTACTCCAAAACGAAGTTCTGAACCTGCAATGGAAGGCTACCTATATATTGTAGATGAATCCTATGCGATTTATGCGGTAGACCTTAGTATTAAAGGAAATCAAATGCAAAATCCAGCTTTGAATAAACTGACATTAAAACAAAATTACAGCTTTAATACCAAAACTAAAATTTGGACAAAAAACACACAAACAATTGATTTTGAAGCCGGAATATTGGGAATAAACATTACTGGAACGTTCACGCACGTGTTTTCTAATTTTGAGTTTCCAGAGAAATTTGAAAAGAAAACGTTTACTAACGAGGTTTTAAAATTTGAAGAAAACGCTAATAAAAAAGAAGATACCTTCTGGAACACCATTCGTCCGGTGCCATTGACTACTGAAGAAAGTACTGATTATGTCAAAAAAGATGCGCTTCAAACCAAAAAGAAATCTGAAAAATATTTAGATTCTATCGATGGAAAAAGAAATAAATTTAGATTTAGTGATATCATTACGGGTTACAGTTATTCGAATTCATTTAAAAAATGGTCATTGAATTATGATGGTCCGTTGCTTTCTACCTCATTTAACACCGTTCAAGGTTGGAAAACTCAAATTGGTTTTTCTTACAACAAAAGAGATGAAGAAAAAAGAAGTTTTACACGAATTAATACCCGATTAGACTATGGTTTTTCTGAAAATCAACTTCGCGCTACAGCTGGTTTTTATCATAAATTCAACAATACCAACGATAGTTATATTAGTTTGAATGGTGGTAGTTCAATAAACCAATTCAATGCAAGCAATCCGATTTCGAACATGATTAACACCGTTAGTACTTTGTTTTTCAAAAATAACTTTATGAAATTGTATGAAAAGAATTTTGTGGCTGCTACATTTGGTCGTGAAGTAGTCAATGGATTGAATCTAAACCTTGGATTAGAATATTCTGAAAGAAAACCACTATGGAATACTACCGATCAAAGTGTGGTAAAATCATCGGATATTTATACTTCTAACAATCCGTTGGCGCCATTTGATTATGCTACTCCAGCATTTGAAAAATATAATTTAATGAAAGCCTCAGTTACTACTCGAATTAAATTTGGTCAACAATATTGGACGCGACCTGATGGCAAATTCAATATTGGAAACGAAAAATATCCAGCATTATATTTTAGTTATGAAAAAGGATTTTCGGCATCAGAAAAAAAATATGAATATGATTTCATTGCCGGAAGAGTAATGCACGATTTGTCATTGAGTAATAAAGGAGAATTAAAATTAAACCTTAAAGCCGGAAAATTTTTCAATGCCAATAACATTGCTTTCGTAGATTACAAACACTTTAACGGAAACCAAACGCATATAACTGGTGGCGATGGCTATACCAATCTTTTTAACAACTTACCTTATTATACGGCTAGTACTAATGACAGTTATTTAGAATTCCATACAGAATATAATGACAAAGGTTTTGTTATGAATAAAATTCCGTTGTTGAATAAATTAGGTTCACAATTGGTTTTAGGTTTCCATAACTTATCGGTTCCAGATAGAAAGCCTTATCAAGAATTCTCGGTTGGATTAGACAATTTAGGATTTGGTAAAGTAAAAATATTTAGAGTAGATTACCTTCGCTCTTATCAAAATGGCTACCAAGGTGATGCCGTAATTTTTGGATTAAAATTCCTAAATATTGTGGAATAAAGAACGAACAAAAATAAAACTCCAAATTCCAAATTCCAAACTTATCACAGAAGTTTTGGAATTTGGAATTTTACTTTATAAAAACATCATATCCAAATCTTATCAGTGTTCCAATCACAACAATTAAAAAGAAAATTCTAATGAATTGATTTCCTTTTTTGATAGCTAATTTTGCTCCCAAAAAACCACCAAGTGCATTACAGAAGGCCATCGGAATTGCAATGGCCCAAATGATTTTTCCTTTTAAAATAAATAAACAAATGGATCCAAAATTAGTGGCTAAGTTGACCATTTTAGCATTAGCTGAAGCGTGAAGAAAATCAAAACCAAGTAGTGCTACGAAGCCTAACACAAGAAAACTTCCTGTACCAGGACCAATAAAACCATCGTAGAAACCAATAAAAATACTCATCAACACGCCATAAAAAAGCAATTTAGTATCGGATAAATTCTTCTCTTGTTGCGATCCGAAATCCTTTTTCATAAAGGTATAAATGGCTATCAAAATCAAAACTATAAAAAGCAATGGCTTCATAAAATCATTACTAACCATCGTTAAAAGTGTTGAACCCAAAAAGGCCGAACCAAAAGCAACTACCGCCATTATTAACAGTAATTTCCAGTTCATATCTACTTTCTTCAAGTATTGTCTAGCTGCAAAAGATGTACCACTAAAAGCTGGAATTTTTAACGAACCCATGATGGATGAAACGGCATAATTAGGCAACAGAATTAAAGCCACAGGCGCTTGAATCAAACCGCCGCCGCCAACAATTGCATCGACAAATCCGGCGAAAAAGGAAGCAATACAAAGAAGTATGATTATATAGGTTTCCATAGATACAAAAAAATCCAAAAAAGAAATTCCAAATTCCAATACTATTACTTAAAGTTTGGAATTTGGAATTTCAAATATTGGGATTTATTAAATTATACTCTTACAATATTAGCTCCAAGTGCTCTTAATCTTTCGTCTATTCTTTCGTAACCTCTATCAATTTGCTCGATATTTTGAATAGTTGAAGTTCCTTTAGCAGAAAGTGCTGCAATTAATAAAGAAATTCCAGCTCTAATATCTGGTGAACTCATTACTGTAGCTTTTAATTGTGATTGGAAATTATGTCCCATAACCACAGCTCTATGCGGATCACATAACATAATTTTAGCACCCATATCAATCAACTTGTCAACGAAGAACAATCGACTTTCAAACATTTTTTGATGGATCAATACATCACCATTAGCTTGTGTGGCAACTACCAAAACAATACTCAATAAATCAGGAGTAAAGCCTGGCCAAGGTGCATCTGCAATAGTCAAAATCGAACCATCAATATCCGTTCTAACTTCATATCCATTTTCGTGAGCAGGAATATAAATATCGTCACCTTTGCGTTCAAGGGTAATTCCAAGTTTTCTAAACACACTCGGAATAACACCTAAATTATCCCAAGAAACATTCTTGATTGTTATTTCGCTTCTAGTCATAGCAGCAAGACCAATCCAAGAACCAATTTCGATCATATCAGGTAAAATTCTGTGCTCGCAACCGCCAAGTGATTCAACACCTTCAATAACTAATAAATTTGAACCAACACCTGTAATTTTTGCACCCATTGAGTTCAACATCTTACACAGTTGTTGTAAATATGGTTCGCATGCAGCATTATATATTGTTGTTGTTCCTTCTGCCAAAACAGCTGCCATTACAATATTAGCCGTTCCAGTTACAGACGCTTCATCAAGTAACATATAAGCACCTTTTAATCGTCCTTCGTTTTCAACACCATAAAAATGGTCTTCTCTCTCATAACGGAATTTGGCACCAAGGTTTATGAACCCTTCAAAGTGCGTATCTAATCTTCTTCTTCCTATTTTATCGCCACCTGGTTTTGGAATATATCCGCAGCCAAAACGTGCTAAAAGCGGACCAACAATCATAATGGAACCACGCAAACTTCCGCCTTCTTTCTTGAATGCTTCTGTTTTAAGGTAATCAACATTTACTTCATCAGCTTGAAAAGTATAATCGCCAGGACCATTTTTTTGAATTTTAACGCCTAAATTTCCTAAAAGCGTAATCAATTTATTTACGTCAATAATATCAGGAATGTTTGTAACTCGTACTTTTTCTGATGTTAATAAAGCTGGACATAAAACTTGCAGTGCTTCATTTTTTGCTCCTTGTGGTGTAACATCACCTTTTAGTCTAATGCCTCCTTCAATTTGAAAAGTTCCCATAGTTTATCAGTTTCGGGTTAAAAAGTTTCGGGTTTCGGGTTTCAAAAAACTCGCAACTCGCAACTCCTAACTCGCAATTATTTTGGATTATTGTTATTTTTTATGAAAGGTTTTTTACCATTATTTGGTTTTTTGAAACCTTGAATTTTTAAGTTTTTTTGTTGCATTTGCGTTTTGTTAGAAATCTTTTTGTTGGTTCTAATCAAATCGGTTGTGGTAGAAAGCTCTTCTTCACTCTGTGTTAAATTGATTCTTCCGTCAGAAAGCTCTAGTAAATGTTCGAATATTACTTCATCAGTTACGGTGTCTTTGTTCCAACTCAAATACGATTTCTTCATGTGATTGGCAATGACTTTTACCAAGGCACTTTTCATTTCTCCTTCTTCCCATTTGTTGGCAACTTCAATCATGTATTTGATATTGTTTCCATAAAATCGGTATTTCGGATTCTTTTGCGGATAAGCCAATCGCTCTGGTTTCAAGTTGATTACATCGCGAGTTGGTATTGGATAAGGTGAATCTACATCCAATTTAAAATCAGACATAATAAAAATTTGATCCCACAATTTGTGCTGAAAATCAGGTACATCACGCAAATGCGGATTCAAACTTCCCATTACCTGAATGATGTATTTTGCCGCTTTATTACGTTCGGTTTTATCCTCAATTGCAACCGCTAAGTCAATCAATTTTTGCAAATGACGACCATATTCTGGAATGATTAAATGCGGACGCTCGGCATTATATTCAATATTGAATACCACATCGTTAGCATTTTCTTTTATATATTTTGGTACCATATTAAAATGAAATTATTCCTTCAATCGAAGAAACTTCTATGTATTTCTCAACCACATCATTGGGCGATTCCATCATAACATTTACAGAAACACTTGTAAATTTTCCGGTTTTAGATTGATTAGTTTTTATTACTGCACCCATATTGTCAAAAGCATTTTCTAATTCTTCGACTTTTTTAGCATCGGTTGGCACAATAAATTTATAAAGATATTCCGTTGGCCAAGAAGAAGTATTTCCCAATTCTTCTTTCAACCTGATATAAAATTCCTCGGTCTTCTTATCCATTCTTAAAATTAAAATAAAGGCAAATATACATTTTTGATATTAGAAATAGGATATTAGACATTAGATTTTTTTGGATTTATGCTGATGAATTTCAATGGCAAATGTTTATATCATTAATGGAAACCATTTTCTAACTTTTCTAATTAAAAGATCTTGCTTCAAATGAAATTTTTTGAAGTCTTAAAAAATTATTAGTAAAGTAATTCAAATAAGTTTGGATTCTAATATTTGAAAAACAATTATCTAAAAACAAGGATCCAGCCACGCTTAGTTTCTCCAGTTTTTAATTGTGCAAAATAAAAATAAGTTGCATCAGGTAAGTCACCACCATTATTGTTTTGACCAAACCATTCATCTAAATAATTTGCTTTTTCATAGACCAACCTTCCCCAACGGCTGAAAATTTGCAAATTAAGCACCTCTAAACCTATCAAATCAAGTGAATCATTATAACCATCATTATTGGGCGTAATGCCATTAGGTATCTCACAAAAGGTAGTCTGAACATCAATAGATTGTGTAGCGGAACATCCGTTTGCATCTGTAATAGTTGCATAATACAATCCTCTTTCTCCTCCTGTAATTTGAATAGGATTTCCGATAGCTGAAAATCCATTTGGCCCAGTCCAATTATAAGAAACTGAAGATGTTTCAAAAGAGTTTTGAATTGGAGTTGCTGTCAAAACAAAATTTAAACTTAAACAAGCAGATTCAATAGCAAAATTTGGCAGTGGGTTTACCAAAACGTTGACAGAAGAGGAGCCAGAAACACAACCATCTTGAATTACATTAACAGTATAGGTTCCACTCATTAAATTTGAAATAGAATTAATTGTTGGGTTTTGATCCGTTGAATAAAATCCATTTGGTCCAGTCCAATTATAGATGGTATTTGGAATAAGAGTAGCAAATAAATTTAAAGTATTAGAGTCACAAACAATCGGGTCTACGGAAGCTAATGGTGTAGAAGGCAACGATTTAATTGTTATAGTAATTATAGCTTCATCAAAAGTATTGCACAATCCTATAACTTTATATTTGAAATTGTAAATACCCGAAGGTACATTGGTAGCATTCCAAATATTATTTGTAAGCATTCCACTTGATGAAATTTCTTGCCAAGTACCTCCTGTATCATAACTTCCTAATATCAAAGAAAATAAATCTATGTTATTTGGATTTCCACAATAAGTAATTGCATTATTTTGTCCAGCATTTGGATTAAATGCATTTGTAGAAATGGTGTAATCTAGAGTAAAATCAATGCATGAATTAGGATTACCGGTATAACGCACTCTTACATGATAAACTCCAACATCAGTAACAGAATTAAAAGTTGGAAATGCTAACGTATTGGTAGTACTCAATATAGTTGTTGTGGCATTGTCTTTCCACCATTCGTATTGAAAAATTGAAAAATTTGGTAGAGTTAATGAACCTGGTTGACCATTACAAAAATCTATAGGTGTTATTGCAAAATTAAAAGGTCGAGGCACTTCAAACAAACTATTTAAAATATTACCGCAAGCATCTTCAACTTGAAAATTGTAAACTGCAGCTGGCAAACCCAAAAACACACTCGAATTTCCATTTTGTAAATTAAAAGGTAAACCGTTTTTTTGAGTTATTCTATAAATTAAAGGCTGGATACCAACAGCATCAACAAAAACATCATAGGTTCCATTATTACATAAAAAAGAATACACATCATTAATTTTTGGTAAACCATCATAATCAAATTCATATAAAACATTAGTACAATCCGCAGCAGAATAAAAGCTTGTTAGAATTCTAAAATGTCCTAAAAAAGCAAAGTTATAATTTGTTGTTTGATTTACTAACGGTATGGCATTAGCGACACTTAGCGTACCACCAAAATAAATAGTCCCGTTAACTGGATTAAACCATTGATTTGTAATAGGGTTGTACTGCTGAAGCCAATAGAGTTTAGGATTATTATTATTACTATTTGAAGTGTGGTTTAAATAAATATCAAAAGATCCACAATTTTCTATAACATCTATATTGGTATTTTGAATATAACCCACATTTGCATTAATGGTTTTAATTGAAGAATTTCCGCAAGTATCTGTAAAAGTAAAAACATAAGTTCCTAAAGGCACATCAACCAATTTGAAAAAACCAGAAGAAATAGAACTTGATAAATTTAATGGTAAGTTTGTTGTATATGAAGCTGGAGCTTGAGTTAAAATTGCTGTTTGTAAATTTACACCAGCACTTAAAGTTGCTAAACCTGGAGTACATCCTACCAATGATCCTAGAAAGAAAAAACCATTATCAGCCGCCAAAATTATTTGCTGAACCCTAACGACACCACATACATCAACAGTAGTAAATGTATAAGTTCCAGGTATTGAAGTAAATAACTCTAAATCTCCTGATGTATTAGGTATTACTGTGTAAGGTAAAGCATAAGGTATTCCCAATGGACCATCAATCAACACTGCACTTAAAGCATTGTGAATAATAATATTATAATCATTACAAAATAAGTTTTGACGTGAAAGTATAGGGACAGTAGACGAGTATACTACAACATCATTCCTATTATATGTATTTCCGCAACCATCTATAACACTAACATCATATGTATAATATTGGTTTGGATATAAAATTATATCCTGAATAACTTGTAAGTTGTTACTTGATGTAATGGTATTATTATAAACAATTGGCGCACCACCACTTGGTGGATTTACTGATATTGTAATTTGTAATGGATAAACTATAACGCTATTAGGTATATTTTGTATTGAAATGGATATTTTTGTTAAAGTACAATTTAATATATCAATAGTATTACTAACCCCAATTCCTAAATCAGCAGGAGTATTCAGAACTGTAAAAGTTTGTACAACTCCTTCGCCACAGGCATCAAATACTCTAACATTATACTGACCTGCAACCAATCCAGTAAAAACATTTGAAGGTTGCAAAGGTCTTACAATAGGTCCAGAAAAAATTTCATATGAAACAGCAGTACCTGTTAGAGTATTTACAGTAATCGAACCATCAGCACCGCATATTTCATTGTTTCCACTCAAGCTATACGTTAATAATACAATTTGATTCACTATGGTTATATCTTGTTGTTGGCTGTTTGTTAAACTTCCTAACGATTGGGTAGCCACTACTCTATAAGTTCCTGCAACTAAACCAGAAAAACTTGTAGTGTTTTGAACTGAAATTGGAGTGGTCAAATTAGGTAATTGGTAAATCGTATAAACCATTGTTGCACCAGCCGTAGTATTAGCAACAGTAAAATTTAAAGTTCCATTTGCTGTGCAAGTTTCATTAGTTTTTGTAACATTTAATGTAAAACTAGCCAATTGACAATAAGCAAGATTTGAAAAGAAAAAAAACAACCCAAAAATGGTTAATGACTTGAAATCGATTTTATACATGAAAGCCTATTTATATTTAAAGATGCAGATATTAAATTTTGGTTGCGTTGAATTGTTAAATATAAAAAAATAAAAATAAAAAACACAGCATATTATCTAAAACAATTCAATAAATTTGCGCCTTATTTCAAAAAATTTTGGAAAAAGAAATTGTAGTTATTATTGGCGGTCCTGGAACAGGAAAAACAACAATCATTGATAATTTAATATCAAAAGGTTTTTGTTGTTATCCCGAAGTTTCGCGTGAAATTATTAGCGAAGCGCAAAAACAAGGAATCGAGCAACTTTTTCTTGAAAAACCATTGCTTTTCAGCGAGTTACTCCTTGAAGGAAGAAAAAAACAATTCAATAATGCTAAAAAAGAAACACACAAAACGGTTTTCCTAGACAGAGGAATTCCGGATGTTTTGGCTTATATGCATTACATTGGTGATAGTTATCCTGCATTTTTTCACGAGGCTTGTACCGAACATAAATACGACAGAATATTCATCCTTCCACCTTGGGAAGAGATTTATGTCAGCGATGATGAGCGTTATGAAAACTACGAACAAGCCAAATTAATCTACAACCACCTTGTAGAAACTTATGAAAAATATGGTTACAACTTAATCGAAGTTCCAAAAGGCACGGTTGAGGAACGTACAAATTATATTTTACAATCTTTACAATAAATGACGGTTCAAGAACTAGAAAAGACTTCAAGCTTAGTTTTTGAAAATTTGGAATTAAAAATCCGAAATCTAATTATAGAAAAAGAAAGTCAAGAATATTGCGCTGCTCAATTTGAACTCAACAATTCAAAAATAATTTTTCGAAAAGCAAAAGTTACACCAACTAAAATTGGACAATTCGTTACTTTATGGAAACGAATTAAGGACAAACCAATTGAGCCGTTTTCATCAACAGATAACTTTGACTTTGTGATTATTAATTGTGAAACTCAATTTAACTTCGGACAATTTATATTTCCAAAAACTGTTTTAGAAGAAAAAGGATATCTTCAAAGTCAATCTATAAAAGGGAAGTTAGGATTTAGAGTTTACCCTTCTTGGGATAAAACAGAAAACAAGCAAGCACAACAGACTCAGAATTGGCAATTAAATTATTTTATAGCAACACCAATTTCTATTTCGAAAGCGAAATCACTTTATTCAAAAAATCTATAAGTCTAATTATATTTATTGTTTTTACTACTTTTACGAAATATTCCTATTTTAAAATTTTTAAATCGTAATTGAATACAATGTCTAAACCATTAGAAATCCTTCAAAAATATTGGAATCACGATGCGTTTAGAACTCCGCAAGAAGAAATAATTACCTCTGTTTTAGCAGGAAAAGACACCTTTGGTTTAATGCCAACTGGTGGCGGAAAATCAATTACTTTTCAAGTTCCAGCAATGATGAGGGAAGGCATTTGCTTAGTCATCTCTCCATTAATTGCGTTGATGAAAGACCAGGTGCAAAACTTGCAAAACAAAGGAATCAAAGCCATTGCTTTAACTGGTGGAATAGCATCAGATGAAATCATTGACTTATTAGATAATTGTCAATTTGGAAATTATAAATTCCTGTATTTATCGCCTGAACGATTACAAAGCGATTGGATTTTAGAAAGAATAAAAGGTCTTCCTATAAATTTGATTGCTATTGACGAAGCGCACTGTGTATCGCAATGGGGACACGATTTTAGACCTGCTTATTTAAAAATATCAAAGCTCAAAGAATTTTTTCCGAAGGTAGCTTTTTTAGCCCTAACAGCTTCAGCAACGAAACGAGTTCAAGAAGATATTATTAAGCAATTGCAACTTGAAAATCCTGCTGTTCTTACAAAATCATTTGCTAGAGAAAATTTGGCCTATATGGTTTTTAATGTCGAAGATAAATTGCATTTGATGGAGCAAATTCTGAAGAAAAATCCGCAGCCATCCATCATTTATGTCACTAATAGAAAATCTTGTTCAGAAACCGTTAAGCAATTAGAATCGTTAGGATTTTCAGCTACTTTTTATCACGGTGGATTAGCTCCAAAAGACAAAGAAAACCACATGCAACTTTGGATGAAGGAAAAAGTTCAAATAATGGTGGCTACCAACGCTTTCGGAATGGGAATTGATAAAGCAAATGTAAAAACCGTAATTCATTTGCACATTCCACCCAATCTTGAAAACTACTATCAAGAAGCTGGCCGTGCCGGACGAAATGGCGAAAAAGCCTTTGCTGTTTTATTAACCAATCCGTCGGATGTAATTCACGTTGAGGCACAATTTTTAAGTATTCTATCAGATAAAGCCTTTTTAAATTTGGTTTTTGTAAAACTCTGCAACTTTTTTCAAATTGCTTATGGCGAAGGAATTGACGAAAAGTTTAACTTTAACATCAATCACTTTTGTACCAAATATAATTTTCCTGTACTTAAAACATACAACGCTTTACAGTTTTTAGATGGACAAGGAATCATAAGTTTATCGCAAGAATATACCGAAAAAATTACAATGCAATTCATTATTGAGTCTAAAGAAGTCATTCGATATATGAGTTTGAATCCGAGTGATGAAGAAGTTATACTAACCATTTTACGCACCAATCCTGGCGTTTATGAAGCGCAATCGGTCATCAATATTTCGTTGATTGCAAAAAAAGCTAATTGTGAAGAAAATAAAGTACTTGCAATTCTACACAAATTAAATGAAAAACAAGTTATAGAATTAAACGCCAAAAACAATGATGCTACTCTGACCTTTAATGAAGTTCGTGAAGATGAAAGAACAATAAGTCGCGTAATTAAATATCTTGAAGCCCAAAACAAACTCAAAACCGAACAATTAAAATCGGTTATAAACTATATTAAGGAAGATAAAACCTGTAAAAACAAGCTTCTTTTAGATTACTTTGGCGAAGTTACCAAAAAAGATTGTGGCGTATGCTCTTATTGTATTTCAAAAAAAACTACACCAAATGATGTAAAAACTTTATCTGAAAAGATCATTGGCTTACTCAAAATTCAAGAAATGAATTCAAGAGATATTCAAAAGTTAACCAAATATCCGAAAGACGATGTTATCTTTGCACTTCAAAATTTAATGGAAAACGATAGTATTATCGTACAACCAAATAATTTATATTCGATAAAAAAATAGATACTAAATTCTGAAAAAAAAATCGGAATTAATTAAAGCATCGCAAAATGGAAAAATTAAGAATCGTTTTTATGGGAACACCAGAATTTGCCGTTGGCATTTTGGATACCATAGTAAAAAATAATTATGACGTAGTTGGTGTAATCACTGCTGCTGATAAACCTGCCGGTCGCGGACAAAAGATAAAATATTCTGCAGTCAAAGAATATGCTCTCGAAAATAACTTAAATTTACTACAGCCAACCAATCTTAAAGACGAAAGCTTTTTAGCAGACTTAAAAGATTTGAATGCCAATCTGCAAGTAGTAGTTGCTTTTAGAATGCTACCCGAAGTAGTTTGGAGGATGCCAAAATTTGGAACCTTTAATTTACATGCATCACTCCTACCCAATTATCGTGGTGCTGCTCCAATTAATTGGGCTATAATTAATGGCGAAGCAAAAACAGGCGTAACAACATTCTTCATTGACGATAAAATTGACACTGGCGCAATGATTTTGAGTAAAGAAACTCCAATTTCCACTACCGAAAGTGCCGGAATATTACACGATAGATTAATGACTATTGGCAGTGATGCTGTTATAGAAACTTTATCTTTAATTGCAAACGAAAAAGCAACTACCACGATTCAAGTAGATGATTTAGATATAAAAACAGCCTACAAGTTAAATAAAGAAAATTGCAAAATTAACTTTACTAAATCGGGTATAGAAATTTATAATTTAATTAGAGGATTATCACCTTATCCAAGCGCTTGGTGTTTTATAAAAGACAATAATGAAGAATGGAATGTCAAAATATATGAAGCAAAATTAACTTCAGACACACACAATTTAGCAATTGGCTCGTTGGTGACCACCAAAAAAGAGATTAAGATTGCTGTTGCAGATGGTTTTTTAGAAATACTAAGTTTACAATTTCCTGGTAAAAAACGAATGAAAAGCTTTGAACTGTTAAACGGAATCACCTTTTCAGCCGATGCAAAAGCGTTGTAAGCTACTGAAATCATTGAAATATTGTCGCTATTTTACTAAAAAGAATAAGTTTTATTAACAAACAAGCTTAGTTATCAACAAATTTGGCAAAAATCACGTCAATCACTTGTGTAGTCTGATATTTCTACTAAATTTGTTTTGATTAACAAAAAAGTTTAACCAACAATTAATAACTATTATTATGAACAAATCAGAATTAATCGATGCTATTGCTGCTGACGCAGGAATTACAAAAGCAG
>NZ_JAIXTJ010000007.1 GCF_027483985.1 Flavobacterium sp.
ACTGGTGCTGCCGTTTCAGTAATTGGAGAATTAGTAGAAAGCAAAGGTGCAGGTCAGAAGTATGAAATTCAAGTTTCTAAATTAGAAATTTTAGGAGATTCAGATGCTGAGAAATTTCCGATGCAACCTAAGAAACACTCTTTAGAATTTCTTCGTGAAAACGCACACTTAAGAGTTAGAACCAATGCTTTTGGAGCAATTATGAGAGTTCGTTCAGTGCTTGCACACGCGGTTCATACTTATTTTCAAGAAAAAGGATTTGTGTATGTAAACACGCCAATCATCACTGGTTCAGATGCTGAAGGTGCTGGTGAAATGTTTAAAGTTACGGCTTTACCATTTGACAACACACCAAGAACAGAAGATGGAAAAGTAAACTACAAAGAAGATTTCTTCGGAAAAGAAACTAATCTTACGGTTTCAGGTCAGTTAGAAGGAGAAACTTTTGCCATGGCTTTGGGTCAAATTTATACTTTCGGACCAACTTTTAGAGCTGAAAATTCAAACACATCACGTCACTTAGCAGAATTTTGGATGATTGAACCAGAAGTAGCTTTCAATGACTTGAACGACAATATGGATTTGGCAGAAGATTTTATCCAATACGTAATTAAATATACGATGGAGAAATGCCAAGACGATTTGAAGTTTTTAGAAGGTCGTTTATTAGAAGAAGAAAAATCAAAACCACAAGCGGAACGCAGCGAAATGGCTTTGTTAGAAAAATTAAACTTCGTTTTAGAAAACAATTTCAAACGAGTTTCTTACACCGAAGCTATTGATATTTTAAGAGATTCAACTCCAAATAAAAAGAAAAAATTCAATTACATCATCAACGAATGGGGTGCTGATTTACAGAGTGAACACGAAAGATATTTGGTTGAAAAACACTTCAAATGTCCTGTAATTTTGTTTGATTATCCAGCGAATATCAAAGCGTTTTATATGCGTTTGAATGAAGATGGAAAAACGGTTCGTGCGATGGATATTTTATTTCCTGGCATTGGAGAAATCGTTGGTGGTTCTCAAAGAGAAGAACGCTATGATGTTTTAGTTGAAAAAATGAAAGCATTAGGAATCGACGAAGAAGAACTTTGGTGGTATTTAGATACTAGAAGATTCGGTTCGGCAGTGCACTCAGGTTTCGGATTAGGATTTGAAAGATTGGTATTGTTTGTAACAGGAATGTCAAATATTAGAGACGTAATTCCTTTTCCAAGAACGCCACAAAACGCAGAGTTTTAAAAAAATGTTTATTGTTAATTGTTTATAGTTGGTTGTTTTTAAGCAACTATAAACAATAAACCACAAACCACAAACAATAAAAATGTTAAAGCAAAACTTACAATTCAAATTATCTCAAAAATTATCTCCTCAACAAATTCAGTTGATGAAGTTGATTCAATTGCCTACGCTGGCTTTTGAGCAACGTTTATTAGAGGAAATGAATGAGAATCCTGCCTTGGAAACAGGTAAAGATGAGGAAGAAGTTTATGAAAAAGATGAATTCGACAACAATGATGAGTATGATGATTATGAAGGTAGTGATAACATCGAAGCCGAAGACATCAATATTGACGAATATTTAAGCAACGACGAAACACCAGATTATAAAACACAAACTAGCAATTATAGCGATGATGATGAAGATCGAGAATCGCCGCTAGAACAAAATGTTAGTTTCCATCAAGATTTAATCAATCAGTTAAATACGTTTATCCTGACTGACGAGCAGCGAGATATTGCCGAATTTCTTGTTGGAAGTATTGATGATGACGGTTATTTGCGTCGTGAGGTTCTTGATATTGTCGATGATTTAGCTTTCACTCAAGGTATTTATACTGATGAGAAGACAGTTGAAAAAATGTTGCATATTGTTCACGAATTAGAACCAGCAGGTGTTGGAGCACGTGACTTGCAAGAATGTTTATTATTACAATTAAAGCACAAAACGCCTACAGAATATGTTGCTTTAGCTATTGATGTAATCGAAAATCAATTTGATGCTTTTACGAAAAAACATTATGATAAATTATTACAGAAATACGGAATCTCTCAAGATCATTTAAAGAAAACCATCCACGAGATTGAAAAGTTAAATCCAAAGCCAGGAGGTTCTTTTACCGGAAATAATAAAGTTACTGAAAATATTGTTCCCGATTTTGCTATCAGAATCAACGACGGTGAACTAGAATTAACGCTCAACGGACGAAATGCACCATCACTGCACGTTTCTAAAGATTACCAAGAAATGATGCAAACCTATAAAGATTCGAGAGACAAATCGAATTCTCAAAAAGATGCTGTGCAATTTATTAAGCAAAAACTAGATTCAGCAAAATGGTTTATTGATGCAATAAAACAACGTCAAGAAACGCTATTTGTCACGATGAATGCTATCATGCATTTTCAACAAGAATATTTCCTTGACGGCGAAGAAACTTCAATGAAACCAATGATCCTGAAAGATATTGCTGATATGGTTGGTTTAGATATTTCAACAGTTTCTCGTGTTGCTAATAGCAAATATGTAGACACGCCTTATGGCACAAAACTGATTAAAGAGTTCTTCTCTGAGGCAATGAAAAATGATCAAGGTGAAGACGTATCAACTTTAGAAATTAAAAAAATTCTTCAAAATACTATCGAAGAGGAAGATAAAAGCAAGCCATTACCAGACGACCAACTAGCAGAAATTTTGAAAGAAAAAGGATATCCAATTGCACGACGAACTATTGCAAAATATCGCGAGCAACTTGATATTCCAGTAGCTAGAATGAGAAAAAAGATATAATTTAAACTGGTTTCAGATTCTCAAAATTAGAAGCGAACCTGACTATCGGCAGACAGGTCGTTTGGACTTTCTTGGTTACTATGTTTCTGCTTTACGTTGCAATCCTTTATTTTTGATGCAATCAAGGCTAGTTTGGTTTTGTCTTTTATAAAATTAGAATTTCAAAACGACTATATTTGTATAAAAATAATTCATTTTGAAAAAAATACTTCCTTTTTTTTCTTATCTATTTCATCCAATCTTCATACCGATATTGGGTGGTGTCTTTTACATACTTTTTGGAAATAATTACTATTTAAAAGAACAATATTATTTACTGCTGATTCAAATTGTTATCATTACTTTTTTTCTTCCGCTATCTTTTTTTTACTTACTAAGAACTTTTGGAAAAGTAGATACCATAATGCTGTCGGATGTTTCGCAAAGAAAAATTCCATTGCTGATGCAAATGGCTTTGACAATGATTTTAATTCAAAAAAGTGTAACAATTGATCGTTTCCCAGAATTGTATTTTTTCTTTTTGGGTGGCATTGTAAGCACCTTTATTGTCTTTGCCTTGTTGTTTATTAAAATCAAAGCAAGTATTCATATGTTGGCTATAAGTGCCTTGAGTTTTTTTGTAATAGGTTTGTGTAGGCACAATGAACTAAATTGTATTTACACTGTGGCAACCTTGTTCTTGATAACAGGATTTGTAGCTTCATCAAGACTTGCAATGAAAGCCCACACACCGTCAGAATTAATAATTGGATATCTTGCAGGAATGATTCCTCAACTGCTTTTATGGATTCTTTGGCTATAAAATATAAAATTGAAGTCCGAGATTGAACGTTGACAATTTTATATTTTCACCATTAATTTTAGCCGATTTGTAAATTGGACTCAAACCATAATAGGCATAGAAGTTCCAAGTGTTCCAACCTGCAGCCATATAACAACCGTATTGAAACTTATTTAAATCAGCATTAGATTTATAAATTTTAGTCTGCACATCATTAACAAATTTATAGCGATCACTAATTAAATAACTCAATTTGAAACCGGTATAAATTCTCCAAAATCGGTGAGATTCAGGTGTTGAAGAACGCCATCTGAATTCGATAGGCAAATCTAAATAATGTAATGACGTTTTATTTTTATCGAAAAACACATCAGAAGTTAGTAATTCATAGCTGTTTTGGTTACCAACTCCATTGACATCTATCTTATTTTGATATAAATTATCATTATAAATATTCAAGGAATAGCCTAATCCGGTAGCGAACGCAATTGTTCTACTTTTGTTAACAGGCATATCTCGTAAAAAACCGATGCAAAATCCTGAAGAAAATTTGCTTTGATTAATACCTTCTAAATTTTGAAGCGTATTGTAAGTGAAATTCAAATAAAATTGATCTTCTCTATATAAAGAATCAACAAGGATTTTTTTTTCCACAACCTCTTCTTGTGCAAGTACACTTAATGATAAAAATAAGGTTAGTATGGAAAGATAAAAACGCATCTTAAAAAGAATTTTGCAGAGAGGATGGGATTCGAACCCACGATACAGTTACCCATATACAAACTTTCCAGGCTTGCTCCTTCAACCACTCGGACACCTCTCTAAAATTGTTCTGCAAAGAAACAATAAAATTCAGCAATAAAAAATTTTAATTCATTTCACCACGCAAAGATGTTTCAAAAATAGTTTTAAAAACATTAGAAGCTACATTTTGACCTAACAGATACATTAACTTTGTAATGGCAGCTTCGGTTGTAATGTCTTTTCCAGAAATTAATCCTATTTTTTTTAATTGCGTGCTGGTTTCGTATTGACCCATACTCACACTTCCGCCAGAACATTGGGTTACATTGATTATGTATAAACCATTTTTTATAGCTTTTTTCAAAATTTGAATGAACCAATCTTCCGTTGGAGCATTGCCTGAACCATAAGTTTCTAATATAATTCCTTTTAAATTTGGAATCGAAACTAATGCCGAAAAAACCGATTCACTTATTCCTGGAAATAACTTTATTACCGCTACATTATCATTTAACTCTTTATGTACAATAAGTTTTTTGCTATTTCTAGACAACAAATACGGATTATTTACGATCAAATGCACTCCTGATTCGGCCAAAGCCGGATAGTTTGGCGACGTAAAAGCGTTAAAATGTTCAGCATTTATTTTTGTAGTTCGATTACCACGATATAACTTGTATTCAAAATACAAACAAACTTCTTGAACTACAGGTTTAGATTTGTGTTGCAAAGAAGCGATTTGAATGGCTGTAATTAAATTCTCTTTAGCATCAGTCCTCAAATCTCCAATTGGAAGTTGTGAACCTGTAAAAACAACTGGCTTAGAAATATTTTCTAGCATAAAACTCAACGCCGACGCCGAATAAGACATTGTATCGGAACCGTGTAGCACTACAAATCCATCAAAGTGAACATAATTATCTTCAATAACTGTAGCAATTTGAACCCATTTGTCGGGATTCATATTAGAAGAATCAATAGGTTTATCAAATGAAAAAGTTTCAATTTGACAATCTAACTGTTTTAACTCGGGAATTTTATCTAATAATTGATTAAAATCAAATGCTTTTAACGCACCAGTTTCAAAATCTTTCATCATACCAATCGTTCCGCCGGTATAAATTAGAAGTATTTTTACTTTAGATTGCATTTTCGTATTTAGCTTTATTTACCACTGGATTGGCATACATATTTAAAAAACTTTCTACCATAAAATCATTGGTAGCATCTATTTTCATCTCTAAACGTCTTTCAAATAATGATTTCTCATCTTCGGTATACTTGTCAGCATATTGATTGGTTTTATTCAATAAATCATAAGCAATATAATTAGTTGGCCACAATTTATAGGATTGCAAGATAGAATCATCAATCGTTTGGGCTAATGCTTGTACTTGTTTGTTCACATTGTCATTCTCAGCAGCAATCAAATCTAATTCTTGGTCTAAAACTTCACCCACGTGAATGTGAATTCTTTTTTTCTGACCCATAATTCCGCTGAGCAAATTCACGAAATCTTCATTTTTATCTTTAATATAAACCTCATCATTGGCTTCGGCCAAAAGTTGTGGCATTTTTAAAGCATCTGTCGGATCATATTCATAAGATATTGAAACAGGAACAATTTTTAATTTCTTAAAATAATCCATCAAATGCTTCTCATCAGAACCCATTCCTAACATTTTTAAAACACCGGAATGCGTCGCGTCGTTACCATCTTTAGTTCTTCCTTCGCGCTGTGCAATCCAAACCGAACGATTTTCTCGCAACAACAAATGTCCGATATACTCTGACATTAATTTAGAACTTTGCAATAATTCTCTTGGAGACAAACCTCTCTGAACAAGAAAATTACGGTTCAATTTGGCCAGCGTATTCATAAAATCTCTTTTCACTAAATTGTCGCCAATTGCCGATGCGGTCATCACTAATTTGTGTTCAAATAGACATACATTTAATAATGACGTATCTAAAATGATATCTCTATGATTTGAGATAAACATATATGAAGTATTCTTTTCTAATTTTTCAAAACCAGATGTGGTCAATCCGTCGGAAGAAGTTTCAAGAACTTTCTGAATGGCTTGATAGATAAAATTGCATTGAAAATCTCTAATCGAATGGGTGCGTTTCAATTGTTCTTTCCACACTGATTCGTCAACATTTGGAAAGGTAAATTCCATAATTGCTTTCATCATAGGGTGGTTTAACGAGGCTTTGATAGCGTCATTAACTTCAGTTTCATAAAACGGACGAATAGCGTCAAATTTCTGCATTTTAGTATTCTTTTTAAGGAAAACAAAATAACAAAAAAATTATGACTTTTTGATTATATAATGGTTAAATGGATTAAAGTAGACGCGAATTTCACGAATTATCAAAAATTTATAATTCTAGTAAAAATATACGAATTTAGAAAGCTTACTATTTAGCTTTACTCTCTTATTAATTGATAGTATTTGTATTAAAAAATTAAATCCCAAAAATATCCTTCGAATTTTGAGTAGTAATTCGTGCTATTTCCTCGATTGGAAGTTTATAAATATCAGCCAATTTTTGTGCTACCAAAACCGTGTAACTACTTTCGTTGCGCTTTCCTCTATACGGATTTGGAGCTAAATAAGGAGCATCGGTTTCAAGAACAATATGTTTTAAATCGATTTTGTCTAAAAACTGATCAATCTTTCCGTTTTTAAAAGTTGACACACCTCCTATTCCGAGTTTTAAACCTAACGAAATTGCTTTTTCAGCTTGGACAAAATCGCCAGTAAAACAATGAAAAATTCCAAATAAATCAGATGCTTTTTCGCTTTCTAGAACTTCAAATGTTTCTTCAAAAGCGTCTCGACAATGAATATTAATACCGATTTTATTTTTCTTAGCCAATTGAATTTGATGCTGAAATGCGTGTTGTTGTTGCTTTAAAAAAGTTTTATCCCAAAACAAATCAACTCCAATTTCACCAACGGCGTAGAATGTTCTTACTGCGAACTCTGCTTCTACTTTGGCTAATTCTTCTAGGTAATTTTCTTTAACATAACAAGGATGCAATCCCATCATTAAAAAAATATTATCGGGAAATAAAGCCTCTAAATCATACATTTTTTGGGTATAAGTCGAGTCAATTGCAGGAATAAAAAAACGAGATACACCTGCATCAATAGCACGTTGGATCATTTCTGTACGGTCATCTTGAAATTGAGAAGAATATAAATGAGTGTGCGTATCGGTAAAAATCATCTTTACTTGGTTGTATGTCTATTATTTTGGATTGCAAAAATAAGGAATCTTATCTTTAAACGAGGCATCAAAAGTTAAGAATAAAAGCAGTGTACTAGTTTTGTTTCACTATTTTTGTTTAATCGATTAACTGTACAACAATGAAAAACTTTCAAGAAATACTTAAAAAAGAAAACTACAAAAAGATAAATTTTAAGGTTTCCAAAACCCAGCATTTATTGATCAAAGCAAGTATTAATGGCGTTAAAGGCAATTTTATACTTGATACTGGTGCTAGCAATAGTTGTGTTGGATTTGAAAGTATTGAACTGTTTCAACTAAAAGCTAAAAAATCTAAAACAAGAGCTGCTGGTGCTGGAGCGACAGGAATGTTTACTCAAGTTGCAAAAAATAACGTTCTTCAACTTGGTAGATGGAAAGAACTTGATTTCAACTTAGTGATTTTTGATTTATCGCACGTAAATGCTGCGTTACAACAATATAAAGCCAAACCAGTTCACGGCATAATTGGTGCTGATATTTTATTAGAAGGAAAAGGTATTATAGATTATTATAATCATTGTTTGTATTTGAAGTAAAATAATTACAAAATAGTATTACATTTGATTAAACTTTTGATTATGAGAAAACTAATACTATTTTGTTTTTTATTGACCTCTTTTTTTTCGAGTTCACAAACAATTGATGCTGTAGCTGACACCAATTTTGTTCCTATAAGCGCGACTACGGGCGGAACAACAATATCGGTATTAAACAATGATTTGATGAATAATAGTCCTATTATTTTATCATTGATTACTGTTAATGCTGTTCAAGTTCCAGCTGGTTTCACCTTGAATACTGATGGAACAATAACAGTAGCAGCAAATCTTCCTATTGGCACTTATACGGTTTCTTACGAAATTTGTATTAATAATACTTCGCCATCTATTTGTGATTCTGCCTCAGTTACAATTAACATTTTATCTTCTGTTTTTTCTTTACAAAATGATTTTTTTAGTAACATTGATGGATTATATGGTCAAACCACAACCGTTTCAATTCTAAATAATGACACTTACAATGGTTTGCCAATAGATGTAAATAATTTCACAATAGTTCCTTTGCCGAATATAAATAGTATTATCGGTTTAACTTTTAATCCAGATGGTACTTTGATAATTGCGCCAAATACTCCACAAGGCACATATTATGCTAACTACAAACTATACGAAAATGCTAATCCTTCTAATTTTGCAATTGCATCTATAACAATTCAAGTTCCTTATGTTAGTTTAGACATTCTTCCTGATGGACCATATTATGTTAATGGTACTACAGGTGGTTCTACTCCAAGTGCATTTTTGAATGATACAATTAATGGAGGTCAGCTTTTAGGTAATCAAGTTAACACTTCAATAATTTATATTCTTCCAATTCCGGCTATCCAATTTACTATTAATTCAAATGGAATTGTAACGGTTCCGCCCAATACTCCTGCAGGAATTTATTACGTTCAATACAAAACTTGCTTAACCTATGATGGCGTTTGTGATCAAGATGGTATTACCATAAATGTAATAAATTCAAATATCTACGCGGCACAAGATACTATAACTTTTTTGAGCACTGCTTCAAATACAACTACAACAACTTCCGTTTTTACAAATGATTTCATAGATAATACTGTTCCAAACGGTTCAAATGTGAGTTTAACAGCCATAAATTTACCAATTGGATTTAATTTAAATGCTAATGGAACAATCAGTGTTGCTTCTGGAACTCCTCAAGGAAATTATACTTTTTCCTATCAAATATGTGAAATTTCAAATCCAAACAATTGTTCTACTTCAACAGTAAACTTTGAATTAGCTTACAGTATTGTGGCGAATTCTGATAGTTTTACGTTTCAATATTCCACATCAAATTCTAACACAACACCGTCAGTATTGTCTAATGATTTTATTAATGGTTTTCCAGTTACTAGCAATATTATTCTGTCTTTAATTAATAGTCCATCGGGTTTGACGTTTGAAAATGACGGTACTATAACTGTTGCTGCAGGCACATTAACTGGAATTTATACTATTAATTATCAGATTTGTGAAATATTAAATCCAAATAGCTGCTCTGTTGGAATTGCTACTGTCATAATTACGCCAAATATTCTACCTAATCCTGATGCGATTTCTTATTATAATACTCCTAATGGTGGAAATTCAATGTCGGTTTTAGAAAACGACACTATTAATACGTTTACTGCTAACGAGTTTAATGTACTAGTTTCTTCATCAAATTTACCTTCGGGATTTACTTTAAATAATGACGGAACAATAACGGTTGCTTTGGGAACAGCTCCAGGAAATTATTCCTTTACTTATCAAATTTGTGATAGTTCTAATCCTAACAATTGCTCTAGCAGTACTGCAAATTTTGTATTAAGTTCCAATATTCAAGCCAACCCAGATGCAATAACCTTGACAACTCCACCGAATGGAAACCCAACATCGGCTTCGGTTTTAACAAACGATAAATTGAATGGATTTTTTATCACAAATCCGAATTTAGTTTTTCTTACCGCTGTTTCTTTTCCATCAGGAATAGTTTTAAACTCCAACGGAACATTAACAATTCCGAGTTCATATACCACAGGAAATTACATTTTAAACTACCAATTGTGTCAGGCGCAATATTCAAGCAATTGCGTACAAGGAAGTGTTTCTTTAGTTATTGTTTCACCATTTGCTCCAACTGGTCCGTTGACTCAAAACGTTCCGCAATCGGGAACTCTTGCTGGTTTACAGGTCACCGGTCAAAATATTCAATGGTATAGTACCGCAACCAACAAATCTAGTAATGTTGCATTGGCTTCTGCCATTCCATCTTCAACACCAGTAGTTGTTGGAACGACTTATTATGCGACACAAACAGTAAACGGCATTGAAAGCACCACAAGACTACCAGTAACTATATCAGCATTGTCTAACAACAATTATGCTTTTGAAAAATTGATTTATTATCCAAATCCGGTGAAAAATAGTTTAACCATTACCAATTTATCTACGATAGATAAAGTGGAAATAACTTCTATTTTAGGACAAAGAATACTAACTAAAAAAACAAATGATTTCGAAACCGAACTCAATTTAAGTGAACTTTCAAATGGTGTTTACTTTGTAAAAGTGAATAGTGAAGGTCAAGAAAAAATTATTAAAATTTTAAAAGAGTAAAAAAATCCTATCGCATTTAACAATAACGTTAGATATGACACAACATTAAATCCAACTTAATAAACACTTAATTATTTGATTATGAGAAAATTTTACACTTTAGTACTTATATTTTTATGTTGTTTTACCACTTTCGGACAAATTGTTGCCAATGATGATTTTTATCAATTGCCATTACCATTTACACCTGTAGTTACTTCTAATGACACTTTAAATGGTGTATCAACAACAATGTCAACTGTAAATATAACACCAATTACAATTGGCCAACTAAGTATTGATTCAAATGGTATTTTAACCGTTGCACCAAATACACTTCCTGGAACCTACACAATAACTTATTCAATTTGTGAAGTTGCAAATCCAAATAATTGTGATACTGCTACAGTAACTGTGTTTATTCCATCAAGTATAATAAATGCCGTTGATGATTCATTTGTTCTTGATCCTTTAGGAGGAATTACTCCAAGTGTTTTAAACAATGACACAAGTAATGGAGTACCAGTAATGGTAAGTGTTGGTGTTCCAAATAGTGTTGTAGCAACTGCCATAAGTGTTCCTGCTTGGTTGACATTTAATCCTGATGGAACTATTACTGTTTTTCCGAATACACCCAGTGGAACCTATCCAGTAGTTTACCAAATCTGTGAAGCATTAAATCCAATAAATTGTGATACTGCTGTGGCGACTATTACTATTACAAATCCGCTAGATATAGATATGGTAGGCACTTATAATGATTTCAATAATGATGGCTTTGTAAATGTTGGTGATGTAATTAATTATCAAATTACGCTAACAAATAATGGAACTACTACAATAACAAATCTTACAGCTTGTCAATTTTCAATGAATGTAAATGGAGGAACGCTTGCAAGTTTAAATGCAGGTGCTTCAAATAGTACTTTTTTTACAGGAGTTCATGTTATTACACAAGCAGAAATAAATGCAGGAACTGTATTTGGAGTAATATGTTTTTGTGGTGATTCTGGAGTTCAAAATTGTTTAGACGGAATCAATACAACTTTAAATCAATCTAATGGTATAAAACTTCAAGCATTTATAGATAGCAATTCTAACGGAATTAAAGATGCCTCGGAAGTTTTCTTTAATGGAGGAAATTTCAATTATTCAATAAATGGTGGTGCAACAACTAATTTATATTCAAATACAGGAATAAATTATTTGTATGAAAGTAATTCAACTACAAGCTATAATTTAAGTTACACAACACCTCATTCTGGCTATGTCTGTACAACAACATATACCAATATCACTGTGCCAAATGGTTCTGGAATAACTACTTATAATTTTCCAATTACGATTGTACCTTACACAGATGTACTAGTTAATTTAAATCCAAATGGAGCGCCACCAAGACCAGGATTTACTTATAATAATTTAATCTATATTAAAAATAATGGAGTTCAAACGATAACTTCAGGCACATTAACGTTTACTAAAAACAATGTGGTGAGTATAGTTTCAATTCCCGCAGGTTCAATTGCCAATCCTAATGGTTTTACTTTAAATTATAGCAATTTATTACCAAACGAAACACGTTCTTATGTTGTTACTATGCAAGTTCCTACAATTCCTACAGTTGCTTTGGGACAACAATTGACTAATACTGCATTTGTAACAATTCCTGCTAATGACGTAGCGCCTTCAAATAACACCGCAAGTATTACACAAACTATTGTAGGTTCTTATGATCCAAACGATAAGCAAGAAACTCACGGTGGTAAAATTCTACATTCAACATTTACTTCAAATGATTATTTAACGTACACTATTAGATTTGAAAATACAGGAACTGCAGAGGCAATAAATATTAGAGTAAACGATATTTTAGATAGTAAACTAAATCCAAACACCATTAAAATGATTGCTGCATCGCATCCGTATGTTTTGCAACGTACCGGAACAGAATTAAACTGGAAATTCGACGGCATTAATTTACTGCCATCAGTTCCAAATACGCAGATTGGTCAAGGTTATATCACGTTTCAAATAAAACCTACTGCTGGTTATGCTATTGGTGACATCATTCCAAATTTTGCCAGTATTTATTTCGATTTTAATCCAGCTATTGTGACTGATGTTTGTACCACTGAATTTGTTGCGAGTTTATCAAACCTAAATTTTGCTTTCATTGATTTAAATTATTATCCAAATCCGGTGAAAAATAGTTTATCAATTTCTAACGCTTCATTAATAGAAGAAATCGAAATTACAACACTAATTGGACAAAAAATTATTACTCAAAAAATTAATAAATTACAAACAGAACTCAATTTGAGTAACCTTTCAAATGGAATTTACTTTGTAAAAGTTATTAGTGAAGGTCAAGAAAAAATCCTCAAAATTATTAAAGAATAAAGTTATCAAATATCAGATTTTTAAATTCCAAATTCCAAAGGTAACAATGGAATTTGGAATTTTTTTATACTATCTATTCTAACTACTTATTATTACTTTTAAATGAAAAATACGCAATAATAGTACTCAAAAACATCAAAATTCCACCTAGCACAAATGGTGCGCCAGCAAACTGAAAAGGTGCTTCTTTATGAGTAAAATAATAAAAAACAGTGCTCATCATTGGTGGACCAACAATGGCCGATGCGCTCATCAAACTTGATAGTGTTCCTTGAATTTCTCCTTGTTCGTTAGCAGGAACTTGGCTAGAAATAACGGCTTGCATTGCAGGACCAGCAATTCCTCCAAGACAATACGGAATTAAAAACACAAACATCATCCAACTTTGTGTAGCCGTTGCAAAAAGGAACATTCCAACAGTATACAAGGCCATTCCAACATAAATACTTTTTTCGTTTCCTAATTTTGGATTGACAACTCGAATTAAACCACCTTGAACAATTCCAACTAAAAGTCCGATAGCGCCAAGTGAAATTCCAACCATTTTCTCATCCCAATTGAATTTGTAGATTGTGAAATAACTCCAATTACTGTGAACTGCGTGCGAAGCGGTGTAAAGCAAGAATATGGAAACCACAAGACCAATTAACTTTGGGTATTTCTTTAAATTTAAAAACGCTCCAATTGGGTTGGCTCTTTTTAAACTAAATGCTCTGCGGTTTTCTTTTGATAAAGATTCAGGTAAAATAAAATATCCATAAAGGAAGTTTAACAAACATAATACTGCTGCGGCATAAAATGGTACTCGTGAACCAAATTGACCCAAAAGTCCGCCAATAACCGGACCAATTATGAATCCTAAACCAAAAGCTGCACCAATCATTCCGAAGTTTTTAGCTCTATTTTCTGGTGTACTTACATCGGCAATATAAGCTGATGCGGTTGTAATACTTGCGCCTGAAATTCCGGCAATTATTCTTCCAACAAACAGCCAAGTAATTGTTGGTGCAAATGCAAGAAGTAAATAATCTAACGAAAATGCAAAAAGTGAAATTAATATTATAGGTCGTCTTCCGTATTTATCACTTAAATTTCCAACTAATGGTGCAAAAATAAATTGTGTTATCGCATAAGCAAAGGTTAACCATCCGCCAATTTTTGCAGCTTCACTTACATCGCCATGTATCAATTCTTGAATTAATTTAGGAATCACCGGAATAATGATTCCCCAACCGGTAATATCAATTAGCATGGTTATAAAAATAAAACCTATCGCTGCCGATTTTTTGTTTGATGCCATAAAGTTGTCCTTAGTAATTACAAATAAACGAAAAAATCCCAAACTCCTTGATTGGAATTTGGGATTTGTATTTTGAAATTTTAATTTTTATAATTCCAATGCTTTTTTAGCATTTCCACCCATTAAATGTTCAGTTGGATTTTCTAATGCTTCTTTTACAGCCACAAGGAATCCAACCGACTCACGTCCGTCAATGATTCGGTGATCATAAGATAAAGCAACATACATCACTGGAGCGATAACTATTTGTCCGTTTTTCACGATAGCTCTATCTACTACATTGTGCATTCCTAAAATTCCTGATTGTGGAGGATTGATAATTGGCGTTGACAACATACTTCCAAAAACACCACCATTAGAAATAGTAAATGTTCCGCCTGTCATTTCGTCAACTGTAATTTGTCCGTCACGCGCACGAATTGCTAAACGTTTGATTTCTGCTTCAACTCCTCTAAATGATAATGTTTCAGCATTTCTCATTACAGGAACCATTAAACCTTTTGGACCAGAAACTGCTACTGAAATATCACAAAAATCATAAGAAATTTTCTCTTGACCATCAATCATTGAGTTCACATCTGGGAATAATTGTAATGCTCTTGTCACTGCTTTAGTAAAGAACGACATGAATCCTAAACCTAAACCATGTTTCTCTTTAAATGCATCTTTATATTCGGCTCTTAAAGCATAAATTGCAGTCATATCAACTTCATTGAACGTAGTTAACATAGCTGTTTCATTCTTAGCAGAAACCAATCTTTCAGCTACTTTACGACGCAACATTGATAATTTTGTTCTCTCGCTACCACGACTTCCTCCTGTTGGAGTTCCCATTGATGGTACCGCATTTACAGCATCATCTTTAGTAATTCTTCCGCCTTTTCCAGTTCCAACGATTTCAGTTGGCTGGATATTTTTCTCTTCTAATATTTTTTTAGCCGCTGGTGATGGCGTTTGTGCTGCGTAAGTTTTTTCAGCAACTGGAGCCGCTTTTACCTCAGCTTTTGGAGCTTCTACTACTGGTTTTGCTTCTTCTTTTGCTGGCGCTGGCGCATCACCTGATGGTTTAGCTGCACTTGTATCAATCAAACAAACAACAGCACCAACAGCAACAGCATCACCTTCTTCTGCTTTTAGAGTAATAATTCCGCTTGCTTCTGCAGGTAATTCAAGAGTTGCTTTGTCTGAATCTACTTCAGCAATTGCTTGGTCTTTTTCTACATAATCGCCATCTTTTACTAACCATGTAGCAATTTCAACTTCTTTTATCGACTCGCCTGGAGAAGGCACTTTCATTTCTAAAATCATCTTTTTATAATTTTATATGTGTTTGTTATCAATTATCTTTTGTCAAAAAAACTTGACTTATTTAAAACATTTATTCTTTTTTGGTAAAATCTTTTTCAACAAAATAATCTTTGTCAAAAAACATTCCGTCTGTTAAAATCCCAATTCTCTCTGACTCTTCGCTTTTGAGTTTTTTGAATTTTTCCATTCCTTTTGCAATAAGGTCTTTAATTTCTTCCGCCTCTTTATTTATGTCTTCTTGTGAAGGTAAATAACGAGTTCCATTTTCTAAAGATTTAAAAATTCTCTTTTTGTATCGGTCGTAATTGGATAATTCTTTATTGAAAATCACCAAATTTACTCCAGCTTTTATTGCACCCATTTGAGGTCTTGAGTCTATAATATAAACTCTTCCGGCTTCTAATTCGGCTTCAACAAAATCAAAATTTTCAGCTTTTGACCAAAAAATGTGTTTGCCTGGCTCACATTCATAAACCATATATTTGCCATGGTTAAATTTACCTAAATATTTATCTCCATCAAAATATTTAAAATTAATTAAAAATCCAGCGGCATCATATCTTGTAAAATAAACCAATGCTTTTCCTTCTTTTGGAACATCAATTTCTTGAGCAAAAGCAATATTTGCAAGAAACAAAAATAAAACTACTAACTGTTTCATACTATTTTAATAATTATCTAAATAGATTTTTATCAAATACCATTCTGATTGCGTCAGCGTGGCGTCTTCTATCTCTTGTATGACTTCCTGCTGCTGGAGCGGCATAAGCTTTAAGTGATGCTAATCTCCATTTCACTAGATCAAAATTCATCAGCATGTAGCCATAAGCTCCCATATTTTTAGGCTCTTCTTGTGCCCAAACATAGTCGTCAGCATTTGGATAACTTGCAATGATAGCTTTCAACTGTTCCACTGGCAATGGAAATAGTTGCTCGATACGAACCAACGCTACATCAGTTCTACCGTTAACATCTCTTTCGGCAAGAATGTCATAGTAGAATTTTCCGGTAACGAAAACCACTGTTTTTACTTTATTTTTATCTACCGATGTATCATCAATTGTTTCTTGAAAATGTCCGTTGTATAGTTCTTCTTGTGTTGAAACACACAATGGGTGACGCAACAAACTTTTTGGAGAAAAATGAATCAATGGCTTTCGGAATTTTGTTTTCATTTGTCTTCTCAACAAGTGATAGAAATTGGCTGGCGTTGTACAGTCAGCTACATACATATTGTGGCGTGCACAAAGTTGCAAATAACGTTCCATTCTCGCAGACGAGTGCTCAGCGCCTTGTCCTTCATATCCGTGAGGTAACAAAAGAACGATTCCGTTTTGGTTATTCCATTTATCTTCACCACAAGAAATGTATTGATCAATCATAATTTGTGCACCATTAGAGAAATCTCCAAACTGTGCTTCCCAAATGGTTAATGCATTAGGATTAGCTAAAGCATATCCGTAATCAAAACCTAAAACCCCATATTCAGATAGGAATGAATTAAACACGTTAAACTTTCCTTTTTTATCTTTAAGTGAATTTAAAAGAATCACTTCTTCTTCACTATCTTCTACTTTTACAACAGCATGACGGTGCGAAAAAGTTCCTCTTTCAACGTCTTGTCCTGAAATTCTAACATCATAACCTTCTGTAAGTAACGAACCATAAGCAAGCGATTCGGCTGTTCCCCAATCGATTACATTATTGTCGTACATATTTTTTCTATCAGTGACAATTTTAGAAATTTTATTGATGAATTTCTTGTCTGCCGGAAGTGTTGAAATTTCACTTGCAATTTGATCTAATTTCTTTTGATCGAATTTAGTGTCAAATTGTTGCAACATAACATCGTCAGATACTTGCTCAAAACCATCCCATTCGTCTTGCAAAAATGGTTTGATAATTGTTAAATCTTTTTTGCGTGAAGCTTGAAGATTTTCATCCAATTTATCTTTGTATTCGTTTTCAATTTTAGTGATATATGCAGCATCAATTATACCTTTGGTAATTAATTTTTCTGCATAAATATCTCTTGGATTTCGGTGTTTTGCAATAATTTTATACAAAACTGGTTGCGTAAAACGTGGTTCATCACCTTCGTTGTGTCCGTATTTTCTATATCCTAACAAATCAATGAAAACGTCACGACCAAATTCCATTCTGAAATCTAATGCAAATAACATTGCATGCACTACTGCTTCGGTATCATCTGAATTAACATGCAGTACTGGAGAAAGCGTCACTTTTGCAACGTCTGTACAATAAGTAGATGAACGAGCATCTTGGTAATTAGTAGTAAATCCGACTTGATTGTTAATTACAATATGAATCGTTCCACCCGTTTTATATCCGTCTAATTGCGCCATTTGCACAATTTCATAAACAATACCTTGTCCAGCAACTGCTGCATCACCATGTACTGCAATTGGCAATACTTTAGAGAAATCGTCTGGCGTATATTTATCTTGTTTAGCACGAGCAATTCCTTCAATTACAGCGCCAACAGTTTCAAGGTGCGAAGGATTTGGTGCTAAATTGATGTTGATTTTCTTTCCTGATTTGGTTTTTCTTTCAGATGTTAAACCTAAATGGTATTTAACATCGCCATCAAAATATTCTTTATCGTAGTCTTTTCCGTCAAATTCAGAGAAGATATCTTGAGTTGCTTTTCCGAAAATATTTGCTAAAATATTTAATCTTCCACGGTGAGCCATTCCCATAACAAAATGTTCCACACCTTTCTCTGCTGCTGATTCAATCAAAGCGTCAAGTGCCGGAATAATACTTTCACCACCTTCAAGAGAAAAACGTTTTTGACCTACATATTTGGTGTGAAGGAAATTTTCAAAAGAAACCGCTTCGTTCAGTTTTCCTAAAATGTGTTTCTTTTGTTCGTTATCAAAATTTGGTAAGTTATCGTTGATGTTGATTCTATTTTGAATCCACTGAATAACTTCTGGTTTTCTCATGTACATGTACTCGATACCAATATGCTGGCAGTACACATTTTTAAGATGCGTAATAATTTCTTTAAGCGTTTTTGGCTGATGACCTAATACTTTAGCAGCATCAAAAACGGTATTTAAATCAGCATCTGAAAGTCCGAAGTTAACTAAATCCAAATTTGGTTCATAAGTTCTTCGTTCTCTTACCGGATTGGTTTCTGTAAAAAGATGTCCGCGAGTTCTGTAACCATCAATTAATTTAAGAACATTAAATTCTTTCTGAAGTTTTTCTGAAGCTTGACCATTATCAATTGAAGTTGCAGCATAATTGGCTACATATTCACCAGCATTTTCTTCGTTGAAAGTGGCCATTCCAAAGTCAAAACCTTGAAAGAAAGCTCTCCAACTTGGTTCAACACTATCAGGATTAACAAGATATTGATCGTATAATTGAGCGAAAAATTCGGTATGAGCTGCGTTTAAAAAGGAAAATCTATCCATGATGTAAGATAAAATGATCGTTGTGTTAAAAAAATTTATGCAAAAGTAAAATATTTATAACAATCTTTCAATGTTTTTAGTACTTTTATATCGCTAATTAACTATATACAGAAGTATGAAAAAGAATACTTTACAGATTTTAACAAAAAGATTAACATTTCTGTTTTTTATTGCTATAAGTTTTACCATTTCGGCGCAAGAAAACCCAGAAATGACGCCAAAAAGTGAGTTTTGGAAAAAAGTACAATTTGGTGGCGGATTAGGACTCGGATTTGGCTCAGGTTATACTAACATTTCTGTTTCACCTACTGCGATTTACAACATCAATTCCTACGTTGCTCTTGGAACCGGAGTGCAGTATAGTTTCTTGAAGCAAAAAGGATTTTTCTCTTCAAATATTTATGGCGCAAGTTTTATAGCGCTTTTCAACCCAATTGAAGAAATACAGTTATCAACAGAAGTAGAACAATTAAGAGTAAACAGAACCTTTGAAGGACTTTTTTCTGGAAGTGAAAATTTTTGGAATACGGGACTTTTTGTTGGAGCTGGCTATCGAATGGATAATGTAACCATTGGAGCGCGATATAATTTGTTTTTCAAAACCGATAACGGAGTTTACGGAGATGCCTTTATGCCTTTTGTGAGAGTGTTTTTTTAATACTTACTCCCTAAACCACGCCTTCATCTATTCGCGTTTTAAAATCAAAAACAACACTTGTTCTTAAGATAAAATAAAAAAAGCCTCAACTAATGCGATGCAAGTTGGGGCTTTTTCAAATTATATACATTTTTCTAATAATAACTATCCTCCAGTTGTCGTTCTAACGCAATCACCAGCTTGTCCTTGAGTTCTTGGATCAACACAAGGTGTACAATAGCTTCCGTTTGGAATACAACCTCCACCAGAAGCGCAAGCCGTTGAAGTACAAACTGTTTGAGCTGTTTTTAAAACACCTTCGTCTGTAACTATTAACTCTACTGTCGAAACATAATTATCATTACTATAAACTCTCAAATATTTCGTATTATTCTCTTCAATAATTTTATAGTCGTAAGGTTTCAAATTCAATTTGGTATCTTTAAGCGTTACTTCTGCTAATTCTAAAATTTGCTTTTTAGAAACCATAACATCCATTTTTTCACCATTTACAATACCAATTTCAGCACCTACAAATGCCTCCATTTTTTTTAATTCAACATTATTTGAATTTTGACCATCTTCTTTGTTACAAGAAATAAAGGATACTAATAAAAGTGTAAACACACCAAGCACGAATGCAATTTTTTTTGTTTTCATATTATAAAAATTTGATTATTAATATTTTATAAAAATATAAATATAAATATAAATATAAATATAAATATACAAATTTTTTATAATTTATTTTTAAAGACCGATAACGGAGTTTACGGCGATGCCTTTATGCCTTTTGTGAGAGTGTTTTTTTAATATTTACTCCTAAACCAAACCTTCATCCATTCGCGTTTTAAAATTAAAAACGAAACTTGTTCAGATAATTCCAAAATATCAGAACCATCTAGTTTTTTTACTTGGTCTTCAGGAACATCAACTATATAGAGCAAACTCAAATACTCAGCAAACTTATACTGAATTAATCGATAAATTTTTTCGTGAAGTTGAACTTTTAGTTCGTTTGGTTTGGTACTTTTGGGCAAATCAATTGGTTCATTGGCAAAATTGAAATCCTTATTCAATTGCTCAATAAGTTTTTCATACAAATGCTCTTTTTCTGCTTCAGAAAGCAAGTGATCGGTTGATATTGGTGCTACAAACATATTAAAATCCAATAGTAAAATTCCAAATTCTAAACATTAACAAAGAATCCCATTGGAAATTGGGATTGACATAATTGGAAGTTCTATTAAACATTTCTGTTCATTAGATTTTCTCCAAATGCTTTTAGAATCATCTTCTTATCATTTGAAATATTCATTTGTTCCAACGTTTCAAATGCCTTGAAGGTGTAATCTTGAATTGCTTTTTGTGTAGCTGCAGAAGCATTAGTTTGATTAAAAATTGTTTTAACCGATTCTATCTTATCTGAATTATCATCTGGTTGAATAGAAAATAAATGAGATAGTTGTTCTTTTTCTTCCTCGTTTGAAAACTCCATTGCTTTTAAGTACAAATAGGTTTTTTTATTCTCAATAATATCACCACCAACTTGTTTGCCGAAAGTTTCAGGATTTCCGAAAGCATCTAAATAATCATCTTGCAATTGAAATGCGATTCCTAAATTCAATCCAAAATCATAAATTAAATTAGCATTCTCATCAGAAGTTTCTGCTACAATCGCACCCATTTTCATCGCCGCTCCAACCAAAACGGCTGTTTTATATTCTATCATTTTTAAATATTCGGCAATGGTAACATCGTCTCTCGTTTCAAAGTCAACGTCATATTGTTGTCCTTCGCAAACTTCAAGCGCGGTTTTGCTGAATAATTTTGCTAATTCTCTAAATATCTTTGGCTTATAATCTTCAAAATGCTGATAAGCTAAAATCAACATAGCATCACCTGATAGAATTCCGGTATTAATATCCCATTTTTCGTGTACGGTTTCATTTCCTCGTCGCAAAGGTGCATCATCCATAATATCATCATGAACCAATGAGAAATTGTGAAAAACCTCTATAGCTGTTGCTGCGGCCAATGCTTTTTTGCAATCAACATCAAAAACTTCAGTAGCCATTAAGGTTAAAATCGGACGCATTCTTTTTCCGCCCAAATGAAGAATATACTCTATGGGTTCATAAAGATTTTTTGGCTCTTTGTTTAAATGTAAAGCAGTAAAATAATCTGAAATAAGCTCTTGGTAGTGAGAAAGTGAATGCATCTTTTTGAAGTTGTGCGTTGAAAATTATGAATATACAAAAGTAAGTCAAAAAACTTAAATCAAGAAACTTGTAACTTTTTGATATGTTAAATTTATGTAAAAACTAAGGAAACTATTTTAGTATTAAAATTTTCCTAAGTACATTTGCCCCATAATTCAACCTAAATTTTATTTAAAAATGATTTCAACTAAATGGAATTTGAATACCCATCAATCTGATTTTATGATTAGAGCTAAAAACTCAATCATTGCCTACTTAGATAGTTCCTTCAACAAATTGTCAAGCACCATTGACATTGATAACAATCAGCTTATTAATGCTAATATTGAATTTGTTTTAGATGTTAACAAAAAGGAAGGGAAATTAGAACATATTGATAGTAATCTAAATCTTAAAGATTTCATCGATTCAAATCAATATCCATTTGTAACATTCAAATCAATTTCATTTGAAAAAATAAACAACGACATCAATTTTGTTAAAGGAAATTTAACCATAAACAACATTACTAAAGTTGTTGAATTGGATACAAAAATTGCTTCATTAGAATCTAACAACGATTCCTCAAAAGTAATTTTAGAAATTATAGGAGAAATAAACCGTAGTGATTTTGGATTGTATTCTAATTCTAATCAACAACTTAATGGATTGTTAATAGGTTCTAACATTAACATCACGGCAAACTTAGAGTTTGAAACTAACAACTAAAAAAAATGAAAAAAAAATTAATAATAATCGGTGGTGGATTTGCAGGTTTAAACATTGCCAAAACGCTTTCTAATGTTGATAATTTTGAAATTACACTTGTTGACAAAGTAAATTATAATTTTTTTCCACCACTCTTATATCAAGTTGCCACTGGATTTTTAGAATCCTCATCGATAAGTTATCCGTTTAGAAAAATGTTTTCTAACTCTAAAAACATACATTTTTGGCTAGGAGAATTAATCAATATTAATACAACTGAAAACAAAGTAACGCTTTCTAATGGTGAATTAGACTATGATTATTTAGTAATAGCAACAGGCACCACCACCAATTATTTTGGGATGGAAAATGTTAAACGTCACGCTATCGGAATGAAAACACTTGAAGAAGCGTTAAACATGAGAAACGTACTGCTACAACGAATTGAAGCAGCAGCCATTTCTAAAAACAGTGAAGAACAAGAGCAATTAATGACTATTGTAGTTGCTGGTGGCGGACCAACTGGTGTGGAATTGTCTGGTATGTTTGCCGAAATGAGCAAAGATATTATTCGAAAAGAATATCCTGAATTAGAGCATTTAACTACCAGCAAAATCTACTTGGTTGACGGAAGCAATACACTTCTCGGACCAATGAGTATACAATCACAACAATACACTTTAGAAGCTATAAAAGAACTAGGTGTTGTGGTAAAACTAAACACTCAAGTTGTTGATTTTGATGGAGAAACTATCACCTTTAAAGATCAATCAACTATTAAATGCAAAAACTTAATTTGGGCTGCTGGAGTAACTGCGATGCGATTTAATGGTTTACCAGAAGAAAGTTACGGCAGAGCCAATAGATTAATTGTAGACGAATTCAATAAAATTAAAGGCACAAATAACATCTATGCTGTTGGCGACACTGCTTATATGGATAGTGATAAAAATTTTCCAAATGGACATCCGCAAGTAGCACAAGTAGCGATGCAGCAAGGCAAAAATCTGGCTAAAAATCTTTTGAATATCACATCAAATAGAACCCAAAAAGAATTCAACTATTTCGATAAAGGCTCAATGGCTATAATTGGACGAAGCAAAGCAGTTGTAGATTTACCAAAACCAAAATTCCATTTTAAAGGAACCTTGGCTTGGTTGGCTTGGCTTTTTGTGCACTTAATGTCGTTATCAACACCAAGAAACAAAGTCAACACCTTTTACCATTGGGCAATAGCCTACTTTACCAAAAATTCATCACTAAGAATGATCATTAGACCCAACAACAAAATCTAATGTTAAATTTATGTGAATACTATGGAAACTATTTTTGTATCAAAAGTTTCCGTGTTAAATTTGCTTCCGAAAATAATTCACAAAAATGAATTTGTTTTTAAAAATAAAAAATGAAAGATAAAATAATAAAAAAAGCTACAGATATGTTCTTAAAACTAGGTTTTAAGAGTGTAACTATGGATGATATTGCTTGCGAGATGTGCATTTCAAAAAAAACGATTTATAAATATTTCAGTAATAAAGAAAAATTAATCGAAGAAGGAACTGAAGTAATCCACCAAAAAATTCATTCGTTAATGGATGAAGTGGTTTCAAAAGATTTTAATGCCATTGAGGAAAATTTTGAAATGAGACAAATGTTCAAAGAAATGTTTAAATCATTTGATCACTCACCGGCTTATCAGTTAAAAAAACATTATCCAGAAATTTATGAGAAAATGATGGAAAATGAGATTCAAGATTGTCATAAAATGTTCTCACAAAACATTATAAAAGGAATCCAACAAAAACTTTACCGACAAGATACTGATGTTGAGGCAGCAACAAAATTTTATTACACCTTAATTTTCTCAATAAACGAAACCACACTTTTAGAAAGTGACGCTTATACATTAGAAGGTAAAGCACTTGAATACCACACGCGTGCCATTGCAACTGAAAAAGGAATTATCGAACTTGAAAAACAATTATCAATATATAAACTGTAAACATCAATCAATGAAAAACAAAATCATACTAACCTTATTTCTTTTTGCTTCCGTTTTGCAAGCGCAAGAACAAAAAGAAAGCTATTCGTTCACTTTAAAACAGGCGATCGAACACGCTATTCAAAATAACTACTCTGCAATAAATGCTGATAGAGATATTGAACTCGCCAAACAAAAAAAATGGGAAACAACAACCATAGGTTTACCGCAAGTAAATGGACTTGTAGGATATCAAAACAATTTTAAACTGCAAACCAACGTAGTTGATTTTGGTGGAGTTCCAACTGCAATCACTTTTGGAACCAAGCACAATGTTAATGCCGCAGCAACTTTGAGCCAGTTAATTTTTGATGGTTCGTATATAGTAGGTTTACAATCGGCTAAAACTTATTTGAAAATTTCTGAAAATGCTAAAGTTAAAACAGCTCAAGAAATTAAAGAAATAGTAATCAACTCCTATGGAAATGTGCTTTTAGCAGACGAAAGCATTCTTATCCTTCAAAAAAATAAAGGAATTTTAGAAAAAACACTTTCTGATACCAAAGAAATTTTCAAAAATGGATTGATTGAAGAAGAAAATGTAGAACAATTACAAATTACGCTAGCTACCATCAACAGCTCATTAGAAAATGTAAAACGTCAAAAAAATATTGCTAATGATATGTTGAAACTTGTTCTGGGAATTAATTTAGAAAATGGGTTAAATCTAACCGATAAATTAGATGTTTTAACACAAAACAATCTTGATTTAGCATTGCTAAAAGAAGAATTTAATGTCACTAACAACATTGACTATCAAATCGGTCAAAACCTTTTAACAAGTAAAGAATTATTGCTAAAACTTGAAAAAAGTAAAGCATTACCATCGTTGAGCGCCGCAGTAAATTTTGGTTACAACTCTTTTGGAAATGAATTTAACTTTTTTAGTCAAGATCAAAAATATTATAACTTCTCTAATCTTGGAGTGAATTTAAACATTCCTATTTTCAGCAGTTTCGCTCGAAGTTCAAGAACGCAACAAGCAAAAATTGCATTAGCACAATCTAAAACCGAACTAACTCAAACAGAACAACAACTGAAATTGCAATTTGAAAAAGCTAAAAGCGATTACGAATTCAGTATTGAGCAACTCGGAACTTCAAAAAGCAATTTGAACTTAGCAGAACGAATTGAAAATAAAAATCAAATCAAATTTAAAGAAGGCCTTTCATCTAGTTTTGATTTGACCGAAGCCCAAAGACAGTTGTATACTTCACAACAAACCTACTTGCAAGCTATGCTTGATGTGATTAATAAAAGAGCGACTTTAGAAAAATTATTTAATAAAAACTAACCAAATATATAATGAAAAAAATACTAATACTATCAGCATTTTCAATACTACTATTCTCGTGTGGTGGAAAAGAAAACAATCAATCAGTTGATCAATTAATTGAATCAAAAAACGTTAAAGAACTTCAAACCAAGAAAAGCGCATTGCAAGCTGATATTGCAAAAATTGAAGCAGCACTAGCAACTTTAGATGTTAAAACAGAAGAAGCTTTGGTTTCGGTTTTAACCATTAAAGATACTACATTTAACCACTACTTAGAAATTCAAGGAAATGTAGATACTAAAGAAAACATTTTAGTACAACCCGAATTTAGCGGAAACCTAACTTCGTTAACCGTTAAAGCAGGTCAAAGAGTTTCTAAAGGACAAATTCTAGGACGAGTAGATGATGCCGGAATGAGCCAACAATTAGCAAGTTTAGAAAATCAATATGCCTTAGCAAAAACCACTTTTGAAAGACAAAAAAATCTTTGGGATAAAAAAATTGGTTCTGAAATTCAATTTCTTCAAGCTCAAACTCAAATGATTTCAGCTCAAAAAGGTGTGGCTCAAATGCGTTCGCAAGTAGCTAAAACTTTAATTCGTGCACCATTTAGCGGAACTATTGATGAAGTTTTTGTTGAAAAAGGCCAAGTGGTTTCTCCAAGCGCACAAGGTTTAATGCGAATCATAAATTTAGGAAACATGTATGTGTCAACATCAGTTCCTGAAACTTATATCGGGAAACTTAAAGTAGGTACAGAAGTAGATGTGTTCTTAACGTCTTTAGGGAAAACTTACAAAGGTAAAGTTCGTCAAGTTGGTAATTACTTGAACCCAAACAACAGAAGTTTCGGTATTGAAGTAAGTGTGCCAAATCCTGAAAATTTATTGCGCCCAAATCAAGTGGCTAAACTAAAAATAATCGATTATTCAACTAAAAATGCGATTGTTGTACCAACCAATGTTGTTCAAGAAGATGGTGAGAAAAACAAATTTGTTTTCACAGTTACCAATGCCAATGGTAAAACAGGAACTGCCAAAAAAGTACTTGTTAAAACAGGAAAATCGTCTAATAATGTAACTGAAATTCTAAGCGGATTATCTGCAAATGATATCATTGTTACTGAAGGTATAAACACGATTTCTGAAGGAATGAAATTAAATTTCTAAAAAAAAGTTTAAAAGTTTAAAGGTTTATAAGGTTAAAAGTTCCTTCTAAACTCTTAAACTCTTAAACTCCTAAACTAAAATTTATGAGTCACACAAATAAAGAATTCAGTATATCAAGTTGGGCTGTTGACAATCGCGTCACAGTTTATATCTTGACCTTATTAATCGTAATAACGGGTGTAATTGCCTATATTACGATGCCACGTGAAGATTTCCCTGAAATCATTGAAAACAAAGTTTATATTTCTTCTGTTTTCCCCGGAAACTCTGCTGAAGATGTTGAAAAATTGGTAATCAAACCGCTTGAAAAGGAATTTAAAAACATCTCTGGCGTTGAAAAAATCACTTCTAGTTCCTTTCAAGATTATGGAATGATTATCGTTGAGTTCAGTGATAAAATTGGAATTGAAGAAGCTAAAACTAAAGTCAAAGATAAAACCGATCTAGTTAAAGCTGATACAGATTGGCCAAATCTTGACAATGGTAGTAAAGTAGAGCCAAACGTTTTCGAATTAAATATTTCGGAAGAAGTGCCTATTTTGAACATTAACTTAAAAGGAAATTATACTACGCAACAACTAAAAAAATATGGTGAATTACTTCAAGACGATATCGAAGAAATTCCTGAAGTAAAAAAAGTAGACATCTTAGGTGTAGACGACAAAGAAGTTGAAATTGCAGTAGATATTTTCAAAATGACCGCAGCTCAAGTTTCTTTTGATGAAATTCAAAATGCTGTGAAGTATGAAAACATGACGCTATCTGGAGGAAATCTAATTTCGCAAGGTTCTAGAAACAACATCAGAATTGTAGGAGAAATTAAAGATCCTAAAGAATTAGAAAACATTATCATTAAATCTTATGGTGGCGCAGTCTATCTAAAAGATATTGCCACGGTTAGTTTCAAAGAAAAAGAAAAAACTACCTACGCACGTGAATCAGGAACTGAGGTGGTAATGCTTAATGTAAAAAAGCGTTCCAATCAAAACATGATTTCGGCTATTGAGCAAGTAAAAGAAAAATTAGAAAAAGCAAAAGTATCTTATTTGCCTTCTAACCTTGATTTACAACTTTCAAACGATCAGTCGTCTAGAGTTGAACACCAAGTTGACGAACTTTCTAACCACATTATTTTTGGTATTGTGCTGGTAATGATTGTCTTGATGTTCACTATGGGATTAAGAAACTCACTCTTTGTTGGTGCTGCAATTCCATTATCTATGTTAATGGCGTTTAGTATTCTTTCAATGTTTGGTTTGACACTAAACACTATGGTTCTTTTTGGTCTAGTAATGGGATTAGGAATGCTAGTTGACGACGGAATTGTGGTGGTTGACAACGTATTTGCAAACATGCAAAAAGGAATGGATAGAGTTACTGCTTCTAAAATTGGTATTGGTGAAATTGCTTGGCCAGTAATCTCTTCGACAGCAACCACTTTAATGGCCTTTTTACCGTTTCTTTTATGGCCTGGAACAATGGGTAAATTCATGAAGTATTTCCCAATTACATTGACCGTTACACTAACCGCTTCATTATTTGTGGCAATGGTTGTAAATGCAGCGATGACTGGTGGATCTATGGATACTACTGATAAAAATGTGTCTAAAAAATCTGCTAAATTATATAGCATTATTTTTACAGTAATCGCAGTGGTTTTTGTCCTTATCGGAAATATTTATGATTCAAAACTATCGCGTGCCATAGGACATTTAGCCTTAATTTCATTAGGATTAATGTGGCTGTATAAATTAAAATTATACCAATGGACTCAAGATTTTCAATACAATTTCTTCCCTAAAATGGAAGATAAATACAAGAATTTCTTAGCTAAAATTTTAACCGGTAAAAGAGCTTGGTTTGCTTTAGTAGGAATTATTGGTTTATTATTTTTCTCTTTTATCTTGCTTGGAATTTTCCCTAGAAAAGTATTGTTCTTCCCAGATAATATTCCAAATCAAGTAATTACTTATATCGAATATCCACAAGGAACCGATATTGCTAAAACCAACAAAGCTACTTTGTTTGTAGAAAAACAAGTAATTGGTATTTTAAGCAAATATGTTGAAGAAGGAACTAAAGAAAATTATCTGGCAGAATCTATTGTTTCTCAAGTTGGAGTTGGCGCAGGAAACCCTAATGTTGACGCAGGTTCAGCATCAGAAACACCTTATAAAGGAAAAGTAACTGTAAACTTCTCTGAATTTAAATTTAGAAAAGGAATCAACACAGCCGATGTTCTAGAAGAAATTAGAGCTAAAGTTAAAGGTATTGCAGGTGCAACCGTAACTGTAGAAAAAGATTCAAATGGTCCGCCAGCTGGTTATCCAATTAGTATCCAATTAACGGGTATTGACTATGAAGAAATGTTGAAAGAGGCAGATAAAATGATTGCATTTATTAATTCTAAAAACATTCCAGGTATTGAGCGTTTGAGTGTTGATGTTAACAAAGAAAGTCCAGAACTTGAAGTAAAAGTTGATCGTGTAAGCGCCGGAAGTTTAGGTGTTTCAACAGGTCAATTAGGTTTCAATTTGCGTAGATCAGTTTACGGTCAAGAAATCTCTACCTATAAGGAAGGTGATGACGATTATAACATCACAATGCGAATGCAAGATGACCAACGTAAGAATGAAAATGTATTGTTCAATCAATCGTTGACTTTCCGTAATCAAAATAATGGTCAAATGATGCAAGTGCCAATTTCTGCCGTGTCTCAAACAGAGAAAACTACCACTTATAACCAAATCAAGAGAAAGAATCAAAAGCGTATTATGACGGTTTATTCTAATGTCTTGACAGGTTATAATGGTGACGAAATAACAAAACAAATCCAAACGGAATTAAATGGCTACAAGCTTCCTAAAACAGTAACTTATTCTTTCTCTGGAGTTCAAGAAGAACAAGGAAAAAATCAAAGTTTCTTATTATATGCTTTATTTTTAGCATTAGCGGGAATTACAATCATTATTGTATTACAGTTTAACTCCGTTTCTAAAACTATGGTGATCTTATTTACTGTTATATTGAGTTTTAGTGGTGTGTTCTATGGTTACGTAATTGCCAATATGGATTTCGTAATCTTAATGACGATGATGGGAATTATTTCGCTAGCCGGAATTGTGGTGAAAAACGGAATTGTATTAATGGACTTCTTTGTACTTTTATTAGACAAAAAAGTAGCTGATAACAAGTTGCAAAGTCACGATGATTTATCATTAGAAGATATTAAAGAAGTAATTATCGAATCAGGAAAATCACGTTTACGTCCGGTATTATTAACAGCTTTAACAGCGGTTCTTGGATTAATTCCATTAGCCATCGGATTGAACTTTGACTTCTTCGGATTAATTACAGATTTAAATCCACACTTATTTATTGGTGGAGATAACGTAATATTTTGGGGTCCATTAGCTTGGACAATCATCTTCGGATTAACTTATGCAACTGTGCTAACACTTGTTATGGTTCCAGTAATGTTTTACTTAGTTAAAAGAGTAAAATATAAATTAAGAGACAGAAGAGAATCAAGAAGATTAGCTACTGAAGAATAATAAATAGTTGGTTAAATAAAAAAGCTCCGAAATAAATTCGGAGCTTTTTTTGTTATATATAAATAAAATACTATTTCAACAAGGCATCAAGTTGCTCTTGCAATTTAGGATTTGATGGTCGATCAGCATCAGCATTTACAACTTTTCCTGTTGGATCAATCAATATAAATCTTGGAATAGAATTAATTCCAAATGCTTTAATAAAATCAGACATCCAGTTTTTATCAGCATACAATTGAATTCCGCCAAGTTGTTTTTCTACTACAAACTTTTTCCACTTTTCATAATCTTTTTGTTCATCAACAGAAATACTTACAAAAGCAATTTTTTTGTCGTGATACTTAGCCTCAATTTTTTGCAAAGATGGAATTTCAGCACGACAAGGTCCGCACCAAGTTGCCCACACATCAATGTAAACATATTTTCCTCTTAAGTCTTCTAACTTCGTTTTTCCTCCTGCGTGATTTTCATAATCAAAAGACGGAGCTTGTGTATTGTTTAATTTCTTTTGCTTCAACTTTTCGGCAAAATACATTTTCATTTCTAGCATTTCAGCTTGCATCGCTTTCTTTTGTAGAGCCACGAAACCAGCATCCAATTTTTCAGCATCTAATTTGGCAATATCTGCATTTTGCTTTTCGGTCATTTTTGCAGCAAACTCTTCCATTGTTGGCAATTCGAAAAAGCTTTCAACATCAGAACTACTTTGCGTACGAATTTTTTGTGCTAAATAATTGTTCTCCTTCGCACCAATTCCTGAATAAGTTATCGAATTATCAAAATTTTTAGCATCCAATTTCATTTTTAAATCATAACCATTCTTTAAAAACAATTCTGAATATTCTGCACCATCATACAATTGATACATTCCTTCTTTAATATCAAACGATGCGCTAAAGTGTCCATCGCCTTGCACTTTGATTTCTTTTACAATAATTCTATTATTTTTAATAAAAAGAATATCGCCATTTCTATTGGTAACATCGGCTTCAAACTTCAATAAAGTTTCTTGCGCAATTCCAACATTAGAAATCACAAAAGCAAACAAAAACAATCCTAATTTTTTCATATGATCACTATTTAATTTATAGAAAACCAAATGTAATTAAATTTATTTAGCAGCAAATAATCATTATGAAAATATTTAGTATTTATTTCGGTCGAAGTTTTTTACTTTTGCACTGAAGACCAAGAGTCAAATTGAATGTAATAAAATTTATTCCAAATGTATAGAAGTCATAATTGTGGTGAACTAAACGCCTCACATATCAATCAAGAAGTTACACTTGCTGGTTGGGTACAAAAATCAAGAGACAAAGGATTTATGAATTGGGTTGATTTGCGCGACCGTTATGGAATTACGCAATTGTTATTTGACGAAAGTCGATCAGAAAAATCAGTTTTTGAATTGGCTAAAACATTGGGTAGAGAATTTGTAGTTCAAATAAAAGGTACTGTAATTGAGCGTGAAGCTAAAAATAAAAATATCGCAACGGGTGAAATTGAAATTCTAGTAAAAGAAATGACAATTTTAAACGCTGCTTTAACTCCTCCATTCACAATTGAAGATGACACCGATGGTGGTGAAGACATCCGAATGAAATACCGTTACTTGGATATCAGAAGAAATCCAGTAAAAAACAGTTTGCTTTTCCGTCACAAAGTAGCAATGGAAGTCCGTAAATACCTTTCTGATTTAGATTTCTGTGAAGTAGAAACACCTTATTTAATTAAATCAACTCCCGAAGGCGCAAGAGATTTTGTTGTGCCTAGCCGTATGAACGAAGGTCAGTTTTATGCTTTACCACAATCACCACAAACATTCAAACAATTATTGATGGTGGGCGGAATGGATAAGTATTTTCAAATTGTAAAATGTTTCCGTGACGAAGATTTACGTGCCGATAGACAACCTGAGTTTACACAAATCGATTGCGAAATGGCTTTTGTGGAACAAGAAGATATCTTGAATGTTTTTGAAGGACTAACACGTCATTTACTAAAAGAAATTAAAGGTATTGAAGTAGAGAAATTCCCAAGAATTACCTACGATTATGCAATGAAAACCTACGGTAACGACAAACCAGATATTCGTTTTGACATGAAATTTGGTGAGTTAAACGAAGTAGCACAACACAAAGAATTTCCAGTTTTCAATGCAGCAGAATTGGTTGTTGGTATTGCAGCTCCAAATTGCGCAGCATATACTCGTAAAGAAATCGATGCTTTAATTGACTGGGTTAAACGTCCACAAATTGGCGCTTCTGGAATGGTTTATGTAAAATGTGAAGCTGATGGAACTTACAAATCATCGGTAGATAAATTCTACGACCAAGAAGATTTAGCAAAATGGGCGCAAATTACTGGTGCAAAAGCTGGTGATATGATTTTTGTGCTTTCTGGTCCAGCTGATAAAACTCGTACGCAACTTTCTGCTTTAAGAATGGAATTAGCTACGCGATTAGGATTAAGAAATCCTGCGGAGTTTGCTCCTCTTTGGGTTGTTGACTTTCCATTGCTAGAATTGGATGAAGAATCTGGAAGATGGCACGCAATGCACCATCCGTTTACTTCGCCAAAACCTGAAGATATGGAATTATTGGCAACAAATCCTGGTAAAGTTCGCGCCAATGCTTACGATATGGTTCTTAACGGAAACGAAATTGGTGGCGGTTCTATCAGAATTCACGATAAAGCGACACAACAGTTAATGTTCAAATATTTAGGATTTACAGAAGAAGAAGCTCGTAATCAATTCGGATTCTTGATGGATGCGTTCCAATTTGGTGCGCCACCACACGGCGGATTGGCTTTTGGTTTAGACCGATTAGTGGCAATTCTTGGCGGACAAGAAACTATACGCGACTTTATTGCTTTCCCAAAAAACAACTCTGGTAGAGATGTTATGATTGATGCGCCATCGTTGATTGATGAAACACAATTAAATGAATTACACATAAAACTTGATTTAAAGTAATTTCTATCAAATTCTCAAATATTCTAAAAGCAACTATTTAAAAATCTATAAATAGTTGCTTTTTTATTGCAAAATTTAGAATTTTTCAAATATTACACTGAAAATCATTCAATTATAATTTTAAATTATTGTAAATTTTTCAAATATTTCTACGTTTTTTGTTTGCTATGTCATAAATAAGTATATCTTTGACCATTATTAATTTTTTTATATTACAAAATGCGCACAGGTACAGTTAAATTTTTCAATGAATCAAAAGGTTACGGATTCATTACAGATGATGAAAATGGAAAAGACATTTTCGTTCACGCTACAGGTATTAAAGCTGAA
>NZ_JAIXTJ010000002.1 GCF_027483985.1 Flavobacterium sp.
ATTGCTGATGGTGTTGCTGGAGCGACTCAATACCGATTCAGAGTTTATGATGGAGCAGGTTATGATACGTTCTTTGATAATACGGTTAACCGTTTCACCTTAAATAATTTCCCTGGATTAATTCCGAATGGTGAAGTTTATTCTGTTCAAGTTGCGGTTAAATTACCAAGCGAGCCTGACTTTGGTCCGTTTAGCAAAACGTGTTCGTTTAGAACTCCGATGCAAGCTAGATTCATAAGTGAAGATATACAATTAGAAGTAGCAAACACTTTTGAAGCTATTGCTTATCCAAACCCATTTGCAGCCAACTTCAAGTTGGATATTAAAACTAACAGCGAAGCTAGTATTCAAGTTAGAGTTTATGATATGCTAGGAAAACTTGTAGAAGATAGAATGATTAATGCAACTGATGTTCAAGAATTTGAATTAGGACAGCAGTATCCTTCTGGGGTTTATAACGTTGTTGTGGCTCAGGAGGCGAGTGTTAAGACTTTGCGTGTTGTTAAACGATAGTTTTTTAGTTGTCGGTTTTCAGTTGACAGTTGTCAGTTGTTAGTTTAACTCGTCCTTTGGACTCGAGATGTAAAAGCTCTTTCGGAAACGGAAGGGCTTTTTTTTACTTCGGCAGGCTCGGTTTTCAGTTGTCAGTTGACAGTTGTAGGTTGTGGGTTGTAGGTTGTAGGTTGTGGGTTTTGGGTTGTCAGTTGTCAGTTTTTGTTTGAAGGTTGTTGATTTTATCAATTTACTACTGTCGTCACTTCGAGTGTTTTTTAGAAAATTGCGATTAGCTATTTTTTAAAAAATGTATCGAGAACTTTGAAGCAGTGATGGCAGTAGTTCCTGGGTTCTCGATAAAATTTTAGTAAAACCGCTGTCGCAGTTTTACTAAAATCACTCGAAGTGACGGTGGCGTGAAGCGAGATGTTTTGTTGTTTGTTGTTTATTGTTGGTTGTTAATTGTTGGTTGTCAGTTGTCAGTGTTCAGTTTTCAGTGATCAGTTGTTAGTTTAACTCGTCCTTTGGACTCGAGGTTAAAAGGCTCTTTTGGAAACGGAAGGGCTTTCTTTTACTTCGGTAAGCTCAGTGACTGGTGGTCAGTTGTTTGTTTTTATTAGTTTCTGAGAAATAGAATAACAATTCGTATTATTTTTATAAAAAAAGCAATTATTTGTTAACACGAAAACGTTTTAGTTTGTGGTATATTTATTATGTTTTGTTTTTTTTACTAATTTTACCTTGCCTCAAGTTGTTTATTTATTATTCTTTAAAAAATTATTATGAAAAAACAATTACAAAAAATTAAATCGGGTCTGTTTTTATTTAATTTACTGCTTTTCTCATTTGTAGCGTTCTCTCAAAATGCTGGATTTAACAGTACTTTTATTGTCTTGTCGTTAAATGGTGGTTCGGATACCTATTATGATTTGCAGGCCACAACTGGTAATCCTGATTTCAATGGTCGTTCATTAGGGACCTTTTGTCAAGGCTCAAGTGGTCTTGTTTTCAAAGGAGCAGAACACAACAATTTTAAATGCGGCGGCTGTGATATTACTAGTACTCGTATTTATTATCGTATTTATCCTGTGGGAAATCCATCAGGCTCTTTCGTTTCTAACAACATAGGATTTTCATCTGATTTTAATAATGGTTGTGGTGGGAAAGACCAACGCTGGAGTTCAACTTCCTATAACGTTAATTTACTTGAAGGTCTTAATCAAGGTACTTATGAATTAGAAGTATATTCTGATCAGTCCACTACCTGCTCGGGAACTCAGTTTGCTAGTAATGGTGGCGCTAATTATAGAGCTACTTTTAGGGTTGGTTTTCCTTCCATTCCCATTGCAAATCTGGTATCAAACAATGCAAATCCATCTAGAGCAGGAGGTTCTAATTTTGTTGTTTTAACCTTTATAACTTCGGAAGTGCCAAGTGGTGCACCGACCGTTACTTTTTCTGGAGTACCTGCAAGCGTTTCTGGTAGTGGTACGAATTGGACAGCTTCGGCAGCAGCATCCACTCTTCCGAACGGACCAGTATCACTATATATTTTTTATCAGATTGCTTCAGGCTGCAGTGCTACTAGGACTACAACTACCAGTGGTTCCGTGATGGTAGATACCGTTGCTCCGTCTGTTGTCTCTAATACTATACAATCGAATAATGTATTTACTCCCACTTTGGCTAGATTTAACGATTTTATTTCCCTGAACTTTACAACTACTGAACCGTTGTTAGGTACACCCATTGTTACGATTAATAATATTCCAACACTTATGTCAGGTGGAGGTACTTTTTGGACTGCTGTTCGACCAGTTGTAAATAATGAATCTAATGGCGTAGCTATCTTCCGTATTTTCTTATCTGATTTGGCTGGAAATGTTGCAAATATAACTTCAACTACAAATGGCTCTACTGTACTTATTGATACGGTTGCTCCAGTGTTAACCAGTGCGTCTATATCTTCAAATAATACTAATCCTGCGATTGCCGCCGTTGGCGATGTTATTACGTTAACTTTTAGTAGTTCCGAAAATTTGCAGGCTAATCCGACCGTAAATATTAACGGTAGCCCTGCAACTGTAACTGGTTCTGGTACTACTTGGACAGCCGTTAGTGCTCCAATTTCTGCATCTGATTGTGTAAACGACGGTGCTGCTGTTGCTTATTCCATCTCTTTTTTGGATTTAGTTGGTAATAGCGGTACACTTACCACCACCACTGATGCGTCTCAAGTAATTTTACAAATTTCTAGAACTGTTGTTAGTGATGTTTTTGCATGTGATTCGTACACTTGGTCGAATACTGGTCAAACTTATGCACAGTCGGGTCTTTACACAGGAATCACTACCAACTGTGTTACTGAATTATTGAATTTGACTATTGTTCCAAGTTCCATAACAAACTCAACCATTATTAATTGTGGGTCATATACTTGGTCAAATACAGGACAAACTTATACCCAGTCTGGAGTCTATATTGGTACTACTACTAATTGTGTCACTGAAGTGTTAAATTTAACAGTTCTAAACTCAATCACCTATTATGCAGATGCAGATAGCGATGGTTTTGGAAATCCTTCTGTTACTGTTCAGTCTTGTAATGGTGCACCGATAGGTTATGTCGCTTTAGGAACTGATTGTAATGATGCTAATGCTGCGATTAACCCAAATGCGGTTGATGTTTGTTATGATGGTATCGATAATGATTGTAATGGTATAATTGATAATGTTGGTTTGCCTGGTGGTTGTACACCAATTACGAGTACACTTCCTACAGGAACTTGTGGTACTACATTGGCTGGTTGGTATTCAACCGTTACTGCTAACTGGACTAACTTTGCTCAAGGTTATAGATTTAAAATCACCAAGGTTGATTTGAATACGAACGCTCCACTTGCAGCTCCAATTATTATTGATAGACCAACTAATAATATTTCGTTAGCAAATGTTCCGGGAACTACTTATAACTCTCGCTATATGTTTGAAATTGCTGTACGTTTCAATAACATTTGGCAGCCGTTCTTTGGTGCTCCTTGCTTCTTGAACACACCTAATCCAGTGTCGACTATTGGTGCTCAGTGTGGTAGTACTTTGACAACTATGAACCAGTTTATTTCGGCTACTGCTATACCAAACGTTACAGCTTATAGATTTAGAGTGACTAGAGTAGTAGGTGGTGTGCCGACTGGAACAGCTCAGGAAATTACTTTGTCTTCTAACAAATTTAATATGACTCAGTTGAGCGGTATTTTATTTGCTAGTACTTATAGAGTAGAGGTTTCGTTAAGAAATACTGATGGTACGTTCTTGCCATACAATGCGCCTTGTGAAATTACTACTCCAGCTCATCCTGTTACTCAAATGAACGGTGTTCAATGCGCCAATTATCAAGTGCAAAGTAACACTGAATTGCTTATTGCAACTGGTGTTGCAGGTGCGACTCAGTACCGTTTTAGAGTATATAATTCTGTGGGTTATGATGTTGTTTATGAAACTGTTAATAATAGATTTAGGTTAAATAATTTTTCGGGATTGGTAGCTAACGGTGCTCTTTATTCAGTGCAAGTTGCTGTAAAATTGCCAAATGAGCCAGATTTTGGTCCTTATGGAGCTGTTTGTTCGTTTAGAACTCCGATGCAAGCTAGATTCATAAGTGAAGATATACAATTAGAAGTAGCAAACTCTTTTGAGGCAATGGCTTATCCAAACCCATTTGCTACTAACTTTAAACTTGATGTAAAAACTAACAGCGAAGCTAGTATTCAAGTTAGAGTTTATGATATGCTAGGAAAACTGGTAGAGGATAGAATGATCAATGCTTCTGATGTTCAAGAATTTGAATTAGGACAGCAGTATCCTTCTGGGGTTTATAACGTTGTTGTGGCTCAGGAGGTGAATGTTAAGACGCTTCGTGTTGTTAAACGATAGTTTTTTAGTTGTCGGTTTTCAGTTGACAGTTGTCAGTTGTCAGTTGTTAGTTTAACTTGTCCTTTGGACTCGAGATATTAAAGCTCTTTCGGAAACGGAAGGGCTTTTTTTTACTTCGGCAGGCTCGGTTTTCAGTTGTCAGTTTTCGGTTGTGGGTTGTAGGTTGTAAGTTGTAGGTTTTGGGTTTTGGGTTTTGGGTTTTGGGTTTTCGGTTGTCAGTTGTCAGTTTTTGTTTAAAGGTTGTTGATTTTATGAATTTACTGTTGTCGTCACTTCGAGTGTTTTTTTGAAAATTGCGATTAGCTATTTTTTAAAAAATGTATCGAGAACTTTGATGCAGTGATGGCAGTAGTTCCTAGGTTCTCGATAAAATTTTAGTAAAACCGCTGTCTCAGTTTTGCTAAAATCACTCGAAGTGACGGTGGCGTGAAGCTAGGTGTTTTGAGGTTGTAGGTTGTAGGTTGTGGGTTGTAGGTTGTAGGTTGTAGGTTGTGGGTTGCGCACTTCGGCAGACTCAGTAAGCAGTTGTCAGTTTCGGTTGTGGGTTGTAAGTTGTGGGTTGTAGGTTGTGGGTTGTGGGTTGTAGGTTGTAGGTTTTGGGTTGTCAGTTGTCAGTTTTTGTTTGAAGGTTGTTGATTTTATCAATTTACTACTGTCGTCATTTCGAGCGTTTTTTAGAAAATAGCGATTAGCTATTTTTTAAAAAATGTATCGAGAACTTTGGTGCAGTAATGTTAGTTGTTCCTGGGTTCTCGATAATATTTTAGTAAAACCGCTGTCGCAGTTTTACTAAAATCACTCGAAGTGACGGTGGCGTGAAGCTAGGTGTTTTGAGGTTGTAGGTTGTAGGTTGTAGGTTGTAGGTTGTAGGTTGTAGGTTGTTGGTAGTAGGTTTTCAGTTGAACTCGTTCTTTGGTAGGTTTGGTTTTTGGTTTTATTTCGTACTACTTACTTATTACCTTTTCATTACCTATTTAGTTTTGTTCTGAAAATTTTTCGATTAACTTGTCGTAGTGGCTTCTTGAGATGGGGATTTTTTGGTCATTGATGCAGACAAATTGTTTGTTTACCGCATTAATTTGTTTTAGGTTGATGATGTAGGAGCGGTGTATTTTTATAAAGTTATCGTCGTTTATTTTTTCTAAAAAACGGTCTAGGCTATTTCTTTGAATGAACGTTTTGGATTTCGTTTTGATTTCGACGTAGATGTTTTCGGATTTGATCCAGAGTATATCGTCGTGTTTGATTTTTATGGTGTCAGAGCCGTCTTTTATTTCTACTGAACGATTTAAACTGAGTTCTTTTGATTTGTATATTTCTAAAGTGATGAAAAGATCCGATTTTGAGAAGGGTTTGACGATATACGATTGTGGTTTTTTTGTTATTGCTTCTTGAACCGTTTTGGTGTCGGAGTAAGAGGTTAAAAAAATGAAAGGGATTTTTTTACCCATAAGGTTGATGGTGTCCGCTATGTCCAGGCCGTTTTTTGGTGCATTCAAATTGATATCGATGAATGCAAAGTTTATTTCGGGTTGCGCTTCTAGTTTTTGAATTGCTGTTTGGTAGTTTTTTGCGATAGCGACAACCTGATAGCCAAGTTCCAATAGAATTTCCTTGAGCATTTCTGCAATAAGTAATTCGTCTTCAATGATTAAGATATTTAAATTAGTTGATGTCATTTATGGTAATGGTAAAACGTGATTTGTTATCACTAAATTGGTACTGAATCCAACCATTAATTTGTTGGGTAAGTATTTTGATTAATTTAAAGCCAAAACCGTCGTGTTCGGAATCGAAATCCTTGGTCAAGCCTTTTCCGTTGTCGTAATAGTCGATAACTAGTTTGTTTTTATTTTGGTTAACGGTAATATTAATTTTACCTTGTTCCGTATCAGAAAATGCATATTTGAAGGAGTTCGTTACCAATTCGTTTAAAATTATGCCCAGTGGAATGGCCAGTGAAACATCGATACTACTATCGTTTTGGTCCAGTTCGATTGCAATACTTTTGTTTTTAATTGCATAACTCTGGTTGATGGATTCGAATAATTCTTCAATGAATTTATTGAAGTTTACTTTATCACTTTCTCCTTCATTGTAAAGGTTTTGGTGAATCAGTGCCATCGATTCGATTCGGGTTTGGCATTCTTCTAAAGTTGCTTTTGTTTCCATGTTCTTTGTGGCTTTGGCCTGTAGAAACAATAAGCTGTTTAAAGTGGTTAGGTTGTTTTTTACCCTGTGGTGGATTTCCTTCAGTAAGATTCTTTTTTGATGTGCTAATTTTTCTAGTGCATCATTTGATTTTTTTAACAATTTGTTGTTTTTCTTACTTTTAAGATAGAACACTATGATTATTGAAAGTGAAATTATAGTAAAGATTAAAAAAATAGATACGGTTTGTGCTAATTCTGTTTTTTTTCTAGTGTTTTCAGTAGCTAGTGCTTTGTCTTTTAATGTTTTTTGAATTAAAGCTTCTTTTTTATCGGTTTCAAATTTTAGTCTCCAACTTGTTACTCGTGATTTGTTTTCCTCTTCATTGATTTGCTTTATGCAGTTTTTGGCTTTAGATAAATATTCAAATGCTTCTTTCAAATTGTTTTTTTTGAAATATAAATTAGCGAGATCTGTATATAGTTGTTCATTAAAGTATAAATCATCGAGTGCGTGTAGTTCTGCTTTTTTTAAATATTTTTCAGCTTCGGCTAATCTGTTTAGTTCTAAATAATACGAACCTTGTTGTAAGCAAATATCCGATAAGTCTCTATTTTCTGCTCGGCGTTCCCATATTTTTTCTGCTTTTTTTGCTAAAAGGAAACTGCTATCTATTTGTTTTTTATACCAGAAATATTCTGACAAATAGCGCCACGAATAAGCCATTGATATAGAATCTTTATTTACTACCGCAGATTTATATCCTAATTTGAAGTTTTTGTACGCCTCTTCAAGTTTTTTGTTTTTTAACAAATGGATGCCATAAAATCTATACGCTTGATCTAGTAATTGTTGTAGGTTGGCAGCCTCTCCAATTTGAATTGATTTTTTAAAGTATTGCTCTGCTTGTTTATTCATTTTTAAATTTGAATATCCTTCTGCTATACTAATTGCGATAGCGCCTATCTGTGTTTTACTACCAGATTTTTCAGCCATTTTTTCGGCCATCAACGTCAATTGTGTTGCTTTTTCATAGTCATGAAGCAAGTCATAAGTATAAGCCATATCACATAATAAAAATGCCTGTCGTGCATAATTATCTTTACGAATGTACTTTTTACAATTAGCATACATCAATAATGTGGAATCTAACTTTTGATGGTGTTCGTATCCATCGCCAAGATATTTATAAGCGTAAAATAGGTTTACCGAATCCTTTTGCTTTATTGCTTCGGCGAGCGCTTTCTTGAAGTACAACTTCGTAGAATCTAGATGTTTGGTATAACGGTAGTATTTGATATTGTTGATGTAGGACTCTAATGGATTAGTAGCATGTGTTGAGCCAACCATTACCATCAGTAAAAAAAGTATTATTTTTTTTATATCTATCATGTTTTCAATGACAAACATACTAAAAGGATTTATTAGTAAGACTTTTATTCCAAAAAAAATGTTGTAGTTCGTCTGCTTTTTTTGCAATTTTTTGTCAAACTCCTACAAAAAAACGTCATACTCAACAATTTTTTGTAGAATGAATACTACAAGTTTATTTTTGTTTGTAAATCAATCAGATATAAATTATGAAAAGAAGATTATTATTTTTATTGTTTGTTTTGTGTGTTACTTTAACAAATGCACAATGTTGGAAGGAAGTTTCTGCTTCGCAAAACTCTTATACTATAGGAATTAAGGATAATGGAACTTTGTGGGCTTGGGGAAGGAATCAATTAGGTCAGTTGGGTGATGGTTCCACAACCGATAGAACCGTGCCAGTACAAATTGGAACCGCTAGCGATTGGTCAAAAATTGAAACTGGATATTACAATTCCGTTGCCATTAAAACGAATGGTACCTTATGGACTTGGGGCGCTAATGAATCGGGTCAATTGGGTAATGGAACTACCTTAGCTAGTACTGTGCCTATACAAGTTGGAACTGATACGAATTGGATTGAGTGTACTCAAGGTGGTTCGTTTACTTTGGCGCTTAAATCTAATGGAACCCTTTGGGCTTGGGGACGAGGTTCCGAAGGGCAATTGGGGAACGGTACTTTTTCCGCATCTAGCCTTCCAATTCAAATAGGAACGGATACCAATTGGATCAAAGTTTGTGCTGGGTTAGAACAGACCATAGCTTTAAAATCAAATGGTACGCTTTGGAGTTTTGGAAAAGGGAACAATGGACAATTAGGATTGGGAAGCGCTATTACCAGTATAGGAGTTCCGCAACAAATAGGAACCAATACTACTTGGATTGATATTAATTTTACTTACGGACATGCAGTAGCTAAAAGAGCTAATGGAACGATTTGGGCTTGGGGTAAAAATTTTTCAGGAGAACTTGGAATTAATACAACAACAAATACTTTTTTGCCAACACAAATTGGAACAGCAACCGATTGGAAATCTATTTCGGTAGGTGTTGAACACACTATGGCCTTAAAGTCTAATGGCACCTTATGGGCTTGGGGTAGAAATATTTATGGAAATTATGGAAATGGAACTACAACACAAAGTAATGTGCCTCTACAAATTGGGACAGAAACTAACTGGAGCAAAGTCATTGCAGGATTTACTTACACTTTAGCTTTTAACGATGCTACTGGATTAAACGTTTGGGGTTCTAATTTAGCTGGTGCTGTCTTTGGAACGGGCAATGCTAATAGTTCTACTATTCCGGTAGCTTTGGGTAGTTGTACTGTAAATAATTTAAATCCGCCAACTGCAACTGCGATTCAAGTTTATGCAGGATCATCCACTCTCGCTAATTTAATTGTTACCGGTACCTCTATAAAATGGTATACTTTAGCCAGTGGAGGCTTACTTTTATCTCCTTCAACAAGTCTTGTTGACGGTACGACTTATTATGCTTCTCAAACAATTTCTGGAGTTGAAAGCACCGCTAGAGTTCCCGTTACCGCTAGAAAAATTAGTGAATCTACTCAAACTTTTTGTGGTACTCCAACCGTGAGTAATTTAGTTGCTACACCGAGTAGCGGTGCAGTACCTACTTGGTATTCCACTCCAACAGGTGGTTCACCTTTAACTGCAGCGACTACTTTGTCGACTGGAACCTATTATGTCGAACAATCCTTTCCAACCTCAGTTACTACCTTACAAAGTGGTTACAGTGGTGTTGCTGGAGTTACTGTGCAAAACGATGGAAGTATTTTGACCACTAGCTATGTGCAAAACACCGTTAGAAGAATGAATTTTGATGGAACTGGTTTTGCGACCTTATTAAGTGGTTTAACTACTCCTTTTGGTATTGCAGTACAGAGTGATTCTAAGATATTAATAGCAAATTTGGGTGCCAATTCAATTATCAGAACTAATTCTGACGGTACGGGTGGTGTTTCTGTAGGGTCTGGTTTTTCAAGTCCTTATTCTGTTGCTGTGCAAAGCGATGGGAAAATTGTGGTTGCTAGTTCTGGTACTAATAGCATCAGAAGAATGAATGCCGATGGGACAGGAATAGAAACCTTGGGTTCTGGATTCTCTGGTCCGAGTGGTGTTGCTGTGCAATCTGATGGTAAAATAATAATTGCAGATCAGCTTAATAATGTTATAAAAAGAATGAATGCTGATGGAACGGGAATCGTTACTTTGGGAAGCGGCTTTTTTTTACCTGCTGGCATAGCGGTTCAGAGTGATGGAAAAATTGTTATCGCTGATTACGGCAATGGTTTAGTTAAACGAATGCAACCTGATGGCACTGGAATTGAAGTTTTGGGAACAGGTTTTTTTGCTCCTTTTAGTGTGTTTGTTCAGAACGATGGCAATATTTTAGTTGCTGATCCAGGAGGTTCTGGTTCTGTAAAGCGCATTATAGTAGCAACAAGTTCAAACCGTGTGGCTGTCAATGTTTCGATTTTGGTTCCAAGTTCACCAACAGCTCTTGCTACTCAGGTTTATGCAGGTTCAGGTACTTTAGCAAATTTATCTGTTACCGGAACTGGCATAAAATGGTATGCTGCGGTTACTGGTGGAACAGCTTTACCTGCAAGTACAAGTTTGGTAAATGGGTCTACTTATTATGCTTCGCAAACCGTTTCTGGATGCGAAAGTGTTGGTAGAGTTCCTGTTACTGTAAGAAAAATTAGTGAATCTAGTCAATCTTTTTGTGGTACTCCAACCGTTAGTACATTAGTTGCTACGCCAAGTACAGGTGCTACAGCAGCTTGGTATACTACACCAACCGGAGGTTCAGCGTTAACTCCGACAACTTCTTTGTCGACTGGCACTTATTATGTTGAGCAAACTTCGCCTTTATCTATTGAAACCTTAGGAAGTGGTTTTACGCTTCCAAGTGGACTTGCTGTGCAAGGTGATGGAAAAATTTTGATTGCGGATAGTTTTAATAATGCCGTTAAAAGAATGAATAGTGATGGTACAGCTATTACTACTCTTGGTAGTGGTTTTAATCGACCTTGGGGTGTTGCGGTTCAGGCAGATGGCAAAATTGTGATTGCTGATTATGAGAATAGTTTGATAAAAAGAATGAATGCCGATGGCACTGGAATTGAAATTTTGGGTACTGGTTTTAGTGCACCAAGAAGCGTTGTTGTTCAAGCCGATGGTAAAATTTTAGTAGCCGATTTTGGTAATGGTGCTATTAAAAGGATGAATGCTGATGGCAGTGGGATTGTATCTTTAGGCGGAAGTTTTGTTAATCCAGCTGGTATAGCAGTTCAAGCTGATGGTAAGATTTTGGTAGCCGAAACGTTTAATAATGTTGTAAAAAGGATGAATGCTGATGGAACAAATGTTGAGATTTTGGGTAGTGGATTTAGTCGTCCGTGGGGCATTGCTGTTCAAGCTGATGGTAAAATTTTAGTTGCCGATTCTAATAATAGTGTGGTAAAGCGAATGAATTCTGATGGTTCAGGAATTGTTACAGTAGGTACTGGATTTAATCAGCCCTTTGCTTTGGCTGTGCAAGCCGATGGTAAAATTGTCGTTGCTGATTTTCTAAATAATGCTGTTAAGCGTATTACTGATGTTGCCACATCCAATAGAGTGGCAGTAAATGTGACTCTTACACCAAATTCCTTCAATACTACAACAATAAGTGTTTGTGGTTCCTATACTTGGGCAAATAATGATCAAACTTATACCGCATCAGGAATTTACAATGGAACTACAACTAATTGTATTACAGAACGATTGAATTTGACTATTAATCCTGTTCCTGCTGCTCCAAATCAAACGATGCTTGATCAAAGTAATGCTGTTTCTGCTAATTTTTCTGGTTCGTTGTCTCAATATCAATCTTTTACTGCAGGTGTAACAGGAAGTTTGGATAGCATTTCTATTTTGCACGGTAATCCAAGCGGAACTAATTCAAGTACCATTTTAACTTTAAATGTTTATCAAGGTGTTGGAGTAAATGGTTTGTTATTGGGCACTCAAACTTATGAGTATCCACCATCATTTGGATTTACTAACGTAGTTTATGATTTTAGTGGTATTTCTATTGTACAAGGACAGCAGTATACTTTTGCTTTAAGCACACCAACAATCCAATTTGCCTTTTTAGGAGTAGATGTTACTGGCGCTTATAATGGAGGGATTTTTGGTCCTTTTCAGCCAACTTGGGATATGGTGTTCACCACTTACGTGACTCCAAGTACTAATCAATCATTTTGCCTCGGTGCAACTGTTGCTAATTTAACGGCAGTAGGAAGTAATTTGAAATGGTATGCTACTGCGGTTGGTGGTGCTCCATTAAGTACTACCGATGTTTTGTCAACTGGAACTTATTATGTTTCTCAATCCACTGTTCTTTGTGAAAGTAGTAGGGCTTCCGTTTCGGTAACCATTGTTCCTAATACTCAAAATGTGAATTTAGTTACTGCTTGCGATTCGTATACTTGGGCAAATAATGGTCAAACCTATACCACCTCTGGACTTTATACAGGTACGACCACTAATTGCGTTACCGAGGTTTTAAATTTAAGTATACAAAATTCAACAACTTACTATGCTGATGCCGATGCCGATGGTTTTGGAAATCCAACTATAAGCGTTCAGTCGTGTAATGGTGCACCGATGGGTTATGTCGCTTTAGGAACTGATTGTAATGATGCTAATGCTGCTATCAATCCAAATGCGGTTGATGTATGTTATGATGGAATTGATAATGACTGTAATGGAGTTATTGATAATGTTGGTTTGCCTGGTGGTTGTACACCAATTGTTGGTTCGTTACCATCAGTAACGTGTGGTACTACATTAGCAGGTTGGTATTCAACTGTTACTGCTAACTGGACTAATTTTGCTCAAGGATATAGATTCAAAATCACTAAAGTGGATATGAATACTAATGCGCCTATTGCAGCTCCAATTATTATTGATAGACCAGTGAATAATATTTCTTTGGCCAACGTTCCTGGAACTACTTATAATTCTCGTTATATGTTTGAAATTGCTGTACGTTACAATAACGTTTGGCAACCTTTCTTTGGTGCGCCTTGTTTCTTGAATACACCAAATCCAGTTTCTACTATTGGAGCTCAGTGTGGTAGTACATTGACTTCAATGAATCAGTTTATATCGGCTACAGCTATACCAAACGTAACTGCTTATAGATTTAGAGTGACTAGAGTAGTAGGTGGTGTTCCAACAGGAGCTTCGCAAGAAACTACACAGCCTTCTAATAAATTTAATATGGCTCAGTTGAGTGGTATTTTATTTGCAAG
>NZ_JAIXTJ010000047.1 GCF_027483985.1 Flavobacterium sp.
AATTCTTGCGTGTCAGTTATGGAAGGTGGAGAACCAGTTGTAATTGCTAATGCAGAAGGAAAGAGAACTACACCATCTGTAATTGCATTTGTAGAAGGTGGCGAAATTAAAGTAGGTGATCCTGCAAAAAGACAGGCAGTAACAAATCCTACTAAAACCATAGCGTCTGTAAAGCGTTTTATGGGTAATAAATATAGTGAAAGTGCTAAAGAAGCTTCAACGGTTGCTTACAAAGTAGTTAAAGGAGATAACGATACACCACGTGTTGATATCGACGGAAGACTTTACACTCCACAAGAATTGTCAGCAATGACACTTCAAAAAATGAAAAAAACAGCTGAAGACTATTTAGGTCAAACAGTTACAGAAGCAGTTATCACTGTTCCAGCATACTTTAACGATGCACAACGTCAAGCTACTAAAGAAGCTGGTGAAATTGCAGGTTTAAAAGTAATGCGTATCATCAACGAGCCAACTGCTGCTGCATTAGCTTATGGATTAGATAAAAAAGGAATTGACCAAAAAATTGCAGTTTACGATTTAGGTGGTGGTACCTTTGATATCTCAGTTCTTGAATTAGGTGACGGAGTTTTTGAAGTACTTTCTACAAACGGAGATACACACTTAGGTGGAGACGATTTTGACCAAGTTATTATTGATTGGATGGCAAACGAATTCAACAGCGAAGAAGGTGTTGATTTGAGAAAAGATCCAATGGCCTTGCAACGTTTGAAAGAAGCTGCTGAAAAAGCTAAAATTGAATTGTCATCTTCAACTCAAACAGAAATTAACTTACCATACGTTACTGCAACGGCTTCAGGACCAAAGCATTTAGTTAAAACATTAACACGTGCTAAATTTGAGCAATTATCAGAAACGTTAGTAAAACGTTCAATGGAACCAGTTGCTAAAGCATTAAAAGATGCAGGTTTATCAACTTCTGATATTGACGAAGTAATCTTGGTTGGAGGTTCTACAAGAATTCCAGTTATTCAAGAACAAGTTGAAAAATTCTTTGGTAAAAAAGCATCAAAAGGTGTTAATCCTGATGAAGTTGTTGCTATTGGAGCGGCAATTCAAGGTGGAGTTTTAACAGGTGATGTAAAAGATGTATTGTTATTAGACGTTACACCTTTATCATTAGGAATTGAAACTATGGGTAATGTAATGACTAAATTAATTGAGTCTAACACTACCATTCCAACAAAAAAATCTCAAGTATTCTCAACAGCTGCTGACAATCAACCAAGTGTTGAAATTCACGTTATTCAAGGTGAAAGAACAATGGCTGCAGATAATAAAACAATCGGTCGTTTCCATTTAGACGGTATTCCACCAGCACCAAGAGGTGTTCCTCAAATTGAAGTTACTTTTGATATTGATGCTAATGGTATCATCAAAGTTTCTGCAACTGATAAAGGAACTGGTAAATCACATGATATTCGTATCGAAGCTTCATCTGGTTTAACTGCAGAAGAAATCGAAAGAATGAAGAAAGATGCTGAGATGAATGCAGAAAGCGATAGAGTTGCTAGAGAGAAAGCTGAAAAATTAAACGAGGCAGACAGTATGATTTTCCAAACAGAAAGTCAATTGAAAGAACTTGGTGATAAATTAGCTGATGATCATAAAGTTGCAATCGAAGCTGCTTTGACAGAATTGAGAATGGCACACCAAAATCAAGATTTAGAAGCAATTCAAAAAGGACTTGACAATGTAAACGCTGCTTGGAAAGTTGCTACAGAAGCAATGTATGCCCAAGGAGAACAAGGTCAAGCTCAAGAAGCACAACCACAAGCTGATGCAAGTGGTGATCAAACTCAAGATGTTGATTTTGAAGAAGTAAAATAATTTATAAGCGACTTATCGCTTTTAATATAAAAACCGAGTTATTCATTTAGCTCGGTTTTTTTATTTTAAACATAGTAAAAATCACTAATACGTGCGGAAAAGTAATCGCTGCTAAAAATGAAAAGAAAATGCTAATGAAATATTGGGAGTCGTTGAAATAATAATAAAACACAGCCAATCCTATCAAAGCCAAAATCCAATAAAGGAATGCATCCTTAAAATACTTTATAAAATTGGCGCTACTACTTTCGCCATACAAATACTGAATTTGATCACTCAACGATGGCAGACTATGCCAAATAATGAAGTAAATGGTAAAGCCCCAAATCAAACTGGAAACTTTAAAAAGTAAGACAAACAATAAAAGGTAAAAAAGTTCTTCAAACAGTTCCTTTTTAAATTGCTCATTCGTACGGTACAAATACAAGGATAAGGATATAAAAGTTACTAGTATAATAAGTAGCGAATACAAAATACTATTTGATGTTATTGAAACGGCGGTAATCGACTTTACTACATCAATGACTATAGTATAATTGAAATAGAATAGGAGTAACAATATTAGTAAACCATAAACGGTAAAGAAAGAATTTTTAAGAACAGCGTTTTTTTCTTCAAATAAATGGTTCCAATGTTGTTCTCCAAAGTGCAATCCGCTAATTAAAACGAAAAAGGTTAGAGTAATGAATGGTACAAAATAAAAGAGCACGATTGCAAGAACAATTATGGAAAGGTACTGAAGCACATTTTTGTGGAAATTTGGTAAATTATTAGCATTCATTTTTTTAGAAATTACTAAATCGTTTGCGCCATGTAGTATGCCAAACGTTAAAATTAATAAAAATCCTACAAAAATTTGTTTAATATCTGAAAGGTGAGAAGTCAGCCATAATGCGACAAAACTCCCTAGAATCGATAACTTTTTGATTTTCATTTTTTTATTATGTTGAAATTTTGTTTAAAAATAGTTAAAAAAAGTTAGACAGAACTATTTTTGTTTAACTTTGACTTGTAATTATTAAACAAATTATTAACCAAACTTTATTTTTATGTCAAATTTATTAACTATTTCTAGATTATTACCAACAGATTATGTTGGATTTACTTTTTTCGTAGGATGTATGGCCATGATGGCTGCATCAGCATTCTTCTTTTTGTCATTAAATCAATTTGATAAAAAGTGGCGTACTTCGGTTTTGGTATCAGGGTTAATTACTTTTATCGCTGCTGTACACTATTATTACATGCGTGATTATTGGGCAGCTTTCCAAGAATCTCCTACATTCTTTAGATATGTTGACTGGGTATTAACAGTGCCATTGATGTGTTTAGAATTCTATTTAATCCTAAAAGTAGCTGGTGCAAAAACTAATTTATTATGGAAAATGATTTTCCTTTCAGTAGTAATGTTAGTAACAGGTTATTTAGGTGAAGCAGTATTCCCAGACAGCGCTGCGTTATGGGGATTCATTTCAGGAGTTGCATATTTCGTAATTGTTTATGAAATCTGGTTAGGTGAGGCTTCTAAATTAGCTAAAGCTGCAGGTGGAAACGTTTTAGCGGCACATAAAATTTTATGTTGGTTCGTATTAGTGGGTTGGGCAATCTATCCATTAGGATACATGTTAGGAACTGACGGTTGGTACACAAGTTTAATTGGTAAAGGTAGTGTAGATGTTGCTTACAACATTGCAGATGCTATCAACAAAATAGGTTTTGGATTGGTGATCTATAATTTAGCTGTACAATCCAACACTAAAGAGTAATTTTTAAGTTTAATTGGTTGTAACCGTCTTGTTATTCGTAGCAAGGCGGTTTTTTTATTTAACAGTATTTAAAAGTTTTATTTTATATATTAGCCATCTATTAAATCCGATACCATTATGAAAAAAATCATTTTATTTATGTTAGTGGCGCTTTGCAGTGTATCAAGTTACGCTCAAAAGAAAAAAGTAACTGCTAAAAAAACTGTTGCAACCACCTCCAAAGGAGTTTTAGCCAAAGCTGATAATATTGTTGCCGAAATCAAGGCAGGAAATTTTCAATTAACGGTTGATGGTAAAGAGGCAATAGTTGTTAAAACTGCTGATGCTAAGTTTGCACCAATTGAGGTCAAACTCATATCGTTTATAGCAAGCGGCGTGAAATTATATTTACTTACTTGGACAGAAAAAACACTGAATAAAACCGATTTAAAAACAGAAGATATTACAACAGTGTATTCTAATGTCTATGAAATTACTTCTAAAAAACAAGTATTCTACAACACTCAACTAACGAATCATATAGTTGAAAAAGTGTTTTTAGACAAATTGAAAAATGCTTCAGAAACACAAGAGCGAATGAGAAGAGAAGGTTTTGAGTTCACATTAAATCCAGATGGAACCATTACTCAAAAAAACAAAACACAAGAAAATAAGTTAATCTATGATGCTGCAAAAATGGAGTTCATAAATTCAAAGAAAAAATAAAAATATCCTAGTAAATAAAAATGCCCCAAAAAGTTACTAACTAATTGGGGCATTTTTTTTGATAAATAATATAGATTTTACAAACCTGTAATTTTAATTTCAAACATTTTATCCCAATTTTTGCCAGTTACAAAAAAGGTTTTAGTCGCCGGATTGTAAGCAATACCATTTAAAACATCTCTTTCAGGAAGTGGAGTAGTTTTACTTTCTAATTCCGCTAAGTTCAAAACACCTTCTACAACACCATTTGTCGGATTAACAACAACAACTACATTTTTTTGATAGATATTGCTGAATATTTTTCCATCAACCCATTCTAATTCGTTCAGTGCTTTAACTTTAATATCCTTTGAATAAACGTTTACATAATCCATAACTTTTAAATCATCTGGATTTAATTTATAAATTTTTTCAGTACCATCGGTTTGATATAAATTCTTACCGTCATTAGTTAAACCCCAACCTTCAATATTTTTTGAATAAGGTAAGTCTTTTAATTTTTTCAAAGTGTTGGCATCGTAAACAAAAGCAGTAGTTTCTTCCCAAGTAAGTTGGTAGATTTTATCATTTAGAAACGTAATTCCTTCTCCAAAATAACGAGGTTCTAAATCTATTTTTAGATCAATGCTTCCGGTTTTATAGTTGGTTTTTCTTAAAGTTGATTCGCCTCGTTGTCCTGTTCCTTCATACAAAACGCCTTTATAAAATTCTAATCCTTGCGTATAAGCTTTGTTATCGTGTGGATAGGTATTAACGAGCGTAAATTTCAGAATTTTTGGCTCTAAATTAGAAATCACTTCAATTCTAGTCGAATCAAGTTCGGTAGCTCCACCATAATAAATAGATGCTTTTACATTATGATAACCCAATTTTTGATCTTTCAACGGAAAAGAAAAACTTGCATTACTTTTACTAGAACCTACTTTTTTCTCGTTGATAGAATACACTACGCTGTCAATTTTTTGCGTTTTTGGATTCGCAATTTCTAAATTTAAAAGATCTTCTGTGGTATATTGGGCCTTGATTTTGCTTTCATTGATAGTAAAAAAATCTTCATCGGTAGTTTTGCAACTAAATGTAATTCCTGCTAATAAAATGACAGCTAATACTTTATAATTTTTCATCTGATTTTTATTCAATTAATAGATACAAATGTATTATTTAAGATGTTAATTTCTTGCAAAAATATAAAAAGATTGTATCTTTGCATCGGCAAGTCCTACACGACCAGCTCCTGCAGAATCCTCCAGGATGGGAACATAGCAAAGGTATGTGGTTGTAGCGGTGCGATGTAGGTCGCTTGCCATTTTTATTTTGAACTTTATTTCAATCTGAACTTGTTTCAGACTCTTTTTAATCTGAACTTGTTTCAGATTCTTTTTTTTATAGATATTTGTACTATAACTCAGTAACTTCAACTTCCCTTTAATGAATTTATCGTGGCAAATAGTACGCTTGCAACTTAAGGAAACCTTTTCCATTTCTTATGGCAATTATACCTTTCGAGAAGCATTAATTGTTTCTTTGAAAAGTAACCATACTGTTGGCTACGGCGAATGTACCGCAATTGATTATTATCAAATAAATTTACAAGATTTTATTCAAAAATTAGAGATGGTTAAAGTTCAAATTGAACTTCAAAAGATAAACCATCCAATTGATTTTTATAATTTTTTATTGACTTTAAATTTACCAAGTTTTCTAAGGTCAGCATTAGATTGTGCTTATTGGGATTTATTCGGAAAGCTTGAAAACAAATCGTTTTCCGAATTAAATTCGATTGAAATAAAACAACTTCCTGAATCTTCCATAACTATAAGTGTGGATACTATTGAAAATCAAATTCATAAAATAAAGAAATCTTCTTGGAATAAATTTAAAGTTAAATGCAATCATTTTGATGAAAAAGCTATTAAATTATTACTTGAGTTAAATATAGATATCGCACTAGATTCCAATGGAAGTTTTACTAAAGAAAATTGCATTTGGTTACAAAATGAAATCGCTGCGGAAAAGTTTTCTTACTTGGAACAACCAATGAAAAAAGGTGCTGAAAATTACCAAGTTTTAAAAGCTCCATTGAACGCTAATTGGATGGCTGATGAAGATTGTCAAGAGGAGCATTCTTTAGAACAATTACAACCGCATTACAAAAGTATCAATATTAAATTAGTCAAATGTGGTGGTTTAACTCCAGCGCTTTCAATGTTACAAAAAGCTAGAGTTTTGAACTATAAAATTATGATAGGTTGCATGACCGAATCCTCTATCGGAATTTCAGCCGGTGCGGTTTTAGCGCCTTTATGCGACTATGCAGATTTAGATGGCGCCAATTTGGTAGCAAATGATATTGCGAAAGGAAGTGAAATAATAAACGGTAAAATCCAAATTTCCGAAAAACCTGGACTTGGAATTTCGATATTGTAGTTTAGAATTTCTATCTTTATACCATAATTAGTTTAAGATGAAATTTCAGCCAATAGTTCCAATGATTTGGACAAAAGAATTACAAAAAACCGTCGATTTTTATTGTGATATTTTAGGGTTTACTTGCGGAAACCAAAGCGAAGAATGGGGTTGGGCAGCCGTTAGTAAAGACGAATGTGAAATTATGATTGCAGAACCTAATGAAAATACGCCTTTTGAAAGACCTTATTTTTCGGGAACATTTTATATAAAAACAGACGATGTTACTTCATTGTGGAATGATTTGCAAGGTAAAGTAAAAGTAGCTTACGATCTTGAAGATTTTGATTGGGGAATGCGCGAGTTTGCTATTTATGACAATAATAATTATATGATTCAGTTCGGACAGGATTTATGGAAAAAGTAGTATTAATAACAGGAGCTTCTTCCGGAATTGGCAAATCTATTGGAGAATATTTGCATTCTAAAGGATTTGTTGTTTATGGAACCAGCAGAACTCCAGAGCGAATTCAAGGTTCGGTTTTTCCGTTAATCGCTTTAGATGTCCGAAATACAGAAAGTATAAAAAATGCGGTTCAAGAAATAATTTCAAAATCGGGTAGGATAGATGTTGTGATTAATAACGCAGGTGTCGGAATTACTGGTCCGATTGAAGAAATTCCTACTGATGAAATCAAAAATAATTTTGATACCAACTTATTTGGACCAATTGAGGTTATGAAAGCCGTTTTGCCGCAAATGCGTTTACAGAAATCAGGTTTGATCATCAACATCACATCCATTGCTGGGTATATGGGTTTGCCTTACAGAGGAATTTATTCAGCTTCAAAAGGCGCTTTAGAATTGATTACCGAAGCTTTGCGAATGGAAGTAAAGTCATTCGGAATTCACATTACCAATGTTGCACCTGGCGATTTTGCTACGAATATTGCAGCAGGTCGTTTTCACGCACCTTTAATCAAGGGTTCAGCTTACGAAATTCCGTATGGAAATACACTAAAAACAATGGACGAGCACGTATACAGCGGAAGCAATCCAAATCAAATGGCTGAAGCAATTTACAAAGTTATACAAAATCCAAATCCTAAAATTCATTACAAAGTAGGTGCTTTTTTGCAAAAATTCTCCATCGTTTTAAAGAGAATTTTGCCTGATAAAGTTTACGAGAAAATGTTGATGAATCATTATAAATTGTAATATATGAAAGAATTAATTCAGTTAGCGGTTGCAATTGCTTTTATGTTCATAGTTTGGAGAGGCATTAGATCAATCGCAAAGGCAATTGACTTTTTAGCAAATATGAAAAACAATCACGATGAAATTACCGATTTGCTAATCGAAATAAAAAATGAACTTGTTGAGTTAAATCAAAAAAAGAAGAGTTCTGACAGTGAAAAAGAAATAAATTAATTAAAAAGCAACTTAAAAAAGCAACCACAAAATTCAATAATAAAATTTAATATATAGCGGTAACCTTATGGATTTACAACAACAATATTTCCAAAAATTTCAAACAGAAAAAATACTTGTAGACGTTTACACTGATTATTTTGAAGAATCTACATATGGTTATATAGTCAAGTTTAATGATGATTTTATATTATTGGAACAATTTACAAGTATAGGTGAAGTAAATGGAATCAGTATAATTAGAAGAGAGAATATTACCAGGCTAAGGTGGGAAGGTAATGATATTTCAACTACAGAAAAGTTTGTTTTGAAAGAAAAAAGAATTCTGAATCTTTTAGATATTAAAATTGATACTATCACCGATGCCCTAAAATCAGTACAAGATAAATTCGGATATATCTCTTTAAACATTCAAAACATAGATACAGGAATGGCTATTATTGGTCAAATTGAAGAAATGGATGATGAAACTATTGTAATTTGTGAATTTGGGACATATACCTCTTTGGATAGGAAAAAATTAATGATGAGTATAAATGATATTTCAAAGATTGAAGCTGGTGGTGACTATGAAAATAATCTAAAAGAAATTTACACACAAAAATAATTCTAAAAAGAAATTATAAATTGTAATTTTACACCATATTAAAACACAACTTAACTCTATATTATGAAATTTTTTATTGACACAGCCAATTTAAACGACATCAAAGAAGCGCAATCACTTGGAATTCTTGATGGTGTTACAACCAATCCTTCGTTGATGGCTAAAGAAGGTATTACCGGAAAAAACAATATTTTAAAACACTACGTTGACATTTGCAACATTGTAGATGGTGAAGTAAGCGCTGAAGTAAATGCGGTTGACTATGAAGGAATGGTAAAAGAAGGCGAAGAATTAGCTGATTTGCATCCTCAAATTGTGGTTAAACTTCCAATGACTAAAGAAGGCGTTAAAGCTTGTAAATATTTTACAGATAAAGGTATCAAAACCAATGTTACTTTAGTATTTTCTGCTGGTCAAGCTTTATTAGCTGCTAAAGCTGGTGCAACTTTCGTATCGCCATTCATCGGTCGTTTAGACGATGTTTCAACGGACGGATTGAATTTGATTCAAGAAATTAGAGAAATCTATGATAACTATGGTTATGAAACGCAAATTCTTGCTGCATCAGTGCGTCACACAATGCATATCGTGAATTGCGCAAAAATTGGTGCTGATGTAATGACTGGACCACTTTCAGCGATTTTAGGATTATTAAAACACCCATTAACTGATATTGGATTAGCACAATTTATTGCTGATTTCGAAAAAGGAAATAAATAATGAGGTAACAATGCTCAGAATCAGTAATCAATGTTGATTACAAAAGTAAAGGCGATTTTCAATGAGAAAATCGCCTTTTTTATATTTTATATTCCCGAAATTTATAACAATCAACAATCAACAATCAACAAACAACAAACAACACTACTTTAATTGATCTTCGAAGTTGACTTCAAACATATTAGTAAAGCCGTTTTTGATAGTTTTGTCAGCATTAACAACAAGAGTTCGGTGCACTTTTGTAATGGCCCATTTGGCACGAAGGTCTTCAAAATTGGCACATTTTAATTCGGTTATGTTGCTGAAATTATATTTTTTCAAATCTTTTTTCCATTGCTCGGTATTGTCGTCTAGATTAATGGCGACAAATTCATAATTCGGATATTTAGTCTTCAAGGCCAAAACCTTCTTGTGAACAGCAATCAAATGCGAATTTAATTTTTCTGACCAAAAGAAGAATACCGTATTTTTTTTGATAACTGCATTAGAGGAAATTGTATTGCCATTTTTATCAATTAATTGCACTTCAGGCAAAGTTTTTCCGTCAGTTAGTAATTGAATAGCAGTTCCAATTTTTAGAATTTCATTCTTCTTGCTCTTATCTGTTGAATATTTGTGATAGGTTTTTAAAAATTCTTTGTTGTTAACCACATTTTGGTCTTCCATTAAATATCGGAAAGCAATATTATTAAGTACAATATTTTTTACCTTTTCATTTTTAATTAAAGTATCAGCAATATTTAATTTGTTGATGTTCATTTTTAATTCTAAATCACATTCTGATAAATGGTTGTGATAGTTAATCGCACCAACATTGTTCAACATATGATCTAGATACATCACAAATGGTGAAAAATCGGTAAGGGATTCATTGCTAAAGTCAATTCCTTCTCTAAAGTTGTAGTAATCTTTAGGTAATTTGCTTGATACATCCTCGCCAGTTCTGATTTTATGAACCATCGGATAAATTTCTTTTTTAGTATAATGCGGAAATTTCACTATACCCTTGGCGTAAACATCGAATTCGTCACTCCATTTTATCTCTTCTTTTTTAGAAGCATAAAATTTTTGATTTTCCTTGTTGGTTTTATCAATGTGTTCATTGAATTTGCTTAACGGATAATCAAACGTTTCAAACATATTGTTTTTGTCCTTTTCGTTTCTCAAATACATTTCCATTAAGAAATTATTTTTTTGATCACCTCTTCCGCAGAAAATAATGGATTCATCAAAATCTTTTGAATCTATATGCACTTTAATACTATCATTTTTGTCAAAATAAACATATTGATACTCAGGTTCGTGCTTAAAAGAATACAAACCAGGTGCAAGTGAGTCAAATTTTTTGAAAAAAGTGTTGTCTTTGTTTAACGGAATTGTATCAATTACCTCATTATTTTTACAAAATAAAACATACGGATTATTCGGATTGGCAACTTCGCCGCCAAAGTAAGCCACATAATTATCATTTGAAAATTCTTTCTTACAAGAACTTGTCAAGGCTAATAGAAGTGTAGGTAGTAAGAATGCTTTAATAAAGGGCAATAGTTTCATTAAAAATAGATTTCAAAACAAATGTATAATGTTGTATTTAAAAACATTGTTAATCATTAGTTAAATAAAAATTAATGCATCGGACCAAGCCTAAAATTCATTGCACAAGTACTAAAACCGATTATAAAGCTGATGATTGAAAACAACATTAGTTTTAAGGCAAATTTGCGCTGGCTTTTAAAAAACACCATTATGAATCCTATTAAGAAGGCAAAAAAGCTTAAAATAGCTAATATCATTCCGAAATTTACTAAGAAATCCTTCATCTTTTAATTGATTAATACAGCGCAAGTACTAAATCCGATGATTATTCCGATAGCTGCGAATTGTAAAAGTTTGACTCCAAATTTTTTGGTTTTTTCGTCTTTAGAAAAAACTTGTACAAAACCAACTACGGCGCAAACCACGCAGAAAAAAATTAAAATCCCTGATAAAATGAAAAGTATACCCATAATTTTAATACAACCGACCTAAATTTAAAGTTGAAAAGAACAGATAAGCCAATTAATAAAGAAAACAAGCAAAGCTTACTATTTCCAAAAGCTAAATTAAAATTATATTCCATATTAACGATCTAGTTTTGCTCTAATTTCTTCAATTTTGTTATCTCTATAAAACAAATTCATCGTTTCAAATGGCACCAATTTGTAACGTTTGTCGACAATGTGAACGCACGATTTTTTAACAGCTCGAACATCAAAATCGCTGGCATCCATAAAATTCATTATTATGATTCTGAATAAGTTATCATAATGCAAACTATCCGATTTTACTCTGGGTAAACAGCACATCAATTCTCCAAAAGTGTCTTCAGCACAATCCACTGATATGCCAGTACTGAACATCGTAATTAAATGGTTCTTTAAATCTTCATCGTTTTCATAAACAATCGTATTTTTAGTCGTATTCAACAAATCTTCTGGATTCAATAAATGCGTCATCGGAATCACTTGATCGTCCATTTTAAGGGCATAAGCCATACACAACGCATCTGGATTGCAAGGCACAGGAATCAAATCTTGAGGCGTGAAAATTGGATATTGCTCATAGATTTTTCTTCGAACTTCGGTCAACGTTATTCTTCCAGTGGCATCATCGTAGTTGTCATTTCTTCCGGCAACTTGCGTTGGTTGAAACGTTACGCCACGTACACATTTTTGCTTTACTGCATATTCAAGAATTTTACCAATTTCATCATCATTTTCTCCCTTTTGCAACGTAATTACCAAAGTAGTTGAAAGATTAAATTGGTTCAAATTTTCGATGGCTTGCTTGCGAATTTCGGTTAAATCTTCGCCTCGCAATTTTTCTAAAACTTCGGGTTTAAAGCTGTCAAATTGCAAATAAATCTCGAAATCAGGCATATAGCTTGCCAATTTTTCTACAAATGAAATGTCTTTTGCAATTCGAATGCCATTAGTGTTTAGCATTAGATGTTTGATTGGTTTGCTTTTGGCAATATCCATAATTTCAAAAAACTGCGGATGCACTGTTGGTTCGCCACCAGAAATTTGAACCACATCAGGTTCACCTTCATTGGCAACGATTACATCAAACATTTTTTCAATTTCTTCAAGCGTGCGATGACGACCATAATTTGGTGCAGATGAGGCGTAACAAGTTGGACAAGCCAAATTGCATCGATCGGTAACTTCTACAATCGACAAACACGAATGCTGCTCGTGATCGGTACACAAACCACAATCATACGGACAACCATAATGCACTTTAGTATTGAATTTCAAAGGCACTTCCGATTGCTTGTTGTAGTTTCTAATTTGTTTGTAATATTCCACATCATCAGCAATCATCGAACGTGAATCGCCATGCGTTTTGCAATGTTTCAGCATCCAAACTTTCTCGTCTTGAAAGACAATTTTGGCATCGACCAATTCTAAACATGTTGGACAAAGTGATTTGGTATAATCGTAATATATGTAAGGTCTATTGGGCATTATTTTTTTAGTTTTTTAAACCATTAAGAAATTAAGTTTCATTAAGTCTTAATTTTCTTAATTCACTTAATGGTTTATATTTTTTTTTTATTGTTTCGTGTTTTTTTTTACTTCCGAATTGAAATCGGAAAAGTAGTTTTTATTTTGTAGAGGTGTACTTTTTTAATTAATATATTGCGTTCCTTGTTGCGATTTCACTCTGTATCCAACAGAAATTATGACATCAAGATTGTAGAAATTTGTTGGTTTAGTAGAAAAATCGGAATTTCCGATTTTTCTAACACATAAATCTTCAACTAATTCATTTTCATTGAAAATATTTAAAATATGCTCGTTGATTGTTGATTTAGCTTTACCAAACAATAATGCCATTTGTTCAATTGTCAACCAAACTGTGTCTTCTTCCAAACGGACATCAATTTTGATATTGCCGTCTTGATTTTGATAAATTACTATTTCTCCTGAATTCATGCTCTTGTTTTAAAAATTCTTACAATAAACTTCCAATAATAAACAAATATAAAAATCGCGCTCCATTGAATGCTACTCAAATGTAAGAATAAAGGTTGATAAGGTTTTATAAACTCAACGGAAAATCTATACAAAAAGTATAAAACCATGAAGAGTTTGAAGCGGTCGCCGTTAATCAAATCTACATTTTTTATTTTTCTGAAAAGGAGCAAAAGCAAAATCATATAAACCATTTCATACAACGCGACTGGATGACGTAGTTTGCCATCGCCAAGATTCATTCCGGTAACGAAAGTGGTTTCAATTCCGTAGGTTGGTTCTGCTATTCCCATTGAAAAGCAACCGATTCTTCCAATGAAAAGCGCCACGATTATCGGAATTACATAAATATCTCCAGAAGCGGTTTTGACTCCAATAAACTTCTTAAAAAGTTCTACGCCAAACAAGCCACCAAGAAATCCACCAGCAACAGTTTTATTCTGATAAAAAGTGAGTAAGGTTTGATTCGTGAGTTCTGATGGATTTTCGAGCATTGCCAAAACTCTCGAACCAATTAAGGCACCAACCATCGCACCCAACATAATCCAAAGGCGATTGATGTCGGAAATAGCATCGGTTATTCCTTTTTTGTGGAAGTAATACAATCGAACACCAATAAAGAAAGCCAAGGTTTCAAATATAAAATGATAATATACTTTTTCGCCAAAGAAATCAAATTGGAAAGGAAAGGTCATAAAGGTTTGTAAATTTTAGCTAAAGTAGGATTAAAATTTTAAAATTTTAACGTTTTAGTAAATGATCATACTTCGAAAGTAGCTTTGAAAAAGGAGAATAGAATGTAATTTTTATAGTGGAAACGGATTGTAAATTCGTGATATCGCCTGTTATCAATAGTTTTTTATTTTCTAATCCATTTTTTATTTTTATACTCAAAAATCTGTTTTTCCTGTGATAAGCAAAAACCGCTATATCCGTAATCTATTATTGCAATATCAAACTCTTTATTAAAAATTGGCTTGATAAGATATCTTAAGTTTTGACAAATTTTTGTATTAAAATTAATGTCATATTTCAGAAATCTAAGGGAATCTCTATTGATTATTTTGATATCATTTCTTTCTAAAATCTTTGTGTCTAAGACAAATTTTTTAGAAAGATTATTTACACTATCAAGTTCCTTTTTATTTTTCAGTGAAAGTCTTTTCATATAATAATTTACATATTCAAAATTTAGAATTTCAATCGTATCAAATTCAATCATGCTTTCTTCTGGTATTTCCAGAATACAATCACAATCACCTTCAGAAATTAATTGTGCAATAAGTTCATTTGCTTTTTGATTATATTCTGCTTTTGGCTTTTCATTTTCTGATTTACAAGAAAAAAACATAAAAATAGTTAATACAAAAATGATTAAATTTCTAGTATTCATAGGCGTTTTGGTAAAATTGTTGGCAACTTAAATATATCCTTTCTAAACATAATAATATCTAACATAACCTTTACTTGGTTTTGAACGGTTATGTTTAATTTTTATTGAGGTCACGGATTGCAAATCCAAGCTATCTTGATTATAATTTTTTTGTATCCCAAATGGTCTCGCGCAGAAAACGATAATAAACTAAATATTTTTTTAATTCTTCACTTGGTTGAAAATATATAATGCAGCTTGTTGGTATTGCTTCTATTATTTCGGATTTAATATTTTTACAATTTAATGCTCTTAATATTTTTAGACTTGAATCAAACAACGTATTTGAATTTGCAATATTTATGCAATAAGTTGAGTCATTTTTCTGGCCATATCTTGTGTAAACTCCAACGATAAAAGAGATTTTTTGCTCATTAGTTTTGAAAGTATTCAGATTTATTGTTCCAATAAAAAGGCTATCACTATTTTCATTTGTAAAATTTTCATCATAATTCCAATTGAAAAATGTATTAATTTTTTCAGTTAATGCAATCGATTTTAAAGTTCTATTTATGGTATCCAATTTTAAATCGGAGTATTCACTTTTGAAGGTATTATAGTTATGAATCAGTAAAAATTTTTCATTCACAAAATAAGTATCAATTACATCAATTTCTAATGGATCTTTGTATCTGCCCATATAATCTAATAGTGTTCCCAATAAAAAATAGTCTTGATCAAGTTTGTATTTTAAAGCGACTTGTGCATTGCCAAATGTCGCAAGTAGTAAAAGAATTATGCAAATACCATTCTTTATCATATGTTGAATTGTGCTATTTTTTTTTATATTGGTAGGAAATCCTCGGTTTCATTTTTAGAATAAAAACTATAAAGTTTTTTAGATCATCAAATTATGATTAAAAGTAGGAGCGCGAGAAGCAATCCAGAGCGAATAGATTTTATTTAGCTTCCAACCAGACCATTGTTATCAAAAGTATATTCTTTTTTAAAATCTAATTTTAATTCGCCCCAAGCAACACCTTTTATGCCTTTAAGAATGATTTGATTTCCTTTTTTGGTATACGAAAACTGATAATCGGAGGTGTCTTCTTTTACGAGATTTTTCTGCACGTTTACCATACCAAATTGGTCTAACACAACTGTTCTTTTAGCATTAAATGCCATTTGGTAACCACAACCATTAGCACATTCAAAAACAACTTGATTTTTTACCCATTTTATTTTCATCTTAAAGTTTGTATTGCTTGTTTCTTGAGAAAATACAGCTCCAGAAAACATAAAAATAATTGCAAGAAGAACTACTTTTTTCATAATAAATATTTTTTAAGGTTAGTTTATATAGCTCATTAAGTTATAGAAACGTAAAGTTACTTAATTTTGTTGTACCCTAGTTTAATAATTTAATTTCAATTTGTTAGTTTTTAGAAAGCAAATAGGAAAATAAAATGTAGTTGGTAGATTTTGTAATGTATTAGCGTTATTCTTCTTTCTTCTCTTTCCAATAAATTTTTTCGACATCAAATTTTTTGGTTTTTGGGTTGAAATTGTAGACGATTGCGTTTCCAATCAAACAGTTTTCATAATTTTCTTTTGTTAAGTACCAAGAGCTTTCAATCACTATTTTATCCTTACTGCTAAAGTCAAACTCAAATATTGGATCATTCAATTCTTGAAATGCTTCGTCGCAATTTTCTGTAGTTTCTTTTCTTATTAATTGCTGTATATAGTCTGAAAATAGTGTTTTCTCGTCTAAATAGTTTTTTAAAACATTGGATTTTACTTCGTAACTATTTATTGAATTTCCGTCACCAACAACGTCGTCTGTTATTACAACATATGAGTTTTCTGCAGTTTTATAAATATTTATTGACCAAAATCCGTCGATAATCGAAAAACCGGCTTTGTAGGGTTCAAAATAGATTTGATTAAAATAATCAGGAGTGTCGTCGGTATAAAAATTGTTTTCTTTAATTTCAGTATACCATTTCATTCGCTCCTTCAATTTCCATTCCCAACTCGGAAAAGCACTATCAGGTAACAATAAAATAATATCAAGTAGGTCTTTGTTTTTTACAAAGTCAAGAGCAACTTTCTTACTTGATTTTGAATTTTTGATATCTTTAGATTTTGCAACTTTTACAGTATCGTCTGTTTTTAAAGTGGTGGAAACCTTATTTTGATTTTTGTTTTCGCAAGACAAAATAACTAAAGTCAATAGTATAAAAATAAGTTGTTTCATTTATGAGCTTCGAAAGTTGGGTTTGATTTTATTTTAGTAACGGTTTGCAAATTTGCGCTATTTGGTTAATGCTTATTTTTTTTTTGAGCTATTAATTTCATTGTTTGATTATTGAAAGCTTTTGTTGCTTCAACTTCAGAATTTCTTATAATACAATCTGCTATACTGAGATAAACTATTTGATTATCATCTTCTAAGTTTTCATTTTTATTGATTGCAAAACCTACACTATCCATTCCATAAGTTAGAAAAACAGGTTTTCCCTCATTAAATAATTGTGTTGAAATTCCTTTGAGACGCGCAATTGCAACTTTTTTTATTTCCTCATCTTTCATTTCTAACAAATAAATGCAACCAATAATAGAGTAGTATTGTTCATTTTTTAGAATAGGATAACGATCAAATAATTCACTACCGTGATTTAAATTTTCAAAGTATCTCGTTAATAATGACAAAGGAAAATTGTTGTCAATTTCTGTTTCTGTTTGTGCAGAAGATAATTGCGTTGTAAAGAAAATAATAAGTGTAAGTTTTAAATATTTCATATTTTACAAAATAAGTACAGTATATTTTTAGACAATTATTTTATGCATTGATTGTAAAACTGCGCTGTAGGATTATCCAATTGCTTCAATCATATTGATGTATATATTTTACTTCTTTATCTGTCTCATCATAAAACACAAAAACACAACAATCGTCATTAATAATATTGTACATTTCGAATTGACAAATGAATTTAAATTTTTCACCTTTTGAGTTTACAGGCGTTTCATCAGCTTGCCACCAGTGTGGTTCATCAAACTTCTCAATAAATTCAAATACATTTTTATTTTCCGATTTTGCTTTCAAATACTTTTCTTTATTTTCAATAAAATACTTTTCATAACTCTTATCGATTTTCAAAGCATCCTTAGAAAAGGTAGGTTTATAAACTCCATTTTCTTGTATTTTAAAAGTAAAGTTTCCCATACTCTCATTTTTTGGAAAATTTTCATCTTTTTCTTTTCCATCATAATTAAAACTAACAAAAATGATATGGATTTTATCTTTAATTCCTTTATCTGACGCATCGATTGTCGCTAGCGGAAAAAAATTTTCAAATCCTGAAAATTCACTTGTCAAGACTTCTTTTTTCTCAGGAAATTTTACATCACTTTGTGAACAAGCTAAATTTAGAAATAGAAATGGAAAAAGTAATAATTTTTTCATACGTTTATTTTGATTTTATTGTGGGCACGGATTGCAAATCCGTGTTATCGGGTCTAGCAGCTGTTAATGGCTGTTACTTATTTCCGATTTTAAGATGTCATAAATAGTTTGCTGATGTTTAGGATCTAATAGAATTAAAATTTCAGATTCTTTAAATTCGATTTTTCCACTTATTGATTTTTCTAAATAGACCTTGTCTTGACATATAAATAATATACTTTCGCCTGATTGGGAAATCCTTTTTTTAATGTCAAACCATTTTGTTCTACCTTTTTTTGTAAGTTTTACTTCTATACCTTTTAATGAATTCGGTTTAAAATCTTTACTTACAATTTTAACTGAGCTAAAATCATCTGAAGTTAAAACTGCTTCACGACCAACTGCAAAAATATCCTTTGTATCTGCATCTTTAATAAGTTCTCCATCACTTTCTTTTTCAGCGAGATAATAAAAACCAGTTTTAAGTTTAAACTTTTCTTGTGCTGTAAAAGAGGATGATATACAAGAAATAAAAAGTAATAGTGATATAGTAATAAAATTTTTCATTTTTTTAGGACTTTGCTCTATTGTGATTAAAGTTAAATATTAAATAGACGCAATCACATCCATTACAAATATACCAAATTCCTAAAAACACCAACCGCGTATTTTTTCCCGTTTATCAACAAAATGTTAGGCAAAAGTGCTTAGAAAAAAACTGAGCACTGAACACTGAAAACTGAACACTTTTCACTACTTTTGCACCGAAATTAAAACATAATAAAAAATGCTTACTGTATCTAATTTATCAGTTCAATTTGGTAAAAGAATCTTATTTGACGAAGTAAACACCACGTTTGTTCAAGGAAATTGCTATGG
>NZ_JAIXTJ010000031.1 GCF_027483985.1 Flavobacterium sp.
CTGACGAACAGTTCCTGTTTTATCAAATTTTCTTTTATAGCGCTTTAATGCTCTATCGATATTTTCTCCGTCTTTAATTGGTATAATTAACATAATATAGACACCTCCTCTCGTTAAGGCTGCAAAAGTACTATAATTTTTTAAATATGAAATAGAATTTTACTTTTTTTTATCCGATTAGAGCAGCAACACCTCATTCATAACCTATTTTATTTTTGACAATAAAAAAGAGCTTCAGTTAGAAACTCTTTTTTTTATTTAAAAACTATTAAAATTTAAAATTACATCATCAAAGATGTTACATAAATTTAATCTAATTACTTTTTATCTGCTGGTTTGTAATTTTGATTATCAATTATCATTTTGGATAATATTTCTTTTAAAATTTCAGAAGTTCCGCCACCTATTGGCCCAAGACGACTATCTCTTAACAATCTAGCCATAGGATATTCTTCCATATAACCATAACCTCCTAACATTTGCAAACAACTATAAATGGTTTCGTCGGCTACTTTAGTTGACTTTAATTTTGCCATTGTAGCTTCTTTAACTACATATTCACCTTGATTTAATCTTGCAACGGCTGCATAATTAAAAATTTTGCAATGTTCGACCTCTGTTGCATGTTCTACCATTGTGTGACGCAGCGCTTGAAATTTATTGATTTTTGTTCCAAAAGCTTCACGCTCTGACATGTATTGAATTGTATAATCAATAGCATATTCAGCACGAGCATGTGCATTGATAGCCATAATTAAACGTTCCAAAGCAAAATGCTCCATTATATAAGGGAAACCTTTCCCTTCTAGTCCCATTAAATTTTCTGCAGGAATCTCTACATTATCAAATGCTATCTCAGCTGTATCTGATGCTCTCCATCCTAGCTTATCTAATTTTGAAGCCGATATTCCTTTTAAATTGGTATCAAGTAAAAAGATACTAATTCCTTTATTTCCTAATTCTGGACTTGTTTTAGCTGCTACCACATAATAGTCAGCATAAACTCCATTAGTAATAAACGTTTTAGAACCATTAATGATATACTTGTCACCAACCTTAACAGCTGTAGTTCTCATTCCTGCAACATCGCTTCCACCAAAAGGTTCTGTAATACACAAGGCACCTATTTTATCTCCAGCAATACTTGGAGCTAAATAATCTTGTTTAATTCTTTCATCACCTTCTGCATTCAAATGTGTCATTGCTAGATAAGCGTGCGCCCACATTGCTGCAGCAAAACCAGAAGATTTTATTTTCTGAAGCTCTTCAAGGAACACTACAGTATAAAATAAATCTAAATTTAAACCTCCATAAGCTTCAGGATAATTGATTCCAAAGAAACCCATCTCACCAATTTTTTTCCATATAAAACGCTCTATTGTGCCGGTTTTTTCCCATTTTCCAATGTGAGGCACCACTTCTTTTTGTAAAAAATCTTGAAGGCTTTTTCTGAATAATTCGTGTTCTTCTGTGAAATATATTGAATTCATTTTATCAAAAAATTATATAATTTTTAATGCTTTTTTTTAGAATTCCAAATATAAGGCAATTATTTTTATTTTATCAACAGGAAAAGCCTTAATATTTGTTAAATCCTCAATTTTTATATCTCCATTCATACTTCTATAAGTCACTATATTTTTTGAAATTGGATATTTGAAGTAAGGAAACTGACCTAATTCCTTGATTGAAGCATTATTAATATTAATTTTATTGGGTTTTGGATTGACAACTTTGAAACTTTGATTGAGTTTTTCAACAACTTCTGGTGACAATCCCCAAATATCATTCATTTGTTCCATTGAAACAAACGCACCAAAAACTTCTTTTTGTTTTAAAATTCTGTCAGAAATTGCATCACCAATTCCGTAGACTTTCATCAAATCTTCTTTAGATGCTGTGTTAATATCTAAAATAACTGTTTTTTTATCTTTCTTTTCAAAATTATTTTTAGAATAATCTATCCAACCTTTTCCGCGGCTTTGCTGTGAATTTTTCTTATTAACCCAATCGGGAAACTTGAAATAAGGTGACATTGCTTTTAATAAAGAATCAGAAATTCCGGTAACTTTCTGAAACTCTTCGGGCGAATTCGCAAATTTTCCTTGTTTTCGGAACTCCAGTAATCTGTTAATTTGAGCCGTGGTCATTCCTAACTTATATCCTTTGAAGTCGGTAATAAAATTTGGATTGTATGGGTATATTTTATAACCTGATTGAGGCTTTTCTTGCTTAAGTGAATCAATATTGCTTTGTAGCGAAAGCCAATTATTTTTATCCAAGGAACTCTTCTCTTCAGAAGAAAAATCAACAAAATAAATTACTACTTGAAGGCCAATTATTAATGCAAATAACAATAGAATTCCGATTCGCTGTTCTTTCGAAAAATTTAATAGTGCTTTTATGTAAGTAGAATTCCTCACTTTTATAAATCAAAAACAGATGTTCTTTTGGCTCGAACTAAATCCTTTAATTTAATCCAGAAGGCCAAAGTCAAATAAAAACCAAAACCTAAACCAACCGTAACAAATGAAATATAAATAAAAAACAAACGCACACTAGTTGCTCTCATACCCAACCTATCGGCAAGCCTTGAGGAAACATGAAAGCCGTGTTTTTCAAAAAAGTAGCGTATGTTTCTAATCATCATTTATTTTTTTAATAATTCCAATCCAACGGCACATTGCAGACATTTCTTATTGTTGCAATATTCATTCTTCAATTGAATAAGTGATTGCGATTGAAAAGCACTGTTAGATTTAATTCCAAATGTACTAAACTTTTCAATAATTATATTTTTCTCTGCAGGAATATTTGATAAAAAATCTATTAAAAATTCAGAATTTTCTTTTCCTTGACTTGCTGCGTATGCAAACTGAATTGGAATTATAGTATTAATAATCAACAAATCGATGAACGATCTCGATAATGTCTTCTCTTTTTTGGAGCTTACTTTATCAAATGTATAATGCGTTTTCCAATAATCACTTACGGAACTATTAAAAACTTGATAAATATCTTGAACAGATTTGGCAGCGATTATTTTAGAAAATAAATTTTTCTGCAAATGATAAATCATTGCTAATTGTGCTAACCTGATTGTCGGAAAATTATCAGGACGATGTTTAAAAAACTGAATTGGAGCAATTGCAGGTTGGAGCAATTTGTATTTTAGCATACTATAATCATACAATGCCTTCAGCTCTTTAGCATAATAATCCTCAACTTCAGTTGGAAATAAATCTGCTTGTCCGAAAAACAATGCTTCAAGGTACTTTACTTCTAAAGCTTCTTTTCTAATGATTGGAAAGGTAATGGATTTAGCTACTTTCAAAAACATTTCACCATTAGTATTGAGCCCGAAGTTTTTGGCTAACATACAGAATAAAACTGCTTCCCAATCATTTTCAGATTCTTCTAATAAAATTTGAATGGATTTTGATTTTCGTTCTAATCTCTCAAAAAACAATCGTTCTTGCCAATTTGAAAAAATAAAATCTGGTATATTTTGTATTTGATTTTCACAAAATATCCACGATTTTTTAGAGATTAATTCTTGATATTTATTTATATCATCTTTAGAAATATAATTTTTTAATTCTAAAACAGGAATTTCAGTATTGTCCTTTCTAAAAATAGGAGTGTCATTATCCCAAACAACGTGAAGAATAACATTATTGTAGTTATCGTCTTTCTCGTGGTTATGAACATACCAATCGGAAGATTTAATATGAATTTCAATATTTCCAGCCCATTTTTGATTTCCGATAATTAGTTGGGCATTAAAAAAATCAGGACCTGAAAGTTGGGTGTACTGACCGAAGTTAAGTATCGTAATAACTTCTCCGTTTGTGGTTTTTAAATTGGCTAAATCCAATTTTTTATACAACCAAATGTAGTGTAGAAAATCTTCTTTCATAAATAGTATCTATATGGCTTTGAAGGCACTAAAGTACTTTATTGATTTGAATTAAACAAATATAGCATCATTATATTTGTTATTTCAGTTTTTTAGTTCTCAATAATTAGCTAGATTTCACCCAATTTATTACTTCTTGAATATCTAAAACAATTTGCTTTTGGCATTTCAAAACTTATATTTGTAACACAAACAACAAACTATGAAAGATCTTTTTACGATTACTTTTTTAATATTATCAACAATTAGTAGTAGTCAAAACAACTATAAAATAACTTACACAAGAACATCTAACGGAACTCTTGTTGAAAATCAGGATCCAATTTTAGTTTTTTCAAATGAAAAACAATCGGTGATTTCATCGGAAGCCATTCAAAGTAATAAAATAGTTTATCCTTTTGAGCAAACGGTCATCAATGGATTGAATTATTTTCAATTAGCACAATTAAATAATTCAAAATCAATTACCACAAAAGACTCAACTTCAATAGGCAAACAAACCTTTGAATTATTAAATGATACCAAGAAAATTCTTGGTTATATGTGCAAAAAAGCAAAAACAATAGTAAATTCTAACACTATAGAAATTTGGTATACAACCGATTTAAAAGTAAAAGGCGCACCATCGTTACTGGGTCAAAATTTAGGTTTGGTTTTAGAAACCGTCCGTAATGGGAATTTTGTTGTTGCAGCTACAAAAGTGGAAAAAGTAAAGAATTTTCCAGTTGTAAAAATTGATGAAACAAAAACTATTGATTTACTTACCTACCGCGATTTAGTTTGGAAGAGTCGATTTACAACCATTCCGATTTTTAAAGATGAAATAATTAATTTTTCGGATGCTTCAAAATCTAATGACAGTATTTTTAGATTTGCGAACGGAACGATAGTCTTGAAAAGAGTTTCAATTCCCAAAATAGCTACAGGTAGTCAGGTTTTTATCGATGTTGTCGAACAATCTAATGGCGATGCTTATGACAGAACCGGTTCGGTGTTTATGATTCCGACTGATAAAAAAATATCTTTTTTGGATGGCTTAAAAAATGGTGCAAAAACGTTACCTATTTATGATAACGGAAATGGAAAGCAATACCAAGGTGTTGTTTCCAGTGATGAGTATTCCTGTTTAATAGAGTTGATGCGTTTTTTTACACCTTTTGGAATTAATTATTTCAATTCACTTCAATTAAAGGATAAAGTTTGGGAAGAGAAAGTAAATTATCGTCAAGATATTTCGGAACTGACTGCTGCTTTGAGCAACAAAGAAGTTTATATAGGAACTTTTATAGGAAATTATGACAAAGGTGGACATAAAGTTAGTGTAAATATAACCGTTCATCCAGAAGATAATGGCGCGAGTAAAGCAGCAGTTCTTATTCCGTTGTTTAATACTACTAATGTAATGGAAATGGCTGGACAAGAATATGGAACAATGTTTAATTCTGAAAAAGGTTTGGTGGTAAATTTTAAATTAAATAGTGATTTAAAAAACGCGAAAATAAGATATATCACGACTGGACATGGCGGTTGGGAAAATGGTGATGAGTTTGTTCCTAAAAAAAATACGCTGTTTTTGGATGATAAAGAACTTTTTCATTTTACACCTTGGAGAGAAGATTGTGGATCGTATCGATTGTATAATCCAGCATCTGGAAATTTCCCTAACGGATTATCATCTTCAGATTATAGTCGTTCGAACTGGTGTCCAGGTATGGTTACTTATCCTGTTTATATTGATATTGGCGACTTAAAAGCTGGCAATCACACTCTGCAAGTTAAAATACCACAAGGCGCGAATGAAGGCAGTAGTTTTAGTTCTTGGAATGTTTCGGGAGTTTTAATTGGAGAATAAAAAAACCTACAATTTTCACTGTAGGTTTTGATGTTTATTTTATTGAACCGATGATATCATATTTTGTAATGATATGATGTTTTCCGTTTCCTAAATCTACCAATACGGCTTGATTATCTTTAGTAAAAAGTTTAGAAACTTCTTCAATTGGTGTTCCTAATTTAACAATAGGATAAGGTTTTCCCATTACCTCTTTAATAGGTTTTTCCGCAACATTTTTATCAGAAACATAACTTTGAAACAAATCAGATTCATCAACTGAACCAACGAAACCGTTGATATCAATTACGGGAATTTGCGAAATTTTAAACTTTCGCATTCGTTCTATTGCGTGTGAAACTAATTCTTCCGTTCTAACTATGACTAACGATTTATCGATATGATCTTTGATTACATCTTCGGCTTTGGTTACCTCTTCTTCTAGGAATCCTCTTTCGCGCATCCAATCATCGTTAAACATTTTACCAACATAACGACTACCTGAATCGTGAAATAAAACGACTACAACATCTTCAGGTTTAAAATGTTCTTTTAACTGATGTAAACCTTTAACACAAGAACCAGCTGAATTACCAACAAAAATTCCTTCTTCAAGAGCAATTTTTCTTGTATAAACTGCGGCATCTTTATCGGTTACTTTTGTAAAACCATCTATTAGCGAAAAATCAACATTTTTAGGAAGAATATCTTCACCAATTCCTTCGGTAATGTAAGAATAGATTTCATTTTCATCAAAGATTCCAGTTTCGTGGTATTTTTTGAAAACAGAACCGTAGGTGTCAATTCCCCAGATTTTGATATTTGGATTTTTTTCTTTTAAGTATTTCCCTATTCCAGAAATAGTTCCTCCAGTTCCCACACCTACAACGAAATGTGTAATTTTACCATCGGTTTGTTCCCAGATTTCTGGACCTGTTTGTTCGTAATGTGCTTGTGCATTGGATGGATTATCATATTGATTTACGTACCAAGAATTTGGAATTTCAGTACCTAATCTTTTAGAAACTGAATAATACGAACGTTCATCGGTTGGTTCAACATCGGTTGGGCAAACGATAACTTTAGCACCAACTGCCCGAAGGATATCCATTTTTTCTTTAGATTGTTTGTCGGTAATAACAAAAATACATTTGTAACCTTTTACTATTGCTGCAAGAGCCAAACCCATTCCGGTATTACCTGAAGTTCCTTCAATAATGGTTCCGCCTGGTTTTAATCTACCATCAGCTTCAGCATCTTCAATCATTTTAAGAGCCATTCTATCTTTGGTAGAATTTCCTGGATTGAAAGTTTCAACTTTAGCTAACACTAGTGCATCGATTCCTTCAACAACTTTGTTTAGTTTTACTAACGGAGTATTACCGATAGTTCCTAATATATTTTCTGAATAATTCATTTAATTTTTGAATGAAGATTATGGAATTTTATTTTTTGAATGGCAAAGATATTGATAATAAAATGGTTTTACAACACCTTGATTTTAGAGAAAATGGATTACTGCCTAACCCTGATGGGAGAAGTTACCGTGTAACTCGGACAGCAGGAATAAGGTTTAGTAAAACGCGCAAACGATTCGTTTCTAAAAAAACTATTGGAAGAAATTCCAAACCAGACCAAATCGTATCATAAAATCGTGAAACGGAATATTGGGTGCGGAATAATAGGTGTTTCCTGTGAAACTTGAATTAAAATGTTCAGCTTTTAGATAAATTCTAGTTTGTTTTACTCTTGCATTAACAAAGAAATCTAACAAGGGAAAATCACCAATTTGTTTTTGATTTTGCACAAAAAACTCACCAATAATAGGATTGTAATCGTTAGCGAAATATTTGGTAAAATAGTTTATGGTTATACCTGTTTGGAGAAACATTGCTTTTTTGAACACATCAGTCGAAAAATAGACCGTACTTCTAAAAGTCAAATCCGGAACGTTAAGAATGGCTTCTTTTTGAGTTACTTGTTGGTATAAAAAAGTGTTATCTAAAGCCCATTTTTTATATTTAAATTCTTTAGCAACATTTATAGAAAGATAATTAATTGTTGACGCGTATTGGTGTGGTGCAACCAATTGTTGGTTTGTAATTTGCGCTTTATCTTGAAAATATAGATAATCATTTAAGTTAGTAAATTGTGCCGAAGCTTTTACCCATTGTGTGTTGGCAGCAACTTTAAATGTATTTATTTTTTCATTATTAAAACTGTTTAACCAATTATAACTTTTAAAACTACTTTGATTTAAAATATAATTTAGGTTTGGAAGCTTACTAATGTTTTGATATTGAAAAGCGATTGCATTTTTATCATTGATTTTATAATCTAGTGTAGCATCAAAATTTCTAAAAGCTTGAGTTGAAATTGAATTAGAAAGTAGCACTTTTCCATTCCATTTATTTTTTCGGTATTCGTATTGTCCGCCAATTGAATTAATAGTTGCTTTAATTTGGTTGGGATAAGTAAAACCATCAACGGTTTGCACTAGTTTATAGAAATATTTATAGTTAAAGTTTTCTATAAAAAACTGAAACTTACCTAGCGTTTTGTTTTCAAAAATAGCTCCTACTTTATTGTAAAGCCTATCATATCTTGAGTGATCATTAATACTTGTAACGCTTGCAGAAGTAACATCACCAAAACGTTTAAACTCAACAACATTTGGTGCTGTGCCAATTTGAGAATTTAAGGTAGCTTGATTGTATTCAAAAAATTTGTGCTCGTAGTTAAGTTGATGCGTGATATACAAATTATTACTAGCGTCTTTAGAATTGATCCTGAAACTGTGGTCTAAGAAGAATCTTTTTCCTTTTAAGAATGATTTGGCATCTGTTAGAAAAACTTGAAGCCTTGGTCTGTTGACAAAAGCCTGATCTTCACTTTCAAAGTCTTGTAATGTTGTTAAACCGCCATTTTCACCATTTAGTAAATCTTGACCTGTGTAGTGAAAATTTGAATAATACTTTTTGTTTTTAGTATAATAACTAACTGTAAACCTGAAATTACCTGTGCTTGAAAGTTGATTAATATACTTACCTAATGATCTAAGACCCTTAAATGCAATAGAAAAATTGAATCTCTCGGAAGTATTCATTGTTATTAGCGCATCAACATTTTGACCTTGCTCCATAACTGTTTTGAAATACAATTCTGTCAAAGGAGTTGCTACAGAATAATATTTGATATCCTTAACATCTAAATAATTAAAATGCTTCGCCTTAAAACCAAATTCAGGATAAGGATTGAATTCATTTAAACCGAAGTCTAAAGTATTGTAGGTTTGTCCTTCATTAGGAAAAGGCATTAAACCAAAAATATCTTTACGCAGATAATTATAATCATACTCTTTTTTAATTGACAAAGTTGTATCAACTAATGTAGTATCTCTATCAACCGAAATTATTTTGTAAGCAGTATATGGGGCTTTTTGAGCTTGCTCCTTTGCCTTTTGTTCAGCAGTTTTTACTAAACTTTTACGCTTATCTTCTTTACCTTTTTCTTGAGCCAACAGAAAAATAGGAAAAATAAATAGTACTAAAAAATATAATTTTCTCATATTAAATTGAAAGCAACAAAAATAGACAAATGTTTTATAACTACACCAACAGCATATCATAATATAAAGCAAAAAAAAGACCGCCATAAATGACGGTCTTTATAATATAAGTTAGAAACTTAAGCTATTATTAGTTTGCACCAGGAACCCAGAAAGGAGTTAATGCATTAATAACGAAAGGATCTGTTGGAGACATTGCAGGTACGTTAGCACTGTTAGCAACATATTCAGATACAGGATAAATTAATCTGTATGGTTTTCTAGTTTGACCTGCATTCGATGAAAGCGGCGTCAAAGGATAACCAGTTCTTGTATAATCGATGTAAGACTCAATACCATTAATACCCATTAAAGCAATCCATTTTTGGTACATAATTGCGTGTAATTTTTGAGCATTAGTAGTTGAAGCAGTCCAACCGAAATTTGATTTAGCATTGATTGTAGCAATATAAGAACCAATAGCTGCATTTCTGAAAGCAAAACTATCAGTAATACCTTCTTCAAACCAGAATTGACCACCAGAGAATAAAGCTGGATATCTAACAGCAGCTTCAGCTTGCAAGAAACAAGACTCTGAATAAGTCATAATGAAACCATCAACACCGAAGAAATCAGCAGGGAAACCAGCAGCAGCTCCAGAGAAGATACCAGCTTGATCGTAAGGATTAATGTGACCTAAAGCACCTAATCTAGATGGCGGACCTGGAACAGCAGTAGTAGGACCAGCAACATCAACAAAAGATGAACCTTGGTTAACAGCTCTTCTTGGGCCTACAGCTGTACCTTGGATTCCTCCAGTAAAAATACGAGCAGAACGTGGGTCAGTAACATTAGGATAGAAAACACCTGAACCAGCTATAATTTCTTGAGAACCAGCAGCAGGATAGTTTGTTGAAGCATAACTTTGAAGCGACTTCCAAGCGTGACCTGTCATTGCGATAAAAGTTCTGTTCTGTAAATTTGACTGATCTGTATTATAGAAATAATTACTAATCATCGGAGTTAATTGATCTGCAGTAGCGCCAGTCCAACCTGGATTGATTGCAACGTTATCAGACAAAAACGGACCTGCAGCAATATCGGCAAGCTTAGTATCTCTAAATGTAGCTTTTGCACCAGTAACTTCTGACATACGTAAGCATAATCTTAATTGTACTGTGTTTGCAAACTCAACCCATCTTGCCATATCACCACCTAACATTACATCATAAGGAGTAATATCTTCTACAGTTGTTGGAGCATTAGCAATTAAATCTCTAGCATCCTCAAGATCGGCAATTAACGCTTGGTAGATAGCATAATCATCATCATACGCAGGAGTTACATTAGCACTACCTTTCCAAGCTTGTGAATAAGGAGCATTACCATATAAATCTACAATATATTGTGTGTAAAAAGATTTACAAATCTTTGCAGCAGCTACATAATTATCGTATTGCCCACTAGGGTTTGGATAATCAATAATTGCTTGATAATTTTTTAATTCTCTATACAACCCATCCCAGATAGGAGCATAAAAACCATTATCTAAATTTAATTGTAATTCTTTATCAAAACCATTACCAAAAGAGTTAACGTTTCTTGTCCAAGAATTCATAAAAACGTTACCTAATTGGTTCATATTTCCAACTTGTACTCTATAAGTTGAAACTTGCGCACCTGGCAAAAGCTTGCTTGGTGTAGCTTTATCAAAAGTTAAGTTATTTGGACTATCATTAATGTCCAAATATTGATCGCACGATACAAAAGCTAATGCTAATATCGGTACTAAAAATTTTATTTTTTTCATATTCATTTTTTTTTAGAAAGTTAAATTAACTGTAAATCCTAACGTTCTTGTACTTGGGTATTGACCAATATTGATAATACCTTGAGCATTACCAGTAGAATTAGATGATTCTGGATCAGCATAACCACGGTTTTCAACTCCATTTTTAGCTTTCAATAAAGTACCGTCTGCTAAGAAAACGAATGGATTTCTTGCATTAACACCAATTCTGAAAGTTTCTAAACCAGTTTTTTCAATTAATTTCTTAGGTAGACCATAGCTTAAAGACAACTCTCTAATTTTCAAGAAAGAAGCATCAATAATGTTAGCCTCACCTACAGCTCTATAAGTTGTTGTAAAGTAATTTAAAACACCAACAGCAGTTGGATCATTTGCAACCGGCGTATTGTTAACTGCGCCTGTAGCTGTAACACCTGGAACAACATAACCTTGAGTTCTATCAAAACCTGCAGTATCTGTAGCACCACCTGTAAATAACAATAAGTTTCTAGCAAAAGAGTACGCAGAAGCACCAATTCTCATATCTGCAACAGCTGTTAATTTAAACCCTTTATATTCAAAAGAGTTAGTTAAACCAACTAAATAATCTGGCACACCTTTTCCTAATTTTTCAAAAGTAGAAGTTCTTTGTGGAACACCATTAGCATCTACAATAACATTACCTGCACCATCTCTTACAAAAGCAGTACCTTTAATTAAAGGGAATTCTTCACCTACTTCAGCAAAAATACCTACTGATGCATTAGCACCTAAATTAACACTGTTTGCACCATCTGCTAACTTAATAACTTTAGTTTTGTATGTAGAGTAATTAGCTCTAATATCCCAACGGAAATTATCAGTCTTGATTGGCGTAACTCCTAAATCAATTTCAAAACCTTTGTTTGATAAATCACCAACGTTAGTCAAAATATTTTGATTTCCTGAACCAGAAGAAGCTGTAGCTCTTGTAATCAAGTCTTTAGTTTCAGCAACATAATAAGAACCTTCGATAGTTAATCTATCTTTAAAGAAACCAAACTGAGCACCAACTTCAAAAGTGTTAACAAACTCTGGCTTAATATTAGGATCTGTTGGAGCTCTGTTATAAGCTAAAGCAGCTAATTCGCCAAAAGGAAAACCTTGTGGTATAGTAGTTAACTCATTAGTTTGGTAAACACCTACAGCAGAAGTACTACCTACAGATGTGTAAGAAGCATTAATCTTTGCATAGTTTAAAACTTTATTTCCTTTCAATGATTCAATTGCTTTAGTTGGAATAAATGAAAGTCCAACAGATGGATAGAAATAAGAATTCTTTACAAAAGAGGTTTGTTCAGCACGTGCAGTTGCATTCAAGAATAAATAATCTTTATAATTCAAATCAGCATTTGCAAAACCTGCAACAATTCTAGAACGAACTAATCTATTGTCTAAAGTTGATGGATTAGCTGGATTTAATACATTTGTAATATGATAGAATCCTGGTACATCTAAATTAGCACCACCTTGTGTAGTAATTCTAAACATTCTATCTTGAATATTGTTACCAATATTAAACTTTAAACCTAAATCTTTAGTTAACTCGTAGTCAAAGTTCACTAATAAATCACCGTAGATGTTTCTTGTAGTAGATTGATTAGCAAAAAAACTTGAAGGTGACGCTGAACCTCCTAATGCTTCGTAAGTTTCAGTATTTGCACCAAAATAAGTGTAAGGCGCTATACTAAACACGTTAGTAATGTTTGTAAACGCATCTCTGTGAGATTGAGCATCAGTATTTCTTACTTGAACGTTAGCTGTATAAGTTACATTGATATTTTTGTTTAAATCATAACCTAAAGTCAAGATACCATTCATAGTATTTGATCTAGCATCGTTACGAACTGCTTTAGAAATCCAGTAAGGGTTTTGAGCATAAACAGTCCAGTGACCTTCGTTACCTGAATTTTTAAATCTAGAAACTGGTACGTTAGAAGCCGTTTGAATTAAATCTTCAAACAAATCACTATCTGTTTCAGTAGTATTTTGCGTAATGTAATTCACGTTACCATCAATACTGAATTTACCTATTTTCTTTCCTGCTTTAAACAAGAATGAGTTTCTTACTAATTTATCTCCGTTAACAACGAAATCACTAGTTTGTCTGTTAACCGCTAGGAAAGCATACGATTCTGGACCACCAACATTAAAGTTAAATCCATTTTGATAGATAGTACCTGTTTCAAAGAATTGTTTGATATTATCTTTAATTGGCTTCCACTCAGTAAACAAGAAGTTACCATCTGCTTGTGGCAAACCTACAGGAACAACTGATGGAAATCCTGGCTTGTTAAAAGCTGGACCCCAAGAACCATTTTCCCAAGGAACAAAAGTTGCTAATACTCCTGGAATGCTTGGATTATCAAAGTTTGGATCTGCAGCCCAACCTTGACCGTACTGTGTTTGTCTTTCAGGAACAAAATTTACATTTTCAAAATCTACCGATGAATTAACACCGAACGTAAACTTCTCTTTATTTGTACCTTTTTTAGTAGTAACAATAATTACACCATTCACCCCTTGTGCTCCATATAGTGCAGCACCTTGAGCACCTTTAATAATGTTTACATTTTCAATTACTTCTGGAGGTAATTGACCTAAAACTGTAGAGTTAGAAATAGCACCATCGATAACAATCAAAGCTTGGTTGTCACCTGTAATAGTTCTATTACCTCTTAATACAATTCTTACTCCAGCGTTAACACCTTGACTTGTAGTACTAACTTGTAAACCTGAAACTTTACCTGCAAGAGATTGAATAGCATTTGGATTGGAAGCTTGAGTTAACTCTTTGTTTCCAATTGATTTTTGAGCAGATACTGTTGCATCTTTTGCTCTTTTGATACCCATTGCTCCAATTACAACCTCATTAAGAACAGTTGCAGTTTCTTTTAAAGAAACGTTGTAACTATTGGCAGCACCAACAGTTAAAGTTTTGCTGTCGTAACCTATTGAAGAAATTTCTAAAACATCACCAGCTTTAGCTTTGATAGAAAATTTTCCATCCATGTCTGTTGATGATCCTTTAGTTGTTCCTTTAATAACAACATTAGCACCAGGTAAAGGCAACTTACCATCGGTAATTGTACCTGTTACAGTTTTCTCTTGTGCAAACGAAAACTGCATTGATAACGCTACTAATAGCGTAAAAATCCATTTGAACTTCGATCTCATATTAAATTTATTTGAGTTAGTTATTCCGCAAACTTCTTA
>NZ_JAIXTJ010000050.1 GCF_027483985.1 Flavobacterium sp.
ACGTTTGAATTCTAAATTAATTTATTTTAAAAATTTATAAATATGTCTGACGGAGAAAAGTTAATTCCTATTAACATTGAAGACGAAATGAAGTCAGCTTACATCGATTATTCGATGTCGGTTATTGTATCTAGAGCATTACCAGATGTGCGTGACGGTTTGAAACCAGTACACAGAAGAGTACTTTATGGAATGTATGATTTAGGAGTTTTTTCTAATAGAGCTCACAAAAAATCTGCTAGAATTGTTGGAGAAGTTTTAGGTAAATACCATCCACACGGAGATACCTCTGTGTATGATGCGATGGTTCGTATGGCACAAGAATGGAGTTTACGATATTTATTAATTGATGGACAAGGTAACTTTGGTTCGGTAGACGGTGATAGTCCGGCTGCAATGCGTTACACCGAGGCAAGAATGAAAAAAATGTCGGAAGACATTATGGCAGATATTGACAAAGAAACAGTTGATTTCAAACTGAACTTTGACGATACGCTTTATGAGCCAACAGTTATGCCAACACGTGTTCCTAATTTATTAATCAATGGAGCATCGGGAATTGCCGTGGGTATGGCTACTAATATGGCACCACACAATTTAACAGAAGTTATTGATGGTACGTTAGCTTATATTGACAACGAAGAAATTGAAGTTGACGAATTAATGAACCACATCAAAGCACCTGATTTCCCTACTGGTGGTGTGATTTATGGTTATGAAGGTGTTCGTGAAGCGTTCAAGACCGGAAGAGGTAGAATTGTAATGCGTGCTAAAGTAGGCTTCGAAGAAGTAGACGGAAGAGAATCGATTATCGTTACCGAAATTCCATACCAAGTGAACAAAGCTGAAATGATTAAGAAAACAGCTGACTTGGTAAATGAGAAAAAAATTGAAGGTATTGCCAATATTCGTGACGAATCGGATAGAAACGGTATGCGTATCGTTTACATCTTAAAACGTGATGCTGTTGCCAATGTAGTATTGAATACCTTATATAAGTATACGCAATTACAATCTTCTTTCAGTGTAAATAATATTGCATTAGTAAATGGTAGACCTCAAATGTTGAATCTAAAAGATTTGATTCACTATTTTGTAGAACACCGCCACGATGTTGTAGTTAGAAGAACACAATTTGAATTAAGAAAAGCAGAAGAAAGAGCTCACATTTTAGAAGGTTTAATCATCGCTTCTGACAATATTGACGAAGTAATTGCATTAATCCGTGCCTCTAAAGATGGAGAAGAAGCTAGAGGTAAATTAATTGAGCGTTTCAATTTATCAGATATTCAAGCTCGTGCTATTGTTGAAATGCGTTTACGTCAGTTAACAGGTCTTGAGCAAGATAAACTTCGTGCGGAATACGAAGAAATAATGAAATTAATCAACCACTTAAAAGAATTATTAGCTAGTAAGGATTTACGTATGGCTTTAATTAAAGAAGAGTTGATTGAAATTAGAGATAAATATGGTGATGCACGTCGTTCTGTAATTGAATATGCAGGTGGCGATGTAAGTATTGAAGATTTAATTGCTGATGAAAATGTTGTAATTACAATTTCACATGCTGGTTATATCAAACGTACTTCTTTAACCGAATATAAAACGCAAAATAGAGGTGGAGTTGGTCAAAAGAGTGCAGGAACAAGAGATCAAGATTTCTTAGAACACTTATTTGTTGCAACCAACCACAATTACCTATTGATTTTTACCCAAAAAGGGAAATGTTATTGGATGCGTGTGTACGAAATTCCGGAAGGAAACAAACAAAGTAAAGGTCGTGCTCTTCAAAACTTGATCAATATTGAAAGTGATGATAAAGTAAAAGCATTTATTTGTACGCAAGATTTAAAAAATCAAGAATACATCAAAGATCATTACATCATTATGGCTACTAAAAAAGGTCAAGTGAAGAAAACCTCTTTAGAAAAATATGCTAAACCTAGAGTTAATGGTGTTGCTGCAATTACTATCAAAGACGGTGATGAATTATTAGGAGCAGAGTTAACTAACGGAAGAAGCCAAGTTTTAATTGCTGTTAAATCCGGTAAATTAGTTCGTTTTGAAGAAGCTAAGACGCGTCCAATGGGAAGAACCGCATCTGGAGTTCGAGGAATTACTTTGAGAGACGACCAAGATGAAGTTATCGGAATGGTTTCTGTTGATGAAAACAATATAAATGAAACCCAATTATTAGTAGTTACTGAAAACGGTTACGGAAAAAGAACCAAATTAGAAGATGAAGGTGAAGCGGTTTACAGAATTACAAACCGTGGCGGAAAAGGTGTGAAAACGTTGAACATCACCGAAAAAACTGGTGCTTTGGTTTCTATTAATACCGTAACTGATGCCGATGATTTAATGATTATCAATAAATCTGGTTTAACAATCAGAATGGATGTTTCTACTTTAAGAGTTATGGGAAGAGCAACGCAAGGTGTTCGTTTGATTAACTTAAAAGGAAGCGATTCTATTGCAGCAGTTACAAAAGTAATGAAAGACGAAGAGGAAGAGGCCATTGCAATTGACGGAGAAGAATTAGAAATTGATCCAAATGCAATTATCGAAGACGATGCTGATGACGACGATGTTGTAGATAATCAAGAAGAAGATGCTGATGACGCAGATGATGATTCAGAAGAATAAATTTTGATAAACCATAAAAATTAAAAGCTATGTTTTCCTTTATTTTTACTGGTGGCATAGCTTTTGTTACTTCATACAAATAATAAATAATTAAGACCATTATGAAAATTAAACAAATAATAATTGCGAGTTCATTATTAGTTTCTGTTGCTTCTTTCGCCCAAAAAGACGAGTTGAAAGCGTTAAAAAAGATTTATGCAAAAGAAGAAATTAAAGGTGCAGATTTAGTAGAATACAAAGCTTTAGTGGCAAAGTTAGAGCCACTTGCTATAGAGGAAGGCGATAAAGTTTACGCTGAATTTTATAAATCCATGACGCCAGTTTTAGAATATTTTGCTTTAGACAAATCAATGACACCGTTGCAAATTCAAATGGCGATGATGAAATTTGTGAATCCTAAAGCTATTTCTAATTTAGCTACTGGATTGAACAAAACCCTTGACTACGAGAAAAAAGTAGGTAAAAAAATTCAAACAGACGATATTATTGAGACGATTGGTGGTATAAAACCTGATTTGTTAAATTACGCTATTAGATTAGGTAACGAAAAGAAGCAAAAAGAAGCAGCCGAAGTTTTATACGGAATTTATCAGTTAGATAAAAAAGATGTAGACAATTTATACTATGCTGCTAATTATGCTGTTAACGCTCAAGATTATGAAAATTCTTTAAAGTATTACAAAGAATTGAAAGCAATCAACTATTCAGGAGAAAAAACTTTCTTTGTAGCTAAAAATAAAGCGACAGGTCAAGAGGAAAATTATACTAAAAAAGAGGAAAGAGATAATTTAGTAAAATTAGGAACACACATCAATCCAAGAGAAGAAAAGGAGCCATCTAAAAAAGGGGAAATAACTAAAAATATTGCGTTAATTTTGGTGGAATTAGATCGTAAAGATGAGGCTAAAGCTGCTCTTGCTGATGCTAGAAAAGAAAACCCAGATGACGTAAACTTAATTACTTATGAAGCTGACATTTATTTAAAAATGAATGACACGGAAAGTTATAAGAGATTAATCAATGAAGCCTTATTGAAAAGTCCAAATGACAAAGTTTTATTATTTAATTTAGGAGTTACTAGCGGAAATGCAAATCAATTAGAGGAAGCTGAAAAGTATTACAAGAAAGTAATTGAAATTGATCCTAAATATACAGATGCTTATCTAAATTTATCTGATATCATTCTAAAACCAGATGCAAAAATTGTAAAAGACATGAATAATCTTGGCGTAAGTGCAAAAGACCAAAAACAATATGAGGTTTTAAAAGCAGAACGTCAAAAACTATTCAATAAAGCAATGCCAGTTTTAGAAAAAGCTTTAGAATTAGATCCAAGCAACGAAGTAGTTAAAAGTAATTTGAAATCAGTTTATAGTTTTCTTGAATTGAATGATAAAATCAAAGCAATGAAATAAATTGCAATAGCATATAAAAAAAAGCGTTCTACACAGAACGCTTTTTTTATTTATATAATTTTTTTAATCACTCTCAATCGGTGTGTATGCCTATTAAGTTCAGCATTATAAATGCCTAAATGGTCTAATCGGTCTATTCTTACTTTTCCGCTAGCGTGAATGATGTAATTGTTTTCTAACATTATTCCAACGTGAATGATATTTCCTTCTTCATTATCAAAAAAAGCTAAATCTCCAGGTTCACTTTCTTCAATAAAACTTAAAACATCTCCTTGGGTTGCCTGTTGTGAAGCATCACGTAACAATTGATAACCATTAAGTTTATAAACCATTTGCGTAAAACCAGAACAATCTATACCAAAAGGTGTTTTTCCACCCCATAAATAAGGAGCATTCAAATACATATAAGCCGTATTTATTAAATGAGATTTAGGTTTTACACCACTAATTTTAAGACCTTCAAATTCATAATTTTCGGTATTGATTTCGCTATAATTCAAAAATGATAACGAAGCTCCAAGCGTTATGGGTAGTAAAGTAGTTTTTGCAGTGATGTATTCTACCAAATCAAAATTCAAAATTGTAGCTTCTTTGCAAAGCATTTGATAATGTTCTTCTGAAATTAGTTGGTATTGTTTACTGTCAATCCAACCTTCATAGTCATCAAAATGTAATCTAACTTTTGACCATTGCTTATTGTGTTCAAGAATTTCAAAATGTTCTCCAAAAAGTATTTGAGAAACAATTTCGCTTCTATCACTAGCTTCAATCCTTAACGGAACAATTGATAAATTACAAATGGCAAACATTCAATTATAGTAAAATTTTAATTAAGCTTTTTCAATAACAATTGCAGAAGCACCGCCACCACCATTACAGATTGCTGCAGCACCTATTTTGGCATTATTTTGTTGTAATACATTAATCAAGGTTACTACAATTCTTGCACCTGAACAACCAAGAGGATGTCCCAAAGAAACGGCACCACCGTTTACATTTACTTTATCATTTGGCAATCCCAATATTTTTGCATTTGCCAAACCTACAACAGAAAAAGCCTCATTAAATTCGAAATAATCCACATCAGACAAAGCTAAACCTGCTTTATCTAATGCTTTAGGTAATGCTTTTGCCGGTGATGTAGTAAACCATTTTGGCTCTTGCGCAGCATCTGCATAAGATTTGATATAAGCTAAAGGTTTTAATCCAAGTGACATTGCTTTTTCTTCACTCATAAGGATTACAGCTGCAGCACCATCATTTATGGTAGAAGCATTAGCGGCAGTAACTGTACCCTCTTTTGTAAAAACAGCATTAAGGTTAGGGATTTTATCTAATTTTACATTAGTATATTCTTCATCTTTAGTAACCATAATTGGGTCACCTTTTCTTTGAGGAACAGCAACAGGTACAATTTCTGAATCAAAATTTCCAGCTTCCCAAGCTTTTGCTGAACGCTCATACGATTGAATTGCGAAAGCATCTTGCTCTTCACGAGTAATTTTATATTCGGTTGCACAAAAATCAGCAGCAACGCCCATAGCATTATTATCATAGGCATCAACCAATCCATCTTTTTGCATACCATCTTGCATAGTAGTTGGTCCGAATTTAACTCCAGTTCGCATATGAACATAGTGCGGAATCATACTCATATTTTCCATTCCACCAGCAACTACAATTTCAGCATCACCAGCCAAGATAGCTTGAGCTCCAAACATAATGGACTTCATTCCTGAAGCACAAACTTTATTTACAGTCGTACAAGCAACTTCATTTGATAATCCTGCAAAAAGTGCCGCTTGTCTTGCTGGAGCTTGTCCAACACCGGCTTGAACAACATTACCCATAAATACTTCGTCAACTAAATTAGGATCTAAATTAATTTGATTCAAAGCACCTTTGATAGCAGCAGCACCAAGTAATGGAGCCGAAACGGTGGATAGAGAACCCATAAAACTTCCAATCGGAGTTCTAACAGCGGAAACAATAACTATTTTTTTATTCATAATTTTTAATATTGCCCTTTTTATCGGGATTGGTTTGTTAGTTTGTACTGCAAATTTACTATTTTTTAAGTAAAATTCATTTTACATTCAAAGATATTCGATTATTAATTCGATATTAAAAAAATATTTATTTCTATTCATTTGATTTTTAAGTAATTCATTAAAATGTTTAAATTATATCAAAAAAAAGAGTATAAAATGTTGTAAATATTATAATGATACCTTACATTTGCAACCGCTTAAAGAGAAAAGTTCTTATTAAATATATTGAATTTTGGAGAGTTGCCTGAGTGGCCGAAAGGACATGTTTGCTAAACATGCGTATGGGAAACTGTACCAAGGGTTCGAATCCCTTACTCTCCGCTTTTTTTGTTTTCGGGGTGTAGCGTAGCCCGGTTATCGCGCCTGCTTTGGGAGCAGGAGGCCGCAGGTTCGAATCCTGCCACCCCGACTTTTTGAGTTTTTTTAAAAACTTATTTTGGTTCCATAGCTCAGCTGGATAGAGCAACGCACTTCTAATGCGTAGGTCGAAGGTTCGAATCCTTCTGGGATCACAAATCAAACCTTCTTTTTTAAAGAAGGTTTTTTTGTTTTATAAAATTTCGTAAATTGTCAAAATAAACAATCTTCAATGAAATTTAAATTCTTTTTTATAATTGTCCTACCAGTATTTCTCCTTTTTAGCTGCTCTTCGACCGTTTCTTCATTTGATAAAAGCAAAAAAATATTATCTAATAATTATTTATCAGGGAATTCAATTGCGATCTACGACGGCATAAACGATTCTTCCTTTGTCAAATTAACTGATTTTAGTTCCGATTTTATTTTCGATATGAAGTATGCTACTGAGGATAATTTTTTGAAAAGTAAAGTTTATGACTGTGAGGAATGTTATTTAAGATTAAAAACCATAAAAAATCTAATTCAAGCTAATGAGGAATTTAAAGCGCTTGGTTACCAAATAAAAATTTTTGATTGCTACAGACCTTTAGATGTACAGAAAAAAATGTGGGAAATTATGCCTAATGCCGATTATGTGGCAAATCCTGCAAGAGGTTCCATTCACAATAGAGGTGGAGCTATTGATATAACACTAGTTGATGCCAAAGGCAAAGAACTTGAAATGGGTACAGATTTTGATTTTTTCGGACTAGAAGCAAGCCATAATTATGCGAACAGTTCCAAAAAAGTCAAACAAAATAGATTGTTGTTAAAAAGCATAATGCTAAAACACAATTTCAAATCGTTTGATTCAGAATGGTGGCATTATAATTTAAATGATAGCACTAAAGATAAAATAGCCAATTTTAAATGGGAATGCCCTTAATTATTGAACACATTTTAAATACTTTATAAAATAGTTTTCAGGAAAGTAAGTATTCTTATCAATTTCAGAGGTTAATGCACTTTTGGTAATATAATCAATAGTTTCACCAGAAAATTTTATTCTAATAAACGATATAGTCGCATTTTTTAATTCATCAAAGTTGTTTTTTGAAAATAAAAAGTAGCCGTTTAAAACTCTTATATTTTCTTTCTCGTTCATCACAGCATTCCCACAAGTTTCAGTCTCTGGTGCAATTAAAGTGATGATTTTACCATTGGTTAGTTGAATATAAATTTTTGAGTTTTTATCAAAACATCTTGCGGCAATAAAGTCGGTACTTTTACTGATTAATTGAACGTTTAACGAAAGTAATCCGTCGGCATTGATCAATGAAAAATAAATCGATGTTTTACTGTTTCCAAAAACGCGTTCGTGCATTAAATATTCTTTGGTCGATTTATAAGTACCAAGGCTATCAGTGACATTGGAGCTATATTCACAATCAGTTTGTGCAACAGTATTTAAAGCAAGTACTAAGAAAAGTAGTGATAAAATTAATTTTTTCATTTAGAATTTATTTTGGTGCAAAGTAACACTATTTTATTTTCATTTTGGTCGGTTGTAAAAAAACAATAATCGGTTCCACCATCTTTAATTTTCCATTTTTTTCTAATGTTTTCAACTGATTCAGAAAAATTTCTTGTGGTAATATTCATTTTCGTATTGGCCAAATGTTCATTCATATCTTTTTTGGAATAGGAAAGGATTTTTTGAATTTCAAAAATTCTACCAGGGAAATCAATTAAATCATTTGAGGTATATAAATGCGAATGTTTGTGCAGTTTATCAATCGAAAAAAAGGACGAAACTTGCTCAAAACCTCCAGATTTCATAATTGCACTATTGGGTTCATAAAGATACTTTTGTGGTAAACCATACGTAGCAGAGTTTTCAGTTTTTAATTGAAAATCAAATGCATCATCAACTTCTTTGGTTAAGTTGATTGTTTTTATAGTAACAGATTTGCTATAATTTTTCTGCAAAATCCAAAGCAATTCTTTAACTTCATTATTTAAAGCTACAATGTGAATTTCCTTTACATTTCGTAATTCGTCCAATCCAGCAGCAATATCAAGAATGGGTGCTGTTTTAAGCAATATTGAATCTGAATAGTTAAAGTAGATTTCAAGAAGTTCAGGCACATTGGGCAAGCAATCTTTTAGCATAAATACCTTGCCTTTGGCATCACTTCGTCGGGAAGGATCAATGTAAATCCAATCAAATTTTTGATTCAAATTTTGAAGTGTGTCAAGACTATCTCCTTCAACACATTTTATTTTAGTTGCATTGAGGCGAATACAATTATGTGCAACAATTGAAGACAACTCGGCATTAATTTCGCAGTGAACAACCGAATTTATTTTTTTTGAAAAATAGTAATCATCAATGCCAAATCCTCCAGTGAGGTCAATCAAATTCGACCCTGAAACTAATGAAGCTTTATACTTTGCTGTCGCTTCAGAAGAGGTTTGCTCTATAGAAATTTTAGCAGGATAAATAATGTTTTTACAAGAAAACCAAGTCGGAAGTTTGTCTTTTGCTTTAGTTCGCGACTCAATTTGATTTAAAATAATCTTATAATCTAGAGAATTAAATGGATTTTTTTGAAGTGCTAATTTAGAAATTTCAATTCCTGTTTTTTCAACAATAAAGTTCTGGATTTCGGGAGCTTGTAATTCGTCAAAGAGCATATAATCAGATAATTTTTGCTAAAAAATTAGATATTTTTAGTCATTACTTTAATGATTTTGTTATCAGGAAAAAACTCTTTTCCAACAACTTTCAAAATGGTAAATAACGGAATAGCAATGATCATTCCGGTAATACCAAATAACATTCCCACTATCAAAATCACAAGAAAAATTTCTAAAGGATGCGAATTTACACTTTTAGAAAAGATAATGGGTGAGGAGACATTGTTATCAATCATTTGAACAATGAAAAAACCTATGGTAACATAAATAGTTGTCGGAAGCGTTACGGTTTGAAAATCGCTATTAATGGTGCTTAACATCGTTAATATTCCTGCCAAAACCGAACCGATTAATGGACCGATGTACGGAATTATATTTAGAATTGCGCACAGAAAGGCTATTACAAAGGCATTTTCAACTCCAAAAATTAATAATACAATTAAATATAAAATACAAATTATGGTCAGCTGAATTAGTAAGCCAATAAAATAGCGTGACAGTAATTCTTTGATTTTGTAGATAGAATTCAAAATTTTATCCTCGTGATCGTCCGGAAGTACTTTCTTCGCTCCAACGATGAATTGTACTTTATCTTTCAATAAGAAAAAAGTTATGAAAAATACCGAAGCTAATCCTATTCCAAAACTACTTATAGTATTGATTACAGAATTAAAAAAGTCTGTAAAAAAATTGAACTTTAACTTAGAGGTCAAGTCAGCTTCTTTAATCAACTTTTCAATATCAATGTTATGACCGTCAAGATAAACTTTTAATTGACCATACAAACTAACTAGTCGTTGTTGAATTGAATCAGTATCTAATAAAGATAAATTATTCCCTTGTGAAGTAATTAGTGGAACAAATAACAAAATCAGACCAATTAAAAAAGATAAAAAAATAATTAACGTTGCAACGACTGCAAGTGTATTTGAAAATTTCAACCTATTTCTAAAAAATTCAACAATCGGATTAGCTATTAAGGAAAGTATTATGGCAACAACTAAGTAAACCAATACGGTTTGTATTTGATAAATAAAGCAAAAAAGTAGCACTAAAGCTGCTAATAATAGTACTGCTCGTACAATTCCGTTTGCGATTATTTTTGAATTTATCATACATTTTAATTTACCGAGTAAAAATATAAAAAAAATCTCGTCCATAAAGATGAACGAGATTTTAAATTTCAAATAGAATTTATTTTAGTTTCTGAAAGAAGCTCTTGAACCACCAACAGCAAAAATAGCATCAATTCTAGCTTTTTGTCCGTTAGAGAACATGTACATACCTCTATCATCAGTATAATCCATATAGTTCATAGTCATTTCAACAGGTGTACCAGAACAAGTACTTAAATGAGGATAAGCAGGAACACCGTAGTTAGGTTCGTTGTGCGTTGGAGTATCAGCAACTAAATCACTTCCACAAGTTGCATCACCCCAAATGTGACGTAAATTCATCCAGTGACCAACTTCGTGAGTTCCAGTTCTTCCTAAGTTGTAAGGTGCTGTAGCAGTACCTGTAGTTCCTAGGTATTTTGAATCAATCACAACTCCATCTGTAGCAGATGATCCACCTGGAAATTGAGCATACCCTAGAATACCACCACCAATAGTACAAACCCAAAGATTCATTTTTGTTGTTGGTGAAACTGGTGCTAAACCACCTTGATTAGTTTTTTTCATTGCATCTCTTGTTCCCCAAGAAGATTTAGTGGTTGACTTTCTAATAACTTGATCTAAAACAAAAGAAATACCCACATTTGCTTTTACGCCTGAAAAGATGGCAGGAACTTGACTGAAATCAGAGTTTGTAGCATTAAAATCTTTGTTTAAAACATCAATTTGTGATTGAATTTGAGCCAATGAAATATTTTCCGCAGCAGTTCTGTACAATACATTAACTACTACTGGGATTTCAATTTTTCCGTTTACTAATCTGTAATTTGGATTGTTTTTAGTAAAGTTTTCTGTGAATGATTCAATTTCATTCATTCTTAAAGCCATTTCTGGATCTTCTTTTAATTGTCTTTCTAAAACTTCTTGTGAAGCACAAAATCTTTGCGCTTGAGTGTTTTCAGATACTATTTTAGAATCTTCACTTTGACAAGAAAACAACATCGCCAATAAAGACGCTGATAAAAGAACTTTTTTCATAAATTATAGTTTTGGTTAATTAATAGTTACGCAATTTTATAACATATAAATTAAATAAAAAAATAATTTTAGCGATAAATTTTATTAAATCGATGAAATGCAAGCAAATTAATTATTAAAAATGTAGTTTAAGATGTTAGCACCCATTTTTAAAGCTTTTTCACGTACTTCTTTTGGATCATTGTGAACATCGGCATCTTCCCAACCATCACCTAAATCACACTCAAAGGTATACAACAACACCAATCGGTTGTTTTCAAAAATGCCATAGGCTTGCGGTCGTTTTCCTTCGTGCTCGTGTATTTTAGGCAAACCATTCGAAAAAATAAACGGTCCTTGAAAAATAGCGTGGCTTGACGGTAATTCAATTAAATTGCCATTCGGAAAAATTTTCTTAATTTCTTTTCTTATGAATTCATCCATACCAAAATTATCATCTATATGGAGAAAACCACCAGACAGTAAGTAATTTCTTAAATTCAAAATATCAGCATCACTAAAAACTACATTGCCGTGTCCGGTCATATGAACAAATGGGTACGAAAATAAATCAGGACTTCCAGGCTCAACGGTTGCTGGTTTAGTTTTTATTTTTGTGTTAATAGCTTGATTGGTGAATTTTATCAAATTCGGTAAAGACGTCGGATTAGCATACCAATCGCCGCCACCGTTATATTTTAATAAGGCAATTTCTTGTGAATAAGAAATCGAAGTTAGTAACAGGAATGCAAAAAATATTTTTTTCATAAGAGTTATTCGTTAAGTAAAACAACCGTATGACAAGCTACAACGGCTGCAGTTTCGGTTCTTAATCTAGTATTTCCCAAAGATATCGGAGTAAACTTGGTATCCAAAGCTAATTGTATTTCTTTAGTTGAAAAATCACCTTCCGGACCAATTAACAAAACAACATTTTCATCAGCTTTTAATTCGCTTTTAAGAGATTTCTTATCCGTTTCTTCACAATGCGCAATAAATTTCTGACCGCTAAAGTCTTTTTTGACAAATTCTTTAAAAGAAATTGGTTCGTTTAATTTTGGAATAAAATAATGCAAGGATTGTTTCATCGCTGATTCAATGATTTTTTGATACCTATCAGTTTTTACCACTTTTCGTTCGGAATGGTCGCAAATAATGGGTGTGATTTCGTGAATTCCAATTTCGGTTGCCTTCTCTAAAAACCATTCATAGCGCTCGTTCATTTTTGTCGGAGCAACCGCCAAATGCAAGTGAAAACCAGAAGGTTCTTGCTTTTCAGAAGATACGATTGTAACCGTACATTTAGAGTCGGAAGCCAATGCAATTTCTGTTTTAAATAAATACCCCAATCCATTGGTTACAAACAAGATGTCACCTTCTTTTTTACGCAATACTTTAATAATGTGTTTACTTTCTTCTTTGTCAAAAACAAAAGAATCATCGGTTAAAGTAATGTTGGGATTATAAAATAATTGCATCTTAAAATTCTATTCGTGCTTTAGATACCACAGTAGCATTAGTAAATTTATTTTCTAAATATTTTTGGTAACCTACGATACCAATCATAGCTGCATTATCGGTGGTGTATTCAAATTTTGGTACAAATGTTTTCCAACCATACTTTGCTTCGGCGTCTTTCAAAGTTTGTCTGATTCCTGAATTTGCTGAAACTCCGCCGCCAATTGCAATATGAGTAATGCCTGTTTCTGCAACGGCCATTTTTAATTTCTCCATCAAAATCTCAATGATAGTATCTTGAATGGAAGCACAAATATCAGCTTTGTTTTCCTCAATAAAATTTGAATTTTCAGCAACGTTTTTCTGAATGAAATACAGAATTTGGGTTTTTAATCCTGAAAAACTAAAGTTCAATCCGTCGACTTTGGGTTTGGTAAATTTATATTTCTTCGGATTTCCTTCTTTCGCAAATTTATCAATTAATGGTCCGCCTGGATAGGGAAGTCCCATTATTTTTGCCGATTTGTCAAAGGCTTCACCAACGGCATCATCAGTAGTTTCACCAATAATTTCCATATCAAAAAATCCATTGACTCTAACAATTTGTGTGTGTCCGCCCGAAATTGTCAAGGCTAAAAAGGGAAATTCAGGTTTATCATATCCTTCTTCATCAATAAAATGGGCCAAAATATGGGCATGCATATGATTAACAGCAATAATGGGTATGTTTAAGGATAACGCCAATGATTTAGCAAACGAAGTACCTACCAAAAGCGAACCCATTAGACCTGGACCTTGTGTAAAGGCAATGGCTGAGAGCTGACTTTTTTCAATATTGGCTTTCTTCAAGGCGCTATCAATCACAGGTACAATGTTTTGCTGGTGCGCTCTTGAAGCCAATTCAGGCACAACGCCACCATATTCTTCGTGAATTTTTTGACCAGCAACAACATTAGATAATACTTTGTCATTTTTTAAAATAGCAGCGGCAGTATCGTCACACGAACTTTCAATTGCTAAAATATAAACGTCATTATTTATCATTAGGCATAATTTTTGAATTATATTTGAATAACCGTTATAAATCGATTATTTTTACATCGAATACAAAAGTAACTATTTTCGATGTTTGTTACTCATTGCCAAAATAAATTTTGAAAGAAAAAAAAGTAAATACACGTTTTAAAAAAATTAAGAAAATAATTCTAGGTATTTTCTTAACGTTATTGGTGTTGCTACTAGGTATTGGTATTGCGCTTTCACTGCCTTCTGTTCAAACCAAAATCGCCCATTATTTTACTGAAAAGCTCAACAAACAATATGGTACAGATATTTATGTAGAGCAGGTTGAAGTAACCGTTTTTGGTGGTGTGCAACTTAAGAAGGTGATGATTAAAGATGAGAAAAAAGACACTTTAATTTACGCCAAAAGGTTGGTAACATCCGTTCTTGATTCTAAAAAATTATTGGATGGTGAATTAATTTTCGGCACTATCAAGGCAGAAGAACTTATTCTAAACGAAAAAACATACAAAGGCGATAAAGATTCTAATTTTAATAAATTCGTAGAAGCTTTTGATAACGGTAAACCTAAATCCAAACCATTTTTAATGACGGCTACCGAGGTTTTGCTAGTCAATTGTCGTTTTAGTCAACACAATTATAATAGCAAAATCCCAAAGAATGTAGATTTTACCAAAATTAATGCTACGGCTTCCGATTTTAAAATTTTAGGTCCGAATGTTACTACTAACATTAAAAAAATGTCTTTTCAAGAACACCACGGTTTGTTTGTAGAGGATTTAAAAACAAAGTTTACTTACACCAAGCAAAATATCCGCCTAGAGGAAACTATGCTTAAAACTGCGGAATCTAATTTTGAAGGTGACGTGATTCTAAAATACGACAGAAAAGATTTTGCCGACTTTAACAACCGTGTAATTTTTGACGTTAATTCCAAAAAAGCTACTATTGCTTCTAATGATATCCGATATTTTTATGATGAATTAGGAAAAAACCAATTGTTTGATTTTAGCGGTAAAATTGATGGTACGTTAAACAATTTGTATATCAAAAATTTAAAACTCAAAGATACAAGAAATTCTGAGATCAAAGGCGATGTGAATTTCAAAAATCTTTTTGCTAAAAAAGACCAAGGTTCGTTTTATATGAAGGGTTCTTTTGACAGAGTTACTTCAAGTTATGATAATCTAGTAAAACTTTTACCAAATGTTCTTGGTAAAAAATTACCTTCTTCTTTAAAAAAACTCGGTCAGTTTACAATCATTGGCGATGCCGAAATAACTACCAAAACAATTGAAAGTGATTTTAGTTTGCAAACCAAATTGGGTAATGTGATCTCCAAACTTTCAATGTCAAATATTGACAACATTGACAATGCCAACTATGAAGGAAATATTGTTCTAGATAATTTTGATGTAGGAAGTTTTTTAAATCGAAAAGATGTAGGAAAGGTCTCGATGGATGTTGATGTGGATGGAAAAGGTTTTACCGAAAGATATTTAGACACTAAATTTTCTGGCGAAGTAAGTAGCATCAGATACAACGGATATACTTATAAAAATATTTTGGCCGATGGAAGTTTCAAAAAACCAATTTTCAAAGGTGCAATTAATGTAAATGATCCTAATTTATACTTTGATTTTGATGGTATTGTAGATTTGAGCAAAAAAGAAAATTTATATGATTTTCACGCCAAAGTGGATTATGCAAACCTTAAAAACTTAAATTTCATGTCTGATGCAGTTGCTGTTTTTAAAGGCGATGTGGTTATGAAAGTTTCGGGAAGCAACCTCAATAATATGAAAGGAGATGTTATAGTGACTAATGCCTCATATCAAAATACAAAAGACATTTATTTCTTTGATAATCTAACCATCAATTCAAGTTTTAATTCGGAAAACGAACGTACCATTTCTTTATATTCTCCAAATGAAGTTAATGGAAAAGTACAAGGTAAGTTTGATATCAATCAAATACCTGGAATGATTCAAAACTCTATTGGTAGCTTGTATACCAATTACAAACCCAATTTGTTAAAGAAAGGGCAGTATCTTAAATTTAATTTTACGGAGTTCAATAAAATAATCGAAATTTTAAATCCAGACATCTCTTTCAGTGAAGATGCTGTTCTTGGTGGAATAATTAAAAGTGATGATAATGATTTCAAATTAAATTTCACATCGACAACGATTGATGTTTTTGGAACGCATTTAGATAAAGTATTACTCGAAGTAGACAATAAAAATCCATTGTACAATACTTATGTGCAAATGGACAGTATCAAAGTTAAAAATTATAAAATCAGAGATTTTTCTCTGATCAATGCAACATCTAAAGATACCTTATCCTTTCGAACAGAGTTTAAAGGTGGCGAAAAAGGAAATGACTTTTATAACTTGAATTTATACCATACTATTGATCAAAACAATCAAAACATCGTGGGTTTTAACAAATCGGAAATGATGTTTAAGGATTATTTGTGGTACATCAATGAAGAAGAAAACGATAAAAATAAAATCATTTTTGATAAAAAGTTAAGCAGTTTTACCTTCGATGATATCATTGTTTCACACGAAAAGCAATCGGTTGCGTTAAAAGGTTTGATAAACGGAAAAACCGAAAAAGACATCCAACTAACCTTTCACGATGTAAACTTAAATAAAGTCACACCCGATGTAAAGCAATTTAAATTTGATGGAAATTTAAATGGAGAAGTATATTTAAAACAGAAAAATGCGGTCTACCAACCCACAGCAAAAGTAGAGATAACCAATCTTTTAATCAACGAAAACGAATTGGGTAATTTAAACCTTGATATCGAAGGAAATAATGATTTTACCAAATTTAATATCGACTCTAAAATCGAAAATGAAAATTTCAAATCATTCGAAGCTGGCGGAAATCTTCAAATTGTCGACAAAACCACACTGATTGATTTAGATTTAAATTTTCAAAATTTCAATTTAGGTGTTTTGGGTAATTTAGGAGGTGAAGTGTTGTCAAATATAAGAGGATTTGTATCTGGCAAAGCAAGTTTGAGTGGTGATGTTAATAATATCGATTACAACGGAAGACTGTTTGTTAATGATGCTGGCGTAACTATTCCTTATTTAAATGTGGATTATGCTCTTGAAGACAACTCCATTATTGATGTGACTCAAAATAAGTTTATCATTCAACGAACTAAAATTTCAGACACTAAATTTAATACGCAAGGCGATTTAAAAGGATTTATCAAACACAAACAGTTTGGCGATTGGGAGTTAGATTTAAGTATTGATTCAGATAATATTGTAGCTTTAAATACCGAAGATAAAGAAGATGCAGCCTATTTTGGTAGGGCTTTCATCGACGGAAGTGCAACGATTAAAGGTCCAACCAATGGTTTAGAGATTAACGTCAATGCAAAATCTAAAAAAGGAACCGATATTAAAATCCCTATCAACGATGCTTCTGCCGTGAGCGAAAACAACTATATCCAATTCTTGTCTAAAAATGAGAAAATGGGATTGAATACCAAGCAAACCGAATTCATTAGAAACTATAACGGACTTCAAATGAATTTTGAATTTGACATCACTACCGACGCTACTATTGAAGTGATTTTGGATAGAGATTCTGGTCACGGAATGAAAGGTAAAGGTAATGGCGGATTATCAATGCGAATTAATACACTCGGTAAATTTGAAATGTATGGTGACTTTACCATTTGGGAAGGTTCGTACAACTTTAAATATGGTGGATTAATTGATAAAAAGTTTGATGTAAAAAAATTCGGATACATCGCTTGGACAGGAAATCCTTTTAATGCGACTTTAAATCTGCAAGCAGTTTCTAGAAATATTACGGCTAATCCTGCTGTATTAATTGATAACGCCTCGTTTAATAAAAAAATTCCTGTTGAAGTACTAATTGATTTAAAAGGAACGATCAATAATCCTGATCCGGACTTTAATATCAACTTTCCAAACGTTAGCTCGGTGTTGCGATCTGAAATTGATACTAAATTAAGTGATAAAGATACCCGTCAAAAGCAAGCTCTTTATTTACTTTCTACAGGCGGATTTTTAAGTCCAGAAGGAATAAGTCAGTCACAACTTACGAACAGCTTTTTCGAAACCGCTAGCGGATTATTTGGAGATTTATTTAACGACAAAGACGGAAAATTAATTGTAGACGTCACCTACACTTCAGCCGATAGAACGTCGCTTAATCCCACAGACGGTCGAGTGGTTGCATCGGTGACTACTCAAATTAACGAGCGAATAACCATCAACGGTCGAGTAGGTGTGCCAACAGGTGGTGTTTCTGAAACGGCCATTGTGGGCAACTTTGAAGCACAATATCGTGTTAACGATGACGGAACTTTGAATTTAAGGATATTTAATCGTGAAAACGACATCAACTATATCGGACAAGGCATCGGTTATACGCAAGGCGCTGGTGTTTCTTACGAAGTAGATTTTGATACCTTCAAAGAACTAATTAATAAAATTTTTAGATCTAAAATTGATCGTGAAAAAAAACAACTAATCGAAAACCACGACGATTCCGAAATGCTTCCTGATTATATCCAAATGGATAAAGATAAGAAGGAAGAGAAAAAAGATACTACACCCGAAATAAGACCTAATAATGAAGGAAAACCTGAAGACGATTAATTCAGGTTTTTTTTATGGAATTCGCAATTTACATTCTTGATAACTCAAAACTTATCAACGAAAACGATTGAATTTCACGTATTTTATCATATTGGTAAAAATCTCCTTACTTATATGCTTATTCTTTGCTAAATTTACATTTTAAAACATAAAATTATGTCAAAAACGATAAAAAAAATAGGTGTATTGACCTCTGGTGGTGACTCGCCAGGAATGAATGCAGCTATTCGTTCTGTTGTTAGAACTTGTGCCTTCCACAACATTGAATGTGTCGGAATTTATAGAGGTTACCAAGGAATGATAGAAGGTGATTTTAAAGAAATGGGACCACGTTCTGTAAATAATATTGTCAATAAAGGAGGAACAATTTTAAAATCAGCGCGCTCTAAAGAATTCATGACGTTAGAAGGACGCAAAAAAGCACACGAAAATCTGGTTGCTAGCGGCATCGATGCGTTAGTAGTGATTGGTGGTGACGGGTCTTTTACAGGTGCTGAAGTTTTTAACAACGAATTCGGATATCCAGTAATGGGTATTCCTGGTACTATTGATAATGATATTTTTGGTACTAGTCACACTTTAGGTTTCGATACAGCGCTAAATACGGTTGTAGATTGCATTGATAAAATTCGCGACACAGCTAGTTCACACAACCGTCTGTTCTTAGTAGAAGTTATGGGACGTGATGCCGGACACATCGCACTTAACGCCGGAATTGGTGCTGGAGCAGAAGAAATTTTAATTCCAGAAGAAGATTTAGGTTTAGAACGTCTTCTAGAATCATTACGTAAAAGTAAAGCATCAGGAAAATCTTCTAGTATCGTTGTAATTGCTGAAGGTGATAAAATTGGTAAAAACGTTTTCGAACTAAAAGATTATATCGAAGAAAACTTTCCAGAATACGATATCAGAGTTTCGGTTTTAGGTCACATGCAAAGAGGTGGTTCGCCTTCTTGTTACGACAGAGTTTTAGCAAGTAGACTTGGCGTGAAAGCGGTAGAATCTATTCTTGAAGGAAAATCTAATTATATGGTAGGTATTTTAAATGATAAAGTTGCCTTAACGCCATTAGAACAAGCCATCAAAGGTCATTCTGAAATTGATAGAGAATTATTAAGAGTGTCAGATATTATGACAACATAAACAGTTTATAGTAAATGGTTTTTTAGTGAATTGTTCTTGCAATTAACTAGTAACCAACAACTATGAACGATAAACAATAAACAATAAACAAAGTAAAAAATGTCAAAAGTAAAATTAGGAATTAACGGATTCGGAAGAATTGGAAGAATTGTTTTTAGAGAAACATTCAATAGAGATAACGTAGAAGTTGTTGCTATCAATGATTTATTAGATGTAGATCATTTAGCTTACTTATTAAAATATGATTCAGTGCACGGTCGCTTTGCAGGAAAAGTAGAAGTGAAAGACGGACAACTTTATGTAAACGATAAATTCATCAGAGTAACGGCTGAAAAAGATCCAAAACAAATCAAATGGGATGATGCTTCAGTTGATGTGGATGTAGTTGCAGAATGTACTGGAATTTTCACAACTTTAGAAACAGCACAATACCACATCGAAGGTGGTGCTAAAAAAGTAGTTATTTCAGCGCCATCTGCAGACGCTCCAATGTTTGTTATGGGTGTAAACCATACCGAAGCAAAAGCTTCAGACACTATCGTATCTAACGCTTCTTGTACAACAAACTGTTTGGCTCCATTAGCAAAAGTAATCAATGACAACTTCGGAATTGTAGAAGGATTAATGACAACAGTACACGCTACTACAGCAACACAATTAACCGCTGATGGTCCTTCAAGAAAAGACTGGAGAGGCGGACGTGCTGCAAGTGTAAATATTATTCCATCATCAACTGGTGCTGCCAAAGCTGTTGGAAAAGTTATCCCAGCTTTAAATGGTAAATTAACTGGAATGTCATTTAGAGTACCAACGGTTGACGTTTCTGTTGTAGACCTTACAGTTAAAGTGGCTAAAGAAACTTCTTATGATGAAATCATGGCAGTTTTGAAAAAAGCTTCTGAAAATGAATTAAAAGGTATTTTAGGATTTACAGAAGATGATGTTGTATCTCAAGATTTCGTTGGCGATTCAAGAACATCAATTATCGATGCTAAAGCCGGAATTGGGTTAAATTCAACATTCTTCAAGCTGGTTTCTTGGTATGATAACGAATACGGTTATTCAAGCAAATTAATCGATTTATCAGTACACATAGCTGGTTTATAATATTAAAATGAAATCCCGAAGACTAATTATTGGTGTTCGGGATTTTCTATTTTCCAACACAAACAAACCCAACCAATGAAATTATTAGTTGATAGTGGATCTACAAAAGCCGATTGGATTGCGATAGACGACAACGGAAAAGTATTGTTCACGACACAAACCTTAGGATTAAATCCTGAAGTGTTAGATAAAGAAGAAATCATCAGTCGTTTAGACGATAAATTCGATATCTCACACAATAAAGATAAAGCTACTCATTTGTTTTTTTACGGCGCTGGATGCGGTACCGATCGAATGAAAAATTTTTTAACCGTGGCTTTTCAAGAATATTTCGCAAATGCATCAGTTTCTGTTCACGAAGATACCTACGCTGCAGTTTATGCTACTACACCGAAAGATGCAGAAGCTATCGTATGTATTTTAGGTACAGGTTCAAATTGCAGTTATTTTGATGGGAAAGTACTACATCAAAAAGTACAATCACTAGGGTACATCGCTATGGATGATTGTTCTGGTAATCGTTTTGGTCGTCATTTATTACGTGGCTACTATTTCAATAAAATGCCTAAAGAATTGGCTTTAGAATTTGAACAAGAATACGACATCGAACCAGATGCAGTGAAACATAATTTGTATAAAGAACCTAATCCAAACGCCTATTTAGCGACGTTTGCAAAGTTTTTAATCAAACATAAAGATACCGAATTCTGTAGAAAATTCATCTTTGCTGAGTTAGAAGAATTTGTTGAAAATTACATCAAACAATTTGATAATTGCACTGAAATTCCAGTACACTTCGTTGGTTCGATAGCTTTCTATCTAAAAGACGAATTGGTTGAAGTTTTAACCAAACATAGAATAAAAGTTGGTAATGTACTAAGACGTCCAATCGACGGATTGATTGCTTATCATATTCTAAATAAATAAGTAGAAAAACCTGACTAGCACGTCAGGTTTTTTTATTTTTACAGCATAAATAATTCAATCGATATGGAAATAGCAATAATAGCACACGACGGAAAGAAGGCTGATTTAGTACAGTTTTTAAACAAAAACAAAGAAATTCTGATTAAAGAAAACATCAAGTTAATTGCAACCGGAACCACTGGTGGAAAAGCAGAAGCCGCTGGGTTTAAAGTTAAAAAAATGCTATCTGGTCCACTTGGTGGCGATGCACAAATTGCAGCAAGAGTAGCCGAAGGAAAGACAAAAATGGTATTGTTTTTCAAAGATCCAATGTCTAATCATCCGCACGAAGTGGATATTAACATGCTAATTCGTGTTTGTGATGTCCATAACGTACCCTTAGCAACCAACGAAGCAACAGCACAATTATTACTTTTAGGAATAGAAGTTTTGGAGTAAAAACTGGTCTATAGATTGGAGAAAAAGTACAAGTATTCTAATGCAATCAGCTACATAAACATATGGTCCAAAGCTAAAACGTAATTATTTCTATAAAATATAAATAATCAGGACGCAATCTATCGCACTGCAACCATTGAAATTTCCACATTCACACCTTTAGGCAATCCAGCCACTTGAACCGTTTCACGAGCTGGAGCAGTCGATTCATCAAAGTACTGTCCGTAAACACTATTAATGGCAGCAAAGTCATTCATATCCATTATGAAAATGGTTGTTTTTACAACGTTTTCAAAAGTCATTTCAGCTGCAGCTAAAACCGCTTTCATATTTTCCATAACTTGTTTAGTCTCTGCCTCAATGCTGTCCATCACTAATTCCATAGTAATCGGATTCAAAGCAATTTGCCCAGAAGTATAAAGTGTAGTACCAATCAAAACCGCTTGGTTATAAGGTCCAATAGGAGCTGGAGCTTTATCTGTAGTAATTATTTGTTTCATAAAATCTAATATCTAAAATCTAATATCTAAAATCTAATATCTAAAATCTAAAATCTAATATCTAAAATCCAAAATCTACCTCAAAGTCTGATCTCGTTGTTGTTGCTTATCATATTTAATATCACTCAACACACCAGCTTTGATGCCTATAAAAAATCCCCAATACGAATTTTGTCCAAAAGGCGACCAATTGAAACTCATGTTCCAGCTCATTAAATCACGATTCAATCGCAACTGCGTAAACGTTACTCCTTTATTGGTAAAATCATATCCCGAAGAGACTCCAATGCGCCATTTTGGTGTCAAATCAGTATTGGCTGAAACCATCAAAGAGTGACTTGATATATTCTTTTCGCCAGTAATATTAGAGTAGGTGACCGAATAAGCTAAATTGACATCCCAGGGTATTTCCGCATTGTAAAAGCCCGTGAATGTATCTTCTTTATCGTCTTCGTTAAAATCCTTATCAACGTTATTAATCTCTGCATTATTACCAAATAAATCGTCTTCTCGACCACCATTTCGCGTACCTTGGGTGTTTTTCTTTTTCTCGTCTTTAGAGCTGCTTAGTGAATAATTAATAGTCATATTTGCACTCGTCATTCTAAAAAGTCCACCGCCATTTTCAATATTAAAGGTATTGATTCGTTGTTTGTTAGCTCCTAACGCATACGGATCTAAAGTGGCTGCAAAATTCACATTCATTTTTTGTTTGAATAAAAGCGTTCCACCGCTAACACGCATCGGTGACCAACGCAAAGAATCGGCTGCCATATCATAGCTTCCAGAAAACGTTAAGTTATTCAGCAAAATGATTTTTTTCGGAGCAGTTGCGGTCGAATCCTTATCTCTTACTTTTGCTTCTAATTTATTACTGATGTTAAAACCAATGTTATTAGCAAAACTATTACTTGGAGCGCCAAAAGCACCATTTTCAAATCTTGTGTAAGTTTCCATTTTACCACTTGCATCGGAAGCATAAGTATCGTAATACTTTGAAAAACTTGGTAAATAACTATGGGATATCGATGGTGTGATGGTATGACGAATCGATTGAATTTTAGCGGTTTCCTTAAAGTTAAACGTACCGTAAATTACTGTACCAATAGAGTTCGAAACCGAATAGGTTCTAAACGCATCAAAGCCGTTAACGTCAGTGGTAACTACCTTTCCAGTTGGTAAAACTGGAGGTGTACTCGTAATTTGAAATTCTTTTCGAATCGTTTTCAAATACCAAGTTTCTTGATAATTGACTGAGGTAGAAACACTAAAATGTTTAAATACCTTGAAATTGGTGCTTATCGGAATAGAATGTTGCATTCCCGTTCTAGCTTGATCAAACATTTCTTTTTTGAAGAATAAACTGTCAGTAGTTTGAAATTGATTCTCTGCCCTTAAGTTATATTGCAAATTTATGTTTTTGAAAAAGCCTTTTTTTATACCATCTTTCGGTGCAAACGGAAAAATTCGGTCCACACTGGCTTGAATTGTTGGTAAAGTCATACTAATAGACTTCGTTTGCGTATTTTGCGAATGGTTTGCGGTTACCGACAAATTTACTTGTGGTACTGAATTAAAAGTCTTTTGGTATGATATAGAAGAGTTTAGCGTATTATTCAAAGATGAACCAATATTCGCTAAGTTTAACGATTGTTGAAAATAGGTGCTACTACCTAAATTGACCGAAGCCGAAAATCTAGAATTAGGATTAGATTTAGCATCTTTGGTGTGTGACCATTGAATATTATAAACACGACTTTTAGAATAATCTGGAAAACCACGTTCGCCATTGATCTGATTTTCAAATCTAACGTTTACGTTACCATTAAAATTATACTTGCTGGCATAACTCGACTCAAACCGAATAGCATAACTTCCGTTAGTGAAATAATCGCCGAGTACTGTTAAATCGTAGTTGTCGCTCAAAGCAAAATAATAGCCGCCATTTTGCAAGGCATAACCTCTAGTATTATTCTGTCCAAAACTTGGTGGAATGATACCCGAACGACTTTTTTCTGTAATAGGGAAGAAAGCAAAAGGCAAGGCTATTGGTGTAGGAACATTGGCGATGTACATATTAGTCAAACCAACTACGACTTTTTTGCCAGGAACCAATTTAGCTTTTCTAGCATAAAAAAAGTACTCTGGATCATCAAGATCTTTAGAAGTAGTGATTTTAGCACCTTTCATAAAATAAACAGAATCGTTTTCCTTCTTGACAATTTCTGTTTTAATATTCATTTCTTGTTGAGAAGTTCTAGAATTCCAAATTAAAGCTTTCTTTGTTTTGTAATTAAAACGAATAGAATCGGGTTCCACAATATTAGAGCCTTGTTTAAAAACGGGCAATTGAGTATAATTTCCTAACGAATCTTTTAATCTTCCGGCATAAACTTCGTTCTTTTCATAATCAAAAACAATGATTCCCGACTTTAATTCATAATCCAAATAGTTCAATTCGGCACCATCGTAGAGCGTGATTATTTTTTTCTTTTGATCAAACTTGGCATATTTTTTAGCACGATATTTAACCTTACCTTCAAGCACCGATTTCATTTTTTTTACGGTATCGAGCTTTAAAGTGTCAATTTTTTTAAGGGTCGGATTGGGTAATTCTGGATCGGTGTCGGTTGGTTTTATTGGGCTATTTACTTGATTTTTAGCAGGAAAAGATTTCTTGCCTTTTGGTGTTTCTTGAGCACATAAGCTAGAACTTCCAATTGTTAGGAAATAGGCTGATAAAACGATATAAAATAAGTTTGTACGCAAAGGTTTAAATGCTATTTTTGTAAAAATATGGCTTGATTTTTGAACAGCCAAACTTACATATTATTTTTCGTCAAAAATAGATAAATAATAAATTTATAACCTTGAAGTTTTAATTAAAATTAACTTTTATAACAATGATTAACATATATAGAACTAAAAATATACTTTCAGTAACACTTTTAATGTGCTCCATTTTTAGCTTTTCACAATCTAGTAAGTTCAAAGTAGCTTTAGATGCCGGACACGGAGACCACGATTTTGGTGCGGTATATAACGGTCATATTGAAAAAAACATCAATTTAGCCATTGTCTTAAAGGTAGGCAAAATACTAGAAAAAAATGCCAGTATCGACGTAATTTATACCCGAAAAACCGATGTTTTTATAGGTTTAATTGAAAGAGCCAACATAGCCAATAAGGCAGATGCCAATATTTTTGTATCTATTCATTGTAACGCGAACAAAAATACGGTGGCCGACGGAACAGAGACTTATGTAATGGGTATGAATAAAAACGCATCTAATCTTGAAGCAGCAAAACGTGAGAATGCCGTTATATCACTTGAAAAAGATTACAAACAAAAATACCAAGGTTTTGATCCGAATAAACCAGAATCAATGTTTGGTATTACCATAATGCAAGAAGAATTTCTTGAAAACAGTATTGCTTTAGCGGGTAAAATTCAAGATAGGTTTGTAAAAGATTTAGGTAAGAAAAGTAGAGGTGGAGGCGTAAAGCAAGCTCCTTACATGGTTTTGCATAAAGCTTACATGCCGAGAGTTCTTATTGAAACAGGTTTTTTATCTAATCCAGTTGAAGGAAATATCTTAGATTCCGAACAAGGACAACAAGATATTGCTGAGGCGATTGCCAAAGCAATTATAAGCTACAAAAAAGATTTATTTGACGGTGGAGAAGACGAAGGTGCGCAAGAAATCAAACCATCTCAGCGTGTAGAAAATAGTCCGGTAAAAACTTCACCAGAACCAAAAAAAGCTGACTCTGTAATAAAGAAAATCGAACCTAAAGTAGATTCTAAACCTACTGCTAAAGGTGTGGTTTTTAAAGTACAAATATCAGCAAGCTCTAAGAAATTAGAAACCATTCCAAGTAATTTTAATGGTTTAAGAAACATTTCGAGTTCCTACAATAATAGTATCTACAAATACATGTTTGGAGAAACATCAAATTATGAGGAAGCCAAAAAATTATTGCAAGAAGCTAAAACCAAAGGGTACTCCTCTGCGTTTATTATTGCATTTAAAGATGGGAAAAGTGTCGATGTTAAAGATATTATCAAATAATATACTATTTTTGTATTCATAAAATAAAACTACAATTTTGAAATTATCAAGAGAAATTAAAGCCGCTATTTTAGTTATTGCCTCAATATTACTTTTTATTTGGGGTTATAGCTTTTTAAAAGGAAGAGACTTATTTACCAATTACAAAAACCTTTATGTTGAATATGAGAACATTGAAGGACTTACTGCTTCGTCTCCAGTTACCATTAACGGATTAATTGTTGGTAAAGTAAGCTCCGTTGCAATAAATAATGAAACCGGAAAAATTAAAGTCGAAATGCAAATCAATTCTGATTTTCCAATCAAAAAAACTAGCATAGCTGAAATTTACGCTCCAAGTCCTATCGGTGGCAAACAAATTGCAATCATTCCGACAAAAGAAGGTCAAGATGCAGTCGATGGCGACTTTTTAGTTTCATCAAGTAAATTAGGTTTAACCGATGAATTAGCCAAACAAATCGAACCGCTGAAAGATAAAATAACTAAGTTACTAGACAATGCCAACGTAATGCTTGAAAACGTAAATCAAGTATTGGACGCGAAATCGAAAGAAAATCTGAGAAACAGTTTAGCCAATCTAAATGAAATATTAGTAGAATTCAAAGGCGCTTCCAAAGAGGTAAACGAAATGCTAGCTCAGAATAAGTCGAAAATTAGTGGCACAATGAACAATGTAGAAAAAGCATCAGCTAATTTTTCTAAAGTATCGGATTCTTTAGCTAAAGCAAATATTGGGCAAACGGTTAAAAATCTTGAAAAAACATTAGCTAATGTCGACAAGATGATGGGCGATTTACAAGCAGGAAAAGGAACAATGGGCAAATTGCTTAAAGATGATGCGATGTACTCTAATTTTACGAAAACATCCAAAGAGTTAGAATTATTATTGCAAGATTTACGATTGAATCCAACAAGATATGTGAATGTTTCTCTTTTCGGAAAGAAAAACAAACCTTACACAGCACCAAAAAACGACACAATTAAATAGAATAAAAAGACTATTATGGAAATTTTAGCCAGTATATTTTTCGCACTATTACTAATCATCGGATTCGGATATTTTACCATCAATGTCAAAAAGTTAATCCGTAACATAAATTTAGGTCAAGACGTTAATCGCTCTGATAATTCTTCTGAAAGATGGAAAAATATGGCGATGATTGCACTCGGACAATCTAAAATGATTAAGAGACCTATTGCAGGATTTTTACATGTTATTGTTTATGTAGGTTTCGTAATCATTAACATCGAATTATTAGAAATCATTATAGATGGTTTGTTTAACACGCACCGTGTATTCAAGTTTATGGGAGGTTTATACGACTTCTTAATTGCTTCTTTCGAAATTTTAGCAGTTTTAGTACTAGCAGCGGTAGTTGTTTTTTGGACGAGAAGAAATGTATCCAAATTAAAACGTTTTACTAGTTCAGATTTGGACGGTAAACCTAAAAATGACGCGAACTACATCTTGTATTTTGAAGTAGTTTTAATGTCGTTGTTTTTGTTAATGAATGCAGCAGACTTGCACCTTCAAAACTTACCAGAGGTTTTTGGACACTACGAAAAAGCAGGTTCGTTTCCGATATCACAATTTTTGACACCGATTTTTGACGGAATGAGTACGCCATTAGTATTCATGTTAGAGCGCACATTTTGGTGGTTACACATCATCGGAATATTAATATTTTTGAATTATCTATATTTCTCTAAACACTTACACATCTTATTAGCATTTCCGAATACGTATTTTGCAGACTTAAACGCAAAAGGTAAATTTGATAACCTGGAAAGTGTAACTAAAGAAGTAAAATTAATGATGGATCCAAACGCCGATCCATTTGCTGCGCAACCTGTCGATGAAAATGCAGTTCCAAGCAAATTTGGCGCAAGTGATGTAATGGATTTGAATTGGGTTCAGTTACTAAACGCTTATACTTGTACAGAATGCGGTCGTTGTACTTCGGCTTGTCCTGCCAATCAAACAGGAAAAAAATTGTCTCCACGTAAAATCATGATGGATACAAGAGACAGACTAGAAGAGGTTGGTAGAAATATAGATAAAAACAAAGGTGTTTTTGTACCAGATAATGTGTCATTACTTAATAATTACATTACTACTGAAGAACTTTGGGCTTGTACATCTTGTAACGCTTGTGTAGAAGAATGTCCTGTAAATATTAGTCCATTATCAATCATCACAGACATGCGTCGTTTCTTAGTTATGGAACAAAGCGCAGCACCACAATCGTTGAATGCAATGATGACAAACATTGAAAATAATGGAGCGCCATGGCAGTACAACCAAATGGACAGATTAAACTGGAAAGACGAACAATAAAATACGATAGAGACACGATTCTTTGCGTCTCCATAAAAGATAAGTGATATTTTCTCATAAATGTGAGGCTTGAGAAATTGTCTAAAGGAATGTGAAATTATAAATTTAAAATCATGAAAACGGAAGACATTGAAAAAAACCTCCAAACATTAACCGAAAACGGACAATATTTGAGTCCGATTTTGAAAGAAGGAATTAAGAATTATTTAATTGATATCGACGGAACCATTTGCGATGATATTCCAAACGAAGAACCAGAGCGAATGTTAACAGCAGAAGTTTATCCCGATGCTTTAGCCACTTTAAACCGTTGGTATGATGAAGGACATATTATATTCTTCTTCACTTCAAGAACAGAAGCACACAGAGAATATACCGAACGTTGGTTAAAACAACACGGTTTTAAATACCACGGAATGGTAATGGGTAAGCCTCGCGGAGGAAATTACCACTGGATTGATAATCATTTAGTGAAAGCCACTCGTTATAGAGGAAAATTCACCGACTTAATAGAAAAAGAAGTAACCATCGAAGTTTTTGACGATGGACAACATGAGTAATATTAAATATAAGATTTTAGTTATCAGTTTTTCAAAATAAATCTAAAATCTAAAATCTAAAATCTAAAATTAAAAGATGTCAGAAGTATTGAACGTGCCAACAATGGCAGAAATGTTAGCTCAAGGCAAACAACCTGAAGTTTTATTTTGGGTAGGTTGCGCAGGAAGTTTTGATGATAGAGCAAAAAGAATTACTAAAGCATTCGTACGAATTTTAAATCGTGCCAACGTTGAATTTGCTGTGCTTGGAACCGAAGAGAGTTGCACAGGTGATCCTGCCAAACGTGCAGGTAACGAATTTTTATTTCAAATGCAAGCCATGATGAACATCGAAGTGCTTAATGCCTATGAAGCCAAGAAGATTGTTACAGCCTGTCCACATTGTTTCAATACACTAAAAAATGAATATCCCGAATTAGGTGGTAAATATGAAGTGGTGCACCACACCGAGTTTCTAAAATCATTACTAGATGCTGGTAGACTAACGATTGAAGGCGGACAGTTTAAAGGTAAAAAAATTACCTTCCACGATCCATGTTACTTGGGTAGAGCCAACAATATTTATGAAGCGCCAAGAGATTTAATTCAAAAATTAGATGCTGAATTGGTAGAAATGAAACGCTCCAAAGCTAACGGCTTATGCTGTGGTGCAGGTGGCGCGCAAATGTTTAAAGATGCCGAAAAAGGTGACAAAGAAATCAACATCGAAAGAACAGAAGACGCGCTTGAAACCAAGCCAGATATTATAGCAGCAGGTTGTCCGTTTTGCAATACAATGATGACCGATGGTGTAAAAAACAAAGAAAAAGAAGCCGAAATAAAAGTACTAGATATAGCCGAATTAATAGCAAACGCCCAAGATCTATAAAATTCAATATCTAAAATCTAATATCTAAAATCTAAAATCTAAAATCTAATATCCAAAAATGTACATTCCTTTTGAAAATTTACCGCAAGAATCTAAAATTTGGATCTACCAATCCAGCAGAAAATTTTCTGATGAAGAAGTTAGTGATATTGAAAAAGAGTTAACTAATTTTATTGAAAACTGGTCGGCACACGGAACTTCGCTCGAAGCATCTTTTGACATACGATATAATCGATTTATTATTATTGCAGTAAATCAAGAAATTCAAGCCGCTACAGGATGTTCCATCGATGCATCGGTAGGTTTTATTCAAAATTTAGAACAAAAATACAGCATAGATTTATTAGACAAAATGAATGTAGCTTTCAAACAAGGCGAATTCATTACATATAAAACACTGCTAGAATTTAAAAAACTGGCTAAAGACAAATCAGTTTCAGAAAACACAATAGTTTTTAATAATCTCGTTAATACTATTGAAGAACTCAATGAAGGTTGGGAAATTCCTGCAAGCGAAAGCTGGCACAGCAGATTCTTTTAATCTTTACATCCTTTCATGAAAAATATAAGTAAGCTAGTTTTATTATTTATAATAGTAATTGTTGTAACTAATTGCGGTTCAACTAAAGATAAAGTTACGGTTGGTGCTATTAAAAAACCAGAGCTAATTCTTGAAGAAGAAGCCTATGTCCAAGTATCAAAATCAAAACGCAAGCATTTCTTTGCAACTACTGACACCGAAACCAAATGGGTAGATAGTATTTACAATCAAATGACGTTTGAGGATAAAGTGGGGCAATTGTTTATGGTGGCAGCTTATTCTAATAAAGATACAGTGCATTTCAACGCTATCGACAAATTAATTACCCAAAATAAAGTAGGCGGACTAATTTTTTTTCAAGGTGGTCCAGTGCGACAAGCTAAACTTACGAATCGTTTTCAATCCAAATCCAAAGTTCCATTATTTATCGGAATTGACGCCGAATGGGGTTTGAGTATGCGTTTAGATTCTACTTACAAATATCCTTGGAATTCAACGCTAGGAGCTATCAAAGATTTGAATTTGGTTAAGAAAGTCGGACAAAATATGGCGCAAGAAGCCAAACGTATCGGCGCACATTTTAATTTCGTACCAGTTTTAGACATCAATACCAATCCCAAAAATCCCATAATTGGTCACCGTTCTTTTGGTGAAAATAAAGTGAATGTTACCGAACACGCAATCGCCATAATGGATGGTATCCAAAGCGAAGGTGTTTTCTGCACTGGGAAACATTTTCCAGGTCACGGTGACACGGCTACCGATTCACATTATGCGTTGCCTTTAGTTAATTTTTCAAAAGACCGGTTAGAAAAAGTCGAATTGTATCCTTACAAACGAATGTTCGATGAAGGCTTAGTTTCAGTTATGGTAGCGCACTTGAACATTCCAAGTATCGAACCTAGAGATAATTTTCCAACTTCGGTATCTTATAATGTGGTAACCAACTTACTACAAGAGGAATTGGGCTTTGACGGTTTGATTTTTACCGATGCTTTAAACATGAAAGCGGCTAGTAAATTTATGAAACCTGGTGACATCGATTTAGAAGCGTTCATGGCAGGAAATGATATTTTGCTTTTTGCAGAAAATGTTCCTTTAGCTTACCAAAAAATTTTGGAGGCTTATAATAACGGACTAATTACTGAAGAACGTTTGGCAAAATCAGTTAAAAAGATTCTTGCTCATAAATACAAAATCGGATTAAACAACTACAAACCAGTTGATTTAAAAAATATTCCTAACGATTTAATTACAACCAACAAGGATGCATTGCAATACGAATTATATGAAAATGCTACCACGGTAATTAAAAACGAAAACAATATACTGCCAATTAAAAATTTGGATCAGAAAATAGCCTACGTGAAGTTGGGAGATGATGTCAATTCTTCGTTCTTAAGTACTTTAAAAAAATATACAGAAGTTACTGAGGTTGTAGAAACTAATATTGATTCACTTAAAGTTAAACTTAAAGACTACAATACGGTTATTATCGGGTATCACAAATCGGATAGAGCTTGGAAAAAACACGATTTTACGGAAGCTGAATTGCTATGGTTGCAAGAAATTGCTAAAAATAATAAAGTGATTTTAGATGCTTTTAGCAAACCTTACTCACTGTCAGCTATATCCAATTTTTCGGATATTGAAGGAATTGTTATGTCTTACCAAAACAGCGATATCGCACAAGAAGTAGGAGCAGAAGTTATATTTGGTGCTATAGAAGCAAAAGGAAATCTTCCAGTAACAATCAATGATGAATTTAAAGAAGGACTCGGATTAAAAACAGAAAAATTAAATCGTTTAGGCTTTACCGCTCCAGAAAACGTGGGAATGAGTCCATCGACCTTAGCTAAAATTGATACTTATGCGAAGAAGGCTATTGATGGCAAAATGGCGCCAGGTATGCAAATTTTAATAGCAAGAAGAGGAAAGGTAATTTTTCAAAAAGCCTACGGATATCATACTTATGACAAACAAACCAAAGTAACCAATTCCGATATCTATGATGTAGCTTCGATTACTAAAATGGTGGCTACACTGCCTAACGTAATGCAACAATACGATCAGGGAAAAGTAACGCTTAATTCGAAACTAGGCGAAATGCTGCCGCTTTTTCAAGGTAGTAACAAACAAGATATTTCGTTTAAAGATTTATTATCACATTATGCCAAACTACAAACTTGGATTCCGTTTTATAAAAATACTTTAGATGCTGAAAAATGTCCTTCGGATAAAATTTATAGTTTGTATAATAAGGAAGGGTTCAACTATCAAGTAGCCGAAAATTTATACATTAGAAATGATTATCAAGATACCATTCTAAAACAAATTGTAGACAGTAAACTCCTGGACAAAAAAGAGTACAAATACAGCGATTTCACTTTTATCATTTTAAAAGAATACCTTGAAAAAGCAACAGGTAAATCGTTAGATCAATTAAGTAATGATAATTTTTACAAATCACTAGGAATGAACAATACGATGTTCAATCCGTTACGAAAATTTGATTACGGAATCATTCCTCCAACGGAGAACGACAATTATTTTCGCCAAACCACGATTCAAGGCTACGTACACGATATGACGGCAGCAATGCAAGGTGGTGTTGCAGGTCATGCAGGAATTTTCTCTAATAGTATGGATATTGCTAAAATGATGCAGTTGTACCTTCAAAAAGGAAATTATGGGGATAAAAACTATTTTTCTGCAGCAACTTTCGATGTTTTTAATACCTGCCATTTTTGTGCAGAAGGAAACCGAAGAGGATTAGGATTTGATAAACCGCAATTAGGGAAAGAAGGTCCAACCTGCGGCTGCGTTTCAATGGCAAGTTTTGGTCACACCGGATTTACTGGAACAATGGCTTGGGCTGATCCTGAAACTGAAATCATTTATGTTTTCCTGTCAAACCGAACTTTTCCTGGTAATACTGAAGTGAATAAATTATCTAAAGAGAACATCAGAGAAGACATTCAAAAAATAATTCAAGAAGCTATTTTAGACAAATAGAATTTATTCTTTTGTTAACGGTATTCCAATAGAATTTCTGTAACTTCGTACTTCTAAAAATCAGGAATGAAAATAGCAATAGTATGTTATCCAACCTTTGGAGGTAGTGGTGTAGTAGCAACAGAATTAGGTTTAGAGTTAGCCCATAGAGGTCACGAAATCCACTTCATTACCTACAAACAACCCGTTAGATTAGCTCTTTTAAACTCTAACGTGCATTACCACGAAGTGAACGTTCCAGAATATGCCTTATTTCATTATCAACCTTATGAATTAGCATTATCTAGTAAATTAGTCGATATGGTAAAGTTGTATAATATCGAACTATTACACGTTCATTATGCAATTCCGCACGCCTACGCTGGGTATATGGCCAAACAAATGTTGAAAGATGAAGGCATCAATATTCCAATGGTTACCACATTACACGGAACCGATATTACGTTAGTAGGTAAACATCCATTTTATAAAACAGCAGTCTGTTTTAGCATCAACAAATCAGATGTGGTGACATCAGTGTCTCAAAGTTTAAAGGATGATACCTACAAACATTTTGATATCAAAAAAGATATTCACGTAATCCCAAATTTCATCGAATTAAATAAACTGCGTAATGAGTCTTTAATCTCTTGCCAACGTTCCGTTATGGCTATCAAAGACGAAATGATTATCACGCACATCAGTAATTTCAGAAAAGTGAAACGAATTCCTGATGTAGTGAAAATATTCTATAAAATCCAACAACAAATTCCTGCCAAATTAATGATGGTAGGCGATGGTCCAGAAAGGGAAGTAGCGGAACGTTTATGTTTAGAATTGGGAATTCAAGAAAAAGTAATTTTCTTCGGAAATAGTAACGAAATTGATCAAATTTTATCTTATTCAGACTTATTTCTATTACCATCAGAAACCGAAAGTTTTGGTTTAGCGGCGTTAGAAGCAATGGCTTGGGGTGTACCTGTAATCTCTAGTAATTCTGGTGGATTGCCCGAAGTGAATTTTGATGGAGTATCAGGCTATTTAAGCGATGTGGGCAATGTTGAGGAAATGGCAGAAAATGCTGTCAAAATTTTAAACAATATTGCGACTTTAAAAACGTTTAAAGAAAATGCACTATCGGTTGCAAAACAATTCGACATCAAAAATATTTTACCTTTATACGAAGGTATTTATGAAAGTGCATTGGAAACGTCTAAACAAATACACTAAATTATGATTAAAAAATTCGCCTCTTTTGTACTTCTAGTTACCTTATTTTCGTGTTCAACATCTAAACAACCAATGCTGTCGCAACCTATGTATGATGTGCTTTTTGGTAGTGATTATGGTGGCGCTTCTTTTCAATTCTATGAAATTGTTTCGGATGAAAAGGAATTTAATATTTTGCTTACCGATGAAATGATCAAACCTTATGTTAAAAAAGAGGACATCAATACCTGCAATTTTATCTTGGTCAATATGGGAGAAAAAAAATCAGGAGGTTATACATTAGAAGTAAAAAAAGTCGAAGAGTTAGCTGACAAGATTTTGGTTACATTAAAAGAAATCGAACCAAAAGGTTTTGCAACAATGGCGGTAACTAAACCTTGTTATGTCATCAAAATAAAATCAAAAAAACCAATTGAGATTGTTCAATAAAAAAAAATCCACTTTTACAAAAAGTGGATTTTTTTTATTTCAATAGAATATTACCATCTGTAACGGATACCTAAAGCTAAATCTGGACCAAAATTATCTTCTCTATAATCATCAGAATTGAAGTAAAGTTCTGGTCTAATGTCTAAAGATAATTGAATTGGAGCTTCTTTGAAGTTATACTCAATACCTATATCACCTGCAACAAATACGAAAGCACCGCTATCTTTGATTTTGTTACCATTTACATTGTAGTCATAGCTCCAGCTACCTAATCCACCACCAACACCAGCATACCAGTTGAATCCACCGTCAATATTCCAAACCCATTGGTAAATACCAGTTAATTTAAAAGCATCAACATTGTTAGAAGTTCTAAAACCTAAGTCTACTTCTAAACGGTTGTTGCTAGATAATCCTCTTTGGTAAGAAATCTCCCCACCAAAACCATCATTATCTCCTAATCTTAAACCTAATGCATTTTTAGAAATGTCTTGCGCTTGTGAACTCAATGCTAAACCTAGTAGCATAAAAGTAGATAAAAATAATTTTTTCATTTTTAATTTTGTTTAATTTATATACTGCAAATTAATACAATTTGTACTATTAATTTGTTATAAAACTTTTAATTTTTGTTATATAATTAAGATTCATACATTAATTTGCGACAAAGGTCTTTAAAAATTCTTCCTGTGTTTGATTACCAGATGCAGGAATAGGCAATGTTACCCCAGGTATGGTATTTAATTGATAATTTAGCACCGTATTTGCATAAATCATTCCAGTATTACCAGTGTAGTATTGCGTAGAAACGATGACATCTTGTGCAGGCATTATAGTTACCGTTACCGGAATGCCAGAAATAGTTTGTTGCGTTGTAATTTTTAAATTTAAAACAACTTTAGTTTTTCTAATTCCCGTGTAATCATCTCCATTAGGTAAAATATACAGAGGTAAACTACCATTAGCAACTGAAGAAAGCTTGTAATCAATAACCAAAGGAATATTTTGAATAGTTTGGTTAATGGTTCCAGAGGTTGTGCTTAACACTTCATTAGTGGCTGCATTTTCTTTGAAAAAAATAAAATCATTTAGAGCGATAGAAATAGGCGTAGTCAAACCAAAATCAAAATTAAAAGTTCCATTGATTAATAATTTGAATTGGTCAATTTTAACGGCATTATTTCTTAGCGATGTTGAGAAAAAACCTGTGGGTATAGCACGAGTTTTCATTTTTTTGTAAGTAACAGAATTAACTACTGTATCATTTGCAACATATAAAGAATCTCTACCCAATGGACCAGGATTGTTAGCGTCATTATCAACGTCGTAAGTCCAGTAGTTACCATTTGCTAATGGTAAAAAGGTTGTTGGATCCGAAACCCCTTGCACTTGAGTTTCATCAGAATCACTGCCACAAGAAATAAATAAAAGTAATGACAATGAAACAATTAAAAGGTTTTTTTTCATAGGTAATGTATTAGTTTTTGGCTAAATTAATAAAAAAGATGTTACAATAATACATTCCATAAATTCATTTGAGTACGCAAACTCAAAATATTTTTTAAACACTATATTTTTAAACTATAAACTAATCAACTATATTTGTTCAAAACTAATTAGAATGGCAGGAAATAGCTTCGGAACACTATATAAAATTACCACTTTTGGCGAATCTCACGGTGAAGCACTTGGTGGAATAATTGATGGTTGTCCACCCGGAATTACAATAGATTTAGAGGCAATACAAAACGAAATGCAACGCCGTAAACCTGGTCAATCCAGCATAGTAACACAGCGAAAGGAAGAGGACGAAGTACAATTGTTATCCGGAATTTTTGAAGGAAAAACCACAGGAACACCGATCGGATTTATCATCCCAAATACAAATCAAAAATCAGACGATTATTCCCATATTAAAGACACTTTTAGACCAAGTCACGCTGATTACGTCTACGAACAAAAATATGGCATTCGCGATTATCGTGGCGGCGGAAGAAGTTCAGCAAGAGAAACAGCTAGTAGAGTAGTAGCAGGTGCAATTGCAAAACAAGTTGTAAAAGACATCAAAATCACTGCGTTCGTATCGTCCGTTGGTGAAATTTTCATTAATAAGCCCTATCAAGATTTGGATTTTTCCTTAATCGAATCTAATGCTGTACGTTGTCCCGATTTGGAAGCAGCCCAAAAAATGGAAGAACATATTAAGGAAATCAAAAAACAAGGCGATACAGTTGGTGGCACAATTACTTGTGTAATACAAAATGTACCAATAGGCCTTGGTGAACCAGTTTTCGATAAATTACACGCCGAACTTGGGAAAGCAATGTTGTCTATTAATGCCGTACATGGCTTCGAATACGGTAGCGGCTTTTGTGGAGCAAGAATGAAAGGCAGTGAGCATAATGATTTATATAACGAAGACGGTACAACCAAATCCAATTTGTCGGGCGGAATTCAAGGCGGAATCTCTAACGGAATGGATATTTATTTTAGAGTGGCATTCAAACCAGTGGCCACTTTAATCCAAAACCAAGAAGTACTAACCAATCAAAATACCATTGTTGAACAACACGGCAAAGGACGCCACGATCCTTGTGTAGTGCCTCGCGCCGTGCCAATTGTGGAAGCAATGGCAGCAATCGTACTAGCCGATTTTTATTTATTAAACAAAATTTATCAAGCAAAATAATGACAGCAGAAATAGAACAAAAAAAATCATTTTTTAGTAATCTTACCGTTCAAATTTTAATTGCAATGGCGCTAGGTGCAGCGTTAGGAATCTATATTCATAATAATTTTGATGCCGAATTTGCTAAAAATTTTAGTGATAAAATAAAAATGTTAGCAACGGTTTTCATTCGTTTGGTACAAATGATAATTGCTCCATTAGTGATTACTACATTAGTAGTTGGAATTGCAAAATTAGGTGATATAAAATCAGTTGGTAGAATCGGAGGAAAGGCTATGGGTTGGTTTTTTACAGCCTCTTTTGTATCCTTACTAATTGGTTTGTTTTGGGTTAATATTTTAGAACCGGGAATTGGATTAAATCTAACTGATGTAGATGTGGCTACCGCTGCAGAAGTAACTGATAAAACCAAAGTTTTTTCGGCTCAAAACTTTATCGAACACATCATCCCCAAAAGTATTTTTGAAGCTTTAGCCACTAATGAAATTCTTCAAATTGTAATTTTTTCAATTTTCTTCGGATTGGCTGCAGCCTCAATGGGCGATCACGCTAAACCAGTCGTGAAAGTGCTAGACATTATATCGCACATCATACTAAAAATGGTGAATTATGTAATGAAATTTGCTCCGCTTGGAGTTTTTGGCGCTATTGCTGGAGTATTTGCAATAAGAGATCTAGAAGAATTATTGATTACTTATGCAAAGTTCTTCGGTTCATTCTTAGTAGGAATTTCGTCCCTTTGGGTCGTATTATTAGTAGTAGGATATTTATTTTTAAAGAGTTCAATGACAGCGTTATTGAAACGAATCGTTAGTCCGCTAATTATCGCCTTCGGAACCACAAGTAGCGAAGCGGTTTTTCCTAAATTGACAGAAGAATTAGAACGCTTTGGTGTAAAAGATAAAATTGTTTCGTTCATGCTACCACTAGGATACTCATTTAATCTTGATGGAAGTATGATGTACATGACTTTTGCAAGTATTTTCATCGCACAAGCTTACGGCGTACCATTAGATTTAGGAACGCAAATGACAATGCTCTTAGTTTTGATGCTTACAAGTAAAGGCATAGCCGGAGTTCCAAGAGCAAGTTTAGTAGTGGTAGCCGCAACTTGCGGTATGTTTGATATTCCAATTGAAGGAATTGCTTTAATACTTCCAATTGACCATTTTTGTGATATGTTTAGAAGTGCAACCAATGTTTTAGGAAATGCTCTAGCTACTTCAGTAGTAGGAAAATGGGAAAAAGAAAGTTAAATAAATATGAATTTCCAAAATATTTAGTATTTTTGGAATTGAAAAAAACTTAAAATCAATTTTATGAAAAAAATTACTTTACTATTCGTAGTATTGCTTTCTGCAATTTCTACTGAATTCTTTGCTCAAACAGATTATTATGCTGTTGCAACTGGGAATTCATCAACTCAAGTTCGTGGTCCGCAAGGAACCAACAGATACCATAGAAGTGTTTGGATTTTAACCCAAGCGGAAATGACTGCTGCTGGTTTCGCAAACGGAAACATTGTTAATGGTTTAGGTTTCAACTTTATAGAGGCATTAGATATTCCTGCAACAGGAAATATGCAAATTTATTTACAAAACACAACCGATGCTGCCAATACTAAAGGAACTGCTTGGGCTACGGTAATTAGTCCAATGACAAGCATCTACAATGGTTCAGTTACGCTTCCAGCGGTAACAGGTGAGTTTTTTATTCCTTCAACAACCAATTTCACTTACACTGGTGGAGCGCTTTACGTAGCTTTTGATTATCAAAATCCAAATGGTAATTTACCTACAGTACCAAGTACAATAAATGCCAACACTACAGTTACTAATGGTACAAGAACAGCTACAAGTGCAACGGCTGTTCCAGCAAATTTAGGGGCAACGTACTCAACGTTTAGACCGCAAACATTAGTAGGAAAACAAGTAGATTGTGCTAGACCTGTTGCTGTTGCTGTGCCTAGCTTTACTCTAAATTCTGCTAATATTACATTTTCAACTAGTGCAAATGCAGCAAACCTTCAATATGGTCTTTACGATTTTAATCCAGCTACTGCAGGTACTTTTGTAAATGGCGTAACTTCTCCTTATACTTTAGGAGGTTTGCAACCAAGTACAGCTTATGAAGTGTATACAAAATCTGATTGTGGCTCTTTTGTAGGAACAAGTGTTAATACAGTTCCAGTATCTTTTCATACTATTTTCGAACCAGCTACACCAAGTTACAATACTAGCTTCGAAATTGATAATCACCCAAACCTTGGATGGGTTGCTGATGAAGATGCTAATGGTACAGACTGGTTTATGAATTTTGGTGGTACTGGTAGTGCTTTAGTTCAAAACGGACAATATTCTTGTGTATCTTTATCTAGCACAACAGCGCAATCTTCAGGAATCATGTATTCTAGAGGAATCAACTTGCAAGCAAGCGGAAACCCAGTGACCATTTCATTCTTTGCAAGTAACTATGTGGCAGCAGGTGCAACTAATACGTCTTCTTTCACAATTACCGCTGGTACAGATCAAACTGTAGCGGCTCAAACTTTACCAGTTGGAACAGGTACGGCAACAACGCCAGCATTCGCATTGAAAACATTTACTTTTACTCCTCCTACAACTGGAGTATACTATTTCGGAATCAGACATACTTCTGCAATAAATGGTGTAGCTAATTCAACTCACGCGTTAATCTTAGATAACTTTACAGTTACTCAAACATTAGCTAGCAACGAAGTTTTAGAGGGTAAATTTTCTACATTCCCAAATCCTGCTAAAAATGTTATCAACGTAGTGAATACTACAGATGCTTTAATCTCAGTTATCGAAATTACTGATATCAACGGTAGAATGGTGAAAAACCAAGAGTTCTCTAATCTTGCTGAAGTACAAGTTTCAGTAGCTGATTTAGCTCAAGGTATCTACACAATGAAAATCGTTTCTGATAAAGGAATCGTTACTAAAAAAGTAATCAAAGAATAAGTACTATTCTTAATCATATAAAAAAAGACTAAACGTAATGTTTAGTCTTTTTTGTTTTATAAAAAATCATAGATTAGACTCTATTCGAGTAATGGATTCCCAATTCTAAAGAAATTTAGATTGTAGTGCTGGAGTAGGAAGCATACAATGGTCTTTTTTTCCATACCATTTATAGCGGTTGCGAGCCACTAACTCATAACCGAAATTCTTAATAAAATCAGGTAACAATTTTAAATAACTTAAATAACTTAAAATGCCTTTTAAATCTTCTGCAATAGTTAATGCCGCATCAGCTTTGATATAATAGGCCTTACCTGGTAGATACAAAATAATGCTATCCGTGGTAGTAGAATCTATTTTTAAATAATCCAAAATGCTTTTCCCCAAATCCGATTGAAGGGCAACAAATCTAAAAATATCTTTAGAATCATTTTTTATGATGAATTGAACCGAGGAATCGCACAAATTGCAAACACCATCAAATAGAACAATTTTTTTATCTTTTGGTAAACCTTCCATATTATTTCGGTCGTTCTACAAATTCTAAGGCTTCTAAACTCACTTTAGAGGTAAAAACGCCATAGTTTACTGTAGCTTTGTTTTTTTCGATGTTGTCAATCGTACCAATCGCTTTTCCATCATACATGCGCACTCTATCGCCAACTTTTAAGACTACCTTAGGCACAACAGGTACTTCTTTAGCTTTAAGTTTTTTCTCTTTTTTCTCTTTTCTTATCTCATCAACTTGGACTTTAACTTCTTCAGCAACCTTTTTCTGCAAGACTTCTTTTTCTTTTAATTCCTTAACGCTGGCTTTTCTTCGCTTTGAATTTTCAATCTCAACAACTTTTAAAAATTCTCCAATCAAAGTCTTTTTATCTTTGTTATTAAAGTAGGTGCCCGAAATTTCATCAATTTTTTGTCCAATATAAATCAAGCGTTGATTTGAATCATATAATTCTTGATAGCGCTCCAATTTGTCTTTGATTTTAGCATTGATCAATTCCATTTTTTTGCTTTCCTCACGTGCCTTAATCTCTTCTTCTTTAAGATTTACAGTAGTTTTTTCCATTTTGGAACGTTCTTTTTGTAACGTCGCAATAGTTTTGTCAAAACGCACTTTTCCGCCTTCAATTTTCTTTTTCGCTCTGTTAATCAATCCAAAAGGAATACCGTTTTTCTGAGCTACTTCAAAGGTAAACGAACTACCTGCTTGACCCAAATGCAACTTATACATCGGCTCTAAGGTTTTTTCATCAAACAACATATTGGCATTAGTAGCATTAGGCAATTCGTTGGCCAAAATCTTTAAATTGGTATAATGCGTGGTGATGATTCCAAACGCTTCTCTATGGTAAAATTCTTCCAGAAAAACTTCGGCTAAAGCACCACCCAAATCAGGATCAGATCCAGTACCAAATTCATCAATCAAGAACAAGGTTTTTGAATTACACTTTTTCAAAAAATAATTCATATTCTTCAAACGGTAACTGTACGTACTCAAATGGTTTTCAATCGATTGATTATCGCCAATATCAGTCAAGATGCGATCAAACAGAAAGGTTTCGCTTCGTTCGTGAACCGGAATCAAAATACCACTTTGCAACATCAACTGCAGCAATCCAATGGTTTTTAACGAAATAGTTTTTCCTCCGGCATTTGGTCCTGAAATAACTATAATCGAACTCTTAGGATGCAATTCAATAGTTTGTGGATGAGTGATTTCGTTTTTCAACTTGTTGTTCAAGTACAAAATAGGATGATAAGCATCTCTAAAAAACAAACGCTTTTCTTCGGATATTTTTGGAAGAATACCATTGATTTTATTAGCATATTTGGCTTTTGAAGCAATCACATCAATATCACTCAAAAAGTCTTGGTACTGCACAATCAATTCGTGAAACGGACGAATATAATTGGTCAATTGCTTTAAGATTCTGGTAACTTCTTCTTTCTCTTCGTACTCTAAATTTTTCAATTCTCTAGAATAGTTCAAGGTAGTTTCGGGTTCGATATAGGCAATACTTCCGGTTTTGGAACTACCTAAAATCGATCCTTTAACTTTTCGACGGTACATAGCTAAAACAGCCAAAACTCGTCGGTTTTCTACAAAACTTTCTTTGATATCATCCAAATAGCCTAACGAATTGTAATGACTCATAGCCATACCAAAACTTTGGTTGACTTTGCCTCGTACCACATTCATATCACGACGAATATTCAACAAGTCTGGTGAGGCATTATCGCGCACTTCACCATATTTGTCAATCACTTCATCAATTTGTTTTACAATCTCCTTGGTTACCTCAATCTGACTGGCTTTTTCGTTTAGTTTTGGATAATATTCGTGAAATTTCTTTAAGAATAAAATCAAAAAATTAGCGGTTTCCGACAAGGAAGCAATCTTTCTAAATCCAGAAACTTCTAACTGACTACCTTCAATCGCCAAAAATTTTAATTCGGTGTGAATGGTCTCAAAGCCGTGATTGGGAATAGCATTGTTATTGGAATAGGAGGAGACATATTCAGAAGTTTGCAACAAATTATCCATTAAGAGTGCTTTCTCTTTAAATGGGGTAATCTCTAAGGCTTTTGCCTTACCAATTTCAGTATTACAACCTTCAGAAAGGGTGTTTAAAATGGTGTCAAATTCTAAATCTTGAAGGGTTTTATTTGTGATGGAAATCATTCTACTGTTTTAGGTATCCAAAGTTACGAATGTTGTTAAGCATTATGCAATAGATTTTTATATTTTTGGTAAAAAATTAAGATATGTTAAGCGATATAAATGCTTCTTGGAAAAACAGAATGGAAGAGGAGTTCCAAAAAAGCTATTTTAAAGAGTTAATGCAATTTGTTCAATCAGAATACGCAACAAAAACTTGCTTTCCTCCAGAGAACCAAATTTTTGCTGCTTTTGATTATTGTGCTTTCGAAAATACTAAGGTGGTAATCATCGGACAAGATCCTTACCACGGTTATGGTCAAGCTAACGGATTGTGTTTTTCGGTCAGTGATACCATACCAATTCCTCCATCATTAGTAAATATTTTTAAGGAAATCGAACAAGATTTAAACATCCCATTTCCTGAAAATGGCAATCTCGAACGCTGGGCTAAACAAGGGGTTTTGCTATTAAACGCAACTTTAACAGTACGTGAAGGTCAAGCAGGTAGCCATCAAAAAAAAGGTTGGGAACAATTTACCGACGTTATAATTAGCAAGATTGCAACCGAAAAAGAAAATATAGTGTTTCTCCTTTGGGGCGGATTTGCCAAAAAGAAAGGCGTTAAAATAAACAGAACCAAACACTTGGTGCTAGAAACAGGACATCCTTCACCATTAAGCGCCAACAGAGGCTTTTGGTTTGGAAACCAACATTTTAGCAAAACCAATACGTTTCTTAAAAGCAAAAATCTAAAAGCGATTGAATGGTAAATCAGGGTTTAATGCAAATTAACTACTTATTTGTATATTAGGCGGTAATATAACGAGTATATTTTAGTTACCAGCAATAGAAAAACAACCTGCTTAAAATGAAAATCTCTAAAACTATCTTACAAACCATAGTACCAAGTACAATTGGCTCGTTGCTTTTTATCTCATACTTTTTTGTTATTGACAAGTTTGCGACAAACGAAGCTGAATTAGAAACGTGTGAAATATATGAATTGAGTACTGCAGTATATTTAATATTCGCATTTGTAATAATATTAATTTCAAGCTTGTATCAAATAGTTGTTGGAAATTGGATTCTGAAAAGAAACTGGAATAAGTTTGTGTTAAACATTGTAAATAGTATAGTTTTTAGTATAATTTTCGCCTTAATATTTATTGGAATGAAATTTTTTAATGGTAAGACAATCGAAGTAAAGTTTAGCGTTGGATTATTTTTAGCAATGTTACTTTTAGGATTTCTAATCTCAGTATTGAAAAGTATTACCGAAAAGTATTCGAACAAAGTTTGAGGAATAAAATCTACTGCTGGTAACAGGCGTTTGACAAGATTGCGAATTTTGCAGTAAATTCACGATGACATTTCACAAGAAATTTTATCTTTGATAAAATAAGTAAAAGTAGTAGCTCATTAAAAGTAAACAAACAAGGTTAGCCTACTTTAATAGCGCTTATACTTTAGTTGGCAGTAATTATATGAAAACCGAACAAAATCAACACTTTAGACAATATATGAGAAATGCTATTTTATTTATTTTAATCTTATTTACTTTTAGTTGTGAAACTAATTCTCAAAACATAAATATTCCAGATAAAATTGAAATAAAAGACTTGGATAAGAAAATTACTGTTCTTGGAACAAAAGTTTTAATTGATAAATCAAATAACTATACTTATTACAATGAATTAAAAAGGTTCCAAAAAGACCAGAATAATTTCTTTCAAGTAATTGAATATATCGGACAAGATTGCGATGCAATTATTGAGAAAACCTCAAACAAAATTGATGAATTGCAAAATAAAGGAGGAAATATAAGAGTTAAAAAGAAATTTAAATTAGGTGAATACAATGCTTACTTTGGAATTGCTCCACAAGGTGAAAAAGAACAAATTTTTCTTGTATTTGGCGATAAATCATTTGCTGTTATGGTTGCAGGAATATATCCGAACAAAGACTTAGAAAGAAAAGAAATAATGGATTTAGTTTTAAGTTCATACTATAACAAAGGTTTAAAAATAAATGTTGAAGATAATTTATATTATTCAGTAGACTTGAAAAATTCAAACTTCAAATTAAGTTCAGTTTCATTAAATCTTGGAACTTACACTTTAAGCGGAGAAAATATTACAGAAAAAAACACACATTTTGTAATTAGTACAATCCCAATTTCAAAAGATTTTGATTTGAAAGCATATAGTGATAGATTAATTAGTAAATATCAAAATAACATTTACAAAGAAAAAAGTATTAAAATTAAAATTTTGTCTGAAAAGGATTATCTAGAAGGAGAAAATAGAATAATAAAAGTGGAAATGCTTGGAGAATTAAATGGTGAAAAACAAAAAATTTATCAATTCATAAAATATAATCCAAAAGGAATTTATCAATTTATTGGAACAGATCATTCTGATAATTTTGAACATATAAATGAATTCAAAACTATTGCAGAAAATATAAAATTAAAATAACTACTGCCAACAGCGGTTTCAAGAAATGGCGTGGTTCGGGATTTATTTGAAATAGCATAGGTTTTTAATTTAAAGTTTTGTTTATATTTTTGAAGGCTTGGTCTTGGTTCATCGCCACTTCTTGAAGCCGCGACACGTTATACCTCATTATATCAAAAATCGCATAAGAAAAATGAAAATCATTTTATATATTTTATCTGTCTTTTTAATAGCTTCTTGTTCGCAAAAGAAAGAAAACGTAGAAAAGGATACTTTTTCATTGGAAAAGGTTGATATAGCTATGATTTATGAAAAAAAAACAAAGGATATTCCTTGTTTACTTTTTAACGTAACTGACACTATAAAAAGCAATCAGAAAATTGGAATAGTATTTAAACTTAACGTAAATTACGAAAATCCACGAAAAGGAAGTCATTGTTGTGCTTTTGAGCCAGGATTAGATGGAACTAAAGAAAAAATAAAGAAAGTTAAAGTAGTTTTTATAAACAATAATAGCACATTGGACGTTACAGATAAATTATATAACATTGAAGAAGCACAAATGTTAAATAGTTTTGAAAAATACACCAAAGCACAACTTAATATAAATGATTTTAGTTGCGAATGTTACGAACAAAAAAGTGGTAAAATAATTGAAAACTTAAAAAGAGAACATCTCGGAGGAAAACTTATCAAAAATGATATAACTAAGAATAGAAATCATATAATAAAAAACATAGAAGATTTTATTAACTTGTACAATTCATTAGCTGGGGAAAGATACAAAGGAACATATGACAATAGAGGATTGTATTCAGGAAGTAGAATTTCTTCAAAAAATTATTTTTTTTGGTTACCAAAAAATTTCAATACCTCATTAGAAAAGTTTAAAGAATTGGAGATTGAAGTAGAATTACTCAATGGAAGGACACTGAAACATAAACGAGTGCTAAAATAACGAGGTTTAATAGTTACTACAATGGATTTGGGCAATTGGTTTAATGGAAAGTTAGTTTTGTATTTGGTAGTTTAGTGATAACCGAAAAATAAATCTTAATTTAAAACCCAAACCCGCAGTAGTACTAGAACGTTAACTGTAATTTTATGAAATACGAAAACGAAAAATATTACGGTAAAAAAAAAGAATTTGCTATAAGATATTTGAAAAATAATGAGAATTCAAAGATTGCGACCTGTCACTTAATGTTGGCGGACAAAATTATTGGCGATATAAATGAAACTTGTTATTTGGGAACTTGGAAAAATTCAATCGAAATTCTAAAAACTGAAATTGAAAACGGAAATTTTAAAATAGACAAGTATAAAGTATTCAAAGACAAAACTGACGTTGAAATATTTGATTTGATTTGGGATGATAGCCAAGATTACAGAACACTTCAAGTAACTATTGATGAAACTATTGACGCTTATTTAATTTCATTAATTGAAAAAGATGGAATGCTTAAGTTTTTATGGAAAGGATGGCGTGAACCTTGTCCTGAAAATCAAATTGGAAAATTATACACTCTAGAAGTTGAAACAGAAAGCGTAATTAAAACCATAGAAAACACTCTACTTGAGATATAAAAAAAACTACAGTTAACAAGCGTTTGGCAAGATTGCGAATTTTGTAGTAAATTCACGTTTACATTTCGCAAGAAATTTTATCTTTGATAATATAAGTAAAAGTAGTAGCTCATTACAAAAGTATACAAACAAGTTTAACATAGTTTTGTGGCGCCTATAGTCTAGTTATAAGCCATTTTATGAAAAATCGAATAAAATAAAGGCTTAGCGAAGGAAAAAAAATAACAATTGTAAAAATACATAGATTTGAATAGTCCAAATTAATTCTAAAAAAAACTTGTATCACTATATTTTTTCTTGTGTATTTGATATACAAAGACTGATAATAAAATTAAAAATAGAAAAATGAAATACATACTATACTCAATTATTACTTTAATAAGTTTATCTCAAAGAAGTTACTCTCAAGAAAAAATTGATTGGAATACAATAAAAAAAATTGAAATATATTCGCTAGGAGAATCTAAAAAAAACAAAGAATTTACATCTAAAGAAATGAATTCAAAAACACTTGTTAAATGCGAATCTGAGAAATTAGTAGTTTACTTTAAACAATTGGAAAAGTGTAAATTTGATGTTTTAACTGAAAAAAAACAATATGCTTTAAGAATTTACTTTTCGAAAACTCAAAAGGACTTTTTACTTTTTCTTAATCAAGGTGTAATGTTCGAAATGAAAAATTGGAAATGTTTTAGCATTATTAAAAAAGACGAATTGAAAAATTTTATAGAAGATTTAATGAAGAAAAACGGCTTATAACAGCGGTTTCAAGAAATGGCGTGGCACGGGATTTATCAGAATTCAGAAAGGTTATAAATTTAAAGTTTTTTCTATATTTGTAAAGGCTTGGTCTTGGTTCATCGCCACTTTTTGAAGCCGAGACATATTACCCGCTATTTTATGGAAAAACCTCATAAAAACTTACCTTAAAGGTTTTCAATTAAAAATTGACAAAAATGAAAAATATAGTATTGTTATTTATGTTAATGCTGCTAAGCTGTAATAGCAAAAAAGAAAATTTAATACGTCAAAAAGAATCTATTAATATTATTCAAACTATAATTGATCAAAAAGGTATAGAAATAGTAAAGGATTTATCAACTGAAAGTGAACTTCCAATTTGTTTAAACTTAAAAAAAATTCTTGTAAATAATAAATGTTTCGTAGAAACTAAAACTAACGATAAAATAAGAAGTATAAAACTTCCTGAAAAAACATTTACAAATGAAGGAGAAGTTTGTATTGAAAAAATTTACAAATCAAATCCAATTGAAAACATATTTTTCCTAAAAAATGATTCACTCGATATTTTAAATCAAAATGAAACTTTTAAAACATTCAAAATTCCAAAAAGTATTGTGGGAAAATTTAAAACAATAGAACAAACTAAAAACAATAAAATAGCTGAAAAATATATACAATTTTCTATTCCAATATTTTCAACGGACAGTACAAAAGCCTACATAGAATTTGATCATTATTCAAATAATGACAGCAGCTATGGAAATTCAATATTTGTAGAAAAAAGAAACGGAAAATGGAATATTAAATATGTAGAAGCAAATTGGTCAATCTAAAAAAAAAACAGCAGGTAACAGCAGTAGCTGTTGCACAACCACAATTTTTAAATAACAAAATCATAAATCATAAAATTTCAACATCTTTTAAAGTGATTTAATGGAGGTTTGTATTTTAACTAAAGTTCAAAATCGTAAATTTTTGATGGCTTAAAAACGAGTTTTTCAAGTTGCAAATGATTCATTTTATTAAAGCTTGACTCTTCTTTACTTTTATTGAAGCAATTGTTTTAAAAAAAAATAAAATTTGGTTCCAAGGTTTTGAATATTTGATAGGTACAACATACAAAGGCATTTGAAAAGATTGCAAATTTTGCACTAAAATCAAGTTCTCTTTTCACAAGAAATTTTGTATTTGATAAAATAAGTAAAAGTAGTAGCTCATTACAAAAGTATACAAACAAGTTTAACATAGTTTTGTGGCGCCTATAGTCTGGTTGCCAGTAATTTTTCCGCTGAACGAAAAACGACGTAATAAATGTACTTAAATCAATCATTTGAAGAAATTTTATCCTTATTAATAGCACTATTCATATTGTTTTTAATATCGGTTTTAATTTCAATTATTTTCTTAAAAATAAAAAATGAAACTGAAAAAGGAATATTTAAAAAAGCTCTAATTCCAAACTTTATATTTTTCTCAATTTCTAATGTTTTGTATCAAATTGCAATAGAAAAAGGAATAAACATAAGCGTTTTTAGCCCAAATGAAAATTCGGAAATATTTACAATTATTATATGCTTAAGTCTAGTTTTAATTATTATCTCATTTTCTGAAATTTGTATCAGCAAATTAATTTTTAAAAGTAAATTAAAGAAAAATTATTACATTCTGCTCTGCTTATTAAACACATTAACTTACACATTAATATTTTTCTCTTTCTATCCAAAATCATACGTGGATAAGAATATTTTGAGTTATAATAGATATATATTCAAACCAAATAAAACTGAATTAAAACTTTTTGACAATAGTATCGTAAAAATCGATAATGCTTGTAGTTCTGAAGATTTTTATAAAATAAGTAAACCAAATTCATATTTTATTTTCAGAATCCCAATTAAACAAATCGGAACAAATAGAATGTTATACTCATTTGAAATACTTGATAATAGTTTAAATGAAAGTTTTGGAGAATCTGAAAATTGTAAAGATATTAGTATTAGTAAATTAGATAACGAAGTAAAAGTAGTCTTTAAACAGAAAAATCCCGACCCAAATATTGGCTGGAAAAAACCAATTATAACAGACACAATAATATTTAAAAAAATAAAAACAGAAAATAGAAAACCGGGATATTATGGCGACACAAATTGTGATTGCATACAAAAATGATAAAACTACTGCCAATACACTTTTCTCGCCATTGCGAATTTTGTAGTAAATTCACGTTTATTTCTTGCAAGAAATTTTATCTTTGATAAAATAAGTAAAAGTAGTAGCTCATTACAAAAGTATACAAACAAGTTTAACATAGTTTTGTGGCGCCTATAGTCTAGTTACCAGCAATGTTAAGACAGACAACTCAATGAAAAAAATAACCGACATAAATCAGGGTGACTTATTGACATTTAAAGCGACTGATGGCAAGTATAAAGTCTTGCTTTGTACAAGCACATATAAAGAGAAAAGTCCACAGAACTTTTCTTTTGCTGCTTTAACTTATGAAAATGAAGACAAACCGACAGTTGAAGACATTTTACATAGTGACTTTTGGGGAATTGGAAATACGAAGAATGACTATTTTAAATATTCCGACATCGAACTAAATCAAATGTGGAGAATACACCCAGAAACAAAACCATACTTTTTAGGTTCGTATGGGCTAATAATTTGGAGAAAAGACTTTATGAAATTTAGAGACAATTTTGAAATTATTGGCAATCTTAAAATAGTTGACAATCTTGACAAAAATGGTAATGGTGGAATGAATGCAAGTGATTGGGATTTTTTAAAAGACTTCTTCAGCAACAAAATAAATTCTGTATTGCCTGACAGAGGACAGAAAACGTTTAAGTTAAAAGCAATAATTAATGACTGACAAGTGAGAATGAGTAAAACACATGCTGGTAACAGCAGTTTGGCAAGATTGGGGTTTTGGGCTTAATTTAAAGATGGTTTTGTACTTGGAAAATTAGTCATAAACCGAAAGTTTAGACTTCCTTAATTAGCAACATCGCCAAGCTGCCAAACACCAGCGGCAACCTTAAAAAAACAAACGATGCATAAAATAAATAAACTGGTAATTTTAACAATCTTGTTTCATTTAGGAAACATAAAAACATTTGCAACTACTTGGGATGAACCTTGGGCAGACAAAGTTATTAAACAAGCAGACTATTTCGTTTTGGCTGACATAATTTCCTGCGATGATGAAAAAGGAGTTAAAATTAAAATCTTAAAACAATTTGGTGGAGAAAAACTTCCAGTAGAAATTGAAATAACTGACTTCTATTTGTTAGACATAATGAGTACTTCTGCTGGTCACGGCGCGGAATTTCCAAGTTTTAAAGATATTAAACAAAGCTATTTCTTTATCAAAAAAAACTCAAAAGGTAAGTATTGTATTTCAACACCAACATCTGGTTTCGACTACATTAAAGACGACAATGTTTACGCTACTTATCGACATTCATATCATCAAGCATCTGTCCCAATTGACGTTTATGAAATGACGATGACTGCAATATTTAGCAATTATCATAATTTTGAGTACGACACAAAACAAATAACTAACTTCATTGATAAAGCACTTTCTACAAAACCAGCAGGATTTGGAGAAGATGAAATTAATACATTTTTCCTTCAACATGTTGCATTGGAAACTATATTTCATTTGAAACTTGAAAAATATTTCAACTTAATAATTCCCTTTTTTAATGATAGTACAAATTATCACAACAGAGTTTCTGCTTCAAGGGCACTAATAGCATACAATAATGAAGAAGTTATCAATCTCTTGATAAATAAAATAGCAACAAATAAAGAAGATGATTTTACAACTGTAATTTGTATCTGGACTTTGAAAGAGTTCAAACCAAAAGACTTCAAGAAGAATTTGGAAAAACTAATTATAAATGCTTCAACAGAACAAAATGGATTTGGCGGCAACATTATGGATCCAAGAGTTGCAACAAATTTTCCGACTGTAAAAAATGCACTAGAAGATTTAATAATAACTCTATAAAAAAAAAGTCAGCCGCTGACAAGCATTCGAAACGTTCAAATACAATTATACTGGATTATAGCCCCATTTTTTATAGCCAAAACGCAAGACTAATCCCCAAAATCGGACCTTGTAATTCTAGCTCAAAATTCATTTGAAACGGATACTACAATAAGTACTAACCAATTAAAATCTTTTTTAAACTATAGATTATAAAAAGTATATATAGTATTGGTTTGACAGAAATTATAATTTAATTCAAAGTTAAAGCACTCAAAATTTCTTCCTTCATAAAAGGTCCACCAGGGTATTTTGCAGTATAATCCAAATTCAACCAAATATTGCCGCGCTCATCAATGTGGTAATGCAATGATTTTCCTTTACTTTCTGAGGTAAACAATTCTTTTTTAACCAAGTAATTAATAGTTTCTAAATCTGCTTTGGTACCTATTAACAATTCGGGATAAATATGACCATCCGTATGAATTAATCTCGGAATACCACCAATCGATCTAATACATGCAGCCATCAAAATCGAATGATCGTCACAATCACCTGAGAGGTATTTTACCGATTCGCTTGCTTCAGCAATATACTCTCTTCCTTTAGGATCGCTGACGTAATTCCAATTGGTGTTTATTTCTTTAAATACCGAAAAACACTGTATAATGGTGAAGTAATCATTATAACCTTTAACTTCTTTAAAATGTTTGTTGACAGCCATCAACGAAAAATTCCGAACCTTCGGATTGGTGTAATCAATCGCATCAATTACCTTAGATTTATTCGGAAATGGCAATAAGCGATCAATAATAATATCTTGAGGATAAGGATTATTACTCATCGTGTAAAGCATTGATTGATAATCTTCAAATACGGTTTGAAAACCATAACCACCAATCAATGTGCCATAAATTAAGGCAATTAAATATAAAAAGATAGAAATAAGAGTAATACGTTTCATTGCTCTTAAAACCAATTGTATAGCAATTAGTAAGCTCAAAAAAATCAGGATGCGGTCAATGTGTAGCGACCACTCCAATTCAATAATATTTTGATGAACAATAATAAAAATCGGAATGGTTATTAAAATGTTTAAAACAAAAATGATTACCATATCCCACGGTTTTTTAACCGTAAGCTTATTCTTGAAATAGAGATAATAAAGTTTTGTTTTTTCTAACATTGTAAGAACAGGTAAAGCTATATCGCTTTTACAAGTGATGCAAAAGTACCTTTTTTCTCTATAATTTTGAGGTCAAATAACTGATTTTGAATTTTGTTTAACACTTTTTCTGAAATCACACTTTGAGACCATTCCGTAATCGATAACCACTCTTGAATATCTTCAATTTTTTGCTCGTATTTGGTCGCTAAAGTTCTATCTATACTCGGAATTTCTTTGAACTCTGATGTAGTTTGATTAATAATTTCCAAAATTTGCTTAACTACCTCTGGTTGCTGTTCCAAGATTTCATTGCGAACCGCAATTACAAAACAAGGCCAAGGTGTCGGACAATCGCCAACGCGTCTGAAAATACCTTTGTCAACCAATGGTTTGGTCATAAAACGTTCCCACATAAAGTAATCTGAAGCACCTTTCGTCAAACTTTCAACCGCACCATCGATTGTGTTCACAATTTCAAATTGCAACTGGTCGGAATTCCAACCTTGAGCATCGGCATTGACATAAGCCATCAACTGCGAACCCGAACCCAATCTCGAAATTGCAACTTTCTTGTGCTCCAAATCAGCAATGGTTTGATAGTCAGAACCAGCCGCAACGTGAATACCCCAAATCAAAGGCGAATCAACATAGACTTGCACAATCTTTGAAGGATTTCCGGCCGTAATATCTTTCACAATACCTTCTGTCAAAATCACAGCAATATCCGTTTCACCAGAGCGAAGCATCTGACACATTTTGCCCGTTCCTTCCGGAACATCCGTCCATTGCAAGTCAATACCAACGGCTTCAAATTCGCCATTTTCAATACACAAATGCCAAGGTAAATTAAAATGTTCTGGAACACCAGCGATTTTTATGTGTTTCATTTTTGTAAAAAAGTTTTAAAAGTTTATTAGTTTAAAGGTTTAAAAAGTTTATGAGTTTAAAGGTTTAAGAGTTTAAGAGTTTAAAAGTTTAAAAGTTTAAAAGTTTATGAGTTTAAGAGTTTAAAGGTTTAAAAAGGTTTAAGAGTTTAAGAGTTTAAAGGTTTATGAGTTTAAAGGTTTAAAAAGGTTTAAGAGTTTATGAGTTTAAAGTTTTAAGAGTTTAAAGGTTTAAAAAGGTTTAAAGGTTTAAAAGTTTAAAAGGTTAGAAGGGAAGCATTACTAAAATAAATTTTCAATCCACTAATTTTAAAAATCAGACAACTAACAACTGACAACCGACAACTGACAACTCCCAACCGAAAACTGACAACCGACAACTGACCACTGACCACTGACCACTGCTCACTGACCACTATTCACCAACTGCCACCATTTCCAAATCACGCCTTGCGGATCAGGATAATCTTCCACAAAATTAAATCCTACTTTTTGTAAAATATGATTAGAAGCGCCGTTTTCAGAATGGGTGTAAGCATTCATTTCGTTAATATTCATTTGCCTAAAAGCATAATCTAACCACGCAACAGAAGCTTCGGTTGCATAACCTTTATTCCAGAATTTTTCGTTTAGTCGATACCCATAATCATAGAAATTGGTATTGCCATTTTCTACGTGACCGGTAACATACTTAATGCCGGTCCAGCCAATAAACTCGCCAGTTGACTTCAAAATCGTCGCAAAACGACCAATGTTGTGCTCAACATATTGCTTTTGAACCATCTCAATAACTTTAACGTTTTCTTCCACCGATTGCGTCGGAGTTTGCCACAAATACTTGTGCACATTCGGATTATGATCCATAGCAAACATAGCTTCCGCATCCGATAATTCTAAAGGGCGAAGCAATAAACGTTCGGTTTCTAAAGTTAAATGCATAGTTTAATTTCAATTTAGCTACTCAAAATACTCGATGGCCATAATAATTAAAATAAAGACAAAGATTCCAAGAACAAAATTCTTTTTATTTGAATCCAGTCCGCTATTATCCTGCAATTCCTCTTCAAATAAATAATACCCGATATTCTTCTCGTAATTTCTATCAAAAACAACATTCAAAAACATAAAGTAAATCCATCGAGCAAATCCACCCAAAGCAAAAAATAGTTTCTGAATAAAATGTCCCATTTTAATATATAGTCAAGATTTACTATTAACACTCAAATCTTAATAGTAAACAAGTATTACTACTCAAGACTAAAATCTAAATACTAAAAAAGTCTTAATACTTAATACTCCAATCTTACTACTCCAAAACTACTTCGACAACTTATCCAAAGTATAAGCAATTAACTCATCAACAGCTTTGTAAGGATCTTCACTGAAAGTACCACTTGCACGGTTAGCAATGATAGCATTTAGCGACAAACACTCGTGACCAAGCAGTTTTCCTAATCCATAAATAGCCGCTGTTTCCATTTCTAGATTCGTAATTTTGTTGCTTTCAAATTCAAAAGTATCCATTTTAGAATTCAAAGCTTCGTCTTGAATGTTCAAACGCAACACACGTCCTTGCGGACCATAAAATCCGCCAGCTGTAGCCGTAATACCTTTATGCATTTGGTCGCTTTCGATTATCTTTTCAAGTTTTTCTGAACACGAAATCACGTACGGAGTTCCTTTTCGTAAATCCCAATTAGTGTGGTTTACAAAAGCGGCTTCCAGTTCAGGATTAGAAACCTCATCAAGTAAATAGGAGCGAAGCATATTGTCCAGTCCCAATCCGAATTTCGACATCACAAAACTATCTACCGGAATATCTTCTTGCAACGAACCCGAAGTACCAATACGAATGATATTCAATGAAGTTAACTCAGTTTTAGGCTGTCTAGTCTCCAAATCAATGTTCACCAACGCATCCAACTCGTTCATCACAATATCAATGTTATCCGGACCAATGCCAGTCGACATCACTGTAATGCGCTTTCCTTTATAAAGTCCCGTTTGCGTTTTAAATTCTCTTTTTTGCTGCGAAAACTCAATAGAATCAAAACTCTTAGTGATTTTCTCCACACGATTTTGATCACCCACAAAGATAATGTCGCGCGCAATATGCTCAGGCTTCAGATTCAAGTGATAAACACTTCCATCTGGATTTAATATTAATTCTGATGATTGTATCATTTGGTTGTTTGTTGTTTATTGTTTATTGTTTATTGTTTGTTGTTTGTTGTTTGTTGTTTGTTGTTTGTTGTTTATGGTTAACTAATCACTAATCACTAATCACTAATCACTAATCACTAATCACTAATCACTAATCACTAATCACTGACCACTGACCACTAAAAACTGACCACTGAAAACTTCCTCATCCTCCCACACGCTTAGTCTTAAACCCTTTCTCCTGCAAGATTTTCATAATTCTATCGCGGTAATCGCCTTGAATAATGATTTCACCGTCTTTAAACGTACCACCTACAGCAAGTTTGTTTTTTAATTCTTTGGCTAAAAGTTTAAAATCTTCCTCTTCACCTTCATAACCAGAAATGATGGTCGTAGGCTTACCTTTTCGTTTTTCATATTTACAAATCATAGGCTCTTTTTGAACATACAATTCGTGCTCTTGTTCCACAACAGCTTCCGGTTCTGCAGAAGGCACGTGGTCTGGGAATAGGTTTTTTAATTGGTCTTGTAGATCCATTTTTATTATTTTTTTGGAACGCGGATTAAACGGATTAAACGGATAGTCGCGGATTTCTTTTTTTGCCTTTATATATTCGAACGCGGATAATAAGGATTGTTCCAGATTTTATTTTTGATAGTTTTGATACACTTTTCTAATAAATTCGGGCTTTTTGCCAAAATTCAATAGTAATCCAACTTCACAATCAGTTGCCTTTAGATAATTTATTAATTGAAATTCGTTGGCTTCAATCAAGCATTCTTGGGCTTTCAATTCCAAAATTACTAAATCATTTACAATTATATCAGCAATATATTCTCCAACTTCATTTCCTTTGTAATAAACTTTGATCTTCTTTTGAGTTTCAACTTGAAATCCGTTTTCTTTTAGTTCATAATACAAAGAATTTTGATAGACTCTTTCTAAAAAGCCATATCCTAACTCGTTATAAACATCATAAAATATCTTTAAAATCGACTTTGTCAAATCACGATGTAAAATACTACTCATAAAATATAAATTTCAATCCGCGTCAATCCGTTTAATCCGCGTCATCCGCGTTCCATAAATTATCGCTTGTTATAGGGATATAAAAACTAAAAAAGACATCAAGAAAACTCAATGCCTTTTTCAGATATAAATATAAAAATTATTTTTTGATCAATCCCAAATCAACCAATCTTTCATACAAGAATTCACCTGCTGAAATATCTTCGTATTTTTTAGGATTATTTTCATCGATGCAGTTTTCTAAAACATCCAAACGCATATCGCTCACTGGATGCATAAAAAACGGAATAGAATAACGTGACGTACCCCAAAGTTCTCTTGGTGGATTCACCACTTGGTGTATCGTAGATTTAAGTTTGTTATTCGTGTGACGCGACAACATATCACCCACATTAATTACCAATTCGTCTGACTCAGCAATAGCATCAATCCATTCGCCGTCGTGGTTTTGCACTTGCAAACCTTTTCCTTGCGCACCCATTAATAGGGTAATCAAATTGATATCACCGTGTGCTGCAGCACGAATAGCATTTTCGGGTTCTGAGGTAATCGGCGGATAATGAATAGGTCTCAAGATAGAGTTACCTTCTTTACCGTATTGATCAAAATAAAATTCATCTAAACCTAAATGCAAGGCTAACGCACGCAATACATAAATACCAGTTTTTTCAAGCATTTGATAGGCTTCTTTTCCCACTTCGTTAAAACGAGGCAATTCTTTAACCTCAACGTTATCAGGATATTCGGCAGCATATTTGGAATCTTTGTCCACATACTGACCAAAGTGCCAAAACTCTTTCAAATCGCCTTCTTTGCGACCTTTTGCATGTTCTTTTCCAAAAGAAACATAACCACGCTGACCTCCAATACCTGGAATCTCATAGCTGTATTTTGTTTCTAAAGGAAGTGCGAAGAAATTCCTAATTTCTCCATACAATTCATCAACCAATTTGTCATCCAAAAAATGACCTTTTAGCGCCACGAAGCCAATCTCTTCGAAAGCTTTTCCGATTTCATTTACAAATTTTTGTTTACGTGTCGGATCATCCGACAGGAAATCACGCAAGTCAACACTAGGAATGTTTTGCATTTACTAAAACTTTTTTGTTAATAACTTACTCAGGAGTAAACTCCATTATAACTACAAATGTAATAATTTTTTAGATTCTTAATAAGGAAGTTGTTAACAATTTTTATTTGGAATATTGCATTTTTTTGGAATGTTGGAATTTTTTTAAAAAAATATGCATTTTTTCTTGCGAGATAAAAATTTGTCCGTAAATTTGTCCGTATCCGTAAAAATGTCCGTAATATGATAAATGTTAAATTTTACCTTGATAAAGCTGATAAAAGCAAAAGGTTTCCAATTCATCTTGTTTTGCGTCAAAAAGATTTGCAAATTAAAGTTGCAACTGGTGAGAAAATAATGAAAAAAGATTGGGATAACACAAATCAGTTAGTAAAAGAAACAGAATATTCTTATAAATCTATTAATAAGTTTTTAATTTTCTTAAAGCAAGAAGTTGAAAAATATTTTGAAATCGAGCCACATACAAACTTCACGGATAAAAAAATCAAAGAAAAAATAGCTTCTTTAGTTAATAGTAGAAGAGCAAATACAGATATTAACATAGTTTCTGAACCACCAAAAGAATATGAAACAAAATCTAAAGTGACTTTTGTGGATTTATTCGCTGGAGCTGGTGGATTTAGTGAAGGTTTTTTACAGGCGGAATATGGAAATAAATATTATGATTTTAGGTTAGCTAGTGATATTAACGAAAATTGTGAACTTACACATTTGGCAAGATATAATTATCAACTTGGATTAGATGCTGAATTTCTTCGCCAAGATATTACCGAACCAGATTTTTTAGATAATTTTCTAAAGAAGATTGGAAATAAAGAAATTGATATAGTTTGTGGTGGACCACCTTGTCAGAGTTTTAGTTTAGCAGGAAAAAGAAAAAAGTTTGACAAAAAAGATGATTTATTTGCTCATTATTTAAAAGTCATTAGACAATTAAGACCAAAGTATTTTGTAATGGAAAATGTTAAAGGAATTTTAACAAAAGAACAAGGCAAAATTAAAGAAATGATTTTGCAAGAAATTAGGTCGATTGTTGATTTGAAAGAATTTAACCAGCTGATATTTTTTGTTTCTAATCTTAAAAAAAACGATTTAAAAAACTCTTTTATTTTAGAGTGTTATAATTTGCGTTTACAATTTGAAAAGGCAACAGATAAAGAGTTGGATAATTTAAAGAATACATATATTCATAATTTAGAAAATAAGTTTAGGATTTTAACTCCAAAAATAGTTGACTATAAAACAAGTAAAACAGACAAAAATATTAGCACAATTCGTCACGGATTTAATCTTTTGAAAAGGGTTAAAGAACTTGAATATATTAGAAAAAAAGTAATTAATGAAAAAGCATTTTCTAATTTAGATAATGATTTATTTGCAGATGATTTTGATGATTTTTTAACTTCTATCGAACCAGAAACTATTATTGAAAAAATTCATATTTCTTTTAATAATTTAAAGCCAAATGATATTTACATAGAAGAAGTAATTCAAATTATTACTGCTCTCGAAATTTTTGATTATTCTTTTGACGAATGTGTCAAAGGATTAAATTCATTTGTTGTTAAAGTTAATAAAGAATATGAATTTGAAACTATTTTATCTAAAATAAGGTTATATAATATTGAACAACCTTTCGTTGCTTTAGCATCAGATTATGGAGTTCCACAAAATCGAGAAAGAGTTTTATTTATTGGTTGTAGAAAAGATCAAAAGTTGATAAGTAATATTCCAGCCACTGTTGCACAGAATGAGAAAGTTAATGTTTTTGAAGCAATTTATGATTTAGATTTTATTGGAAATGATGATGAAAGATTTGATTATGAAAAAATCAATTTAAAGGCACAATATAATGGTTCAACTGAAAAAATGAAATCATTATTAAAGAAGAGAAATATTGACGGAAAACCAAATGAAAATGATGGTTTAAGCTATTCAGAATGGTCAAGAAAAGGACGTTTGAATGGACGATTTTCAAACGCAAAGAATCCCTTTTATGTTAGAAATTTTGAAGAACTTGAAAATACATTGACGCATCTTGTTGCTCCTTTACAGAATCATAAAACTAGTAAGCAAAATGAAGATGTTATTAAAAGATTAGATGTTATATTAAAGTCTGGTAATTATGATGCTGCAAAATCAAATCTAAAGGAAATAGGTTTAGAATCTGATAAGCGAAATTATACAGTTTTGAAACCCGAAAGCCAAAGTTCTACAATTATGACAATTGCAGACGATTACATTCACTATTCAAATCCTAGAGCTTTGACTGTTCGTGAAATGGCAAGACTTCAGTCGTTCGACGATTCATTTGTTTTTCAAGGAAAACGCTCCACAGGTGGAAATAAACGTAAATTTGAAGTTCCTCAATTTACATTAGTTGGGAATGCAGTTCCTCCATTAATGGCTAGAGCAGTAGCTCTAGAAATTTTGAAGAATATTCAATAAAGTCCAAAATAAGATAATGAATGATTAGCAGTTAATTCTGGTATCGCAGCTCTAATATCTGTTCTTAACCCAGATCTTGAACCAGACTGAAAATTGTTTGTAAAAATTTCCTTTAATGATTTGGCAACATTTTGAATGCTAGGATTACCCCAATAGTTACCGCCAGATAGATTTGTAACTCGTTTTACTGCAACTCCATTAGGATTATAAACAGTATTTTGATTGGAAGGCACTGTAACAAAAGAATAACTAAAACTTTGAGCATTTTGAATATTATATCCATTTCTACCAATCGTAATATTTCTATTGCGAAATCCACCTGCTGAATAAATCATATCCCATAACATAGGAATTTGGGCATTGTCATTCCAATTTGTTTTGCACTGTATTATTCCAATTTCAAATTGATTAAAATCTCTTTCAGCTAAATAATTTGTTAGTTCAAGATTAAATTTATTTTTCACAATTGGTTGAATTTGAATTCCTAAATTATTAATAATGTTCAATTGATTTATGTCTGTGTTGTATTCAGGTAAATCTGGAAAAACTAATATTGTTATGTCAGATTCCGTATTACAAGCAAAATTTCCATAATTAACGGTTATTGCATCTTGTATTGCTTTGGGGACAATACTCATTTTCTTAACAGCAACAACTCGACTTCCAGCAGTACAGAGGTTTATATACCAACAAACTAATGATTCCCAAGCAGTTCCGCTTGCAGACAATTCTCCTTGACCTCGTCCACCGCCACCAGTTGACCTAAAGATATCTGATAAATGGTCTCCAAGATTTAAGATTTCATTTTCAGTATAATTTTTTCCTAAAAGGCTTAGAATTTCTAGTCGCCAAGTTTGCCAACAATTTTGATATGTATTTGTGCTAAAAACATTGTCAACTGCTAATTTTCTTAATTGATCGGGAACAGTATTGTACATATGAATTAAAGTTATGTGATAAATGTTTGAGTTAAAATAAGAATTCCAAATATAATCATTAAATGTAAATTACTTTATTGATGCAAATAAAATTTAAAACTAGTATATTTAATAAATAATTTAATAATTATATTTTTAACTTAACAATGCATTTATCATAAAAAAATATTTGTATATGGAGTTAATGATTAAAAATTATATTTGCATCTCTATGATAGGATTTATTTAGTAATCGGTATAGTTATTTTAGGACGGGTCAGGTACATAGAATAAGTACAGATAAAGCATAGATAAAGCATAGATAAAGCATAGATAAAGCATAGATAAAGCATAGATAAAGCATAGATAAAGCATAGATAGTGTATGAAAACTGCATTTATAACCTATGAATTTAAAGAACAACTATAGTACCTCTAAATAGCTTCCCAAAAAGGTCCATTTTATTAAGAAAGGCGAGAATCAAATCCTCAATCCTCAATCCTCAATCCTCAATCTTCAATCTTCAATCCTCAACCCCAACTACAATTTCTCAAATTACTCCAATTTCTCTGATCTGTGTTCTAAAAAAAATTAGTGCCAATCCGCTTTATTTGTATCATTAGCGTTCCATATTATACAATTCATTACAAACAATAAAATCCACAAAGAATTCCGCAAAAATAATAGGAGAAACGAATCACTTTTTTATATTTTTGCAAGGCTTAAAAAACAAACCAATGAATTTCGATAGAAAAGATTTATCCAACATACAATTATTAGATTTATATAAAAGACTACTAAAACCTAGACTGATAGAAGAAAAAATGCTTATTCTGTTACGTCAAGGTAAAGTATCAAAATGGTTTTCGGGTATCGGGCAAGAAGCTATTTCTGTGGGAATCACAGCGGCTTTAGACCAAGACGAATACATTTTACCAATGCACCGCAATTTGGGAGTGTTCACTTCGCGTGACATTCCGTTGCACCGTTTGTTCTCACAATGGCAAGGTAAAAAAACCGGATTCACCAAAGGTCGCGACAGAAGTTTTCACTTCGGTACGCAAGAATTCCACATCATCGGAATGATTTCGCATCTCGGACCGCAAATGGGCGTAGCCGATGGAATCGCTTTAGCAAACAAGTTAAAGAAAAACGGAAAAATTACCGCAGTTTTTACAGGTGAAGGCGCTACTAGTGAAGGCGATTTTCACGAAGCGCTTAACATAGCATCAGTTTGGGATTTGCCAGTTTTATTCGTAATCGAAAACAATGGCTACGGTCTTTCAACGCCAACCAACGAACAATACCGTTGCGAAAACCTTGCCGATAAAGGTGTAGGTTACGGAATGGAAAGCCACATAATTGATGGTAATAACATCTTGGAAGTTTACACTAAAATTGCTGAGTTAAAAGCTTCGCTAGCGGTAAATCCTAGACCAGTTTTATTAGAATTCAAAACGTTTAGAATGCGCGGGCACGAAGAGGCGAGTGGTACAAAATACGTTCCACAAGAATTAATGGACATGTGGGCAATCAAAGATCCAATTGCTAACTACAAAAACTATTTGGTTGATGTTGGTGTTCTATCAGAAGAATTAGACTCCGAATTCAAAGCGGTTATCAAAGCAGAAATCGACGAACATTGGGCAATCACACAAGCAGAACCTGAAGTAGTTGCGGACTTAACCGAAGAATTAAATGATATGTTTGAACCGTATCAATTTGAGGAAGTTAACCCAAGTTCAGAAATGGAAAACATTCGTGTGGTTGATGCAATAACGCAAGCTTTAAAACAGTCAATGGAACGCCACAGTAATTTAGTGATTATGGGTCAAGACATCGCTGAATATGGTGGAGCTTTCAAAATTACAGAAGGTTTTGTAGAGGCCTTTGGAAAAGATAGAGTAAGAAATACACCAATTTGCGAAAGTGCTGTAGTTTCAGCAGCCAACGGATTGTCAATCAACGGATATAAAGCCATCGTCGAAATGCAGTTTGCCGATTTCGTATCGACAGGTTTTAATCCAATAGTGAATTTATTAGCTAAACAACACTACCGTTGGGGTGAAAAATCCGATGTTGTAGTGCGAATGCCTTGTGGTGGTGGCACACAAGCCGGACCATTTCACTCACAAACAAACGAAGCGTGGTTTACCAAAACACCAGGTTTAAAAGTGGTTTATCCGGCATTTCCTTATGATGTAAAAGGGTTGTTGAACACCGCAATTAATGATCCAAACCCAGTGATGTTTTTCGAACACAAACAATTGTACCGTTCGGTGTATCAAGATGTTCCTAAAGAATATTACACCATTCCATTCGGAAAAGCTGCGTTGGTGAAAGAAGGCACAGAGGTAACGATTATTTCTTTTGGAGCAGGAGTGCATTGGGCATTAGATACCTTATCTAAAAATCCGCAAATTAAAGCCGATTTAATTGATTTAAGAACTTTACAACCGCTAGATACTGAAACAATTTTTGCCTCAGTAAAGAAAACAGGAAAAGTAATTATTCTGCAAGAAGACACCTTGTTTGGCGGAATCTCAAGCGATATTTCGGCGTTAATTATGGAAAATTGTTTTGAATATTTAGATGCTCCAGTAAAACGTATAGGAAGTATTGAAAGCGCAATCCCTTTTGTAAAAGCTTTAGAAGATCAATATTTGCCAAAAACTAGATTTGAAGAAGGATTATTAGAATTATTGAAATATTAATAAAATGAAACCTTTAACCGAAAAGTTGTTGTTAGAAGACGCAACGGTGCACAAAGTACAGTTCGACAAAGAATGGTTTTACAACCTCGACGATATGAAGTTTTACTTAAACGAAGACTTATCGGAAGTGGAATACATTCATTTGCCGATGTTGGTTTTCGGTGAAGAAGAAATTGTAAAGTGTTGCACGCTAGAGGATATACTTCGCGGTCGAAAAGAAAAAGAATAGCTAGTGGTTTTCTACTAGCTTTTTGAAATTATTCAAAATAGCCTGCCAACCATCTTTTTGCAACTCCACTGAATTCATCGTTTCGGCTTCGAAGGTTTCTACTACTTCAACAGTATCTCCAATAGCAATAAAATCGATGCTTACTTCACGGTTGTCGTCTAAAACATATTTAATAGCTTTGTTTTGGATGACTTCAAGGTAAGTGCCTTCAAAATCAAAACTAACACTACCGTCTTTAGCAGCCATAGTATAAGAGAAACGTCCGCGTGGAGTTAAAGTATTAGTGGCTTTAACAGTATGCCAATCCTCAGAAGCGTTGTTCCATAGCATAATTTTTTCTGGTGTGGTCCAATAATTCCACACTTTATCTAAAGTACTTTTAATGGTACATTCTACTGTGATTTTTGTTTTAATTTCCATTTGCTAGATATAAAATTAACTATTGTTTAAGCAAATTTAAAAAAATTAACAAAACAATTGACATCTCCACAGAAAATAGTTTTTTGTTTTTAACATTTGCCTTATATTTGTGTAAAATAAACAAGCACTTAGTGAATCCAACCAATAAACTTAAAATATTTAACGATCCTATTTACGGATTTATTACCATACCAAATACCTTAATTTACGATTTAATTCAACATCCGTACTTTCAAAGGTTACGACGCATTTCTCAAATGGGTATGTCTTATTTGGTTTATCCAGGAGCACATCACACCCGATTTCATCACGCTTTAGGTTGTATGCACGTGATGCAAAAAGCGATTCAAACACTTCAATTCAAAGGTGTTTCTATTTCAAAAGAAGAAGAAAATGCTTTGTTAATCGCCATTTTATTACATGATATTGGTCACGGTCCGTTTTCTCACGCAATGGAACATAGTATCGTAGAAGATGTGCACCACGAAGAGATTTCATTGCTGTTTATGAATGAGTTAAATGAAGAATTTGACGGAAAATTAGCGCTTGCCATTCAAATATTTAAAGGAGAATACCATAGAAAATTTATGTACCAATTGATTTCAAGTCAACTAGATATGGATCGAATGGATTACCTTAGAAGAGATAGTTTTTATAGCGGTGTAGCCGAAGGAAACATCAACAGCGAACGTTTGATTCAAATGATGGACGTGCAAGATGATTTTCTAGTAATCGAAGAAAAAGGAATTTACTCCGTAGAAAAATTTTTAGTTGCACGACGTTTGATGTATTGGCAAGCATATCTTCACAAAACCAGTGTCGTAGCAGAAATCATTTTAATGAAGATTCTAAAAAGAGCCAAAGAATTAACTCAAAAAGGAATTCACCTAGAATGCAGCAAACCCTTGTTGTTTTTTATGGAGCATAAGATTTCATTAGAACTATTTGACAAACAAACCATAAAAACCTTTGCTTTACTTGACGATCACGACGTAATGGGTGCTATCAAAGCGTGGCAATTTAATGATGATTTTGTATTGAGTTCGCTTTGCAAAATGATCATCAATAGAGATTTATTAAAGATTAAAATGTCGGACGAGAAACCAGAAAAAGAAGGTTTAATAGATTTAAAGAAGAAATTCATAGCATTGCATCCCATTTCTGATAAAGAAGCAGATTATTTTATTTTCAAAGGAAAATTAAAAAATCAAGCCTACAGTAAACTGAGCGAACCGATTAGAATACTCAAAAAAGACCGAACTATTGAAGATGTTGTAGAAGCATCCGATCAATTGCATTTGAAAGCTTTGTCCAAACCAGTGACTAAATATTTTATATGTTTTCCAAAAGTACTATTAGATACCTAGTATTTCATTAAATTTTAATATTTTTGCGCCAATGAAACGAGCCTTTAAATTTGTTAATTCTATTTTTGAGTATATTTGCGAGTTCCATTTTATTCCAATGGAAAATATTTTTTTATATAAATGAAATTTACAGCTGAACAAATTGCGGGTATTTTAGAAGGTGAAGTAGTAGGAAATCCTAATGCTGAAGTTTTTAAATTGTCAAAAATAGAAGAAGGATCTACAGGTTCACTTACTTTTTTGTCCAATCCCAAATATCAGAACTTTATATATTCTACTCAAGCTTCGGTTACCATTGTAAACAAATCTTTTGAGCCAGAACAAGCAATTTCTACTACGTTAATCAAAGTAGAAGATGCTTACCAATCCTTTTCTAAATTACTAGAATATTACAATCAAGTCAAATTGATGAAATCAGGTATCGAACAACCATCAGTAATCTCTGAAGGTGTTGAATACGGAAGGGATTTATATTTAGGTAGTTTTTGTTACGTTGGTAAAAATGTAAAAATTGGAAATAACGTAAAAATTTATCCCAACACATTCATCGGTGACAATGTAATTATTGGTGATAATTGTGTGTTTTTTGCTGGAGTCAGAGTTTATTCTGAAACTGAAATAGGATCAAATTGTGTACTTCATTCTGGAACAATAATTGGTTCAGATGGTTTTGGATTTGCGCCGCTCGAAGATGGAACTTATAGCAAAATTCCTCAAATTGGAAATGTGATATTAGAAGACAATGTTGAAGTGGGTTCTTGTACTACAATAGATAGAGCAACAATGGGTTCAACAATCATCAGAAAAGGAGTGAAGTTGGACAATCAAATCCAAATAGCCCACAATGTTGAAATTGGTGAAAATACCGTAATTGCATCGCAAACAGGTGTAGCAGGTTCAACCAAAATTGGCAAAAATTGCATGATTGGCGGACAAGTAGGAATTGTGGGTCACATTACAATAGGAAATGGCGTTAGAATTCAAGCGCAATCCGGAATAGGTAAAAGCATTGGCGATGGCGAAGTGGTTCAAGGAACGCCAGCCTTTAATTATGGAGATTTTAGTAAGTCCTACGTACATTTTAGAAATTTACCTAAAATTGTTGCTGATTTACACGATTTAAAAAAGAAAATACAATAACAAACAAAACTAGATTGAATATTATGGTTAAGCAAAAAACCATCAAAAGTGAAATTTCACTTACAGGTGTTGGATTACATACAGGAAAAGAAGTCAAGATGACTTTTAAACCTGCACCAATAAACAACGGTTTTACATTCGTAAGAGTTGATTTAGAAGGAAGTCCGATCATTGAAGCGGATGCAAATTATGTGGTAAATACCCAAAGAGGAACTAATTTAGAAAAACTTGGTGTCAAAATTCAAACATCAGAGCACGTTTTAGCGGCCTTTGTTGGTTGTGATGTAGATAATGCAATCATAGAATTGAATGAATCTGAACCACCAATTATGGACGGTTCATCTAAATATTTCGTAGAAGCAATTGAAAAAGTAGGTGTTGAAGAACAAGAAGCTGAACGTAAATATTATGTAGTTAAAGAAGTAATTTCCTTTACAGATGAAGCTACAGGTAGCGAAATTTTAGTAATGCCTTCTGAAGATTATCAAGTTACCGCAATGGTTGATTTTGGTACAAAAGTATTAGGCACACAAAATGCTACTCTTAAAAATTTATCCGATTTTAAAACTGAAATTGCTAATTGTAGAACGTTTAGTTTTCTTCACGAACTAGAAAGCTTACTAGATAACGGGTTAATAAAAGGAGGTGATTTAAATAACGCCATTGTCTATGTTGATAAAGAAATATCTCCAAACACAATGGAAAATCTAAAGAAAGCCTTCGGAAAAGAAACTATTGCGGTTAAAGAAAACGGTATCTTAGATAACCTAACATTGCATTATCCTAATGAAGCGGCTCGTCATAAATTACTTGATGTCATCGGAGATTTAGCCCTTGTTGGAATCCGAATTAAAGGAAAGGTAATCGCCAATAAACCTGGTCATTTTGTAAATACGCAGTTTGCTAAAAAATTATCTAAAATCATTAAAATCGAACAAAAGAATTATGTTCCAACTTATGATTTAAACCTACCTCCATTAATGGATATTCATCAAATTATGAATATTCTTCCACATCGTCCACCTTTTTTATTGATTGATAGAATCATTGAAATGTCAGAAACACACGTGGTTGGTATGAAAAATGTAACGATGAACGAAAATTTCTTTGTCGGACATTTTCCAGATGCACCAGTAATGCCAGGCGTTTTAATTGTGGAAGCAATGGCGCAATCAGGTGGAATCTTAGTACTAAGTACGGTTCCAGATCCTGAAAATTATTTGACTTATTTTATGAAAATTGATAATGTTAAGTTCAAATACAAAGTGCTTCCTGGTGATACCTTAATATTCAAATGTGATTTAATTTCTCCTATCAGAAGAGGAATTTGTCACATGCAAGCCAACGCTTATGCTAACGGAAGATTAGTTGCTGAAGCAGAATTAATGGCTCAAATAGCTAAAAAACAATAACTTATGAATCAACCACTAGCATACGTACATCCAGGAGCAAAAATTGCAAGAAACGTCGTAATTGATCCTTTTACGACCATTCATAACAATGTTGAAATTGGAGAAGGAACTTGGATTGGTTCTAATGTTACCATTATGGAAGGCGCAAGAATTGGTAAAAATTGTAATATTTTTCCAGGCGCAGTAATCTCAGCAGTTCCACAAGATTTGAAATTTGGAGGTGAAGAATCACTTGCGATAATTGGTGATAACACTACAGTAAGAGAATGTGTTACAATAAATAGAGGTACAGTAGCATCAGGTCAAACAAGAATTGGAAAAAACTGTTTGATTATGGCAACAGCTCACATTGCGCACGATTGTCACATTGGAGATAACGCAATTATTGTAAACGGAGTTGCATTGGCAGGTCACGTTATTGTTGGAAATTATGCTATCATTGGTGGTTTAGCTGCCATTCATCAATTCATTCACATTGGTGATCACGCAATGATTTCAGGAGGTTCGTTAGTTAGAAAAGACGTGCCACCTTTTACTAAAGCAGCAAAAGAACCGCTATCTTATGTCGGAATTAATTCTGTAGGTTTAAGAAGAAGAGGTTTTACTTCTGAAAAAATTAGAGAAATTCAAGATATTTACAGAATCTTATATCAAAAAAATTATAATACCTCTCAAGCGGTTGGTATTATAGAAGCGGAAATGGCCGCATCTCCTGAACGAGATGAAATATTAGATTTCATCAGAAACTCTTCACGAGGAATCATGAAAGGTTATTCAGGCTCATATTAAAAAATAAAAATTAAAAATTAAAAATAATAAAAATGGCATCTACATCAGATATTAGAAACGGATTATGCATTAAGTACAACCACGATATTTATAAAATTATCGAATTTCTTCACGTTAAACCAGGAAAAGGTCCAGCTTTCGTTAGAACCAAACTTAAGAGTTTGACTAATGGTAAAGTTCTTGACAATACCTTTTCTGCAGGTCACAAAATTGATGAAGTTCGTGTTGAAACACATGAATACCAATTTTTATATGCTGAAGGTGATTTGTTCAACTTTATGCACGTTGAAACTTATGAGCAAATTCAATTAAATAAAGCTATTCTTGATGCACCAGATTTATTAAAAGAAGGAGCAATAGTTAAATTAATTATCAATGCTGAAACAGAGTTGCCTCTTTCTGTAGATATGCCAGCTTCTGTAGTACTTGAAGTTACTTACGCAGAACCAGGTGTTAAAGGAAATACGGCTACAAATGCTACAAAACCAGCTAAAGTTGAAACTGGAGCATCGGTAAACGTTCCGTTATTCATTAATGAAGGTGATAAAATTAAAATTGATACAGCGTCAGGTTCTTATATGGAACGTGTAAAAGAATAATTTTAGCTGCTTTTAAGTTCAAATTAAACCTAAATTACTGACTACTGAATAATAAAATAAATGAAGTTTTCAAAAATATACTCGCTTAAAGAAATTGCAGAAATCATCGGTTGCCACTATGTTGGTGCTGATGATTTCCCTGTTTATGGTATGAATGAAATCCACGTGGTTACAAATGGCGATATTGTTTTTGTTGATCATCCAAAATATTATGATAAAGCATTGCAATCAGCGGCTACAATTGTTTTAATCAATAAACAAGTAGAATGTCCTGAAGGTAAAGCATTGCTAATTTCTGATGATCCTTTCAGAGATTTTAATAAATTAACCAATCATTTTAGGCCTTTTACTGCAGCTGGTGTTTCAATATCAAATTCAGCGATAATAGGCGAAGGAACTGTAATTCAACCTAATTGTTTTATCGGACACAATGTTGAAATTGGAAAAAATTGTATCATCCACGCTAATGTTTCCATAAATGATAATTGCGTAATTGGTGATAATGTGATTATTCAAGCAGGAACTATTCTTGGAGCCGATGCTTTTTATTACAAAAAACGTCCTGAAGGTTTTGATCAACTGCTATCAGGTGGAAGAGTGGTGATTGAAAATAATGTTGGAATTGGAGCACTTTGTACTATTGATAAAGGTGTTACAGGAGATACAACCATTGGTGAAGGAACTAAAATCGATAACCAAGTACACGTTGGTCACGATACTGTAATTGGAAAAAAATGTTTAATTGCAGCACAAACCGGAATAGCAGGTTGTGTAATTATTGAAGATGAAGTTACACTTTGGGGTCAAGTTGGAACAACTAGCGGAATCACTATTGGTGCAAAAGCAGTAGTTTTAGGTCAAACCGGTGTGACAAAATCAATTGAAGGTGGGAAATCTTATTTTGGAACCCCAATAGAAGAGTCACGTGAAAAATTAAAACAATTAGCCAACATAAAACGAATACCTGAAATAATAAAAAGTCTTAAGTAATGACAGCAAAAGAATTAGTTCTTGATTTTTATAAAAATGATTTACTTCTACGTCGATCAGAAGTAGAGCCATTTCTTCACGACGATTTAATCATCGAGTGGAACAGTAGTAAAGGTTTTGTTCAAATGAAGAAGCAAGATGTATTGAATCTTACCGATGAATTGAGCAAGTCTTATGTTCGTTCTAAAATGAGAATTACGCATATTATTGCCGAAAAAAATAAGGTTTCAATTCGTTATTCCCATTTTGTAAAAACAATTGAAAACCCACGTGAAGAGATGCTTCTAGCACATTTTTTTGTCATTTGGGAAATCCAAGACGATAAATTATTTCGAGGTTATCAAATGAGTCAATTCTCATAAAATCATATATAGAAAATTTGCAAATAAATAGAAAAAAACTAATTACTAATCACTAATTACTAATTACTATTTTATACTTTTGCAACTCAAACATTAAAACTAAATAAAAAAACATAATATGAGCGTTTTAGTTAACAAGAATTCAAAAATAATAGTTCAAGGATTTACAGGTAGCGAAGGTACATTTCACGCTTCACAAATGATTGAATACGGAACCAATGTTGTTGGTGGTGTTACACCAGGAAAAGGTGGTTCAACGCATTTAGATCGTCCAGTTTTTAATACAGTTAAAGACGCGGTTGACCAAGCAGGTGCTGATACTACAATCATTTTTGTTCCACCAGCTTTTGCTGCTGATGCTATTATGGAAGCTGCAGATGCAGGAATTAAAGTTATTATTTGTATCACCGAAGGAATTCCTGTAGCTGATATGATTAAAGCATATGCTTATATTCAAGATAGAGATTGTAGATTAATCGGACCAAACTGTCCAGGTGTAATTACACCAGAAGAAGCTAAAGTTGGTATCATGCCAGGTTTTGTTTTCAAAAAAGGTACGGTTGGAATCGTTTCTAAATCAGGTACATTAACTTATGAAGCTGCTGATCAAGTTGTAAAACAAGGATTAGGAATTACTACAGCTATCGGAATTGGTGGAGATCCAATTATTGGAACTACAACTAAAGAAGCTGTTGAATTATTAATGAATGACCCAGAAACGCATTGTATCGTTATGATTGGTGAAATTGGTGGACAACTTGAAGCTGATGCTGCTAAATGGATCAAAGCTGATGGAAACCGCAAACCAGTTGTTGGATTTATCGCAGGTGAAACGGCTCCAAAAGGAAGAACAATGGGTCACGCTGGTGCAATTGTTGGTGGTGCTGATGATACAGCTGAAGCTAAAAAACGTATCATGAGAGAAAACGGAATTCACGTAGTTGATTCTCCTGCTGAAATTGGTAAAAAAGTAAAAGAAGTTTTAGGATAATATTCTAAAAACCATAATTATAAAAAAAAGAGCTTTCAATTGAAAGCTCTTTTTTTATGAGATTTAATTTAAAAATGGATTTGACCATTTACTATCAACATAAACATTTGTTCCAGAAAGTGTTCTTAAGAAAGCTATGACTGCATTAACTTCAGGAGCCGTTAAATTTAATTGTTGACCAAAACCATTTGGACGTAATCTTGGATCTAAATTTGTATTTCCTGGAGCTAAGTTTATTGTTCCATAATGTCCAACAGCAGCTTGTAAAGTTGTAATAACTCCTGTGTGCATCATTGGACCATTTGTGGTTCCATCTGTTTTAACTAAATCTCGTAATGATGGCGCACGGGTATTAGTAATATCAATTCCAACACCACTTATAGTTCCAATTATTCCATTATTTCTTGAATTTGGATCGATATCAAATTCAGGTGCAGCATGACAACCAGCGCATCCTAAACCTCCGCCAGTCCTACTTCCAGTTGCATTAAAAACTGGAGGCGATAAAAATAAATTTTTTCCCTGATTTTCTTGTGCAGTAAAATTGGTAAAAGGTTGTCCTTCATTTGCAGCAGTTGCTCTTCCAATGTCGTATTTGGAATCAAATGATTGTATACTTTTGATAAATTGAGCTAAAGCTATTTGTATTTTGTTTTCAGTAATTTCCTCTGAACCATAAACAAATTTAAACAATTCTTTATAGTAACCAATGGCTGATAATTTTGTGATTAATCCTGAAAATGCTTCGTCTCCATTAGTACCACTATAACCCATTTCACCGTGGTCTTTTATAGGCATTGTGGTTTGTGTTTCTAAATTGATAGCTCTTTCATCCCAAAAGAATTTTGCTTCATTTGCAAAACGATTATTGATTAATCGCATTGAGTGTCTTCCTGTGGTTCCATTTACACCTTGACTTGCAACGGCAACATCACTAAAAGCATTTGCTTGTTGGTGACAACTTGCACATGAAATAGTATTATTTGAAGAAAGCTTTTTATCATAAAATAAAACTCTTCCTAAAGTCGCACCTTTATTCGTTATCAAATTGGAACCCACATTACTTTTTGTAATATAGGCAGGAACAGTTTGATTAGCATAATTTGCTAAGTTAGATAAATTGATATTATTGCCAAATGCGGTTGTAACATTTGGAAAACTTTCAATAGCTTGATAGTCATCCTCCGATTTATTACAAGAAATAAAAAGTAAACCTAGACAGGTAATTAGGATTGTTTTTTTCATTTAAATGTTTGGTTTGGTTATTTTTTTATGATGACTTTAAAACTTTTACTTGAATTGGCTGATGAAACTTTTACAAAATAAATACCATCATAAATCGTATCTGTTTCGATAATACTCAAGGTACTACCTTGAACAATTTTTGATGTTTTAACAATTTTCCCAAGTTCATCAATTAATGTTACAGTTAAATCGTTTTCAACTAAATCAGTTTGAATAGCAATAAATTCCGACGCTGGATTTGGATACAATGTTATTTTTGTTTTATTGATATCAAATGTATTATTAGCTAAAACAAAAGTCGTTGTTCCTGCTGGCACTGATGTAACTGTTGTCACCACTACATTTCCATAAAATGTCGGTCCAACTGCATAAGGATAGGCAGAATTGTGATTAGCATCAACAGTTGTAAAATAACAATAAATTCCTAAAGGATACTCAGGTGTTATACAAAATCTTCCGTTGTGAGAATCTAAATAAGTGGGATCATTTGGATGTGCAATATATTCATAATCTTCTCTGAAATAGCCATTAAAAAAAGTTTGAGTTCCTACCACTTGGTTAATAGCAGGTCCATTTGTTCTAGTAGTATTAGTTCTTAATTGGTAACTAGATTTCATTCGTGTAATTGCCCCAGTACCATTGGTGTTTGTATAAGCATACGCACCATAAATAGGAAAACCATCATAAGCAAACCCTAATAATGGTGAATGTTCTGAAGGATTTATGGCATATAAACCATCGGAAGGATACAAATTACATATGGTAGAAGTTACTACTAAATCTAAATTAAAAGCACTAGGATTTTGATGGTGATGATAATTACCCATTGCTGGATGCGCTTTAGAACAATCAAAACCGGCTCTTTCCGCTGGTATAGCGTCTCTATTCCAAGCTTGTGTTGTCATTGGTCCACCAGGACAAGCAGGATTTCCTGGTCCACCACAAAGTGCCCCAGTGGTATTGTTCCAAGCCACACCATCGCGATAATCATAAAGAGCTACACCATTTATAAAAACACCAATATTTCCGCCTGTTGTTGCCGTTGGAGTTCCAGTATTTTGTGTTGGAATTAAAGGAATTCTGAAAATTTTATTTTGAGCAGTAGCTAATGATGGATTCCCATCTTGAAAAGGACCAGTAATATAAGCTGGAATTCCCGTAGCCGAAACATAAGAATAAGTAGCATTATATTTAACCGATTGAACATTAGCTTGAACTGCATCAATTATCGGAGTTGAATTTCCTGCTAAATAGTGGCGACCAATTATTCCAGTAGTATTTTGCATCCATTTAGTTATTGCTGGATTGGTTTGTGCAGTGGATAAAATACTAGCAAAAATTAGTAGTGTAAAAATTCTTTTCATTGGTAGGATGGTTATAGTTGATTATTAGACGAATTAAATGTAAATCTCTTGCGATAGGTTTTAATTATTTTTTGGAAAACCATATTTAGGATGGAATAAAAATTCTTTATCGGTTAATGTTTTCAGAAAAGCCAGAAGCTCAGTACGTTGATGATCAGTAAGATTTAAAGGTTTTTTTAGTTGCTTGGATAAAGTTTTACTTTGTTGAATTCCAGTGTTATAATGTTTTAAAACTTCGTTTAATTTTTTAAATCTACCATCATGCATATAAGGAAAAGTGAATTCAATATTTCGTAAAGTCGGAACTTTAAATCGTAACGAATCCGTTGGGTTTTGCGTGATTTTCATTCTACCAAAATCATTTAGAGTAGTATCAATTGGTAATCCGTTATTTTCAAATTGGTCACTTGTAAATAAAGGTTCTTTGTGACACGAAGCACAATTTTGTTTGAATAATTCATATCCTTTTTGTTCCATTTCAGTGAATTTGTCTTCCTTGCGAAGTACTTTGTCATATTTTGAATTTGATGTTGTAAGAGAAACTACAAATTGAGCTAATGCTTTTAAGGTCAATTGTCCCGTTATTTTTTTTGACCCAAAGGCTTGTTTAAATAATTTAGGATACTGTTGTGAAAACTGTAGTTTTTTTACAACATTTTCCACTGTTTCATTCATTTCCATCGCACTTGTAATCGGATTCAAAGGCTGCACTTCAAGATTATTTACGCCACCATCATATTGAAAATGCTTTGACCAAGCCAAATTTTGGAGCGTAAGCGCATTTCGCATTCCAATTTTACCATCTATTCCGTGACTTAAATCGTGATCTACGTGAGCAAAACCTGTTTGTTGCAAATGACAACTAGCACACGAAATAGTACTATCTTTAGATAAAATAGGATCATAAAATAGTTTTCTTCCCAATTCAAAACCTTCTTCCGATAACGGATTGTTTTTGAAATTATAAATAGGTTTAGGGAAATTCTCGGGAACATCAAAATAAATAGGAGTGAAGTCTAATTTGGAAAATCCCAAAATAGAAAATAGTATTATCGTCAAACCTAAAATTGCACTATTTTTTCTCATTCAATAGAATACATTTCTGCGGAATTATCTGCAATTTTCATAGCTTTTTCACAAGGTATCATTATAGAATTATTTTTACTTAAATCTATAGTATTAAATAGTTTAAATAAGTTTACCTTAAGTAAAATTTTATCACCAATATTATTATTATTATTATTATCATTACAATCTAGAACAACTTTTCTCAAAGCATAATAAGGTTTTAAATAGCCTCCAATATGAAACTGAAAAGCATTTTTTCGTGTTTTACAGCTCTTGCTTGTGCCTTCGATTTTCATATTAATATAACCACTTTGCCAAGCCCAATACATTCCGTTTGTAACATCTAAATCGTCAGATAATGCTCCCGAAACACTAGTTGTGCTGTCTAATCCAACATTGAAAATTACTTTTGAAATTTTATTTGTATTTCTAGGAATTAAAAATTGTAAGGATTTTTTATTTTCGATATCTATTAAGTGATAACTGTTTTTTTCATTATAAAATGAACCATTGTTGTACTCAATTTTTAAATCTGATATGTAAAATTTAACCAAGTCCAATTTTAGCGTATCCTTGTTTGAAATATAATCTTTATTTAATTCTAGGTTTTCTGAATTCCAACATAAGTCTACTTGAAAGGAAATATAATCCTTTTCATTTTGAGCTTGATTCTTAGAAAAGAATAACAAACAAAAGGCAATTAGAAGATAATGATTTCTATTCATTTCGTGGCTTTCGCTTAGGTGAAAATAATTTACTCAATTCTTTCGTTAAGTTAGCGTAATCATCTAATTGCTCTTTTTTACAAAGAGATTTTATATCTAAAAAATGATTGAAATGGGTAGTTTCAATTTGTTTTTGAGCTGCAGCTAACTGATTGATTAATTGGTCTTTTTTAACTACATCAATCACTTCAGAATTTAATAGTTGATACAATTCATTTTTAGTTGTTCTAATAGTTTGGTCTAATTCACGAATTGCATTCTGATGCATTTTGATGGTCACATCATAAGCAGCAATTTGATCAGTATCAAAATGTAATTGTTCTATAACAATTTCCCTAGGCATCCTTCTTTCTCTAGGTCTTTCTTTATCTTTATTTACAAATAAAAAACCAAGAATTCCAAAATTTAATAAGAGTAAGGCAAGTACAGCGAAGCTTAAAAGTTTTGTCTTATTCATAATCATTTGTATAATTGATTATTTTTATTTATCACTAATTCTAAACTAGCTATTTCTGAATGATTTGATTTTGCGAAATAATTCAATAAAACTAAGTTCAACGAAAGTAAAATCACAATTGAAGCAGCTACTAGCCAAATTGTTTGTATTGAAACTTTGTCTTTACGAGCAATTTTTCGTTCAATTCTAGAAAATAAATCGTTGTTGGGAATCACTTTTGTAATTCCATCAACACTATTAAAAACGTTATTTATAAAATCTTCCTTATTCATTGCGGTGAATTTTCAAAAATGTTTTGGTCTATTCTTATACATTAGACGCTACTTATTTTTATTTCTTGCGGTATTCTTCAAATTTATTTTCTAATTGTTCTTGCAACGCTTTCTTTGCTCTAAAAACTAAAGATTCAACTGCTGAAATACTAATGTTCATTACTTCAGAAATTTCAGGATTACTTAAACCGTCTAATTTTGAAAGAATAAAAGCTGTTTTTTGATTTTCAGAAAGGGAGTTAATTGCGTTAAATAAAATAGCGGCATTTTCTTTATTTTGCAACACTATTCCTGGATGTTCAAAGGTTGAAAGGTTTTTAATTTCAAGTTGATTATTCGATTTTTTACCGAAAATAAAAAAGCGCTTTGAACTATTTTTATGTTTTATAAAATCTAAACTTTTATTAATTGCAATTCGGTAAATCCAGGTTTTTAGAGACGATTTTTCATTAAATGTCGCTATCGAATTGTGAACTTGGATAAAGACATCCTGTGTGATTTCTTCTGCATCTTCACTATTTTGCAAATAATGCAGCGCTACATTAAAAACCAACACTTTGTATTGATTATAAATGTGTTGAAAATGCTCTTGGTCAGAAATCATAAAATAAGGTTGGTCATTGTAGGACTTATAATCTTAAAAAAGGTTTAAATGTACTCTTATTTTTTAATGAATATCAAAATAGTGCTATATTTGGCTTTTAAAATTAGAAACAAACTAACAAAGAATATTATGAAATTACTTGAAGGAAAAGTAGCTATTATTACCGGTGCAAGTCGTGGAATTGGTAGCGGAATTGCAAAAGTATTTGCTCAACACGGAGCTAATGTGGCTTTTACCTACAGTTCATCGGCAGAATCTGCTTTAGCTTTAGAAAATGAATTAGGCGCTTTAGGTATTAAAGCAAAAGGATATAAGTCAAATGCTGCCGACTTTAGCGAAGCTCAAAAATTAGTTGATGATGTAATGGCTGACTTCGGAAATGTTGACGTTTTAATCAACAATGCCGGAATCACGAAGGATAATTTATTAATGCGAATGAGTGAAGAAGATTTTGATAAAGTAATTGAAATCAACTTGAAATCAGTTTTCAATATGACCAAAGCGGTGCAAAAAATTATGTTGAAAAACCGCAAAGGTTCCATCGTTAATATGAGTAGTGTAGTAGGAGTGAAAGGTAATGCCGGACAAGCGAACTATGCGGCTTCAAAAGCAGGAATGATTGGTTTTACAAAGTCAATCGCACTAGAATTAGGTTCAAGAAATATTCGTTGCAACGCAATTGCGCCAGGATTTATTGAAACCGAAATGACTGCCAAATTAAACGAAGATGTAGTGCAAGGTTGGAGAGATTCTATTCCGTTAAAACGTGGTGGAACACCAGAAGACGTAGCTAATGCTTGTCTCTTCTTTGCATCAGATATGAGTGCTTATGTTTCAGGACAAGTGCTTAATGTTTGTGGTGGAATGCTAACTTAAGATTTTATTTAAGGTGTAAAAGTTTGGGTGTTTAAAAGTTTAAAAGAGTTTGAAATAAAATATATCCAAATGAGAATATTTAGTTTTGAAAAGTTGATTGCTTGGCAAAAAGGACGAGAATTAGCTATTTTGATTTATAAAACAACAAAATTATTCCCTAAAGATGAAACTTTTGGTTTGACAAGTCAAATGAGACGATGTTCCATATCTATTGCTTCTAATTTAGCCGAAGGTTCTGGTAGAAGTTCAATGAAAGACAAAGCTAGATTTTCTGAAATTGCTTATAGTTCATCTTTAGAGTTATTGAATCAAATCATATTAAGTTTTGATTTCGAATATGTTGATGAAATCCAATATATTCAAATAAGGGAAAAAATTACAGAAGTAAATATGCTTATTGATGGTTTACATAAATCTCAAATTGCTAATATAAAATAGTTTAAAACTACTAGTAGACAATACCTTTTAAACTTTTAAACACATAAACTTTTAAACTATCAAATGAACAGATCCACTTTATTATTAATAATCTTGTCAGTTTTAGTAGCTGGTGGTTTGTCTTATTTTCAATATTTTTATAAAGCTAAGAGTACTTCAAAAATAACGAAGCTCTTAGCTTTTTTACGTTTTATAACGGTTTTTGGACTTTTACTGTTGTTGATAAATCCAATTATTAGTCGAAGTACTTTTGAAACTATTAAAACGCCTCTACCAATAGTTGTTGATAATTCTAGTTCGATTACCGATCTGAAAGCCAATGTTGTAGCTAAGGAAGTTTATGAAAAATTAGTTTCAAACGCTAAATTAAAAGATAAATTTGATATTCAATCTTACGGTTTTGATGCTGATTTTCAACCAACAGAGAATTTTGATTTTAAAGGAAAACAAACCAATATTGATGAAGTTGCAAAAAACTTAAAGAGTATCAATAAAAACTTGAATTATCCAACGGTTTTAATTTCTGACGGAAATCAAACTTCGGGTTCGGATTATGTTTTTAGTTTTGATGCAAATAATAAAGTTTATCCGTTAGCTGTTGGTGACACAACGACTTATTTAGATTTGAAAATCAATCAAATTAATGTAAATAAGTATGCTTTTCACAAAAATAAATTTCCAGTAGAGATTTTTCTTCAATATGCTGGAACCAAATCGGTCAATGCTAATTTTGCTATTTCGCAAGGCAATAATGTTTTGAGCAAACAAAGTATTTCGTTTTCTCCTTCTAAAAAATCGGTGGTTTTGAATGTATTATTACCAGCTGATAAAACAGGTTTACAAATCTTTAATGCAACGTTAACCTCGTCAGAAGCTGAAAAAAACACTTATAATAATGCCAAGAAATTTGCAGTAGAGATTATCGATCAAAAGACTGAAGTTGCCATAATTTCAGCTATTAATCATCCTGATGTTGGTGCATTAAAACGCGGAATAGAAACTAATGCACAACGTAAAGTTACGATACTTAAACCCAATCAAACCAATGATTTAAGTAAGTATAATGTTTTGGTTATTTATCAACCCAATACTACATTCAAACAAGTATTTGACTCCAATAAAAATCTTAAAATTAATACCTGGATTATTACAGGCTTGAATACAGATTTTAGTTTTTTAAACCAACAACAAGATATTATAGATTTTAAAATGTCGTCTCAAAAAGAAGACTATTTAGCCAATTTCGATTCCAATTTTAATCTTTTTGCTATTGACAATTTAGGTTTTGAAAGTTTTCCGCCATTAGAAAATCCATTCGGAACGATTACTTCTAAAAACAACAATACAACATTGCTATCGTCAAGAATAAGAAATGTTGAAACGAACCAACCTATGTTAACATTTTCAGATAATCAAGGAAAACGAAATGCCTTTTTATGTGGAGAAAACATCTGGAAATGGCGTGCGCATAGTTTTGTAGACAAAAAAACATTTGAAGAGTTTGATGTTTTTCTTGATAAAACAATTCAGTTTTTGGCTTCAAATGATTCTAAAAAATCACTAATTGTTAATCACGAACGTTTTTATAACTCTGGCGATGCTCTCGAAATTACAGCACAGTATTTCAATAAAAATTATGAATTTGACGATAAAGCACGTTTGACGATTAGTGTTACAAACAATAAAACGAAGCAAGTTAAACGTTATGATTTATTAAAAACCAATAATAGTTTTAAGGTAAATCTTGATGGTTTGCCAGCCGGACAATATTCGTTTAAAGTTAAAGAGTTAAACTCAAATGCCAGTTACTCTAGCAACTTCGAAGTTTTAGATTTTGATATTGAAAAGCAATTTGTAAATCCTGATATGGTTAAATTAAAACAACTAGCTTCTCAAACTAAAGGTGCCGTCTTTGTTCCAAATCAAATAGATGCTTTAATTAAAACACTTTTAGACAACGAAGATTATAAGGCTATTCAAAAAGATATTGTAAAAAAAACACCTTTTATTGATTGGGTTTGGTTACTAGTTTTAATTGCTCTGTCTTTAGCATCAGAATGGTTTATTAGAAAATATAACGGATTACTGTAAAAACACGTAGAACTACGTATAGGCCAAAAAAAAATAGTAACTTAAATTTGTACCAGTTAAGTTAGACTTTAACCCTTAAAAACTCCACAATCAATTTTATTATTGTTTTAGTGGAGTTTTTATTTTTCATCCTTTTTATGTTTTAAAATATAACTTGTGGTTTGATAATAGGAAACAGCTTCATTTTTCAATTCGACATTTTCTTTTTTCATAAGGGTTTGATTAAAATAAATTGGATATTTGTCTGGTACCAATTCTAATTTATACTGCTTTACCTTTTGTTTTGGTGATAAAATAGTTAAAACATCGTTTTTAATATAACCTAAATCTTCGTATGTAGCAATAAATGCTCTAGGTTTATAGTCTGTTTTTAAAACATCTTGACCAAAAAATTTACTTTTATAACTGAAGTTTAAAAGTCCAAATAATGTAGGCATTAAATCAATTTGTGAACATAAATCGGTATAATTTCCAGCGTCAATAAATCCAGGTGAATAAATAAAACCTGGTATTCTATATTTGTCAAGTGGTAATTCAGTCTTTCCTGAACTTGAAGCGCAATGGTCAGCAACAATAACAAAAACAGTGTTTTTAAACCAAGATTGTGTAGAAGCCATTTTGAAAAATTGACGCAAAGCATAATCGGTGTATTTCACGCCGCCTTCACGAGATTTAGAATGCGAATCAATATCTATTTTTCCATCAGGATAAGTAAATGGTCTGTGATTGCTAACAGTCATCCAATGATTAAAAAAAGGTTTACCAGTTTTGGCTTCTTTATTCATTACATTTATTGCAATTTTAGCCATATCTTCATCGCAAATTCCCCAAACATTAGAGAAAGTAATATCATCAGGTTTTACTGTTTTTTTGTCAACGATTTCATAGCCATTGCCAGCGTAAAAACTTTCCATATTATCAAAATAGGAATCACCACCGTAAAGAAATTTTACAGCATATCCTTTTTCTTTAAAAACAGATCCTGTTGTGAATTTATGAGCATTGTCTTTTCGTTTAATAACACTTTCACCAGCTGTTGGAGGTAAACACAATGTTACTGCTTCTAAACCACGCACAGTTCGATTTCCAACGGCATATAAATTTTTAAAATTTAAACTTTTAGAGGACAAACTATCAAGAAATGGAGTTATGTTTTTGTCACTTCCATAAGAATTCATAAAATCGGCACTCAAACTCTCAATTGTAATTAAAACCACATTCTTATGAATTTCTTGATTGGAATTTTTTACAACGCGTGCAGAGAAATCTGCTGCAAAATCAGGAATTTGCTTTTGAAGAATAGCTACAGCTTCAGCATTTGGAAGGGTTTTATAAAATTTGTTATACTCTAATTCACTGTTCATAAAAGCCAAGTAAAATTTATAAATACCATTAGCTTGTAATTCATTGGAAAACATATTGGTAGAGTTTTCTTTCTTTGCTAAAAAAGGAAGGACAAAAAGTGAAGTACTAAATAAAATGGTGTAGATTAGAATACTTTTTATTTTTTCATTGAACGTTGGAAGATCTTTCAAAAATGGTTTTGTGCGTTTCACAACAAAGTAAGTTATGGCTAATGTAATCACACCAACTCCAGTAAATAAAGGAATAATTGGGTAGGATTCCATTATGTTTTTTATTACTTCATTCGTATAAACGAGATAATCAACGGCAATAAAATTATATCGAACTCCAAATTTGTTCCAGAAAAAATATTCACTTATCGCGTTTTGAACAATAACCAAAACAAAAATAAAAATGGTTGTAGCAAATAAACCTAATCTGATTTTATTTCGATGCTTTGGCAGAAAAAGAAGCAACCCAAACAAAATTGTTTTTAAAGAAACAAAAGCAATTCCGATTTCAGGTAATGAACCTCCATATTCGTGGAGAATTGATTTTCCTGATAATAAATAGAGTAATAGAAGAATATGAATAGCAAATAAACCTATGCCATAAGGTTTTTTATATTTTTCGTTAGACAAAAAAACTAAGTACAATAAAAGTAACGAACTGCCCAATATGTAGATAAAAACATCTGAAAATAAACCCAATACAATTATTTTTAAAACTTCTACAATTTCAAAACTTGATTGCGTTATCGGATGAAAAAAAAGTACAATTCTAGTGATAAAACTAATTGCCAAGTAAATGATTCCTAACTGTAAAATAGGTGAGTGCCTGTTTAATAATTTCATTATGATAAATTTGAACAAATATATTTTCTTAAATTCCTAATTTGTTTAAGGTACACTTAGCATTGTCTTAAGGTTGACTTAAGATTAAAATTGGCTTAAGAATCTAAAATCTGCGACCAACCAATTAATAATATGGATAATTTTGCGTTGTAATGAAGACTGATTTTTTATTGTGCTTCGATAATAGTACCATAATAGACTTCAATTAAATTTATTTCAAATTAAAAGTTGTACCTTACCTTATTATGATTCTTAAAAAAATAATTAATATGAAAATAGTTCTAGTGATTTTTGTAATGATGCTAAGTTTTGGTACTTATGCTCAAGACTGGAAAACAAATATGGAAGAAGCCAAGGCAACTGCCGGTAAAGAAAATAAAAACATTCTTCTAGTTTTTTCAGGTTCTGATTGGTGTGCGCCTTGCATTAAATTAGATAAAGTAGTTTGGAAATCAGAGGTTTTTAAACAATATGCTGAAAAGAAATTTGTATTATTAAGAGCTGATTTCCCTAATAAAAAAGCAAATCAATTACCAAAAGAAGTTGCTGAAGGAAACAAAAAGTTGTCTGAAAAATATAATAAAGATGGTAATTTTCCATTAGTAGTTTTATTGGATAAATCTGGAAAAGTTATTGCAATGACTGGTTTCAAAAATATATCTGCCGAGGAATATGTCAAATTGTTAGATTCTTTGAATAAATAATGAAGCGCTATCTACTTTTCGGATTGGTTTTGATGACTCTAAATTCTTTTGGACAAATTGTTTACAAGAAAAAGTTGTCAATGTTAGGAAGTCCTTTCGAGATTACGGTTATTGCTAAAGACTCCGCGCAAGGAATTGTTTTCGCAGATAAAGCTATTGCAGAAGTAAAACGTATTGAAAATTTAATTTCAGATTGGATTCCAACTACGCAAATTTCTCAAGTCAATAAAAATGCAGGTATCAAACCAATTAAAGTAGATGATGAAGTTTTTAGTTTGGTAGAACGAGCGATAAAAATATCAAAACTAACCAACGGTGCTTTTGACATATCCTATGCTTCAATGGATAAAATTTGGAAATTTGATGGAAGTATGAAAGAAATGCCAACTCCAGAAGCTATCAAAAAATCGGTTGAAAAAATTGGATACCAAAAGATTATTCTTAATGATGCAAACAAAACTATTTTTCTGCAAGAAGAAGGAATGAAATTAGGCTTAGGCGGAATTGGACAAGGCTATATTGCCGACAAAATAAAAGCATTATTACAAAAAGACGGATGCGAATCGGGAATTGTAAATGTATCTGGTGATATCAATACTTGGGGTAAAAATATAGATGGCAAGCCTTGGAACATCGGAATTATTAATCCGATGAATAAAAATAAAGTTTTTGCGACTTTTCCTTTGATTGATTCTGCTGTAGAAACATCAGGAAGTTATGAGAAATTTGTGCAATTCAATGGTATTAGGTATTCACATATAATTGATCCTCGCACAGGTTATCCGGCAACGGGAATCGTAAGTGTGTCAGTATTTGCTAAACAAACCGAAATTGCCGATGCGCTAGCAACAGGAATTTTTGTTTTAGGAATTGATGTTGGATTGGATTTGGTCAATCAATTAAAAGGCATTCAATGTATAATAGTTGATGACAAAGGAAAAATTCATTCTTCTAAAGGAATAGATTTAAAAAAATATAATCTTAATTAAAAGTATAATGTTAAAGAAAATAGCTATCGTGGTTTTTTCAATTGTTGTATTGCAATCTTGTAATACGGTAAAACAATATGAAAAAGCCAAAGTAAACAGTACCGAAATGAAACTTACAGCCAAATCAACTGAGCGCTATGAAACCGCATTTCAGGTTTATAGAGAAGCTGCTGCTGGTGCAAATGGAGGAAAATCTGGTGGAGGTTGTGGTTGTAATTAAATCTGATAAAAAGTCATGCAAAATAAAATAGTTTTAGTTTTTATATTTTTTACAACTTTTGTTTTTTCACAAGAACAAAAAGTGGTTAAAGATACCACAGTAGCTTTTAAAAAGCGTGTTCTTGAAGCTACAGAAGTAGACTTTTTGTTAAGTTATTACAAACAAGATGGCATTCATTCGTCAGTTTCTGGCGGAATTGGTTCTGAAAATCTTACTGATGTTGCTTCTAATATTATTGTAGCCATACCAATGAATGATGATGATGTACTTACAATTGATGCAGGAATTTCTGCCTATACATCAGCGTCTTCAAGTAATATTAATCCTTTTGATTCTAAAAATCCTACGCCTTGGCAGAGTTCTTCTGGCGCTTCTGAGCAAGATGCTTTGGTCTCTTTGGTAGCAAATTATAGCCACAGCAGTGATGATAGAAATTTTATTTGGAATGCAGATGTTTCTTTTTCAAACGAATATGATTACACATCAGTTGGTTTTGGAGGAGGAATTTCAAAGTTATTCAATGATAAAAATTCGGAAGTTTCAGTTAAAGTAAATGCGTACTTAGACCAATGGCGACCAATTTATCCTGCTGAATTAAGAAGCGGAAATTATGCTAGTTTTAGTCCGTTATTTAATCCAAATTTTGTGGCTTGGGATAGTACTGCTCGAAATTCATATTCTGCTTCATTTAGTTTCTCTCAAGTATTGACCAAGAAAACACAATTTTCACTTTTCTTTGATTTAGTACAACAAGATGGAAAACTATCAACACCTTATCACCGAGTTTATTTTGCCGACAAACCTGATTATTATTTTGGTAATCCAAGTTTTATTCCAAATTACGAAAATAGTTCCAATGCTGGAGTTTATAGATTGGCTGATGCTATTGAAAAATTACCAAGTTCGCGTTTTAAACTGCCAATTGGTTTAAGATGGAATTATTACATCAATGAAACATTTGTTGTTAGAACCTATTACAGATATTATACTGATAATTGGGATATTACTGCACACACAGCATCTATCGAAGTGCCGATTAAATTAACAGATAAATTCACGGTTTCACCGATGTATCGCTATTATACGCAAACGCACTCAAAGTATTTTGCACCTTTTGAAAAGCATTTGTCTACTGAAGAATTTTATACTTCTGATTATGATTTATCCTCCTTTAATGCCAATCAATATGGTTTAGGTTTATCTTATACTGACATTTTTACAAGCGCCAAAATTTGGAAGTTCGGTTTAAAAAATATCGATTTTAGATTTAATCATTATGATAGGAATGACGGTTTAAAATCAAATATTGCAAGTTTAGGTTTTAAATTTATTATGCAATAATCGAATGAAAATATTAATAGTTGAAGACGAAAAAGGAATTTCTGATTTTTTACAACAAGGATTAGAAGAAGAAGGTTATGAAATAACAGTAGCTTCTGATGGTAAATTAGGATTAGAATTAGCAATTTCAAATAAACCAGATTTGATTCTTCTAGATTGGATGTTGCCAAAACTGCCAGGAATAGAGGTATGCAAAGAATTCAGAAAAACGGACGCTAAAACACCAATTCTATTTTTAACAGCCAAAGATACCATACAAGAAACAATCGAAGGTTTAAAATCGGGCGCTAATGATTACATAAAAAAACCTTTTAGTTTTGAAGAATTGTTAGAACGTATAAAAATTCATTTTAGAACTATCGATGATGAAAAACAATTAACTTTAGCCAATATTAAAGTTGATTTAAGCAAATATCAGGTTTTTGTTGACGATAAAGAGGTTTCTTTAACCCAACGTGAGTTCGAACTTTTAGTTTATTTAATAAAAAATAAAGGTAACGTTTGTACAAGAATTCAAATCATAGAAGATGTTTGGGACATTCATTTTGAATATGATACTGGAGTTATTGATGTTTTTATGAATGCCATTCGAAAAAAACTTAATCTAAGTAAAGAAAACGATTGTATCAAAACAATTCGTGGAGTAGGTTATATTGCCAATGATTAACACCAATTTATGTTTACCTTTTCATTTAAAAATCGAATAGCTTTTAATTATATAATTAGTACCGCGTTATTAATTGCGTTTGTATTTATTGTGATTTATCAGGTGATTTACTACAGCGTTGATATTCACATCAATGATGACATCAAAGATGAAGTTAAAAAACATCTCAATGAAATTGAAATCGATCGAAATGAAACCTACTTAATTCAAGTAGATCAATGGCGCGCTCGTGAACACAATACGGTAGATGTGAATCCTGTATTTGTGCAGTTTCACGATATTAATAATGAATTGATTGACAAATCTCCTAATCTAAAAGGAATTTTGTTAAAGTTAAGTGGTGCAGAAAAAGATAACGTACTACTTGATACCTATTTAAATAACAAACCGATAAGACAAATACAAGTTCCGCTTGTTGATGATAATAAAATTATTGGTCACGTCATTGTAGCGATGTCACTTGATGATGCCACAATGATTTTATCCAATTTAAAAAACATTCTTCTTATTGCTTTTCCAGTAATTCTAGTGGTTTTGTTTTTAATTGCACGATTAATTGCCGGAAGAAGTATCAAACCAGTAACTTCTATTATCGAAACTTCTAGCAAAATAACGAGAGATAATTTAACTTCTAGAATTCAATTACCTTCCAACAAAGACGAACTCTATACGCTTTCCGAAACCATCAATAATCTTTTGGATAGAATCGAGAATGCAATCGAACGCGAAAAGCAATTTACATCGGATGCTTCCCACGAACTACGAACTCCTTTAGCTGTAATCAAAGGCACAATGGAAGTTTTAATCAGAAAACCTAGAGAACAAAAAGAATATCAAGATAAAATTAATTTTTGCATAAGCGAAGTAGATAGAGTCAATAATCTAGTAGATCAATTGCTTTTATTAGCTCGTTTTGAAAATCAAAAACAAAATTTTAAAAGCGAACAAGTTTATCTTAATTCGACTATTTTAGATACTATTGCTAGATTTTCTGATAAAATAAAAGAAAAAAATATTATTATAAAATCTACTTTTAATGAGGATTATTACTGTAAATCAGATACTTATTTAATTGCCATAATCATTAGTAATATCGTTTCAAATGCTATAAAGTATAGTAATCAAAATGGTGAAATTAAATTTGAATTATCGAAAGAAGCAGAGGCAACATTTTTATCGATTTCAGATAATGGAATTGGTATTGCTAGCGAAGATTTGGGGAAAATCTTCAATTCGTTTTATCGCTCCGATGTTTCCAATCATCCAGAAATTAAAGGAACAGGATTAGGATTGTCAATCGTAAAACGTCTTTGCGACCTATTATCTATAGAATTATCCATAGAAAGTGTAAAATCGCAAGGAACTTCAATCAAATTAAGAATTTCCTAATGGGATATTAAGAATATTCTAAGTTTATTTTTTCTAGACTTATTTATCTTTGTAGAAAGTAAATAAAATAAAATGCTTGAAAAAATAATTGCTTTTAGTTTAAAAAACAAACTGATAATTTTACTTCTTATCGCTGGAATTTTTGGATTTGGAATTTATTCGGTGTTCCAAATTTCAATTGGTGCTGTGCCTGATGTTACTAATAATCAGGTTCAAGTTATCACAACTTCTAGAAATCTTTCCACTCAAGATATTGAGCAATTCATCACTTATCCGGTTGAGATTGAAATGGCAAACTTGCCTGGAGTAAAAGAAATTCGCTCTATCTCTAAATTCGGACTTTCGGTCGTTACCATCGTTTTTGAAGATGATATGGGTTCGTATCTTCCAAGACAATTAATTGCCGAAAAAATTAAAACAGCTTCCGAAAAAATCCCGCAAGGCTTTGGTACACCTGAAATGGGACCAATTACAACTGGTCTGGGCGAAATTTATCAATACATTTTAGATGTAAAACCCGAATATAAAAATCATTATTCTGTAACCGATTTAAGAACCATTCAAGATTGGGTTGTAAAACGTCAGTTATCTGGAATTAAAGGTGTTGTAGAAATAAATACTTGGGGTGGATATTTAAAACAATATGAAGTTGCCATAAATTCTTCCAAACTTAAAGCGATGAATATTTCAACTATTGATGTCTTCAACGCTTTAGAAAACAACAATAGTATTGCAGGTGGCGCATATATCGAAAAGGTAAATCAAAGTTATTTTATTCGTGGCGAAGGTAAAGTAAAGTCACTAGAAGATATTGAGAATATTGTTGTTAAAAGCGATAACGGAATTCCAATTTATGTAAAAGATGTTGCTCAAATTGGTTTTGGAAGTGCTAATCGTTTTGGTGCTATTACTGGAAATGGTCAAGGCGAAAAAGTACTCGGACAAGTAATGATGCTTAAAGGCGGAAACTCCAAACAAGTAATTGAAGATGTTAAAACAAGAGTGGACGAAATTGAAAAAACGTTACCAAAAGGTGTTTACATCAATCCGTTCTTAGAACGTAGTGAATTGGTTGGAAAAACTACGTTTACCGTTGCAGAGAATCTTATTTTAGGTTGTTTGATCGTAATATTTGTAGTAGTTCTTTTGTTAGGAAATTGGCGTTCAGGATTGGTAGTTGCTTCAGTAATTCCGTTATGTTTATTATTTGCAATTTCCTTTATGAATATTTTCGGAATCGATGCCAATCTAATGAGTTTAGGCGCAATAGATTTCGGAATTATAATTGATGGAGCCGTAATTATTGTTGAATTTATTGCTTTTCAAATTGCTTATAAATCGAAACATTTGATAAACTTATCTAAAGAAGACAGACAAATTCAAATTGATGAAATCACTTATAAAAGCGCATCAAAAATGATGAATTCAGCTGTTTTCGGACAATTGATTATTTTAATTGTTTTCATCCCAATTCTATCACTAACTGGCGTTGAAGGCAAAATGTTTAAACCAATGGCATTAACTTTTAGTTTTGCTTTAGCTGGCGCAATGTTATTATGTTTTACTTATGTTCCTGTAGTTTCATCGCTATTTTTAAAACCTAAAGAAGAAAATTCAAATTCTTTTTCATTAAGATTAATGGCTAAAATGAATTCGTGGTATTTGCCCGTAATTACTTGGGCTTTAAGTAATAGTAAAAAAGTAATTTATGGTGCGATTTCTTTGTTAGTTTTTGCAATCGTACTTTTTACAACAATGGGTGGCGAATTTATACCAACTTTAGACGAAGGTGATTTTGTAATCCAACCCGTTTTAAAAACAGGAACGTCTTTGACAAAAACCATCGAAACCACTACAAAAATTGAAAAAATCATTTTAAAAAATTTTCCAGAAGTTACTCAAGTGGTCAGTAGAATTGGTGCTGCCGAAGTTCCAACTGATCCAATGAGTATGGAAGAATCGGATATTATTGTAAAATTAAAACCAAAAGGCGAATGGGTTTCTGCTGATAATAAGGATGAATTGGCTGATAAAATTAAATTCGAAATCGAGAAACAAATTCCAAATATGGAAATCGAATTCACGCAACCCATTGAAATGCGCTTCAACGAATTAATTTCTGGAACTAGGAGTGATGTGGCCATCAAATTATTTGGAGAAGATTTAGATATTTTAGCAAAAAAAGCAGATCAAATTAAATATGCCATTGCCGATGTCGAAGGCGCATCTGATATCATCATCGAAAAAACAGAAGGCTTACCTCAAATGAGTGTGGTTTATAATCGATCTAAAATTGCACGCTATGGTTTAAATATTTCCGATTTAAACGAAATGATTGCTCTCGGTTTTGCAGGAAAAACGGTTGGAACTGTTTTTGAAGGTGAAAAACGTTTTGATGTGGTCATTCGTTTGGATAAAAACAATCGTCAGGATATTGATAATTTGAAAAATCTATATGTTCCAACTCCAAATGGAGACCAAATTCCGTTACAAGAATTGGCTCAAATTGAGTATACCGAAGGTCCAGCCAAAATTTCAAGAGACAATACTCATAGAAGAATTGTTGTAGGAATCAACGTTAGAAACCGCGATTTGCAAAGTGTTGTAAACGATGTTCAGAAAATCGTAACCGAAAAAATAAAACTTCCTGAAGGTTACTATGTAACTTATGGAGGTCAATTTGAAAACCTTCAAAGTGCTAAAGCAAGATTATTAATTGCGGTTCCAATTGCTTTATTTTTAATTTTCATTCTGTTATATTTTGCCTTTGGATCGGTAAAAGAAGCCTTGATGGTTTATTCGGCAATTCCACTTTCGGCTGTTGGCGGAATATTGTTTCTTTGGATTCGTGATTTGCCTTTTAGTATTTCGGCAGGCGTTGGATTTATTGCACTCTTCGGAATAGCAGTCCTCAACGGAATTGTACTTATTGAACATTTTAAAGAACTAAAACACCAAGGAATCAACGACATAAACGAACTTATTTTGAAAGGCACAACCGACAGATTACGACCAGTTTTGTTAACTGCATCCGCAGCAGCTTTAGGATTTTTACCTATGGCTATTTCGTCATCTGCTGGTGCAGAAGTGCAACGTCCGTTGGCAACAGTAGTAATTGGTGGATTGTTTACAGCAACTATATTGACTATGATTGTGCTTCCAATTTTATATAAACTTTTAGATAAAAAAGAAGGTAAAAAAGCCAAGTTTAAAATCCATACTAGTACAACAATCATTCTGCTTTTACTGAGTTCTTCATTAGTATTTTCTCAAAATAACAATCCTGAATTGGACAGTTTGATTAGTAAAGCACATCTAAATAATAAATCAATTAAAGCCGCGCAATTTCAAATTGATAAATCAAAAGCTACTATTAAAACGGCTTATTCATTTGATAAAACTAATATTTATTACAGTTATGATCAGAATAATTTGGCTTTGAATAACGAACCTTTAAAAGTGTTTGGAATACAACAACGATTTGCTTTTCCGACAGTTTATGGCGCGCAAAAAAAGCTTTATAATGCTGAATATGAAAGTGAAAAATCAAATTTTGAAATTAAAAAGAATAAATTAACATCCGAAGTAACCCAAGTTTACAACCACATTGTTTATTATCAAAATCAAGAAAAATTATATAAATATTTAGATAGTTTGTATCAAAATTTCTCGAAAGCAAGCGACAGACGTTTTGAGTTAGGCGAAACAAATTACCTTGAAAAAATTACGGCTCAAAGTAAGTTTCGACAAATCAGAACAAGATTAGCACAAATACAAAAAGATAAACTTGCGCAATACGATGTGCTTCAAGGATTAGTGCAATGTGATGAAAAAGTAATGATAAAAAATGATAAATTACTTCCATTAAATGACTTGACTGAAAGTTCAAATAAAGAAGTATATAATGCTTATTTCGATAATGTTACAAAAATTTATCAATCAAATATAAAACTTCAAAAGCAACAGTATTTGCCAGACATAAATCTAGAATATTTTCAAGGAAAAAATAACGGATTGTCGCAATCGTTATATGGTTTTCAGGTTGGTGTATCGGTTCCGATTTTGTTTGGTGGAATAAAAGCCAAAAATAATGTTGCCAAATTAGAAATAGAAAGTTGGGAACAACAAAAGCAAAGTCAGCATTTAAAAATCGAACACTATATTACTCAAAAGAAAAGCGAATTGCTAAAACACGAAGAAGGTATAAAATACTATAAAGAATATGGTGAGAAATTGGCAAAAGAGATTTTAAAAGTGGCTGAAATGAGTTACAAACACGGAGAAATAGATTTTTTTCAGTACATTACCTCTTTAGAAAATGCTACCACAATTCAAGTAGATTATCTTGAAAATGTATTACTTTACAACAAAACCCAAATCGACTTGGAGTACCTAAATTTTAATTAATTATGAAAAAAATAGTATATATAATTGCAGCAACCTTTCTACTAATTTCGTGTAAAGATGTCAAAGTCGAAACGCCAATAGAAGAAAAAAGTGGTTTGACAATTGTTTCAAGAAATCAATTTAAAACAATGGCTATGGAAGTCGGAACTCCTACAGAACAAGATTTTGATGTAGCAGTAAAAACCTCGGGTCGCATAGATGTTCCACCACAAAACAGAGCTAAAATAACTTCATTTATTGGTGGTTACGTAAAATCTACCAATCTTTTAGTTGGAAATAAAGTAGTAAAAGGTCAGGCACTTTTAACGATGGAAAATACCGAATTCCTTGATATTCAAAAAGATTATTTAGAAGTTGCGGAACAAATCACTTATTTGAAATCAGAATTTGAAAGACAAAAAACATTATATGAGGAGAAAATCACATCTCAAAAAAATTACCTTAAAGCAGAAAGCGATTACCGAAGAGCCAAAGGAATGTACCAAAGTTTAAGAGCAAAATTAGTGTTGTTAAACATCAATCCAAGAAATGTTGAAAACGGAAAATTGACATCGGTTGTAACAATTTTTTCACCAATTTCAGGCGATATTGTTATTATGAATGCCAATGTGGGAATGTATATTGCAGCTTCGGATGTGATTTTAGAAATTGTTGATACGAGTCATCTTCATTTAGAATTGGCAGTATTTGAAAAAGACATTTTAAAAATAAAAGTAGATCAAATAATCAAATTTACTGTTCCAGAAGCAAGCAAAGAGGTTTTCGATGCCGAAGTACATTTAGTCGGAAAATCAATCGAAGGAAATGACAGAACGATAAATGTTCACGGACATTTAGATGATGCCATCAAGCAAAAATTATTAACAGGTATGTTCGTTGAAGCTCAGATTATTACTGATTCCAAAAAAGGATTAGCCATTCCGAAGGAAGCTTTAATCACTGAAAATCAAAAATATTTCGTATTTTTATTGGATAAGGAAGATGCAAAAGAATTTTCATTTAAAAAAATAGCTGTTGAAAAAGGCGCATCTTCAAATGATTTTGTTGAGATTATTGAAAATGAACAAATTAATAAAAGTTCTAAGCTCCTTTTGAAAGGTGTTTTTGATATTACAAATTAAAAATTTTCAAAAGCTTTATAAATAGCTTTGAGTTTAGCACAAAAAATAGCATTTTTACCTTTTATTATTTAACAATCAAACTTAAAAATTATGAATGACGCACATTTGCATATGGTCGTAAACCACTTTCCAATTATCGGGATAATACTTGGATTCGGAATATTAATTGCTGGAATATTTTTAAAAAATAATTCTGTTAAAAATACTGCTTATTGTTTGTTTATTGTTGGAGCTATTTTTGCCTTTGCCAGTATGTATACCGGAGAAGGCGCAGAGGAAATGGTCGAAGAAATGCCATCTGTTGGACATAAAATAATTCACGAACACGAAGAAATGGCTGAGAAATTGGCAGTTGTACTTTACATTTTAGGATTGGTTTCAATTTTAGGATTATATACGACGATTAAAAATCATTCTAAAGCTAAATTAGTTTATTTTTTAGCAGTTCTAATTGCAATTGTTGGAATATATCTAGGTAAAGAAACCGGAACAACTGGCGGTGAAGTTCGTCATACAGAAATTAGAGCCGATTCGGGAACAACTACAGAAGCGACTCAAAGTGGAGGAGAAGCTCACGATGATGAAGATTAAGTAATCAATTACAATATAAAAACCGCTTTATTTCATTTAATAAAGCGGTTTTTTATTTAGTTTTGAATTAAATATAAAATTATGAAAAAAATTCTCTTTATCGATCGCGACGGAACTATAGTTAATGAAGCAAAAGCACCTGATTATGTTTTAGATACGTTTGAAGAACTTGAATTTTATCCTGAAGTTTTTCGCTATTTAGGAAAAATAGTTCGAAAATTGGATTTTGAAATTGTAATGGTAACCAATCAAGATGGATTGGGAACGAAAGCTTTACCAACCGATATCTTTTGGAAAATTCATAACAAAATTTTGAAAGCTTTTGAAAATGAAGGAATTGTGTTTAGCAAAGTTTTTATTGATGATTCTTATCCCGAAGATAAAAAGCCAACCCGAAAACCAGGAATTGGAATGGTCACAGAATACATTAACAACCCAAAATATGATTTGACCAATTCTTATATGATTGGTGATCGATTAACCGATATAGAATTTGCTAAAAATCTAGGAGCAAAAGGAATTTTCATTAATAATGATGAAGGCTTAGGTGCTACAGAAATCCATTCAAAATTAGAAGATTTGCAAAAACATATTGCACTTCAAACTACTAGTTGGAAAGAAATTTATGAGTTTTTAAAGGAAAATTAAAAAGCATTATTCAATTGTTTGTTAATATTAAAACTTAAACCAATTCGGTGGTTAGCTAATCCCGAAATAGTAGCATTGTTTAAATTAATTCCATATCCATAAGTCAAACAAAAACTTCCTCCAAGACTTATTCCTAGTTCGGGTAAAATTCTAAATTCCGATTTACTATTTTGAAAATAATTAACAGCCGATAATCTAATAGTAAAGTAGGTCATTGAAATGTCATAACCAACTTTGGGTGCTATGATGAATTCGTTGTTGTTTTTAAAATTTGATTCCATTCCAATGCGCCAACCAACAATTCCGACAGTCCAATTTTCAGTGGAGACTTTTCCAATAGTTAAGTTTAATTCGTTATACATATTTCCCTGGCAAATAATTCCGGGAGCAAATGCTACGTCAAATTTTCTCTTGGATTGTATTTCTTGCGAAAAGGAGTAAAGAGTGCACAAAAATAGTAATGATAAAAATTGTATTTTCATTAAATAATCTTGTTTACACAGTTTCATTTTCAAACAAAAGCACTTGACTTTTCAAGCGTTCAATCAGCATAGTCATCATTCGTTTGTTTAAATTAGATGAATTTTGAACATATTGTGAATATTCTTCAACAGTAAACAAGCCAATGACCATTCCTTTTAGAGCATTTCTAAATTTTATATCTCGTTGAATTGTGTTCTCGATGTAAGCTAATTTTTTCTCTGTTGATAAAGTATAGTAAACACCTTTTTGCTTGACAGCATAATTTTTAAAAACTTCTAAGAATAAGTTGTTTTGAAATTTTAAAATAGGTCGAAGCGTTTTGTTTTGAAAAGATTCTTCTGCCGATGATTGTTCAGAAACATTACCAATTGCAGTACCACGAAGTTCTAATAAAGAAGTTTCTCTTGTTTCCATTTTTTATTTAAAGTTACAAAAAAACCTCTGTCGCGAAACAGAGGTTTAATTTTATTTATTAAGAATCAAATGTTAATTATTCTTTGATTCTGAATGTTACTCTTCTTACTAGTTTTCTTGCTCCTTCAGAATCAACATCTACTGATGTATCTTCACCTGAACTAACAACGTTTAATCTTGAAGCATCAATTCCAGCTTTAACTAAAATAGCTTTAACAGCTTCAGCACGTCCTTTAGATAATGTGTTGTTACGTTCGCTAGAACCAACTTCGTCAGCGTGCCCAACAATATCAACATTAGCTGATGGGTTGTTTTTCAAATAAGTTCTGATGAAATCAATTCCTTCAGTTGAAACGTTAGTTGGATTAACTTTGTTAGTATCGAAATAAGTAGTAATGTATCCTTCGTTTACTAAACGTTTGATCATATCAGCATTTGATTTTTCTGAAGATTCTTTAGACGATTTATCTACATAACGCTCTAATTCATCTGGAACACCATTTCTGTTAATGTCTACCATTTTACCTCTTGTATCAACAGCAACACCTGCTACAGAGTTGTTTTCTTGATCTAAATAATCGGCAACACCATCTTTATCAGTATCGTTCATTAAAGTTTCTACGTCACCAACTCTTTTGTTAAGTGCTTCGATTTCATCAAGTTTTTTGTCTTTAATGATAGCATAATCTCCATGAATATCATTGCTTCCGAAAGAGTAAGTCAATCCTAATGAAGTCGTAATTAATTGACCATTTAAGTTGTTTTCAATATCAGAATAGGTTCCATCCCAATTGAAATGTTGTCTGTAGTTGTTTTGTACAGTAACGTCAAGTAAAACAGACATTTTTTTAGTAATTCTAAATTCTGGTGTAACTCCAATTAATAAACCACCATTATATTCGGTTTGATTAAAATTGTGATCATTTTCAATAATATTTGGAGTTTTAGATGTCATTGCATCAATTTTGATACCACCGTGAAGTAAAATTGCTAATCTTCCCATTGGTTCTTGAATGTTGAACAAACGATTAGCGTTTACAACTCCTTGAAACGAAAGTCCAATTTGCTGCATTTTGAAAGGCAAACTACCGTTATTTTTGATGTTTTTGATTTCTTCATAATGTAAACCTCCTTTAATTCCAAATACTGGACTGAACATGTATCTTGCACCTAATGCAAAACCATTTGCTTGAGGTTTTCCTAAAAATGTTCCTGGATCACTTGAGAAATATCCAGTAGAATATGGTCTTACACCTTTTGCTTGTCCAACAGTTGCTTCAATTGTCCATTTGTTATATTCCGAAACGGCTTTATCTTTCTTAGCGTCAGCATCTTGAGCTAAAGCTGACAATGATGATGCCAACAATACAGACAATAATGTAATTTTTTTCATATTATATAAATAGGTTATAAAATTCTAATTAATTTGCAAATATATAGATTTACTGCTAACTAACAACTTTTTTTTGTATTTATAAAGAAAAGGCAACTTTAAATTTTACTGATAATTAATAAGTTAAAAAAAGAATATATTTTTCTTAACCCAATTTCAAATCAGTAAATTTGCTTTTTTAAAAAATATTATATGAGATTTCATACACGAAAATGGGTAAAACCCGAGGATTTAAATCCGAATAGTACTTTATTTGGTGGTCGATTATTGGCTTGGATTGACGAGGAAATTGCTTTATATTCCATCATACAATTAGAAAGTCCAAGGATTGTAACCAAACATATGTCAGAAATAAATTTTAGAAGTTCGGCAAAACAAGGTGATATTATCGAAATTGGAATTGATGTAGTAAAGTTTGGAACTACTTCATTAACATTAATGTGTGAAGTAAGAAACATGATGACTAAAGAAACCATTATTACTATCGACAAAATTACAATGGTAAGTGTTGGTTTGGATGGAAAACCTCAAGCACACGGCAAAACCAAAATTGAATATGTCGAAGATCGATTGAAAAAATAATTATTCTTCTAAACTCATTCTATCGGTAGGCATTTCATAAATCTCTAAATCAAAATAAGCTACAGATGCAATAATGTGGTCAAAAATATCAGCCATAATATATTCGTATTGTTCAAACCGTTGGTCTTTTGAAAAGACATAAATTTCAAGTGGCATTCCGTGTGGTGTGGGTTGCAACTGGCGACAAAGCAAAATCATATTTTTGTTTATTCCCGGATAAAGCTCTAAATATTGTGTAATATATTTTCGGAACAACCCAAAATTGGTCATGTTTCTGCCATTGATAGATAACGATTTGTCCACATTGTAGGTTTTATTAAATTTATTAATTTCGTCTTGCCTAACATCAATATAATGTGATACCAACTGAATGCGTTTCATTTTTTGTAAGTCGTCGTCATTTAAAAAACGAATACTTTTTGCTTTGATAAGGATGTGTCTTTTAATACGTCTTCCGTCAGAATTCAACATTCCGCGCCAGTTTCTAAAAGAATCAGATATTAAACTGTAAGTAGGAATTGTTGTAGTCGTATTATCAAAATTTCGAACTTTGACCGTTGCAAGGTTTATTTCAATCACATCGCCATCAGCACCAAATTTATCGAAGGTAACCCAATCACCAATTCGTACCATATCGTTTAACGAAACTTGCACGCTTGCAACAAATCCTAAAATGGTATCTCTAAAAATCAATATGATTACGGCCGAAATAGCTCCCAAAGCTCCAAGAAGTGTATTGCTATTGATGTCAAATATTTTTGAAATAATTACACCAACACCAATAATCCAAAGCACAATCATAATTACTTGAATGTAACTATCTATGGGTTTATCACTATATTTTGGCTGTTCTTTTAAATAATCTCTTATGGCTTTTAAAACACTTCGAACAATCCATAACGATAATAAAATGATATAGATTCCAACTAATTTTCCGAAAACAGTTTCCCAATACACATATGCATCAAGGATAACTGGAACCGATTTGTAGATGAAAAGAAGTGGTATTAAATGAGCAATATATTTGGCAGTTTGGTTGGAGACTAATAAATCATCAAAATTAGTTTTGGTTTTTTTAGCAACAATAGCCATTGCAGTTACAAGAACCAATCTAAAAATAACATAGATTAGATAGGCTAATGCACACAAAATAGCAATGTTTAAAACTAAACTTAAATAGGATGCGAGCGTATCTCCAAAACCCATTTTATTGAGTATCGGATATAACCAACCAAATATTTTCTCAAGAGTATTATGCATTTTTTACATATTTTTTCTCAATGTAAAACGTACCAAAAGGCAAAAGTGAGGCTAATTGAACTACAGCTAAATCTTTGAAAGACCATTTTTGACTTTTCATTATTAGGAAAGCTAAAATCACATATCCTATGAATAAAACTCCGTGCGCCATACCAATTGGATACAGTAATTTTTTATACAAATCTATATTATTTGGTTTGATAAATAACATATTTGTAAATAATACTAAATAGGAGATTCCCTCTGCAATTGCTGTAAATTTGAAAATTTTAGTCATAAATTAGTGTTTTGGTCTACAAAATTAAGCATATCATTAGTTAAAAACCTAGAATCTCACTTACTTTTGCAATAATTTAGCAATTACTATGAGCAAACGCGATTTAAAAAAATATTTATCCGAATTAAGTAAAGAACAATTAGAGGAACAATTGGTGGAACTTTACGATAAATTTAAAGAAGTTAAAGTCTACTATAATTTTGTTTTTAATCCTAACGAACGAAATTTAGTAAAAGATGCTAAACTTAAAATTGCAAATGAATATTTCCCGATAAGAGGAAAAAGACCTAAAATGCGCCGATCTACAGCTCAAAAATTTATTAAACATTTTATTACGCTAGGCGTTGATTCGTTTATAATTGTTGATGTAATGCTATATAACATTGAAATTGCCCAAACTTTATCGAGCGAACGACAAATTAATTCGGAAGCGTTCTATAAAAGTATGCTAACTTCTTATGAGCAAGCCATTAGTTTTATGATTGAAAAGGGAATACTAGAAGAATTTAGAAGTAGAGTAGTGGCTATCAAAGAAGAAAGCATTACTCAAAATTGGATGAATAAATATGAATTCAATGCTATTGTTGAACGATTTGATTATTAAATTTGAGTTATTTTTAAAATGATAGTTGAGATACTCTTTTTTAGACGTATTTTTGCAAAATTGTAAAAAATGCTATGTCAAAAAAAGATTTAATCGCCGAAATTCAAGATAAAAAGGAACTTTATGGTTACCAGAAAGGCGATATTGACAAGATATTTGAACGATTAGATAATGCACCATACAATTATCATTTACTTTACCAATTGCCAACAGGTGGCGGAAAAACAGTAATTTTCTCCGAAATTACAAGACGTTATTTAGAACAATACAACAAAAAAGTGGTGGTTTTAACCCATCGGATTGAGCTTTGTAAACAAACTTCAAAAATGCTTAAGAATTTTGATGTCAAAAACAAAGTGATTAATAGCGCGATAAAAGAACTTCCAGATCAAGACGAATATTCGTGTTTTGTTGCGATGATTGAAACGTTAAAAAACCGTCTCAATGATGAAAAATTAGAAATACAAGATATTGGTTTAGTGATAATTGACGAAGCTCACTTTAACTCATTTAGGAAGTTGTTTAGCGCATTCGATAATGCTTTTATTTTGGGAGTTACAGCAACACCATTGAGTTCAAATATAAAATTACCAATGTATGAAAACTACAGTGAATTAATCGTTGGTGATACTATTCAAAATCTTATAGATAAAGGGTTTTTAGCACAAGCAACAACTTATAGTTATGATGTTGGATTGACTTCGTTAAAAGTCGGAATTAATGGCGATTATACTGTAAAATCTTCTGATGATTTGTATAGTAATATGGTAATGCAAGAAAAATTATTGCACGCTTATACGGAGAAATCACTCGGAAAAAAAACATTGATTTTTAATAACGGAATTAATACTTCGCTGCACGTTTATGAAAGTTTTAGACACGCCGGTTTTAACATTCGTCATCTAGATAATACAACTTCAACAGAAGATCGTAAAGAAATCTTGCAATGGTTCAAGAAAACACCCGATGCTATTTTAACTTCAGTGGGAATTTTAACCACAGGATTTGATGAACCAACTGTTGAAACCATTATTTTGAATCGTGCTACTAAATCCTTGACCTTGTATTTTCAAATGATTGGTCGTGGTTCAAGAAAATTACCTAACAAAGACAATTTTACGGTTATTGATTTAGGAAACAATGCTTTACGCTTTGGTTTATGGAACAATCCGATTGACTGGCAGCATATTTTTAAATCTCCAGAATATTATCTAGAAAGTCTTCGTGATGATGCTGATATTGAAAGTAATTTCAAATATGTGATGCCTGATGAATTGCGTAAGAAATTTTCAAAAACTGATAATATTTCAATGAATATTCAAGAGGAATTCAAATTCACGGTTAAAAATAATTTGAAGGCTAAAACTATTATCGAAAAATCATTGGAGCAACACGCACAAATGTGTGTTGATAACACGGATGAATTAATTGATGCCCGAAAATTATCTAAAGAACTCAATGATGATATTGAATATCGAATTAAACAATATTGTATTTGTTTAGGAAACGTTACCAAAAACTACAGAAGTTGGTTGATCGAAGATTATAATTTAAAACTCACAATTGCTATTGGTAAATTTTATCGTATAAAAATTATGAATGAGTTATAAATCAGTATTGTAGCTATTTTATATAATTTATATATTTGCACTATAATTTATATTATGTAAAATAGGATTTTTAAAAGAACCAAGTATTTGATTACGAAATCCTTTTATTCTTCCATTTGGCAATTCCAATAAAAGCGATTGCTACTCCTCCAAAAAACAAAGTCAGCAAGATAATATTTATAAATACTTTGTCAATTCCTAAACTTGTAACATTCACAAATGGATACGGATAATAATTTGAAAATGATCCGCGAATCATTATCACAACCAAATATACAATTGGATAAATCAACCAATTAATAAAATTTTTCCAAAGAATTGATTTAGTATTGCTTTTGAAATACCAATATAAAATATAATAAATTGGAATTATGGTATGCAACATTTCATCAACAATACGCTGAACGCCTTGTGGTTGCCATAAAAACCTTAAAATTAAATTGTAAACAAATCCAACAACAAATATATAAACCGCTATTGCTGATTGATTTATCGGATTTAAAAAGAAAGAAAATTTTCTTTTAGGTTTTATTAAAACTGCAGTGAACACAATTGCGACTAGTATATTTGTCAAAATGGTAAAAAAAGTAAAAAATCGAATTGTTGTTTCAGTGATAGATGTTACTCGATTATCAATCATAACTATAAATTGAGTTATAATGGTAATCCAACACAGAATTGAAAAAAGAAGTTCAATTTTAGCTGATTTATTTTCTTTCATCGCAAAACAATTTTAACGTAAATATAATTAAAAATTGTTTTTGTGGTGATAAATTGACAGAGATTTGTTCTTGTCCAATCTTAATCTTTATTACTTTTGTGGTGTCGCGGATTTTTTATATTTTTATAAAATTAACATTCATTATGAGCAATGCCATTTCACAGCGTGTAGCTGATTTTTTAAAGGAATATGAACCATTTAATTATTTGTCTTTTGATGATTTAATTAAAATTGCGAACACTATTCGTGTCATAAATCTCGAAAAACACAAAAGTTTATTTCAAATAAATGATGTGTTGCACGACACTTTTTATGTGGTAGCTTCGGGAGTTATTCATCTTACCGTAATTTCTGATGCTGAAGAAACGCTTTTGAATAAATGTTATGCTGGCGATATTTTTGGTTTACGTCCCTTTTTTGCCAAAAATAATTATCAAATGACAGCCAAAGCTCGCGAAGAAAGTATTGTATATGCAATTCCAATTGCTACCTTCAAACCTTTTGTGGCTCAAAACTCTAATGTTTTAGATTTTTTACTAGAAAGTTTCGCCGCAAATACTAAAGGTAATTTAGACAATCAAAACAATGGTTTGATTTCTGACAATGTTAGTTTTTCTGAAAATCAGTCGGATATGTTGTATTTCCAATCCTTGGCTTACAACAAAACGCCTCTGAAAATCACTAGTAACACAATGATTAAAGATGCAGCGCAATTAGTGACTGAAAATATGTTAGACAGTGTCTTGATTACTGAAAATAGTTTTCCGGTTGGAATTGTAACCGACAAAGATTTTCGTTCTAAAGTTGCTACAGGTCGTGTTGCTTTTTCTAACTCTATTGATAAAATAATGGCTTCACCGGTTGTTACAGTTACTGAAAATATTTCGGTGGCTGAGGCACAATTGGTTATGTTAAAATATGGTGTTACTCATTTGTGCGTAACCCACGATGGTACAGATAAATCTGATATTAAAGGAATTATTTCTGAACACGATTTGGTTGTTGCTCAAGCCAATAATCCAGGCGTTTTGCTTAAAGAAATTAAACGTTCTCAAACGGCCAAAGAACTTAAATTAGTTAGAGATAAATTAGCTGATATCATTCAATCATCGCTTAACAAAAATATTCCGCTTACACATATTAATAGTATTGCAGGTGAAATTACTCTAGCTATTGTTAAACGCGCTGTGGAACAATCTATTTTAGATTTGGGCTCACCTCCTGCTCGATTTGCGTGGTTAAGCATTGGTAGTCAAGGTCGTAAAGAGCAACTTCTTTTGACAGATCAAGATAGTATTTTAATTTTTGAAGATGTTTCAGCTGACAAATACCGTGATGTAAAAGATTATTTCTTAAAACTGGCTAAGAAAACTACTGCAACCCTCGAAAAAGTAGGTTTTATTCCTTGTCCTCAAGGTCATATGGGTAGCAATATGCTTTGGTGTAAATCACTGACTGACTGGAGTAAACAATATAATAATTGGATGAATACTCCAGGTGAAAATTCTAATGAAATTAGCAGTGTGTTCTTCGATTATGAAATTGCTTTTGGCGAACAAAAAATTGAAGATGCTATAACTGATGTGATATTTAAAGATGCCAAAAACAAAGTATTATTTTATGATTATCTTGGAAACGATGCTTTGAAGAAACCAGCGCCTTTAAACTTTTTTAAGAAATTCAATCTCGAAGAAGATGGCGAATTTAAAGGTAAATTTGATATAAAAACCCGTGCTTTAATGCCACTTATTGATGGTGCAAGATTGCTTGTAATGAGTAATAACATTCGCGGTATAAACAGTACTTATTTAAGATACAAACAATTAGCAATGATTGATCCTAAATTTTCAGAAATTTATTTGAATTGTGCAGATGCTTTTTTGGTTTTATCTAAATTTAGAGTTTTAGAAGGATTGAAAAATGATAGTTCAGGTCAATACATCAATTTGGAGGAATTAAATAAAGTTGATAGAGAGAAATTAAAAAATGCTCTTGCGCCTATGCGTGAGCTTGAAGAATTGATAAAAGATAAATTTCAACTTACACAATTTTCATAATTTATGCTTGATTGGTTAAAAAATATAAACAAAGAACATCCTGAATTCTGGAAAAAGTATTTATCTAAATTTGATAAAAAACCTTCAAGATATATTGCGCTATCGGTTGACACTACTGGATTAAATCCTAAAAAAGATGTGATTTTGTCTTTGGGTTCTATCGGTATAGAAAAAGACACGATTCATATTGGTGATGTTTTTGAAGTAACGATTCCGCAATACAAATTTTTGCACGATAATAATTTATCTAATGATTTTTTATTAGAGTCAGAACAACCAAAATTATCTGAAGTTCAGGCTATTGAAAAATTGATAGATTTTATAGGAAATGCTACGTTAGTCGGACATCGAATCAATTTTGATGTCGAAATGATTAATGAGGCTTTAGAAAAATTATCTTGTGGCAGATTGAAAAATGAAGCTTTAGATATTGAAGTGATGTATAAAAAGCTACACGACATTAATGACAAAAACTTTTCTTTGGATGAATTAAGTCATATTTTTAAAATTTCGAAAACCGAAAGAATATCAACCACAGATGATGCTTACACGATAGCGTTATTGTTTTTGAAATTAAAATCAAGATTAGGATTGTAAAAAATAACTTTTTTCGAAAGCTCCGTGGTGACTTTTGGTAGCAGCATAAAATTTTGAATTTAACTTGAAATATGGAATTTCGTTGATTTTTACAAGTTTTTTAGCATCGGTGATTTCTATAATTTTACTAAATTTTTCCTTGCTAAGTACCGCTATTGAATGAATAAATTCTTGCGATGTTTCTGTAGTTGTAAAAAATGCATCGTTTTGATATACTACAATCCCATTGTCATTATCAGTATTTAAACATTCAATTTTTTTTGGATAATAACCGCGTTTACCATTTTGTTGAAGTATGATTTTATAAACGGCCTCTTTCCTACTCCATAAATTCCAAACCATCTCATTCGGATTTGAACTTTTTGAAATGAATTCTTGTTCTAAATCAGTAAAGATTTTAGAAAGATAACCTTTTCTTTTCCAATTACTTTGAGTTGATGCTAATCCTAAATCAACTACATCGTTGCCTATCATTATTGTGCCAATTTAGCTTCAATTATGTCTAAAGCCGATTGAACATCAACCATTTTTTCCATCGAAACAGTATCAATTTCGATTTTATAATAATCTTCAATATCTAAAATTACGTCTACCAAATTGGCAGAATTGATTTGTAAATCTTTTATAAAATCAGTTGATTCTGAGAGGTTTTCAAAAGCTTCTTGATTATTTATATAAGGTTTTACAATGGTTTTTAATTGCTCAATTACTTCTGATTTATTCATTTTTTGTGGGATTTCAATTTGTGTTTTGAAAGTGTTTTTTATAAATTGTTTTTCATAGTGCCGGTTGCGTCTAGTCTTCTTTTCATTCGCACGTTTAGCATTTCTTTTATCATTGATGATTTCATTCAATCGGTTTAAGTCATCAACTTCTTTGATATCGTTAAGTGAATTACGTTTTGGCATAATAAAAATACTAAATTTTAATTTGAAATCCTAATTTAAGAATACTGTTAGTACCGCTAAATTTAACAATTGTTAATTTAGTGCAAAAAATCTATTTGTATTTTCTAAAAATAACACATCCATTAACATCACCAAAACCAAAACTAGCTTTGACAACACAATTTATTTCACGTTCAATTAATTGCATTGGAATTTTAGTTTCAGAAATTAAGGCAGTTATATCTGGATTCAAATCTTCACAATTACTATTCGGAAAAACAAATCCGTGATAAATTTGCAATACTGATGCTACACTTTCTACACTTCCAGCACCAGAAAGGCAATGACCAACTGTAGATTTCAGTGAATTTATATACGGAAAATCAGTTCCTTTTCTACCTAGCGCTTCGGACCAATTTTTAATTTCTACGCTGTCTTTTGATGTGGCTGTCAAATGTCCGTTAATAACATCAATATCCTTTGTAGTAATCCCTGAATTAGTAATGGCATCTACAATACATCTTTGAACCGCAACCGAGTTTGGTGCTGTCATAGTTCCTTCACCACGTTGTCCGCCAGAATTTACAGTTCCTCCAAGAATTTCGGCATAAATTTTAGCACCACGATTTAAAGCCGTTTCTAAATCTTCAATAATTAAAGCTCCTGCTCCACTTCCTGGCACAAATCCCGAAGCAGTTGCACTCATTGGTCTAGAACCTTTTTCTGGTGTTTGATTGTGTTTATAAGTACAAACCTTCATAGCATCAAATCCACCCCAAATGTATGGTCCTGAATCACTTGTACTTCCAGCGATAATTCGTTTGGCTTGACCCGATTTTATGCGTTCGTAAGCCATCAAAATACTTTCTGTTCCTGTGGTACAAGCTGACGAATTGGTAGTTACTTGATTTCCTAATCCTAATTTCCCACCGATGTAAGCACTTACGCCCGAATTCATTGTTTGAGCTACAGCTGTACTTCCTAATCTTCGGGTTTGAAAATCGTCTATTTTGTAAATACTTTCTCTAAATTTATCGATTCCTGAAGTTCCAGTTCCGAAAATGGTTCCCGAATCCCAATCTGGATTTTCATTATTTTCAATAGTTAATCCTGCATCTTTCCAAGCGTCGATTGCTGCAATTACGCCATATAATATTCCAGAGGAATTAAAATTTCGTAATTCTAATTCGGTAAAATAATTAAGAGCCATTTCGGTGCTAATCTCAGGTTTTCCCGATATCTGACACGAAAATTGAAGGCGTTCTAATTCGGCATCGTGTTTAATTCCAGAGATTCCGTTTTTGATGGCGTTTGTAAATGCATCAAGTCCTACTCCATTTGGTGCGACAATTCCCAAACCTGTTATTACAACTCTTTTCATTTGATTTTAGATTTGAATGATACCCGCGATTGTTCCTCTACAAACTTCAATTCCATCATTATTTATCATTCGAACTTTACATTTTAATTTTCCGAATCGGAAATATATTTTTTCAGAAATCACCTTTATTTTCTCTGAAGGAAATACAGGTTTCAAAAATTCAATTTCAGAAGAAGTTAATGCTATTTTAGTTTCAAAATTGAAATCAGTATTCAAAAGATAAATTCCTAAACACACAACGCCAATTTGAGCCATAGTTTCTGTCAAAATGACACCTGGCGTGACCGGATTATTTTTAAAATGACCTTTGTAAAAATCTGAATTAGAATCAAATGTATACGTTCCTTCTACTCCATTTTCTGATATTGAAGTGATTTCATCAACAAACAAAAAAGGTTTTGAATAAGGTAGTTTTGATATGATTTCTTCGTTTGTCATTTTTTTAACCTATGAATTAGTAATGGTATTTTAAAACTCAATTAATATTCGTTGCGCAGTAAAACCTGGTCCGAAACTTAAAAGCAAACCTTTCTCTCCAGCTTTAGGTTTTTTATCTATAAATCGTTCTAAAACATATAAAACGGTTGCACTCGACATATTTCCATACAATCTTAAAACTTCTTTGGTATCGTCAATATTTTTGCCAGATTCAGAGAATAATTCTTCAACGGTTTGTACGATTTTTTTTCCGCCAGGATGAAATATTAAATGATCGATATCATTGATAGTCAAGTTGTTTTTTTCTAAAAAAGGATGAATAAACAGCGGAAAATGTTCGGCAATCGTTTCAGGAACTTCAATATCAAGTACCATTTTTAATCCTGAATTAGTCATTTCAAAACCCATCATATGTTCGTTATCATAAAAATGATACATCGATTCATCAAGGATTTTCGGACCTTTATCCTTCTCATCTGATGAAAGTAAAACACAAGCTGAACCATCACCAAATATGGCTGAACTCACAATATTTGCCATCGAAAAATCATCCAATTGAAAAGTTGCTGTTGGACTTTCGACCGCAATTACTGCTGCCTTTTTATTCGGATTTGCTTCTAGGAATTTTTTGGCATAAATCATTCCAGATATTCCGGCAACGCATCCCATTTCAGTCACAGGTAATCTTACAATATCTTGTCTTAATCCGAGTTTATTAATCAAATAAGCATCAAGCGATGGAATCATAATCCCAGTGCAACTAACTGTAATGATGTAATCTAAATTGGTTGGTTTCCAATTGGCTTTTTCAAGTGCTTTTGTGAGGACTTTTTCGCCTAATTTTATTACTTCTCTAACGTATATTTGATTTCGTTCTTCAAAAGATGTTTTAGTAAAAACCTCAATCGGATCCATTATTGAATAGCGTTTATCGACATTGGCACCTTCAAAAATCTTTTTCACTTTTTTGATAAAACGTTCCTCTTGTCCTATTAACCAAGCATCTAGAAAAGGCATTATTTCAGCAGTTTCTCTAGAAAATTCTGGAAGTTGTTTGGCTACAGTTACTATTTTTACACTCATTATTATTTTATCTACTTTTCTTAATTATCCATTGGTATCTAAAAGCCCATTTCCATTGCAAACTGTAATTTTTCAAATTTAATTCTTTTGAAAATTCTTCTAATTCTTGTTTTTTAAATCCGCGTAATATCGAAACTAATCCATCGTCACGTGACATCGAATTTAATTTGAAAACAAAACAAACCGCTTGAAATAATCTATAAGCGATCTTACTTCGATGCAAATCATTGATTACAATTCCAATAGAAGAATTATCATAAAACTGTTTTACTAATTTTATAATTTCTTCATTTTTAAAATGATGTAAAGTTAAAGTGCACAATACAATATCGTATTTTACTTCATCAAATTGTTTACTAAATATATCAATAATTTCATAAGAAATATTTGGATAATGATTGGATAGATTTTTAGCGTGATTTATTGTAAATGCATTGGCATCAATTCCGATTAATTTAAAATTATAACCATTGGCATCGCCATATTCTGCAATGTAGCGCAACATATCTCCATTGCCACATCCAATATCAGCTATAGTAATTTCGGTATTTTTATCTTTATTTTTTAGAAGTGTTTTAACTCCTTGTAAAGTTAATTGGTTTCCGCCCAAAAGTTGGTTTATTTTGGCAATTTTATCCAAAGCATCTTGCAAAACTTCGCCTTCTAGTTCGAAGTCGTCCATTATTTCAGATTCGTTGGTTCTATATTTGGTATTTATTGTCATTTAAATTGGTTTACCGTGTGTTTTTTTAATTATAACTGAAAGTAATGAAGGAAACAGCATTAGAATTTTCATTACAAACTGTGCTAAATTTTCTTGTTGAAGCAATTTTCCTAAAAGTCTTCCTAATTTTAATCTGCTTTTGAAATTAGTATTCCATTTGTGGGTATAATTTGCTTCCATTTGTGTTCTGGAAATTTTGTTTTTTAAATAATCTGTGACTTCTTCAGAAGCTAGTTTTGCGCTGTGAATTGCCATTGCCATTCCGTTTCCGCATAACGGATGTATCAAACCAGCCGTATCACCAATCATCAAAATATGATTTTCAACACTTTGTTTTTCTTCAAATGAAATCTGACTAATCGTTAGTGGTTTCTCAAATTTTAATATGGCAGTATCAAATATTTTCTTCAAATTTGGATTTTCACTAACCACTTTTTCTTGATATTCTTCAATGTTTTTGTGTTTTTTAAAAGATTTATAATCCGATAAATAACAGATGTTCACTAAACTATTTTGAATTTTTGAAACACCGCAATAACCACCTTTAAAATGATGTAATCCAACTAAATCATCGGGAAAATCCATTTGATAATGTGCTTTTACACCAAGCCATTCCGATTTGTTATTTATAAATTTACGTTTAAATTTTAAATCTAGATTAGAACGTTTGCCAAAAGCACCGAGAACAATTTTAGATTCATAGCTGTTTTCATTGGTAGAAATTTCAAAATGATCATCCTTAAATACTACATCGTTTACTGTATCTTTAATTACTTTACAACCCATTTTAAGAGCTTCATTAAAAAGGTAAGCATCTAAACAATAGCGACTTATTCCGAAACCGCCTAAAGGTAAAATTGTTTCTATTTTTTTACCTGAAACTAAAGAAAATGAAAGCTTATCAATTTTTTTTGGTTGAAGTGATTCAATATTTAAGTGCAATGATTTTAAATAATCAAGTACTTCATTAGAAATATATTCGCCACAAACCTTGTGTTTTGGATAAGTGTTTTTTTCAATAATAAGTACAGAAAAACCGTTTTTAGCAAGATGAATTCCAGAAATTAATCCGGCCAAACCTCCACCAATTATAGTTATTTCTGAATTTATCATATTCAGTAAAATTAGGGATTTCATTTAATTAAATGTTACATAAATAAAGTAATTTATTATAAATTTGAAAAATAATAGTACATTGTTTCCTTAAATAAGGAATATGAAATATTACTTTGCATTGTTATTATTAGTAACACAATTTACACTTTATAGTCAACAAGATATGGTTAAAGATTGGGCAAACATAAAAAAATATAGTACTGAAAATGAAAGCATTATGGCTCCGAAAAATACTTCGGCAAATGTTGTTTTTATGGGCGATTCGATAACCGAGTTTTGGAAAGTTAATGATCATAACTTTTTTAGTTCCAATAATTTTATCAATCGAGGAATTAGCGGACAAACTACACCTCAAATGTTGCTGCGTTTTAGACAAGATGTTCTTAATTTAAAACCATCTACTGTTGTTATTCTTGCAGGAATCAATGATATAGCTGAAAATACTGGACCAATCACATTAGAACAAATTATGGACAATATTAGTTCGATGGTAGCATTGGCAAAAGCAAATAAAATTAAAGTAATTCTTTGTTCCGTGCTTCCGGCAAATAAGTTTAATTGGAATCCAAAATTGCAACCAGCCGACAAAGTAATTGAGTTAAATCAAATGATTGCAGCGTATGCTGATAAAAATAAAATCACTTATGTAGATTATTACAAAGCAATGGTTGATGAAAATAAAGGTTTACAAAAACAATTTGGCGAAGATGGTGTCCATCCAAATTTAGATGGATATAAAGTGATGGAAGATTTATTATTAAAATCAATTTTATAATTAAGATTATGACTAAAGAAGAAATTTTAGAACGAGTTGTTGAACGTGTAAAAGACAACGAATATGATTATGAAATTGAAACTTTTTTAAAGCGTAAAGAAGTCAATCCAGAAGATTTTAAATCGATTATTGAAAACGCACGTGCACTAGTTCTTGAAGAACGATTGAAAGTGATGCCTAAAAAAAATCTTACAGTTTTTATTGTATTAGTTGTTTTGGTTCTTGCTACATTTTACTTGTTTGCTTTTTATTTACCAACTCAAAATGTTTCTCGAAACAAAACTATACTGTCTATAATTGGAACAGCATTTTTTTGTTTTTTTAGTTTTCTTTCACTTGTCTATTTCAATACTTGGAAACCAGAATTTTTAAAAATTAGAGATAAGCCAAAAATTGACTTTACGTTTATGGCTTTGATGTTTGTTCCGGCTGTTATAGTGTATTTTATTTTTTCAGAATGTATTTCCTCTGGTGCTGATAAAATTTTGAAAGCTACTCAAATTGATGCGGTTGGAACAGTAATTGATGGTGGCGTGACCGAAGTTAAACGAGTATTGCGTTCTGGTGGAGCATCTTTTGCATCCATCACAGTAGAATTTGAAACCAAAGAAGGTACTAAAGTAAGAGCCACCGAAGATATTTCGAGTTATCGTTTTAAAGATTTTTATTTAGGACAACAATTGAATATTGTTTATTCAAGTGAAGATCCATCTAATATTGATTTATTGATTGACGACAAAAGCATCAAGGAATTAAAAGGTACGCAACAGCGATCATTACAACCTCAAGATCTAATTCGTTTTATGAGCGTTAAAAAAGAAAATATTAAAGCTGAATTGGACGCTATTTCTTATGGTTGGGAACAAAAAGAAGAGGCTTGGATTAATGAAAAAAGCAATTATGCTTTAATGGCTAACGATAATGAAGTCAAACTAATTACGGCTTGGGGAATCACCCAAATGTTTCCAGAAGAACTTGAAAAAATGGGATTTAAAAAAATAGCAACATCTAAAGACAAAAAAGAAAACAAAATGGAAATTCTTTTTGGAGATAAATTATATGAAAATGACACTTATTATTTTCAAATAAAAACCCTTGTTTCTGGCGGTCAACAAATGAGTGCGGTTTTAGTTAACAAGAAATAAAAAAAAGACTGCTTTGATTTCTAAGCAGTCTTTTCAAAAAATAACCAAAATAAACTATAATTTTCCTTCTTTAATTTCTTCAACAATTTCAGGATTTAATAAAGTTGTTATGTCGCCAAAGTTTGAGAAATCACCTTCGGCTATTTTTCTTAAAATTCTACGCATAATTTTTCCTGAACGAGTTTTTGGTAAACCGTTAACGAATTGTATTTTATCTAATTTCGCAATTGGACCGATTTGGTCTGAAATTAATTGATTGATTTCTTTCGCAAGATTTTCTTGGTTTCGAGATTCTCCTACTTCTTTCAAAATCACATAACCATAAAGCGCATTTCCTTTAATATCGTGAGGGAAACCTACGATAGCACTTTCTGCCACTGCTGGATGTTCGTTAATCGCATCTTCAATTGGTGCTGTTCCTAAATTGTGTCCTGAAACAATGATTACGTCATCTACTCTACCAGTGATTCGGTAGTAACCAACTTCATCTCTTAATGCTCCATCACCCGTAAAATATTTACCTGGAAAAGCAGTAAAATAGGTTTCTTTATAACGTTGATGGTCACCCCAAATTGTTCGAGCCATTGATGGCCACGGAAATTTGATGCACAAACTTCCTGTGACTTGATTGCCTTCAATTTCATTGCGTAATTCGTCCATTAAAACCGGTTGAATTCCTGGTAATGGTAACGATGCATAAGTTGGTTTTGTTGGCGTAACAAACGGAATTGGTGAAATCATAATACTTCCAGTTTCGGTTTGCCACCAAGTATCTACTAACGGACAACGCTTTCCTCCTACGTGTGCATTATACCAATGCCAAGCTTCTTCATTAATAGGCTCACCAACCGAACCAATAACTTTTAAAGATTTTAATGGGAAACGTTGTACGAAATCTAAACTTTCTTTTGCTAAAGCACGAATGGCAGTTGGAGCCGTATAAAATTGATTAACTTGATGTTTTTCAATAATTTCCCAAAAACGTGAGAAATCTGGATAAGACGGAACACCTTCAAAAATGACTGTTGTTGCTCCATTTAAAAGTGGTCCGTATAAAATATAAGAATGGCCCGTAATCCAACCAATATCGGCTGTACACCAATACACATCATTTTCTTGGTAGTTAAAAACATTTTTAAATGAGTAGGCCGTTTGAACCATATAACCCGCAGTACTATGCACCATTCCTTTGGGTTTTCCTGTTGAACCTGAAGTATACAGGATAAATAACGGATCTTCAGCATCCATAATTTCAGCGACATTGTTAGGAATTGCGTTATCTAAAAGTGGTTGCAACCAAATGTCGCGACCGTCTTTCATATTTACTTCGGTATTGGTTCTTTTAACAACCAAAACTTTTTCTACACACGGCGATTTATCTAAAGCTTCATCTACAATTCCTTTTAAATCGATGGCTTTATTTCCTCTATAACTTCCATCAGAAGTGATAACTACCTTACAATCAGAATCATTAATACGAGCTGAAACAGCCGATGCAGAAAAACCTGCAAATACTACTGAGTGAATTGCACCAATTCGGGCACAAGCTAAAACAGCTACAGCCAATTCTGGAATCATTGGAAGATAAATGCAAACTCTATCGCCTTTTTTTATGCCTTGTTCGCGCAAAACATTGGCCATTTTAGCAACTCTTGCATACAATTCATTATAAGTAATATGTTGTGATTCCTCATTTGGATCATTAGGTTCAAAGATGATGGCAGTTTTTTCTCCACGTTTAGCTAAATGTCTGTCAATACAGTTTTTAGTAATGTTTACTTTAGCGTCCAAAAACCATTTGAATTTGGCTTCTTGCATATCAAATTCCATTACTTTATCCCATTTTTGGTACCAAGTAAAGTGTTCGTCAGCTATTCTGTCCCAAAATTTTCTTGGTTCACGAACCGACTTTTTATACATTTTAAAATAATGCTCTAAATTGTCTATTGTATAGTAACTCATTTTCTTCAGTAATTAGTAATTAATGACTAGTAATTAGTCGTTTATTTCTGTAAATATAAATAATCTATAAATGTAAAAAAGATATTTCTTGCTAAATTAGTATAGATAGTGCCTAGTTTAATATAAAAAGTGAATAATCACAAGTATATAAAGATGACTAAGCAGTTTAGAGTGCCAACATCTTTTATTTATTTTATTCAAGTTATTTATAAAAACCGATTTTTGCTTTTGTAAATTCTTCTCTAATTTCTTCGATGATGGCTTCATCATCAATGGTTGACGGAATTTGAAAATTCTCACCATCGGCAATACTTCTTATTAATTTTCTCAAGATTTTTCCAGAGCGTGTTTTCGGTAAACGTTGCACAATAGCCACATCACGTAATGAAGCAACCGCTCCAATTTGTTGACGAACGAGTTGCACTACTTCATATTGTAACTGAAAATGTTCTATATCTTCGCCCGATTTGGTCACAACTAACGCCAGTGGAATTTGCCCTTTTAGCTCATCATTTATACCTACAACTGCGCATTCTGCAATGGAATGATGAGATGATACAATTTCCTCCATTTCAGCGGTTGAAAGTCGATGTCCTGCAACATTGATTACGTCATCTACTCTACCAGTTATAAAAATATAATTATCTTCATCTTTAAATCCGCCATCGCCGGAAAAATAGTAGCCCGGAAATTTATTCAAATAACCCGATTTGAATCGCTCGTTATCTTTCCATAAATCTAACATAGTTCCTGGAGGCAACGGCAGTTTAATTACTACATAACCTTCTTGATTTGGACCTAATTCTTGTCCGTTTTCTCCAAAAATTCTGATATCATATCCTGCTACTGCTTTGCCAGCCGAGCCTGGTTTGATAGGTAAATATTCAACACTCATCATATTACAAATCATTGGCCAACCCGATTCTGTCTGCCACCAATGATCAATTGCTGGTATTGGAATATTTTTTTGATACCATTCTAATGTTGCAATATCACAACGTTCACCAGCTAAAAATTGTGTTCGTAAACTAGATAAATCATATTGTTTAATAAACTCGCCATTTGGATCTTCTTTTTTAATGGCACGAATTGCAGTTGGCGCAGTAAACATAACGCTAACTTTATGCTCAGCGATTACTCTCCAAAATGTACTTGCGTCTGGAGTTCGAATTGGTTTTCCTTCAAAAATCACTGTTGTATTGCGATTTAATAATGGTCCATAAACTATAAAACTATGTCCAACAACCCAACCAACATCAGACGCCGCCCAAAAAACTTCATTTTGTTTGGCACCATAAATGTATTGCATTGAAAATTTAAGTGCTGTCAAACAACCTCCGGTATCTCTGACAATTCCTTTAGGTTTTCCTGTAGTTCCAGAGGTGTATAAAACATATAAAGGATGCGATGCATTAACAGGTAAGCAAGCTACTTCTTCTGAACCATAAACAATTGCGTCATAATCGACGTCGTATTTTTTGAATGGAATTCTAGCGCCTAATTTTCGATTAAAAACGATTACTTTTTTAGGTTTGTGAGAGGCTAATGCAATAGCTTCATCAACTAACGGTTTGTAGGCAATTAAGCGATCAATTTCGATTCCTGAGGATGCTGTTAGTATTAATCTTGGTTTGCAATCGTCAATTCTTATGGCTAATTCGTGTGGTGCAAATCCACCAAAAACTACCGAATGTGTAACTCCTATTCTCGCACAAGCTAGCATTGCAAAGGCAGCTTGTGGAATCATTGGCATATAAATCACAGCCATATCACCTTTTTTCAATCCTAAAGAAATCATTCCACCAGCTAGTTTAGCTACTTCAGATTTTACTTCGTTGTAAGTGTATTTTTTTACAGTTTGGGTAACTGGTGAATCATAAATTATTGCGATTTGTTCACCAAAACCATCATCAATATGTTTGTCTAATGCTAAATAACAGGCGTTAAGTTCACCATCTGCGAACCATAATGGATAATCATTTTCATCTTTTGACAAAATAACGGAAGGTTTTTTGTACCAATCTATTTGATCAGCTTGTTCGTTCCAAAAAGATTCAGGAGATTGAATACTTTGGTCGTAAATATCTTTGTAATTCATTGGTATTGTTTGGTTTGTATAGGTTTAAATAGCAAAGTAAAAGTAGCTAATTAAACTATATAGCAACAAAATTTCTTGCTAAATAGATATATACGATATCGATTGCGTAAATCTTTTACCGTTCTATAAGTTTAGCACTTTATTTCTAACTTATATCCTATTCCGTGAATGTTCACAATAGCAATAGACGAATCTTGTTCTAGTTTTTTTCTGAGTTTAGAAATGAACATATCCAAACTTCTTGTAACAATTACGCCTTCATTTTCCCAGATTTCTTTTTGTAAAGTGGTTCTGTCAATAACTTCGTTGGGCGAAGAAGAAAGAATGTATAATAATTTAGATTCTTTAGGAGTTAACGATAGTAGTTTATCATCCAATTGAAGAAGATTTTGCTTAAAGTAAAATTCATATTGTCCAATTATTATTACTGATTCATCGTTTTTAACCTCTACGTCAGTTGTAGTTTTTCTACTTTTAAATATTATCCAGCAACCAATCAAAACAATTAATAGTGTCGGGACAAAAAGAAGGTATTTTGTACTAGAAACATCATTTTTAGGAACAAATGTGATAGTTATTTTGTAATAATCCAAGGGCATTTTTCTTCCAATACAGGTAATTACATTTTTATTGGATTCAGAATCCATATGAAAACCATAAACAATCGCATCATTTGAATTTTTTTGAACTGCGACTGAATATTCTTTGGGAAAAGTACTTTTTGAAAGATTATTTTGAACAATATAGATTAAAGAATCTGGACTAAAAGCAAACTTATTTTCAAATCGAATTTGAAATTTATTAGTTGAAATACTTTTTATTGGTTCAACTTTGGAAGTTTTATCATTAGAACTTAGCAATACATCGTGGCCAATTTTTCTGAGAAGAATTTCATTTTTTAGTTGACTATTTGTCGATGTTGATATGTAGAAGTATGTAATCGGAATTGTTACCATCGCTAATGCAAGTAGTAATACTACGTAAAAATGCTTTTGTTTCATAAACCAAAAGTATTTAGTTTTTAGTTTAATAGAAATGTATTTAGGAAAGATTTACATTTTTTTACAAAAAATACACATTTAAAACCTAAAAAATTAGGAAAGCAATTCCATAACTTGGTCGACTACTTTCTTTATTGAAAACGGTTTTGTTAAATAAGCGTCTGCACCAAGTGCCATACCTTTTTCGATATCACTTTCTTTATTTTTTGCTGAAAGGAAAATCACTTTGGTATGTTTTAAATTATCGTCTTTGCGAATTTGTTCAAGCGTTGCATAACCATCTACCATTGGCATCATCACGTCGAGTATAATCATATCAGGAAAGTTGGTTTTTAGAATATCCAAAGCTTCTTGACCATCACGTGCAATAAATACTTCAAAATTATTTTTTTTGAAAGTATACTCCAATGCCATAACTATGTTGGGTTCGTCATCGACAATTAAAATCTTTTTCATAGCTTAAATTTCTAAATTCTTATTTTTCGGTAGAGTAAAGACAATGCAAGCACCTTTTAAACTTGATTGTGCCCAAATTTCACCTTTGTGATGTTCTATAATTTGTTTGCAGATAGCTAATCCTAATCCGCTACCAACTGGTTTTTTTATGTTTTGATTAACTGACTGATAGAATTTATCAAATATAGCATCAAAATCATTTGGATTAATTCCTTTACCATTATCTTGTACGAAAGTATGAATAAAATTATCTTTTTCAATAATTTGAATAGTGATTAATCCTTCATTTTCTGGACAAAATTTGATAGCATTTGATAATAAATTAGTTACCACTTGCACAATTCTATCTTCATCATAAAAGGCATTGACTTTATCTTTACTTTCAATGTGAATCGTAATGTTTTTATTTCTAATAAGTTGTTGCAATGGCTCAATTGATTTTTCAACAGTTTGAACCAAATTATTTTTTGTAGAATGAATGGTTTGTTTTCCGGTTTCAAATTTTTCTAAATCTAAAATTTTGTCTATCAAACGATTTAATCTATCGGATTCTGAAATGATATTTTGAAGAAATTGTTTTTTTAATTCATCGGGAATTTCATCATCATCGTGTAAAATTTCACTCGCTGCTCGTATTGCGGTAATCGGTGTTCTAAGTTCGTGTGTAACGGTATCTAAAAATTCGTCTTTTTGTTTGTCTTTTAAAATTAATGACTCATTGGCATTTTGCAATTTTGCTGTGATTACCTTTAACTCATTTGAAGTTTCGGTCAGTTTTTTATTGATTATTATATTTTCTTTCGATTCTTCTAAAATTTTTAAGACTTCGGGTAATGTGATTTTTTCTTCTTTTACAACGCTTGAAATCAAAATTCTAGCAGAAGCTGTTCCGATGTGTCCTGTCAATAGATTTTCAGAAAATTTAATTAATCGTGCGTCGGCGAGTTCTATTTTTTTATCCACATTATATTTTACATTAAAAATATTCATTGCTCGTTTGGTTCGTTCTTCGCCAAGAAAACGTATCAAAACTTTTTCAATATCATTACGATAAGCAGTTCCTTTCCAAATAAAAGCATCTTCGTGATTGGTAATGTATTTATTGATATCAACAAACATTTCGGCATAATTTCGTTCGCGATAATTTCCTTTGAAACTAACAGAAACTGCAAAATAAGTCACCGAATTAAACAACAAGCTCCAAAATAATGCATGTGGAACTGGTTGCAAATAATCTAATCCGAAAAGTTGAAAAGGCTTTAGCAAACTAATTCCGTAAAGACCTTCAGAAATAAAAGTACTATCGCTATTAGTAATTCCTATAGAATATGGAATAAGTAAGGTATAGATACAAATTGCAAATCCTACTAAAATGCTATAAACTGCACCAAGTCGCGAACCTCTTCTCCAAAATAAGGCTCCAAAAAAAGCTGGTGCCAATTGCGAAATGATAACAAAAGCAACCAATCCGATGGAAACTAAGTTGTAATCGAGTCCGAAGAATCTATAAATCAAATAAGACAAAATAATAAGTGAAAATATGCCAATTTTCCTGCTGTTTAAAATACTTTTATTACTAACGGCGTCTTCACTTTTAAGTTTACCTAATAGATTGTAAGGAATTAATATGTTGTTAGTTATCATAGTCGATAATCCGATTGAAGAAACAATAATCATTGAAATTGCCGCGGAAAATCCACCTAGAAAAACCATTACTGTCAAGGTTTTTTCGTCAAATAATTGTGGTATTAATAAAGAATAGGTATCTGAATTTACATTTTTTCCATCATACAAAATATTTCCGCCCCAAGCGATTGGGTAGACAAAAATATTGAATAATAAAAGGTATAAAGGAAACAGCCAAACTGCAGTATTGATATGGTTTTCGCGATTATTTTCAATTACTGAAACCTGAAATTGCCTTGGTAAAAGAAAAATAGCAAACATTGAAAGTACGCAAAGTAAAAACCAATTAATAGCTTGAGGTAATCCTCCAATAGTATTTCGTTCTTTAAAATGTTCTAATAAACTTGCTTTTTGATAAATATCGTCAAAACCATCGAAGACAAAAAAGGTTACATAAACGCCGATTATTACAAAGAAAACAAGTTTTAAAACACTTTCCATAGCAACAGCAGTTACAATTCCTTTTCTTTTTTCAGAAGCATCTAAATATCGAGTTCCGTAATAAGAGGCAAAAAGCGCTAAGGCGATGGCTACAAAAGTTGTTGTATCATCAAAAATATAAGATCGAATTTTAGTTTTTGTAACTACGTGAAAAGTTTCAGCGATAGCTTTAAGTTGTAAAGCGATGTAAGGAATAATTCCAGTGAGGCAAATTACGGTTACAATTGCGCCAAGAAAACGGCTATTTCCGTATCGAAGTGAAATAAAATCAGCAATACTAGATATTTTGTTGACACGTGAAATTCGGATAATCTTTCTCAGAATTAAAATCCACGATGGCGCAATAATAATTGGTCCGAGATAAATTGGTAAATAACTCAAACCGCTATCAGCTGCTACTCCAATACTGCCATAATAAGTCCAAGCCGTGCAATAAACAGCCAACGACAAAGTGTATACATACGGATTATTTGTCCATTTGCTATTTCCTTTTTTTTCAGCCCAATGAGCAATATAAAAAAGAACTGCTAAATAGCCTAAGAGTATTAGTAAAAGTCCTGCACTATTCATTATATCTCTTTACTATTATTAGTGAAACTAAAATTGAAAACAACCAAATTGAAAAAAAATAGACATAGATCACAGGAAAGCCTAGAAAATTTTGAGAAGAATCAAAAAGTAAAGCAATAGGAAGATTTAATCCAATTAATAAAAGGATTGAAACAATAACCAATTTTTGTTGATGTCTTTTTTTCATTGTATTTGCCACAAAGGCACCAAGTCACAAAGTTTTTATATGTAAATGAATATCTTACGAAAATACACAAACTTTTAAACTTTTTAAACTTTTAATCTCATAAACTTCGTAAAATGCTCAAAAGCCCTTAAGTTAATAAGAGCTTTTTGAGACTAACCAAATTATTATTTATTCATCGTATTCATTAGTGATTGCATAATAACCAAATATGGATAAACCAGTTACAATCATTGGTAATAAAATAAAGAATATAATAATTCCAAATACCAAATCATCTTGTTTTCCCGAGGTTAATTTTCCTCCAAAAATCTCAATTGAATAGTATGCTACTGCAATGGCAAGTGCTATCCAAACTATTCCTAAATATTTTTTTATTGCGTTCATAGTACTATTTTTTAGTCGTGAAGAGTATTAATTTTTCGGTCAATATAGATCATTCCAATTACGAAACAAACTGCGGCAATACCAATTGGATACCATAATCCTTCGAGATAGAATTCGACATCACCAGCTTCTTTAGATTGTGATACAAAATAGGTTGAAATAGCCGGTAGTAATCCACCAAAAATTCCATTTCCAACGTGATATGGCAATGACATTGAAGTATATCTAATTTTTACTGGGAACATTTCTACAAGAAATGCGGCAATCGGACCGTAAACCATCGTTACAAAAATCACTTGAATAAAAACCATAAAAATTAAAAACCATCGGTCGCTGTTGTTAATCATTTTGGTAACTTTAGTTTCAATTTTGTCTTTTCCTTTATCATCTACCATCACTTTTCCAGCATCAAAATGAATGGTTTTGATTTCTTCTACAGTCGTTCCGTCAGTATAAGCTTTGGTTGTTGTATAAATCGAATCCATTTTTGTAGCATCAACTTCTTTTATCGATGGCACTACTTTAGTTTGAGCAACGATTTCAGATTTCTTTGTTAAATCAGTTGTATTATACATTGCTCTGTATATCGGTCGGTATAATAGTATTGCTAAAAGCATACCAGCCATCATAATTGATTTTCTTCCCACTTTATCGCTCAACCATCCAAAAACCACGAAAAACGGCGTTCCTAAAATCAAAGCAATTCCTAAAAGCATATCAACTTGAGAAGAATCTATACTTTGAACCGTTTTTAAAAAGTTCATAGCATAAAATTGGCCTGTGTACCAAACCACACCTTGTCCCATTGTTGCTCCAAATAAAGCTAAAAGAACAAATTTTAAATTGTATTTATTTCCGAAACTTTCTTTTAAAGGGTTTGTTGAAGTTTTACCTTCAGCTTTGGTTTTTGCAAATGCTGGCGATTCGTGCATGTTTTTACGAATCAAATACGAAACAAAAACCATTAAGATTGATACCCAAAATGGTACTCTCCAACCCCATTCATCAAATGCTTCTTTTGATAAAGATGCTTTCGTAATTAAAATAACCATTAAAGAAATAAATAATCCAACTGTTGCAGTGGTTTGAATCCAAGACGTCCAATAGCCTTTTTCTCCAGCCGGAGCGTGTTCTGCTACATAAGTTGCTGCTCCACCATATTCTCCTCCAAGGGCTAAACCTTGCAGCAAACGTAGAATTAAAACTAATATCGGTGCAGCAAAGCCTATAGTTTCATAACTTGGGATACATCCAATTACAAAAGTGGCTCCACCCATTAACATCAAGGTTACCATAAAAGTATATTTTCTTCCAATTAAGTCACCTAATCTACCGAAGAAAAGTGCACCAAATGGTCTAACTACAAATCCCGCCGCGAAAGTTGCAAGTGTCGATAAGAATGCCGCTGTAGGATTATCAGTCGGAAAGAACTTAGTTGATAAAACTACGGCTAAACTACCAAAAATGTAGAAGTCATACCATTCAATCATTGTTCCCATTGAGGAAGCGGAAATAACTTTCCAAATTCCTGTTGTCTTTTTGTCGCTCATATTTTATAAATTTTTAATTGGTTTGGTTATAAGTAAATTTGTAATTGTAATAAAAATTCTCCTTTGTAAGATTCAATATTATCTTTTGCAATATAAATTGGTCTGTTAGAATATTGAGCTGTTATTTTAGCATGATGTCCATCTAAAAATAAGTTAGTTCCGAAATCAAATTGATTACTAGCTTTATCTAAGGCATCAAAATTTTTGTAAGTATAAGCCGCAAATGGTTGTACTCTTACTTTCGGTTTTTCTGCTTTATTTGGTAATAAAAATCCTGCTTGTGTGTACCAAATATTACCAGTTCCGATCATTGGTTGAAGATTTCCTGCACCAGCTAAAGCTTTGTTTCCAGTAAAACCAGTATCGGCAACACCTTCGTTCATAATTCCAATATTTCTTAAATAATTTGGACCAAAATCATAATCGTAAAATACACTATAAGCAGTGATGGCCATTTTTTTCTTTTTATCACCAACAGGCATATCCACAAAAATATCTCCAGCAAAAAGATTAATTGGATGCTTTTCTGAAATTCCATTGACTGATGTTTTGGTTGCGCTTGGTGTAGTATAAAATCCTACTCCAATGTTTAACATTTTCTTCGTACCAAGATAAGAGCCAACTTTAAAAGGTAAAAAGTTAGATTCTTTGTCAAAAATTTGATATTCAACATATCCAGCTTTCGACCATTTTGAATTATTATTGTTGTCTACTGCAACAGCATTTTCTGGTAATGTTGCATTAACTACTGCTTGGTTAGTCGCAAAAGGCTTGTTTATACTGAAACGGTATTCAAATTTATTGTATTTTCCTTTTGCAAAAACTCCTATTTGTCTTGCAAACTGATCAGAATTTTCAATTAATGCCCAGTTAAAAATTGGTGCATCGATGGTCATGTAGTTCAATGTAGACGACATCGTCATTCTAGATAATCCCATATAGTAATGAAGTCCTGCACCCATTGATAAACTAAATGGTTTAGATTCTTTTGGTAAAACAACAGCATATTCATTCCAAGCATCATGAAAGAATATTCCTGGTTTTTTTCCGGCTCCATATCCACCAGTTCCAGCAGAACCAGAAGCACCACCATTAATAAAAGTTTGATTGTTTATACCAATGTGCGTTACAATCATGTAACGAGGTGATATTTGAGCATAAGCCAAAAGACGAAGTCGTCTTAATCCAATATCTTCTTGATTTGTAATTCCTTCTTCACCAATCATTGTTCCAGGATTCATTTGAGAGGAACGCAACCAAATTTGATTCCACGCAATAAAACGCATGTATTTGGTTCCTTCAGGATTGATGTTAAACTTTAGTCCACCGCCATAATCGGGTGAACCTTGTCCGAATGATAATGCAGCAATTAAAAGTGCTGTCGTTAATAAGGTTTTTTTCATTTTGTAAAATTTGGTTGTTAATTGTTTTTTGCTTGACCAAATTCTAAAATTTTGTTAATGAAAAAAATTATGATATATATTTATGTAAAGTGTATAGTTAATCCTTGAAGCGCTCCCATTTAATAAGCATAAATTTGTCGCCAAGTTCTGTTATAATCATTCCTGCACCTTTTAATTGGTCTTTGTTTTTTAAAAATTCTACCAATTCTAAGTGATTATATATCTTGTAAGTAGGATGATAGTCGGTATGATTAGGTTTTGTTACTTTATATTCTTTCACCCAATTACTTATTGTAACGTGCGAAACTCCTATAATTCGCTCGATTTCTCGATAACTTAAGCCTTCCAGATACAATTGCAAAGCTTTGGTTACGTAGTAACTATCTATCTTTTTTCCGAGTTTATTGACCGTAAAATAGTAATTACATTTTTTACATAAATACCGTTGCCTGTCTTTGATGACACCACTTTTTACAATGGTATCGCTTTGGCACTTCGGGCACGCTAAAATCTCCATATATATAAATTTTGCATAAATATATTAAATTAGCAATTATACAAAAACATTTTTGCTATTTTTTTTACTATAAAATTATAGACTGTGCAATTTTACTAGAAAAAAATTACATTTATAACAATTTTTAGCTAATAACAAACTTTCTTACATTTTATTTGGTTTAAAAGTTACTAATAGTATTTAGTTGATAATTTTTGGCTACAGCTTTTAAAATATTCCTAATAATTTCATTTAATTTGTAGAAACAATATAACAAAAATGCAATTTGATCCTAATAATTTAGATTCTTCCTCATTATACAAGCTTATTACGGGTTCCATTATTCCAAGGCCAATTGCGTGGATAGCAACAATTGATAGCAATGGAATCAATAACCTTGCTCCTTTCTCATATTTCAATATTGTTGGTGAAAAGCACATTATGTTTTCGACAGCCAAAAATAAAGATCAAAATAAAGATACACTTAGTAATATACTATCCAATGGAGAATTTGTTCTAAATATGGTAACCGAAGAGTTAGCTGAAGCAATGAATACTACAGCAGCTGAATTGCCTTCCGATGAAGATGAGTTTGTTTATGCAAAAGTTACTCCAATTGACAGTGAATTGATTAAACCCAAACGAGTTAAAGAATCTAAAATTTCATTTGAATGTAAAATGATTCACACTTACACAATGCCACATCCAGAAAACAATGGAGCTACAATGATTGTTGGTGAAATAGTTATGATGCATTTTGATAATAGGGTACTATTAGATAATTACAAAATTAATATGGAAAATTACAAACCGGTTTCAAGATTAGCTGGTTCAAATTACAGTAAAATAGGAGAAATTTTTTCTATTAAAAGAATTTAATTAAATAATATAAATATCTTAAAAAGATACTTTAACAAGTTCGGTATAAATGAAAATAACAATAATTGGTGGTGGTCCAGGCGGACTTTACTTTTCTATCCTTACAAAAAAAGCAATGCCTCATTGCCAAATTGATGTGTACGAACGCAATAAACCTGAAGACAGCTTTGGTTTTGGTGTTGTATTTTCAGATGAAACTTTGGGTGAATTTCTTAAACGTGATATGAAATCTTATGAATTAATAAGAAGTCAATTCGCCTATTGGGACGACATTATCATCGCGCGCGACGGCGAATCTGTTGCCATTGCCGGAAATGGTTTTTGCGGTTGTTCTCGTAAAACATTACTTAAATTATTACATCAACGATGCGTTGAAGAAGGTGTGAATTTGCATTTCGAACAAAATGTAGACGATTTAAATCAATTCAGTGATTCTGATATTATTGTAGCTTGTGATGGAATTGGAAGTCAAATACGAACTAAGTTTGCATCAGAATTTGGCACCAAAATCGAATTAAAGCAAAATCGATTTGTGTGGCTAGGATCAACAAAACCATTAGATGCCTTTACCTATTTTTTCAGAAATACCGAACACGGTTTAATAGTTGCGCATTCCTACCAATATGAAGATGGAATGAGTACGTGGATATTTGAATGTTCTGATGAAACTTGGCAAAAACTCGAATTTGAAGTTACTAACGAAGAAGATACAATTACAAAAATCGCTGAAATTTTTAAAGAAGAATTAGATGGTCATCCACTAATTTCTAACAAATCACATTGGCGTCAATTTCCACACGTGACTAACAAAAATTGGTATCACAATAACATTGTTTTGTTAGGCGATGCTAAAGCTACAGCACATTATTCAATTGGTTCAGGAACAAAATTGGCAATGGATTCTGCCATTGGTTTGTCAGATGCCATAATTGCCAATCCTACCAATGTTCAAGCTGCTTTTGAACAATATGACAAATCACGAAGAACTACTGTCGAAATGATTCAGTACGCGGCATTAGTATCGTTAGATTGGTTTGAAAATATGAACCGACACAACCAACATTCGTTCCAGCAATTTGCTTTCGGATGTATGACACGCTCCAAAAAAGTAACTTATGAAAACTTACGTTTGCGTGATAAATCATTTACAGACAAAGTTTTACAAGAGTTTAATCAAAACCTACAACCTACAACCCAAAACCTACAACCTATTCCTGCTGCATTTTCAAAATTCAAGTTAAGAGAATTAGAATTACAAAATCGAATTGTAATGTCGTCAATGGGACAATATTCTGCAGAAAACGGATTGGTTAACGATTGGCATTTTCAACATTATACCTCACGAGCAATTGGCGGATTGGGATTGATTTTGACTGAAATGACCGCTATTTTAGAAACTGGACGCATTACTTTAGGTTGCACAGGTATTTACAATGAAAATCAAATAGTTGAATGGAAAAGAATAAATGAATTTATTCATAAAAATACACAATGCAAAATCGGAATTCAATTAGGTCATTCGGGTAGAAAAGGTTGTTCGAAAATTCCTTGGGAAGAAACTTTTTCTGGAGAAAATTGGGAATTACTTTCAGCATCAGCAATTCCATTTAATGAAGGTGGAATTGTTCCAAAAGAAATGACTTTGGTCGATATGGATTTGGTTGTTTCACAATTCGTTCAAGCTACAATAAATGCCGATAAAGCCGGATTTGATATGATCGAATTACAAGCGCATCACGGATTTTTACTAGCATCATTTTTATCGCCATTAACCAATAATAGGAACGATGAATTTGGTGGCTCGATTGAAAACCGATTAAAATTCCCATTAAGAGTTTTCAACGAAATGCGAGCTGCCTTCCCAAAAGAAAAACCAATGTCAGTTAGAATTTCTGCAACTGATTGGGCAGAAAACGGAATTTCGGAAGAAGATGTAATTGCAATTGCAACCGCATTTAAAAAAGCTGGTGCCGATATTATCAATGTTTCAACAGGTAATACTGTCGCTAACCAAAAACCAATTACAGGAAGAATGTGGCAAACTCCATTTTCAGATACAGTAAGAAATACGGTACATATTCCGACAATAACCGCTGGAACAATTCAAGATATAGATCAAATTAATACAATTATTTTGAATGGAAGAGCTGATCTAGTAGCGTTAGGAAAGCCTTTATTGTTAGATGCAAATTTTGCTAGAAATGCTCAGGCATACGAACAGTTTCAGCCAGATGATATTCCGAATCAATACAAAATGGGAATTTCACATTTATATCCATTTAAAGCTTCTGAAAGAAAACAAGCTGATGGAATGAAAAAAGCTTTAAAACCGAAGAGTAATAAATTATAAATTACAAAAATCTAATCCCAAATTCCAATACAACTAAAAATTGGAATTTGGATTTTTTAAAATTGGAATTTTCAAATGAAACACTACGAAGATAATTTTGCACACCTAAATCTACCAAGTTTAGACTTAAAACCTAATTATGTTTTTACTGATTTACCACAATTTCAACATCCTGAAATGCTGAATTGTGTGGAAAAATTATTGGATAATCACATTAAAGATGGTCGTGGCAATACTATTTGCATCAGAACATTTGAAGAAACTTGGACTTATCAAGATTTATATGAAAAAGCCAATCAAATTGCACACGTTTTAGTTGATGATTTAGGTTTGAAATCAGGTAATCGAGTGCTAATTCGTTCTGCTAATAATCCAATGATGGTGGCTTGTTGGTTTGCTATATTAAAAGCTGGCGGAATTGTTGTTGCAACAATGCCTTTACTTCGTTCCAAAGAATTAACTACCATTATTAATTGTGCTGAAATTTCATATGCTTTTTGCGACAAAGAATTAGAAGAAGAAATCCATTTGATACAATCAAATTTTTTAAAGAAAACTTGTTTCTATGGTAATTCAGAGTTAGAAAAATTGATGGATTCTAAACCCAAAGCATTTGATAATTATCATTCCAAATCAGATGCTGTTGCCTTAATCGGATTTACATCAGGAACCACAGGTTTACCCAAAATGACAGCTCATTTTCATAAAGACATTTTGAATATTTGCGAATGTTTTCCAAAATATTCTCTACAACCAACTCAAAATGATGTTTTTACAGGAAGTCCACCACTCGGATTTACCTTCGGATTAGGCGGATTGGTTTTGTTTCCAATGTATTTTGGCGCTTCTACATTTTTGATTGAAAAACCAAGTCCGGACTTATTATTAAAAGCTATTCAAGACTATAAAATCACTATTTGTTTTACAGCACCAACTGCATGGAGAATCATCACAACTAAAGTTAAAGATTTTGATATTTCCAGCTTGCGCAAATGCGTCTCTGCTGGTGAAACTTTACCCTTAAAGGTTTGGCAAGATTGGTATGATGCTACAGGATTAAAGATTATTGACGGAATTGGAGCTACTGAAATGCTACATATTTTTATTTCATCAAATGAAGAAAATATGAAACCTGGCGCAACAGGAAAAGCAATTACAGGTTATGAAGCTAAAATAATTGATACTAAAGGAAACGAATTGCCAAGAAATGAAGCTGGAAGATTGGCCATACGAGGAATTACGGGTTGTAAATATTTGAATAGAAACGACAAACAAAAAGAATATGTTGAAAGCGGTTGGAATATTACAGGTGATATTTTCCGTCAAGATGAAGAAGGCTATTTCTGGTTTGTAGCTCGTGGCGATGATATGATCATTTCTTCTGGCTATAATATTGCCGCAATTGAAGTAGAATCCGTACTTTTAACCCACGATGATATTTTGGAATGTGCTGTGGTAGGAATGCCTGATGAAGACCGAGGAATGTTAGTTTGTGCCCATATCGTTTTAAAAGATTGTACTAAAGCTACAGACGAAATGAAAAGTCATATTCAACATTGGTTCAAGGAAGTAGCTGCACCATATAAATATCCGAGAGTTATAAATTTTATAGAAAATTTACCAAAAACAGAAACAGGCAAAATCCAACGATTTAAGTTGAAAAATTAATAAAAGTGATTAGTAAATAGTCCATAATTATAATACAATGAGAAAAGCGTTCCTAATAATAAGCATCACCATTCTTTCCTTAACTGGAATTCTAATTTATATCAATTGGAAATTCAGTTTTCTGTTATTGATATTTTTACCCTTGATTTTAATGGGATTTTATGATATGTTTCAATCCAAAAAAACCATTCGTAGAAATTTTCCTTTACTTGGTAGAATGCGTTATTTGCTTGAAAGTCTCGGCCCAGGTGTGCGCCAATATTTCATTGAAACCGATTTAGACGGAAAACCCTTCAACCGTTTGCAAAGAAGTATTGTCTACCAACGAAGCAAAAAAGAATCAGATTCTATGCCTTTTGGAACACAATTAGATGTTTACGAAGACGGTTACGAATGGATTAATCATAGTATTCGTGCCATTCCTTTTTCTAAAGTAAATGAAAATCCTAAAGTTCATATTGGTTCGTCTCAATGTACAAAACCTTATGATGCAAGTATGTTTAATATTAGTGCGATGAGTTTTGGTTCGTTAAGTAAAAATGCCGTTTTAGCACTGAACAATGGAGCAAAACAAGGCGGATTTTATCATAATACTGGCGAAGGCGGACTTTCTCCTTATCATCTTCAAGGTGGTGATGTCGTTTGGAATATCGGTACAGGTTATTTCAGTTGCCGCACCGATGAAGGAAAATTCAATTACGACGAATATGAAAAAAGAGCCACTTTAGACAATGTCAAAATGATTGAAATTAAGTTTTCGCAAGGAGCAAAACCTGGTCACGGTGGCATTTTACCTAAAGAAAAAGTTACCGATGAAATTGCAGCCATTCGTTTGGTTTCAAAAGGAAAAGATATATTGTCACCACCAACGCACTCTGCTTTTTCAACACCTTTAGAATTAATGGATTTTGTAAAATTATTACGAAAAGGTTCGGAAGGAAAACCAATCGGAATCAAAATTTGCATCGGAAATAAATCGGAGTTTTTATCGATTTGCAAAGCAATGGTCGAAACCAAAACTTATTTAGATTTCATCACTGTCGATGGTGGCGAAGGTGGAACTGGTGCAGCACCACAAGAATATTCCGATCACGTTGGAATGCCTTTGCGTGACGCAATTGCTTTTGTTTACGATTCATTAAACGGTTTCGGAATCAAAGATCAAATTAAAATTATTGCTTCTGGAAAAGTCATTACAGGATTTGATATTGTACGCACACTTTCATTAGGTGCCGATTTATGTAACTCAGCTCGCGGAATGATGTTTGCTTTGGGTTGCATTCAAGCGCTCGAATGTCACAACAACACTTGTCCTACTGGAGTTGCGACGCAAAATCCCGATTTAATGAAAGGATTAGTTCCTGAAGAAAAAAGCGTTCGTGTAGCACGTTTCCAACACGAAACCGTAAAATCTGCAATGGATTTAATGGCATCTGCAGGATTATCGCATCCTGATGAAGTAACTCGTGACGTAATCACAACAAGAATCGACCGTAACAAAGTAGAAACCTTTGCCGAAATATTTCCCGAATTAGAAACCGGTTGTTTGTTATTTGAAAGTACAGTTCCGAAAGAATTTTTGTATTTTTGGAGAAAAGCAAGTAGTGAGCAATTTTAATTTGTTCAACAATCAAAAATCGTTAATCTTCAATTGTTAAGCAATATGAGCCAACCTTTCATAAAACAAGAAAAAATCCGTTTCAAACACATTGACTACGCTGGAATAGTGTTCTATCCTCGTTTTCTTGAAATGCTTAATGATTTAGTAGAAGATTGGTTTGAAGAAGCCTTAGAACGACCTTTCTCCAAAATGCACGAAACTAACGGAATTCCAACAGTTGACTTGAAAGTACAATTCAAAAATGCTGCTCGAATTGGAGAAACTCTAACCAAAAAACTTTGGGTAAAGGAATTGAAAACGTCATCAATAATTTGCGGATTTCAATTTGGTAATCAAAACGAACAAACCGTTTTAGAAGGCGAAGTAACTTTGGTAAACGTAAAAATCCAAGAAGACAGACAAAGCATCAAAGCAGAACCTTTTAATGAGGAAATGAAAGAGAAAATAAAAAAATACGAACTTATATAAAGTAACACAGATCGAAGAAATTTGAAAAATTTTCACAGATAAAAATTTTAATAATTTCTTTAATTTCTTTAATTTCTTTAATCTGTGTTCTAAAAAATTAAATATGGACTTTATAAAATTCAAAGCTGCCGCAGTTCAAACATCACCAGTTTTTTTAAACGTAGAAAAAACAATTGATAAAGCTATATCTTTTATCAAAGAAGCCAGTCAAAACGGAGTACAATTAATTGCATTTCCAGAGGTTTTCATCGCTGGTTATCCTTATTGGAATTGGATTATGACACCAGTTCAAGGAAGCAAATGGTATGAAAAACTATACAAATGTTCTGTAAAAACAGATGATGAAACTATGCAACCGTTGTTTCAAGCTGCAAAAGACAACAATATACACATCGTAATAGGAATCAACGAACGTGGTGATAGTTATGGTGAAATTTATAACACCAACTTAATCATAGACAACAACGGAACATTAATTGGAAAACACCGAAAGTTAGTTCCAACTTGGGCAGAAAAATTAACTTGGACAAGCGGTGATGGTTCTTCTTTAAAAGTTTATAATACAGAAATTGGTCCTATTGGAACTTTAGCTTGTGGAGAAAACACAAATACTTTAGCACGTTTTACACTACTTTCACAAGGCGAACTAATTCACATTGCTAATTATATTTCACTTCCAGTTGCACCACCAGATTATGATATGGCAGAGGCAATTAAAATTCGTGCAGCAGCTCATTCATTTGAAGGAAAATTATTTACAATTGTCTCGTGTTCTACAATTTCACAAGAAATTAAAGACGCTTTGCGAGAAGACGTCCCCAATGTTGATGAACTTTTAACTAGAAAAAACTCTGCATTTTCCGGATTTATTGGTCCAAATGGTGCTGTAATTGGTGAACCTTTGATTGACGATGAAGGAATGGTTTACGCTGATATTGATCTTGAAAAATGCATTCAACCTAAACAAATGCACGACATTCTCGGACATTACAATAGATTTGATATTTTTGATTTAAGAGTAAATATTGCTCCAACTCGAAAAATTACGTTTATTAATAATCACGAGGAGTTTAATAAAAGATAGTATAATGAGTTTTTTCAAAAATATTTTTAGAAGTAATTCTAATGAAAAATTGAGAAATATAACTTCAAATCAAATTGAAGAAGATAGTTGGAAAGATTTGGTTTTTGATATTGTTGAAAGCAGCAAAATAGAAAATAATATTTGGACATTTGTTTGCAAAGCAAAGTATGAAAATTTGGTTGTTGGCTTTAGATTATTTATTATTGACAATATTGAACCTGGAATAAATAATGATAAAATTGATGAAACAAGGTTTGTTCAAGAAGGATTAGCAATTGTTGGAATTGGAGAAGAAAGTGATAATTTTATATATGCAATTTCTTCATTATATGGCATCCAAAGTATTCAAAAATTTACTAATCAAAAATTATTATACACAGTTTTTCCTTTAAATAATTATGTTGCGAAATTAGAAAAAGGTAAATTTAAATTTAAAGTTTTCTATGATGATTCAGATGAAATAAAATTATATTCTGAATTTTATATCAATATAGATTTAACTAATAAAATTCTTGAGTTAAATGAAAAAGATGAAGACTATCGAGAAAATATTTTAAAAGCATTTATGCAATAAAAAATTTATAAAATGGAAGATAAATTTTCAGACGATCAAATAGGTAGAGCAAGAGTTCAAGATACACCTGAATTAGAAGCTTATTACAAAGAATTAGAAACGCTTGGCGCAGGTGCTTTATGGACTGTTGCCAATGATATTGAACCTTGGGAACCAAGAAGTTCATCGGTTCCAATGCTTTGGAAATATGATGATTTACGCGAATTAGTTTTAAAATCATCTGAATTAGTTACACCAGAACAAGCAGGAAGACCCGTAGTTTATTTAGTTAATGATAAACGAAAAGACGTTTCCGCTGCTGTTGGTTGGTTGTACACAGGAATTCAAGTTACACGTCCGGGTGAAAGCACATCGGCTCATCGTCATCGTGCTTCTGCCCTACGCTTTATTATGGAAGGTGAAAAAGGATATACTGTTGTGGATGGCAATAAAATTATGCTCGAAGTCAATGATTTTGTGATTACTCCAAATTCAACTTGGCACGAACACGGCGTTGAAGAAGGCGGAAAAACGTGCATTTGGCAAGATGGTTTGGATATTCCACTAGTTAATGCATTAGAAGCTAACGATTATGCGGTTTACGATGGCAAACAAGAATTAATAAAACCATTAAATTATTCGCCAATAACTTACGGTTGTGCAGGATTGATTCCGGCTGATAAAACTTGGGATAAACCTTATTCTCCTTTATTCAAATATTCTTGGATAAATGTTTATCCAGCTTTATTAGAAGCTCAAAAAGTAAATGAAGTCAATGCGTTTGATGGAATTTTTATGCAATATTCCAATCCGTTAACTGGCGGACACGTGATGCAAACTATGGGTGCGGCGATGCAATTATTACCAGCAGGTTTCAAAGGAAAAGCACACAAACATACGGGTTCATTTGTATATCAATGTGCTAAAGGAAAAGGATTTTCCATAATCAACGGCAAAAGATTTGATTGGAAAGAACGAGATATTTTTTGTGTTCCAAGTTGGGCTTGGCATGAACACCACAATTTATCAAACACTGAAGAGGCTTGTTTGTTTAATTTCAATGATTTACCAGTAATTGAAAGTTTGGGATTATATCAATCAAGAGATTTGGAAGAAAATGATGGACATCAAGCAATTTAATAATTTGTCAATAATAAGTAATAATTTATCAAATAATATTTTTGAAAATTAAATAGGCAATAATGATTAAAACACTCAATTATATAATCTTAGTTTTTTTTATAGCAAATTCAGTAGCTTCACAAAAGATTAATCTTTCTCAAGGGAAAATAAATCAAAAAAGCTATTACGAAGAAGTAAATTTTGAACTTGTAATGCAAAAAATCATTATTCCTGTTACCATAAATAACAATGAATATAAGTTTTTATTAGACACTGGCGCACCAAATTTAATTTCAAATACAGTATATGAAGCTCTGAAAACTAGCGACAAACAAAATATTTTAATTCTAGATGCCAACAATAAATCGCAAGAAATGAGTTTGGTTGCTGTAAATTCTATAAAAATTAATGGTTTAAATTTTGAAAACACAGTTGCAGTTCTTTCTGATTTAAATAATCATCCTCTACTTAAATGTTTTAAAATCGATGGTTTTATCGGAAGTAACTTATTACAAAATTCAATTGTAAAAATTAGTTTAAAAAATAAAAAGATAATTCTAACCGACGACATTCGAAAATTAAAAACTAAAGCAAAACCAACTAAATTAAAATTGGTTCAAGAACAAAAATCTCCCTTTATTGAGCTAGAATTAGCGGGAAAGAATAATGTTATAGCAACTGAGTATGCCTTATTAGATACTGGAATGGATGGATTTTATGATATTTCAAATAGAGCCAATGCAGTTTTTCAAAAAGAAGAAATTTTAACGCAAATAGCTCAAAGCAGTGGTGTTTCAGGTATAGGTCTTTTTGGAGTTAATGACGAAAAGGAGCAACAACTTATGCAAGTTAATAAGATGAAAATTAATTCAACTTCTTTTGAAAATATTATTACAGAAACTACTGATGATGACAATTCCAGAATAGGATTAGACTTGTTGAAATACGGCGATATAATAATTGATTTTAAAAATAAAAAGTTCTATTTCGAGGCAGAAAATGATATTACTTTAAATGAAAAACCACCGGTAATAAGTACTTCATTTAAAGATAATAAAATTATTGTCGGTCATGTTTGGAATAAAGAATACCAAAAAGAAATTAATTTTGGAGACGAGATTATTCGGTTGAATAACTATAATTTTAAAGAAATGAATATTTGTGATATTATGTCAGCTAGACAAATTATAAAGTCAAATCCTTCATACGAAATGGAAATTTTAAGAAAAGACAACACTACCTTTATATTAAAAATCGAAAACTAATGAAACTACTTACCTACAAAACACAAGATACAGAACCAAGATTAGGCTTCTTACACAACAATCAAGTAATTGATATGGAAGATTTTGGAGAAATATCTAATTTTCCTTTGCCCGACAATATGTTGGATTTAATTGATATGGGATTTGAATTGGTCGAAGAACTTAACGATATGATTGCAGAAACAGAGCAATCGTTTTTCGATGAAATCTCTTATGAAATTGACGAAGTAACCTTCCTTGCTCCTATTGAAAAACCACGAAAGAACATTATCGGTATTGGTTTAAATTATACTGAACACGTTGCCGAAAGCGCAAGAACGTTAGATACTACCGGAAAACTACCTCAAAAACCGATTATATTTTCAAAACCTCCAACAACAGTAACGGCTACCAATACAGAAATCATAAAAAACACCAAACTAACCGAACAACTAGATTGGGAAGTTGAATTGGCAGTGGTTATTGGTAAAAAAGGAAAATACGTTCCAAAAGCTGAGGCAATGGATTATGTTTTTGGTTACACAGTAATCAATGATATTTCCGCTCGTGATTGCCGTCGTGAAGGACAATGGATTGTTTCAAAAGGACAAGACACTTTCGCACCAATGGGACCGATTTTGGTAACTAAAGATGAAATCGAAAATCCGCATAATTTAAATTTATCTTTAAAAGTAAATGGTGTTGAAAAGCAAAATTCAAATACAAAATTCTTGTTGTTTAATATTAATGATTTAATTGAAGATTTGAGTACCGTTTTCACTTTAGAACCAGGTGATATAATTGCAACAGGAACTCCAGCAGGTGTTGGCGCAGGAAGAAATCCTCAAGAATGGTTATATGATGGCGATGTTGTAGAAGCAACTGTTGAAGGAATTGGAACGATTGTGAATACAGTCAAAGAGATTTAAATTTAAGAATAAAGAGAAAAGAAAATAGACATTGCGAACTTTGCGAAAACCTTCGTGTCTTTGCGGTTAAATAAACATAAATGAAATACAGAATAGGACAAATAGTTCCATCATCAAACGTAACGATGGAAACCGAAATACCAGCAATCTTCCGTTCACGCGAAACTATTTTGCCTGAACGCTTTACATTTCATAGCAGTAGAATGCGAATGAAAAAAGTAACCAAAGAAGAATTGGAAGCTATGGATGCTATGAGTTTGAAATGCGCCCAAGAACTTTCAGACGCTCATGTTGATGTTATGGGTTATGCTTGTTTGGTAGCAATTATGAGTATGGGACGAGGTTATCATTGTGTTTCAGAAGTTAATTTGCATCAGGAAACTGTTGCTAACGACTTTCCTACTCCAATTATAACATCAGCTGGAGCTTTGATTAATGGTTTGAAAGTTTTAGGTGCTAAACAAATTTCAATCATAACACCTTACATGCGTCCATTAACGGATATGGTTGTTGATTACATTGAACATCAAGGAATAAAAGTTAAAGAAAGTATAGCTTTAGAAATTCCCGATAATTTGGAAGTTGCAGCTCAAAATCCGATGAACTTGCTAAAAATTTATAAACAATTGGATTTAACTGATGTTGATGTTTTAGTGGTTTCGGCTTGTGTGCAAATGCCATCACTCGAAGCTATTGATTTAATTCAAGCAGAATGTGGTATTCCTGTAACATCAGCTGCCGTTTGCACAACATATGAAATGATGAAAAAATTAGGAATCGAAGCTAAATCTGCCATTGGTGGCGCACTATTAAATGGAACATATTAATTGGGAAACCAAAAACGGAAAATTAGTAACTAATTTAAAGTTCAAATCACAAACTGAGTTGGTTGAACTCCTTTTGAAAATTGCGAAAGTTGCTGATGAAATGAATCATCATCCAGATTGTAAAATTCATAAAGCTTTTCAATTAGAAATTTCATTATTTACACACGATAAAAATGAAATTACGGATTTAGATTATCAATTAGCACAAAAAATAGATGTATTAATCAAATAAATAGATAGTATGAAAAACTTAATTGCATTCATCGCAGCATTTTTTGCCGCCAAGAAAACAAAATTTGGTTGCTTTGGAACCGTAATTGTTTTTATTGTAGTTTATTGGTTAGTGAAGAAAATTTTATAAAAAAAAGGAGTTCAAAATTGTTTGAACTCCTTTATTTAAGCAATCTTGTTAGTGAAAATAATTTGAGGTTTTTCGCCAAGTAATTCAGGTACATTGCTGAAAAAGTGTTTTACATATTCTTGTGAGTTATGTAAGTCAAAAATTGCTTTGTTTTGCCATACTTCATGTAAAATAAAAACATTTGAGTTTTCGACATCTTGATGTAAATCATATTGAATGCAACCTTCTTCTTTTCTAGATTTTTCAACTAATCCTTCTAGTAATGCATTTAGTTTGTCGGCTGTTTCTATTTTAGATTTTAATAGTACTGTAATATTTATTTTCATTGTTGGTTTTTATTTATTTAACTTGAACGATTTTGTGATTCTACAATTATTTCAATTGGACAGTTGTTTAGATCATTGTGTTCTATTCATTTTTAAAATTTAATTCAAATACCTTTATCTAACTAGACAGAGATAAATTGATGATCAAATTACTGAAATAACTCAAATAATCCACTAAATTAATAGAACGTGTTCTATTTTTTATCCAGCATCAATTCTTTGATATATTTTACAGGCGCACTGCCATAACTTAAAAACTTTTCGTGGAATTTCTTTAAATCAAATTGGTCGCCTTCATTCTTTTTTAAGGTTTCTCTAAAGTCATAAATCTCGGTGTAACCTGTAAAATAAGAACACAATTGCACTTGTGATAAAGTAGCTCTCTTCCATTTGCCATCAGCTTCAGCTTGTTGCTGAAAGGCTTCATTGGTTAACAAACTTATTGCTTCTTCTTTCGACATATTTTTGGTGTGAACGCTATAATCTAAAATCGTATTACAAGTAGTTCGTAAGTTCCATTTGTAATACATCAACCACATTTCGTCGGAGTTTTTGTAGCCACTTTCCAACATCATTCGTTCGGTATAAACGGCCCAACCTTCAACCATTGCGCCATTTCCTAGAATAGATTTGATAATACTTGGCGATTGATTGCTGTAAACTAATTGGGTGTAATGACCAGGAACGGCTTCGTGAATGTTTAAAATTTGTAATATATAATCGTTGTATTCTCGCAAATAACTTTCAGAACGTTCTGTGTCCCAACCTGACATACTTCCAACATTGTAATACGTATTAGCATTTTTGTCATATGGTCCAGGCGAAGAAATAGATGCGCCAGCAACACCAGCCATATAATCAGGTTCTTTTCTTACGACTAAAGGTTTTGATGGATCAATATACAGTAAGTTTTTAGCTTTTACATAAGCCGTAAGCTCTGGAATTTGCTTTTCGATTTCCGATTGAAATTTTTCTGGCGTTGTATGTTGCAATGATATTTTATCAATAACTTGACGAATAACTTGCAATTTATCTGATGGTTTCGGAGCTGAACCTAAATATTTTGACCATAATTTATCCGCTAAAACATACATTTTTTGATGTAAATCTTTCTTATGATTGATTGCTTTCTGATAAATTTCGTCGGCTGAATAACTTGATTGAATATCAAAATCAAATTTTTTAGCGTACAATTCTTTTCCTAATCGAAATGATCTTGGTGTTTTGTGCTCTAGTTTTTGCAACCAAGCAACGTAACTTTTAATAGCTTCAACTGATTTTTTAGCTTTTATTAAAATAGCCGATTTTTCTGTTTCAGTTAATTGGCTTTTATCTAATGATGCTTTTAAATCGGATTCAAATACTGAAATACCACCCAAATTTTGATCAATAGCCAATTGTGTATGCTCAATTGTTGGATTTTTAACATTCTTTTTTGCAGCTTCATAATAAGCCGGAATATTGTTCATTTTAGTTCCGAAATTTTTCAATCGAGTTTCTAAAGTGTCGTAATTTCCATTTAATATTTCTGCGAAAGCACCACATACATTATAATCAGAAGGATTCCAAGTATCAGATTTTAATTCGTTTATTGAAAAAATAGAACTTTCAGCATAATTCTTAATCATGTAAAAATCCGTTTTATTATTATCGGATAAATTTTCTACCGAAAAAGTTTCTAACGAATCTAAATTGGCTTTAGCAAAATCTACCAATTTCTTAGAATAATCAGCATTTGGAATAACCAAAACACTATCATATTTATGAAAACCTACACTAGAAGCCCAACCTGGATTCATTTTCCAAAGATGGTCTACAAAGGTTTTTTTATAATTTTCAAATTCTGAATCTGTATTAACGTGTTCTTCTTTTTTACAAGATGCCATCAGTAAAACAAGACTTAAAGCAACAATACTTTTTTTCATAAAAATAATTTAATATGCTAATATACGATTTTCAAGTATTATTTAAAACACATTTTAAATTATGAGCCTACTTTAAATTTTCAATTGTGTTTTGCATTTCTCACACAATTGCATTTTTTCGTTATCTATGGTACTAATTTTTTCTGAAGCACTGGTCATAACACAACTTTTGTTTAAACAATGAGATAAGCCCAAGTTGTGACCAAACTCGTGAATAGCAACTTTTTTAAGTCTTGTCAATTCAAGTTTTTTGTCTTTATTTTTTAGTCGAAATGACGAAATAATGGCGCTTTTTCCAGGACAATACGCTAATCCCATAACTCCAAAATCGTTGTATTTCCATTTGGGTTCTTTAATTTTTCCTTGCTTATTATGTTTAGTAATTGAAATGTCTTTGTCCGTTACTCCTAAAACGAAATCTAAACTATCAATTATAGTTCTGTTTTGAATTGCGATTAGGCTATCAGCTCTATATCTTGGTGATTTAATTGTGACATATGCTCGTTTGGGCAACTCAATTTCTGATAAAACAATTGTTTTAATTTTATAAAATTTGAATATTTCTTGAGCTATAACTTTAGCTTTTTCTTTCGGAAATCCATCATAAATTTGAATACCAACAACTTTATTGGCTGTAATTTTATCTGATTTTGAACAAGAAAAAAGCGTTACTAACAATAAGAAGATAACAAATTTCATTTTGAATTTTAAACAAAAAAAGACACAATAATTGTGCCTTTTCTTTTACTAATTTCTTTTAATTTTTACCAAATTACAACCCTTAAGGAATCAGGTTGATACATTGTGCTGCCTGGTTTTATATTAAATGCCTTATGAAACTCAGGAATATTGGCCAACGGACCATTAATTCGATATTTTGCTGGAGAATGCACATCGGTCATTACTTGTTGCGATAAATACTCTTTGGTTCCATTAACCATCCAAGCATAACCATAGGCTAAGAAATAACGTTGGTCAGGTGTTAAACCACTAATTTTTTCATTGGTTTTATATTGCTTTGTTTTCTTAAAAGCTTCATATCCCATAACTACTCCACCTAAATCTGCAATGTTTTCGCCTTGTGTAGCGTCGCCATTAACATTCTTATCGCCTACTTTGAATTTGCTATACTGCGCAACAATTAAAGCTGTTTTTTGTTTAAATTTCTTCAAATCTTCAGCAGTCCACCAATTGTTTAAATTTCCTTTATCGTCATATTGACTTCCTTGGTCATCGAAACCGTGTGTGATTTCGTGTCCAAAAGTTGAACCACCAATAATTCCGTATAAAATAGCATCATCTGGCATTCTTCCTTCATATCCGGGTACGATTATATTACACGCAGGTACGCAAATTTCATTATTGCTCGGATTGTAATAGGCATTATAGGTTTGTGGATACATTCCCCATTCAGTTCGATCAACTGGTTTACCATATTTATTTATCATATAATTGTAAGACCATTTGTTGACAGCCATAATGTTTTTTAGATACTCATTTCGTTCAATTGTTACCGAACTCAAATCTTTCCATTTATCAGGATAACCAACTTTCATAACAATTTTGCTCAATTTATCTAAAGCTTTTTTCTTAGTTGGTTCGCTCATCCAATCAAGATTTTTGATTCTAACAGCATAGACATCGCGAATGTTATTACCAATTTCAAGAAGTTTTTCTTTAGTTCCTTTTGGTAAATATTCATCAACATAAACTTGACCGATAAGCTCACCTAAAGCACCATCAGTTTGTTCAACAATGCGCTTCCATCGTGGTTTTTGTACTTTAATACCACTTAAGACTGTAGAATAAAATTTGAAATTTTGATCTTCAATTTCTTTGTTTAAATAAGACGCATAAGTATTAACTAAATCCCATTTTAGATAGGTTTTCCAATCGGCAATAGAATATGATTTTAGCATCCCATTAAAAGCTTTATAAAATTCTGGTTGACCAACAATTATTGTATCGGCTTTTGCAATTCCGAAGTCTTTCAATGAAGCATTCCAATCTATATTAGTTGTTATTGCATTCAATTGCGCCACGCTCATTTTATTATAATTCTTAATTGGATCACGTAGTACTTCTAACTTTCTTGACGCCTTAGCTAATTCCGTTTCAAGTTTCATAACTGAAGCCGCGTTTTTGATTGCAACATCGTTTTTTACACCAATTAATTGCATCATTTTTTCAATGTGCATTACGTATTCCTTTCGAATAGTTACTGTTTCTTCATCGGTGTTAAAATAATAATCTCTTTGTCCTAAACCTAAACCTCCTTGTTGCAAGAATATAGCATTTTTAGAGCTGTTTTTATCATCTTGTCCTACATAAAATCCGAATCCAGCACCAGAACCAATGGTATGTAAATGACCAATTTCTTTTAATAAACTTGGTACATCTTTTATTGCTTCAATCTTTGCTAACTCCTCTTTCAATGGCGTAATTCCTGCTTTATTAATTGCAACAGAATCCATTCCAGATGCATAAAAATCGCCTATTTTTTGTTTGTTACTACCTTTATCAGCACCAGCTTCGGCAGAGGTTTCACAAATAGATTTTATTTGATTGTTGATAGTATCTTGAATCATTCTGAAAATTCCGTTGCTTCTTTCAGAAGATGGAATTGGGTGTTTTTTAAACCATCCGCCATTAGCATAATTAAAAAAATCATCTGATGGATTAATTGTTGTATCTCTGTTAGTTAAAAGTGGATCAACAAAGGCTTTTTCTTTCTTATCGCAGCTTACAACTGCTAAAGAAACCAATGTAATAAGCGACAATCGTTTTAGTACTATCATAATATTTATTTTAAATTTCAAATTTAGTCAATTTTAGTATTCCATTTATCAAATTATTTATTACTAATTATTTTACAATAATTTTAATACATCTATCGTTCTATTAATAGTAAATTGCACCAAATTAATTACCATTATGGACAAAATAAAAATACTTTGGGTTGATGACGAGATTGACTTGTTGAAACCACACATACTTTTTTTAGAAAAGAAAAACTATGAAGTAACCACTTGTAATAATGGTCGAGACGCAGTCGATGTTTTTGCTGAAAACAATTTTGATGTTGTTTTTTTAGACGAAAATATGCCTGGTATGAGCGGATTGGATACGTTACAAGAGATTAAAGAAAAAAAATCTTCTACACCAGTAATTATGATTACTAAAAGTGAAGAAGAATATATTATGGAAGAAGCAATTGGTTCTAAAATAGCCGATTACTTGATTAAACCCGTAAATCCGAATCAGATATTATTGAGTTTGAAAAAGAATTTAGATCATTCAAGATTAATATCTGAAAAAACAACACTTGATTATCAAAAGGAATTTCGAAAAATTGCTTTAGAACTTTCAATGGTTAATTCCTATGAAGATTGGATTGAGTTGTATAAAAAACTAATTTTCTGGGAATTAGAATTAGAAAATATTGAGGACACCAATCTTATTGAAATTTTAGAGTCTCAAAAAGTAGAAGCTAATTCACAATTCGGAAAATTTATCGAACGAAATTATGAAGATTGGTTTGCTCCAAAAGCAGATAAACCTATTCAATCCCATACGTTATTTAGAGAATTAGTTGTTCCTGAATTAGTTAAAAAAGACAAGCCTGTACTTTTTATTGTTATTGATAATTTAAGATACGACCAATGGAAAGCAATGGAAAGTACGGTCAATAATTATTATAAATTAGAGAAAGAAGTACCTTATTATGCTATTCTTCCAACAGCAACGCAGTATGCTAGAAATGCTATTTTTTCAGGGTTAACACCTTTAGAAATGGAAAAACAATTTCCACAATATTGGAAAAATGATGTGGAAGAAGGCGGAAAAAATTTATTTGAAGCTGAGTTTTTAACAGCGCATTTAAAGCGATTAGGATTGAACATAAAACAAGATTATTTTAAAATCACAAATATTGCGGCCGGAAAAAAATTAGCAGATAATTTTCGTGCGCTTAAAGACAATAACTTAGTTACAGTCGTGTATAACTTTGTAGATATGTTATCTCACGCAAAAACTGAAATGGATGTTGTTAAAGAATTAGCATCCGATGATAAAGCCTATCGTTCGTTGACTTTGAGTTGGTTTAAAAATTCTCCGTTGTTAGATATTATTCAACAAGGTCAAAAGTTAGGATTCAAATTAATCATTACAACAGACCACGGAACGATTAACGTAAAAAATCCATCTAAAGTTATTGGTGATAAAAACACTAGTTTGAATTTAAGATACAAAACTGGAAGAAGTTTAACCTATGAAGACAAGGATGTTTATGCTGTAAAAGATCCGAAGATTATTGGTTTACCTGCTATAAATATGAGTAGTTCTTACATATTTGCAAAAAATGATAACTTTTTAGCCTACGTCAACAACTACAATCATTATGTAAGTTACTACAGAAATACTTATCAACACGGTGGAATTTCCTTAGAAGAAGTAATCGTACCGTTTTTAGTATTTAATCCGCGATAATTTTTTTTGTAATCAGTGTTGTATCGACTAAATTTGCAACACTGATTACTAAATAATTGAATACTACAACATATGGAAATTATATTTTCGTTAGATGAAATTGATCAAGTAGCAAAAAAAGTGCTATCAGAAAATCCTAAAAAAATCTTGCTTTTTAATGGTAATATGGGTGCTGGAAAAACAACCTTGATTAAATCATTAGCAAAAACATTGGGTGTAAACGGCGCAACAAGTAGCCCAACCTTTTCTTTAGTTAATGAGTATCATATAGCTAATAATCAGTATATTTATCATTTTGATGTTTACCGATTAAAAAAAGAATCAGAAGCCTTAGATATGGGAATCGATGAATATTTGTATTCTGGCAATTGGTGTTTTATAGAATGGGCCGAAAACATTCCGAACCTTATTCCTGACGAGCATTCTATTATTAAAATAGAAATTCTTCCCGACGGAAAAAGACACTTAACGTTGACCTAGATTAGTGTATAATTTTGATTTTACAATAGTTGTTACTATCATATTTTTTGTAACTTGTGCCATAATTCATTTGTAACTATGTCACTTACACCTTTTACAAAACAACAACTTCTACCACAAGAAGAGAAACTTGAAATTGCTCGTCATAAAAGCGAATTATTTATTGGTATTCCAAAAGAAACTAGCTACCAAGAGCGACGTATTTGCTTGACTCCAGATGCTGTAAATTCACTAACTTCCCACGGACATCGTGTGATGATGGAGGCTGGAGCAGGAGAAAGTTCTAGTTATACTGATAAAGAATATAGTGATGCTGGTGCTGAAATCACTAACGATACCAAAAAGGTGCTTTCGTGCCCAATGCTTCTCAAAGTTGAACCACCAACTATGACTGAAATAGAAATGATGAACCAAAATGCAATCATAATTTCAGCTATTCAATTAAAAACTAGAAAAAAAGAATATTTCGAAGCATTAACTAGAAAAAAAATTACAGCACTTGCTTTTGAATATATAAAAGATGAAGATGGTTCTTATCCTGCAGTGAAATCATTGAGTGAAATTGCAGGAACAGCATCGATATTAATTGCTGCTGAATTAATGATTAACAATCAATTTGGTAAAGGTTTACTTTTCGGAAATATTACTGGAGTGCCACCATCAGATGTTGTGATTCTTGGTGCTGGAACTGTTGGAGAGTTTGCTGCAAGAACGGCAATTGGTCTTGGTGCTAACGTAAAAGTATTTGATAATTCAATTACAAAATTACGAAGACTTCAAAATAATTTAAATCAACGCGTTTTTACTTCTACTATACAGCCCAAATCATTGTTAAAAGCACTTCGTCGTTGTGATGTAGCCATTGGTGCAATGAGAGGAAAAGATCGTTGTCCAGTTGTAGTTACGGAAACTATGGTTGAACATATGAAAAAAGGTGCTGTGATTGTAGATGTAAGCATCGATACCGGAGGTTGTTTTGAAACTTCTGAAATTACAACACACGAAAAACCAACATTCATTAAAAGTAATGTAATTCACTATTGTGTACCCAATATTCCTTCTAGATATTCGAAAACTGCTTCGTTATCAATTAGTAATATCATCACTCCTTACCTACTTCAAATTGCTGAAGATGGTGGAATAGAAAGTGCTATTAGATGCAATAAAGGGTTGAAAAATGGCATTTACTTGTACCACGGAATTTTGACCAACAAAGCTATTGGTGATTGGTTTAATTTACCTGATAGCGATATCAATTTAATAGTTTTTTAAATCATAATTATTGTCTAGATCATCGAGTTTAGCTTACATTTGCAAAAAAATTAAAAATGAAATTTTATCAAAGATTAGCCTATTATTTAGTTGGATTCGTTTTGGGCTCATTTGTGGTGGCTCTTGTTTTAACTGGGAAAGATACGCGTTGCAATTATTTTCCCAATGCTCGTGTTTTAAATGATTTAAGAAATAAACCTTTTAATTATAGTATTGAAGCATCAAGAAAATTATCTGAAGATTGGATTGATACCATTGATATTAAAAATACTTTAACCTATGGTGATGTAGACTTTGATAAAAGTAATGTTACTTACCAAAAAGGGAAATTATACATTATTGAAGGTAAAACTGTAAAAAACGATACGATTACCTTAAGAGTTATCAATTATCCTTCAAAAGCCGTTTTAGAGGATATCATTAGAAAAAAATAAGTTTATATAAATAGCAAAAAATAAATTAGAGTTCGATATCATTTCGGACTCTTTTTTTTTGTTTGATTTTCAGTGTTTTAAAACAAATAATTATCACTTTTCAAAATAGCAATTTTTATATCAATAATTTTTTTTGATTGTTATTCCAACCTTTCTTTTAAAAATCATCTCTATATAATAAACTAAATAGTATAAAGATGGAAAAAATTAACATTCAAATCAACCAACCATGCTCTGAAAATTTCAATACTTTTTCAAAAACTGAAAAAGGAGGTTTCTGCAAATCTTGTAATAAATCGGTAATTGATTTCACTAAAATGAGCGATGAAGAAATTATCAAATACTTTAGTGATCAAAAAGTTAAAACCTGTGGATTGTTTCTCGATTCGCAATTAAAAAGTTATTCGGATGTAGCTAAACAAAAACTAAATCCTTTTCTTTCTAGTATTTTTGGACTTTCACTCCTATCAATATTGGCTTTTACTACGAGTTATGCACAAGAAAAAAGTAGTAAATCTGAAGTAGTACAAAAAGAAAAAACTGCAGTTTCTAAAGAGTCAAATCAAATGGATTCAAATGATAAATTTACAGTTTCGGGTATAGTTTCTAATGAAATTGGACCTTTGGCAGATGTAAATATTTACGTAAAAAATAAAAACATTAGTGTTCAAACCAATTCGCAAGGCAAATTTACATTTCCGCAACAATTAACAACCGATGATGTATTAATAGTGTCTTATATTGGATATAAAAATCAAGAAATTAAAGTTTCAAGACAAAATCAATCGGATACTATCAATTTAAATATTAAGCTTGATACTTATGAGCGCATAATGTTAGGAGAAGTTTCAACTGATAAAATTTATAAATCTAAACGCACCGTTTTTCAGAAAATAAAATCTCTTTTTACAAATGACTAAGTGGTTTTTTTCAGCGCTTTTCTTTTTATTTCAAACAAATATTGAAGCTCAATTATCAGATTTTAAATCGGTTAATTTTGAAAATGCAGATAAAATTGCTTTGAATTTGAAAGGTGCTGATTTATCCAATTTGCCAGGTTTGGCCTATAATCTTACTAACAGTTTGACTTCTGATGTTGAGAAATTTAGAGCCATTTATACCTGGGTTTGCACCAATATTGAAAATGATTATTACGGTTATAGAAAAAATCATTCAAAAAGAGTAAAATTTCAAAAGGATACTATAGAACAATACAAATGGAATGCTGGGTTTAGCAAACAAGTCTTTATAAAATTGTTAAAAGAGAAGAAAACGATATGTACTGGTTATGCCTATTTGATAAAAAAACTTAGCAAATTTGGCTAATATTAAATGTGAACTAGTTGATGGTTATGGTCGAAATGAAAATACAGCAACCTCTGAATTGAAATTTCCAAATCATACTTGGAATGCGGTTCAACTCAACGATAAGTGGTATTTGTGCGATGCTACTTGGTCAAGTGGAGCCTTTAATTTGGGAAATTATGCTTTTGAATTTGATTACAATGATGGTTATTTTTTAGCAACACCTGAATTATTTGCAAAAGATCATTTACCAAATGATAGTTCTTGGTTATTATTGAATAATAGTATACCGATATCCGATTTTTTTAATTCGCCAATTATTTATGATAATGCTTATAAATATTCCATTTTCCCAATGGAACCAGCTTTAATGCGTTTGGAAGTAGAAAAAAGCAAAGAACTTTATTTCATCGTTAAAGATTTAAAAGGAATTGATGTAAATACTATTTATATTCAAATAAATTCTGGAAAAAATACGCAACTCATTAAACCAAAAATAGAACAATTGAAAAATGATACACTAAAAATAAAGTATTCTTTCGCCAAAGCTGGTTTGTATGATTTTCATATCAATATAAATAATCATCCGTTTTGTACCTATGTCATTTCAGTAAAAAAGAAAATTTAAAAATCATTTATTTTTTAAAATAATTTAGAAATTCGGTATTCAATGCCATAAAAAAACTCCAATGTTATATTGGAGTTTTTATTTTTATATAAAAAGCAAACTATTACTTGATAAATTCTATTTTTTGTACTTCTTCGGCATTGATACTGTCAAAGAACCCTTGTTCATTCATCCAATCGTCACTAAATACTTTACTCATGTATCTTGAACCGTGATCTGGAAAAATTACCACAACATTACTTTCAGATGTGAATTCACCTTCTTCTGCGAATTGTTTCACCGCTTGTAAAGCTGCACCAGATGTATATCCAACAAATAAACCTTCTGTTTTAGCTATTTCTCTTGTAGTATGTGCACTTTCTTCATCGGTAACTTTCATAAATTTATCTATTGATTCAAAATCGGTAGCTGTTGGAATTAAGTTCTTTCCTAAACCTTCAATTCTGTATGGATAAATTTCATCGTTATCAAATTCTTTGGTTTCGTGGTATTTTTTCAAAACCGAACCAAAGGCATCAACACCAAGAATTCTAATATTTGGATTTTTTTCTTTAAGAAATTTTGCAATACCAGAAATTGTTCCTCCTGTTCCGCTACAAGCAACTAAATGCGTGATTTTACCTGAAGTTTGTTCCCAAATTTCTGGTCCAGTTGTTAAGTAATGCGCATCAATATTTAATTGATTAAAGTATTGATTGATATAAACAGAACCTTTAGTTTCTTCGTGCAAACGTTTGGCTACATTATAATAAGAGCGTTCATCATCTGCAGATACGTGTGCTGGGCAAACATAAACTTTTGCTCCTAAACTACGAAGCATATCAATTTTGTCTTTAGACGATTTTGAACTTACGGCTAATATGCAATTATATCCTTTGATGATACTAACCATTGCTAAACTAAATCCTGTATTACCCGAAGTAGTTTCAATGATGGTATCGCCTGGAGTTAAAATACCTTTTCTTTCAGCTTCCTCAATAATGTATAATGCAATTCTATCTTTTGAAGAATGTCCTGGATTGAAAGCTTCAACTTTGGCATAGAAGTTACCTTCTAAATTCTCGGTTACTTTATGCAGCTTAATAAGAGGTGTGTTTCCTATCAATTCCAAAACATTATTATAGGCTTTTATTTCTTCTTTCATAAATAAAAAATTAGTGTCGGGGCAAATATTTAAAATTAGCTTGCCACAAAACCTTGCAAATTTAATAAATTAATTTTTAACTTTTTCTAAATCTAACAAAAAACTGAATTCTTTTGCAACTTCTTTAAGGGATTCAAACCTTCCAGATGCACCACCGTGACCTGCATCCATATTTACATCAAAATATAATTGATTAGAATTGGTTTTTAAAGCTCTTAATTTGGCTACCCATTTTGCTGGTTCCCAATATTGTACCTGAGAATCGTGCAATCCGGTAGCTATATATAAATTTGGATAATCTTGTGCTTTTACATTATCATAAGGTGAATAAGACAACATATACTCATAATACTTTTTAACGTTAGGATTTCCCCATTCGTCATATTCTCCTGTAGTTAACGGAATTGTTTCGTCTAACATTGTCGTAACTACATCAACAAAAGGTACTTGAGCAATGACACCATTATACAATTCAGGATTCATATTAATAATTGCTCCCATTAATAATCCTCCAGCTGATCCACCTTCGGCATATAAATGCTCAGCAGAGGTATACTTTTGAGCAATAACGTGTTTAGAACAATCAATAAAATCGGTAAAAGTATTTTTCTTTTTTAACAATTTTCCGTCTTCATACCACATTCTACCCATATCTTCTCCACCACGAATATGAGCAATAGCATAAATAAATCCTCTATCAAGTAAACTCAATCGCGTAGTTGAAAAATAAGGTTCCATTGTCATTCCGTAAGAACCATAAGCATATAATAAAAATGGATTTTTACCATTTAGCTCCACTCCTTTTCTATAAACCATTGAAATCGGAATTTTAGTTCCATCTTCGGCTGTAGCCCAAATACGTTCTTCGGAATAATTATTTTTATCAAATTTTCCTCCTAAAACTTCTTGCTCTTTTAAGATGGTTTTTTCCTTAGTTCGCATATTAAAATCAATCACCGATGACGGAATTGCCATTGATTGGTAGCCATAACGTAGAATTTCGGTATCAAAATCGATATTTGTAGTGGTATAAGCCGTATAAGTTTCTAATTCAAAAGGCAAATAATATTCTCCTTCTCCACTCCAAGGCATAATTCGGATTTTATTTAAACCATCAAATCGTTCAGAAACCACCAAATAGTCTTTAAATATATCAATACCTTCTAATAAAACGTCTTCTCTATGCGGAATTAAATCTACCCAATTATCTTTAGATGTTTTATTCTCAGGAGTTTTCATTACTTTAAAATTGGTAGCATCATCTTTATTGGTAACGATATAAAAACTATCTTCATAATGCGAAATAGAATATTCTAACTCACGCGTACGTTTTTGAAAAATTTTAAATTTAGCATCAGGCGTAGCTGATAAAAGTATTTGAAATTCAGATGTTAAGGTGCTTTCAGACGAAATAATGATGTATTTTTTAGATTTCGATTTATAAACCGACACATTAAAAGTATCATCTTTTTCAAAATAAACTACACTGTCGTCCTCAGGATTTGTTCCTAGTTTATGTTTGTAAATTCTATCAGGTCGTAATGTTACATCATCTTTTCTTGAATAAAATAACGTTTGATTGTCACTTGCCCAAGTTGCTCCACCAGTAGTGTTTTCAATTTTTAATGGCAGAATTTCGTTCGTTTCTAAATTCTTTATTTGAATTGTATATTGACGTCTAGAAACAGTATCAACACCATAAGATACCCATTTATTATCTTCACTAATGCTGATTCCGTTTAAATTGAAATAAGAAAATCCGCTAGCCATTTCGTTGCAATCAAACATGATTTCTTCCTCGGCATCTAACGAACCTTTTTTGCGAGAATGAATTGGATAATCTTTGCCTTTTTCAAATCTGGTGATGTAAAAATAACCATTATAAAAATAAGGAACTGAGGAATCATCTTCCTTAATTCGAGCTTTCATTTCTTCAAATAAATCCTTTTGAAAATCTTTGGTATGAGCTGTTGACTGATTGTAATAATCGTTCTCTTTGTTAAGATAATCAATCACTTCAGGATTTTCTCTATCATTTAACCAATAATAATTATCGGTTCTAACGTGACCGTGCTTTTCAAGAGTATGCGGAATTATTTTAGCAATGGGCGGTTGTATTTTTGTACTCATAATTGTATTAAAATTCAAAGCAAATGTATTGCAAACTAGTCTTTAATAAATGTTAACTATTGATATTGATATTAACATTGTTATTGACATTTTTTGTTCCACTATTTCATTATGCATGATTGTATATTGTATTGTTGTATATTGATTTTTGAAATTGATTTTTGAAATTGATTTTTGAAGTTGATTTTTGAAGTTGATTTTTGAAGTTGATTTTTGAAGTTGATTTTTGAAGATGATTTTTTAAGATGAATTTCCTAAATTTGCCTTACTAAATACTTAATATTATGTTTGGAGATATGATGGGAATGATGGGAAAACTTAAAGAAACCCAGCAAAAAATTGAAGAAACTAAAAAACGTTTAGATACGGTTTTGGTTGATGAAAAAAGTAGCGATAATTTACTCAAAGTTACGTTAACTGCCAATAGAACGATAAAATCAATAGAAATTGATGAAAGTTTATTGCAAGATAAAGAACAACTAGAAGATTACCTGATTTTAACTTTGAACAAAGCTATTGCAAAGGCTACCAATGTAAATGAAGCTGAACTTGCAGCTGTTGCAAAAGAAGGAATGCCAAATATTCCTGGAATGGATATGTTTAAATAAAGTCCAAAAATTAAATTTCAAATTCCAATTTTCAATAATTAAAAATTGGAATTTGGTATTTTTAGAATTGAATTTTAGCAAGTGCTTCCATAACATAGTTATGCATCACTTGTTTATAATCTAAGTGGGTTACTATTCTTAGTTTTCCGTGTCCCATTGAACTTATGTGGATGTTTTTTTGCTTTAATTTTTCAATCACCCATTTTTCTTCAAGACTTGCTCTCACTGAAAAAATAAGAATATTAGTTTCAATTGGTTCTACTTTTTCAACCCACGAAAGTGTGCTTAAAAGTTCGCCCAGTTCTATTGCTCTTTTGTGATCTTCCTCCAATCTTAAAATATTGTTTTGCAAAGCATACATTCCTGCAGCGGCCAAATAGCCCGATTGACGCATTCCACCACCTAAAATTTTTCTAATTCGCAAAGCACGTTTCATATCTGCTTTTGTTCCTAATAATAAAGAACCAATTGGTGCACCAAGTCCTTTAGATAAACAAACCGAAATAGTATCAAATAATTCTCCAAATTGTTTTGGATGTTGTTTTTTAGCGACCATTGCATTCCATAATCGTGCACCATCTAAATGGTATTTAAGATTATTTTCAACGCAAACTTGTTTGATTTTTTTCAGTTCACCAATTTCATAGCAAGCGCCACCACCTTTGTTAGTTGTATTTTCGATACTAACCAAAGTACTCAAAGGTGCGTGATAAAATTCAGGATCATTAATAGCATTTTTTACTAAATCAGCGGTAATCATTCCGCGTTTTCCGTCAACTAAACAGCAGGAAACGCCACTATTGAATGACGCGCCACCACCTTCATAATGAAAAATATGGGAATATTTATCGCAAATTACTTGTTCTCCTGGATTCGTATGAAGTTTTATTGCCGTTTGATTTGCCATAGTTCCACTCGGAAAAAACAAAGCTGCTTCCATTCCAAATAATTGAGCAACAGCAGCTTCTAGTTCATTTACAGTTGGATCTTGTTTGTATACATCATCACCTACTTTAGCATTAAACATAAACTGCAACATTTCGTTGCTTGGTTTAGTTACCGTATCACTTATTAAATTTATTTCCATATCAAATTCTGATGCATTATATTTGTGACTACAAAATTACATTATTTATGACAAATACCGAACAAATTAAAGGTATTGTAGAACGTCTTGGTGCGTTGAGGAGGTATCTTTGACATTGATGCCAAGCTTATCGAAATAAACAACGAAGAAGAAAAGACCTTCGCACCTGATTTTTGGAACAATGCCAAAGAAGCTGAAATTCTCGTCAGAAACCTTCGCTCTAAGAAAAAATGGGTAGAAGATTTTGAGAAAGCACATTCGCTTACTGAAGAACTTCAAATGACTTATGACTTTTATAAAGAAGGTGATGCTTCAGAAGAAGAGCTTGATTTGCAATTTGAACTTACAAGAACACATCTCGAAGACATTGAATTCAGAAATATGCTATCTGATGAAGGTGATAATTTGAGTGCTGTTTTGCAAATTACTGCTGGTGCTGGCGGTACAGAAAGTTGCGATTGGGCTTCAATGTTAATGCGAATGTATTTGATGTGGGCCGAAAAGCAAAAATTTAAAATAAAAGAATTGAACTTTCAAGAAGGAGACGTTGCCGGAATTAAAACCGTTACGCTAGAAATTGAAGGTGATTTTGCTTTTGGATATCTCAAAGGAGAAAATGGCGTACATCGATTAGTTCGAATTTCTCCATTTGATAGCAATGCTAAAAGGCATACTTCATTTGCTTCTGTTTATGTTTATCCTTTGGTTGATGATACTATCGAAATTGAAATCAATCCCGCTGATATTGAAATTACAACGGCGCGATCAAGTGGTGCTGGTGGACAGAACGTAAATAAAGTTGAAACCAAAGTACAATTAGTTCACAAACCAACCGGAATTCAAATTCAGTGCTCAGAAACTCGTTCGCAACACGATAATAGAAATCGTGCTATGCAAATGTTACGTTCACAATTGTATGAAATTGAATTAAAAAAACAATTAGCACAAAGAGCCGATATTGAAGCAGGAAAAATGAAAATTGAATGGGGTTCACAAATAAGAAATTATGTAATGCAACCCTACAAACTGGTCAAAGATGTTCGAACAGGAAAAGAAACTAGCGATGTTGATGGTGTAATGAATGGTGAAATTGACGAGTTTTTAAAAGCCTATTTAATGATGATGGGACAAAAAGAAGAGTAATCTAATTTAACTCAAACCAAAATATTTATGAAACTAACAAAAATCTATTTGCTCTTATTTTTCACCTCTATAATGGTGGCTCAAAACAAATATCAAAAAGGACATTATATTCTTAATAATGGTACTAAAGTTGATTGCTACATTAAAAATTATGACTGGAAAAACAATCCAACAAAAATTGAAACTAAGCAAACATTAGATTCTCAAAATATAGATATTACAATTCAAGAATGTAAAGAATTTTCTATTGATAATGAATCAAAGTTTATCAAACAAACAGTAGATATTGATACTTCTCCTGATGGTGGTTACAATACTTTAACGAAGTCCAAAGAGCCAATTTTTAAAAGTTTTACTGTATTTTTAAAAGTCTTAGTTGAAGGTAAATATTCCTTATACAACTTTGAAAGTGAAGCTATTTCAGAGCGCTTTTTTTATAAAGTTGATAATTCAGAAATTAAACAATTAGTTTATAAAAGATATATGAATTCTGACAGTGGTCAAACTAATGTTTACAGTAATGAAGCTTATAAAATTGAACTTAATAAAACGGTTACTTGTCCAGAAAACATAATTTTAAATGCTGCTAATTTAGAATATAGAAAAAATAAATTGGCAGATTTTTTTATTAAAGCTAACAGTTGTAACGGAATTGCAAATAATAGCTTCGCTGCTAAAGATAAATCCATTAAAGTTAATTTTAAACCTGTAATAGGAATAAATAATAGTTCCATTAATATTTATCGAAAATTCGGAAATATTAATGGTAGTCACGATTTATCAAAAGAAGTTTCATTATCCTTTGGTGGTGAAATTGAATTTATACTACCTTTTAACAATAATAATTGGTCATTCTATATTCAACCTACTTACAATACTTATGATGGAAATGCTACTCTATATTATCCACAATATATTACTCCGTATTATGCAGTTTCGGCTAATTTAAATTATTTAAATATTCCAATTGCAGGAAGAAGGTATTTTCATTTTTCACCTAAATCAAAGTTATTTCTTAATTTTGGTATGAATTTAACTTTTATAAGTAAAAAATCTGAACTTAATGTTGAAAGACAAGGAACTATAAATTACGAAGGTAATAGATTTAATTTCCTATTAGGAATTGGATATCAATTTAATAAAATAAGCATTGAACTTGTTCAGTATAGTAATTTAGAATTAAAAACGGTTTCAAATGAAGATGTTTCGGATACTTTCAAAAATATGTCATTAAACTTGAAATATAAATTGTTCTAAAAAAAGATTTGTGAAGTTAAAATAGTAACTTTTGGAAATCATTAATTGAAATACATTAACGGCTAAGTAAAAAAAATCCCCAAACGGTTTATAACTATTTGGGGATTTAAAATTTATAAGAATTTTGATTACCTATTCGGATTTAATGCTTTGTCAATTCTTGCCACTAAATCAGCAATATGAAATTTGCTTAATCTATCGGTTGCAGTTGTTGAAGCAATTTTTAATTGAGTTCTTAATTCAACCAAATGTCCTCTTGCAATCGAAGGTAAATCGGTATCGGCAATAACAATTCTTCTTCCGTTGAAATTGGCAGTTACATTTCTTTCTAAACTGATGGCATCAATTAATTTTGTTACAAAACCTTTTTGCAAATTTCTTCTGTATACATCAATGGCTGCATTAGTTTTTAATTCAGAAAAAATACCGCGCTTTAAATCTGTCATTAATTCATCTACAGAATAGTTTGCTTTGTTTAAAGAGGAAGTTTCTATTAATCGCGCCATTCTGTCAAGCGATAATACATTAGATAATGTTCCATCTTGAACACTTTTCATTAATTCTACTCCATTATCTGGACTAATTTTAGCGATAATATTTTGATCTAATAACCAAGTTGGCGTTTTAAATACTTGCTCATTTAAGAAAGCAACAGCTTCATTTTGGATAGCCGATGGAACCACTTCATATTCGTTTCCAACCATATCATAGGTTTTAGGATTTTCATAAATTCCACCAATATTTTTGGTAACGTGACCCGTATAGCGACGGAATTGACCTATTAAAGAATTGTATAAACCTTCTAGTTCAGAATAGTCCTCACCTTTTTCTTTGCTCCATTCAATTAAGTTTGGCAAAATTCTTTTTAGGTTTTTGATTCCATATTCTGATGCTTTCATTGCATTATCGCCCAAATCTTCAGTTTGATAACGTGGATCAAACGGACTTGATTCTGTACCAAACCATAATCTACGATTTTTATAAGCCTCTTTGGTCATTTCATTTAACAATGCTTTCTCAGCATCTTCTGATTTGGCATCATTAAAATAAGAATAACCCCATTTGATCGCCCATTTGTCGTAATCGCCAATTCTCGGGAACAAATCAGTAACACCATCTTCAGGTTGCGCAACATAGTTAAATCTTGCATAATCCATTATTGAAGAAGTATGTCCGTTTTTCTTTTGAAACTCCGGATTTCTTAGCATTTCTAAAGGCGTAGCGTTACTTGCACCCATATTGTGACGTAAACCTAGTGTGTGTCCAACTTCGTGAGCAGCTACAAATCGAATTAATTCACCCATTAATTTGTCATCAAACTTTTTATTTCTCGCTTTAGGTTCAACTGCTGCGGTTTGAATCAAATACCAGTCACGTAACAAACTCATAATATTGTGGTACCAACCAATATGACTTTCCATAATTTCACCTGTTCTTGGATCGTGTACATTTGGACCGTAAGCATTTTGAATTTCTGCTGCAAAATATCGTACAACCGAAAAACGAGCGTCTTCAAGACTCATTGTTGGATCGTTTTCTGGCCAATATTCGCCGCGAATGGCATTCTTCCATCCTGCAAATTCAAATGCAGCTTGCCAATCATCAATACCTTGCTTGATAAAAGGCTTCCATTTATCAGGAGTTGCTGGATCTAAATAATAAACAATTGGTTTTTTAGGTTCAATTAATTCTCCACGCTTTTGCTTTTCAGCATCTTCTGCATTTTTTGGTTCTAATCTCCATCTAACAGCAAAAATTTCTGAATCTGCTTTTTGAGAATCTTCTTCAAAAACATCATATCCATTGGCAAAATATCCTACTCTTTTATCAAAAGCACGCTTGCGCATCGGATTTTCTGGTAATAAAATAAATGAAGTATTTATTTCCATTGTAACCACTCCAGCATCTAACGCAGCAGGAAAATCAGTTCCAATTTTAGGCGTTGGATTTCTTGAAATTTGAGGAGCAACGGTTGAAAAAGTTTTTGTAGTTCTTATTTCAGTATTTATCGGAAAACTTTTTACAAATTGAATGAACGATTTATCTTTTTGAAAAGCCTGAATACTTAGCAATTGCTTGTTTACCGGATTCAATGAAAAAATTTGAGTATCCGAATCAAAAGCCGCTGTCATATCTATAACACTAGCTTCATTTTCTTTTCCTGATTCTGATTTTTTGTAGGCTAAAACATCGTAGATACCAATGATTGGATCAGCACTCGAATTTTTAACCGATTTTGTAATTGGCTTATTTTCATCAGGAGTTGTAATCACATACGTAATAGAACGTAATAAAATCGTGTTGTTCATTCCTTTCTCAAAACGCACCACTTGACGATTAATTTCTTCACCACCAAAAATTCCTCCACCAGCAGGTGTTTTAGAATATCTTGTAATGGTCATAATTTCTTTACCTAATAATGATTCAGAAATTTCAAATAAATATTTGTCACCAACTTTGTGTACATCAATTAAACCTTTTTGAGTTACAGCGGTAGAATCAATAACCTTTTTATAAGGTTTAGGCTCTTTTTTTGCATCTGGTTTTTTGGCTTCCGCAGCAATTGGTGGAGCTGGAGTGTTGCCTTTCTTTTTGTCATTCTTTTGTGAAAAACTTGTTGTATTTGACAAAAGAGCTAAACAAAAAATAATCTGAAGAGATTTTTTAATCATAAAATTTAGTTTAGTTAATTTGAACAAATATAATTTGAAAAAAGTTGAATTATTCGCAGTTAAATAAAGTTTAATAAAAAATTATGAATTTATTCGAAATATTAGCTTACTTTTGCATCGAGGATTCCGAAAGGAAGTTACACCTCACCACAATAGCCGATCGCTCCAGATCGGCTTTTGTATTTTTATATAGTTATTGAATAAAAAAAAGCCACCTTAATTAAGATGGCTTTTTGGTACTTTTAAAGGAAGTAAATACTTTTATCCCTTTCTAATTATTTCTTTTTTGCCTTAGCTTTCTTTTTAGCTTTAGCTTTTTTCTTTGCTTTTTCTTTCTTTTTAGCTTTGGCTTTATCCTTAGCTTTTTGTTTTTTAGCTTTCTCTTTCTTCTTAGCTTTTTTCTTTTTATCCTTATCGTTCTCTTTTTGAGTCTCTTTTTTGGCTACCGCTTTCTTTTTTGCTTTTTCTTTAGCTTTAGACTTTTTCTCTTTTTCTGAATCATTAATAATTTCAATGTTATCTGTATTTCCAGATGTAGCTTCCTCTAAAACTTCTTCTGCTTTTACTTCGGTTACTGTTGCTTCTTTAACAACTTTTGTTCTTGTTCGAGTTGGAGTCGCTTTTGGAGTTGTTGTTCTAGGCGCTCTAGTTCGTGTTTTAGGTTTTTCAGCAGCTACTTCTTCAGCTTTAGTTTCCGTCGAAACAATTGCTGACTCTTCTAAATTAGTTACTGCTTCTAAGTTATTCTCTTCTGTGTTTTCTGTGTTGTTCATCATTATGAGGTTATCTTATATTTATTTTGTGTAAATTCAATGTAAATTTATGTTAACAAAAATACAACATAAAACGATTATCCAATGTTAAGTTTTTGATTTGGCTGAAAACTTAACATTGGACATTAAAATTTGAAGTGCTATATTTTTATATACCTATCTCTATTTGAAAACGAACATACCAGTTATTTTTTGAAGTTCCATCATAGAAATCTAAAACATCATAGTTGATTTCGCCCTGAACTTTAAAGGAATGTTCCCAAATGTATTTGGTTAGTCCTAAACTAAACTGTTTAGTGTTTGGAGTAAGTTGCTCAATATCATTTCCAACTTTTTGAATAGAATATCTTCCTATAAATTCGTAATTGGTTTTTGTATTATAACTTAACTGGTAATCAAATCCATTGCCTACAAAAACATAATTTGATTCCGACAGATTTAACGGATTAAAAGTAACCGCATTGTCATTAGTAGTTCTTGACATATAACTTGTCATCGCAGCCCAACCATTGTATTTAAACATAGCATCAAGTAAAACTGACTTCATTGTTCGTGGTTCAAACAAATCATTTCCGAGTTGTCCTTGCGTTCGTCGTGCTTGGTTATTTTGCTGAAATGCACCCGATACCATTAACTTGGGTTTCTTTTCTCTAACAATATCTCCTTCAAAATTGGTTCCGTCTTTAGCGAAAGCACCAAAAGGAAACAACTCTGCTTTTCCGGTAATTGCAATTCCATCATCCGGATTATCAGTACTATTTCTGCCTTCACCTGAAGAAATTGCCGTTTTTAAATTATAGGAGAATTTATCTGTATACTCATTAATATTGTGGACTTGAAATCCAAAATCTCTATCAATTGTAAATCGAGCATTGTTAATTGTTCTATCGGTTAATTGCAATCCACCAGAAGAATTTACGCGTTGCCTATTTCCGGGTAACTTCGTTTGACCAAAACTAATATTCCAATGGTTATTTGGACGATAAAAAACAACAGCGTCACGAATAATATTTAGATTTTCACCTTCTTTGATTTCGCCAACATCGCCTGGCGCAAAAGATAATTGAATAGCATAAAGAAATTTTGGATTTCCAACATAACCATCAAAACGCAATCGCAAACGACGAATTTGTCCATCATAAGCGCCATTTTCACCATCATTTTCAATATAGGTAACCCTGTTTTGCATTCTAAATCGAATGTTCAATTGAAATAAACTATCAGGAGAAGTCAATCCTAATCCTTTTCCAAAACTATAATAAGGCAAAGCAGATAACTTTAAATCATTATCAATTTTAGATTGATTTATAGTAATTTGAGCACAAGAAAAATTTAAGAAAAGAATACAAATGAACGCGAAAAATAATTTCATTTATTTAGAATTTGATAGTAGCAAATATAAAAAAACTCCTAAAAAAGCATACTTTATTTAGGAGTTTATATAATGAATAGATAATTTGTCTAAAATAATTTAATAAAATAATACATTAGCGCGGCTAAAACAGCCGAAACCGGAATGGTTAAAACCCAGGCCCAAAGTAATTTCACGGTTACACCCCAACGTACAGCAGAAACTCTCTTGGTAACACCTACGCCGATGATCGAACCTGTGATAGTATGTGTTGTTGATACAGGAATTTTAAAATGTTCTGTTGTAAACAAGGTTAAAGCTCCAGCAGATTCGGCTACAACACCTTCAAACGCTGTTACTTTCGTAATTTTAGAACCCATTGTTTTTACAATTTTCCATCCACCACTTAATGTTCCTAAAGCGATAACTGTGTAGCAAGTTAACGGAATCCATTCGGGCATAACGCCATCAAAATGAACACCATTTGCATCGGACGGAAGTTTTACGTTTAGATCTAACCAATATCCAGATAAATCAAAATTCGGATTATCTTTAATAAATACTGCTACTGCAGCAGCAATAATTCCCATAACTTTTTGCGAATCATTTCCACCGTGACCTAAACTAAAGGCAGCAGAGGATAAAAGTTGCATTTTCTTTAAAACCTTTTCAGCCGTAGCTGTTGAAAAACTACTAAAGAATAAATTAAAGATGGCTAAACTATAAAATATAAAAGCAACTAAAAACCATTTAATATTGTGAGGTTCGGTAACAACGCTCCAAAAATGACTTTCAAATCTTGGTTTTTTAATATCTTCATAGTTCACCATAACAGAAACTAAAAACCAAGCTACTAAAACCATTAAAATAAGAGTCACGATTTTAGGATAAATATTTTTCTTAGAAGAATACATTAACCAAATCGACATAAAGTAAGAAATGATCATTCCTAATAGTGGAGCCAAAACGATAAATAAAATAACAATAAATACACCTGAAGGTAATAATTCACCTTCTTTTGCAACTTTATACCAATTTACAATTCTGAAACCAGCGTGTTCAACGTCGGTTACACCAGAAAAACCGTGTGCAACTGCAGCACCAGCAAATCCGCCAATAAGAGTATGTGATGATGAAGACGGAATACCTTTTAACCAAGTGATGATATTCCAAATAATTGCTGCAATAACACCTGCTAAAATTACAGTTAAATCAATACTACTCGTGTGTGCTGTTTTTGCAACAGTATCGGCTACACCAAATCCGAAAACCCAATAAGCTAAAAAGTTAAAAAATGCTGCCCAAAGAACCGCTTGAAAAGGCGTTAATACTTTAGTAGCGACGATGGTAGCAATTGAGTTTGCAGCATCGTGAAAACCATTAATATAATCAAATACTAAGGCAAGAAATATAATTACTATTAATAAAGTAAAATCCATAAATAGAGAATTTTAAGTAAAATTATTTATGAATGTTTTACAGAAATTTGTTCCATTACGTTAGAAACACTTTTACATTTGTCTGATGCCATTTCTAAAGCTGAAAGTACTTCTTTATATTTGATGATATTTTTAGCATCCGTTTCGTTTTCAAAAATATCTGCTACTGCTTTATCAAATACTACATCAGCTTTGCTTTCAAGTTTATTGATTTTTTTGCAAGTTTCCTTAATCATTTTGATATTACTCATATCTTTCAATTGCTTGATGCCTTCTCCTATTAATTGACAAGCTTCAAGATTTATCTCAGTTAATTTTCTAATAGATTTAGTAATTTTATCAACTTGATATAATCTAATTCTACTAGCAGCACCGTGCATATTATCGGCCACGTTATCAATAGATTTAATTAAGGAGTGTATATCTTCTCTATCAAATGGAGTGATGAAATTTCTGCTTAATTCTAAGTGTGTTTTGTGAGTTATTTCTTCAATTGTTGCCTCAAGTTCTTCTATTTTTTTGAAATATTCTTCACGTTCAGCCTTTGGAGCATTTACAGCTTCGTGCAGCGTATCAGCTAAAATTATTAAATTTGCTGCAGCTTGTTCAAATAAAGGAAAGAACTTTTTATCTTTCGGTACAAAAAATTGAAAAATATTGTTTAGTGTCATTTTATATAATTTTGTGCAAATGTATTCAACTAATATTAAGAGAATGTTAAGTTACAAGAAATCTAGGTAAATAATATTATTTTGAATTTTATTACAAGAACTTCTTTTTTTCAAACGTTTTCGTACTTTAGCAAAACTAAAAATAAGCAATATTTTATGGATTTAAACTTCAACAAAAACGAAGATCATAACAAACTTTTATTATCTGATTTAAAACAAAAATTTGCCAAAGTCAAACTTGGAGGTGGCGAAAAACGTATAGAAAAATTACATGCAGAAGGTAAAATGACTGCAAGAGAACGTATTGATTATTTGCTTGACAATAAATCTAATAGCATTGAAATTGGTGCTTTTGTAGGTGACGGAATGTATGCCGAACACGGAGGATGTCCTTCTGGTGGCGTTGTGGTTAAAATCGGATATATCTCAGGAAAGCAATGTATTGTTGTTGCCAATGATGCTACTGTAAAAGCTGGTGCGTGGTTTCCTATCACTGGAAAGAAAAATCTCCGTGCGCAAGAAATTGCAATGGAAAATCGTCTTCCAATAATCTATTTGGTCGATTCTGCTGGAGTTTATTTGCCTATGCAAGACGAAATCTTTCCCGATAAAGAACATTTTGGTAGAATTTTTAGAAATAATGCGATAATGTCAAGTATGGGAATTACGCAAATTGCCGCAGTGATGGGAAGCTGTGTTGCTGGTGGTGCTTATCTTCCGATAATGAGTGACGAAGCAATGATTGTTGACAAAACAGGAAGTATTTTTCTTGCCGGAAGTTATTTAGTTAAAGCTGCTATCGGAGAAAACATCGACAATGAAACACTTGGTGGAGCAACAACACATTGCGAAATCTCAGGTGTTACTGATTACAAAGCAAAAGACGACAAAGATGCATTAGATCGCATTAAAAATATTGTTGGAAAAATTGGCGATTACGATAAAGCGGGTTTCAATAGAGAAAAACCTCAAAAACCGGCTTTAAACGAACAAGATATTTACGGAATCATTCCAAAGTCTCGTTCAGATCAATATGATATGATGGAGGTTATCAAACGATTGGTTGATAATTCTGAAATGGATATGTACAAACCTGATTACGGGAAGTCAATAATCACTTGTTATGCACGAATCGATGGTTGGGCTGTGGGAATTGTGGCTAATCAACGAACCGTTTCTAAAACTAAAAAAGGTGAAATTGAATTTGGAGGTGTAATTTACTCCAGTTCAGCTGATAAAGCTACCCGATTTATTGCCAATTGTAATCAAAAAAAGATTCCGTTAGTTTTCCTTCAAGACGTAACTGGTTTTATGGTTGGAAGTAAATCAGAACACGGCGGCATTATTAAAGATGGTGCCAAAATGGTAAACGCTGTTTCTAATTCGGTTGTGCCTAAATTTACGGTTGTTGTGGGGAATTCTTATGGTGCAGGAAATTACGCAATGTGTGGCAAAGCTTATGATCCAAGATTAATTTTTGCTTGGCCAAGTGCCGAATTAGCTGTTATGGGTGGAACGCAAGCTGCAAAAGTATTAGCACAAATTGAGGCTTCTTCATTAAAAGCTAAAGGTGAAACGGTCGATGAAACAATAGAAAAAGAATTGTTTGATAAAATCAAAGCAAAATATGACGCACAGGTTTCTCCTTATTATGCAGCATCACGATTGTGGACAGACGCTATCATCGATCCATTAGAAACAAGAACTTGGATATCAATGGGAATTGAAGCCGCAAACCACTCACCTATTGAGAAAAAGTTTAACTTGGGTGTGATTCAGGTTTAGTGTTTTCAAACTCAAGGTAGATATTGGAAAATCTAAAAATTAACTATATGAAAAAACTGTTTATTATTTTTTTATTAAATATTGTTTGCTTTTTAACAACATCTTTTAATCAAAAAGAACAAAATAATTTAGAAAACGGTTTTTATTATTTATCTGAAAATGAAAAAGATAGTAAATTGGTCAATGATATAAATCCAAACTATAATATTGTCTATGGAATTGAAAAGAATCCAATTTTAACATCCAGTGATTTTCTTGATGTTGCTATTTCCAATGAAACGTGTATTAACGAAAAAAGTGATGATCGTGCGATTGATATAAATTTAAATGAAAGCGGAAGAAAAAAGTGGAAAGTCGCAAAAAAAATACTTACTAAAAGTAATGAAAGTTTTGTTTTAATTTTCGAAAATAAAGTTATTCTTGTAATGGATCATTGTTCTCATGGTGAATTGGAATTGTTAAAAATACACATCCATTTGAACAATAAAAATGTAAAACTTTTTAGTTCAACTATTAACCAAGAAATAGAATATTACAAATTAAATAACTCTAAAAAATAATTAAAAAGTAAAGTTGCAACCGTTATTATTTTCTTCTTAGTAACAAATCATCAAAAGAAACTACATATACTATCAAATACTATCGTTATGAAAAAAATCTTTATTATTGGTTTCGCTTTTATTGGTTTTCAAACTATATTTTCACAAAACTTTACAAGAAGAGATTCTTTGCAAGGCGGTTTGCGTCTAGAACGTACTTGTTACGATGTGCAACGATATGATTTAAATATCACTATAAATCCAGAGGAAAGAACTATAGTAGGATTCAATGATATTTCATTTAAAGTAGTTGAAAAATCAGCTAAAATTCAAGTCGATTTGTTTGAAAATATGAAAGTTGATTCGATTGTTTTCAATGGAAAAAAGCTAGAATACAAGCGCGAATTTGATGCAGTTTTTATTGATTTTCCAAATGATTTGACAATTAATGCTTCTGAAAAAATTCGTTTTTATTATTCTGGTAAACCTAAAGTGGCCAAAAATGCACCTTGGGATGGCGGATTTGTTTTTAGAAAAGACAAACAATCAAAGCATTGGATTGGAGTTGCAGTTCAAGGAACTGGAGCTAGTTTATGGTATCCAGTTAAAGATTCACAAACTGATGAACCTAACCTTGGTGCGACTATCAAAGTTGCTGTACCAAACGGATTAATGAATGTTTCTAATGGCCGATTTACTGGATCTGAAGATTTAAAAAACGGCTATACACGTTGGGATTGGGAAGTAAAAAATCCGATAAACAATTATGATATCACAGTGAATATTGCCGATTACGCTCACATTCACGATAATCACGACGGACTTGATTTAGATTATTATGTTTTGCGTGATAATGAAGAAACAGCCAAAAAACATTTTGAAGAAGTAAAACCAATGATGGATTGTTTTCAAGCGAAATTCGGAACGTATCCTTTTGCTAATGATGGCTACAAATTGGTTGAAACTCCTTATTTAGGTATGGAGCATCAAAGTGCTGTAGCTTATGGCAATAAGTACAAAAAAGGTTATATGGGAAGTGACTTATCAATGACTGGAGTTGGCCTTTTATTTGATTATATAACTATTCACGAAAGTGGCCACGAATGGTTTGGAAACAGCATCACATCGGCTGATATTGCAGATATGTGGATTCACGAAGGTTTCACGCAATATACCGAAATTGTTTATATCGAATGTCAGTATGGTTATGAAAAAGCTATGAAATATGCACGTGGATTGCATAAAAATGTACAAGGTGATCGACCAATAATCGGAACTTGTTGTGTTAATCACGAAGGTTCAGGTGATATGTATCCAAAAGGAGCTTTACTTTTAAATACATTGCGTCACGTTTTTAATAACGACGAGTTGTGGTGGAAAACAATTTTGAAATATTCTGAAACATTCCGTCATAAAATCATCGATACACCAACAGTAATTGCCTTTTTTAATGAAGAAAGTAAAATGGATCTTACGCCAATTTTCAATCAATATTTGAATTACAAAAAAATACCAGTCTTAGAACTAAAACTAAGTAAAAACAAATTAGAATTTGAATGGAAAACCGATGTAACCGATTTCAAAATGCCTATTGATATTAAAGTTAATGGTCAAGAAATTAGAATCGAGCCAACCAACAAATGGAAAAAATCGAAATTCAAAATCAAATCTTTAGACGAGGTTGAAGTGCTTACAAATGAGTATTTTGTAAAAGTTTCAAAATAGTCTAGAATTTGCCATAAAAACTTGATATGTCAAAGTAAACCGATTTTTCTTCACCATTTGAAGTTATAATTCGCATCGTGTCATATTGTTTTCCGTTTTTGGAACCTGAACCTTGGCTTACCAATTTGTAACCTGGATACATTTCTTTTAGTTTTGAATAAACTTTAGAAACACCTGTCATTTCATCTTTTGCTTTGATAATTATCGCATTTTCATAAGATGAACCATCTTGAACACCTGAAACAATTGAAGTATCATTTGATTCAGTTGTAGTTGTTTCCTTTGTTTTCGTTGTAGAACACGACAGTAAGGAACCAATTAGTATAATTAATGCCACTTTTTTCATAATAATCTATTTAAGTTAAACTCTCTTTTCTCAAAATTTTACCGTTCTCAGTTTCTTTAAATTTTGAAACAAAGACAATTTCTTTCGGACGTTCATATTTGTCCAAACCTTCAAATATAACTTTATCAATATCATAGGATTCGCCTTCAATAATCAAAATTACTTTTTCGCCCAATTCAGCATCTTCTTTGGATGCGATAAAAAATCTGCGGTTTATTTTTCCGTCTAATTTTTTCTCTACTTGCTCGGGCATAATTTTTACGCCACCACTATTCACAATATTATCTATTCTTCCTAGAAACAAAAATTGGTTTTCATTTACCAATTCTACTAAATCATTTGTGATTACAGTATCTTCTGCAATAACATTTGGTGCGTGAATCACTAGACAATTTCTTTCATCATAACTAATTGTCACATTTGGTAAAACTGTAAATGCCTTCTCTCCTACTTTTTTAGCTGCAATATGTGTTATGGTTTCGGTCATACCATAAGTTTCGTATACATCAGTTGGTAGTTTAGCAAGATCTTTTTCTAAATTTTTACTGATTCTTGCACCTCCAACAATTAATTTTTTCACATTTTTTAATTCTTTAAGAGAATTTTGAGCTTGCATTGGTACCATCGCGACAAAATCATAATTGGTATCATCCAAATTTTCCATCGGATGCGATGTTGGAGCAACATAATCTAAATCTAAACCAAGAATTATCGAACGAATTAACATCATTTTTCCGGCAACGTATTTTACTGGTAAACATTGCAACGCACGATTACCAGGTTGTAAACCAAAAAAATCACCTGTAGCTAAAGCTGAATTTACCATAGCTTGTTTTTCAACTCTAATTGTTTTTGGAATTCCTGTTGAGCCTGAAGTTTTCATTTCAACATAGGATTTTCCGTCGAACCAATCCAAAAGAAAATCGCCAACGGGTTTTTCCCAATCGTCACCTTCTTTTATAAAACTGTAAGCCACACGGCACAAGTCATCTTTATCAAAATGAAATCCATTTAATTTAAATGAATTATGAACGTTTTCGTAAGTTGGATTAATCATTGTTTATTTCGTTTGAATTAGTTTCTAATTTGATTTCGCCTGTAAGTTTTTCTTTCCAATCGGTCCATTTATATTTTTTTCCAAAAAGTAAAAGTAATAATGGAAATACAACAAAAACTGGAATAATTATTTCTAAACCAGCCGAAGGTTCAGAAACATCTTTAAAAATAGAATTGGTTTGCAGTGCCGACCAATCAGAAGTTACTAATAATGCCGTAACCAAATTATTGGCTGCGTGAAATCCTAGTGCCAATTCCATTCCATCGTCCATCAATGTGATGATTCCTAAAAATAAGCCTGTACCGATATAGTAAACCATTATTAGGTTACCCATTTTATCAACTTCTGGATTGAAAAAATGCATTCCACCAAATATAAATGAAGTTATCAGCAATGGAAATAATTTACTTTTTCCAATATTGAATAGTTTTTCATAAAAATTAGTTTCAAAAAAATTAAATTTTGTTAATAAGATATCCAACAAAACGAGTATTATTAAAGTTATAATAAACAACACAAAGTTCCAAATAAGTGCTAAAAATTCTATATCAATAATTGTTGCAATTATTGATTTTAGCATTAAAAAAATTGGTACAAATAGTAATGAATAAAAAATTCCAATAATAAATTTTTTATTTAAAGAACCATTTGCAAATCCTTGTATTAAATATCCTCTAAAAACATATTCTTCTGTACTGGTTTGAATCGGTATAAAAATTACTCCTATTAGTACTAAAATCAAAAACGGAACAGGTTTAAAATTCCAAACGATTTCTTCAGGATTCAAATAATAACTAACTAAAACACTGGCAATGGTAAACAAAGCCCATAAGAAGAAAGAAAAGAAAACGCGCTTCCAATCGATTTTACTTCTTGATGTGGTGACTTCTAAAATAGTTTGTTTATGAAAATATTTTACCACAAGAAAAACACCAGCTAATCCAAAAACAAAAGAAAGCATTATCAAAAATAAAGATAAATTAGAATCCAGCATTTTAAGCATTCCAGCACTATCTGTAGGAATTTCTCCACCATCAAATGTTTTAAAAATCAAAGCTATCCCAAATGGGAGTTGTCCGATTACAGACGCTAAAAAGATTACTAACGAACCAACCAAGTACTTCCAAAAGGGATTTTCTTTTTTTACACCTTGCTCTAAAAACATAATTTTATCAAATTTAAATTTTAATAAAAATACTATAATTATTGCAATATTTATTTAATTTACACAAAAAATATATGATAACAATTTACCACAATCCAAGATGCGGAAAGTCGCGCGAATGTTTGGCTTTCTTAGAAAATTCTGATGAAGCGTTTGAAGTAATTAAGTATTTAGAAAAACCATTAACATTCAATGAATTAAGTACTTTGATAAAAAAGCTAAACTTGAAACCAATAGAAGTTGTTAGAACCAAAGAATCTATTTGGATTTCTAATTTCAAAGGAAAGGATTTATCAGATGAACAAATCGTTAATGCAATGGTCGAATATCCAATTTTGATGGAACGTCCTATAGCTGTGAAAGGCAATAAAGCAGTGATTGCAAGACCATTTGACAAGGTTAAAAGTATACTTTAACGTTCTTTAACTTCTTTTAACAAACCTTTGTGATTTGATGGTTAAACGAAGGATTAGTTTTGTAGTCTAATTAGGATTATGAAATATAAACATCAAACTATGAAAAAAATTAAATTCTTTTTAACTTTAGCGTTGTTGCTAAGTACATTTTTAAATTATTCGCAACAAAGACCTGAAGGTAAAAAGGTTAAAGTATCAGGAAAAATCGTAGAAAAAGTAAGCAGTCAACCGCTTGAGTATGCAACCGTTTCTTTAGTCAACACTACTACAAACAAAATTACCGCAGGAGGAATTACCGATGCTAAAGGTGAATTTAATTTTGATGCTTCACCAGCAACTTACAACGTAAAAGTTGAATTTATTTCTTTTAAACCACTTGAAATTAAAGGAAAAGAAATTAAAGATAATACTAATTTAGGTACTATTTCACTTGAAGATGAAAGTACGAAACTAAATGAAGTTATCATTCGTTCAGAGAAAACTACTGTTGAAATCAAACTTGATAAAAAAGTTTACAATGTTGGTAATGATTTAATGGTAAAAGGTGGAACAGTTAGTGATGTGTTAGATAATATTCCATCGGTTGCTGTTAGTGCTGAAGGTAACATAAGTTTAAGAGGTAACGAAAATGTTAGAATCTTAATTGACGGAAAACCTTCAAACGCTATTAATATTAATGACGCTTTAAGAATGCTTCCTGCTGATGCCATTGATAAAGTGGAAGTTATTACCAATCCATCGGCTCGTTATGATGCTGAAGGTGGCGGTGGTTTATTAAACATCATCCTTAAAAAAGGTAAAACTAATGGTTTAAATGGCGTAATTATTGCCAACACTGGTTATCCTGATAATCACGGTTTGAGTGGGAATTTAAACTACAAAACAACTGAGTTTAATTTATTCACAACTCAAGGATACAACTACAGAAACAATCCGGGTAACTCGTTAGTAGAAACTGAATATTTGAATGCAAGTCCTACAGCTCCAAGATTCATTAATGAAACTAGAGATAACGACAGAATCAATAAAGGATACAATGGTAACTTTGGTGCTGAATGGTTTTTAGATAAAAATACAACTTGGACAAATACTGTTAACTACAGAAAGACAACTGGAGATAACCAAGATAATGTGTTTTTTGATAGACAATTTACAAATTCAAGTTTGAATAACATCCAAAGTCGTATCAATTTTGAAGATGGAAAAAGTGAAAACGTTGATTTCTCATCTAACTTAATTAGAAAATTTAAAAAAGACGGTCACAAACTAACTATTGATACTCAATTTTCTAAAAATAGTGATGATAACATTGCAACTATTATTGATAGCCAAGAAGGAACTGATGCAACGATTAGTATTCAAAGACAAAATCGTAATTTAATTCAAGCTGATTATGTTTTACCAATCGGAAAATCAATGCAACTTGAAGCAGGTTACCGTGGAGATTTTTCAGAACTTGATACAGATGTTACCGTTTTTAACGAAGGTGTTGTAAATACTTTATTCACAAATAATTTAGTTTACAAAGAAAAAGTAAATGCACTTTATACTCAATACGGATTTAAAGTTAGTAAATTTTCTGTTTTACTTGGTATGCGTTGGGAAGATTCTAATATTGATATCAACCAAATTACAACAAGTGATTTCAATAACAAAAGATACAATAACTTCTTTCCGAGTGCCTTTTTTACTTATGAAATAAGTGATAAAACTAACGCATCTATTAGTTATAGTAAAAGAATTCAACGACCTAGAGGAAGACAAATTAATCCTTTTAGCAACTATTCAAGTAATATTAACATCTTTCAAGGAAATCCTGATTTAGATCCGGCGATGACTGATGCTATTGATTTAGGTTTTCTTAAAAGTTGGGAAAAAGTGACTTTGAACACTTCATTGTATGTAAATAAAACTACGGATTCGTTTCAGTTTGTTAGAAGAGAATCAGGTACATTTGTAAATGGAATTCCGGTTATTGTGAGTTCTCCAATTAATTTGGCTACTGAATACAGAGCAGGATTTGAATTTACATTAAACTACACACCTTACAAATGGTGGAAATTAAACAGTAACTTTAACTTTTTTAGAGTAGAAACGCAAGGTGATTTTACTTATACAAACTTCCAAAATACGCAAGTAACTCAAAATTTTGATAATATAGCTAGTTCGTGGTCGACTAGATTAACTTCAAAAATTACTTTACCAAAAAAGATTGATTGGCAAACTAACGCCACTTATAACGGACCGCAAAACAATGCACAAGGTAGAAGTTTAGGTGTTTTTGCTATGAATTTAGCGTTCAGTAAAGATGTTCTTAAAGATAAAGGAACCGTTTCATTAAACGTAAACGACGTTTTTAATTCAAGAAAAAGAATTATGGAAACTAATATTCCTAATTTAATCAATTCTTATGCTGAAATGCAATGGAGAGAAAGACAAGTTACTCTATCGTTTACTTACCGTTTTAACAAACCTAAAAACGAGCGAGACAGACAACCAAAGAGAAATCAAGATAATGATGGTGGAGATTTTCCAGGATAATCAAGCCACATAACATACAATAAAAAAAGTCCCAATTGCTTGGGACTTTTTTATTTTAAAACAAAACTAATTAAGCTTGTTCTAATTCTCTTTTAGCTTTTCTTTCTTTCAAAAGTTCTCTTGTAGCACCAAATATCCAATAGAATACGAAGTGAATTAAGAAAATCATCAACCAAAAACCAATAGTTAAAATGGTTAAGAAAAGTAAAAAACCTAAATACTGTTGTAAAGTAAACATGTTTTTTATAGAATTTAATGTATATACTCGTCAAAGGTAATTGATAATTTTCTTTTGGGCAATAAATCTCAAATAATTATTAACTACTTTCTTAACAATTAATACCACTTGCGTTTTTTAAAGTAAATTATCATACCTAATAATAATACAAACATAAATCCGAGGATGATAAAATAGCCATATTTCCAATGTAATTCAGGCATATTGTCAAAATTCATTCCATACACACCTACTATAAACGTTAATGGCATAAAGAAAACAGAAACCACAGTTAACGTTTTCATCACTTCATTCATTTTGTGGTTTTGCATCGAAAAATAAAAGTTTGAAGCACTATCTAAGGTTGTGGAATCGTATTCAATTTGTTCAAGTAATTCTAAACTCTTTTGATGCAAACGATCAAAAAAACTATAATTTTCTTTTTCAATTGAATTAAAAACGTTGTCATCTTTCATACTCTTAATAGAATATAAAGAATCGCGCAACGGAATTATGGATCGTTTCAAGAAATTAAAATTATCACGATGCTTTTCAATCTGTTCTAAAGTCGCCGGACTTGAACTTGTTTTGGATAAATTAATTAATTCTTCTACTCTATCTTCTTCATTTTCAATTGTTATGTAAAAATTCTCCATTATGGCATCCAACAATAAATACAACAAATAATCAGCTTTCTTTTCTCGAACAATTCCTGAATGGGTTCGAATTCTTTCACGCAAATGTTTGAAAAAATCACTTCTTTTTTCTTGAAAAGAAACTAGTATTCCGTTTTTTAACAAAAAACTAATTTGCTCCACAGCAATATTATCAGAATTCTCAACGGGTAACAAAGATTTAATGTTAAAAAACAAAACGTCGTGGTATTCATCTAATTTTGTTCGCTTCGTGGTGTTCAAAATATCACCCAACATAAAATTATCTACCATCAAGTAATCGCCAACCGATTTTATAAAATTTACATCATTTAAACCGTGAATATTCAACCAATTTACTTTATTTAAGTCTATATTGTCATTCAATTCAGCTACGGTCAATTCTTTGCATTCAATCAACTCTTCGTTATTATAAACAAATAGTTGCATTGCAGTTTCAACAGTTTTGTGTATTCCGGTGTAGTCCAAGAATGTAGGCTGCACTTTTCGACCTTTTTTATATTTTATTTTTCGCACGAATTCAAATTTTGTCTAAATTTAAAGATTATTATTATTTAAAAAGTATTTTTACTGAAATTAGTGCGATGAAAGTTTTAAATGTAACGAAACTTACAACATCGACTTCAAGTATAAGTTTGACAGAAAAAGAAATTGGATTAAACAAACAAAAATTATAAACGGCGTTCCAACCTTCAAATTAATTAGAAAAATACGATATTATTAATAATGACAACCTTAATTACCAACATACAAGAGCTACTTCAAATTAGAGATGCATCTATTAAAAAAGTATCAGGTGCAGAAATGGCCGTTTTACCTTCTATCAAAAATGCCTTTTTATTGATAAAAGACGATTTAATAGCTGATTTTGGACCAATGGAAAACTGCCCGAAAATCAATACTGATGAAGTAATTGATGCTTCTGGTAAAGTTGTTCTTCCGGCTTGGTGCGATAGTCATACGCACATTGTTTATGCCGCAAATAGAATTCAAGAATTTGTTGATAGAATTAACGGATTGAGTTATGAAGAAATTGCCAATCGTGGTGGTGGAATTTTAAACTCAGCAAAAAAACTAAACGAAACATCCGAAGAGGAAATTTACAATCAATCTAAGCTTCGTTTAGAAGAAATTATGAATCAAGGAACTGGAGCAGTCGAAATTAAGTCTGGTTATGGTTTAACCGTTGAAGGTGAATTAAAAATGCTTCGTGTAATAAAGAAATTGGCTAGTAATTATCCCATAAAAATCAAAGCTACTTTTTTGGGCGCACACGCTTTTCCAGCTGAATTTAAAGAAAATCATTCGGGTTATATAGATTTGATTATCAATGAAATGCTTCCTAAAATAGCCGACGAAAATTTAGCCGATTATATCGATGCTTTTTGTGAAACTGGCTATTTTTCGGTTGCTGAAACCGAACGAATAATGGAAGCTGGAAAACACTATGGTTTGATTCCGAAGATTCACGTAAACCAGTTTACTGCCATTAACGGAATTGCTGCTTGCGTAAAACATAATGCACTTTCTGTAGATCATCTTGAGGTTGTAACCGATGAGGATATCGCTGTTTTAAAAGAATCCAATACGATGCCAGTTGCTTTGCCGTCTTGTTCATTTTTCATAAGTATTCCGTATACACCAGCACGAAAAATGATGGAAGCAGGATTACCATTGGCTTTAGCGACCGATTTCAATCCGGGCACAACACCATCAGGAAATATGAATTTTGTTGTTGCCACTGCTTGTATAAAAATGAAAATGACACCCGAAGAAGCCATTAATGCAGCCACAGTAAATGGAGCATACGCAATGGGAATTGAAAAAACCCACGGAAGTATTACTTTAGGTAAAAAAGCTAATGTTATTATTAGTAAACAAGTTACATCTTTTTATCAACTTCCCTATTCTTTTGGAACTGATTTAATTGATAGCGTATTTATTGAAGGAAATAAGATAAAGTAGTGACATTTGATTATATTATTTTACGATTGATTTTCAATTTTAAAATTTTATATATTTGTTTGCATAAACTATAAATAAACTAAAAAACAAAACCTATGATTAAATTTAAAAAACTTTTCTTGTGCAGTGTTCTTTCTATAGGATTACTCTCTTGTAGTAAAGATGACGACTCTAATAACGCTGCAGCAGTAGCACTTGCTGGTAAATGGCAGTTTACAAAAACCGGTACAATTAATAGCAATAATCAAGAAGTACTAACCGATTATCAACACGAGTCTGGTTGCACAAAAGATTTTATTGAATTAACAGCTGCTGGAGTTCTAAAAAGTCACGAGTTTGAAAATCCAAACTGTCAGGAAACTATTAGTACAGCTTCATATTCTAGAAATAATAACACCATCACAATTACTTATCCTGGTGATCCAGCTATTAATGGTGAAATTTTGGAACTTACTAATACAACCTTAAAAGTAAAGTTTGTAAGCTCTGGAATAACTGATGTAGATATTTTAACTCGTATTCCATAACTAAAAATTTAAAATAGATTCTAAATATTTAAAAAAAACCTCGCTTAGTAAATCTAAACGAGGTTTTTTGATTTTATATTTAATTATACTTCTGAAAATAGGATCTAATTTTTAATTACTTTAGAGTAAAACTTGCTCTTCCAACCAATTCATCTCGGTCAAATATTGAAATGAAATAAGTGCCTTTTTCAAAATCTTTTTTAACAAATTCGATACTGTAATCTTGTTGTTGATTATCATAATTTATAGCTTTTGTTAAACTATAGGTCAACGATTGGTTGTCAAAATACTCCGTTATACGTCTGCCTAAAACATTGTTTTTTCCGTCAATAATTTGAATGTATAAAGTTTTTTCTCCTGCAGTAACCGATTGGTTTTCATTAAGCGTGAAATTGATTTTAATTAAATCGGCTTTTCCTGCAGCGTTGGTTTCTATAAGTTTTGATACGGATTTAATAACGTAAGCACCAGCTTTTACATTAGATAAAGAAACTTTGACCGGTTTTTCCGTTTTAACAATAGTAATTGTTTTTTTTACTTCAGGTTCTTGTTTTGGTTGTTCTTTCTTTCCAAAAAAATCATCAGTTTTAGTTTTGGATGGTTCTGATTTATTTGTAATTACAACTTCTTTCTTTACAGGAATTGTTACGGGAATAACTGCTTTTTCTATTTTAGGCTGTATAACTTTTGATGCAACTTTTTGTTTTTCTTGCTTGATTGTGATATTGGTTTTCTTATTTTTCAACACAACAATTTCATCAACCAAAAGTCTCATTTTAGATTCTAATGATTGGTATTCGGTTTTGTATTTAATTAAAGCTTTAGCGTCATTTTTACTTTTTTCTAATTCTGATACGAGCAACTGCACCTTTTCTCTTTCGGCTTCTAATGCATTGTATGTATTGGTTTTATCGGCAATTTTAGAATCATACATTTTTTTTAGTTCTTCAATCTCTTGCATCACTTTTTTATCATCAATAATTGCATTTGATTCCGAATGGTTTGTGTTTGGATTACCCATTATATAACCAATAGTTCCTGCCAAAAGCATTAGCAATAGGCCAATGATTGCAATTAAAATGGTAATACTTTTTTTGCTGTTCATTTTTGAATGGATTTCATTACAAAATAACATTAAAAAGCACTAACCAAAGCGTTGATAAACTAGCAAGTTATAAACAAAAAAGGTGTTTACCGAAGCAAACACCTTTATCTATTTTGAATTAATAATTAGATTATCTCAAAGTAAAACTCGATTTTGAAACCAATTCAGACTTATCAAAAACATTCACAAAGTAAGTTCCTTTTGGAAAATCTTTACCTGGTAAATCTCTAACGACATCTACGGTTTTATTTTCATATTTCACAACCGATGTAAAGCTGTAAGTCAAAGATTTATCACCAAAACTTGTAGTAACTTTATCTCCAAGTACATTGTTTTTTCCGTCAATTACTTGAACATAATAGGTTTTATCACCAGATTTAGCAACGCTGTTTTCAGCAATAGTAAAACTAACTTTCAAGATATCTACTCTACTTGCTTTGTCAGTTTCAACTTGTTTACCAGAACTTTTAAGTTTATAAGAACCTGTTTTTAAGTTCAATACTGATAACTTAGAAGCTTTTTCAACTGTTTTAGAAAGTTCTTCGTTTTGACCAACTAATACTTGATTGTAATTTTTAGCCTCTGTCAAAACCACTTTAGTACTGTCTAAATTGGTCGTTAAAGTTTTATTTTCCTTTTTCAAAACAGCTACTTCCTGCATTAAACTAGTCATTTTAGTTTGTAAAGCAGCAACCTGTTGTTTGTATTTAGACATTGTAGCAGCGCTATCACCTTTAGATTTTTCTAATTGTGCCATTAAACCTACTACTTTTTCTCTTTCTTCAATCAACTCATCCGACATCGATGTATTTTCAGCAATTGCAGCATCATACGTTGCTTTAAGCTCTTCTAAATCTTTAAGAACATTGTCTTTTTCAGTTTTTACAGACGATACTTCTGTTTCAAGTGTTTTTGTATCTGTAGTTAATTTGAAGATGTAAAATAAACTTCCTAATAATAACAACGAAAGTATTAGGATGACCGCTTTTAATGATGAATTTCCTTTTTGATTTTCCATTTTTTGTAGATTTAATTTATACAAATTTAATAATATTATATGTAGTCTAAACGTATGTTAACATAATTATATTATTTTTGAACAAAGATTTATTTTTCTAATGGAAAAACTTATTCGCTTTACAGCATCCGATTTATCAAAAATTACAAACCATAGAAGTGGCGAAGTAAAATTTGGAGAAAAAATGGTCACCATTCCCAAAGATCAAGAAATTGCTAAATTTCTCAAAGAATGTGAACAACAATTTGTTCTATTAGGAATTCCCGAAGATATTGGTGTTAGAGCCAATTATGGTAGACCTGGAGCAAATTCGGCTTGGGATAGCGCCATAAAAAGTATTGCCAATATTCAACACAATCGTTTTTGTAAAGGATCTCAAATTGTAGTTTTGGGCGCACTAGATGTTGCAACTGAAATGGAATTGGTACAAAATCTAGATTTTAATGTTACCGAAGACCGAAAAAAATTGAGTGAATTAGTTGTAAAAATTGATAAAGAAGTAGCTCACATAATTTCAGTAATCGTAAAAGCTGGTAAAATTCCGATAGTGATTGGTGGCGGACACAATAATTCGTACGGAAATATAAAAGGTACAGCACTCGGAAAAGGAAAACCTATTAACGCGGTGAATTTTGATGCGCATTCTGATTTTAGAATTTTGGAAGGTCGTCATAGTGGTAACGGATTTTCTTATGCTTATGAAGAAGGTTTTCTTAAAAAATATTTCATTTTTGGCTTGCACCATTGTTACACTTCTAAAAGTGTTCTTGACAGACTTAAAACTTTAAAAGACAGAGTTCTGTACAATACATACGACAGTATGAAAATTAAAATGACTAAAAATTTTAATACTGAAATGCAATTTGCTCTAGATTTTATTAAAAATGATCATTACGGAATTGAAATTGATTTAGATTCGATTCCAAATATACCTTGCAGTGCGATGACCTTAAGCGGATTTTCTGTTGAAGAACTACGCCAATTTATTTATTTCTTCGGAAATCATCAAAATGCTGCTTACATTCATATTTGTGAAGGCGCTCCAAGTTTAGACCACGATAAAAACAGTCATTTGGTAGGAAAATTAATTGGTTATCTAGTAACCGATTTTATCAAAGCAAAAACCGTAGTTGAACTAAGTTAAAATAAAAAATCGCAATGAAAAAACTAATTTTATGTTGTCTAATTATTCTTTCCAATTTCACATTTGCACAAAATTCTAAAGTCAAATTAGGATTTCAAGGCGGACTAAACTATTCTAATTTTAGAGGTTATACTATTCCAGAAATTTATAAACCAGTTTATGATGAAAGTCCTGCATTTGCTTACTTAGGCGGAATTAATTTGGAATATCAATTGAATCCAAAATTAAGTTTGAGAACGGAAATCAATTACGAACGTAAGAGTCAAAAAGCAGACAACAATATTCAAATAAGACAAAACTTTGATGATCCGGTTCAGGATTATAATTTTACTTCAAAAAGAAATTATGACTACATAGTTGTTCCAATTTTAGTAAAATATTGCTTTACTAATGAAGACAGTTTTTATTTGAATAGCGGACCTTTTGTTGGATTTTTATTGCAATCTAAAGTTACAAATGATCTTAATGTTTCAGGTTTTAATTCTTCTGATTTAAGCACTACTAAAGATACCAAAAAGAATGATTTTGGACTGTCCTTTGGTATCGGAAAAAACTTTGATTTGAACAATAACAAAACTATTTCAATCGAAATAAGAGAAAATCTTGGTCTAACCAACATCAGTAAAGTCGATGTTTGGAATGGTGGAACATTAAAAACAAACTCCATAAATTTACTAGTTGGATTTTCTTTTAATTAAGAATTGAAAAATAAAAACTTTTAATTGCATCAAATTGTGAAACAATTTAGAATCATTTTTTTGCTTACTTTTTTTTCATTAACAAATGTATTTGCTCAAAAAACTAATGCCGAGAAAATAGTTGGATGTTGGATTTTAAAAAAAATAGAATTCAATTCAAAAGATGAGTTTTCAGAAGAACTAATTAAGGATTCTAAAAATTCAAGAGTATGTTTTGATTCTAGTGGAAAATTTGTTACAACAAAAGAAAATGAAACGACGCCAATTGAAGGTAGTTACAAAGTATTAAGCGATGACAAAACCATTACTCAAACTACTACTTCAGAAGATAACGTAAATCAAATTGAAATTGATGCTCAAATTGTAACTATTGATGATAAAAATTTATCCATCAAAATGGAACTTGGGATTATCTATTTCGAAAGAGAATAAAAAATAAAGCTATGAGAAAATTGTTGTTATTGTTAACTATTCAATTTTTATTTTTTTCTTGCGAAGAAAAATTAAAAAGTCAGTTTCCAAAATTTGACAGCAATGGTACTCGAATAGTTTACAACGAAGAAGAATATAGTAATCTCTTGACAAAAAATAATAACATAAAAGTAATTACTGTCGATACATTTTGTGAAAACAGTATAAAAAGAGTCAAAAGTGATATCAAAAAAGGTAAATTAGTATTTTTTAATTCTAATAATTTAATTCTTACAAGGCAAATTTCTGATATATTAAAAAAGTATGGAATCGAAACAAGAACATACGCAAGAAGTTGTATTAGATTGAATGGTTTTAATCCGTATTGTTATCAAGATTTAATGAATGAAGAAGTCGTTAAAAAATATGGTCCAAAATTTATTGATTCAATAACAGAACTTGCAAAAAGAAATTATGTTGTAGAAAATCCAGATAAAGTATTAATGGAGAACGGAAAAGATCTTAGAGAAAAGTATTTAAATAAAAATATCTCCAAGAATTAATTTAATTATTATAAACTGAAAAATGAAAAAATCACTTATACTTTTACTAATTATTATAACCGCATTTATTACTATATCGTGTTCTAAAGATGATGATAAACCAAATAACTACCAAGGTAATTGGAGCGGAAGTATTAGTGGTGATCTAGATGGAACTTGGACAGGAAGAATCACATCAACAGGAAATTTTTCTGGAAAAGTTATTACTACACAGTCAAGTCCAGATCACGATTTAAATTTGGCTGGTCAGGTAAATGAAAATGGTGTTTTGGTAGGAACAATGAACAATACTACTTTCAATATCACAATTAAAATGACTGGAAATTTTCAAACTACAACAGGCAACGGCACTTGGATATTCAATGGCGCAGGAATGCAAGGCACTTGGATTGCCTCAAAGGAATAAATGTTATGCAAAAACACCGAATTTTTACTACGTCATTTGCAAGCGTTTATCCACATTACGTTAATAAAGCAGCTAAAAAAAATCGTTCTAAAGATGAAGTTGATGAAATAATCCTTTGGCTAACAGGTTACTCTCAAATTCAATTAGATGAACTTATTTTAAACAAAGTTGATTTTGAAAACTTCTTTGAAAACGCACCACAATTAAACGAGAATGTTTCAAAAATAACGGGTGTTATCTGTGGTTATCGGGTAGAAGAAATTGAAGACCAACTAATGCAAAAAATTCGTTATTTAGACAAACTAGTTGACGAATTAGCTAAAGGAAAAGCAATGGATAAAATTTTAAGAAAGTAAAATTAAAATGGTTTTTTCTTTTAAACTTGGTATCAAAATTTAGCTTAATTAAATATAACCTATCTTTGCAGTCACTTGAAACAGTTCAAGACGATTACAATTATGACATTCAACGATTTAAATTTATTAAAAAACATACAACAGGCATTAACCGAAGAAGGTTATGAATCGCCTACTCCTATTCAGCAACAAGCTATTCCTATTATTCTAGAAGGAACCGATTTAGTTGGTTGTGCTCAAACTGGTACCGGAAAAACAGCTGCTTTTGCTATTCCGATCATTAATGCGCTACACAGAATTGTGGGTTCGTCTTCTAAAAAGAAATATATTAGAACTTTGGTGGTAACGCCAACAAGAGAATTAGCCATACAAATTGATGAAAGTTTTAACACTTACGGAAAATATACCAATATTCGTTCGATGGTTATATTTGGTGGCGTTAGTCAAGTACCGCAAGTAGATCAATTAAAAAAAGGAATTGATATTCTTATCGCAACTCCAGGAAGACTTTTAGATTTACACAAACAAGGCTTTATAGACTTAGATCATTTGCATTTTTTGGTTTTAGATGAAGCCGATCAAATGTTGGATATGGGATTTATCAATGATGTAAAGAAAATCGTAAAACTTACTCCTGATAACCGACAAACGCTTTTATTTTCGGCTACAATGCCAATGGCAATTCGTGAACTAGCCGATACTTTTTTAAGAAAACCCAAGTATGTTTCTGTAGATCCAGTTTCTTCTACTGCTGAAAAAGTAAATCAAAAAGTCTATTTTGTAGGTAAAGAAGATAAAAGGAAGTTATTATATCATATCATCAGAAACGATAAACTCGAAAACGTTTTGGTTTTTACTCGAACTAAACACGGTGCAGATAATGTGGTTAAAGCATTAAAGAAAAATAATGTAACTGCTGAGGCAATTCACGGTGACAAATCTCAGAATGCAAGACAGCGCGTTTTAGATGCTTTTAAAAATAAAGAAATTTCAGTTTTAGTGGCTACCGATATTGCAGCTCGCGGAATTGATATTGAGAGTTTACCTTATGTAATAAATTTTGATATTCCGAATATTTCAGAAACTTATGTACACCGAATTGGTCGAACCGGACGAGCAGGAAACAGTGGTTTGGCAATATCGTTTTGTGCAAAAGACGAACAACCTTATTGGAAAGATATTGAAAAACTAATAAAAATAAGTGTTAAGGTAGAAAAAGAACATCCGTATCCATATACTAATGAAGTTCCAAATCCGGATGCAAAACCTGATTTGAGAAACAAAAAGAAACCTGAAAACGGTACTTCAAGAAAATCAGATGCTTCTAAAAAGAATAAAAAACGTTGGTATTAATCAACGTTTTTTTTGTTTACTAAGTTATTTATAACTTGAAAAAGTCTAGCTTGTTCAAATGGTTTTATGATAATATCATTCATTCCACTTGACAATGCTTGTTCTGTGATTTCTTGTTTGTCAAATGCTGTAAGCGCAATAACTGGTGTGGTTATTCCTTTTTTTCGAATAAGCTTTGTAGTGTCAAATCCGTTTATAATGGGCATATTGATGTCCATTAATATTACATCAAAATATTCTTTATCCAATAACTCGATTGCTGCATAACCATCATCAAGAATGGTACATTTTAAATTGTTGCTTTCTAATATCTTTTTTGTCACGATTTGGTTTATTTTATTGTCTTCTACAACCAATATTTTATAAAAATTATTAGAAGACAAGTCTACATCAATGTTGTTTATAATTTCATTCTTTTTAGTTTCATCCGCTTCAAAACCAATTGTAAATGAAAAAGTAGTTCCTTTGCCTTCTTCACTTTCAAGTTCAATTTTACTACCAAACAACTCCGTTAACCTTTGAACTATGGATAATCCTAAACCTGTTCCTTGGTAATCGCCTTCTTTGCGTTCGATTTGAACAAATTTTTCAAAGATTTTCTCTTGATCTTCTTTGGCAATTCCAATTCCGTTATCTTTCACTTGAAAATTGATAAAGTGTTCTGTTCCTTCAATACGATCAACTTTCGCAATTACTTCAACAATTCCATCTTTCGTAAATTTTAAGGCATTACTAACTAAATTCATAAAAATTTGAGACAATCGAAGTTTGTCACCAATCAAAAATTCAGGAATAGCTTCATCAATATCTGCGATAAGTTGATTATCATTTTTTACTGCAATAAATTCAAGAGAATCTACAATAGTTTTTATTTCATCAGAAATATTAAAAATCATACTCTCTAAAGTAATTTTGTTTTCCTCAATTTTATTTATTTGAAGTAAATCATTTACAAGCGAAAGCAAATATCTGGCTGAAAATTTAAGTGAATTTAAATGAGGACTGTTAGCCAATTCTTTATGCTCATCTAGAATAATATTGGTTATTCCAACCACACCATAAAGTGGTGTCCTTAATTCGTGACTAATTGTTGAAACAAATTGCGTTTTTAGTTGTGAAGCGACTTCGGCTTTTTCTTTAGCAATTTTTAATTCTTTATTTGCTTCTTGCAATTCTCTATTAGATTCATCTCTAAAGACATTATTTTTATACAAAGAGTAAAGTAACAATAGTAGAATAAACAAAATAATAACAAAAAGTAAAACAATCAACTTAGATTCCTTTAAATCTTTAGATTGTTTGGTTTTTTCATTTTCAATTTTATCAATTTGTCGTTGATATTCAGCAAGTTCTATTTCACTTCCTGCTAATTTTACTTTCTTTATTCGTTCTTCATTATATACTTTATCTTTTAAATCATGATGAAGATTTAGATAATAAAAGGCTTTTTCATAATTTTTATTTTTTTTGTAATGCTTTGAAAAGTCGTTATAAACATCGCAAATATTTGAATCTAAAAATTCAGAAGTATTTTGTTTACTTAAAGCAATGGCTTTATTAAAGTAGGATTCTGCCTCAGCATTATTATTATAAAAACTAAAATACGAACCCATCATTGTATAGTAAGATATTTTCGCTTCCAATTCATTACTTGAAAAAATATAAGCTTTAGAACTATTGAGATAAACGATACCATTATTAAAATCTTCGGTAGCAAAATAAGCAGACGCAATGTTCAAATTGGTATACATTATCTCAATCGAATCTTTAATTTTCTTCGAAAAATAAAGTGCCTTTTTGTAATAAACTATACTCTTTTTAAAATCATTTTTTCTATAAGAATAATAACTACCAATATTGTTATTTACCCAATCTTGAATCGAATCATTTTTAGCTAATTCAGCATGCTTTAAAGCTTTAAGGTAGTAATCTAATCCTTTATCTGGATTATAAAATTCTTCAAAATTTAGTCCAATTACATTATAGGCTTTGGCCATTAATGCATCATCATTAATTTTGTAGGCGTTGTCTAAAGCTATTTTAGATAGTTTAAGCGATTTATCTACATCTAAACTAAAAAAAGCCGTTCCAGCTTCCATCAAGGTTTTTTCAATTTCTTTTTTAGATTGAACTTGACTAGTTGCTAACTGACAAAAGGTTAACGCAATAAGGATGATTAAATTTTTGTAAATTTTCAAATCGGTTTTATTATGCAATTACTAAAAATATAGTTTAAATCTTAAAAATATAAAAAATCCCAAAATAAATTGGGATTTTTTACAAATATATAATTAATTTCTAATAAGTTTTTTATATTTCAATCGTTTTGGTGTTAAATCTCCGCCAAGTCGTTTTTTCTTATTTTCTTCATATTCAGAAAAACCTCCTTCGAAATAGTACACTTGTGAATCACCTTCAAAAGCTAAGATATGCGTACAAATTCTATCTAAAAACCATCTATCGTGTGAGATAACAACTGCACAACCTGCAAAATTTTCTAAACCTTCTTCAAGAGCACGAAGTGTGTTGATATCTAAATCGTTCGTAGGCTCATCTAATAAAAGTACGTTTCCTTCTTCTTTTAGTGTCATTGCCAAGTGCAAACGGTTGCGTTCACCACCAGAAAGTGCCGAAACTTTTTTGTTTTGCTCACTTCCGCCAAAGTTGAATCTCGATAAATATGCTCTTGAATTTACTTGTCGTCCGCCCATCATTATTAATTCTTGTCCATCACAAAAATTTTCCCAAATCGATTTGTTTGGATCAATGTTAGAGTGGGATTGATCAACATAGGCAATTTTTACTGTTTCACCAATACTAAATGTTCCGCCATCAGATGTTTCTTCGCCCATTATCATTCTAAAAATGGTAGATTTTCCTGCTCCATTTGGTCCGATGATACCTACGATACCTGCTTGTGGTAACGTAAAATTTAAATCATCATATAATAATTTCTCTCCAAATGCTTTAGCAACACCTTTAGCTTCAATAACATTAGTACCCAAACGCGGACCATTTGGAATGTAGATTTCTAATTTTTCATCTAATTCTTTTTGATCTTCGTTTAACAGCTTATCATAGTTTTGAAGACGAGCTTTTTGTTTGGTTTGTCTTCCTTTGGCACCTTGTCTTACCCAATCAAGCTCACGCTCAAGCGTTTTTCTTCGTTTGGAAGCCGTTTTCTCTTCTTGTTCCATACGTTTTGATTTTTGATCTAACCAAGATGAATAATTCCCTTTCCACGGAATTCCTTCTCCTCTATCCAATTCAAGAATCCATCCAGCAACATTGTCTAAGAAATACCTGTCGTGCGTAACTGCAATTACGGTTCCTGCGTATTGCGCTAAATGTTGTTCTAACCATAAAACTGATTCAGCATCTAAATGGTTGGTTGGCTCATCAAGCAGTAATACATCAGGTTGTTGCAGTAATAAACGACATAAAGCAACACGACGACGTTCACCTCCAGAAAGATGTTTGATTGGTGTATCACCATCAGGAGTTCTCAAAGCATCCATTGCTATTTCTAATTTGGTATCTAATTCCCAAGCACCAGAAGCATCAATTTTATCTTGCAATAAAGCTTGACGTTCCATCAATTTGTCCATTTTGTCAGCGTCTTCATAAACTTCTGGCAAACCAAACATATCATTAATTTTGTTAAACTCATCAAGAATTGCAACGGTTTCAGCAACACCTTCTTTTACAATTTCGATAACCGTTTTAGAATCATCAAGAATTGGTTCTTGTTCTAAATAACCCACTGTATAACCCGGTTGAAAAACCACATCGCCTTGATAATTTTTATCAACTCCAGCTATAATTTTTAATAATGATGATTTTCCAGAACCGTTAAGTCCTAAGATTCCAATTTTAGCTCCATAAAAGAAACTTAAATAAATGTTTTTCAACACTTGTTTATCACTTCCTTGATACGATTTACTCAATTTTTGCATTGAGAAAATCACTTTCTTATCGTCTGACATAGTATATATTAGATATTAGATTTTAGATATTAGATTTTAGATATTAGATTTTAGATATTAGATTTTAGATATTAGATTTTAGATATTAGATTTTAGATATTAGATTTTAGATATTGGATA